>CAVPFT010000088.1:0-7871 GCA_963703795.1 uncultured Actinomycetota bacterium | reverse complement strand
ATGAGCCTGGATCGCGATCGGCAGCAGCGGCTCGGGCATGGACCAGGGCCTCAGTACCAGCGGCTCGGACTTGTCCGAGAGGGTGTCGCCGGTTTCGGCCCGGCTCAGCTTGCCGATGGCGCAGATGTCGCCGGCCACCACGGCGGGCGCGGGGCGCTGCTGCTTGCCCAGCGGGAAGGACAGGACTCCGATGCGTTCGTCTTCGTCGTGATCGGGATGCGAACTGCCGTTGCCGTTGGCTTCGCCGAAAAACGACGCAAAATGGCCCGACACGTGAACCGTCGCGTCGGGCCTGATGGTCCCGGAGAACACCCGGACCAGGCTGACCCTGCCGACGTAGGGGTCTGACGTCGTCTTCACCACCTCCGCGAGTAACGGCGCGTCGGCGTCACAAGCCAGCGACGCGTGCGCAGCACCAGTCGGGGTAAAGACCTCCGGTAGCGGGTGTTCCATCGGAGACGGGAATCCGCGAGTGGCAACCCCCAGCAATTCCAGGGTGCCGACGCCGGTGCCGCTGCATACCGGGATCACCGGAAAAAACGAGCCGCGGGCGACGGCCATCTCCAGGTCCTTGATCAGCACCGACTCGTCGATCGACTCACCGCCGAGGTAACGCTCCATCAGGCTCTCGTCCTCGGATTCCTCGATGATCGCTTCGATCAGGGTGCCGCGCGCTTCCTCGACGCGGTCGGCGTCCGACGCGTCCGGCTCATGCCTGGTCCGCTTGCCGTCGGCGTACTGGTAGCGCGTCTGCGACAGCAACCCGATCAGGCCTTCGCAGGCCGGTAGGGCGGTCGGCAGGTAGAGCGGTAAGACCTTGTCGCCGAAGGCGTTTTGCGCGGCGGCAAGTGCCTCCTGATAGTTCGCCCGGGCGTGGTCGAGCTTGGTGATGATCACGGCGCGGGGCATGCCGACCTGGCTGCATTCCTGCCAGAGCGACTTGGTCGGCTCGTCGACGCCCTCGTTTGCCGCGATGACGAACAGCGCGCAATCCGCGGCGCGCAGCCCGGCCCGCAACTCGCCCACAAAGTCGGCATACCCGGGTGTGTCGACCAGGTTGACCTTGACGCCGTCATGTGACAGGGAGGCCACCGCGACGCCCACGGACCGCTGTTGCCGGATCTCCGCGTCGTCGTAGTCGCAGATGGTGCTGCCCTCGGTGACCGAGCCCGGCCTGGACAACACGCCGGCGGCGACCAGCAAGGCCTCGACCAGAGTGGTCTTGCCGCCCCCGGAGGGTCCCACGAGGACCACATTGCGAACGTCGCCCGGACCGTTCGCGGTGGGGGCGGCTGCCGCACCCTGGGAGGCGTTCGCCTTGTCCGCCATAACCTTCCTCCAGTTTCTGCAGGTCGTTTCGCTCGTCCCAACCCGCGGGGGCGCGTGCCCACCCACCGGCGTGGTGTGTCCTAGACCACAGGGTCCTGCAGGCAACTTTTCCCCGAACTGCCGCCTAACACAAGGCCACTTCTTGATCTACGGTTTCGGCGCGGGCGCCGCGAGCGCGGCGTGCCAACTGGACCAACGCTGCACGGTGACCGCGATCACCGGGCCATGCAACGGAACGGATTGATACTGAGGATATTTGGCGCGCAGCAACCGGCATCCGGTGTCAAACGCCTCGCCGCCGGAATGAATCGCGGCGACACCGTCGGCCCGAACCCACCACAACTGCGTCCAATCGTCCGCGTAGTGGTCGACGAGCAGGCTGACCTGTGGATTGCTCTCGATGTTGGCTAAGCGGCGCAGCCGCCGCGTCGTTTTGGGCTTCGCGTCGACGGCGGTGTACACGACGTCATGGTCGCCCCGCGAGGCACCGTCGACCGCGAATACCACCGGCACCAGGTGCGGGATGCCCTCGGGTGTGATCGTGGCCAGTCGGGCGACCGGGGACTGTGTGAACCTGACCTTGGGGTCGAACTCGCCCACCTCGTCAGCTTAGGGCCGTAGGTTAACCCCATGCTGGCGGAGACGCAGATCACGAACCTCCTCTATCGCTACGCCGAATGCATCGACGCCGGCGACCTGGCCGGAGCGGCCGCGCTGTTCGAGCACGCCCGCATCCGGATCGGTGGCCCGGACACCGACACGATCGATGCGGCCCGGCTGCTGGGTATCTGGAGGTCGCTGATCGTGCTTCATCCGGACGGGACGCCGCGGACCAAACACGTGACCACCAATCCGATCATCGAGATCGATGAGGACGCCGGCGCCGCGACCTGCCGCAGCTACTACACGGTGCTGCAACAGACCGACGGGGTGCCACTGCAGATCATCGTCACCGGCCGCTACCACGACCGATTCGAGCGTGTCGACGGCGTCTGGCGATTTTCCTATCGCGACCTCACACTCATCGACATGGTTGGTGACGTCAGCCGCCACCTGACGCATCCCATCGCCCCGGCCGGCGGGGCGTGATCAAGTATCCGCAGGGTAGCGAGCCAATGAGGGCCTGACCACCGCCGCGCATAGCTACCTGCATTACGGTTATACGAATTGAGTCGTGCCGTCCAGACCTAGAGGCTGGGCCAGTTCCGGTTCTTAACGCATCGCAGGAGGTAACGGGATGAGCAAATGGCACCGCCGCTCGGTCCGGTGGTCATGGCTGGTCAGCGTGCTGGCCGTGATCGGACTGGGCCTGGGCCTGACCACCGGGTCGGCGTCCGCCTCGCCGTCCACCCTGGCGCTCGACCGGTTCGGCGACCGCCCCATGGTCCCGCTCGACCCCTCGGGGATCGTCGGGCAGGTGGCGCCGCAGTTGGTCAACATCAGCACCAGATTCGGCTACAACAACGCGGTGGGGGCCGGAACCGGCATCGTCATCGATCCGGGCGGTGTGATCCTGACGAACAACCACGTGATCTCGGGCGCCACCGAAATCAGCGCGTTCTCGGTCGCCAACGGCCAGAACTACGCGGCTGACGTGGTCGGCTATAGCCGAACCGCGGATGTCGCGGTCCTGCAACTGCGTGGCGGGGGCGGCCTGCCCAGCGCCAACATCGGCGGCGGGGTCGGGGTCGGCGAGCCGATCGTCGCGCTCGGCAACGCCGGCGGCCAGGGCGGAACGCCCAGCGCGGTGGCCGGCACGGTCGTCGCCCTCAACCAGACGGTGAACGCAACCGACACCCTGACCGGCGCGAACGAGACGCTGGGCGGGTTGATCCAGGCCAACGCCGCGATCAGGCCCGGCGACTCGGGTGGTCCCATGGTCAACGGCGCCGGACAGGTGATCGGCATGAACACCGCCGCCACCGACAACTACAAGATGTCCGGCGGACAGGGCTTCGCCATTCCCATCGGCACGGCGATGGGGGTCGCCGGCCAGATCCGGTCCGGTGGCGGGTCGAACACGGTGCACATCGGCCCGACGGCCTTCCTCGGCCTGGGCGTTACCGACAACGGTGGTAACGGCGCGCGGGTCGAACGCGTGGTCGGCACCGGCCCCGCCTCGGGGGCCGGGCTGTCCCCCGGCGACGTCATCCTCGGGGTCGACAACGCCCCGATCAACGGGGCCACCGCGATCACCGACGTGCTCGTACCACATCACCCCGGGGACACCATCGCGCTGCACTGGCGCACCAGGGGCGGCGAGGACCGCACCTCGAACGTGACGCTGGCGGACGGACCTCCGGCCTGATATCGCGCGGATCATGCCCGCCTCCCGGCCAATTCGTTTGCGGTCCGGCGTGATTCGTCGCTCGTTGGTGGGCGTGATTCCCGGTGCCCCGCCTCGGGTACCCGTGGCATCGTGGAATTGATGAACGACGCACGAGACGCCGTCGAGCACGATCCTGCCGGGGGCAGCCACGTCGAACGAGGTGTGGTCGAGCACCCGAGTGCCGACGATTTCGGCGATGCTGCCGCACTGCCCGCCGACCCGACCTGGTTCAAACACGCCGTTTTCTACGAGGTGCTCGTCCGGGCATTCTTCGACGGCAATGCGGACGGCTCCGGCGACCTGCGTGGACTCATTGACCGGCTCGACTACCTGCAGTGGATCGGTATCGACTGCATTTGGCTGCCCCCGTTCTACGACTCACCACTGCGTGATGGCGGCTATGACATCCGGGACTTCTACAAGGTGCTGCCCGAATTCGGCACCGTCGACGACTTCGTTGCGCTGGTCGACGCCGCTCACCGGCGCGGCATCCGGGTCATCACCGATCTGGTGATGAACCACACCTCGGAGTCGCACCCGTGGTTCCAAGAGTCGCGCCACGATCCCGACGGCCCATATGGCGACTACTACGTGTGGAGCGACACGAGCGACAAATACACCGACGCCCGGATCATCTTCGTCGACACCGAAGAGTCCAACTGGACGTTCGATCCGGTCCGCCGCCAGTTCTACTGGCACCGGTTCTTCTCTCACCAGCCGGACTTGAACTACGACAACCCGGCCGTGCAGGAGGCGATGATCGATGTACTTCGCTTCTGGCTCGACCTGGGTATCGACGGGTTTCGGCTGGACGCGGTGCCCTACCTGTTCGAGCGCGAGGGCACCAATTGCGAGAACCTGCCCGAGACGCACGCGTTCCTGAAACGCGTCCGCAAGGTCGTCGACGACGAGTTCCCCGGCCGGGTGCTGCTGGCCGAGGCCAATCAGTGGCCGGGTGATGTCGTCGAGTACTTCGGCGACGCCAGCACCGGTGGCGACGAATGCCACATGGCGTTTCACTTCCCGCTGATGCCGCGCATTTTCATGGCGGTCCGCCGGGAGTCGCGGTTTCCGATCTCGGAGATCATGGCGCAGACGCCGCCGATCCCCGATATGGCCCAGTGGGGAATCTTCCTGCGCAACCACGACGAGTTGACGCTGGAGATGGTCACCGACGACGAACGCGACTACATGTACGCCGAGTACGCCAAGGATCCGCGGATGAAGGCCAACGTCGGGATCCGCCGCCGGCTGGCGCCACTGCTGGACAACGACCGAGACCAGATCGAGCTGTTCACCGCGTTGCTGATGTCGCTTCCCGGCTCACCCGTCCTCTACTACGGCGACGAGATCGGCATGGGCGACGTGATCTGGTTGGGGGACCGCGACGGGGTACGTATCCCAATGCAGTGGACACCCGACCGCAACGCCGGGTTTTCCACGGCCAACCCCGGCCGGCTCTACCTGCCGCCGAGCCAAGACCCGGTCTATGGCTACCAGGCCGTCAACGTGGAGGCCCAACGCGACACCTCGACGTCGCTGCTCAACTTCACCCGGACGATGCTGGCGGTGCGCCGTCGGCACCGCGCGTTCGCGGTCGGCACATTCGAGGAATTGGGCGGGTCGAACCCGTCGGTGCTGGCGTTTGTGCGCCAGGCGACGGGCGATGGCGACACGGTACTGTGCGTCAATAACCTGTCGCGATTCCCGCAGCCCATCGAGCTGAACCTGCAGCACTGGAACGGCTGGACGCCGCGGGAGTTGACCGGGCACGTCGAATTTCCCCGCATCGGCCACCTGCCCTACCTGCTGACATTGCCGGGATACGGGTTCTACTGGTTCGAGTTGTCCGCATCTGAGGAGAACCCATGACCGCGCCGACGATGAGGAGGAGTGGCGCCGATGACCGCGCCGACGACGATGCAGAGCGAAGCGATGAGGAGGAGTGGCGCCGATGACCGCGCCGACGACGATGCAGAGCGAAGCGATGAGGAGGAGTGGCGCCGATGACCGCGCCGACGACGATGCAGAGCGAAGCGATGAGGAGGAGTGGCGCCGATGACCGCGCCGACGACGATGCAGAGCGAAGCGATGAGGAGGAGTGGCGCCGATGACACTGCCAGCCAAGCTGCCTTGGTCTGACTGGTTGCCACAGCAACGTTGGTATGCCGGACGCAACCGTGAGCTGTCGGCCACCGACGCCGGGATAGTTGTCCCCCTCCGGGACGATCTCGACCTGGTGCTGCTCGACGCCCGCTATGCCGACGGTTCGTCGGAGCGCTACCAGGTGATTGTCGGATGGGATTTCGCGCCGCCGTCCGAGTACAGCAATGTAGCGACGATCGGGGCCGTCGAGAATCGGACCGGCTCTGACGCCCTGTACGACACCGATGCGCCGCGATTTGTGTTGTCGTTGATCGACGAGTCGGCCGTGCGCGGTTCGTCCGGTGCGCAAGTGAAATTCGCCAAAGAACCGGACGTCGAGCTGCCGCTGGAGGCGATGCCGCACGTCTCCGACGCCGAGCAGAGCAACACCAGCGTGATCTTCGATCGACGCGCCGTCTTCAAGGTGTTTCGCCGGGTCAGCAGCGGCATCGATCCCGACATCGAACTGAACCGCGTGCTGGCGCGCGCCGCCAACCCGCACGTGGCCCGGTTGCTCGGCACCTACGAGCTTGCGGCCGCGGGCGCTGACAATTCGGCGGGGGGTGACCCGGAAACTGACAACGTGTGCCCCCTCGGCATGGTGACCGAGTTTGCGTCCAACGCCGCCGAGGGTTGGGCAATGGCCACCGCCAGCGTTCGTGACCTGTTCGCGGAGGGTGACTTGTACGCCTACGAAGTCGGCGGCGACTTCGCCGGTGAGTCCAACCGGCTCGGCGAAGCCGTTGCCTCCGTGCACGCCACGCTGGCCGACTGCCTCGGGACGGCGCAGGCGGCGTTCCCGGTGGACACCGTGCTGGCGCGGCTGTCGTCGACCGTGGCGTTGGTTCCCGAACTGGAGGAGTACGCGGCAACGATCGAGGAGCGATTCCACAAACTCGCGGGCGAGACGATCACCGTTCAGCGCGTGCACGGTGATCTGCACCTGGGACAGGTGCTGCGCACCCCGGAAAGCTGGCTGCTGATCGACTTCGAGGGCGAGCCCGGCCAGCCGCTCGAGGAGCGCCGGGCGCCGGATTCGGCGTTGCGCGACGTGGCCGGTGTCCTGCGCTCCTTCGAGTACGCCGCCTACGGGCCGCTGGTCGACCAGGCCGACGACAAGCAGCTGGCCGCCCGCGCCCGCGAGTGGGTCGAGCGAAATCGCAGCGCGTTCTGCGACGGCTACGCGGCGGTGTCCGGTATTGACCCGCGGGATTCGGCTCAGCTGCTGACCGCCTACGAACTCGACAAGGCCGTCTACGAGGCCGGCTACGAGGCGCGGCACCGGCCCGGCTGGCTGCCGATCCCGTTGCGCTCCATCGCGCGGCTCACCGCCGCCTAGATCATCTTCGCTGCGCCCACCGCCGGCGTCTGAAAGCATGTCGGCGTGGCGAGTGAGATTTTCGATAGCGAGTCGAGGTTGTCGTGGGTGTTGGCCGCGTTGGCCGGTGTGCTGGGAGCCACCGCGTTTACCCATTCCGCCGGATATTTCGTGACGTTCATGACCGGTAATGCCCAGCGCGCCGTGTTGGGGTACTTCCGCCACGACGTGCGGCTGGCGATCTCGGCCGGGGTGCTAATGGCGTGCTTCGTCGCGGGTGTGGTGGTCGCCTCGGTGTTCCGAAGACATTTCTGGACGGGGCACCCGCATGGACCGACCATGCTGGCGACCTTCAGTCTGGTGGCGGCCACCGTGGTAGACGTCATCGACGAAGGATGGGAAGAACAAATGCTCGATTTCGCGCCAATCATGTTGGTGGTCTTCGGTGTTGGCGCGTTGAACACGTCGTTCGTCAAGGACGGCGAGGTGTCGGTGCCGTTGAGCTATGTGACCGGCACGCTGGTCAAGATGGGCCAGGGCATCGAACGCCACATCGCCGGCGGAACGGCGGCGGACTGGCTCGGCTACTTTTTGCTGTTCGCCAGCTTCATGTTGGGCGGCGCCGTTGGTGGCTGCATCAGCCTGGTTGTGAACGGCACGTGGATGTTGGTGGTCGCCTCCGTCGTGTGCGCGGCCACAACCGGATACACGTACTTCCACCAGGACCGCCGCGCCGTCAAGGATTAGCGC
>CAVPFT010000087.1:0-61769 GCA_963703795.1 uncultured Actinomycetota bacterium | reverse complement strand
TTGAGTTAATAGAGAGCGTTCCGTCAATTTGTACGGTGCTATCGAAGTCTGCCGCTCCATCTACTTGCAACGTCCCTAAAACTTCAGCCCCTGCAGGACGTGAATTTCCTCGCCGCCGCGACGATAAGTTTTATCGAGGTCGCGAACGCGGATGAGGCTTTCGTTTCCGCCACTGCCGTCTACTTTCACCATGGGAAGCGCTCCTATTGTTTAATCTGGACTTGTTGCCCATCACGCAAGGAATCGGGGCCTTTTACCACCACAAGGGAATCCGGCTGCAGCCCGGCGGTGATTTCAACGTCGCCGCCACGGTTGGCACCCAACGTCACAGCGCGCCGCTCGAGCGTATCGCCTTTCACCACGAATACATATTTGGAGCCATTGTCCTGATGGATGGAACTTTGCGGCACTATGGCTACAGCCGCGGATTTTTCCTTCTCCGCACCGGGCTTCTCTTCTTCCAGGAATGTCACCTTCACGCCCATGTCGGGAAGGATCTTTGTCTCCGCGGCCGGATCAATCAACTTCTTGTGCGTGGCGTCGGTGAACGAAATTCGGACTTTTACGGTAGCTTTCTGACGGTCCGCCGTGGGAATCACGGTGCGAACCCGCGCGGGAATCTGCCAATCCGGATAGGCATCCAGCACCGCGGTAACCGGCTGGCCTGCCTGCACCCTGGCGATATAGGCTTCGCTGACGTCCACCTCGATTTCATTAGAGTGCAGATCCACGATGGTGGCGATGCCGGTGCGCGTAAACCCGCCGCCAGCCGAGATGGGAGAGACCATTTCGCCCACCTGTGCGTCCTTGGAAACCACAATCCCCGCGAATGGCGCGCGAATCGTGCAATTATCCACGGCTTGCTGCTCGCGAATGCGCGCTTCGGACGACAACACCTGCTGCTTCGCCAAGGTGATTTTTGCGCGCAAGCTGTCGGCGTTGGTCTCCGCTAGATCCAGGGCCTGCTGCGTCACGCCTTCCTTAACCAGCTGCTGGGTGCGCCGAAGCTCAATCTCGGCATTTTTCAATTGGACTTCGAAATCGGCAATGGCGGCCTGCGAGGCATCGCGGTCTGCCTTGGCCGAATCAGGGCGCGGCGTGCATCGGAATCATCCAGCGTCGCCAGGAGTTGCCCTGCTCGATGATCCAGTGGCTGCCCCACGGGATAGCGAACGTCGCCGACTTCTCGGTGCGCAGGATGATCGCCACGTCACTGACAATCCGGTCCCGCGGCACCACCACGTGCACGCCCTTGGAGGCGCGCACCTGAAACCGCCCGCGCTGCTTGGACAACGCCTGAATCTCGTCGGTCCACACCCCGGTCGCGTTGACCACGACGTGGCCGCGAACCTCGGTGATGGCGCCGTCCTCGGAGTCGCGGACCCGCACCCGGTCACCCGGTCGCCCTCGCGCAGCAACGCGACCACCTGGGTGGAGCACCGCACGACCGCGCCGTAATGCGCCGCGGTGCGCGCGACCGTCATGGTGTGCCGGGCGTCGTCGACGACGGTGTCGTAGTAGCGAATCCCACCGATCAATGAGCTGCGCTTCAGGCCCGGGCTCAACCGCAGGGCGCCGGCGCGGGTCAAATGTTTTTGCGCGCGGAACCGATTTCGCACCACCGAGACGGTCGTAGAGGAAGATGCCGGCCGCGGTGTAAGGACGCTCCCACACCGCTTGGTCAGCGGAAACAGAAACGGCAGCGGCTTGACCAAGTGCGGCGCCAGCTTGGTCAGCGTCAGTTCACGCTCGTGGAGCGCCTCGCGCACCAGCCCGAACTCCAGTTGCTCGAGGTAGCGCAGCCCGCCGTGGGACATCTTCGACGAGCGGTTGAGGTGCCGGACGCGGAATCGCGCGCCTCGACCAGCGCCACCTTGAGGCCGCGCGTGGCGGCATCCAACGCGCTCCCGGAACCCACCACGCCGCCGCCGATGACCACCACATCGAACTGCTCGGTGCCAAGCCGCTCCCAGGCCAGCGCGCGCTGCCGGGGTCCAAGCGAGGAAGCCGCCCAGGTCTGAGCGCTCCGTGGTGCTTGAATCGGGTTGCTCACGGCAGAGGACTCCTCATTGGGGGAATTCCTGTCGGTTACTCGTCAGTAGGACGTTGCTCCATCAGGCTACGTTCTGTCTTTCGAGGTTCTTTCTCTTTCTGAGCCTTGGTCACGCGTAGTTCAGTCCAGATCGTCGTGGGCCATCAGCCGGCGGGCGGCCTCGGTGATCGAACCCGATAACGACGGGTAAACGGCCAGCGTCTGCGCCAATTCGTTGACCGTGATGCGGTTTTGCACCGCCACGGCGATCGGCAGGATCAGCTCGGAGGCGATCGGCGCCACCACCACGCCGCCGATCACCACGCCGGTGGATTTGCCGGCAGAAGACCTTGACGAAACCTTGCTGCAGCCCCGACATCTTGGCCCGCGCGTTGGTCCGCAGCGGCAGCATGATCGTCCGGGCGGGCACCGAACCGTCGTCGATCATCGTTTGCGGCACCCCGACGGCGGCGATCTCGGGCCTGGTGAACACCGTCGCCGCGACCGTGCGCAACCGGATCGGGCTGACGCCCTCGCCCAGCGCGTGATACATCGCAATCCGGCCCTGCATGGCGGCGACCGACGCCAGCAGCAACAGGCCGGTGCAGTCGCCGGCGGCATAGATCCCGGGCACCGAGGTGCGCGAAACCCGGTCCACCTTCAGGTAGTTGCCGCGCCCCAGCTCGATGCCGACCCGTTCCAGGCCGAGGCCGCCGGTGTTGGGGATCGAGCCCGATGGTCATCAGGGCGTGGCTGCCCTCGACGGTGCGGCCGTCGGTCATGGTGACCAGGACCCCGCCGTCGGTGCGGGTGACCGACTCCGCCCGGGCGTTCTTGAACAGTCGGACGCCGCGTTCGGCGAACGACTCTTCCAGTACCAGCGCGGCATCGGCGTCCTCGTATGGCAGCACCCGGTCCCGGCTGGCCGCCACGGTCACCTGCACACCCAACTCGGTGTAGGCGCTGACGAATTCTGCGCCCGTGACCCCGGAGCCGACCACGACGAGGTGGTCGGGCAGAGCCTCCAGGTCGTAGAGCTGCCGCCAGGTCAGGATGCGCTCGCCGTCCGGCTGGGCCGACGGCAGGATCCGCGGGCTGGCGCCGGTCGCGATGAGCACGACGTCGGCCTCGCACTCGCTGGTGGTGCCGTCTGCAGCGGTGGCCTTGATGCGGTGGCGGGCCAGGCCGGGCGCGGAGTCGCACAGCTCGCCCCGGCCCGCGACCACGTGGACACCCACGCTGAGCAGCTGGGCCTTGATGTCGGCCGACTGCGCCGCCGCCAGCGCCTTGACCCGCGCGTGGATTTGCGACAACGAGATCTTGGCGTCGTCGATGTCGATATCGAACCCCAGCCGAGGAGCCCGACGCAGTTCCGTGCGCAGCCCGGTGGACGCGATGAACGTCTTGGACGGCACGCAGTCGTACAGCACGGCCGCGCCCCCGACGCCGTCGGAGTCGATCACGGTGACTTGGGTCGTGTCCGGGTGTGAGGTGGCGGCGACGAGCGCGGCCTCGTAACCGGCCGGGCCGCCACCGAGGATCACGATGCGGGTCACCACAAGCCCTAACCTAACCGCGCGACGGGGCATCCCGCAGCGCGGCGTGCGGGGTAGGTACCACCCGAGCGGGTGCCGTTTAAGCTTTTCCCGTGCCGCTCTACGCCGCGTACGGGTCGAACATGGATCCCGAACAGATGCTGAAGCGTGCACCGCACTCGCCGATGGCCGGAACGGGGTGGCTGCACGGGTGGCGGTTGACGTTCGGCGGCGAGGACATCGGCTGGGAGGGGGCGCTGGCCACCATCGTCGAGGATCCGGATTCAAAGGTGTTTGTCGTTCTCTACGACGTGACGTCCTCGGACGAGAAGAACCTCGACCGGTGGGAGGGCTCCGAGTTCGGCGTGCACACGAAGATCCGATGCCGGGTGGAGCGGATTTCCTCGGACACCACCACCGATCCCGCGCTGGCGTGGCTGTATGTGCTGGACGCCTGGGAGGGCGGCCTGCCATCGGCGCGCTACCTCGGCGTGATGGCCGATGCCGCCGAAACCGCCGGTGCACCAGAGGATTACGTGCATGACCTGCGGACTCGCCCGGCGGACAACGTCGGCCCGGGGACCAGCGCCTAGTTCCTTCGCGAGCGTGCGTGTCTGCACGCCGACACGCCGTCAGAGCCGGCATTCCGCGCACCTTCGCGAAGGCGTCACGCGGCCCTTCGCAGACGCGTCTCGAGCCGGCGGATCAGTTCGCGCGGCCGATATCTGACATCCTCGGCAATGATGGGCACTATCAACCACCCCAGCTCTTGGAGTGCAGACGAACGTCGCCGGTCCCGGAGAAACGCGTCCGGCCCGCTGTGCCAGTCGACGCCGTCGTACTCGGCAGCGACCCGTAGTTCGGGCCAGGCAAAGTCGAGCCGCCAGATGCACCCCTGCAGGTCCACGACCTCGTATTGCAGAACCGGCGGCGGCAAGCCGCCGTCGATCATGACCAGCCGGGCCTCGCTCTCCATCGGCGACTCCGCCTTCGGGGAGGCCAGACCAAGCAGCTCACGCACGGTAACGATGCCGCGACGCCCGGACTGCCGCCGGACCGCCCGATTCAGTTGACCGCGATCGCACGCGCCGCTGCGCAGCGCAGCGTCGAGTGTCGCCAGCGCCCTCGGCCGGCGCAGGCCACGGGCGACCTCGATCGCCGTCCACGCGGCCGTGGTGGCAGGCCGTCCCGCGACCAGGGTCAGTGGCGCTCCCTCGCGCCGGTGTACGACGAGGCCGCCACCAGACCGCAGTTGCCGCCTCGGGGGGTCGAGCACGTGCAGATCCGCGGTCGGTTCGGTGTCGAAGCCATGCGCCGCGGCGGCAGTGCCCAGACATGTCGCGACCGGCGTACCGGCCGCCAGATCAACTCCGCGCATCGCAGTGCCGTGTTCACCTCGCCGTGGCCGTAGATGCCATACCAAACCTTCTGCAGCCCGCCACTATTCAGCTCGGCTTCTAACCCCCGGCGTGAAAGGAACTGCAGCGCCTGGGCGGAAGTCACGACTCCGCCTTGCGCGTCAAGCAACTGGCTGAGCTCCGCGTGCATGTCGCCATAGTCGAGGGCCCCGCTGGGGAGCCACAATTCAACCCTGTGCGCACCGTGCCGAGCGTGCGTGGAATGCCGGTTTGCGCGGCGTGTCGTCGTACAGACACGCACGCTCGCGCTTGAGGGGTTCTAGAAAAGCGCCGCCTGCTCGACGATGTTGACCATCACGCGCAGCCCGATCGCCAGGGCCCGCTCGTCGAGATCGAACGTCGGCTGGTGCAGGTCCAGCTGCGGCCCCTCGCCCGACCACACGCCCAATCGCGCCATCGCGCCGGGAATCTCCTCGAGGTACCAGGAGAAATCCTCGCCCCCACCCGACTGCCGCGTGTCGGCAACCGCGTCGGGGCCGACGGCTTCGATCGCGTGGGTGAGGATGTGCGTCGAGACGTCCTCGTTGACCACCGGCGGCACGCCGCGCCGGTATTGCAGCGTGTGCTCGATGCCCAGCGGCAATAGCAGCGCGGACACCGTCTCCCGGATGATCTCCTCGAGGCCGATCCACGTCTGGCGGCTCGCGGTGCGCACGGTGCCGGCCAACACGCCCGTTTGCGGAATCGCATTGGGGGCCAGACCGGCATTGACCGCGCCCCACACCAGCACCGTGGCGTTGCGCGGGTCGACGCGGCGCGACAGCACCCCCGGCAGCCCGGTGATCAGCGTGCCGAGGCCGTAGACGAGGTCGGCGGTCAGGTGGGGCCGCGAGGTGTGCCCGCCCGGCGAATGCAGCGTGATCTCCAGCTGATCGGCCGCCGAGGTAATGGGGCCGTGTCTCACCGCGACCTTGCCGACCTCGAGTCGGGGATCGCAGTGCAGGGCGAAGATCCGCGACACCCCGGCGAGCGCCCCGGCCGCGATTGCGTCGATCGCCCCGCCGGGCATCAACTCCTCGGCGGCCTGGAAGATCAGCCGCACCCCGACCGGCAGCTCGGGCACGGACGCCAGTGCCAGGGCCGTGCCCAACAGGATCGCGGTGTGCGCGTCATGCCCGCAGGCGTGCGCGACGTTGGGCATGGTCGAGGCGTACGGGGCGTCGGTTCGCTCGGCCATGGGTAGCGCGTCCATGTCGGCCCGCAGCGCGATCCTGGGCTCGTGCTCGGGGCCCATATCGCAGATCAACCCGGTCCCGCCGGGTAGCACCTTCGGGTTCAGCCCCGCGTCGGCCAACCGCTCGGCGACGAACTGCGTGGTGGCGAACTCCTGCCGGCCCAACTCCGGGTAGCGGTGGATGTGCCGGCGCCAGGCGACCAGGTCGTCGTGGTGGCCGGCCAACCAGGTTTCGGCGGTGTCGGTGAGGCTCATGCCGGTGCCCCGCTATGCCTGCGCTGCTGGGCGGCAACCACCCGGTCGCGTTCGCCGGGGGTCTGGGCCAGGTGAACGACCGTGCGCGCCAGCATGATCGCGCCCTCCACGACCGCGCGGTCCGCGCTGGGACCCGCGGCGGCGGCGGCGAAGGCGCGCTGGTGCACCGTGGCGCCCCCGGCGTCGACGCCGATCACCGGATGAATCCCCGGCAGCACCTGCGTCACGTTGCCCATGTCGGTGCTGCCCATGGGCAGCCGCACCTCGATCTCGGGCGCCACCGGCTCGCGTCCGAGTCGGCGCATCTCCTCCCGACACACGTCGGCCAGCCACTGGTCGGGTTTGAGCTCCGCGTACGCCGGCGCCGGATTGTCGATTTCGTATTCGCACCCGGCGGCCAGTGCGCCTGCGGCAAAGCACGCGAACATCCTGCCCTCCAGCTCTCGCAGCGAATCGGAGTCGAGCGCCCGCATCGCATACTGCAACGTCGCGTGCCCCGGGATGACGTTGACGGCCTGCCCGCCGTTGGTGACGATCCCGTGCACCAGTTGCCCCGGCGCCAGTTGCTGCCGCAGGACCGCGATGCCCACCTGCGCGACGGTCACGGCGTCGGCGGCGTTGACCCCCAGATGCGGCGCGACGGCGGCATGCGATTCCTTGCCGCGGTAGTCAACGGTCACCTCGGACAGTGCCAGCGAGCGTGCCGCGGCGATGTCGGTCGGCCCGGGATGGAGCATCACGGCCACCGCGACGTCGTCGAACGTCCCGGCCCGAAGCAGCAGCGCCTTCCCGCCGCCGGCCTCCTCGGCGGGCGTCCCCACCAGCGCGACCCTCAGGCCCAGCTCGTCGGCCACCTCCGCCAGCGCCAGCGCCGTGCCCACCGCGGACGCCGCAATGATGTTGTGGCCGCAGGCATGCCCGATCTCGGGCAGCGCGTCGTACTCGGCGCATACCCCGACCACCAGCGGTCCGCTGCCGAAGTCGGCGCGGAAGGCGGTGTCTAAACCACCCGCACGCGCGGTGATCTCGAAACCGCGTTCGGCGACCAGCGCCTGGGCTTTCGCGCAGCTGCGATGCTCCGCGAACGCCAGCTCAGGCTCGGCGTGAATGGCGTGGGACAACTCGACCAGGTCGGCACCGCGGCGCCGCACGGCATCCTCGACGCTGTCCAATGCGGTGTCGGTGGCCATCCTCGCAGTATCTCACCGCAGCGCCCGAGTGCTGGCGAGTTAGGCTCGCGCACTGTGAGCGACCCCGCGCCCGATGCCGACGAACTCGCGCGGCAGGCGGCACAGGCCATCGCCGAGCGCACCGGGGTCGACCGGCATGACGTCGCCGTCATCCTCGGATCGGGATGGCGGCCGGCGGTCGCGGCGCTCGGCTCGCCGACCGTCGTGCTGCCCCAGGCCGAGCTGCCCGGGTTCGCGCCGCCGACCGCCGTCGGGCACACCGGCGAACTGTTGTCCGTGCGCATCGGTGGGCACCGGGTGCTGGTGATGGTAGGTCGCGTGCACGCCTACGAGGGGCATGACCTGTGCCACGTCGTGCACCCGGTTCGGGCGGCCTGCGCGGCCGGGGTGCGCATCGTCGTGCTCACCAATGCGGCGGGTGGCCTGCGCCCGGACATGGCAATCGGCCAGCCGGTGCTGATCAGCGACCACCTGAACCTGACGGCGCGGTCACCGCTGGTCGGCCCGCAGTTCGTGGACCTCACCGACGCCTACGCACCGCGGCTACGGGAACTCGCCCGACGGGCCGACCCGGAGCTGACCGAAGGCGTGTATGCCGGCCTGCCCGGACCGCACTACGAGACGCCCGCGGAGGTCCGGATGCTGCGGATGTTGGGCGCCGACATGGTGGGCATGTCGACGGTGCACGAAACCATCGCGGCCCGGGCCGCCGGCGCCGAGGTGCTGGGAGTGTCGCTGGTGACGAACCTGGCCGCCGGGATGACAGGACACCCGTTGAGCCATGCGGAGGTGCTCGCCGCCGGCGCCGCGTCGGCAAGCCGGATGGGCGCGCTGCTGGCCGCGGTCATCGCCCGGTTCTGACGACGTGACGCCCGAGGAATGGATCGCGCACGATCCGAACCCGACGACCGCCGCCGAGCTCGCGGCCTGCGGTCCCGACGAGCTCGCGGCGCGGTTCGCCCGCCCGCTGGCGTTCGGCACCGCGGGGTTGCGCGGTCCGGTGCGCGGCGGCCCCGACGCCATGAACGTCGCGGTGGTGTCGCGCGCCACCTGGGCGGTGGCACGGGTGCTGACCGATCGCGGGCTGGCCGGATCGCCGGTGATCGTCGGGCGCGACGCCCGGCACGGCTCGGCGGTGTTCGCCACCGTGACGGCTGAAGTTCTTGCCGCCGAAGGCTTTTCGGTCGTGCTGCTGCCGGCCCCGGTGCCCACGCCGGTGCTGGCGTTCGCGGTGCGTCACACCGGTGCCGCCGCCGGGATTCAGATCACGGCATCGCACAATCCGCGCACCGACAACGGCTACAAGGTCTACTTCGACGGCGGCATCCAGATCGTGCCCCCCGCAGACCGTCAGATCGAAGCCGCGATGGCCGCCGCGCCTCCCGCTGACCGGATCGTGCGCACGCCGGTCGCACCCGCCGACACCGACCTGGCCGAGCGCTACATCGAGCGCGCGGCCGCGGTGCGGCGTTCGGCCGGTTCGGTGCGGGTAGCCCTGACGCCGCTGCACGGGGTCGGCGGCGCGGCCGCCGTCGAAACGCTGCGGCGTGCCGGGTTCCACGAGGTGCACGCCGTTGGCGCCCAGTTCGCGCCCGACCCCGACTTTCCCACCGTCGCGTTCCCCAACCCCGAGGAGCCCGGCGCCACCGACGCGCTGCTCGCGTTGGCCGCCGACGTCGACGCCGACGTCGCGATCGCGCTGGATCCCGACGCCGACCGATGCGCGGTCGGCATACCGACGGGGAAGTCCGGGTCGGAATGGCGGATGCTCTCGGGCGACGAAACCGGTTGGCTGCTGGGCGATTACCTCTTGTCGCGCACCGACAATCCGGGGACCGCGGTGGTGGCCAGCACCGTGGTGTCGTCGCGGCTGCTGGCGGCGATCGCCGCGCACTACGGCGCGACCCACGTCGAGACCCTGACCGGGTTCAAGTGGCTGGCACGCGCCGACGCCGATGTGCCCGGCGGCACCCTGATATACGCCTACGAGGAGGCGATCGGGCACTGCGTCGACCCGGACGCCGTGCGTGACAAGGACGGCATCAGCGCCGCGGTACTGGTGTGCGATCTGGTGGCGATGCTCAAGGAGCAGGGTCGCTACGTGCCCGACGCGCTCGACGACCTCGCCCGGCGGTACGGCGTGCACGACGTCGCGGCGGTGTCGCGCCGGGTCGACGGCGCCGACGAGGCCGCCGAACTGATGCGGCGGCTCCGGGCGGCGCCGCCGAGCCGGCTGGCCGGATTCACTGCCTCGATTTCCGGCACCACCGATATCACCGACGCGTTGATCTTCACCGGCGGTGACGATGAAACGTCCGCCAGGGTGGTGGTGCGGCCCTCGGGAACGGAGCCGAAGCTGAAGTACTACCTGGAGGTTCGTTGCGCGGCGACTGACGACCTGCGATCCGCCCGGGAACGGGCCCGCGCCTTGCTAGAGGAACTGGTCTCCGCGGTGCGAAGCTGGTGAGCTGGTGAGCTGGTGAGCTGGCGAGGCTAGCGGGGCCCGTATTGGCGATCGCCCGCGTCCCCGAGGCCCGGCACGATGTAGGCGGTCTCGTTGAGCCGGTCGTCCACGGCCGCGGTGAACAGCCGTGCGTTCGGCGCTGCTTTCTCAAGTACCGCAATGCCTTCCGGCGCGGCCACCACACACAACACCGTCAGGTCCACCGCGCCGCGTTGGTGCAGGAGCCCGATCGTGTGTTTCAGCGACCCACCGGTGGCCAGCATCGGATCGAGGACCATTACCGGCAGATCGGTCAGGTCGTCGGGCAGCGACGCCAGATAGCCGGCAGGCAAATGGGTTTCCTCGTCGCGCGCAACGCCGACGAATCCGACCCGGGCCTCCGGTAACAGCGCGAGCGCCTGGTCGACCATCCCCAGCCCGGCGCGTAGCACGGGCACCAGCAGTGGCGGGTTGGCCAGTCGCACCCCGAGCGTCTCGGCCAGCGGCGTGCGGATCGGAAAAGTCTCGCGTGCCGCGTCTCGCGTGGCTTCGTACACCAGCATCATGCTCAGGTCGCGCAACGCAGCCCGGAACCCGGCATGGTCGGTGCGCTCGTCGCGCAGCACGGTCAGCCGGGTCAGGGCCAACGGGTGGTCAACGACGCGCACCTCCACGGGAATCGACCCTATATAACGATCCGGCTTCGATTGGTTAAGGCCCTGCTGACACGCCCGCGTCGGCGCCGTCGGCTTGTCAAATCCGCCCATATACTCCCCAAGTGCTGAGCCGAATGACGGATCCAAGAAGGTTGATAGGCAGGGCATATCGAGCGCTGCGGCTGGTCGGTGCGGCCGCGTTGGCGGGACTGGTGGCCACCCCGCTGCTCCCGCAGGTGGGCCTGGCGGCGGCCGCGATTCCGCAGCCCGCGCACGTGGTGATCGTGGTGGAGGAGAACCGTTCCGAGGGCAGGATCATCGGCAGCAAGTCGACTCCCTTCATCAACGCGCTGGCGGCCAACGGCGCGAACATGGCCCAGTCGTTCGCCGAAACGCATCCGAGCGAACCGAATTACCTGGCGCTGTTCGCCGGCAGCACGTTCGGGGTGACCACGGACGCGTGCCCCGTCAATGGCGGCAGCACTCCGAACCTGGCTTCCGAGTTGCTCGCCGCCGGCTACACCTTCATCGGTTACGCCGAAGGCCTGCCCGCGGTGGGCTCGACGGCTTGCAGCGCGGGCAAGTACGCGCGCAAGCACGTGCCCTGGGCCAACTTCACCAACGTGCCGCCGGTGAACTCCCTGCCGTTCTCCGCATTTCCGATGGGCAACTACGCGAATCTGCCGACCGTTTCGTTCGTTGTTCCCAACAACGACGACAACATGCACGACGGCTCCGTCGCGCAGGGCGACGCCTGGCTGAGCCGCCAGCTGTCGGGCTACGCCAACTGGGCGGTGGCCAACAACAGCCTGCTGATCGTGACCTGGGACGAGGACGACGACGGCCCTCGCAACCAGATCCCGACGGTGATCTACGGCGCGCATGTGCAGCCCGGCACCTACAACGAGCAGATCAGCCACTACAACGTGCTTTCCACCGTGGAGCAGATGTACGGGCTACCCAAAACGGGCAACGCGGCGAACGCTCCCGCGATCGCCACCATCTGGGGCGCCTAACTCGATTGCCCGGCTCCTTGCTCGCGCCGTTCCGGCGCTCGCCGTCACCGGGCTAGCCGCTACCGGGCCCGGCGCCTTCGCGGGCCGTCGCTATTGTGTGCCGCATGGTTGCTGACCTCATGCCCATCCGCCTGAGCCTGTCCGCCGGTGACCGCTACACCGTGTGGGCACCCCGCTGGCGCGACGCCGGCGACGAGTGGGAGGCGTTCCTGGGCAAGGACGAGGACCTGTACGCCTTCGACACCGTCGCTGACCTGGTCGCATTTGTGCGTTCGGACTCAGACAACGATCTGGTCGACCACCCTGGGTGGACGGACCTCACCTCGGCGCACGCGCACGGCTTCGAACCCGCCGACGACAAGCGGTTCGATCTGGTCGTTGTCGAGGAGCTGGTATCCGAGAAGCCGACCGAGGAATCGGTGACCGCGCTGGCGGCCGCGCTGGGAATCGTGTCGTCCATCGGGTCGGTGTGCGAGCTGCCGGCGGTGTCGAAGTTCTTCAATGGCAACCCCAACCTGGGCACGGTGGCCGGCGGGATCGAAGAGTTCACCGGCAAAGCCGGTCAGAAACGCTGGAATTCGATCGCCGAGGTCATCGGACGCAGCTGGGACGGCGTGCTCAAGGCGATCGAAGAGATCATCAGCACGCCCGAGGTCGATGCCGAGCTGTCGGAAAAGGCGGCCGACGAACTCGCCGAAGAACCCGAACAGGCCGAAGAGGCCGAAGAGCCCGACACCGAAGCCGCCGACGTGCCCGACGACGAGTCCGACGATGAGGAGTCCGTCGCGGAGTCTGCGGACGAGGACGATGCCGAAGCCGAGGACGACTCCGAACCCGAGGAGGACTCCGACGAAGAGGAGGATCGCGCGGCCGGCGACACGGTTGTGCTGGGCAGCGACGAGGATTTCTGGGGTCAGGTGGGCATCGACCCGATTCGGATCATGACCGAGTTCCGGCACCTTCTACACGCTTCGCTGCTGGCTGGACGATGCGCACAGAGAGCCCGCCTTCTTGGGCCGCAACGGACGGATCAGCGTGTTCGGCTCCGAGCGGGCATTGGCCCGCTACCTCGCCGACGAGCACGACCACGACCTGGCCGATTTGACCACCTACGACGACATTCGTACCGCCGCAACCGACGGCTCCCTGCGGGTCGAGGTCACCGACGACACCATCTACGTGCTCAGCGGGCTGGCCGACGATTTTGCCGACGGTCCGGACGCGGTGGATCGCGATCAGCTCTACCTGGCCGTCGAGCTGCTCCGCGACATCGGCAACTACTCCCAGGAGAGCACGATAGACAAGGCCCTCGACCCGGGCCGGCCCCTGG
The DNA here is from genome assembly GCA_963703795.1 of uncultured Actinomycetota bacterium. GTDB lineage: Bacteria > Actinomycetota > Actinomycetes > Mycobacteriales > Mycobacteriaceae > Mycobacterium. The sequence continues at coordinate 48,720 of CAVPFT010000087.1, read as the reverse complement.
GCAAGCTGGTGGCATACGTGCTGAAGCCCGACTCGGTCGCCAAGCCCGCACCCCCGTACGCCGCGGCGGTCCGGGAGTGGGAGAAGTTGGAGCAATTCGTCGACGGGCGGTTAAGGCGCGAATAACGCGCCGTTTGACGGGCCATCAGGACTCGCCTTTACTGGCGGCAGCATCCGCCGTAGGTCAAGGGGCGGCCAGACGAGGAGGAGAGTAAGTGTCGCTCCCCGGCATCGGCCCGATACCCCTGTACGGGTTCCAACGTCCGGGCCTGTTGCTGTTCGGCGTGATCCCACTTGCCATCCTCGCCGTCTACCTCGTCGTCCAGGGTCGACGCCGGCACCGCCTGCGCCGGTTCACCGAGGCGACGGTGCCGCAGCCGTGGTGGCGACACATTCCGGTCGCGGTCTTTACGCTGTCCCTGGTCCTGCTGACGATTGCGCTGGGCACCCCCACTCACGACATGCGCATCCCGCGCAACCGCGCCGTAATCATGCTGGTCATCGACGTGTCGAACTCCATGCGGGCAACCGACGTCCCGCCCAACCGGCTGAAGGCGGCCGAGGAGGCGGCCGGCCAGTTCGCCAGCCAGCTGACGCCGGGCGTCAATCTCGGACTCGTCGCCTTCGCAGGCACGCCCTACCTACTGGTGCCGCCCACACCGCAGCACCAGGCGACCCTTGAAGCGCTGAAGAAGCTCGACTTTGCCGACAGCACGGCCACCGGTGAGGCCATCTTCACCGCCCTGCATGCGATCGGAGCCACGGCCATTGCCGGCGGAGACACCCCGCCGCCGGCCCGCATCGTGCTTCTTTCTGACGGCCTCGAGAACAAGCCGTCGAATCCCAGCGACCCGCACGATGGTTGCTACACCGCGGCTCGCCTGGCGAGGGATCAGGGGGTTCCCATCGCGACGATCGCCTTCGGCACCAAGGCCGGCGAGATCGAGATGGACAAACAGCGGGTCGCCGTGCCGGTTTCGACGGATCAGATGAAAACCATCGCCCGGCTGTCCGGCGGCCAGTCCTATACCGCCACCAACGTCGGCGAACTCAACAAGAGCTACAACGCCATCGAGACTGAGATCGGGTATCGCACCGTGCCCGGTCCCGGCAGCGCCGGGTGGCTTCGCCTCGGCGTGATCGCCGCGTTCATCGCGACGGCGCTGGCCTTGTTGATCAACAGGCGACTCCCCACCTGACCGCTCAGGACGGCAGCCTGCTGTTCAGGAACAGGCCGGCCAGGACCGCGCCGGCCAGGACCGCCGCGCCGAGCAGCATCCAGGCGAGGCTGGCGTCGCCCTTCACGGTTTCGTAGCCGATCTGGCGCTGCAGCGTCAAATAGACGCTTTCCAGCGATTCCAGGCTGTCGGCGTGGAACGCCTGGCCATTGGTGATCTCGGTGATTTTCTGCAGGGTTTGGTCGTCGACGGGAACCGGGATGGTGGCGCCCTCGTACTCGACGGTGCCGTAGGGCGTGCCGAAAGAGATTGTCGATATCTGCACTCCCTGGTCTTTGGCGGCCCGCGCCGCGGTGAATGCCCCCTGCGGCGCGTTGGGATCGAGCGGCACGTTTTCGGCGCCATCCGATTCCAGCACGATCCGCGCCGGTGGCGGGCCTTCGCCGCCTCCCATCACCGAGCCGACCGTGGCGATGGCCTGCAGCGCGGTGAATATGCCTTCACCCGTCGCGGTTTTCGGCAAGGGCTTCAGGCTGTCGATTCCCGCCTTGACGGCCTCGCGGTTCGTCGTCGGAGCGACCAGCAGCGAGGCGTTGGCCGCGAATTCCACCAGGCCCAGGTTGATGGCCGGCGTCAGCTCGTCGGCGAACTTCTTGCCGGCCTGCTGCGCGGCGGCCAGCCGGTTCGGCGGGACGTCATTGGATGCCATGGATTCCGAGACGTCGATGACCAACACCACGACCGCGCGGTTCAGCGGAATCCGGATGTCGGACGTCGGCCCGGCCATGGCCGTGGTCAGCAGCACCAACGACGCGGCGAGCAGGATCGTGGGCACGTGCCGCCACCGGCCGGCCCGAATCGGCGCGACGCGCTCCAGCACCTCCATGTTGGCGAACCGCAGCACCCGCCGGCGGCGGGCGAATTGCATTGCGACATAGCTCCCCGTCACCAGCAACACCGCCAGCAGGAACAGGAAGAACCAGGCGTGCTGGAAGCCCGTGAGTGACACGGGGCCCAGCAGGGGCAACTTCATGTTCAGCCACACTATTCGTCAAATGTCGGCGGTGCAGGGCCCGCCTGCCGCCGCGGTCAGCCGGCCACGAGGTCGCGGCGCTGGGTGAACTTGATGTCGAGGCTGCGCAGGTGGGTCTGCAGGCCGGCGTCCTGGACGGGGATCAGGTGGGCCGGCTCGCCGGTCTCGTTGTAGTGGGCGTGCCACATGCCCGGCGGGGTGGTGAACGCGCCGCCGGCCTGCCAGTCCACCCGGATGGGGTCGACGATATCGCCGCGCTCATCGAGGCGGGTGCCCAGTAGGGTGTAGCAGCCGCTGGGTGGCGCATCAAGGATCAGATCCAGCGCGACCGACTGGTGCCGGTGCGGACGCTGCTCCTGATTGGGGGGCAGCACGCCGAACATGGCCCATAGCACGTGGGTGATGGTCAGCGTCTGCTCTTGGTCGGCGTTGGCCAAAAGGACGCTGACCCGGCTCTTGTCGTTGGCGCCCGGGCGCGCGGCGATTTCCTCGAGCTTGGCCACCACGTCCGAGCGGCGGAACTTGGTCGCGCGGAACCGCGGCTGGGTCGCCTCGGCGCCCAGGTAGCGCAGCAGCGGCTCGTCGTGCACCCAGTACATGGCCGCGTCGGCGTCGGCATAGAACACCGAGTGCATCCCCGCGGGAAGGGTCAAAAAGTCGCCTTTCTCCCACTTGACCAGCCGGCCGTTGACCGCCGCAAAGCCCCGCCCGTAGAGCACGTAGAACAACTGCGAGGTGGCGTTCGGGCTGGTGTCGATCTGCTCGCCAGCGCGGATGCGCAGGAAGTTGGCCAACAGCGCCGGGCTGGTTGCCGCGCCCGTCTTGATGCCCAGCTCCTCGGACAAATCCAGCGGAATCACGCCGGTCGGCGCGCCCAGGTAGATCTCGGGACCGAACCGCTTGATCGGAATCTGCGGCGCGTATCCCGAGCCGATCGGGTTGGCGGCCTTCGAGTACTCGAAATAGCGGCCCGAGCCTTCCCAGTCGGCCCAGTCGTCGAACCGGCCCTCGAACCCGTACTCGGCCACGTTGGTCATCGGCGCAGGAACCGTCGGGTCCAGGTTGGGGAGCGGCGACAGGTCTGCATTCGCGGTGGTCATGGAAGGTATCCCTTCAGTAAGGTACGTCTTGCATTTTCAATGTATCTAACTTGTATCTTAGTGTCAAAGCGACGAATCCGTCGCTCCGAGCCCACCCGCGGGGTACGGTCGCGGTGGGCTACGACTTAGCTACAAGGGTTAGCTACAAGGAGAGGCCGCGGTGGCTGCCAAGACGACTGACCCGCGACCGGGCACAGCCAAGGACCGCGCACTGGAGTACGTCAAAGCCCAGATCCTCACGGGAGCGTTTCCCGGCGGCGAACTGATCAGCGAGGGTGACGTCGCCACCGCGCTGGGGATGTCGCGCACCCCGGTGCGCGAGGCGTTCCTGCGACTGGAGGCCGAGGGCCTGCTTCGGCTGTATCCGCAGCGCGGGGCCCTCGTCGTTCCGGTTTCGCCGGCCGAGGCCCAGGCCGTCATCGAGGCCCGCCGGCTCCTGGAGCAGTTCGCGGCGACCAAGGTGGTCGGGCGCGGCCCGGCCGCGTGCGCCGCGGTGTTCGAGCGGCTGACGGGCGAGTTGAAACGGCAACGCGATGCCGCCGACACCTCCGACTGGCGGGAATTCCTGGATGCCGACCGCGCCTTTCACAATGTCACCCTGGAAGAGTCGGGAAACGCCATTCTGTCCGGGTTCTACTCGTCACTGCGTGACCGGCAGATGCGAATGATTCGTGAATCGGCGCTAGGCGATCCAAATCGGATGACGACGATCATGGACGAGCATCGCGCTATCGCCGAAGCACTGCGCGACGGCGATCTCAAGCGGACGCTGCGGGCGATACGGACCCACCTCGCCAGCACGATGCGTGCCATTGGCATCGCCGGCGAGCCGTTATCCCTCGAACCTTGAATGCTTGTGCTGCTGCCAACGACTTCATGTCCTCAACTGTGACCGCGGTAGCGGACTCGATGATGGATCAAGCAGACTGACGACATGGACGTCGCACTGTGGTTCGAGCAACGGGTCGGAATGCCGCTGTTGAATCTGCACGACAGGATCTACAAGAGCACGAATGGTCGGATCGGGCACCGCGTACCCGGCGCTCCACCGAGCCTGCTGCTGCATACCATCGGGGCGAAGACAGGCCAGCAGCGCACAACATCACTCACCTACGCCCGAGACGGCGACGACTACCTGATCGTTGCATCCAAGGGTGGGGATCCACGGGCACCGGGCTGGTATCACAACGTGAAGGCCAACCCGCAGGTCGAAATCAACGTAGGGCCAAAGCGTCTGCCTGTCACCGCGGAGCCGGTGCTACCGGCTAGCACGGCGTACGCCCGCCTTTGGGAGATTGTCAATAAGAACAACTCGAACCGGTACAAGAACTACCAGACCCGGACGTCCCGCCCGATCCCCGTCATCGTTTTGACGCCGAAAGGCTAGAAACTTAAAGGGCCGCGACTCTGAAACGCACATCAGCCAGTCGGTGCCGGCGTTTGACGACGGCATTTCAGAGCCGAATCCGTAGCGACCAAGCGCATGAATTTCGCAAGCGGTCGCCGTTAACCTAAGGCCCCACCGCCGCAAGAGGACTCGCCATGGACACCACCCGAACCCTGAAGTCGATGATCGCCGGGGCGCTAGTGTTTGGCAGCATTGCGGTCACCGGAATGGGGCTCACCCTAGGTACCGCACAGGCCGAGCCCCGCTCTGTACCGCCGATACATGGCCTTGTGCCCGAAGACGGGCCAGTACCGCCCGGCGCGTCCGGGCCATACACATGCTGCCCGGGAGATGAAAAGGGCGGACTTCACCCACAGACCGGTCGCGGATGCCCGGCAGATGTCAACTGGGACAAGACTCGCTGCCACACTTGGTACGGCGTCGTCTGGGGGCATGGAAACGTTGCGCCCGGTATCCGGGAGGGACCCGATCCCCCGCCGCCGGAGGCGTTACAGAAGCCGTGGTGCGGGTTTCCTTTCATGTGCTCAGGAACACCCTGACGCTTGGCGGATACTTTTCGGCTGGCCAGCTTGGCCATTTGGCAAGCGGCCAGCATCATGGACACACCAGGCTTCCCTGACGCCGACGCCCTCCGAATGATGGTCTTCCGGAAGGCGATGAGTGTGTCCCGTCGTCCGTCGAGTTGAAGTGCGTTTGCGCAGTGGGTGCCACCACCCTTTGAATACATTTTGGAAGGGATGGCGCGACCAACAACACGTGTCCGGCCGCGCGCGTGCCGACGGGCGAAATATCCACTGTCCCAACGGAATATCCGCCAGCCGGCGATCCGGGCGTGATGATGCCCAGCCCCGCCGCAGCCGAGAACAGGATGCTCGGCGGCAAGTTGGCGAGCAGTTTCTTGGCATGGTTGGCGATTAACTGCACGCGGGTCGCGGGGATCCTGCCAATAACGAGAGTTGTTGCACCCTTGGCGCAAAATGCTCGTCGGCCGCTGCTGCCGGCGACGGGTGAAAAAGTTTGCCACAACGCTAAAACATCGGAGCGGAACCGGCGTACGCTTTGCGATAGCTCTCAACTTCATGTGATGCAACGACGCGTCGGCGACCCGGAGGAGGGCAGCGATGTCGTATGTGGTGGTGGCCCCGGAGTTCGTGACTTCGGCGGCGTCGGATTTGGCGGGCATCGGCTCGGGCCTGAGCGCCGCACATGCGGCGGCGGCGGGCCCCACCACCGCGGTGGTGGCCGCCGCCGAGGATGAGGTGTCGGCGGCGATCGCGTCGCTGTTTTCCGGACATGGGCAGGCCTTTCAGGCGCTTCACGCGCGGGCGGCGGCGTTTCATTCCCAGTTCGTGCAGACGTTGAGTGCTGGCGGGGGTGCCTATACGGCCGCCGAGGCGGCCAATGCCTCGCCGTTGCAGGTCCTCAACCCCGTGTGGCAAGAGGTGCGGGGCGTGATCAATGCGCCCACCGACTTGTTGTTTGGAATACCCCTGATCGGCAAAGGCATCAATGGGGCGCCGGGAACCGGGCAAAACGGCGGCCAGGGCGGGATTCTGTTCGGCCCCGGCGGTGACGGCGGGTCAGGCGCGCCCGGGCAGCCCGGCGGCAAGGGCGGTAACGCGTTCTTGTTCGGCAGCGGCGGCCGGGGCGGGGCCGGCGGGCAGGGCACCACCGGCACCACGGGCTCGGTGGCCACCCCGGCCAACGGCGGGTTGGGCGGTAACGGCGGGGTCGGCGGGGCCGGCGGCAACGGCGGTTTGGTTTACGGCAACGGCGGTGCCGGCGGCATCGGCGGCATCGGGGGGACAGGCGGGACCGGGGGGGCCGGACTCACCGGCACCGGGCTTGTCAACGCCACCGACGGCGGCCTCGCCGGCAACGGCGGTACGGGCGGGCGCGGTGGCCAAGCCGAGGGATTGTCTGGATTCTTCGGCGGCCATGCCGGCAACGGCGGCGCCGGCGGCCTGGGCGGCCAGGGCGGCCAGGGCGGCCTCGGCGCTGACGCCAACGGCATCTTCACCGCGGGCCACGGCGGCCACGGCGGCAACGGCGGGGCCGCGGGGCCGGGTGGCAGCGCGGGCGGCCCCGGCGCTAGCGCGGGCCCCGCGGGCACCGGCGGCACCGGCGGCAACGGCGGCAACGGCGGCGACAACAACGCCTTTAGCGGCGGTCAATCCGGCTTCGGCGGCGCCGGCGGTACCGGCGGCAATAGCGCCGGCGGCGCCGGCGGCAACGGCGGCAACGGCGGCAACAGCGGCAACGCCAGCTTCAGCGGCACGGGCGACGTGGCGGCCGAAGGCAACCACGGCGGAAACGGCGGAAACGGCGGAAACGGCGTCACCGGCGGCGACGGCGGTAATGGCGGAAACGGCGGCAGCGCCTCTGCCACTGGCACCACCGACGCCCTCACCGTCGCCGCCGGCGGCGGTGGCGGCGGCGCCGGCGGCAACAGCACCGGCGGCGGGGCCGGCGGCACCGGCGGCCAAGGCGGCAACGGCGGCGGCGGCGCCGCAAAGGTCGGCAACATCTCCATCTCCGGCGGTGGCGGCGCCGGCGGCGGTGGTGGCGGCGGCGAAGGTGCCGCCGGCGGTCCCGGAGGTGGTGGCGGCGGAGGCGCCGCCGCCGCAGTCACCACCACCGTCAGCGCCAGCGTCGGCGGCTTTGACGGCAACGCCGGCCAAGGGACCGGTGGCGGCGCCAGCGGCGGCGGCGGCCACGTCGGCGTCGACGTCGGTAATGCAGGCGTCGCCGGTGGGGGTGGCGGCGGCGGCGGCGGTATCACCGGCGGCGCCGGCGGCGCCGGCGGCCAAGGCGGCAGCGCCCAGAGTGTGGCCAGTGGCGGCGGCGGGGTCGGCGGCACCGGCCAGACCCTCGGCGGCGTCGGCACTAATGGCGCCGCCGGTAACGCGGCCAAAGTAGGTGCCGCCACCGCCACCGGCGGCACCGGCGGCAACGCCAACATCGGCGGCGGCGGGGGTGGTGGCGCCGCCTTTGCCAGCGGCGGCGCCGGCACCGTCGTCACCGGCGGCAGCGGCGGCAAGGGCGGCCCCTAGCGCGGCGGGCCGGCGCAGCGCCTTAACCGCCGATCAGCGCCGCGTACCGCGGCTTGATCACATCGTCGATGATGGCCAGCCGCTCGTCGAACGGGATGAAGGCCGACTTCATCGCGTTGATGGTGAACCGCTCCAGGTCGCTCCGCCCGTAGCCGAAAGCCTCTACCAATCGGTACATCTCGAGGCTCATCGAGGTGTCGCTCATCAGCCGGTTGTCGGTGTTACGGTCACCCGGAAGCGCGTGCGGGCGAGCAGATCGAACGGGTGCTCGGCGATGCTTTCGACCGCACCCGTCTGGACGTTGGAGCTGGGGCACAGCTCCAACGGGATTCGCTTGTCCCGCAATATCGATGCCAGCCTGCCCAACCGGACTTCTCCAGCTTCGAGGCCACCTTCCACCACGTCGATGTCGTCGACGATGCGCACCCCGTGGCCGAGCCGGTCAGCGCCGCAGAACGCGATCGCCTCATGGATGGAGGGCAGCCTGAACGCCTCGCCTGGCGTGAATGGTGAAGCGCGCGTTGTGGTCTCGCATGTACTCGAAAGCGTCCAGGTGCCGCGTCGGCGGGTTGCCCGCCTCGGCGCCCGCGATGTCGAACCCGACCACTCCCTTGTCCCGGAACCGGATCGCCAGCTCGGCGATCGTCCGGGACACCGCGGCGTGCCGCATCGCGGTCACCAACAGCCGCACCGTAATCGCGCGGCCCGTCGCGGCGCAGGCCTTCTCGCCGGCCGCCAAACCCTCCAGCACGGCGTCGACGATCTCGTCGAACGACGGCCCGCGGGGCCCTCGTCGTCCCGGTTTCGCCGGCCGAGGCCCAGGCCGTCATCGAGGCCCGGCTGATCTTGGAGGAGTTCGCGGCGACCAAGGTGGTCGGGCGCGGCCCCGCCGTATGCGCTGCGGTGTTCGAGCGGCTGACCGGCGAGCTGAAACGGCACGCGACGCCGCCGCCACGACTGACTGGCGCGAATTCCTGGACGCCGACCGCGCCTTTCACAACGTCACCCTGGAAGAGTCGGGAAACGCCATCCTGTCCGGTTTCTACTCGTCACTGCGTGACCGGCAGATGCGAATGATTCGCGAATCGGCGCTAGACGATCCAAATCGGATGACGACGATCATGGACGAGCATCGCGCCATCGCCGAAGCGCTGCGCGGCGGGGATCTCGAACGGGCCCTGCGGGCGATACGGACCCACCTCGCCAGCACGACGCGTGCCATCGGCATCGCCGCCGAGGCGTTATCCTTCAAACCCTAAATGCTTGTAGCGGTAACGCCACCTGTTGAAGACCTTCGGGACCGCGTGGCGCGACGACCAACTCCCGCCGCACCCGAGAACTAGACGACGCCTGCCGCATCGACGCCGGCCGCGGCTCAACGCCGGCCGCGTCGCCGAACGTAACCAGCCGCCCTTCTAAGCCGGGGCAGAGCGGTTTCTCGGCGTGGTCGGCGGTTAGCTGCGCGTGCGGGTCGCGGGATGCCGGCTCATCACCAGAGTCGTCGAATCCGTGTTGTAAAGCGTTCTTCGGCGAATGCTGCCACGCGGGATGAATAGTTTGCCGTAATACGGGGAATGCCGGGTCGGGATCGGCGTGGGCTTCCAAACCCTTTTCATATGCTCCTCACATGCTTTTCAGGTTAGTCTCAGACCAGTTTTCGGGATTTGCTGTGCGCGTCGACGGCGGCACGCGCTCTCACCACGAAAGTCATTGTACGCGTGTTGAAAAGCGGTTCCTGGGCCCAAGGTGCCGCGGGAGATGAATAGTTTGCCGAAACGCTGGAACGTCGGGTCAGAATCGGCGTAGCCTCTCAAATGCTTTTTAAATACTTTTCATATTCATCCGATGCAGCGATGTGTCGACGCCTTGGCGGAGGTAGCGATGTCGTATGTGGTGGCGGTCCCGGAGTTGGTGGCGTCGGCGGCCTCGGATCTGTCCAGCATCGGTTCGGGACTGACCGCCGCGCATGCGGCCGCCGCGCTCCCGACGACCGGCATCGTGGCCGCGGCTGGTGATGAGGTCTCGGCGGCGATCGCGTCGCTGTTTTCCGGGCACGGGCGGGCCTTTCAGGCGCTGCACGCGCAGACGGCGGCGTTCCATTCCCAGTTCGTGTCGGCCTTGAGTGGCGCGGGGGGTGCCTATGTGGCCGCCGAGGCGGCCAACGCCTCACCACTGCAGGTCCTCAACCCCCTCTGGCAAGACGTACGCGGGGTGATCAATGCGCCCACCGACGCGTTGCTCGGGATGCCGTTGATCGGCAAGGGCACCAATGGGGCGCCGGGGACCGGGCAAAACGGCGGGCCGGGTGGGATTCTTTTCGGCCCCGGCGGTGACGGCGGATCCGGGGCGCCCGGGCAGCCCGGCGGCAAGGGCGGTAACGCCTTCTTGTTCGGCAACGGCGGCCGCGGCGGGGCCGGCGGGGCCGGTACCACCGGCACCACGGGCTCGGTGGCCACCCCGGCCAACGGCGGCCCGGGCGGCAACGCCGGGGCCGGCGGTGCCGGCGGCAGCGGCGGGATGGTGTACGGAAATGGCGGTGCCGGCGGCATCGGCGGCATCGGCGGGGCTGGAGGGGCCGGGGGGGCCGGTCTCACCGGCACCGGATTGGTCAACGCGACCGGCGGCGGCCTGGCCGGCAACGGCGGCACGGGCGGGGCCGGTGGCCAAGCCGAGGGATTGTCGGCATTGTTGGGCGGCCATGCCGGCGCCGGCGGCGCAGGCGGCCAGGGCGGCCAGGGCGGCCAGGGCGGGCTCGGCGCCGACGCCAGCGGCATCTTCGCCGCCGGCCACGGCGGCAACGGCGGCAATGGGGGGGCCGCCGGCGTGGGTGGCAGCGCGGGCGGCCCCGGCGCGAGCGCGGGCCCCGCGGGCACCGGCGGCACCGGCGGCACCGGCGGCACCGGCGGGAACAGCGGCAACATCTTCGGTGGCGGCCTCGCCGCCGGCGCCGGCGGCAACGGCGGCAACGGCGGCAACAGCGCCGGCGGCGCCGGCGGCAACGGCGGCAACGGCGGCAACAGCGGCGACGGCATCTTCAACGGCACGGGCATCGTGGAGTCGTCTGGCAGTCACGGCGGCAACGGCGGCAACGGCGGCAACGGCGTCACCGGCGGCAACGGCGGCAACGGCGGCAACGGCGGCAGCGCCTTCGCCACTGCCACCACCGACGCCTTCACCGAAGGCGGCGGTGGCGGCGGCGGCGGTGAGGGCGGCAACGGCAGCGGCGCCGGAGTCGGCGGCCAAGGCGGCCAAGGCGGCAACGGTGGCGACGTCGCCGCAAAGGTTCTCAGCAACGCCGTCGTCGTCGGCGACGGCGGCGCCGGCGGTGGCGGCGGCGGGGCCGCCGGCACCGTGGGCGGCCCCGGTGGTGGTGGTGGCGGCGGCGCCGCCGTCGCCGCCGTCCTCACCACCAGCAACGTGGCCGGCGGCGGGGGCGGCTTCGCTGGCCAAGGCCCCGGCGGCGGTGAGGGCGGCGGCGGCGGCGGCGCCCACGCCGTCGACAACACTGAAGCCGCCGCCGGTGGTGGTGGCGGCGGCGGCGGCGCTATCCCGGGCGGCGCCGGCGGCGCCGGCGGCCAAGGCGGCAGCGCCGAGGGTGTCGTCAGTGGCGCCGGCGGGGTCGGCGGCACCGGCCAAACCCTCGGCGGCGGCGGCGCTGACGGCAACGACGGTAACGGCGTCGCAGTCAGCGGCACCGCCACCGCCGGCAACGGCGGCAACGCCAACATCGGCGGCGGCGGCGGGGGCGGCGCCGCCTTCGCCACCGGCGCCGCCGCCGCCGTCACCGCCGGTGGCGGTGACGGCGGTGACGGCGGCCCCTAGCACCGAGCAACATCGGCCGCGGCCGGCGGGCCCGACCGCGACCACGGCGGTGGCCCTCAAGCCGATTCGTTCCTACCCGGTTCTCCCGAGAACCGATAGCACCACCAAACAATCGCGTTCGGCATTGCCGAATGTGGCTACGTCACACCGTATTCCTACATTGCCGGCGCCAGGATCGCCCCGGTACCCACCGCACGCGTCATGTGATCCGGTGCGCCTAACCGAAAGGCACCGCGCGGATCACGATGCGGTGGAGTCCATTTCACGTAACCGCGAGCCGGCGCGGTGCTAACCGCCGATCAATACCGCATACCGCGGCTTGATCACATCGTCGATGATGGCCAGCCGCTCGTCGAACGGGATGAAAGCCGACTTCATCGCGTTGATGGTGAACCGCTCCAGGTCGCTCCACCCGTACCCGAAAGCCTCCACCAATCGGCACATCTCGAGGCTCATCGAGGTGTCGCTCATCAGCCGGTTGTCGGTGTTGACGGTCACCCGGAACCGCGTCCGGGCGAGCAGATCGAACGGGTGCTCGGCGATGCTGTTGACCGCGCCGGTCTGCACGTTGGAGCTGGGGCACAGCTCCAGCGGGATTCGCTTGTCCCGCAATATCGATGCCAGCCTGCCCAACCGGACTTCGCCACCTTCGAGGACGTCGATGTCGTCGACGATGCGCACCCCGTGGCCGAGCCGGTCAGCGCCGCAGAACGCGATCGCCTCGTGGATGGAAGGCAGCCCGAACGCCTCGCCGGCGTGAATGGTGAAGCGCGCGTTGTGGTCTCGCATGTACTCGAAAGCGTCCAGGTGCCGCGTCGGCGGGTTGCCGGCCTCGGCGCCGGCGATGTCGAATCCGACCACGCCCTTGTCCCGGAACCGGATCGCCAGCTCGGCGATCCGCCGGGACACCGCGGCGTGGCGCATCGCGGTGACCAACAGCCGCACGGTGATCGCGCGGCCCGCGGCGGCGCAGGCCTTCTCGCCGGCGGCGAAACCCTCCAGCACGGCGTCGACGATCTCGTCCAAGGACAGCCCGCGGTCGATGTGTAGCTCGGGAGCGAACCGCACCTCGGCGTAGACCACGGAATCGGCGGCCAGGTCTTCCACGCACTCGTAGGCGACGCGGTACAGCGCACCGGGCGTCTGCATCACCGCAACCGTGTGCGAAAACGGCTCCAGGTAGCGCTCCAGCGAGCCGCTGTGCGAACGGGTGCGGAACCACTTCGCCAGCTCGTCGACGTCGGTGGCGGGCAGCCCGTCGTAGCCGGTCTGGCCGGCGATGTCGACCACGGTGGACGGGCGCAGCCCACCGTCGAGGTGATCGTGCAGCAGCGCCTTGGGCGCCTTCCCGATCTTTTCCAGATCCAGTGTCGTCACGTGGCGATCCGATCGATGATCAGCGGCCGCGGCAACGGTGCTGTGTCGCCGACGCTGAAGCCGCCGTCCAGCTCGGCCATCGCGGCGGCGAAACGTTCGGGAGCATCGGTGTGGAGGGTAAACAACGGCTCGCCGGCGGCCACCGGCTCCCCGGGGCGGCGGTGGATCTTGATTCCGGCGCCCGGCTGCACCGCTTCGCCCGGACGGGATCTACCCGCGCCGAGCCGCCAAGCCGCCAACCCCACCGCCATCGCGTCGATATCGCCCATTGTGCCGCCCCGGGCGGCGGTCACGGTTTCGGAACACGAACCGATCGGCAACGGTACCGACAAATCACCGCCCTGGGCCGCGATGAGCCGGCGGAATCGGTCCATCGCGGTGCCGTCGCGCAGCGCCTGCGCCGGATCGCGGTCAGCGATCCCGGCGAGATCGAGCATTTCCGCGGCCAGCCGCAAGGTCAGCTCCACCACGTCGGGCGGCCCGCCGCCGGCCAGCACCTCCAGCGACTCGGCGACCTCGAGCGCGTTGCCGACGGTCGCGCCGAGCGGGCGGTTCATGTCCGTCAGCAGCGCGCGGGTGGGCACCCCGTGCGCCGCGCCCAGCTCGACCATGGTGTGCGCGAGCTCGCGGCACTGCGCCTCCGAGCTCAGCAACGCTCCGGAACCGACTTTCACGTCGAGCACCAACGCGCCCGCACCCTCGGCCAGCTTCTTGCTCATCACCGAGCTCGCGATCAGCGGCAGCGACTCGACGGTCGCGGTGACGTCGCGCAGCGCGTACAGCTTGGCGTCGGCCGGCGCCAGCTCGCCGGCGGCGAAGATGGCCGCGCCCACCTCCAGGAGTTGGTCGCGCACTCGCCGGTTGGACAGTTCGGCGGTGAACCCGGCAATGGATTCCAGCTTGTCCAGGGTGCCGCCGGTGTGGCCCAGCCCACGGCCCGCCGCCTGGGGCACCGCCGCGCCGCAGGCGACGACGACGGGCACCAACGGGATCGTGATTTTGTCCCCGACCCCGCCGGTGGAGTGCTTGTCGACGGTCGGCAGGGTCGGCAAATCGCTGAAATCCAGGCGCTCACCCGACGCCAGCATCGCCGCCGTCCACCTGGCGATCTCGCCGCGGTCCATGCCGCGCAACACAATCGCCATCAACAGTGCCGACATCTGCTCTTCGGCGACGCGGCCGTCGGTATACGCGTCGATGACCCAATCGATGGCGGCGTCGGACAACCGCCCGCCGTCACGCTTGGTCCTGATCACCGTCGGCGCATCGAATGCCGCGTCGAATGCGTGGTCCGTCAAGGACGGTCCCGGGGAAGGTCGGCACCGAACGCATCTGGCAGCAGGTCGTCAAGCCGGCGCGGCCCGGCGGGATGATCGATCAGCAGCTCGGGGCCGCCGTGCTCCAACAGCACCTGACGGCATCGCCCGCATGGCATGAGCGCCGATCCCTGCCCATCCACGCACGCCAGCGCCATCAGCCGGCCCCCACCGGTCGAATGCAGGGCGCACACCACGCCACACTCGGCACAGAGACCAAGACCATATGAGACGTTCTCCACATTGCATCCGGTGAGCACGCGGCCGTCGTCGGCCAGCGCGGCCGCGCCCACCGGGAATCGCGAGTACGGCGCATAGGCCCCCGCTGCCGCCTGGATTGCCTTGTGCCGCAGCATATTCCAATCGACGTCAGGCATACCTACTCCGATCAGGCCCCACTCACCCCACGGGCCGACTTGAGACAGCCACCCTACCCTGACACGACAATTCGCTTGGCCAAGTGTTAGGCGCAACCCGCGACCTGGCAGGTTAGGCTGAACTGCCCGGCTTGAGTGTCGTTCAACGTCCAAGAAGGCGGTGAGGACTGAGTGAGTACGCAGGCGACAACCTCGGATCGAGCAACAGCTCCGGCCACAGCTAGATCATCACCCTCGCGCAAGCGGCGACCACCCCGGACCCTGTATCGGGGGGATCCGGGCATGTGGTCGTGGGTGCTGCATCGCATCACCGGCGCGACGATCTTCTTCTTCTTGTTCGTGCACGTCTTGGACACCGCCCTGGTCCGGGTGAGCCCGCAGGCCTACAACGAGGTGATCCAGACCTACAAGACCCCGATCGTGGGCCTGATGGAGTTCGGTCTGGTTGCCGCGGTGGGATTCCACGCGTTGAACGGGATCCGGGTCATCCTCATCGACTTCTGGTCGCAGGGCCCGCGCTACCAGCGGCTCATGTTGTGGATCGTCGGCGTCGTCTACCTGCTGATCATGGTGCCGGCGGCGGTGGTGCTGGGCATCCACATGTGGGAGCACTTCCGATGAGCAGCCCCGACCTTCAGCTCGGCCGCGGCGATGTAGCACCGGTCAAACAGCGCCTCTACGACCGCCCCGCCAGCCTGGACAATCCCCGGTCACCGCGGCGGCGCGCCGGCATTCCCAACTTCGAGAAGTTCGCGTGGTTGTTCATGCGGTTTTCCGGCATCGCGCTGGTGTTCCTGGCCCTCGGGCACCTGTTCATCATGCTGATGTGGCAAAACGGCGTCTACCGCATCGACTTCAACTATGTCGCGGAGCGTTGGCACTCCCCGTTCTGGCAGATCTGGGACATGGCGCTGTTATGGCTGGCGCAGTTGCACGGCGCCAACGGGCTGCGCACCATCATCGACGACTACAGCCGCAAGAACTCCACCCGGTTCTGGCTCAACAGCCTGCTGCTGTTGTCGATGGGGTTCACGTGCCTGTTGGGCACTTACGTGCTGGTGACGTTCAATCCGAACATCTCGTGAAAGCCGAACATCTCGTGAAAGGCATCTCGTGAAAGGCGAACGGTGATCCAGCAACACCGATACGACGTGGTGATCGTCGGCGCGGGCGGTGCCGGGATGCGGGCAGCCGTCGAGGCCGGCCCGCGTGTGCGCACCGCGGTGCTGACCAAGCTCTACCCCACCCGCAGCCACACCGGCGCGGCCCAGGGCGGCATGTGCGCCGCCCTGGCCAACGTCGAAGACGACAACTGGGAATGGCACACGTTCGACACCGTCAAGGGCGGCGACTACCTCGCCGACCAGGACGCCGTGGAGATCATGTGCAAGGAAGCCATCGACGCGGTGCTCGACCTGGAGAAAATGGGGATGCCGTTCAACCGCACCCCCGAGGGCCGCATCGACCAGCGCCGCTTCGGGGGACATACCCGCGACCACGGCAAGGCCCCGGTGCGCCGGGCCTGCTACGCCGCCGACCGCACCGGCCACATGATCCTGCAGACCCTCTACCAAAACTGCGTCAAGCACGACGTGCAGTTCTTCAACGAGTTCTACGCCCTGGACCTGGTGCTCACCCAGACGCCGAGCGGGCCGGTGGCCACCGGCGTGGTCGCCTACGAGCTGGCCACCGGCTTGATCCACGTCTTCCACGCCAAGGCCGTCGTGATCGCGACCGGCGGTTCGGGCCGGATGTACAAGACGACCTCGAACGCGCACACGCTGACCGGCGACGGCATCGGCATTGTCTTCCGTAAGGGACTTCCATTGGAGGACATGGAGTTTCACCAATTCCATCCGACCGGCCTGGCCGGCCTGGGCATCTTGATCTCCGAAGCCGTCCGCGGTGAGGGTGGCCGGCTGCTCAACGGTGAGGGCGAGCGCTTCATGGAGCGCTACGCCCCGACGATCGTCGACCTGGCACCGCGTGACATCGTCGCCCGCTCGATGGTGCTGGAGGTCCTGGAGGGCCGCGGCGCCGGGCCGCACAAGGACTACGTCTACATCGACGTCCGCCACCTCGGCGAGGACGTGCTGGAGTCCAAGCTGCCCGACATCACCGAGTTCGCCCGCACCTATCTGGGCGTGGACCCGGTGCACGAGCTGGTCCCGGTTTACCCGACGTGTCATTACGTGATGGGCGGCATCCCGACCACGGTCACCGGACAGGTGTTGGGAGACAACACTTCCACCGTCCCGGGCCTGTACGCGGCCGGCGAGTGCGCGTGCGTGTCGGTGCACGGCGCCAACCGGCTGGGCACCAACTCACTGCTGGACATCAACGTGTTCGGCCGGCGGGCCGGAATCGCCGCCGCCAGTTACGCGCAGGGGCACGACTTCGTCGACATGCCGCCGGACCCCTCGGCGATGGTCGTCGGCTGGGTGGCCGACATCCTCTCCGAGCACGGCAACGAGCGGGTCGCCGATATCCGGGGCGCCCTGCAGCAGACGATGGACAACAACGCCGCGGTGTTCCGCACCGAGGAGACGCTCAAACAGGCGCTCACCGATATCCACGCCCTCAAGGAACGGTATTCCCGAATCACCGTGCACGACAAGGGGAAACGCTTCAACAGCGACCTGCTGGAAGCCATCGAGCTGGGCTTCTTGCTGGAGCTGGCCGAGGTCACAGTGGTCGGTGCTTTGAATCGCAAGGAGTCGCGCGGTGGGCATGCCCGCGAGGACTATCCGAACCGCGACGACGTCAACTACATGCGCCACACCATGGCCTACAAGCAGGGCACCGATCTGCTCAGCGACATCGCCCTGGACTTCAAGCCCGTCGTGCAGACCCGCTACGAACCCAAGGAACGGAAGTACTGATGACTGCAGGCGATGCGTTAGATCCTGAAGTCGAGCCGCAGGTCGAGACTCTGGAACCGCCCCTGCCGCCGATCCCCGACGAAGCGGTGATGGTGACCGTCAAGATCGCCCGGTTTAACCCGGACCAGCCGGAAGTCTTCGCGAAAACCGGTGGCTGGCAAAGCTTTCGGGTACCCTGCCTGCCCAGCGACCGAATGCTCAACCTGCTGATCTACATCAAGAGCTACCTCGACGGGACGCTGACCTTCCGGCGATCCTGTGCCCACGGGGTGTGCGGTTCGGATGCCATGCGGATCAACGGCGTCAACCGGCTGGCCTGCAAGGTGCTGATGCGCGATCTGCTGCCTCAAAAAAAGAAGGGGCAGCCGGGTAAGTCGCTGACCATCACGGTCGAACCGATCCGCGGGCTGCCGGTGGAGAAGGATCTGGTGGTCGACATGGAGCCGTTCTTCGACGCCTACCGAGCGATCAAGCCCTACCTGGTCACCACCGGTAATCCGCCGACCCGCGAGCGGATCCAGAGCCCGACCGACCGCGCCCGCTACGACGACACGACCAAGTGCATCCTGTGCGCGTGCTGCACCACCAGCTGCCCGGTGTTCTGGAGCGAGGGCCAGTACTACGGCCCGGCCGCGATCGTCAACGCCCACCGGTTCATCTTCGACAGCCGCGACGAGGCCGCCGCGGAACGCCTGGAGATCCTCAACGAGGTCGACGGCGTGTGGCGCTGCCGCACCACGTTCAACTGCACCGAATCCTGCCCGCGCGGCATCGAGGTCACCAAGGCGATCCAGGAGGTCAAGCGCGCGACGATGTTCTCGCGCTAAGCGCGCTGAACCCTTTGCCGCGAGCGTGCGCAAAATGCCGCCATTTGCGGCGTGTCGGCGTGCAGACACGCTCGCTCGCGATGGGGATGGGGATGGGGCAGTCACACATTCGAAGGCTGCCTCGTCTGATGGGTATGACACAGAAACCCCGCATCGAGCCCCTGCCACCGAAGCGCGCCGGACTGCTGACCCGAACCATGTACCGGGTCGCCAAGCGGCGCTACGGGCAAGTCCCCGAACCACTCGCCGTGGTAGCCCACCACCGCAAGCTGATGGTCGCCAGCGCCATACACGAGACGATGGTCGACCGGGCGTCGAAAACCCTGCCGACGAGCGTGCGTGAGCTGGCGGTGTTGTGGACCGCGCGCCAGATCGGCTGCTCGTGGTGCGTCGACTTCGGCTCCATGCTGCAGCGCCTGGACGGCCTGGACATGGAGCGCCTGAAGGAGATCGACAACTACGCCACCTCGCCGGCCTACACCGACGACGAGCGCGCCGCCATCGCCTACGCCAACGCGATGACCACCGACCCGCACACCGTCACCGACGAGCAGGTCGCCGACCTCCGGACGCGCTTCGGCGATGCCGGGGTGATCGAGCTGACCTACCAGATCGGGCTGGAGAACATGCGCGCGCGGGTGAACGCAACGCTGGGCATCACCGAGCAGGGCTTCAATTCCGGTGACGCCTGCCGCATTCCTTGGGTTACGGGGGTCGCCGACGAGATCACTGACGCGGCTCACGCAGCGGAGAGCCGGTGAATTTGTCGGGGTTGGCGATATCCCATAGGGCGCAGACCTTTCCGTCTCGCACCGTAACCGCCGTGATCCGCGGCATCATCTCCCAATACCCGTCGCCGGCCGGGCGCCCGGCCGTGTAGATACCCAGCTCGCCGTTCACCAGCCCCAGCTGGCTCGCCGAAAACATCGCCGGGCCGTAGCGTTGCGCCAGGCCGAACATGAACCGGACCACCTTGTCGGATCCGTGGACAACCCGAACGGCGGTCGGCGCCTTGCCATTCGAATCGCCCGTGAAGACCACGTCCGGATGCAACAGCGCCACAACGGCTGCCACGTCGCCCGCGGCGATGGCGGCCATCAGCCGGCCGACCACCTCGGCGTGCGAGGGATCCGGTTGCCCGGATATTAAGGCCGGCTCCGCCGTGACGGCCTTGCGGGCCCGCGACGCCAGCTGCCGGGCGGCCGCCTCGTTGGTGCCCAGCACCTCGGCCACTTCGGCGAACGGCACGGCGAACCCGTCGTGCAACACAAACGCGACCCGCTGATCGGGAGACAAGCGCTCCAGCACCACCATCGCCGCGAACCGGGCATCCTCGTTGGCCACCACGGCGGACAGTGGATCCGCGCCGTCAAAACCGGTGACCACCGGTTCGGGCAGCCAGCTGCCGGTGTAGGTCTCGCGACGATGCGCGGCCGACCGCAACCGGTCCAGGCCCAGCCGACTCACCACCGTCGTCAGCCAGGCCCGTAGGTCGGCGATGGCGTCGCGGCCGCCGGCCGAGGCCCAGCGCAGCCAGGCGTCCTGGACGATGTCCTCGGCATCGGCCACGGTGCCGGTCAACCGGTAGGCGACCGCCATGAGATGCGGCCGAAGGGCTTCGAATTGGCTGACCTGCTGCGCTGAGGTCATACCGCGAGCCTAGCGCTACGCTCACTCCCAAGATGACTGGCAACCTCTGGCTGCACTTCGCCCGCCACGGCCCGGGCATCACGCCGCCGATCATCACCCGGGGCGAGGGTGTGACCATCTTCGACGATCGCGGGAGGAGCTACCTCGACGCGCTGTCCGGGCTGTTCACGGTGCAGGTCGGACACGGCCGTACCGAACTCGCCGAGACCGTCGCCCGGCAAGCGAGCACGCTGGCGTACTTCCCCTTATGGGGGTATGCCACCCCGACCGCGATCGAGCTCGCCGAGCGCCTGGCGCACTACGCCCCGGGCGACCTGAATCGGGTGTTCTTCACCACCGGCGGCACCGAGGCCGTCGAGACGGCATGGAAGCTGGCCAAGCAGTACTTCAAGCTCACCGGCAAACCCGGTAAGCACAAAGTGATTTCGCGATCGATCGCCTACCACGGCACCACCCAGGGTGCCCTGGCGATCACCGGGCTCCCGCTGTACAAGGCGCCGTTCGAGCCGGTGACGCCCGGCGGCTTCCGGGTGCCGAACACGGATTTCTACCGTGCGCCCGAACAATTCGCCGACGGAACGGATGCCGATATCAAAGCCTTCGGGCAGTGGGCCGCCGACCGAATCGCCGAGGCGATCGAGTTCGAGGGACCCGCGACCGTCGCCGCGGTCTTTTTGGAACCGGTGCAAAACGCGGGCGGCTGCATCCCGCCTCCCCCAGGCTATTTCGAACGGGTACGCGAGATCTGCGACGAGTACGACGTGCTACTGGTCTCCGACGAGGTGATCTGCGCCTTCGGCCGGATCGGGTCGATGTTCGCCTGCGAGGACTTCGGCTATGTGCCCGACATGATCACCTGCGCCAAAGGCCTGACGTCGGGCTACTCGCCGCTCGGCGCGATGATCGCGAGCGAGCGATTGTTCGAGCCGTTCAACGACGGCAAAACCATGTTCCCGCACGGCTATACGTTCGGCGGCCACCCGGTGTCGGCGGCGGTCGGGCTGGCCAACCTGGACATCTTCGAGCGCGAGGGTCTCAACGATCGCGTCAGGCAGCACGCACCCGGCTTCCGCGCCACGCTGGAGAAGTTGTACGACCTGCCCATCGTCGGCGACGTGCGCGGCGAGGGGTACTTCTACGGCGTCGAACTGGTCAAGGACAAAGCGACCAAGCAGACCTTCAGCGACGAGGAATGCGAACGGCTGCTGCACGGCTACGTGTCTCCCGCGCTCTTTGAGGCCGGGTTGTACTGCCGCACCGACGACCGGGGCGACCCCGTCGTCCAGTTGGCGCCGCCGCTGATCAGCGGGCAACGCGAGTTCGACACCATCGAGTCGATCCTGCGCGGCGTGCTCACCGAGGCCTGGAAGCGGCTCTGAAGTCCCCGGCCATTCTAAAATCCCAGCCACTCTAAAGTTCTTGCCATGGCACGCAAACCAAGGATCGACCCGGTCCGGTGGCAGCCGCCACCGGTCGACCCGTTGCCGGATATGGCACGGACGTCAGAGGCGAGTATTACCGTCGTCGCGCTCCCCGGGAATGGACCCGAGGATGTCGTCGTCGACACGGCCGGCCAATTGTGGACGGGTCTCGAGGACGGTCGCATTTTGCGGATCGCACCCGAGAGCGGCGAGTCCACAGTCGTCGCCGACACTGGCGGCCGACCGCTCGGTCTGCACATCGCTCGTGATGGCCGTGTCCTGGTCTGCGACAGCCATCGTGGGTTGCTCGCCCTCGACCCGGCCAGCGGCGCGCTGGACGTGCTCGTCGAATCAGTCGATGGCAGACGGCTCAAGTTCTGCTCGAACGTAACCGAAACCACGGACGGCACAATCTATTTCACCGAGTCAACGAGCGACTTTCATTTCGAGCACTTCACCGCCCCGATCGTGGAAGCCCGCGGACGCGGCGGCTTGTTCCGGCTCGACACGGACGGAACCGTCAGCACGCTGGTGGACGGACTGTACTTCGCCAACGGGGTGACGCCGACGGCCGATGGGTCGGCACTGGTATTCGCCGAGACACAGGCGCGCCGGCTGTCGAAGTACTGGCTGGCCGGGCCGCAGGCCGGATCGGTCACACGGTTGGCGGTGAACCTGCCCGGAATGCCCGACAACCTGTCCACCGGGGCCGACGGCCGAATCTGGACCGCGTTGGTCAGCGAGGCAAACGCGGCGCTGGAATGGCTGCTGCCGCGGGCCCCGATCATCCGCAAGTTGGTGTGGCGACTGCCCGAACGGCTGCAGCCGCAGATCAACCCGGAAATCTGGGCGGTCGCGTTCGATCCGGACAACGGTGCGCCAGTCGCCGGTGTGCGCACCAAGCATCCGGACTTCGGCGCCGTCACCGGTGTGGTCGAGGCGGCCGGCAAGCTGTGGATGGGGACGATCAGTTTCGCGACCGTCGCGCATGTGGACCTGGCGGCCACGCAGCTGTAAACAACGAGGCTAAACGACGAAGCTGTAGCTCTAGTGTCGCGAGTCGTTAATTCGCGGCCAGCTCAGGCTGGCGGCTTCACAACTTGCCCCCGCCCGTGCCGGGACGCCGAGCGTGGGCGTTATGTACCGGAACGGGCCGCAATCTGTACATAAGCCCCACAGTCGACGGATGGGACACGCGTCCGGCGCATTACTGCATCCAAATATATGACTCAGGACACTAGCCGACGGCGAGGAGCCGCTTGACCTCGTAGGCGGCCAGCAGCACCTCCCGGGAATGCGCCGCGTTCGGGGTGTTCGTCATCCGCGATTGGGCGTTGCACAGCCAGGTGAGCGCCGACTGCAGGCCGGCATCGGGTGTCGCATCGCGATGCTCCTTCAGCTCTGCCAGCATGCGGTCGGCCCCGGAGCCTCGCACCTGCGCCCCCTTCTCGACCTGCTTGAGCAGATGTTCCAGCGATCGCGGACCATCGTCGTCGCGCCGCCACTTCGACCAAAATCGATTGTTTTGAATGGCACACCCTCAGGAGATCGGCGGGGAAATTGATTGCTGTCACGCTGACCGCATGCTCAGCGTAGTCGTTCGACCTGGTCCTACCGGTCGCCGCCGGTCGCCGCCGGTCGGCAAATTTTTAACTTCTGCCCCACCAGTCACAGCGCGGCTCCCGGGAATCGGACGCTTGATCGCCTAATCTGCACTCACCATGGCCCGCTCAAGAGCTCTCGTACGTGCCGCATCATGCCTGGCAGCGGCCGTTTTCATGATCGCCGCACCGGTAGCGGTCGCGGCAGTGCCGGGTCTGGGGATCGCGCTCGCCGAACCCAGCCCGGGACCCAACGCCGGTCCGCCGGCCTGCCCGTACCAGGTCTCCACCCCGCCCGCGGTGGATTCCTCGGAGGCCCCCACCGCCGGTGACCCACCGATCCCCCTTGCGGTGCCCCCGAAGCCGGTCGGCGGGGAGGCGCTGAGCAGCTGCGGCATCGTCGTCGCACCCGGTACCGCGCCGCTGCCCGGCGACGTCTCCGCCGATGCATGGCTGGTGGCGGATCTGGACAGCGGCGCGGTCATCGCGGCGAAGGACCCGCACGGTCGGCACCGACCGGCCAGCATCATCAAGGTCCTGGTCGCGATGGCGTCCATCAATGCGCTGCCTCTCAACAAGCCCATCGGAGGAACCGACGAGGACGCGGCCGCCGAGGGCACCAAGGTGGGCGTCGACGCGGGCGGCGTGTACACCGTCGTCCAGTTGCTGCACGGGCTGTTGATGCACTCGGGCAACGACGCCGCCCACGCGCTGGCCATGCAGCTCGGCGGGATGCAGGAAGCGGTGGAGAAGATCAATGTGCTGTCGGCCAAGCTCGGCGGCCAGGACACCCGGGTCGCGACGCCGTCCGGGCTGGATGGGCCCGGCATGAGCACCTCGGCCTACGACATCGGGCTGTTCTACCGGTATGCCTGGCAGAACCCCACTTTCGCCGACATCGTCGCGACGCGGACCTTCGACTTCCCCGGCCACGGCGACCATCCCGGCTACGAACTGGAAAACGACAACCAGCTGCTCTACAAGTATCCCGGCGCGCTGGGCGGCAAGACCGGCTACACCGACGACGCCGGCCAGACCTTCGTTGGTGCCGCCAACCACGACGGACGGCGGCTGGTGGCGGTGCTCCTGCACGGCACCCGACAGCCGATCGCCCCGTGGGAACAGGCGGCCCACCTGCTCGACTACGGGTTCAGCACGCCGTTGGGCACCCAGGTCGGCACGCTGATCGAGCCCGATCCCTCGCTGCTGACCACCAAGCACGACAGCGCCGCGGACCGGCAGGCCAATGGCGCCCAGGCCGCCGGGCTCATTCCGTCGGCGGACGCCCTGCCGGTGCGGGTGGGCGTGGCCGTCGCCGGGACCATCGTCGTGTTCAGTTTGATCATGGTCGCGCGCTCGATGAACCGCCGGCCCCAGCACTAGGGCCCCAGCACTAGGGCCCGGCTGGTTGACCACCCAAGTTTGCTGTGGCACCGTCTCTGAGGTGACTGCAGCCCTGTCTGAGGACGCCGGCCTCCTACTCGATGAAAACGGAATCACTATCCGCCGCTACTACTTCCCGCTGGGTGGCCCGAAGCGAATCGCCTACGCGGACATCCGGGGCGTCAAGTCTGAGCGGATGACGGGGCTTTCCGGCAAGGGCCGCTTCTGGGGGGCCTCCGACCCGCGCTACTGGTTCCCCCTGGACTTTCGGCGCGGAAGCAAACCGACCCTGCTGATTCTCGACGTGGGCGCCCGGGTGAAGCCCTGCATCACCCCCGAGGACCCCGACCGCGTCCTCGAGCTGCTGCGCGCCCGGGTGCCGGTCAGCTGACCGCCCCGTCGAAGCGCGGACTACTGGTTGGGCTGACCGCCGCCAGCATCGGCGTCATCTACGGTTACGACCTGTCCATCATCGCCGGCGCGCAGCTGTTCATCACCGATGACTTCGGAC
Source organism: uncultured Actinomycetota bacterium (assembly GCA_963703795.1). Taxonomy (GTDB): domain Bacteria; phylum Actinomycetota; class Actinomycetes; order Mycobacteriales; family Mycobacteriaceae; genus Mycobacterium. Next base: position 23,782 of record CAVPFT010000087.1, on the reverse strand, counting down.
TCACGACGCGGCCAACAAGAACTGCTGACGACGATGGTGGTGATCGGCCAGATCGTCGGCGCGTTCGGTGCCGGCGTGCTCGCCAACGCGATCGGGCGAAAGAAGTCGGTGGTGCTGATCCTCGTCGCTTACGCGATTTTCGCGTTGCTGGGGGCGCTCTCGGTCTCGCTGCCCATGCTGTTGACGGCGCGGTTCCTGCTGGGTCTGACCATCGGCGTGTCGGTGGTGGTCGTCCCGGTGTACGTGGCGGAATCGGCTCCGACCGCGGTGCGCGGATCGCTGTTGACGGTCTACCAACTGACGATCGTCAGCGGGATCATCATCGGCTATCTGACCGGCCTCGTGCTGGCCGGCACCCACAGCTGGCGATGGATGCTGGGGCTGGCCACCGTGCCCGCAATGCTGCTGCTGCCGTTGATGATTCGGATGCCCGATACGGCCCGGTGGTACCTGTTGAAGGGGCGGGTCGACGACGCCCGCCGGGCGCTGCTGCGCGTGGAGCCCACCGCAGACGTCGACGAAGAGCTCGCCGAGATCGGCCGGGCTTTGGGCGAAGGCTCGGCCGGTGTTCGAGGCGGTATCTCCGAGATGGTGCGACCGCCGTATTTACGGGCCAGCATCTTTGTGATCGCGCTGGGCTTTCTTATCCAGATCACCGGCATCAACGCGATCATCTATTACAGCCCAAGGATATTCGCGGCCATGGGCTTCACCGGGAACTTCGCGCTGCTCGGGCTGCCGGCACTGGTGCAGGTCGCCGGTTTGGCGGCGGTGTTCACCGCGCTGCTTTTCGTCGACCGGCTGGGCCGGCGCCCAATCCTGTTGTCCGGCATCGCCATGATGATCGCGGCCGATATCGTGCTGATGATCGTCTTCGCCCAGGGCCTCGGCGGCGCGGGACTGGTTTTCGGGTTCGCCGGCCTGTTGCTGTTCATCTTCGGCTACACCATGGGTTTCGGCTCCCTGGGCTGGGTGTACGCCAGCGAGAGCTTTCCGTCCCACCTACGGTCCCTCGGGTCGAGCACGATGCTGACCTCCAATCTGGTTGCCAACGCGATCGTCGCCGCCACCTTTCTGACCATGCTCCATTCGCTCGGCGGCTCAGGAGCTTTCGCGGTATTCGGCGGGCTGGCGATCGTCGCCCTCGCCGTGGTCTACCGATATGCCCCGGAGACCAAGGGCCGCCAGCTCGAGGAGATACGGCACTTCTGGGAAAACGGCGGCCGGTGGCCCTGATCCGCGCGGGGACGATGGTCCCACCATGTCCTCGACGCATGGTCCTCGACGGCATGGTCCTCGACGGCATGGTCCTCGACGGGCAGATCGGCCGGCCGGGATGGTTGGCGACCTCCGGTGGGCAGGTCCTCTCCTGCGGCACGGGCCCGCCGCCCGGCCCGGTCGACAGGGACTTCCCCGATTGCACTGTGGTTCCCGGCTTTGTCGACATGCATGTCCACGGTGGAGGCGGCGCCGCGTACACCGACACCGATGGCACCGACACCGATGGCACCGACACCGATAGCATCGCCGAGACCGCGGGATTCCACCTGCGGCATGGCACCACCACGACGCTCGCCAGTCTGGTGACCGCCTCGCCCGCGGATCTGATCGCCGGTGTGCGCGCGCTCGCCGCAGCTTCCCGACACGGCACCGTCGCGGGCATCCACTTGGAGGGGCCGTGGCTGAGCCGAGCCCGCTGCGGGGCACACGATCCCACCCAGATGCGTCACCCCGACCCCGCCGAGATCGACGCCGTGCTCACCGCCGGCGACGGCGCGATCCGGATGGTCACGCTGGCGCCCGAGTTGCCCGGAGCCGACGCGGCAATCCGGCGTTTTCTCGACGCGGGAGTCGTTGTGGCCGTGGGGCATACCGATGCGACCTACGAGCAGACCCAACACGCCATCGCCGCGGGCGCCACGGTCGGCACCCATCTGTTCAACGCGATGCCGCCGCTGCACCACCGCGATCCGGGACCCGCGCTGGCGTTGCTGCAGGATCCGAAAGTGACCGTCGAACTCATCGCCGACGGCGTGCACGTGCACCCGGCCGTCGTGCACGCGGTGATCCGGGCCGCCGGGCCCGAGCGGGTCGCGGCGGTCACCGACGCCGTCGCCGCGGCCGGTTGTGCGGACGGAGCGTTTCGGCTTGGCACGGTGTCGATCGACGTCGTATCCGGCGTGGCGCGGGTGCACGGAACGTCGACGATTGCCGGAAGCACCGCCACGATGGATCGGCTGTTCCGCAGCGTGGCCGCTGCCGCGGGACTGGCCGCCGCCGTACAGGTGACCTCGGCGACACCGGCCCGGGCCCTCGGACTCGAGCGGGTGGGCAGCCTGCGGGCCGGCTATGACGCCAACCTCGTTGTCCTCGACCGTGATTTGCAGGTCGCGGCCGTCATGGTGCGCGGCGACTGGCGGGTGGACCGGTAGCTCGGCGACGATGCGGGCCCGGTAGCCGTCGGCAGGGCGCTCGGCCGGTGTCCGATCGACTAGCGGATCCAGCGGGTCAAGCGGGAAAATGCCAGCGCCCCAACGGCGCCCAGTGCTACCGCGGTCAGGGTCTGACGGGCACTGAGCCCCTCGTCCAGCTGGACCCGCGGGGCGATGATCGCCGGTGGCGGAGGAGCGACGGGTTTGGCGCGTGGATCGCCGGAAGCGGTTGCGGCCCAGGCGGTGGCGAATAGGACGAGATACGCGGTGATGTAGGAGAACACCATCAAGCCCAACACCGGCCCGAACGTGGCACCCGCCGGGCTGCGCAACACTACTCGCAGGTAGATCGACGCCCCCTGTTTGAACAGCTCGAAGCCGACCGCGGCGAGCAGCGCGGCCCGCATCGAGTTGATCAGGCTGACCTTCTGTCGCGGCAGCCGCGCGATCATCCAGGTGAACAGCATCCATTGCACCAGCATCGAGATCGATATCGAGAAGAGCCTGAACAGCCAGTCAAGTACCGAAAATTCAGGCATGCCAAGCCATTTCAGTACCGCACGCATCAGTGATTCATTGCCGAGCGCGGTAAGACCGAGGGTGGCGATGATCACCGCGAACGTCATCACCATCTCGGCCAGGTCGGATATTTTGTTGCGGACGAAACCCGGTGAGTCGAGGTGCTGCTCCCACCACATCTCGGTCACCGCCGCCCGAAGGTGTGACATCCAGCCGAGGCCCGCCCACGCCGCAGTGGCCAGACCGATGACACCGATGGACGTCCGCGCGCTGATCGCCGAGTTCATCAAGTCGACAAGCTGTTGGCCCAGAGCGCCGGAAACCGAGGACCGGATGTGATCGTCGATGGCGCTCAGCAGGTGAGGCCGCCGGGACAGCATGAACCCGACCACCGCGAAACTTACCATCAGCAAAGGAAATAACGCGAAGATCGTGTAGTACGTGAGGCCGGCCGCAAAGAAGCCACCATTGCGGTCGTCGAAATGCTCGTAGGCGCGAATGACATGGTCGAACCACCCAAACCGGGCCCGGAGCCGATCGAGGATCCCTGGCTTGGCCGGTTCGCTCATGTGAAACCTATTCCCGTTGCGGAAGGAACCCTAACCGATCGTAGACCCGCTGAACGGTCTTGCCGGCGACATTCTGGGCTCGCTCCGCCCCGGCCGCCAGCACCGCCGCCAATTCCGTGGGGTCGTCCATCAATTCGTCGACCCGCGCCTTGATCGGGCCGACGAACTCGACGACTGCCTCGGCGGTCTCTTTTTTCAGGTCACCGTAGCCGCGCCCGGCGTAGCTTTCGACGAGCTTGTCGATGCCGACGCCGGTGACCGCCGACTGGATGCTCAGCAGGTTGGACACGCCCGGCTTGGCGTCGGTGTCGAAGCGGATCTCGCGCTCGCTGTCGGTAACTGCCGAGCGAATCTTCTTGGCGGACAATGCCGGATCGTCGAGCAGGTTGATCAACCCGGCATCGGTGGCCGCCGACTTGCTCATCTTCGACGTCGGATCTTGTAGGTCGTAGATCTTGGCGGTCGCCTTGGAAATGAGCACGTCGGGAACCACGAAGGTGTCCGGGAAGCGGGCGTTGAATCGTTGCGCCACGTCGCGCGCCAGCTCGAGGTGCTGGCGCTGATCCTCACCCACGGGCACCAGATCGGTGTCGTAGGCCAGCACGTCGGCGGCCTGCAACACCGGGTAGGTGAACAAACCCACGGTGGTCGAGTCGCTGCCCTGACGCGTCGACTTGTCCTTGAACTGCGTCATCCGGGATGCCTGCCCGAAGCCGGTGAAGCAACCCAGCACCCACGCCAGCTGGGTGTGGGCGGGCACGTGGCTCTGCACGAAAACGGTGCTGCGGCCGGGGTCGATACCCAGCGCCAGGTACTGGGCGGCGGTGACCAGGGTCCGGCGTCGCAGCGCCTCGGGCTCCTGCGCGACGGTGATGGCGTGCAGGTCGACGACGCAGAAAAAGGAGTCGTGGTCGTCCTGCAGTGCGACCCACTGGTTGATGGCACCCAACGCGTTACCGAGGTGAAGCGAATCGGAAGTGGGCTGCACGCCGGAGAAAAGCCGGCTGGATCCGGTAGCGGTGCTCATGATCTCCCGATCTTTTCACGCGTGGTCCCCGGCCAAAGGCCCGTGCAAGGCCGGGGCCCCCCGGCCCTTGCTTGCGGTACCGGCGGTACCGCCTTTACTGTCGGCGGTATGCGTACGCGTCCGCCAATCCACCTTGGCTCCGGAGAACCGGTCCTTTTGCTGCATCCGTTCCTGCTGTCCCAGGCGGTATGGGAGGACGTCGCGCAGCAGCTGGCCGACACCGGCCGCTACGAGGTGTTCGCCCCGACGATGGCCGGCCACAACGGCGGCCCGCCCCCCGGCAGCTGGTTCCTGTCGTCGGGGGTGCTCGCCGACCAGGTGGAGCGCCAGATGGACGAACTGGGCTGGAAGACCGCCCACATCGTCGGCAACTCGCTGGGCGGCTGGGTCGCCTTCGAACTGGAGCGACGCGGGCGGGCGCGCAGCGTCATGGGCATCGCCCCGGCCGGCGGCTGGACGCAGTGGAGCCCGGCCAAGTTCGAGATCATCGCCAAGTTCCTCCTGGGTATGCCGCTGCTGGTGCTCGCGTGGTTGTTCGGGCCGCGGGTGTTGCGCCTGCCGTTCAGCCGCCGATTGGCCACCTATGCGATCAGCGCATCGCCGGAGGGGGTCAGCGAGCGCCAGCTGAACAGCATCATCGACGACGCCGCGCACTGCCCGGCCTACTTCCAGTTGCTGGTCAAGGCGCTGCAGCTGCCCGGCCTGCGCGAGCTCGCGCTGAACGCCGTCCCGGCGCACCTGGTGGTCTGCGAAAAGGACCGGGTCATCCCCGCACCCCGGTTCAGCCGGCATTTCACCGACCACCTGCCCGGCGAAAGCCTCAAGGTCACCAAACTCGAGGGCGTGGGGCACGTCCCGACGTTCGAGGCGCCCGAACGCATCACCGAGGTGATCACCGGCTTCATCGAGCAGTGCGGCATCGAGCAGTTCGACCCGAAAGACTCCGGCCGGCACCAATCCACCGGCTAGCTTTCGCGCTAATCAGCCCCGGTCAGCCCTGGTCAGCGAGGGCCTTCTCCAGGTTCTCGGCGATGAAATTGAGGAAATCCTCGCTGTTCTGCCACTCCTGGTCGGGACCGATGAGGATCGCGAGGTCCTTGGTCATCTTGCCGCTCTCGACCGTGCCGATGACGACTTCTTCCAGCTTGTGCGCGAAGTCGACCACCTCCGGGGTCTCGTCCAGCTTGCCGCGGTGATCCAGTCCGCGGGTCCAGGCGAAGATCGAGGCGATCGGGTTGGTCGAGGTCGGTTTGCCGGCCTGATACTGCCGGAAATGCCGGGTGACGGTGCCATGCGCGGCCTCGGCCTCGACCGTCTTGCCGTCGGCCGTCATCAGCACCGACGTCATCAGCCCCAGCGAGCCGTAGCCCTGCGCGACGAGGTCCGACTGGACGTCACCGTCGTAGTTCTTGCAGGCCCACACGTAGCCGCCCTCCCATTTGAGGCAGGCCGCGACCATGTCGTCGATCAACCGGTGCTCGTAGGTCAGCCCTTCGGCTTCGAACTTGTCCTTGAATTCCTCTTCGTAAATGCGCTGGAACTCGTCTTTGAACATGCCGTCGTAGGCCTTGAGGATGGTGTTCTTGGTGGACAGATACACCGGCCATTTGGCGTTCAGGCCGTACGTCAACGAGGCGCGCGCGAAATCGCGGATGGAGTCCTTGAAGTTGTACATCCCCATCACGACACCACCGTCGGGGGGGATGGACACCACCTCGTGCACCATCGGCTCGCTGCCGTCGGCGGGCGTGAAAGTAATCACGACGGTGCCCGGCTGGTCGACCTTGAAGTTCGTCGCGCGGTACTGGTCACCAAAAGCGTGGCGGCCGATGACAATTGGCTTGGTCCAGCCCGGAACCAACCGCGGCACATTCGAGATCACGATCGGCTCGCGGAAGATGGTGCCCCCCAGAATGTTCCGGATGGTCCCGTTGGGCGACAGCCACATCTTCTTCAGGTTGAATTCCTGCGACGCGCGCCTCATCGGGCGTGATGGTCGCGCACTTGACGCCAACGCCGTGCTTCTTGATGGCATAGGCCGCGTCGATCGTCACCTGGTCGTTGGTGCGGTCGCGGTGCTCGATGCCCAGGTCGTAGTAGTCCAGGTCGATGTCGAGATGCGGCAGGATCAGCATGTCCTTGATGAGCTTCCAGATGACGCGGGTCATCTCGTCGCCGTCGAGCTCTACTACCGGGCCTTTGACCTTGATCTTGGCTCCGTTGGTCTTGGCTCCGTTGGACTTGGCTTCGTTGGACTTGGCTTCGTTGGACTTGGCTTCGTTGGACATCGGCGTCCGAATCCTCCAGCCGTTGCAAGCTTGGGCGAGCAGTTGCTCCACAGGCCAGCCTACAAGCAGCCGTCACCCAGCTCTAAGGCCCTGCTCAAAGGCCCTGCTGTAACGCAAGTGAGCCGTCCCGTTGGCCGGTCCCATTGGCGCCGACTCGGCGCCATGCGATAAGCTGCAAATCGGTCATGAGCGCCAGCGTCAAGCCCCGGCTTGCTGGCCGGCAACCCTCCAACCGCGGTGGGGTGCCCCGGGTGATGACCAGGTTGAGTAGCCACCGGCTATCCGGCAAGCGCGGGTCCGCCATGACGGGCCCCTGAGTAGACAGGGAAACGTGATGTGCATTCGACCAGCTCAGTCGCGTCTCATCGTGTGTCGGCGCTAAACCAACCGCGCCCCGATACCCGATTCACACCCAACCGGACAGAAAGCACCGCACGTGACTGACAGCACCACCGCGACCGATCCGACCGCGCATTGGTCGTTCGAAACGAAGCAGATTCACGCCGGCCAGAGCCCCGACTCTGCCACCAACGCCCGCGCCCTGCCGATCTACCAGACCACGTCCTACACCTTCGACGACACCGCACATGCCGCCGCGCTTTTCGGCCTGGAGGTGCCCGGCAACATCTACACCCGGATCGGCAACCCGACCACCGATGTCGTCGAACAGCGGATCGCCGCGCTGGAAGGTGGCGTGGCCGCGCTGTTTTTGAGCTCCGGGCAGGCGGCCGAAACGTTGGCCATCTTGAACCTCGCAGGCGCCGGGGATCACATCGTCTCCAGCCCGCGCCTCTACGGCGGCACTTATAACCTGTTCCACTATTCGCTGGCCAAGCTCGGCATCGAGGTCAGTTTCGTCGAGGATCCCGACGATCTGGATTCGTGGCAGGCCGCGGTGCGACCGAACACCAAGGCGTTTTTCGGCGAGACCATTTCCAATCCCCAGATCGACTTGCTGGACACCCCCGGGGTGTCCGGGGTGGCCCACGCCAACGGCGTCCCGCTGATCGTCGATAACACCGTCGCCACGCCCTACCTGATCCAGCCGTTCACCCAGGGCGCCGACATCGTGGTGCACTCGGCCACCAAATACCTGGGCGGGCACGGCGCCGCGATCGCGGGCGTCATCGTCGACGGCGGCACCTTCGACTGGACGCAGGGCCGTTTCCCCGGATTCACCACGCCCGACCCGAGTTACCACGGCGTGGTGTATGCCGAGCTGGGACCGCCCGCGTACGCGCTCAAGGCGCGCGTGCAATTGCTGCGTGACCTTGGTTCGGCCGCTTCGCCTTTCAACGCGTTCCTGGTGGCCCAGGGCATCGAAACCCTGAGCCTGCGAATGGAGCGCCACGTCGCCAACGCGCAACGGGTCGCCGAGTTTTTGGCCGGCCATGACGGCGTGCTGTCGGTCAACTATGCGGGGCTGCCCGGCTCGCCGTGGTATGAGCGGTCAAAGAAGCTGGCGCCCAAAGGAACTGGAGCGGTGCTGGCGTTCGAGCTGGCCGGCGGCGCCGAAGCGGGGAAGGCGTTCGTGAACGCGTTGCAGTTGCACAGCCACGTCGCCAACATCGGCGACGTGCGCTCCCTGGTGATTCATCCGGCGTCGACCACCCACGCCCAGCTGACACCCGAGGAGCAGCTGACGACCGGCGTCAGCCCGGGGCTGGTGCGGCTGGCCGTCGGCATCGAAGGCATCGACGACATCCTGGCCGACTTGGAGCTCGGGTTCGCCGCGGCAAGGAAATTCGGTCTAGGGAAATTCGGTGCGCCGGCCCAAGCGGCCGCGGCCGGCGGCGACCCGCAGGCCGTGGCGGCGTTCTGAGGGGTTATGACATGACGATCTCCGACGTGCCCACCCAGACGCTGCCCGCCGAAGGCGAAATCGGTTTTATCGACATCGGCTCGCTGACCACCGAAAGCGGTGCGGTGATCGACGATGTCTGTATCGCCGTCCAGCGCTGGGGTGAATTGTCGCAAGCGCGGGACAACGTGGTGGTGGTCCTGCACGCGCTCACCGGCGATTCGCATATCACCGGGCCCGCCGGTCCCGGGCATCCGACGGCCGGCTGGTGGGACGGGGTGGCCGGTCCGGGAGCGCCGATCGACACGAACCGCTGGTGCGCGGTGGCCACCAATGTGCTGGGCGGCTGCCGTGGCTCCACCGGGCCCAGCTCGCTTGCCCGTGACGGAAAGCCCTGGGGCTCCAGGTTTCCACTCGTTTCGGTGCGCGACCAGGTGGAGGCAGACGTCGCCGCGCTGGCCGCGTTGGGTATCAACCAGGTTGCCGCCGTCGTCGGTGGATCCATGGGCGGCGCAAGGGCTTTGGAATGGATAGTCAGCCATCCGGACCGGGTCGGGGCCGGGCTGCTGCTCGCGGTCGGGGCACGTGCCACCGCCGACCAGATCGGCACCCAGACCACTCAGATCGCGGCCATCAAGTCCGACCCGAACTGGCAGGGCGGGGACTACCACGGCACCGGGCGGAAACCCGATGCAGGGCTGACGGTCGCTCGCCGCTTCGCCCACCTGACCTACCGTGGTGAACTCGAGCTCGACACCCGATTCGCCAACGACAACCAGGGCGATGAGGACCCGGCGAACGGCGGCCGCTACGCGGTGCAGAGCTACCTGCAGCACCAGGGCGACAAGCTGTTGGCCCGCTTCGACGCGGGCAGCTATGTCATCTTGACCGAGGCGCTGAACAGCCACGACGTCGGCCGTAATCGCGGCGGGGTCGGCAAAGCGCTGCGCGGGTGCCCCGTGCCCGTCGTGGTCGGTGGTATCACCTCCGATCGGCTCTACCCGCTGCGCTTGCAGGAGGAGCTGGCCGAGTTGCTGCCGGGCTGCACCGAACTGCACGTCGTCGACTCCGTCTGCGGGCACGACGGCTTTCTGGTGGAATCCGAGGCGGTCGGCGACCTGATCCGCAAGACCCTCGAGTTGGCCGATGGGAAGGGCGCGTGCCTTAGGTGTCCAACGTGACCCGCTCGAGGCACGACCGCTCCCTCTCGTTCGGCTCAGCCGCCGCCGCCTACGAGCGTGGCCGTCCCTCCTATCCGCCGGAGGCGATTGACTGGTTGCTACCGCGCGGCGCGCGCCACGTGCTGGACCTGGGCGCGGGCACCGGCAAGCTGACCACCCGGCTCGCAGAGCGCGGCCTGGACGTGGTCGCCGTCGACCCGATTCCCGACATGCTGGAAGTGCTGCGGGCCTCGCTGCCGGAAACCCGTGCGCTGTTGGGCACGGCGGAAGAGATTCCGTTGGAAGACAACAGCGTTGACGCCGTGCTGGTTGCCCAGGCGTGGCACTGGGTGGATCCGGAGCGGGCGATTCCCGAGGTCGCACGCGTGCTGCGGCCGGGAGGACGGCTCGGACTGGTGTGGAACACCCGCGACGAACGGCTGGGCTGGGTGCGCGAGCTGGGCGAGATCATCGGTTCCGATGGCGACAGGGGCCGCTTCGACGTGACGCTGTCCACGGCGTTCACCGCGGCGGAGCGCCATCAAGTCGAGTGGACGAGTTACCTTACGCCGCAAGCCTTGATCGACCTGGTGGCGTCCCGCAGCTACTGCATCACTTCGCCGACTGAGATCCGCACCAGAACGCTCGACCAGGTGCGTGAGTTGCTGGCCACCCATCCGGCGCTGGCGAATTCGACCGGCTTGGCGCTGCCCTATGTCACCGTGTGCATCCGGGCTGCGCTTAAGTAATCGGCTCGCCGGCTAGACATCCCAGGTTTGTAGGTGTCAAGCGGCTTGGGTGTCGGGCCGGGTTTGGCGGTGTGCCCAGGCTTTGTGTTCGTCGTAGTGGGTTCGATGGCGTAGGCAGCCGTGCAGGATGCCGACGAGGCGGTTGGCGAGGACTCTTAGTGCTTGGTGGTGCAGGTCGCCGGCATTGCGACGCGCGTCGTAGAAAGCCCGGGCGCCGGCGCTGGTGGTCAGGGCGCAGAACGCCCATTGGTCGATCGCATCGTAGAGCCGGCGGTTACGGACATGGCGGGCCAGTACGGCGCGTTTCTTTCCCGACGCGACGGTCAGCGGTGATGTTCCGGCGTAGTTTTTGCGACACTTGGCGGTGGTGTAGCGATTCGGGTCGTCCCCGAACTCACCGAGCACCCGGGCGCCGAGGATGACACCAAGTCCTGGCAGGGAGCGGTAGATGTCGGCGTCCGGGTGTGTCTCAAAATGGGTCGCGAGTTCGGCTTCGAGGTCGGTGATCTGGGTGTTCAGTTCGGCGATGATGCCGACCGTAGCGCGAGTGGTCGCCGCGAACGCGGCGGTGACCGCGGCGGGTGCGGCCAACTGCTCAGTGCGCAGGACGGTCTGAATGTCGTGGGCGCGGATATCGAGATTGCGTTGTCGCCCAGCTGCTTTGAGTGCAGACCGGATCTTCGACAGACTCAGGCTGGCAGCCTGGATCGGGGTCGGTGCCCGTCCCAAGATTGCGAGCGCGTCCTGGTGGTGCAGATCCTCGAACGCCTCCAGCGCCCCCGGGTAGTACTCACGCAGCGCCGAGCGCAGTGCGTTGGTGTGCCGGTTGCGGGTCCAGATCAGATTCTGATGTGCCCGAGCCAAGACTTTGACCGCCTCGGCATCGACGGAGTCGCCGGCGACTCTGCGGTGATTGTGTCGATCGGTACGCACGAGATCCGCGAGGAGTTTGGCGTCGCCGGCATCAGACTTGGCCCCTGATACGTGGTGGCGGTCGCGGTAGCGGGCGGCCGCCAGCGGGTTGATCGCATACACCTGATAGCCGACCGCAACGAGCGCTTCGACCCACAAGCCGCGGTCGGTTTCGATCCCGATCACTACCTCGTCGGGTTCTTCGGCGTGGCGGGCCAGCAGCTGATGGAACTCGCCGATCCCGGCCAGCCCCTCGGGTAATCGACGCGAGGCCAGCCGCGCCCCGGTTTCGTCCATCAAGTGCACGTCGTGGTGATCCTCAGCCCAATCGTCGCCGACGAAGATCATGTATCAGCCTCCTTGGTCATCGAACATGTTCGAGCCCAAGGGCACCCGGCGACAAGCTAATGGATCAGTGCTCGGTGGCACGACATCCCATCAGTGCTACAGGAACCCTCACCAACCGGCCGGGGCGTGATCTAGCCCTAGAAGTCGACCATCGCTTCAGCTGGCAACGACGCTCACCGACCGGCGGCTCGGTAAACAGCGTCCTCCGAACAAGCAACTACCGATCGAAGGCTCGCTGTTCGGTTCCCATTAGCTGGATGGGGTAATCGGCAGGCCGGAGGGGTCACGCCCTTCATAGAGCATCGGCAGGTAGGTCTCGAGGAAGCCCTCGATGTCCCGTCCGTGGTCCACCACCCAGTTCTCGTTCTGCGGATGCGTCAAGATGCGAAAACGTTCCTGCTGGATGGCGGCAACGACCCGCTCGCCGACATCGTCGGGCTGGATCGCGTGTAGCAGGTGGGGCGGGAAGTTGATCCACCGCGGGTCGTCGATCCCGACCATGCGTGCGCTCTCGCCGATGTTGGTCGCCACCAACTCCGGGCACGGGAGGAATTGCTCCATTACGACTACGGGAATGGTGGCATGAAAGCTGGCCCAAAGGAGTCGGTTGACCCGAGTTTGTTGCCGTGGCGTCCGCGTGAGACCGGCTCGGCTCAGAGCCTGCGGAATGGGGCTAGCTTGTTTGCTATGAGTCAGCGCGAAGGACGTGGCCTCCGTGGTTGGGCTTCTAATGCATTTGGCACACTTGCCGGACTTGCCGTCCTGGGCTTGGTGTTGTACATGACCGCCTGGGGAGGGTACACGGTGTGGGTTCAGCTTTCTGGCACCCCCGCTCAAGTCGAGATCGAGCAGTGCCACGTGCCCCTCCAGGGGAGCGGCCATTACGAGAGTTGCACCGGAGTGTGGCGGCAAACCGATGGAACCCACAGAACGGTGACTGTTTATGGCGGCAACATCGCCGAGGGGCGGACCGTGGACGTCCACATTCGCGGCGATACGAGATTCACGAACTCGTTCGCGGGCTGGATAGTCCTCCTTGTCGGGATGGGGCTCGTCGGCCTATTCCTATTCCTATTCGCGATTTGGGTGAGCCGTCGCTACCGCAAGCTTCGATCATCAAGCAGTTGCACATGATCCAGGCCCAAATTCAATTGAAGCCGTAGACGGCGTACCCCGATGCCCGCGCCAGAAAGGATGAAAGCACACGCAGGCACCGTGGTCGGACTCGAACCATTTTGGGCGACCAACGCTTACGTATCCGGAATCGGCTACCCCTCGCCGAGCGCCTCCGCTCCTCAGGGGCATTCAGCTGGGTGCTCGAGTTCTGTTCGGGCCTGGTCGATTTGGTCGTTAGGCGTACGTCGCCATGGCGGGCGTGGTCATCGTCTCACCGTTGCGGGCGAGCGATTCGCGGGTCTGGGCCTCCGAGGACGCTGTGGCATTTTCCCTATCCCCGCTTCCAGACCCCTTGTTCCAGAACCTTTGTGGGCCAGCCGAGTGGGCTAGCCGAGTGGGCTAGCCGAGTGGGCTAGCCGAAAGCGTAGCTGGCCGGCTGACGGGGATTAGCCTGGCTTGTCGTCGTCTTCGTCCTCATCCGCGTTCTCGTTCTCGTGGCGGAGGAGTTTTTCGGGGTGCCAGTAGGTGTTGGTTCGGGGTTGGCCGCGGTCCAGGTGTGGGGGTGGGATCCATTCGGTTTCGCCCTTGGTGTTTTTGCGGGTGCTCCACCCGCCGGGTTGAACGATGCGGTGTTGGGTGCCGCAGCCAAAGGTCAGGTCGTTGACGTCGGTGGTGTGGCATTTCGCGTAGTCGGTGACGTGGTGGACTTCGCTGTAGTAGCCGGGCACGGTGCACCCCGGAGCGCTGCACCCACGGTCCTTGGCGTAGAGCACGATCCGTTGTGCCGGGGAGGCCAGGCGTTTGGTGTGATACAGCGCCAGGGCTTTGCCCTTGTCGAAGATGGCCAGGTAGTGGCGGGCGTGCCGGGCCAGGCGGATCACATCACTGATCGGCAAAATACTGCCCCCGCCGGTCAGGCCTTTGCCGGCGGCGGCTTCCAGCTCGGCCAGCGTGGTGGTGACGATAATCGAGGCCGGCAGCCCGTTGTGTTGGCCCAGTTTTCCCGACGCTAGCAGCGCGCGCATCGCGGTCAGCAGCGCGTCGTGGTGGCGTTGGGCAGGGCCGCGGGCGTCTTTGTCGATCGCCTCTTGGGAGGGTGGGCCGTCCACGGTGGGGGTGTCGTCGTTGGGGTTGCACATGCCCGGGGCGCCCAGTTTGGCCCACACGGCTTCTAGGGTGGCGCGCGCTTGGGGGGTCAGCCAGCCGCGTAGTTGCGACATCTGGTCGGGGCCTTGGTTGCTCAGGGTCAGGCCGCGGCGGCGGGCGCGGTCCTCGTCGGTGTAGGTGCCGTCGGGGTTGAGCGCATCGGCCAGGGTGTCGGCCAGCGCGCCGAGTTGTTCGGGCCGGTAGTGACTACCTTGGGTGGCTAGTTCGGCTTCGACTTGTTCGCGGGTGCTGGCATCGATCCAGCCGGGCAGCTGGTGGTAGAACTTCCGGATCACTGCGACCTGCCCGGTCCCCAGGGTGCCGTCGTGTTGGGCGGTGGCGGTGGCCGCCAACAGCGGCGCCAACGGTTCGCCGGTCAGTCCGTGGCGGGGTCCCAGGTCGGTGGCCTCGTTGATGCGTCGGGCGGCTTCGGCGCGGCTGATCAGTGTCGCCTCGGCGATCGCGTGGGAGAGTTTTCCGCCGAGTTCTTCGGGGGTGGCTTGGCGGGCAATCGAATTGATCAGGGGGTGTTCGGCGGCCGGGATGCGGCGGCGCAGCCGCTCGAAGCGCTGCAGCATCGCCAGCTGCTCTGGTGTGGTCAGCGCCTGGCAGTCAAACTCGAGCACCCGATCGAACGCGGCGTCCAGCCCGTCAAGAGCCGCCGACAACGCCTCTCGATCAACACCACCGCCAGCCATAACCCGAAACTATCGGAGGGCACCGACAAAAAACGTCACCCAGAAACGTCTGAAACCAAAGTGGCAGAAGTTATTTCGTTAGAAGTTCAATCCGGAGAACATGACCCGATTGGGGTTGTACCTCTGAGCGCCGACCGAAAACTGGTGTACCGCTTGATGGCGGAGCCGATCCACTGCGTCGCTGCAGACGCCTGGTTGGCGGCGGGCTCGACGTACCACCGCAACACCGCGGCCTATGCGCGTTCCGCGCTGCCAGGCGCAAACCGCATCACCTCGACGCGATTCTGGCGTAGCGACAGCCACCACGGTCCGTCCGGCGACCGCTCCACGTGGCTCTCGATACTGGCCCAACGGGTGGCCAACCGCACCATTTGGGCCCAAGCGGGTCTGCTGCCAATATGTCGTTGGTGATCATAATCCAACCGCGATCGCCGACGATCGGTATCCATTGCGGGTCAGAGATCCCCAGCGGCAACAGCGCATCGACGGGTGGACGACTAAAACGCGCGGTTTCTCTCCGCACCGCAACCATGCCGTTGCCCAGGCTTAACAGGTTCTCATCGACGACGTACCTCACATCGTCGAGTGCAACCATTGCCGGCGCCCCTACGCCGCCGCGAGCCCGTACCTCTCGGGATAGGCGATCGCTTGATTCACCTGCTCAAGGCTAAGCCCGTACGCCGCGGCCAGAACCTCATGCGGCTCACCGCTGTTCGCCATGCCGGCAATCGTTACGGGCGATACGCGGCGACCAACGAAGGTCGGCTGTCCGCTGTATCGCATCGGATTAATCACAATGTCAGAGAAGTCCCGGTCCGCTGGGATTTCAACGATGATCGCTTCGCCGTCCTCGTCATTTTCGAGGGCAGACCGCTTGGCGAGCCACCGGCCATCTCCGATCAACTGCTGGCCAGTGCGGACGACGATCTCCTGCTCCGAATCTTCGTCTTTTATCGTCAAATCCCTGTCGTAGGAAGATAGATACGGCCGCATGTGCGCCAACGGATACTGCGCACCGTAAATGCGACGTAGCTCGTCTATCGCAGCCCGCAACCGCGGGATTGGAACTTTCTTGAAGTCGCGGAACTCAGCGAGCATCCGTGTCTCAACAAATTCGCCCCAGGTAACCCATGCTGTGTCACGCGGTTTGATCCGCAAAATGGGATCGTAAACTTTGCGGGATCGCTCGTAGCCGTTGATCCAGCGCCGAGCTGTCCCGCCGCGGAGGCCGATAAGCCGGTCGACCTCGGCATACACATAGACCTCACGGTCAAGCATCGAGGTAACCGCCATGGCCGCAAGCACGACACAACGCTATCGCTGGCCGCCGACAGTTGGCCGGAACGAGCAGTAGGACGCGAAAGCGATGCCGGCTGTTTGGCCTGATAGACGACGATCACCGGCTGGTCCGGCTTCCAGCGCCCCTGTCCCCGGTCCCGACCTAGAAGCGCTAGCGCACACCACAGCCGGTGCTTTGCTCTGCCACATGACGGCTTCTTTTCCGTGCCCAAATAAGGGTTGACCTGCGAGCCAGACGGGAGTAGAACACATAATGCTCCGTACACCCCTGGGCGGAAGACCCCCGTCCCGCAGTTTGTCTTCGCCGCGAGGATTTGATGTTCCAGAGGTTGCCGAGCACGCAAATTAGCAGAGGGTATTCCGCACAAGGGGTATGCCATGCAACAACATCCGGGAGAAGAGAATCGGTTCGCCGTTGAACAATCCAGCGGCGGTGATAGCAAGGTACGTCTCGAGGAGGCATTAGCCGGTGGCGGACCCCACCGGGTGGGGTGGTTCCGCTTTTACTTCGACGACGACCGCTGGGAGTGGTCGCCCCAAGTGGAGAAGATGCACGGCTATCTGCCGGGATCGGTGACCCCGACCACCGAAATGGTGCTGGCGCATAAGCATCCCGATGACTATCGGCAGATCGCGCACACCTTCGAGTTGATCCGCCAAACTCGCCAACCGTTCAGCAGTCGACACCGCATCATCGACGTGGAAGGCCGGGTACATCACGTTGTGGTCGTTGGCGACCTTCTGCGTGACGACCATGAGAACGTGATCGGCACCCACGGCTACTACATCGACGTCACACCTTCCGAACGGGCACGCCAAGACCAGGTGACTGCAGCCGTCAGCAGAATCACCGAGAGCCGGTCCGGAATCGAGCAGACCAAGGGCATGTTGATGCTGGTCTACGGAATCGATGAGCCGACCGCCTTCGAACTGCTCAAGTGGCGATCCCAGGAGGCGAACGTCAAACTGCGGACCCTCGCCGAGCAGGTTGCCAGCGACTTCCTTGAACTTAGCCGCGGCCAGACGCTCCCACCTCGGTCGGCTTACGACAACGCACTGATGACCGCACACCTTCGGATCGACGCGGGCTACCAGTCGGGGGAAGCCGTCGGCCTGCCCTCATCAGCGGAGACAGGATAGGTAGTCGGCACACGGGGCGCAGCAGCACCGGCGGCCGCACCCGGCGGCGAGGTTTCGGACAGCCGATCCACGCTGCTAAGACTGCCCAGCGGGTCCGGGGAGTGCGGTGGAAATGTCGGCAACGGCCAACAGCAGCCCGGCGACAATGTCAGCGAGGTGCTCACGGCTAGTGTCGAAGTCGCCGCGTAGCCAGCCAGCGATAACCTCCATCGCACCGCTGACCAGTGCAAACGCAGCGAGGTCGGTGTCGAGCTGGCTGGCTGCGGCAGGACCGAGCGGATCCCTGATCATCGCGGCCATGGCGTTGGAGATCGCGCGTGTGCTGTCCACGCGGGCGTGCTGCAGAACCTCGGAGGTGTGGGAACGCAGGAGCAACTGGCCACGACGCGGGTCCGCGGTGAGGAAATCAAGTGCCGCATCGGCGGTGGCGCGGACTTGCGCGCGTTGGTCGGGCGCCGCGCTCCTCGTCGCAGCGTTGACCGCCTGCAATCCCTCGGCGGTGAGGTCACGCACGATCGCTTCGATCAACGCATCCGAGTCGGTGAAATGCTCGTAAAAGTAGCGGTCATTGAGACGCGCCCGCGCGCACACAGCGCGTTTCGACACTGCCCGCGCGCCGTCCTCTGCGAATAGATCGAGAGCTGCCTCGATCAGTGCGGCTCGGCGGGTGGCGCGACGTTCGTCGGCCGTCACGCCACCGTAGGAGCGCGTCGCGGTTGCCATCAACTGCATTGTGCCTGACTCCCCTTGACCATTCGACATTTCTGGTGCAGTCTGACACCACAATAACTTCTGGTGCAGCCATGCACCAGAATTATCTGACAGAGGGGTCACCATGTCGGTCCAATCCCTGGACAGGTCGATCGACTCTCCGGACACGCCGGCCGAACCCATATGCACTTCATTCGGATCTGTCGCAGACCGATTCGAGCGCGTGATGGGATCGCGGTTCCTCGTGCTGTTCGCGCCTGCCCTCTTCGACGAGATGATGCTGCCCGCGGTGTCGGCGGCACTCGTCGATACTGCCCGGATAAAGAACGACCCCCTCGGGCGCGCGCGGCGCACCGCTGCATCCGATCAACTCACCTTCATGGCCAATCACGCGGACCGCCGCGAGGAGATGCAGCGGCTGGTGCGGCTGCACCGCGACATCAAAGGCGTTGGACCTGACGGGGCTCGCTATAGCGCGCTGACGCCCGAGCCGTGGAACTGGAACTTGATCAGTATCTTCTTCATGCATCGTGGAGCTTTCGTCACGCTGAGCGGCGAAGAGCTCAGCGTCGCCGACAACCAGGCGATCTGGGACCGCTTCCGCGCGCTGACCAAAGACTTGCAGATGCCCGGCCGCGCACGGCAACTCCCGGATAGCTACGACGAGCTGTCCGCGTATTACGAAAAGATGGCGGCCGAGAAACTCAAACACACTGCGGCCCTTGACATCGTCATGGACGCCACGCTCCGGCCGCAACGTCCTGATTACATGCCTGTGGTCACGGCACCCCTGTGGACCCTGCTGGGACCGATCGGTGGACACATCGTGGCGGTCTTGGGTTTCGGCATCATGCATCCCCGTGTGCGGGCGTTGGTGCCGATGCGCTGGACGCGCCGACATGACTTGGAGTTCGCCGCGCTGACCAGGTTGCTCCGTATTGCTTACCGTTGGTTACCCCGCCGACTTAGCGACACGCCGTTGGCGCGCATTGGATGCGAGTACGAGCGAATTGTCGCCCACTACAAAGGAAGCGGACTGACATCGTTCGCGCCTGGCGCCACTCAAACGTGTGCCGAGGCCGATACGTGATCATGAGCGACCGCACTCGTCCCTACTACGTCCCCGTGGCTGACGAGGAACGAATATTCAAAGCTGCTTATCGGCAAGGCTTATCGATTCTGTTGAAGGGTCCAACCGGGTGCGGCAAGACCCGCTTCGTGGAGGCCATGGCGCACGATCTCGGTCGGCCGCTGATCACGGTTGCCTGCCATGACGATCTGACCACAAATTAGCGGATTGGTGGAGATGATCGACGCATATCTGAGCGAGTAGGCCCAAGAACGTAATTGCCGAGTTGTCTTCGGCGATGGAGCAATTATTTGTGAGGAGTGAGCAATGACCACTGAACAGACCAGAGCGTCGACCAAACCCCTGGACACCGCGCCCCACCGCGCGTCGGCGGGCACGATCTGGGCCTGGCTCTTCGCTGTCCTCGGTGTCGGCGCAGTCGTGGCTATCGCATGGAATGCACGCGACTACCCCGATCCGCGGATCGGAAACCCGAACGTGACCGGGGCCCCTCGGCCGGTGGAGCCACTTTTCGGTTACACCCATTGGCTCGGGACGCTGCAAGTCTTCACGATCATCGCGGTCATCGGGCTGATCGTGGCTTTCGTGTGGGGTTGGCGTCGTTATGGCCCCCACCCTTACCTGCTCATGGGTCTGGTGACCACCATCATCGTCTGGCAGGACCCGATCATGAATTGGGCACCATACGCTGTGTACAACCCCCGGCTGTGGCACTGGCCGGAGTCTTGGCCGCTGGTGTCGATCTCGCCCACGATCGAACCGTTTATCGTCATCGGCTACGTGATGTTCCAGTTCGGTCCCTACTTTCCGGCAGTCTGGATCCTGCGCAAGATCCAGGCTCGTCGGCCCGTTGATTCGTTCGTGTGGCGTCATCCTCTGATCGGTCTTGGCGCACTGATCTTGGTCGCCGGGTTCATCATCGACATGATGCTTGAGGTCACGCTGGTGCGCACCGGGATGTACATCTACGCGCAGGTGATCCCGTTCGGTTCAATCTTTGTGGGGACACCGCATCAGTTTCCGTTGCTGTGGGAATCCGTATTGGTCACGGTGGTGATGATTCCGGCGGGCGTTCTGGTCTATCGCGACGACACCGGCCGCACGGTTTCTGAGAAATTGGCCCGGCGCGCCCGCATCTTCCGCAGCCGGCCCGCGCTTGGTTCGTTTCTGGTGATGCTCGTGATCATCAACGTGGCGTACTTGATGTACGGCGCAGCGTTCACGGCCATCAAGTGGTCGAAGGCAGCGACCTCGGTTGCTTGCCCCTGGCCGTATCCGGATGCCAAAGTCTTTGACCCTCAGGGCTTTTACGAGAAGAACGGCCAGGAAGGCCCCTATTCCGTCGGGATCATGTCCACCTGGATGAGCGGCCAACCAAACGGGCGTCCGAATGTGCAACTCGGGTCCGTGAGCCAACGCTGCGCGCCGGGCAACAATGGGTGAGCCGCGCAGCGTCGTTATCACGGTTCTGCCTCACGATGCTGGTGGTCGCAATGGGCATACGGCCCTACGACGCACTCCAACGACGCCGTGACAATTCCTTCTAGCTTCAGGGCATGCCGTGAGCGATTTCGAGTCGGTTGACTTCTTCTCGGACCAGTCGCTCGTGCCGGATCCTTACCCCTACTTCGATTACCTCCGCAACAAGTGCCCACTATCACGCGAAACTCCTTATGGCGTGATGGCTGTCACCGGCCACAAGGAAGCATGCACGGTCTACAAGGAGGTCGCGTTCTCTGCGTGCGTTTCGGTGGCGGGGCCGTATGCCGGTGTGTCGTTTCAATCTGATAGCGACGACATCAGTGGCCTGATCGAGCAGTACCGCGACCAAATACCGATGAGCGAACACATCGTCACGCAGGACCCGCCCGACCACACCCGCACAAGAGGCCTCTTGGGCCGGCTACTCACCCCCAAGCGGCTCAGGGAAAACGAAGACTTCATGCGGCGGTTGGCCGATCAGCAGCTCGATGAATTCGTCTTCCACGGCTCGTGCGAGTTCGTCGAAGACTATGCGAAGCCCTTCTCCATGCTTGTCATCGCCGACCTGCTTGGAGTTCCGGAGAATGACCACAACCTGTTTCGAGAAACGCTAGCGGCGACCGATGAGGTCGCCGGTGCGCTCAACGACGACTCGCCCGCGCACAACCCGCTGCTATGGCTCGACGACAAATTCACCGGGTACATCGTCGATCGTCGGCGTGATCCACGCGATGACGTGCTGACCGAGTTGGCGCAGGCGAAGTATCCCGACGGATCGACGCCTGAAGTCACGGATGTCGTTCACTTATCGACGTTCCTGTTCTCGGCTGGCATGGAGACCACCACCAAACTGCTCAGCGCAGGAATGCGAGTACTCGGTGAGCGCCCCGACATCCAAACATCGCTGCGCAACGATCGCACCCTCATCCCCGCGTTCCTCGAGGAAACGTTGCGAATCGAAAGCCCAGTCAAGAGCCACTTCAGACTGGCGCGCCACCCGACGACGATTAGCGATGTTGCGATCGCAGCAGGCACCACGATGATGTTGTTGCCGGGGGCCTGCAACCGAGACCCCTCGAAGTTCGAGGCGCCAAATGAGTTTCGCATTGGTCGACCCAATGTGCGCGAACACGTGGCGTTCGGGCGCGGGAGCCACTCGTGCCCCGGCGCACCCTTGGCACGCGCCGAGGGACGGATATCTCTCAACCGAATCCTCGACCGGATGGCCGACATCAGAATTTCCGAGGCGTCGCACGGGGCGGCTGGCGTACGTCGCTATGAGTACGAACCCACGTTCATCCTTCGGGGCCTGACCGAGCTGCACCTGGAGTTCGAGCCATTGGTTCCTGATTCTCGTTCATATCCGACCGACTAATGGAGGTTCCTGATGCACAACCCAATCGAGGTCGTCCGCCAGTTCTGCGCACTGATGGAGAAGCGCGATCCCGACGCGCTACGGCCGTTTCTCGCTGACGATGCGGTGTACCAAAACGTCGGCATGCCTGCGACGACGGGGGTGGACGCCATCGTGGAGAACCTGGGCGCGCAGTTTTCGATGTTTCCGGATGCCTACGCGTTCGAGATCGTCAACATCGCCGGCGAAGGCCCTGTCGTTCTGACCGAACGGCTTGACTACATCCAAGCCCCTGACGGCACGAAGCCCGCCGTTCCCGTCATGGGGACTTTTGTGCTCGATGAGAGCGGGAAGATCATTCGCTGGACTGACTATTTCGACTTGTCTCTGACAGTCAAGCTTCTGCAAGGCGACGACATTAGCGCATTGGTGCCCGCGGCCTCGACCTAGGCCCAGGGTCAGGCCGCGCCGGCGGCCGACCGGCAAAAAACGCCGTCCACAAAAACCCTGAAACCAAAGTGGCAGAAGCTATTTCGTCAGAAGTCCAATCCGGGCAGGACACCCGATTGGGGTCGTACCTCTGAGCGCCGACCGAAAACCGACCGAAAACTGTTGTACCGCTTGATGGGGCGGAGGTCGGCGCTGGGTGCTGCGTCGGCAACGGCGCACCCATTAACCGATGGCTGTAGCGCACGGCCCTTACGAAACGCTTATTGTGCAAACCTTTATCCCACCGTGTCACAAATGTGACCGTAATCGATCAGAGTTCCTAACGTGATTTGAGTGTCACAAGTGCACTCAGAGACAGCATGGGGGGACTGGCATGAAGGCATTGGTGAAAACGCGGGAGTGGATCTGGTTGTATCGCCACCAACCCCTGACCATTCGCCTGCTGGCCTTGGGCGCGGGCCTGCTCACCGCGGCCGCGGCATTCGCGGCACCGGCCCAGGCCGACCCGGTCGACGACAACTTCCTTGACGCACTGAACCACGCTGGCGTCGAGTTCGGCGAACCGGGCGACGCGATGGCCGTCGGCCAGTCCATCTGCCCAATGCTCGCGAAGCCGGGCGGGAACCTCGCCGGTGTCGTGGCGAACGTGAGCCACCAGGGCATGTCACCGCAGATGGCGCAGATGTTCACCACCATCGCGATTCAGATGTACTGCCCGCAGGAGGTCGCGAACATCGCCAACGGCAACCTGTCCATGCCGCAAATCCCGGGTATGCCGGGGCAAATCCCGGGAATGCCGGGGCAAATCCCGGGTATGCGAGGCCAAATCCCGGGCCTGCCAAAGGTTTAGCGGGTACCCAGCGGGTCGATCGTCCAAGCGATATAGACCATCGCCGCCGCGACCGTCGCGGTTGTCACGAAGTCGATGCCCTTGCTGCGGACCACCAACAGGCCGGCCCGCTCCTCGGACAACACCAGCCGCAGTATCGAGGCCACGCCGACTCCGATACCGATCAGGAGGGCGCCGCGGCGCCAGAAATTGGCCGCCGCCAAGACAAAAGCCGCGACGAAGATCAGCTCGACCATCACGATCGGCCACTGGGCCCGCACGGTCGCGCGCACGTTTTATCTGCCGTCCCTCGGCCAGCTCGACGACGTTGGTCAGCAGGAACGCGCGGGTAAGCAGGCCCACGCCGCCGGGATTCGGTGACACGTGGCCGGCCACCTCCCACACGTCCGGATGCACATCGCCGACGAGTCCGTTTTCGGTGCGGCTGACGCCCACGTCGACGACCGCGGCGCCCGAACGCACCATGTTCGGCGGTCAGCAGGTGCGGGACACCCACGGCGGCCACGATGATGTCCGCCTGCCTGGTCAAGGCGGGCAGGTCACGAGTTCCGGTGTGGCACAACGTCACCGTGGCGTTCTCGGAGCGCCTGGTGAGCAACAACCCCAACGGGCGACCGACCGTCACACCACGACCGATGACG
>CAVPFT010000086.1:0-127476 GCA_963703795.1 uncultured Actinomycetota bacterium | reverse complement strand
CGAAGCAACGCCAGGAAGGTCGCCACCGCGGTCGGCGTCCGGCTGGCGGACGTGCTCCCCGGAACAAGCTGTGCCCCAGATGATTTGACGTAATCGGCGATGCGGCGTCCGGGTTCGTCCTCGCCGATATGGGTCAAGAAATCGACATCGCGACCCAGCCTGGCGAGTCCGACGGCGACGTTGAGCGGGCTGCCGCCGATATGCCGGTCGGCCTTGGAGGGCCCGTCGCGCTCGACGATGTCGATCAACGCCTCGCCGATCACCAGCGCGCGAGTCATGGTTCACCCCCGGGGCCGTGCAGCAACGTGCCTCCAGCGTTGCCCGTGCGCCGCGGGAATGCAATGACGCCAGCGCCCAGGTGTACGCCTCGACGAACCGGGGTTCGGTCGTCAGGTCCCCAAACAGCTCCGGGTTCTCGATGAAGGCCGTCGGGTGCAGCCGCTGCGCCCGCGCGACCGGCAGCAGCGAATCCGCCAGGTTGTCGACGACCTCGATCGGTTCGCCACGCTCGTCGACCCCCTCGGCGTAGCGGGCCCAGCTCGCCACCGTCGCCGACGCCAGCCGGATGGGTCCGCCCGTGCGCAGGTTGTCACGGATCACCGGAAGCAGCCATTTCGGGATGCGGTCCGAGGAGTAGGCGCACAACCGCGCCACGGTGTCCCGCACTCCCGGGTTGGCGAAGCGCTCGATGAGCTCGCGGGTATAGGCACGCAGGTCGATGCCGGGGACCGGCGGCAGTGTCGGCGCCGCTTCGGAATCGAAATAACCGAGCAGGAATTCGACCAACAACGGGTCGCGCGCCGCGTCGTGCACCATGCGATACCCACTCAGCGCGGCGAAGTAGCACAGGCACTGGTGACCGGCGTTGAGCAGCCGCAGCTTCATCGATTCGTACGGACTGACGTCATCGACCAACAGCACACCCGCCTCTTCCAGCGGGGGCCTCCCGTCGGCGAAATCGTCCTCGAGCACCCACGAAGCGAACGCCTCGGCCACCACCGGCCACTCGTCGGCGACGCCGAATTCACGCTCGACCCCGGCCACGATCTCGGCGGTGGTGACCGGGGTGATGCGGTCCACCATCGAGCAGGGAAACCGGGCCTGCTCGGCCACCCAATCGGCCAGGCCGGGATGCAGCAGTTCGGCATGTGCGACGACGGCCCGGCGTGCGACGTCGCCATTGTGCTCGATGTTGTCGCACGACACGATCGTCGGCGCGGCGATGCCGCGGTCACGACGCCGGGCCAGGGCCTCGACGATCAGGCCGAAAACGGACCCGGGGTCTCGGATCTGGTAGCCGCCCTCGGTGATGGTCATCGAGATGATGCGGGTCGTCGGCGCGGCCAGCAGCGCGATCGTCTCCGGCGGGTCGTCGGGCGCGTAGCGGTAGTCGACGATCGAGCCGATCACCCGCGCTTCCCGGTTGCCGTCGGGGTGTTCCAAGATCAGCGTGTACAAGCCATCCTGGGCGCGCAAAACGTCGCGCATCCGGCGGTCGGCCGGCATCACCCCGATCCCGCAGATGCCCCACTCCCGCGCCAAGCCCCGCTGCAGCAACCTGTCGATGTACATCGCCTGATGCGCCCGGTGAAACCCGCCGACGCCGAAATGTGCAATGCCGACACCAATGCCGGCACGGTCATAGCCCGGCGCCGCGATCGGCACCTGCTCCAGGGTGGCGCTGTTCAGCGGAACCACGGTGTCGACGGTACCGGCGCGCGAACCCACTTCTTTCCGCCCAGCAGACGCAGATCGCACGCTCGGGCCCCGCGCCGTGCGATTCTGCGTCTGCTCGGCGGAGAAGTACGTTGACACCATGGGTTCGACGGCGCAGGCGCGGGTCAAGCTGACCAACGCCGACAAGGTGCTGTACCCCGCCACCGGAACCACCAAGGCCGACATCTTCGACTACTACACCCGCATCGCCGAGGTGATGCTGCCGCACATCGCCGGACGCCCGGCCACCCGCAAGCGCTGGCCCAACGGCGTCGAGCAGCCCTCGTTCTTCGAAAAGCAACTGGCGTCGTCGGCGCCGGACTGGCTGCCGCGCGCCAGCGTCACCCATCGGTCCGGAACCACGACGTATCCGATCATCGACAGCCTCGACGGCCTGGCGTGGATCGGGCAGCAGGCGGCGCTGGAGGTGCACGTGCCGCAGTGGCGGTTCGTCGCCGAGTGGACCCGGAGCGGGGCCGAAGAACTCAAGCCCGGCCCGGCAACGCGATTGGTGTTCGACCTGGACCCGGGTGAAGGCGTGACGATGGCCCAGCTTTCGGAAGTGGCGCGCGCTGTGCGGGACCTGATCGCCGACATCGGGCTGACCACCTTCCCGCTCACCAGCGGCAGCAAGGGGCTGCACCTCTACACGCCGCTGGCCGAGCCGGTGAGCAGCCGGGGCGCCACCGTTTTGGCCAAACGCGTTGCGCAGCAACTTGAAAAGACGATGCCCAAGCTCGTCACGTCGACCATGACCAAAAGCCTGCGGGCGGGCAAGGTGTTCCTGGACTGGAGCCAGAACAGCGGGTCGAAGACCACGATCGCGCCGTATTCGTTGCGCGGGCGCGTACATCCGACGGTCGCGGCGCCACGCAGCTGGGAGGAACTCGACGACCCTGAGCTGCGCCAGTTGCGCTACGACGAAGTGCTGGAACGGGTTTCTCGTGACGGGGATCTGCTGGCGTCGCTGGACGCCGACGCGCCCGGGCCGGACCGGTTGAGCAAGTACCGCAGCATGCGCGACGCCGCTAAGACGCCCGAGCCGGTGCCCAAGGCGAGACCCGTTACCGGCCAAGGCGATACGTTTATCATCCAAGAGCACCACGCCCGCCGGCTGCACTACGATTTCCGGCTGGAGCGAGACGGTGTGCTGGTGTCGTGGGCGGTGCCGAAAAACCTGCCCGAGACCACGTCGGTGAACCACCTGGCGGTGCACACCGAAGATCATCCGCTCGAGTACGCCACCTTCGAGGGCAACATCCCCAAAGGCGAATACGGCGCCGGCAAGGTGATCATCTGGGATTCCGGCACGTACGAGGCCGAGAAGTTCAACGACTCCGCGGAAAAAGGGGAGGTCATCGTCAACCTGCACGGCAGCCGGATTTCGGGCCGGTACGCGCTGATTCAAACCAACGGCGACCAGTGGCTGGCCCACCGGATGAAGGATCAAAGGGTCTTCGAGTTCGATGAGATCGCCCCGATGCTCGCTTCGGAAGGATCGGTGGCGGCCCTCAAGGCCGGTCAGTGGGCCTTCGAAGGCAAGTGGGACGGCTACCGGCTCCTCGTCGAGGCCGACCACGGCGCCTTGCGGGTACGGTCCCGGCGCGGCCGCGAAGTCACCAAGGAATACCCCGAATTGCGTTCGTTGGCAAAGGATCTGGCCGACCACCACGTGGTGCTCGACGGCGAGGCCGTCGTCCTGAACAAGTCCGGCGTGCCCAGCTTCAACGAGATGCAGAACCGGGGCCGCGGCACCCGCGTCGAGTACTGGGCGTTCGATTTGCTCTACCTGGACGGCCGCTCGCTGCTGCGGGCGCGCTACCAAGACCGGCGAAAGTTGTTGGAAACCCTTGCCAGCGCAGGCAATCTCGTGGTTCGCGAGCTGTTGCCCGGTGACGGCACCCAAGCGCTGGAGCACTCGCGCGAACACGGCTGGGAGGGCGTGATCGCCAAGAAACGCGACTCCACCTATCAACCGGGCCGGCGGTCGGCGTCGTGGATCAAGGACAAGAACTGGAACACCCAGGAGGTCGTCATCGGCGGCTGGAGGGCCGGGGAAGGCGGGCGCACCAGCGGCATCGGTTCGCTGCTGATGGGCATCCCCGGCGCCGGCGGACTGCATTTCGCGGGGCGGGTCGGCACCGGCTTCACCGAACGCGATCTGGCGAACCTCAAGAAGACGCTGGCGCCGCTGCACACCGAAGAATCTCCCTTCGACGGGCCGCTTCCGACGCGAGACGCCAAGGGCGTGACGTTCGTGGAGCCGGTTCTGGTGGGGGAGGTGCGGTACAGCGAGTGGACCCCGGATGACCGGTTGCGTCAGTCGAGTTGGCGCGGGCTGCGGCCGGACAAAAAACCAAGTGAGGTGGTGCGCGAATGAAATGGGCTACGTTTCAAGGTGATAACGGGGAACGCACCGGGGTGCTCTCCGGTGACGCGATTCACGCGATGCCGCCGGGCGTGAGGCTGCTTGATCTGGTCGGCCGTGGCGCCGACGGGCTGCGGGAAGCCGGGGAGGAAGCATTGCGTTCGCCCGCGGAGACGGCGCGGCTCGGCGACGTCAGGCTACTGGCGCCGATCCCGCGCCCACCGTCGATCCGCGACTCCTTGTGCTTCCTGGACCACATGCGCAACTGCCAGGCCGTCCTGGGTGGCGGCCGAGAGCTCGCCGACACCTGGTATCGGATCCCGGCGTTCTACTTCGCCTGTCCGGCAACGGTTCTCGGCCCGTACGACGACGTGCCAATGGCCCCCGGGAGCGCGTGGCAGGACTTCGAGCTGGAGATCGGCGCGGTCATCGGAACGACCGGCAAAGATTTGTCGGTAGAGGAAGCCGAGCGGGCGATCATCGGCTACACCATCTTCAACGACTGGTCCGCGCGAGACCTTCAGCAGCTGGAGGGCCAACTGGCGATCGGGCAGGCCAAGGGTAAGGACAGCGGCGTCACGCTGGGCCCGTATTTGGTCACGCCGGATGAGCTCGAACCGTACCGCCGCCCCTCCTTTCCGGGCAAGCTGAGCCTGCAGGTGACCGCTCTGGTCAACGACACCGAGATCGGATCGGGCTCAACCGGCCAGATGGACTGGAGCTTCGCCGAAGTCATCTCCTACGCCTCGCGCGGTGTAACACTGAGCCCCGGAGATGTTTTCGGCTCGGGCACGGTGCCCACCTGCACGCTTATCGAGCACCTCAGCCTGACCGCGCTGGAATCGTTCCCGGGCTGGCTGCACGACGGCGACGTCGTCACGCTGAAGGTCGAAGGACTGGGGGAGACCCGGCAGACTGTGCGCGCCAGCGCCGCGCCACACCCGCTGGCCGCCCGGCCGAATCCGGATGCCGCCCCGGCCCCGGCCCGGGTCAACAGGGCGCCCGCGCGGGTGGCCTACACCCGGGGGTTGCACGAAGTAGCCGACCGGGTGTGGGCATGGACGTTGCCGGACGGGGGATATGGGTGGAGCAACGCCGGGCTGATCGCCGGCGATGGCGCGTCGCTGCTCGTCGACACGCTGTTCGACTTGGCATTGACCCGGGAAATGCTCACCGCGATGAAGCCGATCACCGACGGCGCACCCATCAGCGACGCGCTGATCACCCACTCCAACGGCGACCACACCCACGGCAACCAACTGCTGGACGCGTCGGTGCGCATCATCGCCGCCGAGGCCACGGCCGAGGAGATCGCGCACGGCATGCCGCCCGAGCTGCTGGCCATGACGCAGACCGGCAACCTCGGTCCGGTGGCGACCCCCTACGCGCGAGACCGCTTCGGGCACTTCGACTTCAGCGGCATCAAGGTGCGCAACGCCGACCAGACTTTTGACCGCGAACTCAGCGTCGAGGTTGGCGGGCGGCGGATCGATCTGCTGAATCTGGGCCCCGCCCACACCGCCGCGGATTCCGTGGTGCACGTGCCCGACGCGGGGGTGTTGTTCGGCGGCGACCTGCTGTTCATCGGTTGCACTCCGATCGTGTGGGCCGGCCCCATCGCCAACTGGGTCGCGGCGTGCGACGCGATGATCGCCCTGGACGCCCCGATCGTGGTGCCCGGTCACGGCCCGGTCACCGATCCGGATGGGATCCGGTCGGTCCGTGGGTATCTCGCGCACGTCGCCGAACAGGCCGAGGTCGCCTACCACAAGGGGCTCTCGTGGTCCGAGGCCGCCGACACCATCGACCTCGGCGAGTACGCGACCTGGCTGGACGCCGAGCGGGTCGTCGTCAACGTCTATCAGCGATACCGCGAACTCGACCCTGCCGCACCGGCATTGGAGGTACTGGCCCTGCTGGTGATGCAGGCCGAGTGGCTGGCCAAACGGCTGTCATGATCGGCGCCGAGTGTGGGCCCTAAGTACGGCTATTGGCTTGATTTCGTCCATAGGCCCCACGGTCGGCGGCTAGGTTCGCACGGCGCTCACGAAGCTGATCGTGGCCGCCGGGGCCTGGTGCTCGGCCTCCCCCAGTTCGGGCAGACCGGCAGCGGTGAAGAGGTCGGTCAGGTGGGACCTCGTCGTTTCCCACCCGTGCGCTCGCAGGTGTGCGGCGACATCGGTGTGCTCGCCCGGATAGGTCAGGTTGGCGATGTCCAGATCGAGTCCTTGCCGGCGCCAGCCCTCGGTCATGAGCCGGGCCTGTTGCCGCGACTGCTCCGAGGACGCGAAGATCGTTCCATAGTCGGCGGCCAGCCGGCTGCCCGCGGCGCTCAGCGCAATGACGTTGTCCAGCAACCGAACTTCGGCCGCCGGCGGCAAAAATCCGATGAGCACACCCTCGGCGAGCCACGCGGTGGGCTGAGCGGTATCGAAGCCGGCCGCCCGCAGTGCGGCCGGCCAATCCTCGCGAAGGTCGATGCCCACCGTGCGGTGTTGGGCGGCGGGCGCGGCGCCGATCGCCGACAACGTTGCGGTCTTGAACTCGATCACCTCCGGCTGATCGATTTCGTACACCGTCGTCCCCGCCGGCCAGGAAAGCCGATAGGGCGAGCGTCCAGCCCCGACGCGACGATCACGACCTGGCGCAGGCCCGCGCCGGTGGCGTCGGCGAAATAATCGTCGAAGTATTCGGCGCGGGCGGCGAACGTGTCGACCATCCGCGGAAATCCGACGCCCTTCTCGATGTCGGCGAAATCGATTTCGCCGGTGGCCACCTTCGTGAACACGTCCAGTCCGACGGCGCGGACCAGCGGCTCGGCGAACTCGTCCGTAATTACCGGCTGAGAGCTTCTGGTGGCGGCCGCCCGGGCCGCGGCGACCATGGTGGCGGTTGCCCCCACGCTATTGGCGAGGTCCCAAGTGTCGCCCTCGGTTCGTGCCATGGCTCCTCCTTTTGAAACCACCGTAGGCCCCGTCGGTTAACACCGAGTCGCCTACGGTTTGGGTATGCCTGCAGTGGAATTCGAAACCCTCCAGCACGACATCGCGCGCGTCACCCTGAACCGGCCGGAGCGCCTCAACGCGATCGACGGATCGCTGATCGACGGGGTCGATGCCGCCCTCGAATGCACTGGGTGGCGGCGACTTCCGGGTCGCGATTTTGACCGGTGCCGGACGGGGGTTCTGTGCCGGGGCCGATCTGAGCGGCACCGGCGAGCCCTGGACCAACGCCAAAGCGACCAGCCCGGCGTTCAAAATCAACTACGACGCCCAGGTTCGCCTCGCCGACCTGTTCACCCGTATCTACGAGCTGCCCATTCCGGTGATCGCCGCGGTGAACGGCGTCGCCGTCGGGGGTGGGCTCGCGTTCGCGCTGGTCAGCGACATCCGCGTGGCGTCCGAGAGCGCCCGGTTCGGGTCGGTGTTCATCAAGGCCGGGTTCTCGTCGATGGACATGGGCACGAGTTATCTGTTGCCGAAGCGTCGGCGCCGGGGTCGCGCGAGAACTGATGCTGACCGGACGCATCATCGACGCGGCGGAGGCCCATCGCATCAAGCTGGTACACCAGGTGGTGACCCCGGATGACCTGATGCCGGCGGCGCTGGCCCTGGCCCGCTCGATCGCCGAGAACAACGCTTATGGCGTGTGGCAGACCAAGATCGGACTCAACGCGGCGCTGGACGCGCCCAGTTTGCGGCATGCCATAGAGCTCGAGAACCGCACGCAAATCCTCAGCGGTTTCACCAACAATCCCGTGGAGGCGGCCAAGGCGCACCGGGAGAAGCGGGCGCCGAAATGGGATCCGCTGTGACGCTAGACTTTCGCCATCACCTTCTCCGCGAACATTTCCAGGTGACGGATCTTCTTCTGCAATGGCTCGGTGTCCGGGCCCATGATGTAGGGGATACCGGAAGCCCACGATGACGTCGGTGACGCCCTTGTCCTCGAGCCGCTTGACGCCGTCTACGGTGTAGGCGTCCATCGAGATCACGTGAATCTCGAACGGGCCGGTTTTGCCCTCTTCCTCCCGGATACCGCTTGACCTTGGCGATGAGCCCGTCGAGTTCCTCGGGGAACTGCCGCCGCCGTGCATCCAGCCGTCCAGGCGCGCCGCGCGTCGCAACGCCGCATCGGCGTGGCCGCCGACCAGGATCGGGATCGGCTGGGTGGGCGCCGGGCGTCATCTTGGTCTTGGGAATGTCGTAGAACTCGCCGTGGAATTCGAAGTACTCGCCGGTGGTGAGGCCTTGGACGATCTCGATGCATTCGTCCATCCGCTTGCCGCGCTTTGCGAATGGGACGCCCATCAGCTCGTAGTCCTCGGGCCACGGGCTGGTCCCACGCCCAGTCCAGCCGGTTGCCGGTCAGCGCGGCCAGCGAACTCGCCTGTTTGGCCGTCAGCGCCGGATGCCGGACGGCAGCTTGAGCACGAAGAAGTTGAACCGCAGCTTCGTCGTCACCGGCGCCCAGCGCGGCCGTCAGGACGAAGGCCTCGACGATCTCCTTGCCGTCCAGGAACTCGCGGTTGCCGTCGGGCGTGTACGGGTACTTCGAATCGGACTCGAAGGGGTAGGCGAGGCTGTCGGCAATGGTCATGCTGTGGTAGCCGGCCTGCGTCGGCCGCCTTGGCCAGCGGGATGTAGAACGTCGGGTCCGTCATCGACTCCGCAAAGCTGAACCGCACGTGATATCCACTTTCGTCGAAGGTTCCGAACTACCACACTAGAACGTGTTCTAGTTTGGCCCGCGACGGGGGCACGCACAACCAGGTTGAGGGTCGGACTGAGGCTGAATTGCCGGACGCCTCAGCGGCCCGTTCCGGGCCGCATCGTTGTCCGGCTAAAGCTGGTTCTCGGGGCCGATGACCGCCCAAACGGTCTTGCCGGATGACGTGGGAGCGCTGCCCCACGCCCGCGACAACGCGGAAACGATCGCCAGGCCGGACACGTCGATGCCCTTCTTCGGCGACGCCAGCCGCAGGGCGGGGGTGCTGCTGTTGTCGGACACGGCGATCGTCGCTGTCGCGCCATCGGTCTCGACCCGCATCATCGGGACGCTTCCGGTGTGTTCCAGCACGTTTTCCACGAACACGTTCACAACCACCAACGCGACCGGGATGAGCGCGGATTGCGACCAAGCGGTCAGCCACTCCCGTACCAGCCGGCGTGACTCGCGAAGGCTGGTCAGGTTCGCGGGCAGCTCGGCATTGGCATGGCGAATGGTGCGACTGGTGAGCCTACCCAGCGCCTTCGTCGCTGTTTTCTCGGTCGCGTACACCGGCATGAAGTGGGCGACATCCCTGCGGGTGATCGTGTCGCGTGCCGCGCGATCGCCGCTGACCAGTACGACCGGAACGTCGGGCTTGGTGCGAAGCTGCCAGTGCGCTCCGATAAGGGTCGACCACGCCGATTCCACGGACACTCGCAGTGCGGTGACGTTGACGATGACGGCGGAGGGCTCGTCCAGCGTCGCTTGCATGATGGTGTCGCGCAGCGCCGCGGCGTTGCTGGTGTCAAGCACACCTTCGACCGTCAGGATCACCACCGATTGATCCCTGCGCGTCACAACGTCCAGCGAGCTCGGCGACTCAGCTACCGCGCTCACCGCAGCCCCCCTTTCCATTCCGGGCTCCATCTTCGCTGACCGCGATCCGCAAACCAACAGTGTGCGATCGCGCGTGTCCCGGTAGCACCCTAGGCGCTCGCATTCCCAACCTGGTCGAATACGGATGGTAAGTCGCATGGTGGCTCTGCGGCCCGGCCCGGCCGTCCGTCTCCATTCCCCCTCCTCGAATCCCCGCGGGGCTAACTGCCCGAGAATCCGCCCCTGCGGCGGTAAACGGAAAGCGCGTGAACGTGCTTCGACCACCCCACCCGCCCGAAGCGCCAACCACTACCACCCCGAACATGCCGTTCTCGTCTACTCGTCTGCCGCAGCACGCGCCGGGGGTTATCCACTTTGTCTGCGTGGTCAACCTCCGATGTGGAACGGAAGTTAGCTTAACGCGATTACCCGGGCGTGACACGGGGCCAACTGAAATGCCGCAGCCGGCGGCCCCGTTCATTGTTACCGCAGCGCGTACGGCGGGGCGCCGACTCCAGCGACCGTGTGCGTGCCCCACGGTGTCCGTTCGACGACCCGCGCGGATGCGCTGCGCGCGCCCACCGTCAGCGTCGCGGTTCGTGCCTGCTTGAGTGCCTCATCGGGAAGGGGTCCGCGGCGAGGAGCCAAAAACCGTGCCTTGCCAGTGGTAACGGCCGTCGATCGGGTCCAGGTGGCCGGCGAGCCGGACGCGCACCGGGTGTTCAGTCCCGGCTATCGTCAGCGTCGCCGCGCCGTCATAGGTCTCATCGTCCCCGCGTGCGCCGGATGACAGGTCGAACGCCGAGACCACCCGATGTGGTTGGGCGGTGCTCACGTAGCTGCGCTCGTTGAACACCTGCTGGCTGCTGCGCCGCACTTCGATGCGGGTGCTGGCGGTGCGTTCCATGAGGCCTCACGCACTTGGCGATGTACCCGGCTTGCGCGTCAACGTCGGGCCCGCTGACGAAGAAGTAGTTGGGCAAACCGTGCAGGGCGACCCCGAAGTAGGGCTCCATGCCGTCGGCCCAGAGCTGCCGGATGCCCATCCCGCCGGCGCCGACCAGCGTCTTGTCGGAGATCCGATCCGGAATCGCGAACCCGGTGCCGTAGATGATGGCGTCGACGTCATGGTCGACGCCATCGGTGGTTCGAATGCCCGACGGGGTGATGGTGCCGATCGCCGATCCCACCAGCGTGGGCGCCGGTCCGCCGTGGGCGGCCGGTCGGATATGGCGGCCCAGCCAGCGTTTGACGCGCGTTGTCGGCAACGGCAATTCGGGGACAATCCGGCGCGGCGGGTGCGCGAAGACGGTGACCGACGCCGCCGAATCGACCAGCCGCGGAATGTGATGACCGGCGGTGGCGTCGGCGCCGATCACCGCGACGCGCTTACCGGCCGGATCGAAATCGGGCTGCCAGCGTGCCGCGTGAAACGACACTCCGCGAAAATCGTTGCGGCCGGGCATGTCCGGTAGCCACGGGACCTGCGCCGGTCGGTAGGCGGCGACGATGACACGTGCCTGGAAGATCTCGTCACCGGCCGTCGCCAGCAGCCAGGTATCGGTGTCGTCGTCGAACACTGCGCTGCGGACCTCACAGGCCGCCCGCCTTGTCGAGCGTCACGATGTCTCTGACACCGGCCGCCAGCAGTGTCGCCCGTACGCTCTGGCCGGCGGCGCCCGCGCCGATGATCGCTATGCGGCGGCAGGGCCCAGCGAGGCCGGGCGTCTGGGTCACAGAAACCTGCTGCGCTTCCAGCCCCGGCGCGCGATCGGGCCCATCAGGCCGATCTCGGTCAAAAACGCCGCCAGCGGAGCGAAGCCGGCCGATCTGCACCTCGCGCCGGTGCGGGCTGGTGCGCGCCATCTTTCGTGCCCGCTTGGCGTCCAGACCCGCCCGCGCGTACGGGATCGGATTGCTGAACAGGTAGTTGAAGAAGTATCCGCCCAGCCCGTTGATGTTGGCCATGAACCACCGGTTGAGGCGGTGCATTTCGGCAACACGCTTGCGCGCGCCGTCGCGGGCGAACTGAATGTGGCGGGCCTCTTCGGTGACGTGAATTCGCATGAGCCGCTGGATAATTGGCTGCAGTTCCGGATCGTCCATCATCTGACGCTGCAGCGAGTCGAAAATCTCCTCGCCGATCAGGGCGGCCACCCACAGCACCAAGCCCTGTTGGAACGCCAGCGGCAAGGCGTTGATGATCGTCCGGTACAACCGCCGTGGGCGTACCGGCTTGGCGCCGATGCGCTCGATGGCCTTGCCGAACATGACCATGTGGCGGGTCTCGTCGCCCAGCTCGGTCAGCTTGTAGTGCGTCGAGGAGCTCGTGGGGTCCTCGTGCAATAGGGTGCGCAACAACGATTGGTTGAGCATGTTCTCGAACCAGATCCCGGCCGAGAGCGTGTTGACCAGTTCCTGGCGGGACAGGTCGATTTGTTGCTCGCGGGTCATCTCGTCCCACATCGGCGTGTTGTACAGCGACACCAGTCGCGGCGGCAGATAGAACTTGTCCGGGTCCAGCGGGGCATCCCAATCGATGTCGACGACGGGCTCGTAGGACTTTTTGACCGAGCCCTTCAGCAAACGGTCGGAGAACTCTTCACGGCTCGGCCCACCTGGTTTCACCGCAGTGGTCATCGCTGGTGTCCCTTCGTCGGGTCTTCAGACGGTACCCATGGTATCGGGTACCTGAGGTCCCGGCTAGGCCTTTGGGGTGTCGATTCGGCAATCTGATTCAAGCGACGAGGAGGGTTTGGTGGGTCGGCATATTCATGTGATCGGCATCGGCGCCGGCGACCCCGACTACGTGACCGTCCAGGCGATCCGGGCGCTCAACGACACGCAGGTGTTCTTCGCGATGGACAAAGGGGAGGCGAAAAGCGACCTCGTTGCGCTGCGGCGACAGATCTGTGCCCGGTTCATCCGGGAGCCCGGATACCGCTTCGTCGAGCTGCCCGACCCGAAGCGGTCGACCGAAACGGACTACCGGCGCGCGGTGTCCGACTGGCACGCGGAACGTGCCCGGATCTGGGCGACGGCCATCTCCGCCGAGCTCGGTCCCGGCGGCGTGGGTGCCTTCCTGGCCTGGGGCGATCCGTCGCTGTACGACAGCACGCTGCGCATCCTCGACGCCGTCGCGGCCGAGGTCGACCTCACTTTCGACGTCATTCCGGGAATCACGGCGGTGCAGGCGCTGACCGCTCGGCACCGCATCCCGCTCAACGAGGTCGGTGAACCGGTGCTGATCACCACCGGTAGGCGGCTGCGCGAGCAGGGGATGTCCGGCTCGGCCGTGGTAATGCTCGACGCCGAGTGCTCGTTTCGGGTGTGCCCACCCGACACCCGAATCTGGTGGGGCGCCTATCTCGGCACCGACGACGAACTGCTGGTGGCGGGCACCGTCGGCGAGGTCGGGACGCGCATCGCGACGCTGCGGGACGAAGCCCGCGCACGGCATGGCTGGATCATGGATACCTATTTACTTAGGGCAGACTGAAACGCGTGCCGGAACTCCCCGAGATCGAAGCGCTGGTCGACCACTTGCGCCGGCATGCCGTCGGTTTGACGGTCGGTCGCGTCGATGTCGGGGCCCTGTCCGTGCTGAAAACTTTTGACCCGCCGGTCAATGCCCTGCACGGCCAGGTCGTGACGGGGCCGCCCGGTGGGGCAAGTACCTGGGGCTGGAAGTCGGAGGGCTGTCCTTGATCGCTCATCTGTCGCGCGCGGGCTGGTTGCGGTGGTCCGACAAGCTGGCCGCGGCGCCGCTGCGCCCCGGCAAGGGACCGATCGCGTTGCGCGTGCACCTGGGCACGCCCGGTGAGGCGCCCGGCTTTGACCTCACCGAGGCGGGCACCCAGAAGCGGCTGGCGGTGTGGCTCGTCGACGACCCGCAGCTGGTGCCGGGCATCGCGGCCCTCGGCCCCGACGCGCTGGACCTGAGCCCCGAGGACCTGGCCGGGGTGCTGGCCGGCAACACCGGCCGGATCAAGACCGTCATCACCGACCAGAAGGTGATCGCCGGTATCGGCAACGCCTACAGCGACGAAATTCTGCATGTCGCGAAGATCTCGCCGTTCGCCACGGCCGGCAAGCTATCCGGCGAACAGCTCACCGCCCTGCACGACGCGATGATTTCCGTGCTGACCGACGCGGTCGGCCGGTCCGTCGGCCAGGGGGCCGCCATGCTCAAAGGCGAAAAGCGTTCCGGGCTTCGGGTGCATGCACGCGCCGGGTTGCCCTGCCCGGTGTGCGGGGACACCGTGCGCGAAGTGTCGTTCGCGGACAAGTCTTTTCAGTACTGTCCGACGTGCCAGACGGGCGGCAAGGTGCTGGCCGACCGGCGCATGTCACGGCTGCTCAAATAGCACGCACGAGCGTCGACTTGTGGTGCCGAAAACCCGCTGTCGAGCCCGACAACTCGACGTTGGGCGGGCACTAGATATGCTGCCCGGGTGATTCGTCAGAAGATCCTCATCACGGGTGCCAGTGCCGGCCTGGGCGAAGGGATGGCGCGTTCCTTCGCCGCCAAGGGCCGCGATCTGGCGCTGTGCGCCCGTCGCGCCGACCGGCTCGACGAGCTGAAAACCGAACTGTCGCAGAAGTATCCAAATATCAAGATCGCGGTCGCCGCGCTCGACGTCAACGACCACGAGCAGGTGCCGAAGGTATTCGCCGAACTCAGCGACGAGCTCGGCGGCATCGACCGCATCATCGTCAACGCCGGCATCGGTAAGGGCGCGAAGCTGGGCACCGGCAAGCTGTGGGCGAACAAGGCGACCATCGAGACCAACCTGGTGGCCGCCCTCGTGCAGATCGAAACCGCGCTGGAGATGTTCAACAAGAGCGGCTCGGGGCATCTGGTCCTCATCTCTTCGGTGCTCGGCGCCAAGGGTGTGCCGGGTGTCAAAGCCGCATACGCCGCAAGCAAAGCCGGAATGCGGTCGCTGGGTGAATCGCTGCGCGCCGAGTACCGAGGCGGCCCCATCAAGATCTCGGTGCTCGAGCCCGGCTACATCGAGTCGGAGATGACGGGCAAGTCGGCAAGCACAATGTTCATGGTGGACAACGAAACTGGCGTCAAGGCGCTGGTTGCCGCGATCGAACGCGAGCCCGGCCGGGCCGCGGTGCCGCGGTGGCCCTGGGCGCCGCTGGTGCAGCTGATGCGTGTCCTGCCACCGCCTTTGACGAAACGGTTCGCCTAAACCACTTTCCGCGAGCTGGGGGCACCTCCCACTTGCGAGCGTGCGTGTCTGTACGCGACACGCCGCGGGAGCGCGTACAACTGCGCACGCTCGCGGTGGAACCGTCAGCCGGTGCGTCCCCTTTCGGTCCGGTAGCGACGGACCAGCGCATCGGTCGAGCTGTCCGACTGTGGCGCGGGCGAGGCGTCGGCGGTGAGCACCGGGAGCAGCGCCTTGGCCTGTGTTTTGCCCAGCTCCACACCCCATTGGTCGAACGAGTCGATGCCCCAGACCACCCCCTCGGTGAAGACCTGATGCTCGTAGAGGGCGATCAGCTGGCCCACCACCGACGGGGTGAGCCGGTTGGCCAGAATCGAGGTCGTCGGCCGGTTGCCGGGCATCACCTTGTGCGGCACAACGTCGGCGGGTGTGCCTTCGGCGGCGATCTCTTCGGCGGTTTTGCCGAATGCCAGCACCTGGGTCTGGGCGAAGAAGTTGCTCATCAACAGGTCGTGCATGCTGCCGGTACCCTCGACGGTGGCGAGGTCGTCGAGCGGTTGACTGAAGCCGATGAAATCGGCGGGCACCAATCGGGTGCCCTGATGCAGTAACTGGTAAAAGGCGTGCTGGCCGTTGGTTCCCGGTTCGCCCCAAAAGATTTCACCGGTGTCGGTGGTGACCGGCGTGCCGTCGGCGCGGGTCGACTTGCCGTTGGATTCCATGGTCAGCTGCTGCAGATAGGCCGCAAAACGCGACAAGTCGTTGGAATACGGCAGCACGGCGCGCGATTGCGCGCCCATGAAGTCGGAGTACCACAGCCCGATCAGGCCGAGCAGCGCGGGCGCGTTGGACTCCAGCGGAGTGGTCTTGAAATGTTCGTCGACGATGTGGAATCCGGACAGAAAGTCGGCGAAGGCCTCCCGGCCGATGGCGGCCATCACCGACAGCCCGATCGCCGAATCGACCGAATAACGCCCGCCGACCCAATCCCAGAACCCGAACATGTTGTCGGTGTTGATGCCGAAGTCGTCGACCAGGCGTTTGTTGGTGGAGACGGCCACGAAATGCTTGGCACACCGCGGAATCACCCAGCGCCGCAGTCAGCCAGCGACGCGCGGCCGTGGCGTTGGTCAACGTCTCCAGCGTGGAGAACGTCTTCGACGCGACGATGAAAAGCGTTGTGGCAGGGTCTAAGTCAGCCAGCTTGGCGATCAGGTCGGCGGGGTCGACATTGGAGACGAAACGCGCCGAAATCCCCGCGTCCGCATAATGGCGCAGCGCCTGGTAGACCATCACCGGACCCAGGTCCGACCCACCGATCCCGATGTTGACGACGGTCTTGATCCGTTTCCCGGTGGCCCCGGTCCATTCACCGTTGCGCAGCCTGTCGGTGAAGTCGCCCATCGCGTCGAGCACGGCGTGCACGTCCTCGACGACGTTTTGGCCGTCGACGATCAGCTCGGCATCCCGGGGCAGCCGCAGCGCGGTGTGCAGTACCGCGCGATCCTCCGAGGTGTTGATGTGCGCACCGGAGAACATCTGCGTCACGCCGCTCTTCGAGGTTAGCCGCGCGGGCCAAATCGACAAGGAGCTGCAGCGTCTCTCGGGTGATGCGGTGTTTGCTGTAGTCGATGTAAAGGTCGCCGACGGTGACGGTGAGGTCGCGCCCGCGATCGGGATCGTCGTCGAAGAACTGGCGAAGGTGGGTTTGGCCGATCTGTTCGTGATGCCTGCGCAGGGCTTCCCATGCCGGGGTGGCCGTGATGTCGGGTAGGTATTGTGCGGAGGTCGCGGAGGTCATAGCTTGACCCTAATGCGGTCCGATGCGGCGCGCCCAGATCTGGCGGGGCCCCGCCCCGGCGGAATCAGTGGCCGAGCCGGCCCCTGCCCAATCGCAAGAGCAGCATCGCCAGATCCTTACCTTCGGGACCGAGCTCGCTGTAGCGTTCGATGACCTTCATCTCGCGGCTGTGGACCAGCCGGGTGCCGCCGGACGCCATTCGGACCCTGCCGATCACCTGGGACACCTCGGCGCGCCGCTTTACCGCGGCGAGGATCTCGGCGTCTAATCGGTCGATCTCTTCGCGCAACTCGTCGATGCTGGCCAGGTCCTGGCTCTCGACCGTTTCGATGTTCATCTCGGCTAACTCCGCATTCTCGTGATGTGGGGGTCTGGTCTCATCCGTTATCGGGTCTCACAAACGAGACGAGCCCCGAATCCGGAAGCGGACCACGGGGCTCGGCGAAAGCAACTAGACCACGGGCACCGCTGGCCGGTACCCATAGAAAAATCGGCGGTGACCCTGTGGGTCGGGAAGTGTCGACGACGCTGCGTGTTGAGCATCAACCGAGTGTGCCACTAAGGAGCGCGCGCGCGCAAAAAATTCGCAAAATGGCCTATTTCGCTGCGCTGAGCGCGTGCCCAGTCGGGCTCACTACGACCGAGTTGCACATTATTATTCTTATGTTACAGCAATTTTTTATTCTTATGTTGAGCAATTTATTATTCGTCTGTTCATTAATCGGGCTCGAGCTTTCGCGTGCCCGCCGCGTCGGTCGTCCTGGCGGTCGGCCACGCCGGAAAGCCCGGCCGGCGGGAGTGGTCGGTCGCCGGCGGTAAATTTGGACGCGACATGAGTGTGCACGTGAGCGAAGCCAAGCCCGCCCCGGACGCGGATGAACTGCTCGAGGGCCTCAACCCACAACAGCGCCAGGCGGTGGTGCACGAGGGTTCGCCGCTGCTGATAGTGGCGGGCGCGGGCTCGGGTAAGACCGCGGTGTTGACGCGGCGCGTCGCCTACCTGGTCGCGGCGCGTGGTGTCGGGGTCGGTCAGATTCTGGCCATCACCTTCACCAACAAGGCCGCCGCCGAGATGCGCGAACGCGTGGTGCGACTGGTGGGCCCAACCGGGCCCGCGCGATGTGGGTGTCCACGTTTCACTCCACCTGTGTGCGCATTCTGCGCAATCAGGCGTCACTGATCGACGGCCTCAACTCCAACTTCTCGATCTACGACGCCGACGATTCGCGGCGCCTGCTGCAGATGATCGGTCGCGACATGGGGCTCGACATCAAGCGCTACTCGCCACGTCTGCTGGCCAACGCCATCTCCAACTTGAAGAACGAGTTGATCGACCCCGACCAGGCCGTTACCAACCTGTCGGATGACTCCGATGAGTTGAGCCGCACCGTGGCTTCCGTCTTCGGCGAATACCAGCGGCGGCTGCGGGCGGCCAACGCGTTGGACTTCGATGACCTGATCGGCGAAACCGTCGCGGTGCTGCAAGCCTTCCCGCAGATTGCGCAATATTACCGGCGGCGATTCCGGCACGTCCTGGTTGACGAGTACCAGGACACCAACCATGCCCAGTACGTGCTGGTGCGGGAATTGGTCGGTCGGGGCACTGACGAGGCGCCCGACGACCTGCCACCGGCGGAATTGTGCGTGGTCGGCGATGCCGATCAGTCGATCTATGCGTTCCGCGGCGCCACCATCCGCAACATCGAGGACTTCGAACGCGACTATCCCGACGCGACAACCATTCTGCTGGAACAGAATTACCGCTCGACGCAAAACATTCTGTCGGCGGCCAACTCGGTGATCGCCCGCAACACCGGACGCCGTGAGAAACGTCTGTGGACCGACGCGGGCGCCGGCGAGCCGATCGTCGGCTACGTCGCGGACAACGAGCACGACGAGGCCAGGTTCGTGGCCGAGGAGATCGATGCATTGGTCGAGCGGGGTGACATCACCTACAACGACGTGGCCGTGTTTTATCGCACCAACAACTCGTCGCGGTCGTTGGAAGAGGTTTTCATCCGCGCCGGAATTCCGTACAAAGTCGTTGGGGGAGTGCGCTTTTACGAACGCAAGGAGATTCGCGACATCGTCGCCTATCTGCGCGTGCTGGACAATCCCGGTGATGCGGTCAGCATGCGGCGCATCCTCAACACCCCGCGTCGGGGCATCGGCGATCGGGCGGAGGCTTGTGTGGCCGTCCACGCCGAGAACACCGGCGCCGGTTTCGCCGACGCACTTGTCGCGGCCGCCGAGGGAAGGGTGCCGATGTTGAATACCCGCGCGGAGAAGGCGATCGCGGGTTTCGTCGAGCTGCTTGACGACCTGAGGGGTCACCTCGACGACGATCTCGGTGACCTGGTCGAGTTGGTGCTCGAACGTACCGGATACCGCAGTGAGCTGGAGTCCTCCACCGATCCGCAGGAGCTGGCGCGGCTGGACAACCTCAACGAACTGGTCAGCGTCGCACACGAATTCAGCACCGACCAGGCCAACGCGGCCGCGCTGGATGAGTCGCTGCAAACCCCGGAGGACGAAGACGTGCCGGACACCGGTGTGCTGGCGGCGTTTCTGGAGCGGGTGTCGCTGGTGTCCGACAGCGACGAGATCCCCGAGGAGGGCGCCGGCATGGTCACGCTGATGACGCTGCACACCGCGAAGGGTTTGGAGTTTCCGGTGGTATTCGTCACCGGCTGGGAGGACGGGATGTTCCCGCACATGCGGGCCCTCGACGATCCGACCGAGCTCTCCGAGGAGAGGCGGCTAGCCTACGTCGGCATCACTCGGGCCCGTCAGCGGCTCTACGTGAGCAGGGCCATCGTCCGGTCTTCCTGGGGCAGCCCATGCTCAACCCGGAATCGCGGTTCGTGCGGGAGATCCCGCAGGAGCTCATCGACTGGCGGCGCAGTGCACCGGCTCCGTCGTTCAGTGCGCCCGTGAGCGGTGCGGGCCGGTTCGGCACGCCGCGTCCGGCGCCGACCCGCT
This sequence comes from uncultured Actinomycetota bacterium, assembly GCA_963703795.1. GTDB lineage: Bacteria > Actinomycetota > Actinomycetes > Mycobacteriales > Mycobacteriaceae > Mycobacterium. The sequence continues at coordinate 107,840 of CAVPFT010000086.1, read as the reverse complement.
CGGGGGCGGGCAAACGCCCGCTGCTGGTGCTGGAGCCCGGCGACCGGGTGACCCACGACAAGTACGGGCTGGGCCGGGTCGAGGAAGTCTCCGGCGTCGGCGAATCGGCGATGTCGCTGATCGACTTCGGCAGCTCAGGACGGGTGAAGCTGATGCACAATCACGCCCCGGTCAGCAAGCTGTAGCCGGTCAGAGCGCCGATTACCGCTGCGACCGGTGTTTGATCTGCGGGAGAAACGCCAGCACCACGCTGGCGACCGGCAACACCCAAAGCGTGTACACGATCCACGCCACGCGTGCGCCGGCGAGAAACACGCCGCCGTAGGTCAGCACCGCGACCACCGCGCCGACCGCGATGAGATAGCGACCGAGAGGCCGGCGCCGCAGCAACATGATCACGCCGGAGACGGTGGTTATCGCGAACACCAGGGCGAGGAAGGCGACCGCGATGCAGAACAGGCGGTCGGTCCTCCACCACCCGGCGATCAGGTCGGTGGCCACCACCGACGTGGCCCAACCGCTGATGATGCTGACCGCGCATGCGGCGACGTCCGTCCGATCGCTCGGCTCATCGACCGGCAAGTGCGGAACGATTGCTCGTTGGGTCGCATCGGACGCGGCCAGATAGGACGGCGGCTGTTGGGAAATCTGCGTGGTCGGAGACTCCGGCACTACCGGAATCGGTCCGGACGGTGCCCGCCGGATGATCCGCGTCCGCGCCTCCGAGGTCGCGCTGGGCTCGAGCGCACTGGGCTCAAGCGCACTGGACTCAAGCGCACTGGGCTCGAGCGCGCTGGGCTCGGGTGAGCTGGGCTCGGGTGGCGCAGGAGCTTCTGGGTCGTTGGGCGCTGTCACCTCAGCCAGCGTAGTTGCCGACGCTGAGTCCTCGCTTAGCAAGCCATGGGACGGGGTCGATTCTTTCGGTGCCGCCCTTTAGCACCTCGAAATGCAGGTGGGGTCCGGTGGAATTGCCCCGGTTTCCCATGGTGGCTATCTGGTCACCGGCCATCACCCGCTGCCCGACGCTGACCAGCGTGGTGTTGACGTGCCCGTACAGCGTGACCGTGCCGTCGGCGTGGCGCAGCTTGACCCACATTCCGTAGCCGGCGGTTGGGCCCGCGTCGATGACGACGCCGTCGGAGACCGCAAAAATCGGCGTTCCGATCGAGTTGGCGAGGTCGATTCCGGCGTGCAGCACGCCCCAGCGGTACCCGAAGTTGGAGGTGAAGATGCCCTTCGTCGGCATGACGTAGAGCGGCTCTTGCAGTCGCGCCTCGCGCTGCGCGCGATCGTTGGCGAAGGCCATGCCCTTGGCGAGTTCTTCGTTGTGCACCGTGGCATTCGCCGCGGGCCGGACCGCGATCACCTGCGCACCGCGCACCGTGTTGCTGCCCGCCCCGCCGGTGAGCGCCGACGCGTTGGCGGTGAGCACGGCCTCGGTCTTGGGGGGATCGGCCTGGCTGATCGCCGTGTGGGCCGCCGCGGCGGTCGCGCCGACGGCCATCGCCGAGATCAGCAGGCGGCCCCTGGCCGCGCTGGTCGGCTGCTTACGATGCTGGCCGGCGCGCCGTGCCACGGGGATGACGTCGGTGCTGGGCGAGCCGGCGAGATGACGCGCGTCGGCGTCGGCGGAGAATCTCGCCAGCAGCGGCACGGCGAGCAACTGCGGAGCGAGATCGTCCACATCGTGCAGGTCGTCGAGCTCGGGGGCCAGCAGCACTTGCGCTTCGTTATCGAAGGCGGAGTCGTCGCTCACGTCCAGGTCGTCGTCGACGTCCTGGACGTGGTCAAGGTCATCGAAGCCAAAGCCGTCGAGTGGAAGAATCTCGGTGACATCGTCTTCCTGGGACTCCGTCCACCGGCCGCCGGCCGCGCGCGCCACTCTCACCACGCCCGTTGTCATGGCAGGAGGTCGGGTGAAACGGTGCTGGGACAAGCTCAAATGTCCTCGTATCGTGACCATAACGTTATCTGGACCCTAGGAAGGTATCCGTTGACCGACGGAACTGGCAACCTCGGGGCAGAATCCCGACCAAAATTGTGATTTGGATCACGTTTGAGGTCTTCCGGTATGCCATGACCGGTGCCACATCGGTGGACGCGACGATAGCAGCGATTCGGTGGGTCGATACAGTGCCAGCGTGCGAGTTGCCGATTCCGGCATCGCCTACTAGGCCTAGCAAGCAAGTCGAGCGAAGACGGTGAGCCCATGGACCTTTTCGAGTATCAAGCAAAAGAACTGTTCGGCAAGCACAATGTACCGAGCACGCCCGGCCGGGTGACCGACACCGCCGAGGGCGCCCGGGCCATCGCCGAAGAGATCGGTCGGCCGGTGATGGTGAAAGCCCAGGTCAAGATCGGCGGCCGCGGTAAGGCCGGCGGCGTCAAATTCGCCGCGACCCCGGAAGACGCCTACGAGCACGCCAAGAACATCCTCGGCCTGGACATCAAGGGCCACATCGTGAAGAGACTGCTGGTCGCCGAGGCCAGCGACATCGCCGAGGAGTACTACATCTCGTTCCTGCTCGACCGCGCCAACCGCACCTACCTGGCGATGTGCTCGGTCGAGGGCGGCATGGAGATCGAAGAGGTGGCCGCCACCAAGCCCGAACGGCTCGCCAAGGTGCCGGTGGACGCGGTGCACGGCGTCGATCTGGCGACCGCGCGTTCCATCGCCGAGCAGGGCCATCTGCCGGCCGAGGTGCTCGACGCCGCCGCCGTCACCATCTCCAAGCTGTGGGAGCTTTTCGTCGCCGAGGACGCCACCCTGGTCGAGGTCAACCCGCTCGTGCGCACGCCTGACGATCGGATCCTGGCGCTGGACGGCAAGGTCACGCTCGACGCCAACGCCGACTTCCGCCACCCCGAGCACGCCGAGTTCGAGGACCGCGAGGCGACCGATCCGCTGGAGCTGAAGGCCAAGGAGAACCATCTCAACTACGTCAAGCTCGACGGTCAGGTCGGCATCATCGGTAACGGTGCGGGTTTGGTGATGTCGACCCTCGACGTCGTCGCCTATGCCGGTGAGGAGCACGGGGGAGTCAAGCCCGCCAACTTCCTCGACATCGGTGGCGGCGCCTCGGCAGAGGTGATGGCCGCCGGGTTGGACGTGGTCTTGGGCGACGAGCAGGTCAAGAGTGTGTTCGTCAACGTCTTCGGCGGCATCACCGCGTGTGACGCGGTGGCCACCGGGATCGTCAAGGCGCTGGAAATCCTCGGCGACGAGGCCAACAAGCCGTTGGTGGTGCGCCTGGACGGCAACAACGTCGAGGAAGGCCGGCGCATCCTCGCCGAGGCAAACCACCCGCTGGTGACGCTGGTGCCCACGATGGACGAGGCCGCCGACAAGGCCGCTCAGCTGGCGAGCGCCTGAAAGGACTTGAAGAGATGTCGATCTTTCTGAACAAGGACAACAAGGTCATCGTCCAGGGCATCACGGGCAGCGAGGCCACGGTCCACACGGCCCGAATGCTCAAGGCGGGCACCCAAATCGTGGGCGGCGTGAACGCCCGCAAGGCGGGCACGACCGTCACGCATGAGAACAAAGACGGCCAAGGCGTCGATTTGCCGGTGTTCGGCAGCGTCGCGGAGGCGATGGAAAAGACGGGCGCCGACGTGTCGATCATCTTCGTGCCGCCGAAGTTCGCCAAGGACGCCATCATTGAAGCCATCGACGCCGAGATTCCGTTGTTGGTGGTCATCACCGAGGGAATTCCCGTGCAGGACAGCGCATATGCGTGGGCCTACAACTTAGAAAAAGGGGGGGCCAAGGGTCCGCGTATCCGCATCATCGGCCCGAACTGCCCCGGGATCATCAGTCCCGGCCAGGCGCTGGTGGGCATCACCCCGGCGAACATCACCGGCCCGGGACCCGTCGGCTTGGTGTCCAAGTCCGGCACGCTGACCTACCAAATGATGTACGAGCTACGCGATTTCGGGTTCACCACATCGATCGGCATCGGCGGCGACCCAGTGATCGGCACCACGCACATCGACGCCATCGAGGCGTTCGAGAAGGATCCCGACACGAAGGTCATCGTGATGATCGGTGAGATCGGCGGCGACGCCGAGGAGCGTGCGGCCGACTACATCAAGGCCCACGTGTCCAAGCCCGTCGTCGGTTATGTTGCCGGCTTCACCGCTCCGGAAGGCAAGACGATGGGCCACGCGGGCGCGATCGTGTCCGGCTCGTCGGGAACCGCGGCCGCCAAGAAGGACGCGTTGGAGGCGGCCGGGGTCAGGGTCGGCAAGACCCCGTCGGAGACGGCGGCGTTGGCGCGGGAGATCCTGAAGGGCGTGTAGGCATCCTTTCGCGCCGAGCAGACGCAGAATCGCACTCCGCGGCGCGAATTAATGCGATTCCGCGTCTGCTCGCGCTAGACCGCGGCGGCCAGCTTCCCGGCCAGCCGTTCCACGTGGGCGGCGACCTCGTCTTCGGAACGGTCCGGCAGGCCGAACAGCACCTCGGTCACCCCGAGCTCGGCCCAGCGGGCGAGCTTCTCAGGGACCGGCTTGAAGTCCAGCGCCACGATCTGCGGAGCCCCTTCGCGGCCGGCCGCAGCCCAGCTGTCCTGCAAAAGCTTCACCGGCTCGTCGATGTCGAAGTCGCGCGGCGTGGTGATCCAGCCGTCGGCGCTGCGGGCGATCCACTTGAAGTTCTTCTCGTTTCCGGCGGCGCCCACCAGCACCGGGATGTGTGGTTGCACCGGTTTGGGCCAGGCCCAGCTGGGCCCGAAGTTGACGAACTCGCCGTCGTAGGCGGCCTCCTCTTGGGTCCATAACGCCCGCATCGCCTCGATGTACTCGCGCAACATCGTGCGGCGCCGCCCGGGCGGCACGCCGTGGTCGGCGAGCTCGTCGGTGTTCCACCCGAACCCGACGCCGAGGCTGACCCGGCCGCCGGACAGGTGATCCAGGGTGGCAATGCTTTTCGCCAACGTGATCGGGTCGTGCTCGACCGGCAGCGCCACCGCGGTGGAAAGTCGCACCCGCGACGTCACCGCGCACGCCGCGCCCAGACTTACCCATGGGTCCAGCGTGCGCATATAGCGGTCGTCCGGCAGCGACGCGTCACCGGTCGTCGGATGGGCCGCCGCACGCTTGACTGGGATGTGGGTGTGTTCCGGCACGTAGAACGTCTGAAAGCCGTGGTCATCGGCAAGCTTCGCGGCTGCCGCCGGGGAGATGCCGCGGTCGCTGGTGAAAAGCACTAGCCCGTAATCCATGCCCAGAATTAGAACGTGTTCTACCTCCGCTGGGCAAGCCGCTGCGCTGCCGAGGAGCTCGACTCCGATCGGCGACGCTGATCGGCGCTGGTCGCCCGACAAGCCGGTGGCACCGGCACGGGCACCCGAACGTGCGCTAGCGTGGATGTTCGATCGCGTCGCAACGCGAGATCTCCGAAGGTGTTTCGAAAGCGGCGCGCTGGAAGCGGAGCGTCGCACTGCAATGTGGCGCCGCAGGGCACTTTAAGGCACTGGAAGCAACAGGAGGAGTAATGACCTACTCGCCCGGTAATCCCGGATATTCACCCGCGCAGCCCGGCGGGTCCTATGCGGGGGCGACGCCGTCGTTCGCCAAGGACGACGACGGCGAAAGCAAGCTTCCGCAGATCTTGACCCTCGCGGTGGCCGTGCTTGGCTTCCTGGCCTACCTGGCGAGTTTCGGCCCCCTGGCAACGGTCAGCGTCGAGATCGGCGGGGCGGGTGCTGTCTCCGGTGCCGGAACGGCGCTCGGTGTCATCGCGGCCCTACTGGCCGGGCTGCTTGCCGCCGCTGGCCTGCTGCCCAAGGCGAACAGCTATGCGGGGGTAGTTGCGGCGGTCGCGGTGCTGGGTGCGCTGCTGGTGGTCTCGGAGATGGTCAATATGGGCAGTGGTGTCTCGATTGGCTGGGGGCTCTGGTTAATCCTCGTGTTCGGCGTGTTGCAGGCGATCGCGGCCGTTTACGCGTTGCTGCTCGACGCCGGGGTGGTCACCGCGCCGAAACCGCGGCCCAAGCACGACCCGTACGCGCAGTATGGCCAGTACGGACAGCAGTACGGGCAGCAGTACGGGCAATACGGGCAGCAGCCGTATTACGGCCAGCCGGGCGCGCAGCAGTACGCGGGACACCAGCAGCCGCACAACGCGCAGCAGCCCGCGGGACACCAGGAGCACAGCGCGCAGCAGCCCGCCGGATATGGGTCGCAGTACGGCGGTTATCCGTCGAGCCACGCTCCGACGCCGTCGAGCCAGCCTCCGAGCCCGCACAGCCAGGCCCCGACGCAGGTCGCGATCCCCACCACGATGGCCGGCGGGTTCGGTGCCCAGTCCGGGCCTCAGCCCGCGGCGCAGCAGCAGGGGACGTCCACGCCGCCCACCGGCTTTCCCAGCTTCGGTTCGCCGCCATCAACCGGCGCTACGGACTCCTCAATCCAGGCCGAAGGCCAGGAGGCCCACGGCCAGGAACAGCAGCAGTCGCCCGGCCCGGCGGCGCCAGACTAACCACGCGCGCTCGCGGGTAGTCGGGCACGTGCGCCAAGAGTGAAAAGGGTGTCAGAAAGCGCGGACAACCGGGCAGCGGGCGCTCGCCAGGCGCGGGACCTTGTCCGGGTGGCGTTCGCCCCGGCCGTGGTGGCATTGGGCGTCGTCGCCGCGGTCACGTTGCTTCAGTTGCTGATCGCCAACAGCGACATGACCGGCGCGTTGGGAGCCATCGCGAGCATGTGGCTCGCAGTGCACCAGGTGCCTATCTCGATCGGTGGCCGCGAGCTGGGCGTATTGCCGCTGCTGCCGGTCCTGTTGATGGTCTGGGGGACCGCGCGCAGCAGCGCGCGGGCCACGTCCGAAAACTCGTCGTGGCTGGTGGTCCGCTGGGTTATCGCGTCGGCGCTGGGCGGACCCCTGCTGATGGCGGCGATCGCGCTGGCGGTCATCCATGATGCGTCGTCGGTGATCACCGAGTTGCAGACACCCAGCGCCCTGCGCGCGTTCACCAGCGTGCTGGTGGTGCACGCCATCGGTGCCGCGATCGGTGTGTGGTCCAGGGTGGGACGACGGGCGTTGGCGGCATCGTCGCTGCCCCGTTGGCTCGGTGATTCGCTACGTGCCGCGGCGGCCGGTGTGTTGGCATTGGTCGGGCTGTCCGGCTTGGTGACGGCGGGTTCGCTGGTTGTGCACTGGGCGACGATGCAAGAGCTCTTCGGGATCACCGATTCGATATTCGGCCAGTTCAGCCTGACCGTGCTATCCGTGTTGTACGCGCCCAACGTCATCGTCGGCACGTCGGCGATCGCCGTCGGGTCCAGCGCCCATGTGGGCTTCGCGACCTTCAGTTCGTTCACCGTGTTCGGCGGCGACGTCCCGGCATTGCCGATCCTGGCCGCGGTCCCCACGCCGCCGCTCGGGCCGGTGTGGGTGGCACTGCTCGTCGTCGGCGCGGCGTCCGGTGTTGCGGTCGGTCAACAATGCGCGCGGCGTGCGCTGCCGCTGCTTCCGGCGGTGGCCAAGCTATTGGTCGCGTCGGCCGCCGGGGCGTTGGTGATGTCGTTGCTCGCCTACGGCGGAAGCGGCCGGCTGGGTAACTTCGGCCAGGTCGGCGTCGACCAGGGGACATTGTTGGGCGGCGCGTTCTTCTGGTTCGCGGTCGTTGGCTGGATGACGGTCGTGATGGCCGGCGGAATCAGGCCCATACGACTCAAAAGGCCCCGGCGGCCCAAACCCGCCCCGGCCCCACCGGCGGATGAACCGGCGGACTTTGCGGGGCTCTTCGATAAGCCGAACGACTCCGCAGACGAGGACGCTGTGGCGGAGGAGGACGGTGTGGCAACCGAGGATGCGTCGGACGACGACGAGTCGCCGACCGACGAACCCGGTCTGCGCTGACGGCATCGAGTCCGCGCTGACCGAGGCGACACGCCAGGCGATGAAGCGCTCGACGCAGAGTCGGCGCGCCGGCCGGCCAGACTCGATCGAATTGTCCGGCTCCTCAGCGTGCCGTGCCGGCGCGCATCGTCGCCAGACTCGATCGAATTGTCCGGCTCCTCAGCGTGCCGTGCCGGCGCGCATCGTCGCCAGGCAGACTCGATCGAATTGTCCGGCTCCTCAGCGTGCCGTGCCGGCGCGCATCGTCGCCAGACTAGGCTCGCCGTTGTGCAGCAACCGCTCCACGTGCCCCCGAGCGCGCCGGCGCGGGTGGTGGTGCTGGCATCGGGCACCGGTTCGCTGCTGGCGGCACTGATCGACGCGGCGGTCGGCGACTACCCGGCCCGCGTGGTGGCCGTCGGTGCCGATCGCGACTGCCCGGCCACCGAGATCGCCGCGGCGGCCTCGGTGCCCGCCTTCACCGTCCGGCTGGCCGATCATCGGAACCGCGCTGCCTGGGACGCGGCCATCACCGCCGCCGCCGCCGCGCACTCACCCGATCTGATCGTGTCTGCCGGTTTTATGAAGATCCTTGGGCCACAGTTCCTTTCGCGTTTTCACGGACGTGTCGTCAACACGCATCCGGCGCTGCTGCCCGCGTTCCCGGGTGCGCACGGAGTGGTCGACGCATTGTCCTACGGTGTGAAGGTCACAGGCTGTACGGTGCACCTGGTAGATGCCGGTACGGACACGGGGCCGATCTTGGCGCAGCAATCCGTCCCGGTGCTCGACGGCGACGACGAAGAGACCCTGCATGAACGCATCAAAGTCACCGAACGACGCCTGTTGGTCGACGTGGTGGCCGCGATCGCGACCGGCGGCCTGGCCGTGATCGGACGAAAGGCGACCTTGGGATGAGCACAGCATGAGCACCGACGACGCACTGAGCGCGACAAAACGGCCGATCCGGCGCGCGTTGATCAGCGTCTACGACAAGACCGGGCTGATAGAACTCGCCCAGGGCCTGGCCGCGGCGGGCGCCGAGATCGTCTCGACCGGCTCGACCGCGAAAACCATTGCCGACAAAGGTATTCCGGTGACACGCGTGGAGGAGCTGACCGGCTTCCCCGAGGTGCTCGACGGCCGGGTCAAGACGTTGCACCCGCGGGTGCACGCCGGCCTGCTGGCCGATCTCCGCAAACCCGAGCACGCCGCGGCGCTCGAGCGGCTCGGGATCAGCGCGTTCGAACTGGTCGTCGTCAACCTGTATCCGTTCAGCGAGACCGTCGACTCGGGTGCGGGCATCGACGAGTGCGTCGAGCAGATCGACATCGGCGGTCCGTCCATGGTCCGCGCGGCGGCGAAAAACCACCCCAGCGTGGCGGTGGTCACCGACCCGCTCGGTTATGACGGAGTGCTTGCCGCCGTGCGTGACGGCGGATTTACCCTCGCCCAGCGCAAAAGGCTGGCGGCGCTGGCGTTTCAGCACACCGCGGAGTACGACATCGCCGTCGCGGGCTGGATGGAGTCGACGCTGGCGCCCGAGCATCCGCCCACCGCTTTTCCGCAGTGGCTCGCCGGCAGCTGGCGCCGCACGGCGATGCTGCGCTACGGCGAGAATCCGCACCAGCAGGCGGCGCTCTACGGCGACCCCGGCGCCTGGCCGGGCCTGGCGCAGGCCGAGCAGCTGCACGGAAAAGACATGTCCTACAACAACTTCACCGATGCGGATGCGGCTTGGCGGGCCGCCTTTGACCACGAACAGATATGCGTGGCAATCATCAAGCATGCCAACCCTTGTGGGATCGCGATCTCGTCGGTTTCGGTCGCCGACGCGCACCGCAAGGCCCACGAATGCGACCCACTGAGCGCCTACGGCGGAGTGATCGCGGCGAACACCGAAGTCAGCGTCGAGATGGCGGAGTACGTGAGCACCATCTTCACCGAAGTGATCGTCGCACCCGCCTATGCTCCGGGCGCCGTGGACGCACTGACGCGCAAGAAAAACATCCGGGTGTTGTTGGCTTCCGAGCCGCTGACCGGTGGTACCGAGCTGCGGCCGATCAGCGGGGGGCTCTTGGTGCAGCAGCGCGACCAGCTCGACGCGCACGGTGACAACCCGGTGAACTGGACCCTGGCGACCGGATCACCGGCCGACCCGACGACGTTGACCGACCTGGTCTTTGCGTGGCGCGCCTGCCGTGCGGTCAAGTCCAATGCGATCGTGATCGTCGCCGACGGCGCCACCATCGGCGTCGGGATGGGTCAGGTCAACCGCGTCGACGCCGCTCGACTGGCCGTCGCGCGCGGGGGTGACCGGGTCCGCGGCGCGGTCGCGGCCTCGGATGCGTTCTTCCCGTTCCCCGACGGACTCGAGACGCTGACCGCCGCCGGAGTCAAGGCGGTGGTGCATCCGGGGGGATCGGTGCGCGACGACGAGGTGACCGCGGCGGCGGCCGGCGCCGGCGTCACGTTGTACCTCACCGGGGCGCGCCACTTCGCGCACTGAACGTTCGCCGAGTGACGCAGCGGGGCAACGCGTAGCGTGGAGTGGTGCCATCACCGAGCAACTTGCCCCGCACCGTCGGCGAACTGCGTGCCGCCGGTCATCGTGAACGGGGAGTCAAGCAGGAACTCCGCGAAAATCTGTTGACCGCGCTGGCCGAGGGCCCGGAGACCAGCGACATCTGGCCCGGGATCCTTGGTTTCGACGACACCGTATTGCCCCAGCTGGAGCGGGCGCTGATCGCGGGTCACGACTTCGTGCTGCTCGGCGAACGCGGTCAGGGCAAGACCCGGCTGCTGCGGGCGCTGACCGGGCTGCTCGACGAGTGGACACCCGTGATCGGCGGGGCCGAACTCGGTGAGCATCCCTACCGGCCGATCACGCCGGGGTCGATCCGGCGAGCCTACGAGCTTGGCGACGACCTGCCCGTGGAGTGGAAGCACCGCAGCGAGCGCTACACCGAGAAGCTGGCCACCCCGGACACCAGCGTTGCCGACCTGGTCGGCGACGTCGACCCGATCAAGGTCGCCGAGGGCCGTAGCCTCGGTGACCCGGAGACCATCGCCTACGGGCTGATCCCGCGCGCGCATCGCGGCATCGTCGCGGTCAACGAACTGCCCGACCTCGCCGAGCGCATCCAGGTGTCGATGCTCAACGTCATGGAGGAGCGCGACATCCAGGTTCGCGGCTACACGCTGCGCCTGCCGCTGGACGTGTTAGTGGTGGCCAGCGCCAACCCCGAGGACTACACCAACCGGGGTCGCATAATCACCCCGCTTAAGGACCGCTTCGGCGCCGAGATCCGCACCCACTATCCGCTGGAGCTGGAGGCGGAGATGGGGGTGATCGTTCAGGAGGCGCACCTGAGCGCGCAGGTGCCCGATTACCTGCTCCAGGATAATGGCCCGGTTTGCCCGGTACCTGCGGGAGTCCAGTTCGGTCGATCAGCGATCGGGCGTGTCGGCCCGGTTCGCGATCGCGGCGGCCGAGACCGTCGCGGCCGCCGCCCGGCACCGCGGCGCGATGCTGGGGGAAACCGATCCGGTGGCCCGGGTGGTCGACCTGGGCACGGTCATCGACGTGCTGCGGGGCAAGCTGGAATTCGAGTCCGGCGAGGAAGGTCGCGAACAGGCGGTGCTCGAGCACCTGTTGCGCCGCGCGACCGCCGATACCGCGTCGCGGGTGCTCGGCGGCGTCGACGTCGGCTCACTGGTGTCCGCCGTCGAGGCCGGTTCGGCGGTGACGACGGGCGAGCGAGTCTCGGCCAAGGACGTGCTGGCCGCGGTGCCGGGGCTGCCGGTGATCGACAAAATCGCGAAAAAGCTGGGCGCGGAATCGGAAGGCGAGCGCGCGGCGGCGCTGGAGCTCGCGCTGGAGGCTTTGTACCTGGCCAAGCGAATCGACAAGGTGTCCGGGGAGGGCCAAACCGTTTATGGCTAAAAGCCATTCGTCGCGATACTCGGCGTACACCGGTGGCCCCGACCCGCTGGCTCCACCGGTGGATCTGCGCGAGGCGCTCGAACAGATCGGGCAGGACGTCATGGGCGGGACGTCGCCGCGCCGTGCGCTGTCCGAGCTGCTGCGCCGCGGCACCAACAACATGCCCGGGGCCGACCGCTTGGCTGCGGAGGCGAACCGGCGCCGACGGGATTTATTGCGCCGCAACAACTTAGATGGCACGCTGCAAGAGATCAAGAAGCTGCTCGACGAGGCTGTGCTGGCCGAGCGCAAGGAGCTGGCCCGCGCCCTGGACGACGATGCGCGGTTCAGCGAGCTGCAACTGGACGCACTGCCGGCGTCGCCGGCCAAGGCGGTCCAGGAGCTCTCCGACTACGACTGGCGCAGCGCGGAAGCCCGCCAAAAGTACGAGCAGATAAAGGATTTGCTTGGCCGCGAGATGCTCGACCAACGGTTTGCCGGCATGAAGCAAGCGCTGGAGGGTGCCACCGACCAGGATCGCCAGCGCGTCAACGAGATGTTGGACGACCTCAACCAGCTGCTGGACAAGCACGCCCGCGGCGAGGACACGCAACAGGATTTCGAAGAGTTCATGGGCAAGCACGGCGAATTCTTCCCGGAGAACCCGCGCAGCGTCGATGAGCTGCTGGACTCGCTGGCCAAGCGCGCCGCCGCCGCGCAACGCTTCCGCAACAGCCTGAGTGCCGAGCAACGCGCCGAGCTGGATGCCCTGGCGCAGCAGGCATTTGGCTCGCCCGCGTTGATGCAAGCTTTGAATCGGCTCGATGCGCACCTGCAGGCCGCGCGGCCGGGCGAAGACTGGACCGGGTCCCAGGAGTTCTCCGGCGAGAACCCGTTCGGCATGGGCGAGGGTACCCAGGCACTGTCCGACATCGCCGAGCTGGAGCAGCTTGCCGAGCAGCTGTCGCAGAGTTATCCGGGCGCCACCATGGATGACGTTGACCTCGACGCGCTGGCACGCCAGCTCGGCGACCAGGCCGCCATCGATGCCCGAACCCTCGCCGAATTGGAACGCGCACTGGTCAATCAGGGTTTCCTGGATCGTGGTTCCGACGGCCAATGGCGACTTTCCCCGAAGGCCATGCGCAGGCTGGGCGAGACGGCGTTACGCGATGTGGCCCAACAGCTTTCCGGGCGCCACGGCGAGCGTGACCATCGGCGCGCCGGGGCCGCCGGCGAGCTGACCGGTGCGACCCGGCCCTGGCAGTTCGGTGATACCGAGCCGTGGAACATCTCCCGCACGCTGACCAACGCGGTGCTGCGGCAGGCGGGGACCGCGACCGTGGACGGCTCCGGCGGCCCGGGCGGCTCCATCCGGATCTCCGTCGACGACGTCGAGGTCTCCGAGACCGAAACCCGCACGCAGGCCGCGGTGGCGATGTTGGTCGATACGTCGTTTTCGATGGTGATGGAGAATCGGTGGCTGCCGATGAAGCAGACGGCGCTCGCGCTCAACCACCTGGTGTGCACGCGGTTCCGCTCGGATGCCTTGCAGATCATCGCCTTTGGCCGCTACGCCAGGACGGTGACCGCCGCGGAGCTCACGGGCCTCGAGGGCGTCTACGAGCAGGGCACCAACCTACACCACGCGCTGGCGCTGGCTGGTCGTCACCTGCGCCGGCACCCCAACGCGCAGCCCGTCGTGCTGGTGGTGACCGATGGTGAGCCGACGGCTCACCTGGAGGACTTTGACGGGGAGGGGGCGGGTTCCGCGGTGTTCTTCGATTACCCGCCGCATCCGAGGACCATCGCCCATACCGTGCGTGGGTTCGACGACATGGCCCGGCTCGGCGCTCAGGTGACGATCTTCCGGCTGGGCAGCGACCCCGGCCTGGCGCGGTTTATCGACCAGGTCGCCCGCCGCGTCGAGGGACGCGTCGTGGTGCCCGATCTCGACGGCCTCGGCGCAGCCGTGGTGGGTGACTACCTGCGGTCCCGACGCCGTCGCTAGAACCACCCGCCGAATTGCGGCTGGCAGGTATTCGGGGAGTGGTGCTGGCGGGCGGTCGTTAATGGGTATCAGCGCCGACGATTTCGGCGACCGGGATGACGGATGATCGGATGGACGAGAGAAGGAGGAAGCCCATGACCGAGGTTCCGACGATCGAACTCAATGATGGTGTGCGAATCCCGCAGCTTGGTTTCGGTGTGTTTCAGATCGACCCGGGCGAGACCGCCGCGGCCGTCAGGGCGGCCCTGCAGATCGGATACCGACACATCGACACCGCGGAGATGTACGGAAACGAGAAGGAAGTCGGCCAGGGCATTCGCGACGTTGGCCTGGACCGCGCCGACGTTTTCGTTACCAGCAAGCTCAACAACGGCTTTCACAAGCCCGACGATGCGCGCCGTGCGTTCGACAAAACGCTGGAAGCTCTGGATTCCGATTACGTCGACCTGTTCCTCATTCATTGGCCGCTGCCGATGCTCTACGGTGGTGATTTCGTCTCCACCTGGAAAGTCCTCGAAGAGTTCGCAAAGGACGGACGCGCTCGCAGCATCGGTGTCTCGAACTTCCAGCCGCCGCATTTGGATCGACTCGCGGACGAGACCGGCACCGTCCCCGCGGTCAACCAGGTCGAGGTGCATCCGTACTTCGGCAATGAGCAGGTCCGCGCCTACGGACGCGATCACGGCATCGTCACCGAGGCCTGGTCACCCATCGCCCAGGGCGACGTGCTCGACGATCCGGTGATCAACCGCATCGCCGACGGCCGCGCCAAATCGCCCGCGCAGGTGGTGTTGCGCTGGCACATCCAGCGCGGCGACGTCGTCTTTCCCAAGTCGGTATCGACGGAGCGCATGAAATCCAACTTCGAGATCTTCGACTTCGATCTCGACGGCTCCGAAATGGACACGATCTCGGCGCTGGACAAGGGCGAAGCGGGCAGGCACGGCCCCAACCCGGACAAATTCAGCTACGTGCCGGAGTAGCCAGGGAAGTTGGTTGCCTAACCGCGGGGCCTGCGGGCTTTGCGCTTGATGCCCACCCCGCCCCAGAGCGAAAAGCCGTGGATATTCACCTTCGGCGCGCCCGGCGCGCCCTGGCCGATGACGCTGCTTTTGAAGCCGCCCATCACAGCGTGGCCATGGATCTCGACGTTGACTTCGGGCGGCAGCAGAATACTCTGCGCGCCCATGATCGAGATCGCATGAATGTCAACCTCGGTCGAAGTGAAGTCCGCGTAGCGTAGATCCACCACCCCGCTCCCACAGAACGTGAATGTGGTCAGCTTCTTCGGCACGTTCCAGCGGCCGCGCCGCTCGAATCCGCTCAACAGGGCCAGCAGCAACATGGACGGCGCCGGATTGGGTTTGCCGCCCCTGCGCGGGAATACCGCATCCGGCAGGTCGTCCCTGAGCCTATCCAGCTCCTCATACGTGGTAGCGGCATAAGCCCTGGTCAGGCGGTCTTCATAGTCCTTGAGCTGCAGGCGGCCCTGCTCGGCCGCGTACGTCAGCAACTGCGCAAGCTGTATGCGATCCGTGTCGGCAGCGCGGGACGATTCGTCACGCGTGTCGTTGGTGTCGCGCTGCGCTGAGTTGCTCATCATCCACGAGCGTACGACGTCCAAGTTTTGCTGCAAGTAGGTTGGCGAAACTGCAACCTTCCTCCCAGGCAGCGCTTAATTGGCGGTACTGTCAGCGGGCCATTAGACGTTTGCCCAACTAGGCGGACGCTTCTGCAGGAACGCCAGCATGCCTTCGCGGGCCTCGTCGGAGACGAACAGCCGGGCCGATTCCTCGGTAAGCCGTTCGGCGTCGCGGTCGAAGCCTTCGAGGACGGCGGCCGTGGTCAGTGCCTTCGATGCCGCAAGACCCTGGGGCGAACCGCGGACCACGTCGGCGACGAGCTTCAGCACCGCGGCTTCCACGTCGTCGGCCGCCATCGTGACGAGCCCGATTTCCGCGGCTTTCGCCGCATCGAACGTCTCGCCGGTCAGGTAGTAATGCGCCGCCGCCCGCGCCGACATCTTCGGCAGCAGCGTCAGCGAGATGATCGCGGGGGCGACGCCGATCCGGGCCTCGGTCAGCGCGAAGGTGCTGTCCGGACCGGCGACCGCGATATCGCAGGCGCCGACCAGGCCGAACCCACCGGCCCGGACATGGCCGTTGATGGCGGCGATCACCGGCAGCGGCGACTCGACAATGGCGCGCAACAGCGCCGTCAATTCCCGGGCCCGGGCCGCGGCCATTTCGAAGGGGTCGCCCCCGCTGGCCTCGCTCAAGTCCGCACCCGCGCAGAACGTGCCACCGGTGTGGCCCAGCACCACCGCCCGTACTGCCGGGTCCGACGCGGCGTCGCGCAGCCCCTGATGCAACTGGCCGACCAGAGCGGTCGAGAGCGCGTTGCGGTTATGCGGTGAGTTCAGCGTCAGCCGCGCGAACGCGCCCGAAGCATCGGTCGGGCCGGCGTATTCGACGAGTGTGTCCATCAGTAGGAACGGGGCAGGCCCAGCGATGTCTGCGCAACGAAGTTCAGCACCATCTCGCGACTGATCGGGGCGATCCGGCCCAGCCGGGCGGAGGTCAGCATGGCGGCGACGCCGTACTCCTTTGTCAGCCCGTTGCCTCCCATCGACTGCACGGCCTGGTCGACCGAACGGGTGGCCGCCTCGGCGGCGGCGTACTTGGCCATGTTGGCGGCCTCGGCCGCGCCCATGTCGTCGCCACTGTCGTAGAGCGCGGCGGCCTTCTGCAGCATCAGCTTGGCGAGTTCGACTTCGATGTGGCACTGCGCCAACGGATGTGACAGCCCCTGGTGGGCGCCGATGGGTGTCGACCACACCTTGCGGGTCTTGACGTAGCCGACGGCCTTTTCCAGCGCGAACCGTCCCATGCCCACCGAGCTAGCCGCGCCCATGATGCGCTCGGGGTTCAGGCCGGCGAAGAGCTGTGCGATGGCGGCGTCCTCGGCCCCGACGAGGGCATCCGACGGCAGCCGGACGTCGTCGAGGAATACCTGGAATTGGCGTTCGGGGCTGATCAGCTCCATTTCGATTGGGGTGTAGGTGAAGCCGGGCGCGTCGGTGGGCACCACGAACAACGCGGGGCGTAGCGATTCGGACTTGGCCCCTGTGTCTTTATAGGTGCGGGCCACCACCAGCACCGCCTGCGCTTGGTCGATGCCGGAGATAAAGACCTTCTGGCCCTTGAGGATCCAGTCGCCGCCGTCGCGTCTGGCGGTGGTGGTGATCTTGTGTGAGTTGGATCCGGCGTCCGGCTCGGTGATCGCAAACGCCATCGTCAGGGATCCGTCGGCGATCGCCGGAATCCAGCGCTTCTTCTGTTCCTCGGTGCCGAACTTGCTGATGATGGTGCCGTTGATGGCGGGTGACACCACCATCAGCAGCAGCGCGCTACCCGCCGCCGCCATCTCCTCCATCACCAGTGACAGCTCGTACATTCCGGCGCCGCCGCCACCGTATTCCTCAGGTAGATTCACCCCGAGGAAGCCGAGTTTGCCTGCCTCGGACCATAATTCGGTGGTGTGTTCGTGTTTGCGCGCCTTCTCCAGGTAATACTCGCTGCCGTAGTTGGACGCCCACTCGGATACCGCTTTGCGCAGGGCCCGGCGTTCCTCGTTTTCGATGAAGCTGGTGTCGGTCACTGTGGATCTCCTTCTGCTTGCGGCGCTTCCACTCTTGCCAGGACGGCGCCAACTTCGACTTGCTGACCGGTGCCGACGTTGAGCTCGGCGAGCACGCCGTCGGCCGGCGCGGTGATGGTGTGCTCCATCTTCATGGCCTCCAGCCAGATCAGCGGCTGACCGGCCGCAACGGTCTCGCCGACTTCGGCGCCGAGGCGGATGACGTTGCCGGGCATGGGCGCAATCAGAGAGCCTTTCTCGACGGTCGAACCGGGCTCGGGGAAGCGCGGCAGCGCGACCAGGTGAACGGGCCCGCGTGCCGAGTCGATGTAGAGGTCTTGGTCGTATCGCGAAACCGCGAAGCTGCAGGCCACCCCGTCGCCGTCGGTGAGCACGACCTGGTCTGCCGTGGCCGAAATAAGACGTACCGATGCGCTGCCTTCAGGACCGGGAAGCGTCAATCCGGTTCGGGTGAAACGGTATTCGACTCGGTGCTCGTCGCCGTCGTCGTCCCGGTAACCCTTGACCTGGTAGCCCGACGGCACGTTTCGCCAGCCGCTGGGGATCGAGCCGAACGCCGCGGCCGTCGCGCGATTGTGCGCGGCGTCGGCAAGCGCGGCGGCGATGGCCGACAAACGAACCACGCCTTTGTCGGCCAGCGACGCCGAGAGCCGCGCAAGATCGTGGGTGTCAAAAAACGCCGTGTCCGTGGCGCCGTCCAGGAATGCCGGGTGCCGCAGCACGTTGACCAGCAGGTCGCGGTTGGTGCGGATGCCGTGCACGCGGGCGCGAGCCAGCGCGTCGGCGAGGACCAGCGCTGACTGCCGGCGCGTCGGGGCGTACGAGATGACCTTGGCCAGCATCGGGTCGTAATGGATCGACACCGTGAATCCGTCCACGATCCCGGAATCCAGCCGGATTCCGGTCCGCCGGCCCAGCGAGTCGAACTCGGTCCGAACCGACGGCACCTCGAACGTGTGCACGACGCCGGCCTGGGGTTGCCAGCCGTGCGCGGGATCCTCGGCGTAGAGCCGGGCCTCGATCGAATGCCCGTGGGTTACTGGGGGTTCCGCATCCAGCCGGCCACCCTCGGCAACGATGAGCTGCAGTTCGACGAGATCGAGGCCGGTGGTCTCCTCGGTGACCGGGTGCTCGACCTGCAGCCGGGTGTTCATCTCCAGGAAGTAGAACTCGCCTTGCCCACCAGGTGAGTCATCGGCGAGGAACTCCACCGTGCCCGCCCCGGTGTAGCCGATCGCGCCGGCGGCCAGCCGGGCCGCGTCGAAAAGCTTGGCCCGCATGCCGGGTGTGCGCTCCACCAACGGCGACGGCGCCTCCTCGATGATCTTTTGGTGGCGACGCTGAATCGAGCATTCCCGTTCCCCGACCGCCCACACGGTGCCGTGGATGTCGGCGAGGACCTGGACCTCCACATGGTGTCCGGTGGGCAGGTAGCGCTCGCAGAACACGGTCGGGTCGCCGAATGCGGACTGCGCCTCACGCCGGGCCGCGGCGACTTCCGATGGCAGAGAGGATAATTCGTGCACGACCCGCATTCCGCGGCCACCGCCGCCCGCGGAAGCCTTGACCAGCACGGGCAGCTGAGCTTCGGTGACCGCGTCGGGGTCGAGTTCGTCGAGCACGGGCACCCCGGCGGCCGCCATGAGCTTCTTGGACTCGATCTTGGAGCCCATCGCCCTTACCGCGTCCACCGGTGGCCCGACCCAGGTCAGGCCCGCGTCCTGCACGGCGGCGGCGAACTCGGCGTTCTCCGAAAGGAATCCGTAGCCCGGGTGCACCGCGTCGGCGCCGGCGGCGCGGGCCGCGGCGATGAGCGCCTCGGCATTCAGATAGTCGTTCGTCTTCGGCAGCCGCACCCGGGCGTCGGCCTCGGCGACGTGCGGCGCCTCGGCGTCGGGTTCCGTGTACACCGCGACGGTTCCCAGCCCGAGCCGCCGGCAGGTCGCGAAGACCCGTCGGGCGATCTCGCCGCGGTTGGCTACCAGTACTCGAGTAATTGCCATCGGGCTCACATCCGGAAGACGCCGAAGTTCGACGTCCCCTTGATCGGGGCATTGGCGATGGCGGACAAACACATCCCCAACACGGTTCGGGTGTCTCGCGGGTCGATCACGCCGTCGTCGTAGAGCATCCCGGACAGGACCATCGGCAGCGACTCGGCCTCGATCTGGCCCTCGACGGCCGCCCGCATCGCGGCGTCGGCGTCCTCGTCCACCTGCTGCCCACGGGCCTCGGCGGCGGCGCGCGCCACGATCGACAGCACCCCGGACAGCTGCGCACCGCCCATCACCGCGGATTTGGCGCTGGGCCAGGCGAACAGGAATCGCGGGTCGTAGGCGCGCCCGCACATCCCGTAGTGGCCCGCACCGTACGACGCGCCGATCAGCAGCGAGAGGTGCGGGACGGTCGAGTTGGACACGGCGTTGATCATCATCGAGCCGTGCTTGATCATGCCGCCCTCTTCGTAGTCCTTGCCCACCATGTAGCCGGTGGTGTTGTGCAAGAACAACAGTGGTGTGTCGGAACGGTTGGCCAGTTGAATGAACTGGGTGGCCTTCTGCGACTCCTCGCTGAACAGCACGCCGCGCGCGTTGGCCAGGATGCCCAGCGGATAGCCGTGCAACTGGGACCAGCCGGTCACCAGGGAAGACCCGTACAACGGCTTGAATTCGTCGAATTCGGAACCGTCGACGATGCGGGCGATCACCTCGCGAGGGTCGAACGGGATGCGCAAGTCCGCGGGCACGATGCCGATCAGTTCCTCGGTGTCGGACAGCGGCTCGGTCACCGGTTTGGGTGCGGGTCCCTGTTTGACCCAGTTCAGCCGGGCGATGATGCGACGTCCGATCCGGATCGCGTCGAGCTCGTCGACGGCGAAGTAGTCGGCCAAACCCGATATGCGGGCGTGCATTTCGGCGCCACCCAGGGATTCGTCGTCGGATTCCTCGCCGGTCGCCATCTTCACCAGCGGTGGGCCGGCGAGGAACACCTTCGAGCGTTCCTTGATCATCACCACGTGGTCGGACATACCCGGCACGTACGCACCACCGGCGGTGGAGTTGCCGAACACCAGCGCGATGGTGGGGATGCCCGCCGCCGACAGCCTGGTCAGGTCGCGGAACATCCGTCCGCCGGGGACGAAGATTTCCTTCTGGGTGGGCAGATCGGCGCCGCCGGATTCCACCAGCGAGATGACGGGGAGGCGGTTTTCGAATGCGATCTGATTGGCCCGCAGGATTTTCTTCAAGGTCCAGGGATTGCTGGTGCCGCCTTTGACGGTGGGGTCGTTGGCGACGATCATGCATTCGACGCCTTCCACCACACCGATACCGGTGACGTTGCTGGCGCCGATCTGGAAGGCGCTGCCATAGGCTGCCAGCGTGCTCAGTTCCAGGAACGGCGAGTCCGGGTCGACGAGCAGCTCGATGCGTTCCCGCGCCGTCAGCTTGCCGCGCGCGTGATGGCGCTCGACATACTTGGCTCCGCCGCCCCCAAGCGCTTTGGCGAATTCGGCGTCGATCTCGTCGAGCCGTGAGGTGGCCGCCGACGCGGCGTCGGTGTACACGGCGGATTTCGGGTCGAGCGTGGACCGCAGCACCGTCATGACCGCCGCCGACGATGCAGAGCGAAGCGATGTGGAGGAGGCGGTGTAATCATGATTGATATCCAAGGGTTTTGGCGGCCAGTGCGGTCAGGATCTCGGTGGTTCCGCCGCCGATGCCCAGGATCCTCATGTCCCGGTATTGGCGTTCGACTTCGGATTCGGCCATGTAGCCCATGCCGCCGAACAGCTGGACGGCTTGGTTGGCGACCCATTCGCCGGCCTCGACCGCGGTGTTCTTGGCGAAGCACACCGCCGCGATCAGGTTGGTCTCTCCGGCGAGCTGGCGTTCCACCACACTGCGCGAATAGACCCGGGCCACGTCGATGCGGCGGGCCATGTCCGCGAGCGTGTTCTGCACCGATTGGCGCGAGATCAGCGGGCGGCCGAACGTCTCCCGGTCGCGGCACCATTGCACCGTCAGGTCCAGGCACCGCTGCGCGCCCGAATATGCCTGCGTGGCAAGGGCGATGCGCTCGGAGACGAAGGCCTGCGCGATCTGGGCGAAGCCGCTGTGCTCGGCGCCGACGAGATTGGCCACCGGCACGCGCGCGTCGACGTAGGACAGCTCGGCGGTGTCGGACGACCTCCAGCCCATCTTGTCCAGCTTGCGGCTGACCTCGAAGCCGGGTGTGCCCTTGTCGACCACCAGCAGCGAAACCCCGGCCGCGCCAGGGCCACCGGTACGCACCGCGGTGACGACGTAGTCGGCCCGTACGCCCGACGTGATGTAGGTTTTGGCGCCGTTGACGATGTAGTGATCGCCGTCCAGGACCGCTGCGGTGCGCAGGTGCCCGACGTCCGAACCGCCGCCCGGCTCGGTGATGGCGAGCGCACCGATCTTCTCGCCCGCCAACGTCGGCCGCACATACGTGTCGATCTGCCGCTTGTCTCCGGAGGCGATCATGTGCGGAACCGCGATGCCGCAGGTGAACAGCGACGCGAAAACCCCACCCGGGGCGCCGGACTGATGCAGCTCCTCGCAGATGATCACCGAGTCGACGCCGTCCCCGCCGCCACCGCCGACCGCCTCGGGCAAGCCCGCGCCCAGCAGCCCGGCCGCCCCGGCGCGGCGGTGCAGTTCGCGCGGCAGGTCGCCGGTGCGCTCCCACTCGCCGACGTTGGGCAGAATCTCGCGTTCGGTGAACGAGCGCACCGTCTTGCGCAGCTGTTCGCGCTCCGGCGTGGTCCAGATACTCATGACAGCAGGTCCTCCGGGATGTCGATGTAGCGGCCGCGCAGCCATTCGCCGATCCCCTTGGCCTGGGGGTCGAATCGCGCTTGATAGGCGACGCCCTGGCCGAGGATGCCGTCGATGACGAAGTTGACCGCTCGCAAATTGGGCAGCACGTGGCGGGTGACGTCGAAGTCCGCGGCCTCGGGCAGCAGCTCCTTGAACAGGTCGACGGTCAGCGTGTTGGCGAGCCAGCGCCATTGGTCGTCGGTGCGCACCCAGACCCCGACGTTGGCCGATCCGCCCTTGTCGCCACTGCGGGCCCCGGCGATCCGGCCCAGCGGCACCCTGCGCACCGGGCCGGCCGGCAGCGGCTCGGGCAACGGCGGGGGATCGGCGGGTGCCAACTCCAAAGTATCGGTGGCGCAAGGGATGTCAACGCGAGTGCCGTCGGCGTGCACCGCGACGTGCGGCACCTGCTTGGCGTCGACATAGCCGGGGGTGAAGACGCCGTAGACCTGGCCTTCGCCCGGCGGGGCCGTCACGTGGAAGCCGGGATAGCTGGCAAGCGCCAATTCCACTGCAGCTGAGGAGAATTGGCGCCCGACGTTGGCGGCGTCGGGGTCGCGGACGACGCAGTGCAGCAGCGCGCTGGCGGCCTCTTCGGTGTCGGCGTCGGTGTGATCGGTGCGGGCCAGGGACCACTGCAGCTCGGCGGGCTTGACGGTGAGCGCGGCCTCGAGCTGCCGGCGAACCAAGTCGGCCTTGGCCTCGACGTCCAGGCCCGTCAGCACGAAGGTCATCGAGTTGCGGAAGCCGCCGATGCTGTTCAGCGACACCTTGAGGGTGGGCGGCGGCGGTTCGCCGAGCACACCGCTGATGCGCACGCGGTCGGGGCCGTCGGGGGACAGCTCGATGGAATCCATCCGGGCGGTGACGTCGGGGTTGGCGTAGCGGGCGCCGGTGATCTCGTAGAGCAGTTGCGCGGTGACCGTGTCGACGCTGACCAGGCCGCCGGTGCCCGGATGCTTGGTGATCACCGACGAGCCGTCGTGGTGGACCTCGGCCAGTGGGAAACCGGCGTGGGTCAGGTCGGGGACTTCGGTGAAGAAGGAGTAGTTGCCGCCCGTGGCCTGGACACCGCATTCGATGACGTGGCCGGCAACCACGGCGCCGGCCAGTTCGTCGTAGTCGCTGCGGCCCCAGCCGAAGTGTGCCGCCGCCGCCCCGACGATCACCGAAGCGTCGGTGACCCGGCCGGTGACGACGACGTCGGCGCCGCGGCTGAGGCAATCGACGATGCCCCATGCGCCCAGGTAGGCGTTCGCGGTCAGCGGCGTGCCCAGCCCGAGCTCCGCCGCGCGCGGCTGCAGGTCGTCACCTTCGACGTGGGCGATCCGGGCCGGGATGCCGAGTCGCTCGGCCAGCGTGCGTATCGCGTCGGCCAGCCCGGCGGGGTTGAGGCCGCCGGCGTTGGCGACGATGCGAACCCCGCGGTCGCACGCCTCACCCAGGCAGTCCTCGAGTTGGGTCAGGAAGGTCTTGGCGTAGCCGCGGTCGGGGTGCTTCATCCGGTCGCGGCCGAGGATGAGCATGGTGAGCTCGGCCAGGTAGTCGCCGGTGAGGTAGTGCACCGGATCGTCCAGGCCGCCGGTGAGCATTTCGCGCATCGCCGACAGCCGGTCGCCGTAGAACCCCGAGCAGTTCGCGATCCGGACCGGGCCGGGACCACCAGCAGAGGCCATCCGCTCCTCCAATCAACCAACCAACCGGTAGGTTAGCCGGTACCGCCGGTGTCACGTCAAGGAGGCCTGGTCGCTGTCGGCACGCGTGCTGTGCGCGCCCGGCCGGGTGGAAGCGCCTTTCGCGGTGGGCGCCCATTTTGGCGCCCAGCGGGCCACCGACTATCCTGATAGGCAATCGTCGCACGTTCGGCCCGGTGGGCCATGCCGTGGGACATGCCCGACTAGCCCCACCCAACCGAGGAGTTAGGCCCGACCATGGCCGTACCCAAGCGCAGGATGTCGCGCGCGAACACCCGAAGCCGTCGCGCGCAGTGGAAGGCCACCCGGACCGAGCTGGTCGGTGTGACGGTGGCGGGCCATAAGCACAAGGTGCCGCGCAGGCTGCTCAAGGCCGCCCGCCTCGGTCTCATCGATCTCGACCGCCGTTAATCTCGGCAAATACGCGGCGCGCCTCTCAGGCCGCTCTCAGGCGCTAGGACGAAACTAGTGGCCGTGCGGATACTTGTCGTCGACGACGATCGTGCGGTGCGCGAGTCGCTGCGCAGGTCGCTGGCCTTCAACGGGTACTCGGTCGAGCTGGCTCACGACGGGGTCGAGGCGCTCGAAATGATTGCCAGCGATCGGCCGGATGCGCTCGTGCTGGATGTGATGATGCCGCGGTTGGACGGCCTCCAGGTGTGCCGTCACCTGCGCAGCACGGGCGACGACCTGCCGATCCTGGTGCTGACGGCCCGGGATTCGGTTTCCGAGCGGGTCGCCGGCCTGGACGCCGGCGCCGATGACTACCTGCCGAAGCCGTTCGCCCTCGAAGAATTGTTGGCCAGGATGCGGGCGCTGTTGCGCCGCACCAAGCCCGAGGATGACGCCGAGTCGGTGGCCATGACGTTCTCCGACCTGACCCTGGACCCGGTGACCCGCGAAGTCACCCGCGGGCAACGCCGGATCAGCCTGACCCGCACCGAATTCTCATTGCTGGAAATGTTGATCGCCAATCCGCGCCGGGTGCTCACCCGCGGCCGCATCCTCGAGGAGGTGTGGGGATTCGACTTTCCCACCTCGGGCAATGCGCTGGAGGTCTACGTGGGCTATCTGCGTCGCAAGACGGAAGCCGATGGTGAGCCGCGGCTGATCCACACGGTGCGCGGAGTGGGCTACGTCCTTCGGGAGACGCCGCCCTGATGATCCATCGGCACCGGCACGCACCGCTGCGGGCCCCCAGCTCGTTGTCCCTGCGGTGGCGGGTAATGCTGCTGGCGATGTCGATGGTGGCGATGGTCGTCGTGCTGATGGCATTCGCCGTCTACGCCGTGATCTCGGCTGCGCTCTATGGCGATATCGACAACCAACTGCAGAGCCGGGCGCAGCTGCTGATCGCCAGCGGTTCGCTGGCCGCCGACCCCGGAAAGGCCATCGAGGGCACCGCCTATTCGGACGTCAACGCGATGCTGGTGAACCCGGGCCACACGATCTACACCGCCAACCAGCCGGGCCAGACCCTGCCCGTCGGCCCCACCGAGAAGGCCGTCATCCGCGGCGAATTGTTCATGGCGAGCCGCACCGCGTCGGATCAACGAATCCTTGCCATCCATCTGCCCAACGGCAGTTCACTGCTGATCTCCAAGAGCCTCAAGCCGACTGAAGCGGTCATGACGAAACTGCGCTGGGTGCTGCTTCTCGTGGGCGGCATTGGCGTCGCGGTCGCCGCGGTGGCCGGCGGCATGGTCACCCGGGCGGGGTTGCGTCCGGTGGCTCGCCTGACCGAAGCCGCCGAGCGGGTGGCGCGCACCGACGACCTGCGGCCCATCCCGGTATTCGGCAGTGACGAATTAGCCAGGCTCACGGAGGCGTTCAACTTGATGCTGCGGGCATTGGCCGAGTCCCGGGAGCGGCAGGCGCGGCTGGTCACCGACGCCGGACACGAGTTGCGCACCCCGCTGACGTCGCTGCGCACCAACGTCGAACTGCTGATGGCCTCGATGGAGCCGGGGGCGCCACGGCTACCCGAGCAGGAGATGGTCGAACTGCGTGCCGATGTGCTCGCGCAGATTGAGGAATTGTCCACGCTGGTGGGCGATTTGGTGGACCTCACCCGCGACGACGCCGGTCAGGTGGTGCACGAGCCGGTGGACATGTCCGAGGTGATCGATCGCAGCCTGGAGCGAGTTAGGCGGCGGCGCAATGACATTCACTTCGATGTCGAAGCGGTCGGATGGCAGGTCTACGGCGACGCCGCCGGGCTCTCGCGCGCGGTGCTCAACCTGATGGACAACGCGGCCAAGTGGAGCCCGCCGGGCGGCCATGTCGGTATAACGATGAGACAACTCGACCCGTCGCACGCCGAGTTGGTGGTTTCCGATCACGGCCCGGGGATTCCACCGCACGAGCGACGTCTGGTGTTCGAGCGGTTCTACCGATCGACGACGGCACGCGCGTTGCCCGGTTCGGGACTTGGGTTGGCGATCGTCAAAAAGGTGGTACTCAACAACGGTGGATTGCTTCGCGTCGAGGACACCGTGCCGGGAGGACAGCCCCCGGGCACATCGATTTATGTGCTGCTTCCCGGCCGGCCGATGCCGGTTTCGACATACCAGACGCGCGCGGACGACAGTAAGATCGTGGCCGAGACCGAACCCTTCGAGCCCGCGGCGGGCAACGGGGAGAACTCTCGGGATTCCGCGAACGTTATCTCAGTGGACTCTCAGTCCGCGCGGGCAAGGTAGTCCTGCAGTTACTGTTAGAAACGAGCCGAGTCGATCCGACATCGGCCGAAAGTAGTAGAGGAAGAGCGACCCAGCGACATGACGAATGACCCGAGGTATTCGCCACCGCCGCAGCAGCCGGGATACCCTGCCGGGCCTAATCAGCCTGTGCCCCCAGCGTTTGCACAGGGGCACCAGCAGCCGTACACCCAGCAGTTCGATTGGCGCTATCCGCCGTCCGCCCAGCCGGCCCAGCCGGCTCAGCCGCCGACTCACACGACGCCGATGTCGCCGTACCGCCGGCCCTACGAGCCATTCAGCGGTACCGGGCCGGGTCCGGCTACCCGGGGGCACGGGGCCGGGTCCCATTCCGGGCGGCCCGGGGCTGGGCCCGATGACCGGCCCCGCCGCAACGGGTCCAATTCCCGGGATGCTGCGGCCGATGGGCCCCCCAATCGCGCCGATGCCCGAAAAACGTTCCCGCGCAGGCATGTTGGTCGTGGGCGCGTTGGCAGTCGCGGTGGTGTCGGCCGGTATCGGCGGCGCCGCTGCAACAGCCGTCGAGCTGGGCACGCACACCGCGGCCGGCAACGGCCACGGGATCATCCCGGGGGCCGCTCCCAGCGTCCCGGCCGCGAACATGCCGCCGGGCACCGTCGAACAGGTCGCCGCCAAGGTGGTGCCCAGCGTCGTCATGCTGGAGACCGATCTGGGTCGTCAGTCAGAAGAGGGCTCCGGCGTCATCCTGTCGGCCGACGGGCTGATTCTGACCAACAACCACGTGGTCGCGGCCGCGGCCAAGCCGGCGCCCGCTCCTGCCGCGCCCGGTGGTCCGGGTGGTCCGGGTGGTCCTCCTGGCGGGCCCGGCGGTCCGGGCGGTCCCGGCGGTCCGGCACCAAAAACGACAGTCACCTTCTCCGACGGCCGTACCGCAACGTTCACGGTGGTCGGTGCCGACCCCACCAGCGATATTGCAGTGATCCGGGTGCAGGGCATGTCCGGCCTCACTCCCATCACGATAGGTTCGTCGTCGGACCTGCGGGTCGGTCAGCCGGTCGTGGCGATCGGGTCACCCCTGGGTCTGTCGGGCACGGTGACCACCGGAATCATCAGCGCGATGAACCGCCCGGTGTCCACGACCGGTGAGTCCGGTAACCAAAACACAGTGCTGGACGCGATTCAGACCGATGCCGCGATCAACCCGGGTAACTCCGGTGGTGCGTTGGTCAACATGAGCGGCCAGCTGGTGGGCGTCAATTCGGCCATCGCGACCCTGGGCGCCGATTCACCGGATGCCCAGAGCGGCTCGATCGGCCTGGGCTTCGCGATTCCGGTCGACCAGGCCAAGCGCATCGCCGACGAGTTGATCAGCACCGGCAAGGCGACGCACGCCTCGCTCGGCGTGCAGGTGACCAGCGATAAGGGCACCCCGGGCGCCAAGGTCGTTGAGGTCGTGCCGAACGGCGCGGCCGCGACGGCCGGAGTGCCCAAGAATGTGGTCGTCACCAAGGTCGACGACCGCCCGATCAGCAGCGCCGACGCATTGGTTGCCGCCGTGCGATCCAAAGCGCCCGGCGACAAGGTAGCGCTGACCTATCAGGATCAGGGCGGCGGGAGCCGCACAGTCCAGGTCACCCTGGGCAAGGCGGATCAGTGATGAGAGTCGATGAGCCGGTGTCGGAACTGGGATATACCGTTGCACCCATGGAAGCGGGTGCCGAGTTGGTAGTCGGCCGGGCCCTGGTCGTGGTGGTCGATGACCGCACCGCGCACGGGGGCGAGGAGGACCATAGTGGTCCGCTGGTGACCGAGCTGCTGACCGAGGCGGGGTTCGTTGTCGACGGTGTGGTGGCGGTCGCGGCCGACGAGGTCGAGATTCGCAACGCGCTGAACACCGCGGTGATCGGTGGGGTGGACCTGGTGGTCTCGGTGGGCGGGACGGGCGTCACCCCACGCGACGTCACGCCGGAGGCCACCCGCGACATTCTGGATCGGGAGATCCTGGGTATCGCAGAGGCCATCCGCGCTTCGGGGCTGTCCGCGGGAATCATCGATGCCGGATTGTCGCGCGGTCTGGCCGGAGTGTCCGGAAGTACGTTGGTGGTCAACCTCGCCGGGTCCCGCTACGCGGTGCGCGACGGAATGGCGACGCTGAATCCGCTCGCCGCGCAGATCATCGGCCAGTTGTCGAGCCTGGAGATCTAGCCGCCCGACAACTCGCAGTGCCGGGTCACTGTGCTTCGGCGTCCGCGCGGGGTCCGTGGCTCGGGGTGGGTGTCGTGGCGACCCCGCCGTGCTTGCCGGACGATTCCCCATCGGATTGCGCGAGAAGGTCGCGGATTTCGGTGAGCAACACGATCTGGGCGTCGTCGGCCTGCTCGACCTCACCGCGCTTGCGCAGCGTGTTGTAGGGGAGGACGACGAAGAAGTACACAACCAGCGCGATCAGGAAAAAGTTGATCGCGGCCGACAGCAGGACGTTCAGGTCGATGGCCTGACCGCCGCCGATGCCGATCTTCAAGGCGCCGACGCTGGAGTTCGGCTTGACACCGATCCGGTTGATCAGCGGCGTGATGATGCTTTCGGTGAACTTGGTGACCAGCGCGGTGAACGCAGTACCGATGACCACGGCGACGGCCAGGTCGACGATATTGCCCCGCGAGAGAAACTCCTTGAACCCTTTGAGCATTGGGGAGGTCCTTTCTGGGCTGAGGCCAGATACTCAGTGCAGGACGAACGTTACCGTCTGACCCAGCGCCGAGCCTGCAACCGTGTTCGCCACGCGAGCCGGCAGCGCGACCAACACTACGCGGTCGCTGTCGGCGGCCTGGACCTTCTGTTTGGCCGACACGAGGACCACAACCGCGTCGGTGGCCACGACCCGGCTGAGTGCCTGGCCCGTCGCCTGCGCGTCGGTGGTCGGCGCGGCCAGCACGTCAACGACATCGCCCACCCGAACAAGGTCGGTCAGCGCGCTGTCCGCCAGATGCAGCGGCACGATGCGGGCGCCGGGCCCGGCCTTCGTTCCGATCGCGGCCTCGGCCAGCCGGCTGCCGAGCAGCCGGACATCGGTGAGCACCTCGCCACGCCGCGTCGGGCCGGCCAGCGTCGAACCGACAACGGCACGAACGTTGGCTTGTGAACCGTCGGGAACCGTTGCCGCCAAACGCTTTTCGACCCGGACATCATCGAGGGTCAACGCCGTGCCGGGGCGCAGGTCGCGCGCGGCCACCACGACGTCGGCGCGGTCACCCTCCGGATTCGACCGCAGCGTGGCGATGCCGGCCAACACGACGAGCCCGCCGGCGGCCACGCGCCGGGCCAGCACCGTGCGAGTCCAGTCCGGGCGCAACGACGTCGACATCCGGCGCAATAGCGTTGGATTCAGCGATGATTCCCGCACGCCGCAACGGTAAGCGCCGCGCGGCTTCGGTGGTGTCGGTCAGAAATCGCGTTGTGGATAACCGCTACGTCGAGGCGGCCGCGGTGGACGGCGTCGACGGCGTGGCGCTGCTGCTCGACTTCTCGCTTGACCCGTTCTTGTCGCCGGACCCGCTCTTTTCGGTGGATCCGTTCTTGTCGCCGGACCCCGAACTCGACGCCGCGTCGCCGGTCGAGGACCCGTTGGCGGACGCCTTCGACTTCTCGCCGTCCGCGCGGCTGTCGGTGCGGTAAAAGCCGCTGCCCTTGAACACGATGCCGACGGAGTTGAAAAGCTTGCGCAGCCGGCCGGAGCACTTCTCGCACGTCGTCAGCGCGTCGTCGCTGAAGCCCTGCACGATGTCGAAGCGATTGTCGCACTCGGTGCAGGCGTAGCTATAAGTCGGCACAAAAACCTCCGGATGATTCCAGCCTTCTTAGCACTCTACTGTTTCAAGTGCTAAAACCGCCACGTGAGGTGTCTCATTCCCGGGTGTGCAGGGCAATGACCCCGCTCCGCGGTGTGATCACATCGGTCATCGGGACGTCGTGCGTCTCCGCGGGCAACTCGTCGACGAATTCCACGTCGCGCACCATCGCGACAAGGCGCGCCTGCGGATCCCGGCCGTCCAGCGAGCGGTCGTAAAACCCGCGCCCCGGCCCAGCCGCACCCCCCGGCGGTCGACCGCCAGCGCCGGGACGATCACCAGGGTGGCCTCGGCCAGGGCCGAGGCCGGCAGCACGGGCTCGGCCGGCTCGAGCAGGCCCCACGGCCCCGAAACGAGCGCGCCCGGCCGGTATTCGCCCCACCGCAGCGGGAGCGGCGTGCCTTTATTTCCGGGGCCGGTGGTGCGCGCAACCGGCAGCAGCACCCGTCCCGACCGGCGCAGCAACATGTCCAGCATCTCGGTGGATCCCGGCTCGGTGCCCACCGGGACGTACGCGCAGACGGTGCTGCCGCTGCTCACCACGGGCTCCAGGTGCTCGCTGAGCATCCGGGCCTCGGCGGCCCGGACGGTGTCGGCAACGCCACCGCGGGCCGCAAGCAGCTGTTCACGCAACGCGGCTTTGCTCGCGCTTGGCATGCGTCAACGATGACAGCATGGGTATTCGCCCGCCATGCGGAGGCGCCAAAGTCGATGAGCGCTATCGTGTGAACGATGTCACGGCCACAAATCCCCTTTACGGCGATCGTCCCCGCGGCCGGTCTGGGCACCCGTTTCCTGCCGGTGACCAAGACGGTGCCCAAGGAGCTGCTGCCCGTCGTCGACACGCCCGGCATCGAGCTGGTCGCTGAGGAAGCCGCCGCGGCCGGTGCCGAGCGCCTGGTGATCGTCACGTCCGAGGGCAAGGACTCGGTTGTCGCGCATTTCGTCGAGGACCTGGTGCTCGAGGGCACGCTCGAGGCCCGCGGCAAGAAGGCGATGCTCGACAAGGTGCGTCGCGCACCGCAGCTGATCAAGGTGGAGTCCGTCGTGCAGGCCGAGCCGCTCGGACTGGGACACGCCATCGGCTGCGTGGAGCCCACGCTGACCGCGGACGAGGACGCCGTCATGGTGCTGCTCCCCGACGACCTGGTCCTGCCGATGGGTGTGCTGGAGACGATGTCGAAGGTGCGGGCCGACCACGGCGGCACGGTGTTGTGCGCCATCGAGGTGACTCCCGAGGAGATCAGCGCATACGGGGTTTTCGACGTCGAGCCGGGGCCCGACGGCGACAATCCCGACGTGCTGAAGGTCAACGGCATGGTCGAGAAGCCCGAAACCGAAGCCGCCCCGTCGATGTATGCGGCGGCGGGCCGCTATGTGCTCGACCGCGCCATCTTCGACGCGTTGCAACGCATTGATCCGGGGGCCGGCGGCGAAGTGCAGCTCACCGACGCGATCGCGCTGCTGATCAAGGAGGGCCACCCGGTGCATGTGGTCGTGCATCGCGGATCTCGACACGACTTGGGAAATCCTGGCGGCTACCTGAAGGCTGGGGTTGACTTTGCATTGGATCGTGACGACTATGGCCCGGATTTGCGGCGATGGTTGGTGACGCGATTGGGCCTGACCGAGCAATAGCCGGGCGATAACGCCGCTCCTGGCCGGAGGACGTCCGCTTGGAGACGGCGCCCGTTGAGGCCTTGAGGCAGAGAGGCGCGCTTGTGCGTTCGGTGGAGGAGCAGCAGTCCCGGATAACGGCCGCCGCGGTGGCGCCGCGGCCGATACGCGTCGCCATTGCCGAGGCGCAGGGATTGATGTGCGCCGAGGAAGTGGTCACCGAGCGGCCCATGCCCGGATTCGACCAGGCCGCGATCGACGGCTACGCGGTGCGCAGCGTCGACGTGCTGGGCGTCGGCGAAGTCGACGTCGACGTCGAAAACTTCGGCGAACCATCCGACGAGTCCGCAGGCGACGAAGGCCGGCATGACGGACTGGTCCTGCCGGTGATGGGAACGATCGAGGCCGGTGCGCGCACCCCCAGCCGGCTGCAGCCGCGGCAGGCCGCCCGGGTGCAGACGGGAGCTCCGCTGCCCACCCTGGCCGACGCGGTCCTGCCGTTGCGGTGGACGGATGGCGGGACGTCGCGCGTGCGGATTCTGCGCGGCGCACCGTCGGGCGCCTATGTCCGCCGCGCCGGCGACGACGTTCAGCCCGGTGACGTTGCCGTGCGCGCCGGAACGATCATCGGTGCGGCACAGGTCGGGCTGCTGGCGGCCGTCGGGCGCGAACGGGTCCTGGTGCATCCGCGTCCGCGGTTGTCGGTCATGGCCGTGGGTGGGGAGCTGGTCGACATCTCGCGCACCCCGGGAAACGGGCAGGTGTACGACGTCAACTCCTACGCGCTGGCGGCGGCCGGCCGGGACGCCGGCGCGGAGGTCAACCGCGTCGGCATCGTCAGCAGCGACCTCAACGAGCTCCGCGAGGTCGTCGAGGGGCAGATCAATCGGGCGGAGGTCGTGGTGATCGCCGGCGGCGTGGGCGGCGCGTCCACCGAGGCGATGCGGTCGGTGCTTGGCGAGCTCGGCGAGATGGAGGTCGTCCGGGTCGGCATGCATCCGGGATCCGTCCAGGGCTTTGGGCAATTGGGGCGCGAGGGCGTTCCGACCTTCCTGCTGCCGGCGAATCCGGTCAGCGCCCTGGTGGTCTTCGAGGTGATGGTCCGGCCGCTGATCCGGCTGTCGTTGGGCAAGCGCCAGCCGATGCGCCGGATCGTGCAGGCGCGCGCCCTGTCGCCGATCACGTCGGTCGCCGGGCGCAAGGGGTATCTCCGCGGTCAGCTGATGCGCGACCAGGACACCGGCGAGTATTTGGTGCAGGCGCTGGGTGGAGCCCCCGGGGCGTCATCGCACTTGCTGGCGACCCTGGCCGAGGCGAATTGCCTGGTCGTGATACCCAGCGGCGCCGAGCAGATT
Source organism: uncultured Actinomycetota bacterium (assembly GCA_963703795.1). Taxonomy (GTDB): domain Bacteria; phylum Actinomycetota; class Actinomycetes; order Mycobacteriales; family Mycobacteriaceae; genus Mycobacterium. The sequence continues at coordinate 74,362 of CAVPFT010000086.1, read as the reverse complement.
CGCACCGGCGAGATCGTCGACGTCGCCTTCCTGGCGCAGCGCGGCTAAACGGAACGACTGCACACGCCCGTGAACCTGTTGCGCTCCAACTCATCTCGTCATCCGGGTTGGCCCTTGGATGTTGGGCCGCTGCGGGCGCCGGCGGGTGTCGTCCGGTTGCGGGCGGTGCGGATGCGTGATGGCGCGCAGTGGAGCCGGATCCGCTTGGCCGATCGCAAGCACCTCGAACCGTGGGAGCCCAGCGCGGATGGCGATTGGGCGATGCGCCACACCGTTTCCGCATGGCCGGCGTTGTGTTCCGGTCTGCGCGCGGAGGCCCGCAAGGGGCGCATGCTTCCGTACGTCATCGAGCTCGACGGGCGCTTCTGCGGTCAGCTGACCATCGGCAACGTCACCCATGGGGCGTTGCGATCGGCGTGGATCGGCTACTGGGTGCCGCAGTCGGCGACCGGCGGCGGGGTGGCCACCGCGGCGTTGGCGCTGGGTCTGGATCACTGCTTCGGTCCCGTCATGTTGCATCGCGTGGAGGCCACCGTGCGTCCGGAGAACGCCGCGAGCCGTGCCGTGCTGGCAAAGGTCGGGTTCCGGGAAGAGGGTCTGTTGCGCCGCTATCTCGAGGTCGACAGGTCGTGGCGAGACCACCTGTTGATGGCCATCACGGTCGAAGAGGTGCAGGGATCGGTGGCATCGACCCTGGTCCGCGCCGGTCACGCAAGTTGGGCGTGACCGCGACCCGGGTAACCGCTCACTGTGGCTAGCGCGACACGAGTGGCGTTTGGTGCTTGTGAGAGACAAATTACAGGTGTGTAATTGTGCTGGTCACTGTGACCCGGCCGCGCTGGCCACCCGACGAGCCTCGCGGGGTCCGGACCGGTTAGGAGCAGTTCAACATGCCAAGCATCCCGCAATCGCTGTTGTGGATCTCGCTCGTGGTGCTCTGGCTGTTCGTGCTGGTGCCCATGCTCATCAGCAAACGCGACGCCGTGCGACGCACCAGTGACGTGGCGCTGGCGACCCGGGTGCTCAACGGCGGGGTCGCTTCGCGGCTGCTCAAGCGTGCTGGCCCGGCCGCGGGTCACCGCAGCGACCCGCACTGGACGCCGGAAGACGCCCCCGAAGACGAGCTCGCCGAGGCTGACGAGGACCGATACGACGGCGAGGCCGGCCGCGAGGACGACGAGGCCGGGGATCGGCAGGCCGCGGGTTCGGTCGTCATGCAGGTTGCGGCGGACGACGCTCCCACTGAGCCCGACTACCTGGACGTCGACGTCGTCGAAGATTCCGGGGCGCTTCCGGCGGGAGCAGGCGCCGAGATGGCCGAGCCGGGCGTCGACGTCGTCGAGACCGAAGCCGACGCGGACCAGGACGATCGGTACGAATACGTCGAGGACTCTTCCGGTTTGGAGCCCGCAGAGGATGACGACGAGGACGAGGATTCGCCGGAGTTCGTCGCACCCGGTAGGTCGCGGCGGCGTCGATTCGACACCAAGACTGCGGCCGCGGTCAGCGCCCGCAAATACACCTTCCGCAAGCGGGTGCTGATGGTGATGGCGGTCTTCTTGGTCGGCTCGGCAACGCGCCGCTTTCGAAGTGTCGCCGACCGCCTGGTGGGTGTGCGGCAGCGCCACCGCCATGACCCTGCTCTACCTGGCCTATCTGCGCCGGCAGACCCGGATCGAGGAGAAGGTGCGTCGTCGCCGGATGCAGCGGATGGCGCGCGCGCAGCTCGGCGTCGAGAACGCCTACGACCGCGAATACGACCTGGTCCCGTCGCGGCTGCGGAGGCCGGGTGCGGTGGTCCTGGAGATCGACGATGAGGATCCGATTTTCGAGCATCTCGACAACGCGATGCCGATGCGGACGTTTGGTTGGCCCAGGGATCTGCCGCGCGCGGTCGGTGAGTAACGCCGGCAGTTCGGCGGTTGGTGCGGCGGCTGGTAGCCTGCTAGCGATCAGGGGCTATGGCGCAGTTGGTAGCGCGACTCGTTCGCATCGAGTAGGTCGGGAGTTCGAATCTCCCTAGCTCCACCAGAAATCAGCCCAGCTAAACAGCATTCTCGCGGTGCCTTTGGTACCGGCCTAATGTGGGCAGTCAGTCACCCTGGCTGGGGTCGGGACCCTCATCATTTTGGGAGCCCCACTCGTCGTCAAGGTCGGTGTCGTGATCGTCCCAGGCGTCGTCCTCTTCGGCTTGCCGACGTTCGTACTCTTCGTCCGAGCATTCGCAGTAGTACTCCGGGGTGTCCGCCAGCAGATGATCTTTGGGGAACGGGTTTTCTGAGCAACTCATACTGTTCAAGAGCCGTAACGATGCGTCTGACCATGACACCCTCCCCCTATTAGGGGGCAGGAGAACATCCTTTGCATCCCCGCCGCTTCGTCACCCGAGCCACCCACGAGCGTGGGGTTGGTGTGCGCCGAGCCGGGGCTGGATGGCGCAGCTCAAGAGGCGCATGAACCATACCCGGATGATTAACGAGTAATGGGTCCGCCGTACCGGCGGTGGTCTGAGCGTCGTTCGCTACCGCCACTACGACTTGTTCGAGGTGCCACAAGATGTCGGCCAGATCGTGGCTGTCCCAGCAATGGAAGCCGGTGGCGCTGGGTGCGGTCTTCGGCGCGGTCGAGGCCTTCGCCATCAACAAGGTCAGTATCGACAACCCAAGATGGTGGTGGTGGGCCGTGCTAGTTGCTGCACTTAGCGGGATTATCGCCTGCGGTTTATGGGGGCTTCGACGAGGAGCCGCCGGTCCTGACGGGGAGGTAGCAGAGATGGAATCTGCGGTTTCGCAGCGGGACAACTCGGTTACACAGCAGAATGTTAAAGGCTCGTCACAACATCTATCAGGCGAAGGCAGCACCATATCGATCTCGGCAGACAATAACTCGATAGCTGCCTACAAGATCCGCAATCTGAAGTGGGGTGGTGGCAGTTCGCACACCACTGATGATGGAAATCCGTAACCACCGTGGGCGATTCCGATGCAGCGCCTACGGCGAAACAAACCCACGCGGGGCCGATACAGATCAAGGCTGATCACGAGTCCAACGCCGCGCAGGCGAAAGCGGTGCGGCCCAGCAGGATTAATCCGTAGGTGTAGACGTCGTCTGAGCGGGCTGGGCGGGTGACTTTCGGATCAGTTGTGACACTGTCGTGACACCGAGGGAACGAGACATGGCGCGATGGGTATCTGGTCCTAGGCCTGGGCTCGGTGGCCTCAGCTGAGCCTGCATTGACGGCCGCCGTGCGACGACCCGTGATCCGCGCCTCGTCGTCCGTTCGTCTCAACAGGCCACAATCGGACGGACGTCGTACGATCCGTGGATGGATGGGGAGGCTGAGCAACCAACGACGGATCCTGACCCGAACCCGGGTGCCCCACGATGGTTCAACACCGAGGGGGGTCGGACAATCATCGGCGCGGCGATTGTCGCCGCGTTCTTCATCACGGTGGTGATCGTGGTCCTGGTGGGCGGCTCCAATCAATCGCCACCGAGCCAGCAACCAAGTCCACCCGCCACGTCGACACCGGCACCGCCTCCGCCGCCTCCTCCGCCTCCTCCGCCCCCGCCGCCGCCGCCCCCGCCGACGACGACCAGTGTGCAGCCAACGTGGACCGCTCCGCCCACCAAGCAATACACGCCTACTCAGACTCATGCGCCGAGGACCACCGCACCTCCTACCACGGCACCGTCCAAGACCACGTCCAAGACCACGGCACCGTCCAAGACCACGGCACCGTCCAAGACCACGGCACCGACCACGATCCCGACGGGGTAGCGCGCTCGAAGACGCCATTTACTCAGCCGATCGGCTCTCTGGCGTAGTAGCCGGCTCGTGCAGCACGAGTACCGTGCCGGCGGTCGACGGCAGCATGCCGATGTCGCTGGTTCGCCTGCACGGCAAGGTGTTTGCGGTCTTTAGGGGAAGGCGAGTGGGGAACGCGAGTACAGTGGCTCCGATGGCTGTCGCCCCGTCGAATGAGCGGATGATCGCCGGGGTCGCCGCCGCGTCCGTCTCGCTCGGGGTAGCCCAGGTGGTGGGCATCCCGTTCGGTGCGCGGGCCGATGCGCGTACTGCGATCGGCTCAGTAGCCGTCGACCTGACACCGGGGCCCATCAAAGAGTGGGCGATTCAGACACTGGGCTCTCTGGACAAACTGTTCGTGGCCGTCGTGGTGCTGGTGGTGATCGCCGCGACCGCTGCGATCGCCGGGACCCTCGAGACCCGGCGCCGCCCGCTCGGCAGCGCCGCGATCGCCGCGGCGGGCGTCCTCGGATGCATCGCAGTGCTGTCGCGGCCGGGCGCGACGGCACTCGACACGATCCCCACCGTCGCGGGCGCCGCCTGCGGCGTGGCGGCCCTCCGCGTGCTCACCCGCCGGTTCTGGCCCGGCCGCGGGCGACCCGGAGGACAGAGCCGACCACGACGAGCCGGATGTCGGCAGGCGCGGGTTGGTCGTGTTCGGATTGCTCGGATTCGGAGTAGTGAGTGGCGTGGTGGGCGCGGTCATCACGCGGTTGGTGCATTCGGTGGCCGCTGACCGCAACAGCTTCGCACTCCCCCCCGCGCGCACACCGGCGCCACCAATACCTGCTGATGTGCAACCGAAAGGCGTTGCGCTACCGAGCTTTATCACCGCCAGCGCCGACTTTTACCGGGTGGACACCGCACTCAGTGTTCCCCAACTCAGCCACGGTGACTGGCGGCTGCGCATCCACGGCATGGTGGACCGCGAAGCCACCTACAGCTTCGCCGACCTCGCCCATTTCGACGTCGTCGAAACGGTGACGACGTTAACCTGCGTGTCGAATCCCGTTGGAGGCGAACTGATTTCGACAGGCGTCTGGACGGGCTACCGGGTGGCTGATCTGCTGGCGGCGGCCGGTGTGCACGCGGACGCCGATATGGTGCTCTCGACGTCGATCGACGGGTTCACCGCCGGCACGCCCGTGGAGGCGCTCACCGACGGCCGCTACGCGCTCCTGGCGGTCGGGCTCAACGGTCAGCCGCTTCCGATCGAGCATGGTTACCCGGCCCGGCTGGTGGTACCCGGGCTCTACGGGTACGTGTCGGCCACCAAATGGGTCGTCGAGATGGAGCTGACCCGCTTCGACAGAGCACAGGCGTACTGGACGCGGTACGGCTGGGCAGCGCGTGCACCCATCAAGACCGAGTCGCGGATCGACGTGCCGAAAGGTGGTCAGAAGGTGCCGTTGGGGCCCGTGGTGTTCGGCGGTGTCGCGTGGGCACAGAATCGTGGCGTGCGGGCCGTGGAGGTCCGCATCGATGATGGCGGGTGGCAGCCCACCGAACCGGGCGCGAGCTATTCCAACGCGACGTGGCGATTGTGGAGCTTCCCCTGGCAGGCGAAAAGCCCTGGGAGACACGTCATCACGGTGCGCGCCACCGACAACACCGGAGCTGTCCAAACCGCAGATCGGGCCAGTCCCGCCCCGGACGGCGCCACCGGCTGGCACACGGTGGAGTTCACCGTGGCGGAGACATGACGCACTATTTGCGCTATTTGAAGAGAGTTTCCGCCAACTGAATATCGCAATCACGATGCCGATCAGCACCGTGATCGGACCAATGACCGACCAGGTCGTGGTGTTGCTCATCGGGCTACCACCAAGCACGCCGAATCCCTGGAGCGCCCAGATCAGACCGAACAATGCGAGGATCAACCCGACCGCGAATGTAACGACGAAAGCCCTTCTCATATAGGGATGCTACGTGCCGGAGAGGGGAAAGACAGAAGTTGGCAGAAGTTGATCGCAACCGGGAAACAGTTCGAGGCTGTCGCCGGCCGCCGGGAGAACGGGTGTTTGCGATTGCACGGACGGGGTAATCAGTGCACACGTGTTCACTGAAATCGAAATCCCATGTATCTGGATTGAAGGCAATGGAGCTGCTGTATGGAGTTGAAGATGCGGAGCCTGACGCGATGGAGTGCTGCTCCCGCGAAGGACGTCGAAACCGCAGTATCACCGAAGGTCAATGTGTTGCGCGGGCTGGTGGCTCGCGCGACGACGCCGCTATTGCCCGATGACTACCTCAAGTTGCTCAATCCGTTGTGGTCCGCGCGGGAGCTGCGTGGGGTGGTGGTCGATGTCCGCAAAGAAACCGAAGACTCGGCGACGGTGACAATCAAGCCGGGATGGGGCTTTTCCGGGGACTACCGGCCCGGCCAGTATCTGGGGATCGGGCTTCGCGTCGATGGCCGCTGGCACTGGCGGTCCTACTCGCTCACGTCGATTCCACGGCGCGACAAAAAACTGATCTCGATCACCGTGAAAGCAACTCCTGAGGGATTCCTGTCGTCCCATCTCGTCAACGGTGTCGAGGCCGGCACGGTGGTTCGGCTGGCGAGTCCGAAGGGCGATTTCGCACTTCCCGACCCGGCGCCGGCCAAGTTGCTGTTCGTGACAGCGGGCAGCGGCATCACCCCCGTCATAGCGATGCTGCGCTCGCTCAAGCAGCGTGGCGAGAGTCCCGACATCATGCACATCCATTCGGCGCCCGTCGCCGATGAGGTGATATTTCACGACGAGTTACGCGCGTTGGAGCGCGCCCAGTCCGGCTACCGGTTGCACCTGCAGCTGACCGAGGACATGGGCCACATCGACTTCGCCGAGCTTGACGGTGTCGTTCCGGATTGGAAGGAGCGCTCCGCGTGGGCCTGCGGGCCGGCGGCCATGCTCGACACGGTCGAAAAGGTCTGGACGGACGCGGGCATCGCGGACAGCCTGCACATGGAGCGATTCACCATCTCCCGCACCGACAAAGGCGGCGAGGGCGGCACGGTCACCTTCGCCATCTCAGATAAGTCGATCGAACTCGACGGCGCCACATCGCTGTTAGAAGGTGGCGAGAAGGTGGGCATCCAGATGCCGTTCGGCTGCCGAATGGGCATCTGTCAATCGTGCGTATTGCCGCTGGAATCGGGCTATGTGCGCGACTTCCGGTCCGGCACCGAGCACGGCGCGGGCGACCGAATCCAGACGTGCATCTCTGCCGTTTCCGGCGACTGCACCATCAACATCTAGGAGGGCCGCATGGCTATCACCGACATCAAACAGTACGCCCACCTCACCGAGGCCGACGTCGAGGAATTGGCCCGCGAACTCGACGCGATCAGAACCGACATCGAAGAGTCCAGGGGTGAACGGGACGCGCGGTACGTGCGTAGGACCATCCAGTTGCAGCGCGCGTTGGCGGCGGGCGGCCGAATCGCCTTGATGGCGAGCAGGAACAAGGTCGCCTGGGTCGCCGGGACCGCCATGCTCGCCGCCGCCAAGATCATCGAGAACATGGAACTCGGGCATAACATCACCCACGGCCAGTGGGATTGGATGAACGATCCGGAGATTCACTCGACCGAATGGGAGTGGGACACCACCTCTCCGAGCGTGCAGTGGAAGAAATCGCACAACTTTGTGCATCACAAATACACCAACATCGTCGGGATGGACGACGACGTGGGCTACGGGCTGCTCCGCGTCACCCGAGACCAGCGCTGGGACAAATGGAATATCGGCAACCCGGTCTACAACCTGCTGCTCGGAACACTTTTCGAGTGGGGAGTTGCATTGCACGGGGTGGAATTGTCGAAGGTCCGCAGGGGCGAGAAATCCAAGGACGAGGTCCTCAGGGACTTGCGTGTGATCGGCAAGAAGGTCGGCAAACAGGTCGGCAAGGACTACGTGGTCTTCCCGGCTCTGGCGGGAAGGAACTGGAAGCACACCCTGGGCGCCAACGTGACGGCTAACCTTATCCGCAACTACTGGTCGTACATGGTCATCTTCTGTGGGCACTTCCCCGACGGCGCCGAGAAATTCACTCCCGAGGAATACGAGGCGGAGACGCACGCAGAGTGGTACCTGCGGCAGATGCTCGGATCGGCGAACTTCAAGGCCGGGCGGATGATGGCTTTCATGAGCGGAAACCTGTGCTACCAGATCGAGCACCACCTGTTTCCCGACCTGCCGAGCAACCGGTACGCCGAAATATCCGAGCGCATCACAGCGCTCTGCGATAAGTACGACCTGCCTTACACGACCGGATCCCTTGGGCATCAGTACATGCAGACGTTCTGGACCATCCTGAAGCTCTCGCTCCCGAACAAGTTGCTCGAAGCCAGCGCCGACGATTCACCCGAAACCCACTCGGAGTTGAAGTTCCGAATCCGTGCGGGTGTCCGGGATAGCTTTGGTATCGATCCCGACACTGGCAGACGCCGCGGACTACGGACAGCGTTACGCGAGCTGCGGGACGGGGACGTCGCGACAGCGTAAGCACCGGGATTTACTGAGCGCCAACAGATGGGAGCGGATCCGCTCGCGGGGTTCCCGAACCAGACCGCTCCCGAGATCAGGGTCGCCCGCGGCTCTATCCCATCAGGGATGCGATAGAGCTTCGAGGTCACGGTCGTGAAGCGCACGCGGGCCGGCGTGTCCGAACCCAACACGTGTGGCGGTTGCCCGATGCCGGCCCGTCGCCACGGTGCCCGCCGGATGCGGGTCCCGCTCCGGTTCACAGGGGTCCGGCTGGGCCGGGTGGGCGACGACCATCCCACCTTCGTCGATCCCGAATCGTTCGTGCAGCCGGGCCAGGGGTTTGGGCGCCCACCAGTTCCACCTGCCCAACACTCGCATGAAGGCCGGTACCAGCACCAACCGCACCAGTGTGGCGTCGACCAGCACCGCCAGCGTCATACCAACGCCGAACAGCCGCATGAACTGCACGTGAGCGGCGATCAATGCCGCGAATGAAATCGACATCACCAGTGCGGCAGCGGTAATCACCCGCGCACTGCGAGCCACACCCAGTGCGACGCTCTCGTCATTGCTGGCACCCGCATCCGCTGTCGCCGGCCGCGCGGCCCTGGAACGCACCCAGTACTCGCGAATCCGCGACATCAGGAAGACCTCGTAGTCCATCGACAGCCCAAAGGCGATGCAGAACAACAACACCGGCAAATTCGCCACCAGCGTCCCGGTCGGCGTGGTTCCGAGCGCGCCAAGATGGCCATCCTGGAAGATCCACACCAGCGCTCCGAAAGCGGCGGTCAGCGACAACACGTTGAGCACCAACGCCTTCAGGGGCAGCACCACGCTGCCGGTGAGCAGGAACAGCAGCACGAAGGTGATGACGGCGATCAGACCAAGCACCAACGGCAGTCGCGACGTGATGGCCTCCACGCTGTCACGGTTTATCTGCGCCATACCGGTCATTTCGACCGACCTGCCGGCCGGCCCGGGTACTGCGTGCAGCCGATCCAGCTGAGTCGCCGAGCTACCGGAGAACAGCGGTGCGGTACTGCTGACGGTGAGAAACGCACTACCCTGTGCGACCCCGGTGGCAGCCGAGGGCGGCCCCACCTGGTTCCCGCCGACGAACGTGCCGCCGGGGGCGCTCACCGCCGACACGTCCGGTACCCGGGACAGATCGGCGGCATAGCGGTTCAGGTCATAGGCGGTCAGGCCGTGGGCATCGGGGACTACGACCGTCACAGCGTTCGCGGAGTTGTCGCCGAAGTCATTGCGCAACTGGTCGCCGAGCTGATGCGCCGAGGCCGAGTGAGGCAACACACGGTCATCGGGCATGCCCCACCTGACGCCGAGGAACGGGGCACCCAACAGCACCAGCAGCGTAACGACGGCCAGTCCGATCGGAATCGCGCGGCGCATCACGAACTTGGCTGAGCGGTACCAAAACAGTTGCTCGACGGGGCGCGGGACGGGTTCGGGACGACGCGACAGCCGGCGAGCCAGCCGGCGCACGTCCAGCGAATCGAGCCGGGAGCCCAAGAGGACGATGGCCGCCGGCGTCACCACGACCGCGGCCACCGCTGCGAACGCGACCGTGGCGATACCGCCATAGGCGAACGACTTCAAGCAGTACATCGGGAACAGGACCATCACGGCCATCGACAGCGCGACAGTGGTCGCGGAGAACAACACTGTGCGTCCGGCGGTGGCCATGGTTCGGATCAACGCCTCGTCGCGGCCGGCGCCGGTGGCCAACTCGTCGCGGTAACGACTGATGATCAACAGCGTGTAGTCGATCGCCAGTGCCAGGCCCATCGCAGTACTCAGGTTGAGCGCGAAAATCGACACGTCGGTGCTGAAGGTGATAACGCGCAGCACCGCCATCGAGCCCGCGATCGCCAGGAGGCCCACGGCCACCGGCAGTGCCGCAGCCAGTAGCCCGCCGAACACCCAGACCAAAACAATGAGGCTGAGCGGGATTGCGATCGACTCCATCAGCACCAGGTCGCGCTCATTTTGGTGGTTGATTTGCGCATAGACCATCGCCATCCCGCCCGCGCGGACAGTGACGCCTTGATGGTCATGGACAACTTCGTCGGACAACGTCTGGGCGTACTTCTGGGCGTTGTTCTCACCGCCGGTGATTCCCGCGACGATCAAACCCGACGTGCCATCCTTGCTGATCAGCGAGGACGCGGCCGCGGGCGGCGCGGTCCACGCCGACGTCACATTGCCGACATGGGGAGAGTGGGCCAGGTGATCGACGATGTCGGTGGCCACTGCGCGGGCCGGCGCGCTGGTGGCACCGGTCGGCGCGCTGACGGTGATAAGCAGCTGCATGTCGCCCTGGCCGAACTTGTTGCTCAGCAGTTGAGTCGCCTTGGCCGATTGCGAGCCCGGGTCCTCGAATCCACCTGCCGATAGGCTCTTGGCGACCGGGATGCCGAATATGGCTGCTCCGACCATCACCAGGATCGCTATCGCGACGATCCGCCGTGGTGCGGCGAGGGCCAGTCGGGCGATTCGGTTCAGCACGTCGCTCCTTCGTTATATCCGTCGTAACTTGGCACCAGGCCGTTGGCGGCGCCAACTACCTCCCCCGCATAAATACGACGAGGGCCGCCGAAACGTTCAGATACCAGCGCGGGTCCGCCAGCATCATGGTGGTTTGTATTACGCCGCTCGGGCCTCGACCACGCTGAGGGGTGAAGCGGTTTGCACCACCCGTGTCATCTGGAATCCGGCTTGGCTGAGCAGCTCTCGGTACTCGGCGGCGGTGCGTTCGCGGGCCCCCAAATTCAGCAGCATCTCCAAATCCACCCATTTCCCGGGGAAGTCACGGTCGTGCTTGGGGATGACCAATTCGACCAGCAGCACCGTGGCTCGGGGGCCGGCTGCCGTGCGAACGTTACGCAGGATCTGCACCGCTTTTTCGTCGGGCCAGTCGTGGATGATGTTCTTGAGGATGTAGGCGTCACCACCGGTCGGAACGCTGTCAAAAAATGACCCCTCCGCGATACGCACCCGGTCGGCGACTTTGTGGTCGCGCAACAGGTTTGGGGCGCTCGCGACAACGCTCGGCAGGTCGTACAGTACGCCCCGCGAAGCCGGCGCGCCCGCCAGGATGGCGGCCAGCAGCGGGCCGTGCCCGCCGCCGACGTCGACGATCGTGGGGTAGGCGCTGAAGTCGTAGCCGGCGACGACCGTCCCGTCCGTCAGTACCGAAACACTCGTCATCGTCTGGTTGAAAAGTTCGGCGAGCTCGGGCTGCCCGGCGAAGTAGTCGAAGCTCTCCTTGCCGCGCAATGCCGGGACGACCGTACTTCCGGTTCGGATCGAATCCACCATCAGGGTCCAGCGTTCGCGCTGCTCGGCCGACCCGTAGAACTGCGCCGCCCAAGTCATCGAGATCGGTGCATCCGAACGCAGTGTGCCGGCAAGGGAATTCAGCTCGTAGCGTCCGTCGCGGCGATGACGGAAGATGCCCTTGCTGATCAAGGCCCGCAGCAGCCGGCGTAGCGCGTCCGCGTCCGCACCCACCTGGGCGGCCAGCTCCTCGATCGGCAACGGGCCGTTGGCCAGGGCATCGGCGACCCCGAGTTGGGCCGCTACAGTGATCGCCTGCGATGTCCAGGTGGCAATGATCATCTCCATCATCGCTGCCGGCGCGGGTGTCAGCCGTTGATGAAGCCGATACAGGTAGTGGCGAATCCACTCGACAACGCGGGCCAGCTTGGCGGGTGGCGCCTTGGTGCTCGCCGACATGGTCTCACCTTCGGGATTCGTGCGGGAGGACTTGCTCAATTTATTCATTCACACCAACGAGATGGGTGGTCGTCGCGTCCCCGAGGTCTCGGCTGACCTCCGCAGACATCCGGCGGTGGCTCACCGCACGCAGAAACGTTGTCAGTGCCCAGGTCATGAACCGGTCCGAGATCATCGCCGCCGGCCTGAGCGTGGCCTCACTGCGGGACACTTGCAGCGTGGTTACCCAGGACACGGCCTTGACCTTGCGTCGCCTGGTGTTCTCGTACCAGCGCAGCGCGCTCGAGAGATCACGGTTTTTGCCGCGCACGCCGTTGCGGCCCTTCACGAAATCCGACAGCGCCTTGCACAACACCATCGTGTCGAGCAGCGCCTGATTGGTCCCCTGCGCAAGGGTGGGCGGCATCGTGTGCGCGGCATCGCCAAGCAACGTAACCGCGCCTTGGCCCGGGCGGGGGATCGGATGCCGAAAATGTGGGAACGGCGAACGGGCCAGATCCTCGTCAGTCAATGTCGCGAGTACTCGATCGGCCGAGTCGGACCATCCCTTGAAATTGGCCCGGATCATGTCGATCGGACGTCCCGGTCTGACGAAGTCGGGCGACCATGGCAAGTCGAACCACCACTGCACATCCGAACCTCCGGCCGGCCACAGGCCAATGTTTCCGTGCTCGCCGATAATCATTTGTGCGACATGCTTGTCGGCGACGTGTGGAAGCGTGACCAGTCCCTGCCAGCTGCACCAGCCGGTCGGCTCCGCGGGTTGCGCGCCGACGATGTCCCGAACCATCGAGTGCAGGCCATCCGCACCGATCAACAGATCTCCTTCGGCCGAGCTGCCGTCTTCAAACTCGAGCCGGACTCCGTTTTGTGTACTGACGACCCCGATCGCACGGGTATTGCACCGGATGCGATCGACCGGAAAGCCTTCCAGCAGCCGTTCAAGCAGGACTCGACGTGGGACCATCCGAACCGGTGCCCCCAGCCGGTCCACGATCGCAGTCAGGTCCACATTGGTGACTCGGCGGCCCGTGGCTGTCACGACCCGCACGGTGGACAGCGGCTGGCCGGCGCCGTCCATATCGACTCCAAGCTGCCCCAGAACGGTCGCGCCATTGGACCAGATGGTGACGGCGCCGCCACCCGCCGTCACATCCGGCCGCCGTTCGAAGACGGTGACGTCGTGTCCGTCGCGCAATAATCCCCGAGCGATGGAAATGCCGCCCACCCCGGCCCCGACAACGAGGATCCGAAGCGACCGGGTCGACGGCGCGTTGGGCACTGGAATCAGGTTCGCGGAACTCACATCAGTCCTCTACGTGCCGTTCGTAAGCCCACCGCTCGAGTCGCGCTTGCAGCTTCACCAGGCCAAGTCCAGCGAACGACGTGCCGGCTGAAAAGTAGAGCGTCACTAACGGATTCATCTCAAAACCTCCTACTGCTATGAGGGCCACGCCTTTTCCTACCGCACTTCAGGACGCGATTTGGTCAGCCGGCCGCGTTGCCACTGCTGCCAGCACCGCTTGGGTGGACGCGCGGCTTCCCACGGTGATCCGTGCAGCGCCGTCTGGGTAATGGCGGGCCTTCAGCGCGGTGTCGCCGAATATCTCTCGCCAGGGTCGCCCGACGGCTGGCAGGTAAACGAAGTTGGCATGCCCGTCGGTGGTGTATACACCCATCGCCCGAAGGCGCCGGGACAGGTAATCCCGCTCACCGGTGATACGCAGAATGCGTTGCCGCAACTGGTCTTCGGCGTCGTAGGACGCCGCGACCGCGGCCAAGCTGGTGATGCCCATGCCGAACGGCAGTTGCATCCCCCACAGCATCGCGGCCAGTTCTGGCGACGCGAACCCGTACCCGATGCGAAGTCCGGCCAACCCATAGGCCTTCGAGAACGTCCGCAACACCACGACATTCGGAAAGCGCCGGACCAGGTCCGGTCCGTCGATGCGGTGCTGGGGGGCGACAAACTCGATGTAGGCCTCGTCGAGCAGCACGATCGTCTCGTCTGGCACCCGCCGCAGGAATCGGTGCACATCCGCGACAGCTTCCAGGGTGCCGGTCGGATTGTGGGGCCGACACAAGACGACGACGCTGGCGTCCGCCGCCGCTTCGGCCATTGCCTCCAGGTCGTGGTGACCGCGCTCGTCGAGCGGAACAGTGACCGATGTCAGGCGGGCCATCCGGGAGAAGATCGGATACCCGTCGAAAGTCGGCTCGCTGAACACAATCCGATCACCGGGCCGCGTCACCGCATGCAGGACCTGCATCACCACCCCGCTCGCACCCGCTCCTAGCACCACCTGCTCGTCGCGGACCCCGATATGACCGGCGATCAAGCGGCGCAGCCGCTCGGGCAGGAACTCCGGATACCGGTTGGCGACATCGATCGAGCGGATCAGCGCCGACCGCACCGCCGGCAGCGGCGGAAACGGATTCTCGTTGAGCGACAATGCGAATGGATCGGTCGCGTTCGGCAGCGTGTCGAGGATCTCCGCGGTGACGGGACTCGCCCCCATGAGGTTTAGCATCAGCTTCGTCCGCCCCACCGGACCGCCGCCGCACCCGCGAAGTCGCCGGCGTGCGCGAAGGCCGCCATCATCACGACGTCGCCGGCCTTGACCTGACCGCCGGATATCGCATGATCCAGGTTGATCGGGATGCCGGCGCCGAACAGGTTGCCGCATTTGTCAAAAGTATCGAGATGTCTCGATTCGGGCACCTCGAGCGCTTCGCGCCAGTTGTGCAGGAACACCCGGTTTGGCTGATTGGTGACCAGCAGGTCGATGTCCTTGGACGACAGGCCGATTCGATCGCAGACGGCAAGCGCCACTTCGGGGACCTGCTGGTTGCCGCGAGCGAGCACCTTGGCGATGTTGGTTTCGGTGAACCCGATGGAGCCCTCACCGGGGCCGGGCTGCCACCACTTGCGGACGGGGTCGATAACGAGCGTCATGTCGCCGGCGTATTCGCCGTAGGTGCGGCACTCGATGTCGAGTATCGGCGACTCGTCCGACAAGGTGACTAGTCCAACCGCGGCGCCGTCACCGGGCACGGACGACTGCGCCTTGCGGCGCACCCCGGGCTGATCGAAAATCTGGCCCGCCGCGTTCTGGGCGACCGCGATAAGCGCTGTGCGCCCTTGTCCGGACGCGAGCAGTTGACGGGCCACTTTGAGACCCAGCACGAATGCCGCGCACCCGCCGTTGTGCAGATCCAGCACCCAATTGGGACGCATGCCCAAGCGGTGCGCGATGCCGCCGCCCCCGCCGTAGAACGGCACGTCGGGCATTTGGGCGTGGGTGATCAGCACGTCGACGTCGGCAATGACGTCCCGGCCGTGCCGTTCGATCAGGCCCTGTGCGGCCCGCTCGACCATGTCGGTCACGGTTTCGTCCGGCCCGACGTGATGGCGGAACTTGGGCGCACGGAACATCAGGTTGGCCGCCAGGTCGTCCGAACCGGCGAACTGCGCGTAGTAGTCGGCGCCGACCGGTTCGCCGGGCAGGTAGGTGGAGACATCGGTCAGGCTGACGGTGGGTTGGTTCATGATGCACTCATCCAGGCCGGCGTGACCGGCAGTCCGTTACGGTGGCGGTACTCGGCGATCGACTTGAGGTTGTTCAGCTCCAGCCCATGACCGGCACCGAATAGGTCCCAGAAGTCGCCGACCCAGCCCGTGCGCTGTGGCGGGGCGGCCTCGGGATGCGGGTTGTCGTCATAGAACGCGTGACGGCAATTGGTCCACAGCACAACGGAACCGGGCTTGCCGAGCACCACCTGCGCGTCGAGGACCCGCATCAGGTAGATCATCCACAGGTGCTCGCCCTGGTCCCAGGCGCAGTGGTAGTCGACGGTACGGGCCTCCGCGTTGGCCACCGTGCGGGTGTAGATCGTGGTGTCCGGAAGCAACCGGTCGTAGGCCAGCCAGAGCCCGGACTCCTCGGTGGGGGTGAAGTCACGCAGCGTGTAGGTCCACTCCTCGAGGCTGCGGGTGTGGGCCAAGTATTCGAACAGCTCGTCGGGCGGGCAGTCGACGTAGTCGTTGACCGTGCAGTACTTGCCGAAGACCTCGTCGTGCGGGTACACCGACCGCATCTTCTCCATGAACATCGGGGCGGTCTCCTCGAGCGGCGAGGTCTCGATACGGACCACTCCCTCGATCGGCTCGGTGGTGCCGCTGTGGACGGCGATATCGTCAAGCGCTAGCTAGGGACATGGAATCGGTTCTCCTTTGGGGTTGTGATCTGTTGTTCGACAACCTGATTGGCAGGTTGTCCGTTCAGGAATGCCGCGAATGGCGGGATTTCGTCTGCGGAGCACTCGACGGTGACCACGGACGGACCGTCGACGGCCATTGCCTGTTCCAGTGCCGCGGGTAGTGCGTCGATGTCGGCCACGTCGACCGAAGACAGCCCGGGGAACATGCCCGCCAGACCGGCCCCCAGCTGGCTGGGCGCGAACCGGTTGTAGCTGTACAGGTCGTCGTAGAACAGCTGCTCGCGGGTCACGCACATGGCGTGGGCGTTGTTGTTGAACAGTACGAAAGTCACCGGAAGCCGGTACTGCACCGCGGTGTGCACCTCCATGCCGTGCATGAAAAATGCACCGTCCCCGGCGATCACCACGGTGCGCCGGGCAGGCCCGCTGGGCCCGCGGTTCATCGCACGGCCGAAGGCCATCCCGATACCGGCACCGAAGCTGTAGCCCATCCCGCCCATGCCGAGTGCGACCGCGAACCGACCGTCCCGGCGAACGGGGAGGTGATGGATGGCGGCTGCGCCGGTGTTGCCGGCGTCGACGACGATGTCGGTTCCGTCGGGCAACACGCGATCGAGCACGACCATGGCATCGCGGTAGCGCACACCCGCACCGGAGAAGGAGGGTGGACTGAGTTCGGCGTCCGCCACGAAATCGGGCACGCGGAGTCCCCTTGCCCGGCCCGGCCCGGACAACGCCCGGGTCAGCATCGTCAGCGATCCTCGCAGATCTTCGGTGTGCACATGCGTGCACGGCAGGTATGGGGGTGCCGAGCCGATTGAGACCGTCCGCACGGCGGCGAGCGCGTCGTCGAGGCCGGCGCGGGCGGTCACCGACAGTCGGGTGCCGACCACCAGGCATACGGCGCTCGCTGCCACCGCATCGGCCACACCGGGGTGGCCCATCACACCGGTCACACCGAGCGCTGACGACGAACCGGAACCTGGTGTCCCGGCTACATCTTTGGCGTCGGGCACACATGCCACCTGCGCGCGCAGCAGGGCCCGCAGCTCCTCGAGTTCGGATCGGGCGTCATCGCGGGCCACCTGCTCGCCGGCGATGATGGTGATAGGTCCAGTCGCTCGGCGCAGAGCCCGCACGATCGCATGTGGATCACCGGGGCCCGCTCCCGGGCGCTCGAATCCGCGCCGGTCGCCACCACCGTAGCCGTTGACGCCGACCATCGCCTGCTGAATATCCTTGGGCAGCAACAACACTGCCGGACCACCGGTTCGCGCCGCCGCTATGGCTTCGGGCAATGCCGAGACGATGTCGGCGGGCGTCAACACCCGCCGGCAGAATACCGACACCGCGGAGAACAACGCCTCGGCGTTCAATGAGCCGTTGCGGCCACTGGTGTCTTGGAAGCTGCCCCGACCGTCCATCGTGGTCGCGGGCTGACCCACCAGTGCCAACACCGGCACCCGGCTGGCCAATGATTCCCCAAGGCCCGGAATGAGATTGAGTGCGCCTCCGCCAGAGGTCGCCGCCACTACCCCCAAGCCGGCGCCGCTGCGGCTGTACCCGTCGGCCATCGTGGCCGCGGAAAACTCGTGCTTGGCCAGCACCGCGGTGATAGCCGAACTGAAATGTGCGGCGTCGTAAAGATCTTCGATGTTGGCACCGTCGACACCGAATATGTAATCGCTGTCGATTCTCGCGAGGTGCTCGACGATATGGTCGACCACCCTGTGTTGCCTGTACATCTACTCACCTAACTTATGTCGATGCCAGTAACACGGCCTGCGGGTTACTTCCGTTCACACCGAGGCGTAAGTCACAGCGAACGCTCAAGGAGCACCTGGCCGTCGTCGGCGGAAACGACCTGCACAGAAGCGATTTGATCGACAGGCGTCGAAATGCTGCCAGCGGGCGACGCCGTGTGGCCCGGATTCGCCACCCAGGTTGCCATCCGGGTGTGACTGCCGTCACGACCTACCACAACCATCGCCAGCGTGTCGTGATGGGCGTTCAACGGGGCCAGGCAGACACAGTTCATCGAGATGAACGTTCCCCACTGCTGGCTGCTGAGCGAGACAGTCGAGGCCAGGCTTTTCGTCCCGACCTGCGCCATCGGCTGAACCGCCACGCTCGCCTGCGGTGGAGTGGGCGCGGATGTCGGGTAATGGCCCGCAACGCCGACAAGCACACCGATCGCCAGCACCGCGGCTGCGGCGGTCCCGGCCGTCCAAGTCACGATGCGGGACCGGCGGCGTCGCCAGTTCACCTTGGCCAGCAGCGACGGCAGCAACTCGTCAGGCAGCAGCCGTTCTACGCCACTGCAATCGGACTCGTCGATCGCCACCAACTCGGCACGATCCAGCCGCGACAGGAGGGCCGGCATGCCGTTGAGTTCGCCAACGGCGCTGCGGCACAACGGGCAGCCGGTCAGGTGCGCTTCGAATTCCCGCCGTTCGGTGGACGACAGTGAACCCAGCACGTATGCGGCATCCCACATCGCGTACTCGTCATGCCCGGGTAGGTCACCGCCGTGCGGCGTCCCGGGCCGCCATAGCGGCATCATCGTGTAACTCCCATCTCCTGGGATCTCTTGGCAAGTCAAATATTTCGTAGCCGGCGGCCGTTCGGATGGCCAGCAGGGCCATCATCGCGGGCCCGTGCAGTGCGGCTGTCTCGTAGATGATTTAGGTTGCGGCGACTGAAAACGCCCTTGCTGATTAAACGATGGAAGCGCCTGTTTGGTTCACCCGCGGCACACCGGCCACGGTTAGCCCAGAGGCAAGCCGCCAGCGGTCAGACGCCGCCCATCCAGCTGTGGAATCGACCATCCGGGTCGTAGGCCGAGCGCACCTTGTCGAGGCGTGCCATGTTCGATTCGGCGATGAATCGCGCCGGACGCCGGCACAGATTCTCGTCGGCGAGCGAGATGCCGGTCGCCAAGTGCGACATCGCCGCCATGTTGGACGCGGCCCAGTCGCGATACCGTTCGTCGTCGGCCGGATCCTGCCAGATGGTGTAGAGCGCCATGTAGATCTCAGCTTCCAAGCCGTACACCATGTCCGCGCGCTCCGGGGAGGTGTTCCAGCCCGTGAAAATGAAGTGCGAGGGGTGCGGTGGCATGGTTTCGATGATCTTGCGGATACCTGGCAAGAGTTCTTCGGCGGAAGCCGACGTGAACATGTTGTCGGCGATGTAGCGGTGTCCCTTGGGGTAGCTGGTCATCACGGCCGTATACCAATTAGCCAAAGTTGTCGGTGCATAGGGAAGGGCGACGATCGCCTTATCGATGACCGGGCAAGTGCCCAGCGGGGCAAGGGCTTTCATCGCCTCGTCCTCCGAGTCGGCGAACACCGGGGAAGCGATCGTGATGCCGGGCTGGTCGATCCCGCCTCCGGGAAAGCTGCGCCCAGTGTGGATCTGCAGTTCGACCCGGTCGTCGATCTCGGGAATGATCGAGCGTCCCCAGGTGAACACCTCGTCGGCGACCTCGATCGGATACATGTAGAGGCAGGTGCCCCAGACCGCGGGACGTGGGTGCACCCGCAGTTTGAAGGAGGTGACCACACCGAAGAAGCCCGGTCCAGAGCCGCGCGCTGCCCAATACATGTCTGGATGGTTTTCGGGGTCGCAGTAGATCTGTTCACCGTCGGCGGTGACGACCTCCAGTCCAAGCACGCTTTCGCATGCCGGCCCGAGCACCGGACTGTTCCAGCCGTATCCGCCCTGCAGGAGATAGCCACCGAGGCAGATGCCTTCGCAATGGCCCGCGGGAAAGAACAGCCCTTGTGCATCCAGTTCTGCCGCGAAGATGCTGGCGACCTTGCCCGGGCCGACGTCTGCGGTCATCCGATCCGGTTCGACAGTGCAGTGATCGAGGCGGCTGACGTCGAGCAGCAGTCCACCGTCGCGCAGGTGACTGGCCACCCAGCTGTGCCCGCCCGAACGTACGCCGACGTGATGTCCGTTGGCCCGCGCATAGCGGATCGCTGCGACCACGTCGTCGGTGTCGTGCGCCTGCACGATTACATCCGGAAAACGGTCCGGCAGAAGGCCATTCCATACCGTTGCCCGACGTGCCGTTTCGTAACCGTCCGTGCCACGGAAGAAGGTCTTTTCGGTGGAAAGTAAAATCATTGTATTCCTTTGCTTTTCGCGCGCGATATTCTCAGCGTGCGCCGCCGAGGAGCTGCCCTGGCGCTACGAAATCCGCGGGCGCACATTCGCCTGGCGCCCGGGCGGATGGACCAATCCGCTGCAGGTAGGCGGCGACTTCCCGGGCCAATGGCGTTGCGTTGAGGCGGATCGCCCGGAGTGGGCCATTGGACGGAATGCCATATCCGATCGCGAACATTCCGTCGCCGACGTGCGAGGCAAACCCGCCGCGCGGGTTGCCGTGCTCGTCGAGGACGCCAAGATGTCCGACCAAACCGTCGAGATTCGTCCCGAACCCGGTGGCGGCGATGATCACCTGCGGCGCTACGGACGTGCCATCGGCGAGGATCACGCCGTCGGATTCGAGCGCCTTGACGGCGCCGACGACCTCGACGCGCCCGACCCGCACCGCGTCGATGAGCTCGTCGGCCAGCGTCGGGATACGACCTCGCTGCTCCACCGTCGCCTTCAGCCCGAGCGTTGGCCGCTGGAAGCCGTAGGCCGACAGGTCACCCCACATCAGGCGGTTCATGCGCCCGATCACCGGATCGACGATGCGTGCGGGAACCCTCGAGAACAGCTCGAGGAAGATATCCGATGGAAACGGTCCCATGGCCCGCCGCACCAGGTGCGGCGGTGTGCGCACCGCAAGCCAGATCCGTCCCGCGCCGTCGTTGGCGAGCTGAACGGCGATGTCTGCGGCCGAATTGCCCGCGCCGACGACCAGGACGTCGCGGTCGCGGTAGGGCCAAGCGTTTGTGAAGTCCCCGGAGTGAACGATCTCGCCGCTGAATCGACTGAGCCCGGGCCAGCGGGGGATGATCGGTGCGCTGTAGTTGCCCGTGGCGAGGACGATTGCCGGGGTTCGGATTTCACCCGACGACGTGTCGAGTCGCCAGACTCCCCCTACCCGTTCGACGTGGTGGACTTCACATCCGAGCATGAGTGCGATGTTCTGCCGCTGAACGTAGTGGTCGAAATAGCGGACCATGTCCTCCTTGGTCGGCCAGCGGCCGGCGTTCAACGGAATCCGTTGTCCGGGAAGGTGCGACAAGAACCCGGTCGTGTTGAGGCGGAAGTTGTCATAGCGCGTGCGCCACGAAATCGCCGGGGCCGCTGCG
This sequence comes from uncultured Actinomycetota bacterium, assembly GCA_963703795.1. Classification (GTDB taxonomy): domain Bacteria; phylum Actinomycetota; class Actinomycetes; order Mycobacteriales; family Mycobacteriaceae; genus Mycobacterium. The sequence goes on along the minus strand of CAVPFT010000086.1, from coordinate 52,829 downwards.
CGGTCCAGAACGAGCGCTTTGATGCCATGCTGATGATCGAGTTGGCGCGCGACGGCCAGACCAGCGGGCCCCGCGCCGATGACTATGGCGTCGGGGCCATCCTGGATCTCTGTAGCCATCCGCGATCTCCTGTCGTTCTTCTTGGGTGCCGAGGACCTCTGGCCCCCAAGCACTAACACGATGCAGAACCACTTGTGGTTCAGTCGGGCGGAGCCGGTGTGGCGTGCCTGGTGTCGGCCGACCTGATCAACGTCCTGCGTCTCGACCCGTCCACAGTGACCAAGATGCTTCAGCGGTCACAGCGCGCCGGCAAAGTGATCCAGACCACCGAACCCGCCGACCGACGCGCCGTGCTCGTCCAGATAACAAAGAGTAGCCACGCCCTTCGTCCCGAAATCGAAGCCGCCAAAAAACGTTGGAAGTACGCGGACAAGTTCGACGAGTCGTCGGGTCAGATTCCGGTCTTGGTGGTACCGGTTCAAGCGCAGTTACGACGCCTCGAACAAGCTCAGCGCCCGCGCGCCGAGGAAGTAACCGTCACATCATCGAGGAAGCCCGCACGCAGCGACGACTGGGCTTCGTATGGTGTTCATCATGGACACACTTCCGTCCGCCCGGCAGGACGGCCGCGCGGAATCCGTCAGCCGTCGTCGACTGCTCTGGCTGGCCGGTGGCGCCGGCGCGGCGGCCTTGGTGGGCGGGTGTTCGACGTCTGTCACTGAGTCCGCGACTCGTTCGACTCCCAGTCCGACAGGCCCGCCATCCTCGCCATCGGCCGCGCCCGTAGTCCCGCTCAGCGCAGCTTCGGCTGTCATGTTGTGCCGGGACGCCTGGGGCGCCCGACCCGCACGCCCTGGCGGTCGGGCTCAAACCATCACCCGGATGACCCTCCACCACGAGGCCGTGGTCCTCGGCGACAACCGTAATGCCCCGGAGCACCTCCGACAGGACCAGCGGTATCACCAAGACCAGAAGGGATGGATCGACATCGCCTATCACGTCGGCGTCGACCGCAACGGCAACATCTACGAACTGCGCAGCACCGAGATTGCGGGCGACACTGCGACGGACTACGACACAACGGGCCATTTCCTAGTCCTCTGCGAAGGGGATTTCGACCAAGAAGCGATCACGGAGGCCCAACTCCATGGAGCCGCCATGGCATTCGCCTGGGCCGCCCAGAACTTTCGAATCGCGAGCAACACATTGGCCGGTCACCGGGACCTCGCCCAGACTTCTTGCCCGGGTGCGAACCTGTATGCCCATCTCTCCTCGGGCGACCTCAAGCGGCGCATCGACGAGTTGCTGACCGCAGGCACCGTGAACCTTCAGCGCATTTGTGGGCCCGACGCGGCCGCAACCGTCGCCGCCATCGAGGCCGGCTGATCGACGGCAGGCGGCGTTTGCCGAGCACGCCGAATCTTCCGGGGTTGCCGAGCACCGGATTGGGTACTGATCCATTCGTCGGCCCATCAGGCCGGACTTTGGCCGTGCGCACCGCTTGCCAATGACGGAAAGGACTTGATGCCACACCGCGATCCCCATTCCACCGACGCGCTCTTGCAAGAACTTTTGACGACCTACGGGCCATGCGGCCAAGAGGACGCGGTCCGTGCCGTGTGTGCCCGCGAACTGGAACCGTTCGTCGACGACATGTGGACCGACGGGGCCGGGAACCTGATCGGCTATGTCGCTTCGGGCGGTGGTGGCATCGACGCCGCGGCGGCGTCCGGCAACGACCACCGCTCGACCGCGACGGCGGTGCCAGGCGGCGATGCGACGCGGGTCATGGCACACATGGACGAACTATCCATGCTCGTCAAGCGGATCGAACCCGACGGCACGCTGCACCTTACGCACCTGGGGACGATGTACCCGGGGAACTTCGGGCTCGGCCCCGTCGCCGTGCTGGGCGACCACCAGACGTTGACCGGGGTGCTCTCGCTCGGCTCCGAACACACCACCAAGGAGAGCCCGCGCATCTGGGAAACCAAACCCGACCGAGGCGACCGGGCGTTGGACTGGCACCACGTCTACGTCTTCACCGGCCGCAGCCCGGAGGAGCTTGCCGCCGCCGGCGTGCACGCCGGCACGCGGGTGTGCGTCGAGCGGAGCAAGCGGACGATGGTCGAGATCGGAGACTACGTCGGCTGCTACTTCCTCGACGATCGCGCCGCGGTGACGGCCCTGCTGCACGCCGCTCGCCTGCTGCGTGATGGTGGGCGGCGACCCGTCGACGACGTCTACCTCGTGTTCACCACCAACGAGGAGATCGGCGGGGTGGGCGGCTCTTACGCCAGCGCCTCCCTGCCCGGCACGCTCACCGTTGCCCTGGAGGTCGGGCCCACCGAGGAGGAGTACGCGACCAGCGTCGCCGGAGGTCCGATCGTCGGCTACAGCGACGCCCTGTGTGTCTACGACAAGGACGTCGCCGACCGGTTGATGAGGATCGCCACTGATCGGGGACTGGCACCCCAAGCCGCCGTGCTCGGCGCGTTCATGTCGGACGCCTCCCACGCCAAGGCCAACGGGTTGACCCCGCGCGCGGGACTGCTGTGCCTGCCCACACTGAGCACCCACGGTTACGAGGTCATGGCCATCGGCGCGATCGATGCCATTGCCGCGATCGTCGTCGACTTCCTGGTGCAGCCCGATGGGGCAGGCTGATCCGAGATACGTTTGCATACAACGGACACCCGTGACCGCGGCTGGTCGAAGCCGTCCTTGCCGGGGCCGCGGCATACCCCATAACCTGGGCACGTCCGACCGCGTGCGGGAGTGACCGGCCCGGCGCGGTAGATGGCAAGACGGATCGGCGGGGACATCGCAGTGGCCGAACTGACCGGCGCGCGGGCACAAGACCTCGCGACGATGGACGTCTTCGAGGGCTGCACCACCGAGGACCTGGCGCCGTTGGCGGGTTGCCTTCAGCCGCTGGTTGCCGCGGCCGGCCAGGTGCTGATGCAGCAGGGCGAGCAGGCCGTCTCTTTCCTGCTCATCTCTTCGGGCATCGCCGAGATCAAGCGCGTCGGAGGCGACGGCGCGGTCGCCCTCGGGTTGGCGGCTCCCGGCACGATCGTGGGAGAGATCGCCCTGTTGCGGAACAAACCGCGGATCGCGACGGTCACCACGGCCGAGCGGCTGACCGGATGGATCGGCGACAACGACGCCTTCGGCCGGATGGTGCAGATCCCCGGAGTCATGCAGCGCCTGCTGCGCACCGTGCGCCAGCGGCTCGCCGGATTCATCACACCGATCCCGGTACAGGTTCGCGACGGAACACGCCTGATGCTGCGCCCCGTGCTCCCCGGCGACGACGAACGGACCGTGCACGGCCACATCCAATTCTCCAAAGAGACTCTGTACAAGCGGTTCATGACGGCCCGGATTCCCAGCTCGGCGTTGCTGCACTACCTGTCCGAGGTCGACTACGTCGACCACTTCGTCTGGGTGATGACCGATGAGGGCGACCCGGTGGCCGACGCGCGCTTCGTTCGTGACGAGAGTGACCCGAAGATCGCCGAGATCGCGTTCACCGTCGCAGACGCCTATCAGGGCCGGGGGATCGGCAGCTTTCTGATCAGCGCCCTATCCATCGCCGCCAGGGTCGACGGTGTCGAAAGATTTTCTGCGCGAATGCTTTCCGACAATACACCGATGCGTGCGATCATGGACCACTACGGTGCGGATTGGCAGCGCGACGACGTCGGCGTCGTCACCACGGTCATCGATGTGCCCCGCCAGCTGGTTTTCGGTCGTGACGTGGCGGACCCGATCGAGCGCGTCGCGCGTCAGGTAATCGAAGCGGTCGGCTGAACGGCATGCGGCCGTTCTGGATTGGCCCGGTGGCAACTCCAGTGGTCACATTGCTGGTGGCTGGATGCGCGCACTCTCCCACCCCCACGCAGTCGGCCACGCCTACCAAATCGCCGTCGGCGCGCGGCACTGTCGTCAACCCCGCCAACATCAAGCGGGTCGTTCGCGAGCTGCCGCCCAACTACGAGGTGACCACCGGCATCCCCGCCGGGGCCGCACCGCGGGTGATCTGGAGCCTTGCACCCGATGCGACGGTCAAGCCGCCGCAATGCGCGACGCTCGCCGACCCTGGCAACGGACGCGACCAATCGGCGCAGGGCGTGTCCGCGTCGGGTACCGGTGGCATCGTCGACGCGGTGGTGGTGGCTTTGCCGGGGCCGGTGGACCTCGACCACAGCCTCCTCCCGGCATGTGCGCGGTGGACCATGAGCGACGGGCACACTACGGCCGGTGTCCGCCTCACCGACCCCCCGCACATCGACGGCGTCGAAACGCTCGGCATGGTGGCCGACACCAAGTCATCCGTCGAGGCGGGCACCGAGATCGATTCGCGCATATACACATTCACCGCGTATCTGGGCAATTACTATGCGTTCACCACGCTGACCACCGACCCCGGTTCGGCGCTCCCTCCGCTGCCACCACAATTCGCCGCCGATCTGCTGGTCAAAACGGTGTCCACGTTACGCAGCTGAGCGTCCGCTTTGGGTAGATTGGCCACGATGTTCAAGATGTTGCTCGCGACCGCATCCGTGTGCGCGCTCGCCGGCTGCTCGATCGGGTGCGGATACCTCCTCGGCGAAGGCCGAGATCAGCAAGGTCGCCGACGTGAAATCAAGCTTCGGACCCGCGTACAAAGTCACCGACATCTCCGAAAGGGCGATCGATCCCCAGCTGCTGTCCTCCCGGAAATTGCCCGATGGGCTGAATTTCGACCCCGCGAACTGCGCGAAAGTGGCGGTGGGGCCGGAAATGCCACCCGACTTGCAGGGCAATATGGCCGCCGTCTCCGCCGAGGGTAACGGCAACCGGTTCGTGGTCATCGCCGTCGAGACCTCAAAAGCCCTGCCGTTCAACGACCCCGGGAACGACTGCGCCAAGGTGGCATTCAGCGGGGCGCAGCTGCGGGGCGGCATCGAGGTGATCGATGCGCCGCACATCGACGGGACTCGCACCACGGGCGTGCACCGGGTCCTGCAGGCGGTGCTGGACGGGGGGGCCCGGACCGGCGAGCTGTACGACTATTCGGCTCAGTTCGGCGACTACCAGGTGATCGTCATCGCCAATCCACTGGTAATCCCCGGGCAGCCGGTCGCGCCCGTCGATACCCAACGTGCCCGCGACTTGCTGGTCAAGGCGGTGGCGGCGGTCCGGAGCTGAACGCTCGTCGGACGAACCATTCCTAGCGCACGTCGCGTGGCCGGAACTGGATGCTGACGCGCGGACCGGCGGACGCGGCGGTCTTGGGGACCGCGTGCTCCCAAGTGCGCTGGCAGGATCCGCCCATCACCAGCAGATCGCCGTGTGCCTGCGGCAGTCGCAACGACGGGCCGCCGCCGCGCCGCCGCAATGCGAAGGTGCGGGTGGCGCCGAGGCTGAGGATCGCCACCATGGTGTCCTGGAAGCTGCTGCGACCGATGGTGTCGCCATGCCAGGCGACGCTGTCGGAGCCGTCGCGGTAGCAACACAACCCGACCGTGGTGAAGGGCTCACCGAGCTCACCCGCGTAGATGTCGTTGAGCCGCCGCCGCAGCCGTGCCAGCACCGGATGGGGCGGATCCTCGACCGTCAGGTCGTGAAAACTGACCAGCCGCGGCACGTCGACCACCCGGTCATACATTTGGCGGCGTTCGGTCCGCCACGGCACCGTCGCCAGCAGGGTGTCGAGCAGGCCTTCCTCAACTGATGGGTCACCCGTCAGCCAGCCGGTGCGGACCTCGATGAAGGCGCCGTCACCGAGCTGTCTGCGCTCGGTGTGCTCAAACAGCGAGTCCTGCACCGCGATCCCCACCGACCCAGTTTATCGCACATCAGTTCGATGAGGACCCGACCGACTACCGTTTAGCCGTGGGTGTTGTCGAGCTGGGCACCAACTCCGAGGTGGGTGCGCTACGGGTCGTCATCCTGCACCGCCCCGGCGCCGAGCTGGCGCGACTCAATCCGCGCAACAACGACCAGCTGCTGTTTGACGGGCTGCCCTGGGTCGCGCGTGCCCAGGAGGAGCACGACCAGTTCGCCGACCTGCTGCGCGCCCGTGGCGTGGAGGTGCTGCTGCTGTCCGACCTGCTGACCGAGGCGCTCACCCACAGCGGGGCCGCACGCATGCAGGGTGTCGCCGCCGCGGTCGACGCGCGTCGGCTCGGAGTGCCGCTGGCGCAAGAGCTTTCGGCCTACCTGCGGGGCCTGGACCCAGTGCGGCTGGCCAATGTGCTGATGGCCGGCATGACCTTCAACGAGCTGCCGTCGCCCACCCGCACCGACGTGTCGTTGGTGCTTCGCATGCACCATGGGGGGGATTTCGTCATCGATCCGCTGCCCAATCTGGTGTTCACCCGTGACTCGTCGATATGGATCGGGCCGCGGGTGGTGATCCCGACGCTGGCACTGCGGGCCCGGGTTCGCGAGGCGTCGTTGACCGATCTCATCTATGCGCATCATCCACGGTTCACCGGGGTGCGGCGCGCCTACGAGTCGCGCACCGCTCCCGTCGAGGGCGGCGACGTGTTACTGCTCGCCCCCGGTGTGGTCGCAGTCGGTGTCGGTGAGCGCACCACCCCGGCCGGTGCGGAAGCGTTGGCACGCAGCCTTTTTGACGATGACCTTGCGCACACGGTGCTCGCCGTGCCGATCGCCCAGCGGCGCGCGCAGATGCATCTCGACACGGTCTGCACGATGGTCGACACCGACACCGTGGTGATGTACGCCAACATCGTCGACACGCTCTCGGCGTTCACGATCCAGCGCACGCCGGCCGGCGTCACCATCGGCGACGAGACGCCGTTCCTCGATGCCGCGGCAAACGCGATGGGGATCGACAAGCTGCGCGTGATCGACACCGGTTTAGATCCCGTGATCGCCGAACGCGAGCAGTGGGACGACGGGAACAACACGTTGGCCCTGGCGCCCGGTGTCGTCGTCGCCTATGAGCGCAACGTGCAGACCAACACCCGCCTGCAGGATGCGGGCATCGAAGTGCTGACCATCGCGGGGTCGGAATTGGGCACCGGCCGCGGCGGTCCCCGGTGCATGTCCTGTCCCGTCGCCCGCGACGCTTTGTAGCTGTGTGGCGCCGAGATTGCAATCGTGGTCGTGGTCGACGCTCGATGCACAGCCGTCACGGCAATCTGGGCGCCAACGCGTCGCGGGCACGTTGGACGACGACGTTGGGCCGGTCCTCCTTTATCACCTTGATCACGTGCCAGCCGAGGCGGTCGAGCGCCTCCGCTCGCCGGATGTCGCTCACGTATTGCCTTCGGTCGGTGCGATGTTGGTCGCCGTCGTATTCGAGTGCCACCATCGGCTGTTCCCAACCCATATCGAGGTACGCAAGGAGCTTTCCGTCGGTGACCCGGATCTGCGTGGCAGGCTTCGGCAATCCGGCGTCGATGAGGACGAGCCGCAACCAACTTTCTCTCGGCGACTGCGCACCGCCGTCCATCAAGGACAGGGCTGTTCGGCATCGGCGCACTCCCCGTGCGCCCTTGTGGCGGTCAATCAACGGTGTCACTTCGGCGGCGGTAAGGCCGGTAGCGGCCGATAAGGCATCAAGGTTGGCGACCGCGACACCGCGCGGCAGATGACGGGCCAGATCGAACGCGGTGCGCGCCGGGTTCGTCAAGAGCAGACCACGCACTTTGACGAGCTCCTCTTGGGCGATTCCCTCGCGACGAACGATTATGCCGGGAGGTGGGTGGTTGAACGGCCCGACGACTTCTATCGGAGTGAAATCCTCGACCCATTTGGCTCCGTGAAGCGCGGCGGCAGCGCGGCCCGCGATGATCCCCCGACGGCCGGACCACAACCAGGCGGCGCAGATGTCGTCCCACAACGACCGGGGCGCGTTCTTCGGTAGATACACATCGCGATGGACTTTCCGGTAATTCCAACGTAGTTGGCCGCGGGTCAGGGTGCCGCGTGCTATTGCTTCGCTTCCGAGAAAGACCCCCGCCACGTGCTCATGATGCGTGCACCCTCTGACAGCACGCCGAGATTGCCGCCATGGTCGTGCTACCGGCCGCGACCACAGCCCTTACGGCAATCTCGGCGTAGCTATCGCCAGCTGGGCAGCCAGATCTCCATGTTCCAGGTCTGTTGTGAAATGGGCAGACCCGTCAGCACCGGGAACAGCCAGGCGAAGTTGGTCACCACCACGGCGACATAGCAGGAGACGGCGATTAGTCCCAGGGTGCGTCGTTCGGAGCTCTGCTTGCGGGCATAGAGGATATCGCCGCAGATCAGCGCGATGGCCATGACCAGGAACGGCGCCATCGTCGCCGCGTAGAAGAAGTACATCTGCCGGTCGATGTCGGCGAACCAGGGCAGCCACCCCGCGCAATAGCCAGTCAAGACGGCGGCATAGCGCCAGTCGCGGCGGACCAGCATTCGCCAGGCCGCGTAGAGCAGCACCGGCACCGCCAGCCACCACATGGCGGGGGTTCCCACCAGCATCTCGGCCTTGACGCACGACTGCGCGCCGCAACCGGGAACGTTCTGCTGGTCGATGGCATACAGAACCGGCCGCAATGACATTGGCCAGCTCCACGGTTTGGATTCCCACGGGTGGTAGTTGCCCGCGGCGTTGGTGAGGCCCGCATGGAATTGGAAGGCCTTCGCCGTGTAGTGCCAGAGCGACCGAATGGCGTCGGGCAGCGGCACGGTCGAATGGGCGCCGATCGTCTGGCCTACCTCGTGGCGGTCAATGGCGGTCTCGGAGGCGAACCACGGCGCATAGCTGGCCAGGTAGACGGCTAACGGGATGAGTGCCAGCGCGTACGCGGTGGGGATCAAGTCACGGCGGAGGGCCCCCAACCACGGCCGACGCACCTGGTACTGACGCCGCGCCGCCACGTCGAACGCCAGCGACATCGCACCGAAGAACACCACGCAGTAAAGACCGGACCACTTTGTCGCGCAAGCCAATCCGAGCAACACCCCGGCGCCGAAGCGCCACCAGCGCACACCCAGCCGCGGACCCCACACGGTTTCGGCGCTGCGGCCCTCCAGCAGCGCGACGTGCATTCGCCGGCGTATCTGATCGCGGTCGACGATGAGCGCGCCGAACGCCGCGACCACGAAGAACGTGAGTAAGCCGTCGAGCAACGCGGTCCGCGCGGCGACGAAGCTGACGCCGTCGCAGATGAGCAGCACGCCGGCGATGGCGCCGACCAGGGTCGAGCGGCTGATCCGCCGGACGATCCGCATCACCAGCGCCACCATCACCACGCCCAGCAGCGCGCCGGTGAACCGCCAGCCCACGCCGTCGTAGCCGAAGATCGCCTCGCCGATCGCGATGAGCTGCTTGCCGACTGGGGGGTGGACGACCAGACCGAACCCGGGGTTGTCTTCCACCCCGTGGTTGTGCAGCACCTGCCAGGCCTGCGGCGCGTAATGCTTCTCGTCGAAGACGGGGGTGCCGGCATCGGTCGGCGAACCCAGATTCAGGAAGCGGGTCACGGTCGCCAGCACCGTGATCACCCCGGTCGCGACCCAGCCGCGGATGTCGTCGGTTGGCCCGAAATCCGCGACCGGAACCATCGGGCCGGGGCTGACGACCGGCACCACACGCTCCTCCACGGCGACGGAGCTTTCGCGGGTCGGGGCGGTCATCATGTCGATCGTAGGCTGTCCGTCATGACCTCTGGTCGCCTATTGCTGGGCGCGACGCCCCTGGGCCAGCCGTCGGATGCCTCGCCACGGCTCATCGAGGCGTTGGCCCGCGCCGACGTGGTGGCCGCCGAGGACACCCGCCGGCTGCGAATCCTGGCCAAGGCGCTCGACGCCCCGATCACCGGCCGTGTGGTCAGCCTGTATGACCGGGTCGAGGCCATGCGGGTGCCGGCCCTGGTCGACGCGATGAAAGCCGGGGCGACGGTGCTGGTGGTCAGTGACGCCGGAATGCCTTTGATCAGCGACCCCGGCTACCGGCTGGTCGCGGCGTGCGTGGATGCCGGGGTTCCGCTGACCTGTCTCCCCGGGCCGTCCGCGGTGACGACCGCGCTGGTCGTGTCCGGTCTGCCGGCAGAGAGGTTCTGCTTCGAAGGATTCGCTCCGCGCAAGAAGTCGGCGCGCCGAACATGGTTTGCCGCGCTGGCCGACGAACGGCGCACCTGCGTGTTCTTTGAATCGCCGCGCCGGTTGCCCGCGTGCCTGAGCGATGCCGTGGAGCAACTCGGCGGTGCGCGCCGGGCCGTGGTGTGCAGGGAGCTGACCAAGGTGCACGAGGAAGTGGTGCGCGGCTCGCTCGACGAACTGGCGACCTGGGCGGCCGACGGTGTGCTCGGAGAGATCACCGTCGTGCTCGCCGGCGCGACCCCGGACGCCGACCTGCCGTCTCTCTTGGCGGAAGTGGAGGAAATGGTCGCGGCAGGGGTGCGCGTCAAAGACGCCTGCAGCGAGGTGGCCGCGGCGCATCCGGAGGTGCGCTCGCGCCAGCTTTATGATGCGGTTCTGCGATCACGCGAGCAGTGATTAGCCGCCCGTCGTCAGGGGATGCACGCCCCGATCGGACCGAGGTGCGGCCCGATGCAATGCGGTTTCAGGATGGCCGCCGGACCCGGTAGGTGGGGATGCGGCAGGGCGCTCCAGCCGGGCGTCTTCGGTAGCGCGGGCCTCGGGAGACTCACCTGCGGGAGACCCCCTCGGATGGCCGCCAGCGGCCCCGGGCCACCCCCCGTCGCCCCCCGGATGGCCGCCAGCGGCCCCGGGCCACCCCCCACCGCGCCCCGGATAGCCGCTGCCGCCCCAGGGACACGCGCCGAGGCGGCGGAAACACTAGCCCCGGAGAGCGTCGATTGCAGACCCGGGGGGAGCTGAGCGGCCGCCTGTTGGAGACTCGTGGGAAGGGTAATCCCAGGGATCGAGGAGAGGCCGAGCCCAGAGGGCAGGCTGAGGTTCTTAGGCAATATACCCGCGTACTCAAGGTAGAAAAGCGACACGGAAACACTGCTCAAAACGCCGGCGCCACTGCCGGCCAGCCCCACGAGGGAGGTAGGCACCGCGATGGCGGTGCCCCAGACCGACTGGACCGCCTGCGCCTCTTGGACTACGGAACCAACGCCGGCCGCGGTTCCGGCGACCTGATCCATCCCGGGCACGTCGGGCACGCCACCGAGCCCCGGCGCGCCCGCGCCGGGTGCGCCGGCCGCGCCAGCGGCGGAGCCGCCCGACGAAGCGACCCCGGGAACCACGTGGGCGCCCGGCGATCCCTGAGCGGTCGATCCCGGCGCTATCAGACTTGCCGCCGCGGGCCGGTCAGACGGCCCTCCCACCTGGCCGGCCGGCGCCGCGGACGGCGCTTGGGGTTTCGCCGACTCGGGCATGAGGACCGCGCCGGCTTGATCGCAGCCGTTGGCGCACGCTGGTCCACCCGGCGGCGGAATACTGCTGACCGAGGTCAGCGGCGTGACCGCCAACGTCCCACCCAGCAGGGCAGAAGCCGCGGCGCCGAGAATAGCCGTTCTCATGACACAACCCCTCTAGCAATTCACTCGCGATCGGCGCGATGCCTGAAGCTTAGTCGGGCCCGGTCCCCGATGCGGACGTTATTGCAAATTCATAAACTCCTGAACCGGTGTCTCAGCTAACCGACCGGGGCCGCGGTCGCGATGCGCGGCCGCCCGACGATCGGGGCCGCCTTATGCAGGCATTCCTCCCATTCGGCATCGGGATCGGAATCTGCGGTGATCCCGCCGCCCACGCCCAGGACGGCGCCGCCGCCAGCGTGGAACTCGACGGTGCGGATCGCCACGTTCAGCTCGCATCCGGCGATCGGAGAAGCCAAACCAATGGTGCCGCAATATATTCCACGACGGGGCTGCTCCCATTGCGAAATTAGTTGGCGGGCACGATGTTTCGGGGTTCCAGTCACCGATGCCGGTGGGAAGGCGGCGTCCAGCAGCGCCGCGGACGGTAGCTCGACGGGAACCCGCGCCGACACCGTGGACACCAGGTGCCACACGCCCGGCGCGCGCCGCACGACCAGGAGCTCGGGCACGGTGACCGTGCCGACGGTCGCCACCCGGCCCAGGTCATTGCGGACCAGGTCAACGATCATGATGTTTTCAGCTACCTCTTTCGCCGACGCCCGCAGCGCCGACGGCCAGGCATCCAGTGGCAGGGTGCCCTTGATTGGGCTGGACGTCACGACCGTTCCGCGGCGCCGCAGGAAAAGCTCCGGAGACAGCGACGCCACCGCGCCCCACGGTCCGGCAACATAGGCTGCCCGGGCCGGAGAAGTGCGTGCGAAGCCGTCGATGAAGAAGTCCAGCGGGGCCCCGGTGACCGTCCCGGTGAATTGTGTGCACACGCACGCCTGATAGACCTCGCCGGCGCGGATCGCCTCCAGGCACGCCAATACCCCGTCTCGATGGGCCGCCCGGTCGGCGGCGTCCCAGACGATCCGGCAATCGCGCACCGGTGCCGGAGGCGCCGCAAGTGCCGCGGCCAGCCAGCCCGGCATGGGTGCACCCGACAGGCTTTCGTACCACCACTGCCCGTCGCGGTCGCGGCGCAGAACGCAGTCGGTCCACCCTCCCGCGGCCTCGGGAATCCGGTTCGGCCGCCCATCGGCACCGGGATCGGGATAGGACAGGTAGCCGACCCAGCCGCCGCCCACCGCCGCCGTATCGGGCGTCTGCGAACCCGGCGGGACCGCGAACGCGTCGCCGGCGTCCACGGGCTGCGCCGACAGGCTCGGTGCGATCACCGCTAGCGCGCCGAACCAGTCGCCGCTCAGCGCGGCGGGCGGCGGCAACCCGAGCCGGGTCGCGGCGTCCCCGACCGCGCGCAGCACCCGGGGTGCGGCGCCAAGATCGCCAAGCCGGTCGATTCGCACCGCCCTAGCTTGTCAGAGTCGCGGATTTTCGCACCCGAGGCGTCCGCAGACGGCACAGCTAGCCGCGGCTGATGTCGCGAGCGGTCGCCAGCCCCGCCAGCTTCGCCGGGTTGCGCATCACGTAGAAGTTGGTGATCTTGTCGTCCGCAATCTCCACCGTGATCACCCCTTCGAGCTGTTCGCCGAGGTAGAGCAACACCGCCGGGGCGCTGTTGCAGGTCACCATTTCCACGCGCAGCGCGGCCATGGCCGTGGCTCTGCGCATCAGCCCCGCGATCGCCCGGGCCACCCGCTCGGCGCCGACAACCGGTCTGCGGGCGGCGCTCACGACGCCACCGCTGTCGGCCGTCCAGGTGGCGTCCGGGGCGAGCATCGTCATCAGCGCCTGCACGTCACCGCTGGCCGCCGTGGCCAGAAACTGAGCGGTGATCTCCGCGCTGCGTTCCGGATCCACCGTGTCGAATCGCTTCCGCCGCGCGCGCACGTGTTCGCGCGCGCGATGCGCGACCTGCCGCACGGTCGGCGCGGGCTTGCCTACGGCCTCGGCGATCTCGCCGTAGTCGAAACCGAACACCTCGCGCAGCACGAACACCGCCCGCTCGTCGGGGCCGAGCGTTTCCAGCAAGACCAGCATCGCCATCGAAACCGATTCCGCCAGAACGATGTCGGCGGACGGGTCCTGATCGTCGAGTAGCAGCGGCTCGGGCAGCCATGGGCCCACGTACTCCTCGCGGCGACGTGCGTCGGCCCGCAGCGCGTTGAGCGCTTGCCGGGTGACCAGCTGAGCCAGGTAGGACTTGGTGTCGCGCACGCCCGCCAATTCGACCGCCGCCCAGCGCAGGTAGCTGTCCTGCAACACGTCGTCGGCCTCGGTAGCCGAGCCGAGGATTTCGTACGCGATGGTGAACAGCAGCGGCCGCAGCAGCGTGAACCGCTCGGCATGCTCACCGCCGCTCGACGCCGCGGTCATTGGAGCGCGACCTGCTGGTCGGCCGGCAGCTGGGCGGGCCGATTGCCGCCCTTGAGCCAGAAGTACGAGCCCGGCTTGGCCGCCTCGCGCCGGATGGCCCACAGCGTGCCCTTGCAGATCGCCTCCTTGATGGACGCCGCGGACCGGCCCGAAACGATCATGTTCACCGGGGTGTCATCGGTACGGGCCAATTGGACCGTGCCATGCGTGCGGCCCAGGCTGATGCACTGCCCGACGAACGCCTGGTTCAGCACCGCGGGCGTGCGCCCGGCGACACGGCTGAGCACCGTGTTGGCGGCCTGGGCGCCCAACGGCCCGGCCGCTTGGCAGCTCATCCGCAAGGGCTGACCCGACGGCGCGGCGGCGTCGCCCGCGGCGACGACGCGTTGGTCGTCGATGCTGGTCAGCGTCTCGTCGGTGAGCAGCCGGCCCACGGCGTCGGTGCGAAGTCCGCTGCGCGCGGCCAGATCCGGCACCGCAAACCCCGCCGTCCACACCGTCGCCGCGCTGGGCAGCACGGCGCCGTCGCTAAGCTCCACCGCATCCCAGCGCACCTGGGCGGCTCTGATGGGTTCCAAGCCGGATTCCAGCACGTTGACACCGAGGTTTCGCAGCTGCTTTGCCACCGAGCGCCGGCCCCGCTTGCTCAGCGACGGACCGAGGATGCCGCCGCAGACCAGGGTTACCGAGCGTCCCCGCTCGGCCAGTTCGGACGCGGTTTCGATGCCGGTCAGTCCGCCGCCGACGACGGTGATGGGTGCGGCCGGCGGCAGGTCGGCAAGGGCATACCGTAGCCGCTGCGCGCTTTCCAGATCGGCTACGGAATACGCGAATTCGGCAGCGCCGGGCACCCCGGACGGCACCGCGCCGGAGCTGCCGACGGCGTAGATCAGGTAGTCGTAGTCCAGCTCGGCGCCCGACGCGAGCAGCACGCGCCGGTCGGCGGTCGCGATGCGCTCGACGGCATCGACGACCAGCCGGATTCCGTCCCCGAGCAGCGTGCCGTAATCGGCGGTCGCGGCGCCGGTGTCGGCGACCAACTGGTGCAGGCGGATCCGCTCCACGAAGACCGGACGCGGATTGACCAGCGTGACGTCGACGTCGGTGCGCCGCCGCAGATGATTGGCGGCCAGGGTTCCGGCGTATCCGCCGCCGATAACGACGACATGAGTTCTTGGGGTGGCCATCTCGGTCATAGCTGTCTCCTATTCTCACGGGACTCGTGCCCTTGAGACACCGCGGGCCGGCAGGGCGTGACAATCGCGGCCGCGATTGTGAGCTGTCTCACTCACCGGCCCGCCAAAATGGGCGTGGGGCAACGGTCTTTGCCGCGGGGCGAGCTTTCCCGTCCCCGGTTGGGGGCAAGCCGCTGATCGGCGTCGACGGGGCTGCGCCGGGGTCGTGCGTGATACGCTTCGCTACACCACTCGTGACCTGGCCGGGGGCTTTTCAGCGCACCGGTGTGGCCCCCGACAAGGCCCAGCCCAGCTGGGACATGTGCCCCATATCGGAGGAGCCCGTGCCGCGCAGCCTGGATCTCGTCGTCACCTCCGTCGCCACCCAGCTGATGGAGGCGACGGGCGCAACCGCGACCCGGGTGAGTGAGAACGTACTCGAGCAGCTCGTCGAGCAGTTCGATCTCGGGGTCCAGATCGCCATCGACGACTTCGGCACCGGCTACGCGGTCCTGTCACACCTGAAGTCCCTCCCGGTCGACATGCTCAAGATCGACACCGGATTCGTCCGCGACCTGGAAGCGTTACTGGCCGCGCGCTGGCTGCCGATGCCGTTCCTCGCCGACCGCGAGGCGTTGTCGGCGGGCGCGATCTAGCCTCGGTGACGATGTTTCGTTCATGGAAAAGGGCCGCGCTGCGCGTTGTCGCGTGCACGGCACTGGTGCTGAACGGATGTGGTGGCCACAGCGACCCGGGGCCGCTGTCCGCGATGGTCTTCCCGGTCACACCGCCCACCGTTCAGGAGATATCCAATCCGCTGCGCGGCCAGTACGAGGACCTGTTGAATCCGCTTTTCCCGCAGGGTAATCCGGCACAGCAGCAATATCCCGCATGGCCCGCGTCCTACGACGCCAGTTTGAGCGTCTCGTGGCGGCAGCTGCAGCCCATCGATCCGCGAACGCTGGCGCCCGACGCTCCCGACGATCGCAAGTTCGACTTCAGCGCGATCGACGACGCCCTGACGAAGCTGGGAAACCGCAACATGCGGCTGATCCTTCGCGTGTACGCCTACAAGTCCTGTTGCGACGACTCCTATCCGAACAACACGAATATCGCGATCCCCGACTGGATGCGCTCGGCTGCCACCACCTCTCCGGCGCCACCGAACAGCCCCACACCCGGGGTTACCCAGGTCGTACCGAACTGGAATGACCCCAACTACCTGAACGCCTTCGGACAGCTGGTCACCGCGGTGGGGCGCCGCTATGACGGCGACGAGCGGCTCAGCGTTTTCGAGTTCGCCGGGTATGGGGACGCTGGCGCGAACCAGGTCGCGTATTCGCCTGATCAGAGCATCACCGTCGACTCCATCCGCCGGCTGGTCGCGGCCAATGTCACCGCTTTCCCCCACACACAATTGGTGGTCACGCCGCAGAATCCCGAGATCGTGCGCCAGTTGCTCGCCGACGACGTGACCAAGAAACTGGCCGCCCCGGTGGGCATCCGCTCGGATTGCCTCGGGGTCAAGGCACCGTTGCCGGCATGGGCGGAATCACGCGACTCGCAGTACGTACAGACCAACGATGCCGTCGTCAACGCGATCAAGCAGCGGCTGGCCGGCGCGCCCGTGATCAGCGAATGGTGCCAGTTGCCTAACGGAACCGATCCGCGGTCCTACTACGAAAAAGGCCTGCATGACGTCGTGAGGTATCACGTGTCGATGACGTCGAGCGCCAAATTCCCGGACCGTGACTCGACGTCGGCGATGGACCGCAAGTTGTATCTGGTGTGGGCCCAGGCCAATACCTCGGCCGGCTACCGGTATTCGGTCGAGGCGCGCCCGGGATCGCAATCGATACAGGGCAAGGTGGCGAGCATCTCCGTCGCGTGGACCAACTACGGCTCGGCGGCGGCAACGGAGCAATGGGCACCCGGATACAAGCTGGTGGATTTCTCGGGAGCGGTGGTTCGGAGTCTGCCGGCGACGGTGAACCTCAAGGCGCTGGTTCACGACGACTCCAGCCAGTCACGCGAGCAGGCGGTCCCGGCCTCATCGGACGAGTCCGTTCACATCGACCTGACGGGCCTGGCGCCCGGGCACTACACGCTGTGCGCGTCCGTGGACTGGCAACAGCACAAGCCGGGCGCATCGCACGTGGTGAACTACGCGCCCATGGCGTTGGCCCGCGACGGCCGTGACGGGTCGGGGCTGTACCCGATCGCCACGCTTGACCTACCGCGCGACTCGACGAAGTCGGCGAACGGCCAATGACCGCCCGCCTCGGCGCGCCCGGCTGCGCCCGCGGGGCGTTCAGCGGTGACTAGTGCGGTCAGCGCGTGTCGAGTTACGTTTATTTCGGTGATCTGCCTGAGCACGCTGCTAACCTCGGAAATGGCTCCCAAATGCCGCCCGAGGCGCACCGGCGAATGCCGGCTCCACATCGCTGACGAATCGAGGGTTGTGCCCTGCTTGAGGAAAGCGTCGTGAACGTGAAGGCGATCGATCCGGCTCACGGCGTGGGCCTCGGAAAGGTCACCCGAGCGGCTCACGGGGGGCCGCGATCAGCCCGCACCGCTCCGGTGAGCTCCCCGTGCCGATGACGATGCACTCCACCGACGGACGCGCAGACGCGACGCGGCGACAGATTTTGCGGGCCGCCTCGCATCAGTTCGCGCGACGGGCTTATCACGATGTCGGACTCGACGACATCCTCGCCGACGCGGAGCTGACCAAGGGCGCGATGTATTTCCATTTCCGCTCGAAGCACGCATTGGCCGTCGCGATCATCGAAAGGCAGACGGCGGCGGGCGGCGTCGCGGTGGACGAACTGCTGACTCGGGGGCTCTCGGGCCTGGAGACCCTCATCGACTTCTCGTATCTGATCGCCGTTGGGGACATCAAGACCGACGGTGTCAGGGCGGGACTGAACCTGCTCGAGTCGGTCGGTCGCTCGGAAGGGCTGCAGAAGAGGCTGTTGGAGAACTGGGCCAAAGCCTTGGGCGGAGTCGTTGAGCAAGCCATCGTCGAGGGAGACATCGACCCCGGGTGTGATCCGCAGGATGTGGGACGCCTGATGGTGTCCCTGCACATGGGGCTGCGACAAACCAGCAACTTGGAAGAACCGGAGCGGTTCCTGCGCGATTTAGAGAAGTGCTGGGTCCTGCTGCTGAACGGCATCTTGGAAGCGGACCGCATCGACTATTTCCGCCAATTTCTCGGACGGCGCGCGGCGCTCGCCATCACCGCCAGCTCGACCGAAGCGGATTTCGACTAGCGCGGCCTGCCTGGCGCACAACCTCCGACCGGGTAGCGGCGGCTGTTAGGCTTGGTCCTCTGGCCGGACGATTTGAGGGCGCCGAGATCCGGGGTCTAGGCAGATCGACAAACTCCGGAGGTGCAGACGCGATGGCGCGCCAGGTTCGATCGGAAGCAACCCGGCGAAAAATTCTCGAAGCGGCGATAGATGTGTTCGCCGAGGTCGGTTACGCGGCAGCCGGGTGGAACGCGATCATCGACCGGACCGGGATGACCAAGGGAGCCCTGTACCACCACTTCGATTCGAAGGAATCGCTGGCGTCGTCGATCATCGACGAAGGTGCCGACACAATACTTGTCGCGTTCCGCAACGTGTGCGGCTCGTCGTCACCGGCGCTGGAGAACATGATCCACGGCACGTTCATGATCGCGAATGTGCTGAGTTCGGACAAAATGGCCCGCGCGGCTGAGCAATTGACCGCCGCTTTGGCCGGATTCAATCAAGCGGCCGCCACCTTCTCCGCGAACTTCATTGAGGTGATGGCGGCTCAGGCCCGGCGGGCGAGCGCCGAGGGGGACCTGCGGCAAGACCTGGACCCGGTAGTGATCAGCGAGTCGATCGTCGGCGCCATGTTCGGAATGCGGTTGCTGTGCAACGCGATAGCGGCCAAGGGCAGGGGCGTCCACGCGGATTCCGCCGGCCGCGCGAGTCAATTCTGGGAACTTCTGCTGGGCGGCATCGTGACCGAGAAGTCGCTGCCCTACTTCCGCGAGTTCCTCGCACGCGAGGCACTCCGCCATGCCCGGCCCGCGTCGCATGGCGATGCCGTTGCGGTGCCAAAGGTCGTCTAGGGCTGGTAGCGCGGGAACACACCCGTGGGCGCCGGCAGCGCCGTGCCGGGGGACAGGCGCGCGCCGATGGCGGTGAACGTTCGTTGGTCTTCGGCCTGCCCGAGCAAGTCCAGCAGCTTGCCGGCCGACTTGGGCATGACGGGCGCAACCAGCAGCGCCGCGATACGGACCACTTCGCAGGTGGTGTAGAGAACGGTGCGAAACCGTGCCTGGTCGGCGTCGGAATCGCTCTTGCGCAACACCCACGGCTGCTGCGCGGAGAAGTACTTGTTCGCCTCCCCGAGCATCAGCCATATCGCCTCGAGGGCCACATGCATCGCCTGCGCGTCAAAGTTGGCGCGCACGCGCTCCAACAAGCCATCGGCCGCCGCCAGCAGCTCGCGGTCGGCGCCGGTCAGCTCGCCCGGGTCGGGCACCACCCCGTCCAGGTTCTTGGCCACCATCGACAACGACCGTTGGGCCAGGTTGCCCAGCTCGTTGGCCAGGTCGGTGTTGATCCGGGTGATGATCGCCTCTTCGCTGTAGCTGCCGTCCTGGCCGAACGGAACCTCCCGTAGCAGGAAGTAGCGCACCTGGTCCACGCCGAACGTATCGACCAGTGTTACGGGGTCGACGATGTTGCCCACCGACTTGCTCATCTTCTCGCCGCGGTTGAGCAGAAACCCGTGCGCGAAAACCCTTCGCGGCAGCTCGATTCCGGCCGACATCAAAAAAGCCGGCCAGTACACGGTGTGGAACCTGATGATGTCCTTGCCGATCATGTGCAAGTCGGCCGGCCAGTAACGGCGGAACAACGCCGAGTCGGTGTCGGGGTAGCCGACCCCGGTCAGGTAGTTGGTCAGCGCGTCGACCCAGACATACATGACGTGATCGGGGTGGTCGGGCACCTTGACGCCCCAATCGAACGAGGTCCTCGAGATCGACAGATCACGCAGGCCGCCGGAGACGAAGCTGACCACTTCGTTGCGCCGCACCTCGGGCGCGATGAAATCCGGATTCGCGTCGTAGTGGGCCAGCAGTTTGTCGGCGTACGCCGACAAACGGAAGAAATAGGTCTGCTCCTCGGTCCAGGTCACCGGTGTTCCGGTTTCGACGGCGATCCGGGTGCCGTCCACCTCCGCGGTCTCCGATTCGACGAAGAACCGCTCGTCGCGCACCGAGTACCAGCCCGAGTAGGTGTCCAGATAGACGTCGCCGGCGGCCGACATCCGCCGCCAGATCTCCTTGGATGCCTCGTGGTGGTCGGCGTCGGTGGTGCGGATGAATCGGTCGAAGGAGATGTTCAGCCGCTCCTGCAGGCGCTGGAACACATCGGAATTGCGCTGCGCGAGCGCAGCAGTGGGAATGCCCTCCGCCGTGGCGGTCTCGACCATCTTGAGGCCGTGCTCGTCGGTGCCGGTCAAAAACCTGACGTCAAAGCCGTCCAGCCGCTTGAACCGCGCTATCGCGTCGGTGGCGATGTACTCATACGCATGCCCGACGTGCGGCTGGCCGTTTGGGTAAGTAATCGCGGTGGTGACGTAGTAGGGCCTCATCGAAACTCACCCTATTGTGTGGCCGTGACCTCCGACCGCCCCGGTAAACGAGAAGCGCCGCCCGCGCCCGAGGCGTTGGCGCCCCTGATCGACGCCCACACCCACCTCGACGCGTGTGGCGCGACTCGGGCCGAAGGGCCCGAAGGGGTCCGCGCCATCGTTGACCGCGCCGCGGCGGTCGGGGTGGGCGCGGTGGTCACCGTCGCCGACGATCTGGACTCGGCGCGCTGGGTGACCCGGGCCGCGGAGTGGGATCGGCGGGTTTATGCCGCGGTGGCCTTGCACCCGACCCGCGCGGGAGCGCTGAACGACGCCGCCCGCGCCGAGATCGAGCGACTGGTGGCCCGCCCCAGAGTGGTGGCCGTCGGTGAGACCGGGATGGATCTGTACTGGCCCGGGCGCCTGGACGGCTGCGCGCCGCCCGACGTGCAGCGGGAAGCCTTCGCCTGGCATATCGACCTGGCCAAGCGGTGCGGGAAGCCGCTGATGATCCACAACCGGGAGGCCGATGCCGAGGTGCTCGACATGCTGGCGGCCGAGGGTGCGCCCGACGCCGTGATCTTCCACTGTTTTTCGTCGGACAGTGCGATGGCCCGTCGCTGCGTCGACAGCGGGTGGTTGCTGAGTCTTTCCGGGACGGTCAGTTTCCGTAACGCGCGGGCGCTGCGCGAAGCCGTTCGGCTGATACCGCTGGAGCAGCTTCTAGTGGAGACCGACGCGCCGTTTTTGACGCCGCATCCCTACCGGGGGTCAGCAAATGAGCCATATTGCCTCCCGTACACGGTGCGAGCGATCGCTGAGCTGGCAGAACGTCGTCCCGAGGAGGTGGCGCGAATTACCACTAGCAATGCGCGCCGGGTCTACGGGCTGGCTTCCGACTAGCGCCGTCGGCCGGTGTTTGCCTTAATTTCGCCGCCCCGGAGTTGCTCAAGGTTGGCCCGTTCGTTACCGTCTTGTGATCGAACAGTGGGGCTCAGGGCCCGTTTGTCAATTTGCTGGTGAATAGTTCGTTGAAGTGTTGCTGAGGTCGGGGTAAGCGCGTTGGGTGTATTGACAAAGCTTCATCGCACTCCATCACTGATGTTGCGGCTCGTGGTTGGGGGCCTGCTGTTGGTGCTGGGGGTCGCCGGGGGGCTTGCGGTTTCCGCATGTAAGACGGTGACGTTGACGGTCGATGGAATCGCGATGCGCGTGACGACCATGAAGTCGCGGGTGATCGACGTCGTCCAGGAGAACGGATTCGCCGTCGCCGAGCGCGACGACCTGTATCCCGCGGCCGAGGTGGAGGTCCGCGACGCGGCCAACATCGTGCTGCGGCGCAGCAGGCCGTTGCAGATCTCACTGGACGGTCATGACCCCAAGCAGGTTTGGACGACCGCATCCACCGTGGACGAGGCGCTGGCCCAGCTCGCGATGACCGACACCGCCCCCGCCGCGGCCTCCCGCGGCAGCCGCGTTCCGCTGGTCGGGATGGCGCTGCCGGTCGTCAGCGCCAAGACGGTCCGGATCAACGACGGCGGCGCGGTGCGCACCGTGCACCTGGCGGCGCCGAACGTCGCGGGGCTGCTGAACGCCGCCGGGGCGCCGCTTCTCGAGAGCGACCAGGCGGTGCCCGGCGCGACGTCGCCGATCGTCGACGGAATGGAAATCCAGGTGACCCGCAACCGGATTCAGCGGGTCACCGAGCGAGTTCCGTTGCCCCCGAACTCACATCGGATCGAGGACGGGGACATGAACATCAGCCGCCAGGTCGTGGAGGACCCGGGTACCCCGGGCGTTCAGGACGTGACCTTCGCGGTGGCCACGGTCAACGGCGTGGAGACCGGCCGGATACCGGTCGCCAACATTGTGATCACTCCGGCACGTGACGCCGTGGTGCGCGTGGGCACCAAGCCCGGCACCGATGTGCCCCAGGTGACCAACGGATCCATCTGGGACGCGATTGCGGGCTGCGAGGCCGGCGGGAACTGGGCGATCAACACCGGCAACGGGTATTACGGCGGGGTGCAGTTCGACCAGGGCACCTGGGAGCGCAACGGTGGGCTGCGGTTCGCCCCCCGCGCCGACCTCGCGACGCGTGACGAGCAGATCACCGTTGCCGAGGTGACCCGGGATCGTCAGGGTTGGGGTGCGTGGCCGGTGTGCAGCGGACGAGCTGGTGCACGCTGACCATCCGGCTGCTCGGGCGCAACGAGATCAGGCGGCTGGCCAAAGAACTTGAATTTCGGCCGCGCAAAGCCCTCGGCCAGAATTTCGTCCACGACGCCAACACGGTGCGACGGGTGGTTTCGAGCTCCGGGGTGGGCCGGTCCGACCACGTCCTAGAGGTCGGTCCCGGCCTCGGGTCCCTCACGCTGGCACTGCTCGACCGCGGCGCCGCCGTCACCGCCGTCGAGATCGACCCGGTGTTGGCCGGTCGGCTGCCGGGGACGGTCGCCGAGCACTCGCACAGTGAGATCCACCGCCTGACGGTGTGCAACCGTGACGTGTTGACGCTGCGCCGTGAGGAGCTGGCCGACCAGCCGACGGCGCTGGTCGCAAACCTCCCGTACAACGTGGCGGTTCCGGCGCTGTTGCATCTGCTCGCCGAGTTTCCGTCCATCCGGGTCGTGACGGTGATGGTGCAGGCCGAGGTCGCCGAACGGCTCGCCGCCGAGCCGGGCGGCAAGGACTACGGCGTGCCCAGCGTCAAGGTCCGTTTCTACGGACGGGTTCGTCGTTGTGGCATGGTTTCGCCGACGGTCTTCTGGCCGATTCCCCGGGTCTATTCCGGGCTGGTTCGCATCGACCGGTACGCGACCTCGCCGTGGCCGGCCGACGAAGCCTTCCGGCGGCGAGTATTCGAACTCGTGGACATCGCGTTCGCCCAGCGCCGCAAGACATCTCGTAATGCGTTCGCCGTTTGGGCGGGCTCCGGCAACGAGGCGGCGAATCGCTTGCTGGCCGCCAGCATCGACCCCGCCCGTCGCGGTGAGACGCTGTGCATCGACGATTTCGTGCGGCTGTTGCGACGTTCCGGCGATCGAGACGGCGCCACCAGCGTAATGCGCCGCGACGCGGCGCTGCCGCACGTTTCGGGGCAGGCTTCGGCGAGCTGACCGGGGCAGTCGTGAGGAGCCCTGAGGAGTCGATGTGTGTGGTTCGCCCGCGGCAGCGATAGTCTGCTGCGGTGTCCGCGTCTGACGGCAACACCGCCGCGCAGTGGGTGCCCACCGGGTCGGCCACCGTCCGGGCGCCGGGAAAGGTCAACCTGTATCTGGCGGTCGGTGATCGCCGCGAAGACGGCTATCACGACCTGACCACGGTGTTTCAGGCCGTCTCTCTGGTCGACGAGGTGACGGTCCGCAACGCCGACGTGCTGTCGCTCGAGCTTGTCGGCGAGGGCGCCGACAAGCTGCCCGTCGACGAGCGCAACCTCGCCTGGCAGGCGGCCGAGCTGATGGCCGAGCACGTTGGCCGCGCTCCCGATGTCTCGATCATGATCGACAAATCCATCCCGGTGGCCGGCGGTATGGCCGGTGGCAGCGCGGACGCGGCGGCGGTGCTGGTCGCGATGAACTCGCTGTGGGAGCTCAACGTGCCGCGCCGCGATCTGCGCACGCTTGCCGCGCGGCTGGGCAGCGACGTGCCGTTCGCGCTCCACGGCGGAACCGCGCTGGGCGCCGGCCGCGGCGAGGAGCTGGCAACCGTGTTGTCCCGCAACAGCTTTCACTGGGTGCTGGCGTTCGCCGACGGCGGCCTGCTCACCCCGGCGGTGTACGCCGAGCTGGACCGCCTCCGCGAGGACGGGGACGCTCCGCCGCGACTCGCCGAGCCGGGGCCGGTGCTGGCGGCCCTGGCGGCGGGCGATCCCGAGCAGTTGGCCCCGCTGCTGGGCAACGAAATGCAAGCTGCCGCGGTAAGCCTGGACCCCACCCTGCGACGCACCCTGCGCGCCGGTGTCGAGGCCGGTGCCCTGGCCGGCATCGTGTCCGGCTCGGGTCCGACGTGCGCCTTCCTGTGCACCTCGGCGGCCTCGGCGGTCGATATCGGTACCGAGCTGTCGGGTGCCGGTGTTTGCCGCACCGTTCGGGTCGCCACCGGACCGGTGCCGGGTGCCCGAGTGGTGCCGACGCCTGTGACCGAGGTCTAAACGGGATGTGAAATCGCGCTCAAAACCGCGCGTGGGTTTGTCGGTTACTTAAGAGGAGTTTAAGATAACTCGCGGTGACGAGCAGCCGTAAGCAGGACCACTCGATATTTCGCCGTCCGCCGGGGATCCCGGCGGACGCGGTGGCTTATCACCGCTTCGAGACCGAACCGCCGCCCAACCGTGCTCGCGTGGGTGCTACAAAGTGGCATCCAGCAGGCGGAACATGAGATTTCGGGCCCTGGGGAAAATGCCGGAAGAAAAGTACCCGACATCCCCCCGCCGCGTGCTCCTACCCAGCCCACCGGGCCGAGGAGCACGTCAACCGAGGAGGCTTTTGTGAGCAGGTTTACCGAGAAGATGTACCGCAATGCCCGCACCGTCACCACGGGCATGGTCACCGGTGAACCCCACGAACCGGTCCGCAACACCTGGGGCGAGGTCCACGAGCGTGCTCGTCGCATCGCGGGCGGCCTGGCCGCCGCGGGCATCGGTCCCGGCGACGCGGTCGGTGTGCTCGCCGGCTTCCCGGTGGAGATCGCCCCGACGGCGCAGGGCCTGTGGATGCGCGGGGCCAGCCTGACCATGCTGCATCAGCCGACGCCGCGCACCGACCTGGTTGTGTGGGCCGAGGAAACCATGACCGTCATCGGCATGATCGAGGCCAAGGCCGTCATCGTCTCCGAGCCCTTCCTGGTGGCCATCCCCGTGCTCGAGGAGAAGGGCATCCGGGTCCTGACCGTCGCCGACCTGCTGGCGTCGGAACCGATCGACCCGATCGAGGTCGGCGAGGACGACCTGGCGCTGATGCAGCTGACGTCCGGGTCCACCGGTTCACCCAAAGCCGTTCAGATCACCCACCGCAACATCTACTCCAACGCCGAGGCGATGTTCATCGGCGCCCAGTACGACGTCGAAAAGGACGTCATGGTCAGCTGGCTGCCCTGCTTCCACGACATGGGCATGGTCGGCTTCCTCACCATCCCGATGTACTTCGGCGCGGAGCTGGTCAAGGTCACGCCGATGGACTTCCTGCGCGACACGCTGCTGTGGGCCAAGCTCATCGACAAGTACAAGGGCACCATGACCGCGGCGCCCAACTTCGCCTACGCGCTGTTGGCCAAGCGGTTGCGTCGCCAGGCCAAGCCCGGCGACTTCGACCTGTCGACGCTGCGCTTCGCCTTGTCCGGCGCCGAGCCCGTCGAACCCGCCGACGTCGAGGATCTGCTCGACGCGGGCAAGCCCTTCGGCCTGAGGTCCTCCGCGATCCTGCCCGCCTACGGCATGGCCGAGACGACGCTGGCCGTGTCGTTCGCGGAGTGCGACGCCGGTCTGGTCGTCGACGAGGTCGACGCCGATCTGCTGGCCGCCCTGCGCCGCGCCGTACCCGCCACCAAGGGCAACACCCGCCGGCTGGCGACCCTGGGTCCCCTGCTGAAGGATCTCGAGGCCCGCGTCATCGACGAGCAGGGCAACGTGATGCCCGCGCGCGGCGTCGGGGTCATCGAGCTGCGCGGCGAGTCGCTGACGCCCGGCTACCTGACCATGGGTGGCTTCATTCCGGCCCAGGACGAGCACGGCTGGTACGACACCGGTGACCTCGGCTACATCACCGAGGAGGGCCACATCGTGGTGTGCGGCCGCGTCAAGGACGTCATCATCATGGCGGGCCGCAACGTCTATCCCACCGACATCGAGCGGGCCGCCTGCCGCGTCGAGGGGGTCCGGCCGGGCTGCGCCGTCGCGGTGCGCCTGGACGCCGGCCACTCACGCGAGACGTTCGCCGTCGCCGTCGAGTCCAACGCCTGGCAGGACCCGGTCGAGGTGCGCCGCATCGAGCACCAGGTCGCCCACGAAGTGGTGGCCGAGGTCGACATGCGGCCGCGCAACGTCGTCGTGCTGGGCCCCGGCACCATCCCGAAGACGCCGTCGGGCAAGCTGCGACGGTCCACGTCGGTCACCCTCGTCAGTTAGCTTTTGCGCGTTGCGCGGCAATTTCCGGCCCCGAGCGCGCGCAGATTGCCATCGTTTGCGGCGTGTCGTTGCACAAACACGCGCGCTCGCCGCGAGCTACCACGCGTGGACGCGGTTTTGTGCCGGCTCCAGCCCCAGTTCGATGAGCAACTCGGTGGCGTCCGCGGCCTGCTCGCAAATCGTGGGGACTTCAGCGCGCTCGGCGGCGGTGAAGTTTTCCAGCACGAACGCCGCCGGCTCTTTGCGTCCCGGCGGGCGGCCGATCCCGATGCGCACCCGCTGAAAGTCCTTGGTACCCAACGCGGCCACCACCGAGCGCAGGCCGTTGTGGCCGCCTTCGCCCCCGCCGATCTTGAGCCGGATGCAGCCGAACTCGAGGTCGAGGTCGTCATGGATGACGATGATGTCGGCCGGCGCAACCGAGTAGAACTTCGCCAGCGGCCCCACCTGGCGGCCGGACTCGTTCATAAAGCAGCGCGGCTTGGCCAACAACACCGAGTGTCCCGCCAGCCGTCCGCTGACAACTTCGGTGCCGGAACGCTTGTGCGCCTTGAATTTCGAGCCCAGTCGCCCGGCGAGCAGGTCGGCGACCATGAATCCCAGGTTGTGCCGGGTCCGGGCGTAGTTGTCTCCGGGGTTGCCCAGGCCGACCACCAAAAGCGGCTCGGCCACGTCGTGAGCCGCCTACTCGGACTCTTCGGCGGGGGCCTCGGCTTCGCCGGCTTCCTCTTCTTCTGCCGGAGCTGCTTCCCCCTCTGCAACCTCGCCGGCGCCCTCTTCCTCGAGGTCCTCGGCGGTCGGCGCGGTCACCACGTTGACCACCAACATCTCCGGGTCGGAAATCAACGTGACGCCGGCCGGCAGGGAGATCGATCCGGCGGTGAACTGGGTGCCCGGCTCGGCGTCCTCGACGGACACCTTGAAGTTCTCGGGAATCGACAGCGCCTCTGCCTCGATCTCGATGGTGTTGGTCTCCTGGGTGATCAGGGTGCCGGACGCGGCCTCGCCCTCGACGATCACGCTGACTTCCACGACCACCTTCTCGCCGCGGCGCACGACCAGCAGGTCGGCGTGCTGAATGGTGCGGCGGATCGGGTGAATGTCGATCGCCTTGGTCAGCGCCAGCTGTTCCTTGCCGGCGATGTCCAGGGTGAGCACCGCGTTGGTGCCCGAGTGCCGCAGCACCGCCGCGAAGTCGTGTCCGGGCAGCTCCAGGTGCTGTGGATCGGCGCCGTGACCGTAGAGGACGGCGGGAATCTTGCCGGCGCGCCGGGCTCGCCGGGACGCGCCCTTGCCGGTCTCGGTTCGCACCGTGACCGTCAATTGGTTGACTGCGGACTTAGCCATTTCATCGCTCCTGTGTGCTCTCGTTCCGGGCACGGCCAGGGTCGCGACAATGAGTCGGTCTCCGTCGATAACGGTGCTGGCTTACGGCCGGCCACCCTCGCCGTGACGCCTGGTCAGGGTAGCGCATGGGCACCCCGGACCGGAAATTCGGCCAGAGCCTTCCAGTGTGCGGTCTGGGCTTCCGCTGTGCGGTCAGGGTGCAGATTCCACGGGTTTTCCGCCGCGAGTTCACACTCGAAGCCGTCAGCACACACTCGAACGGGTCAGCGGTGCGTCGGCGGTGCGTCAGAGTGGGAATTTGGTGCCGGTGAGCTGCTCGGACAGCTCCCAGAGCGCGGCGGCGTTGGCCGCGTCTTGCGCCCGCCGGCTGCGCCCGACCGGTTGCGTGCGCCCGACATAGCCGAATCGGGGGCCGACCAGCGTGTTGCCGGGCAGGTCTTGCGACGCCGCGTACAAGGTTTGGCGGGCGCCGAAATCGGCGTCTGTGGCTACCACCCGGGTGGCGGCCGCCACGACAGCGTCGCCCAGCTTGCGGCCGGACGCCCCTTGCAGGTTGGTGTGCGAGTAGCCCGGATGGGCGGCCACCGCGCGCAGCGGCGAACCGGCCGAGTCGAGCCGTCGTTGCAGTTCGCTGGTGAACAGCAGGTTGGCCAGCTTCGACTGGCTGTACGCCAGCCAGGGCGAGTATCGCCGCGACTTCCAGTTCAGGTCGTCGAGGTTGATGCGGCCGGCCCAATGGGCCATGGACGTCACCGTGACGACCCGGTCGCTGAGCTTGGGCAGCAACAGGTTGGTGAGCGCGAAGTGGCCGAGATGGTTGGTACCGATCTGGCTCTCGAAGCCGTCGACGGTCAGCGCGTAGGGAGCGGCCATGATGCCGGCGTTGTTGATCAGCATGTCGGCTTTGTCTACCCCGTCGGCGAACCGGCGCACCGACGCCAGATCCTGCAGGTCGAGTTGGCGCACGTCCACGTCGCCGCTTATCTCGCGCGCCGCGGCCTCGCCCTTGCTGGTGGTGCGGACGGCCATGACGATCTTGGCGCCTTTCGCAGCCAACTCGCGCGCGGTCACCGCGCCCAGCCCGCTGTTGGCGCCGGTAATGATCACGGTGCGCCCGGCGAACGATGGAAGATCTGCGGCGGTCCAGTCAGTCATGCTTCTCAGTGTCCGGGGTCGAACCCCAGGGGCACGCTGCGGGGTCCGGTGATGCCGGCCATGGCGGGCCACGGAGTGGGGCCAGTCAGGCGGGGGTTGGGCATACGCTGGGTGATGACCCGAAGCGCCTCGGTCAGCTCGAGCCGCGCGAGGTGAGCGCCGAGGCAATAGTGCACGCCGCCGCCGAAGGTGAGCATGGCGGGCGGGTCTTCCCGGGTGATGTCGAGATGGTCCGGGTCGTGATAGACGTCCGGGTCTCGGTTGGCCGCGGCGGTGTTGGCGAGCACGATGGTGCCGGCGGGAATGCGGATCCCTGCTAGGTCGACGTCCTCGGCGGCTTGCCGAATGGTGCCGAAAATGATTGGGCAGAAACGCATCAACTCATGAACCGCGTTGGCCGCCAACTCGGGACGTTGTGCCAGCAAGGCCCATTGATCCGGTTGGGCAGACAGCACCTGCACCGCCGCGGCGAGCTGGTTGCGCGTGGTGTCGGTCCCGGCGCCGAGCAGTGTGGCACCGAGCATGAGCAGTTCGTCGTGGGTGAGTCGATCGCCGTCGGCTTCGCAGCAGATGAGCTCGGAGATCAGGTCGTCGGTCAGCGATGCGCGCCGGCGGGCGATCAGGTCCTCGAGGTAGGCGTCGAGTTGGTCCCACGCCGCAAGGATCGCCGGGCCGTCGTTGGCGACGTCCCACTCGAACAGCTTCTTGATGTCGTCGACCCATTCGGAGATCTTCTGGCAATCCTCGGGCGGTGCGCCGAGTAGCGCACAGATGACCGGTGTGGGGTACCGGCGGGCGATGTCAGTGACCACGTCACACTCCCCGACGGTGGTAACCCGGTCGACCAAACCGGTGATGATCTCGATTGCCAGAGTGCGCAGCCGCTCAGCGGCGCGGGGTGCGAACGCCTTCGACACCAGCCGGCGGAGCCGATGATGCTCACTGCCGTCGAGGCCCAGGATGTTAGAGGTGGCCCGGTCCCAGAGTGGACCCGAAGTGATGCCCTGCACGGTAAGTCCGAGGCCTTGGGCCGTGATGAAACGGCTGTCGCGCAAGACGGTGCGAACCAGCTCGTAGCTGAGTACCTCGGGGCCGTGCGGCCCCATTGCGATCGGTGCTTGCGTGCGGGCGTGGGCGATGGCGGCGTGCGCTTGCTCGGGGTCGGTGAGGTGGTCGTAGGCAATGGTGGGCAAGTCGGCGTCGAAGACGCTGGGGTAATTGCTGATCAGAGTCGTCATGGCAATCGACTATCCGGTGCGAAGACCCGCAGACCATCCGCCGCAGCGCGTAGATCTACGCGCTCGGTGTCGTAAATCCGCATGCGCGTCGGTGGCGATCTGCGCGGTCTGGCGGATGTTTTGCACGGCCGCGGCCGCCACGCTGGCTACTATGAGCCAACATGCGGAGATACCACCGCTTACCTGGAACGATTTGGGTGTGAGCGAGTTGCTGCCGACCGGAACGGTGACGTTGCTGCTCGGTGATGTTGAGGGTTCTACGCGGCTGTGGGAAACCGAGCCCGAGAAGATGACGGTGGCCCTGGCCCAACTGAACAAGACGGTCAACGAGGTCGTCGCCGCGCATGACGGGGTGCGCCCACAGGAACAGGGCGAGGGCGATAGCTTCGTGACCGCCTTTGCCCGCGCTTCCGACGCGGTGGCGTGCGCGCTGGAATTGCAGCGCGCCCCGCTGGCCCCGATCCGGCTGCGCATCGGGATACACACCGGCGAGATCCAGCTGCGTGACGACGCCAACTACGCGGGCCCGACGATCAACCGGACCGCGCGCCTGCGCGATTTGGCCCATGGTGGGCAGACCGTGTTGTCGGGCGCCACCGAACCGCTCATCGTTGATCACCTCCCCGACGGTGTCTGGCTCGCCGAACTGGGCAGCTACCCGCTGCGGGATCTGCCGCGCCCGGAGCGTGTGGTGCAGTTTTGTCATCCCGATTTGTGCAATGACTTCCCGCCGCTTCGGGTCCGCACGGTTGTGGCGTCGCATAACCTTCCGGCTCAGTTGACGAGTTTTGTTGGGCGCCAAGCCGAAATGACGGAGTTGCAGCACTTGGTGACCGATAACCGGCTGGTGACGTTGACGGGCGCCGGTGGTGCGGGCAAGACACGGCTCGGCGTGGAGGTCGCCTCGCGACTGACCACCGAATTCGGTGACGGCGTGTGGTATGTCGATCTGGCTCCGATCACCAATCCCGTTGTGGCGCCGGTGTGTGTGGCGCGCACGCTGGGTCTGCCCGATCAGCCGGGTCGTTCCACGATGGACCTGCTGACGCGGTTCTTCGGCGAGAAAAAGATGCTGCTGCTGCTCGACAACTGTGAGCACCTGCTGGATGCGTGCGGGACCCTGGTCGTCGAATTGCTTGCGACCTGCCCGCAGTTGACGGTACTGGCCACCAGCCGTGAGCCGCTTGGGCTGCCCGGCGAACTGAGCTGGCGGGTGCCGTCGTTGCCGCTTGCCAGCGAGGCGATCGAGCTGTTCGCGGATCGCGCCCGACGTGCTCGCCCGGATTTCGTTGTGGCCGAGGACAATCGCGCGGTAGTCGAGGAGATCTGTTTGCGCCTTGATGGCATGCCGTTGGCGATCGAGCTTGCCGCGGCGCGGGTTCGGGCGCTGTCGTTGTCCCAGATCGTGGACAGCCTGCATGACCGGTTCCGCTTGCTCACCGGGGGCGCGCGCACCGCGGTGCGCCGCCAGCAGACGCTGCGCGCCTCGGTGGATTGGTCCCACGCGCTGCTGACCGAGCCCGAGCAGGTCTTGTTCCGCCGCCTTGCGGCATTCATGGGCGGATTCGACCTGGACGCCGCCCAAGCCGTCGGTGCCGGCAGCGAAGTGGAGCGGTATCAATTGCTGGATCAGCTGAGCCTGCTGGTGGACAAATCCCTCGTGGTGGCCTTCGAGACCGGCACCGACACCGCCGGGATGCGCTACCGCTTGTTGGAGACCGTGCGCCAGTACGCCCAGGAAAAACTCGGCGAGTCCGGTGAGGCCGACCAGGTGCGCAACCGCCACCGCGACCACTACACCTCCACCGCAGCGGAGTTCGAATCACACCAGAACGGCGACGAAGAGTCGCTGGTGGGGTGGGCGCAAACCGAGATCGACAACCTGCGCGCGGCCTTCACGTGGAGCCGGGAGAATTCCGAGCTCGAGACGGCGCTCCGGCTGGTGTCCTCGTTGCAGCAGTTCTGGATGGCTCGCGCCCGCTTCCGCGAGGGACTGGCCGGGTTCGAAGCGGTGTTGACTGACGAGCGCTGTTCGCAAGTCGCGCCCGCGGTGTGGGTTCGCGCGGTCGCCGACCAAAGCACCCTCGCGGGGTGGGCGAGCGAGCCGGCGAGCGAGGATCGGGCACGCGCGGCGCTGGCGGCCGCGCGCGAACTCGACGACCCGGCACTGCTCGCGCGAATCCTGATCGGGTGCGGGATGGCCGCCGTCTACACCCGCGAGATATCCGAGTCCTACCTCGCCGAGGCGACCGAACTGGCCCGCGCGGCCGACGATCGTTGGAGCCTGTGCCAGATCCTCGGTTATCGAGCGGCCACGGGCTCTCTGGCGGCTGAACCGACGGGCGCACGCGCCGCGGCCGAGGAAGGGCGTGACATCGCGGACGCGGTGGGCTTCCGGTTCTTCTCCCGTTACTGCCGATTATGGCTGGGCATCGCGCTGATGCAGCAGGGAAATCTCGCCGATGCCGGTCGGGTCCAGGATCGTCTGGCCGAGGAAGCCGAAGCGACCGGGGACAAGGCCGCGAAAGTGTTGAGCAACGTGGGTCGTACGCCGGTGCTCGCGTACCAAGGACGGGTGGATGCCGCCCAGGCGGCGGCCGAAACCGCACGCGAAACCACCGAGGCGATGGGCACCTACTGGGCAGATACGGTATACGCCGTCTATGCCCACGCGTTGCTGGCCGCCGGTGATGCCGCTGGGGCCAGGGACGCCACGGAGGTGGCCTTGCGCCACACGCTTCCCCTGCGCGAAGTGTTCACCAAGAGCATCAACCCGTTGGCCGAGGCCGCGCTGGCCTGTGGCGATCTCGTCACCGCGCGCCAGTGGGCCGACCATTGCGTCGCACTGGTTCCGGGCTGGCACCAGGTGGTCGCGCGCATCGTTCGGGCCTTTGTCGCGATCGCGCAGGGTGACCCGGACCTGGCAGAGCGCGATGCCTACGACGCACTCGCGGCCGCCGTTCGTACGCAGGGGTATTTGCGCCTTCCCGACACCCTGGAGTGCCTTGCCCGGCTGGCGGTCGACGGCGCCAACCACCCATACGCGGCGCGTCTGTTCGGTGCCGCGGAAGCCATCCGAAAGGTTAAGGGAGAGATCCGTCTCCCGATGTACCAGGCGGACTATGACACCGCGGTCGCGGCACTGCGGGATGCGTTGGGGCCGAATGACTTCGACGCCGCTTGGGCCGAAGGTGCCGCCCTCTCCACCGAGGAGGCCATCGCCTACGCGCAGCGCGGCCGCGGCGAGCGCAAACGCCCCACCAGCGGCTGGGGATCCCTGACCCCCATGGAAAACGATGTGGTGCGTCTGGTCGCCGAAGGACTGGGCAACAAGGACATCGGCGCGCGGCTCTTCATCTCACCGCGCACCGTGCAGACCCACCTCACCCACGTCTACGCCAAGCTGGGTCTCGCCTCGCGCGTCCAGCTCGTCCAAGAAGCCGGCCGCCGCGCCTGACCTCGCGGCGGACCCGCCCAATCACTTTGCGGCGACGACGAATCCGTGGATGATCGTCTCGACGTCGGTCGACTGCGCGGCGGCCTGATCGGCCAGACCGGTGACGGTCAGCTGAACCAGGTATCGCTGGTTGGCGGGGGGCTTTCCGGTGGGGAGGACGATGCGGTTCCAGCTATGCAGCCGGGTGCTATCGAGGTCGTAGCTACCCTCGATCATCGACGCCGGAAAGCCATTGAAGTTGTCCATCGATGCGTCCAACTGCTTGAAGTTCTCAAACAATTGGGAGTCGTCATTGCCGTGCTTGATGACCTGTGCGGGGTCGAAGTCGCCCCGCAACTTGAACACCACCAGCCGTGCCGTCGGATACTTGTTGCCCTTGGAGATGATCACCGTCTCCTTAGCGATGTTCGGATTGGTGAACGGCGACCAGCCCGGCGGCGTCGGTATCGACACGGTCAGATCGGTAAGGGATCCCGGCGCCACCTGCTGCCCGCTGACGCCGATGCTTTCCAGATATTTCGACAGGGGGACGGGCTTCGGGGGCTTCGTGGTGGTGGTACCGGTCGTCGAACTCGTCGACAGAATCGACTGGTAGTCAGGCTCTTTCGGTGCGCAGGCGGCCGCGCACATCGTCAGCGCGACCACTGCGGCAGCGGCGGGCAGGAGTCTCACAGAATCTCGCGGACCGCGTCGATCGGGCGGGCCAGCCGGGTGCCCTTCGCCGTGACGACAAACGGTCGCTCGATCAGGATCGGGTGTTCGGCCATGGCATCGAGCAACTGGTCATCGGTCGCGTCGGCGAGGTTCAGTTCTGCGTAGAGGGGTTCGCGCTTTCGTACCGCCGTCCGCACGTCGATGCCGGCATCGCGGATCATGCGAACCAACTCGGCCCGTGCTGGCGGCGCCTTCAGATACTGGATGACGGCGGGCTCAATACCATTGTCCCGCAACAAATCCAGCGTTTTGCGAGAAGTGCTGCATTTGGGGTTGTGATAGATGACGGCATCGCGTGAAGCTTCCCCTTTGCTGGAAGCCATCTAGGCGTCTCCGTCGAATAGCCCTGTCACTGAGCCATTTTCGAAGACAGCGCGGATGGTGCTGGCCAGCAGCGGCGCGATCGACAAGACCGTGAGCTGGGGGAACCGCTTCTCCTCGCCGATCGGGAGCGTATTCGTGACGATAACCTCCCGGGCGCCGCTTGCGGCGAGGCGCTCGGCGGCCGGCTCCGACAGCACACCGTGCGTCGCCGCGACGATCACGTCACTGGCGCCGTCTTCGCGCAACAGATTCACCGCGCCGGCGATGGTGCCGCCGGTGTCGATCATGTCGTCGATCAGCACGCAGGTGCGGCCGTCGACCTCGCCCACGACGCGGTTGGAGACCACCTGGTTGGGCACCCGCGGGTCACGCGTCTTGTGAATGAAGGCCAGCGGAACCCCGCCCAATGCGTCGGCCCACTTCTCGGCGATGCGCACCCGGCCGGAGTCGGGGGAGACGACGACCATGTTGCCGTCCGGGTAGTTGTCCGCGATGTAGCCGGTCAGCAGGTTCTGCCCGCGCATGTGGTCGACGGGCCCGTCGAAGAAACCCTGGATCTGGTCGGTGTGCAGGTCGACGCTCACGATCCGGTCGGCGCCGGCCGTCTTGAGCAGGTCGGCGACCAGTCGCGCCGAGATCGGCTCACGACCGCGGTGCTTCTTGTCCTGGCGGGCGTAGGGGTAGAACGGCATGACGGCGGTGATCCGCTTGGCGCTGCCCCGCTTGAGCGCGTCGATCATGATGAGCTGTTCCATCAGCCAGTCGTTCACCGGCGCCGGGTGCGATTGCAGGACGAACGCGTCACAGCCGCGCACCGATTCGTGGAAGCGCACGAAGATCTCGCCGTTGGCGAACTCCCGCGCGGTCTGGGCGGTGACGTGGACGTCGAGTTCCTTGGCCACCTGCTCGGCCAGCTCGGGATGCGCGCGCCCCGAGAAGAGCATCAGGTTTTTGCGGTTATCGGTCCAGTCATGGCTCATGATGCGCCCTCGCCGTATCGGGGTCGAGATAAGAAAAGGAAGGTCCCATCGTACGTAGCGAAGCGTAGCGATTTGTGGACGGGTTGCCAGAAAACGAACTCACCGTGTCTATTCGGACCTATTCGGGCTCGGGGGACTGTTCGGTCCGTTCGGTCTGTTCGGCAGCCTCATCGGCCGCCCGCGCCGCCGCACTGCCCGGGCGCTTGCGCCGCACCCAGCCTTCGATGTTGCGTTGCGGCCCGGCCGACACCGCCAGCGCCCCCGGCGGGACGTCCTCGCGCACCACCGTGCCGGCGCCCGTGTAGGCCCCGTCGCCGACGGTCACCGGGGCCACGAACATGGTGTCCGACCCGGTGCGCACGTGCGAGCCGACGGTGGTGCGCGACTTGGATTCGCCGTCGTAGTTGACGAACACGCTGGACGCGCCGATATTGCTGTGCTCGCCGATATCGGCGTCCCCGACGTAGGTCAGGTGGGGAACCTTCGTGCCGGCGCCGATGGTGGAGTTCTTGGCCTCGACGAACGCGCCCAGCTTGCCGTCGGCTCCCAGCACGGTGCCGGGCCTCAGGTACGCGAACGGGCCGACCGCGGCGCCGTCTCCGATCGACGACGAAGCGCCATGGGTGCGGACAACCGACGCGCCGTCACCGACGGTGACGTCGGTCAGCGTCGTGTCGGGGCCCACGACGCAGCCACTACCGACCTGGGTTCGGCCCTGCAGCTGAGTCCCGGGCTGGATGACCGTGTCGCGACCAATCGTCACGTCAACGTCGATCCAGGTGGTGGCGGGGTCGACGATGGTCACGCCGGACATCTGGTGGGCCGCGACAATCCGGCGGTTGAGCTCGGCGCCCAGCTCGGCCAGCTGGACGCGGTTGTTGACGCCGGCCACCAGCGCGCTGTCGTCGACGTGCCGGGCATGCACGGGTCGGCCGTCGCCCCGAAGGATCGCGATGACATCGGTCAGGTAGAGCTCCCGCTGCGCATTGTTGGAGCTCAGCCGGCTCAGTGCCGAGCGCAGCGCCGCGACGTCGAACGCGTAGACGCCGGTGTTGACCTCGCGGATCTCGCGTTGCGAGGGCGTCGCGTCGGTGTGTTCGACGATCGCCATCACCTCGTCGTCCTGGGTGCGCAGGATGCGGCCATAGCCCTGGGGATCGCTCAGCGTCGTGGTCAGCACCGTCACCGCAGCCGACACCGCGCTGTGGGTCGCGATCAGATCGGCCAGCGTGTCGGAGTCAAGCATCGGCGTATCGCCCGAGGTGACCACGACGACGCCCGCGTAGTCGTCGGGCAGGGCGGACAGCCCGCATCCGACCGCGTGGCCGGTCCCCAGCGGTCGATCCTGCAGCGCCACGTCGATCGTGCGTCCGAGGCTTTCGCCCAGCTCGGCGACCAGCGGTGCGATGCGCTGGTGATCGTGGCCCAAGACCACGACCAGGTGCCGGGGCGCGACCTTGGCGATCGCGTGCACCGAATGCGACAACATGCTGCGGCCGGCGATCGGGTGCAGGACCTTCGGGGTGTCCGAGCGCATCCGGGTGCCGGGCCCGGCCGCCAGAACCAGGACCGCGGTGTCACCACGAAACGCCACGTATCTCCTCTCGGCTGGCGAGCGTGCGTGTCTGTGCGCCAACACGCCGTTAAGCGTGTCATTTCACGCACGCTCGCGGCAAAAAACCGAAGCTCCGTCGCCAGGACTCGAACCTGAACTCTCAGAACCAAAATCTGATGTGCTGCCGATTACACCACGACGGATCG
Source organism: uncultured Actinomycetota bacterium (assembly GCA_963703795.1). Taxonomy (GTDB): domain Bacteria; phylum Actinomycetota; class Actinomycetes; order Mycobacteriales; family Mycobacteriaceae; genus Mycobacterium. Next base: position 15,094 of record CAVPFT010000086.1, on the reverse strand, counting down.
CATACCCACGGTGACTCTAGACGGTAAGCTTGCCGGTCGCGGTGCCCGTAACCGATAGGCTGGTTGACGTGGCCGTTCTGGGTAAGGAGCCGGACAAAGAAGCGCGGCCGCCGCGCGCCCGCATGACCGGTACCGAGCGCCGACAGCAACTCATCGGCATCGCACGCTCGCTGTTCGCCGAACGCGGCTACGAGGGCACCGCGATCGAAGAGATCGCGCTGCGGGCCAACGTGTCCAAGCCCGTCGTCTACGAGCATTTCGGCGGCAAGGAGGGCCTGTACGCCGTCGTCGTCGACCGTGAGATGTCGGCGCTGCTGGACGGCATCACCTCGTCGCTGACCAACAACCGGTCCCGGGTGCGGATCGAGCGGGTCGCGCTGGCGTTGCTCACCTACGTCGAAGAACGCACCGACGGCTTCCGGATCATGATCCGCGACTCGCCGGCCTCGATCAGCTCGGGCACCTACTCCAGCCTGCTCAACGACGCCGTCAGCCAGGTCAGCTCCATCCTGGCCGGCGACTTCGCCCGTCGCGGCCTGGATCCCGACCTGGCCCCGCTGTACGCCCAGGCGCTGGTGGGCTCGGTGTCGATGACCGCACAATGGTGGCTCGATACGCGGGAGCCCAAAAAAGAAGTGGTCGCCGCGCACCTGGTCAACCTGATGTGGAACGGCCTGACCCACCTGGAAGCCGACCCCCGCCTACAGGACGAATAGGTTCGAGCTCCGCTCGACTACTCAGCCCGACGGCTTATCGCAGTCGCGCGACAGCAGGTCGGCGATCGTTTCGCGGCGGACCAGCGCGCGGGCCCGGCCGTCATTGACGGCCACCAGGGGCGGCCGGCCGACCATGTTGTAGTTCGACGCCATGCTGTGGTGGTAGGCGCCGGTGCAGGCCACGGCCAGCAGGTCGCCGGGGTGTAAGTCCGCCGGTAGCTCGATATCGCGGGCGATCTCGTCGCCCGCCTCGCAGTGCCGGCCGGCCACGGTGACGCGCTGCTTGGCTCCCAGCGGATGCCGGTTCGCCAGCGCGACCGTGTATTGCGCGCCGTACAGCGACACCCGCGGGTTGTCGCTCATTCCGCCGTCGACGGCCACGAAAGTGCGGCCACCCGGTTGCGTCTTCACCGAGCACACCCGATACAGCGTCACACCGGCCCGGCCGCTGATGGCGCGCCCGGGTTCCACCACGACGGTCGGCCGGGGGAAATGTTCGGCGGCGCAGGCCTCGTCCAGCGCGTCCTCGATGACGCCGGCCCAGCTCGTCGAGGTCGAGCGCCCGATCCCCGGGGAGGTAGGGGATCGCGTGGCCGCCGCCGATGTTCAGCTCGGTGAGGATGACGCCGTGCTGGGCGCGGATGTCGGCCATGGCGGCGATCATCCGGTGGATGGCCTCGCCGTACAGGGCGGCGTCGGTGACCTGCGAGCCGATATGGCAGTGCAGCCCGACCAGGTCGAGGATCGGGTGCGCCAGCACTCGCTTTACCGCGTCGGCGGCGTGGTCGCCGTCGAGGGTGAACCCGAACTTCTGGTCGCTGATACCGGTGGTGACCGCGCGGATGTCCGTCGGATTTGTCGATGTCGGGGGTTACCCGGATCAGCACGCGGTTGGCGCCGTCGCGCCACGCCCGCGAGGTAGGCGATCTCGATGCAGGAATCCAGCACGATCCGCCCGACCCCGACGCGCGCCGCGTCGCGCAACTCGTCGGGGGATTTCGCGTTGCCGTGCATGACGATGCGGGCCGGGTCGACTCCGCCGGCCAGGGCAACGGCCAGCTCACCGCCCGAGCAGACGTCGACACCGAGGCCCTCTTCGCGCGCCCAGCGCGCCACCGCGGTGGTCAGCAGCGACTTTCCGGCATAGACGACCTCAACGCCGCGCAGCGACTTGCGGTAGCGGCGGGCCCTGTGCCGGAAGTCGGTCTCGTCGATGACGTAGGCCGGGGTGTGGAACTCGTCGGCGATGTCGGCCAGCGGTACGCCGCCGATGCAGAGCCGGCCCTCCTCGTCGGAGCGCGTGGTGACCGGCCAGATCGCCGGATCGCACCGCCGGGGGGCGGCCTGACCGAGAGACGGCAGGATGTCAAGCAATGTCATGAGTTCAAAGTGCGCCCAGGAAGTCTCGGGCGCCGCTTTCCTTACGATCCCTTGATGGCGCCGGGCGCAATCTTGACGAAGTTCGGCGCCTCGGGAAGGCCCCTAGAATGGCGTCATCATGACCGCACCGGGGCCTGCTCGCCCAGAAACCCCGATCGCCGGGCTCGTGGAGTTGGCGCTGACCGCGCCGGCATTCCAGCAGTTGATCGAGACCGCGGCCGCGCGGCCCGCCGAATTGAGCCTGGTCGGGCCCGCCAGCGCCCGGTTGTTCGTCGCCAGTGCGCTGGCGCGGCGGGTCCCTTGCTGGTGGTCACCGCGACCGGGCGTGAAGCCGGTGACCTGACCGACGAACTGCGCGGCGTGTTCGGCGACGCGGTTGCGGTCTTCCCGTCCTGGGAAACGCTGCCGCACGAGCGGCTCTCGCCCGGCGTCGACACCGTCGGCACCCGATTGATGGTGCTGCGCCGGCTCGCCCACCCCGACGACACCAGGCTGGGCCCGCCCCTGCGGGTGGTGGTGACCGCGGTGCGCTCGCTGCTGCAGCCGATGACGCCGCGGCTGGGCCACGTCGAGCCGGTCACCCTGACCATCGGCCAGGAGATCGCCTTCGAGGACGTGATCGCCCGGCTGGTCGAGCTGGCATACACCCGGGTGGACATGGTGGGGCGGCGCGGCGAGTTCGCCGTGCGCGGCGGGATCCTGGACGTCTTCCCCCGACCGCCGAGCACCCGGTGCGCATCGAGTTCTGGGGTGACGAGGTCAGCGAAATGCGGATGTTCTCGGTCGCCGATCAGCGCTCCATCCCGGAGATCGAGATCGACACGCTCGTCGCGGTCGCCTGCCGTGAACTGCTGCTCAGCGATGACGTGCGGGAGCGGGCCGCCAAGTTGGCCGCCCGGCGTCCCGCGGGTGAGAACGTCGTCGGCAACGTCTCCGACATGCTGGCCAAGCTGGCCGAGGGCATCCCGGTCGACGGCATGGAGGCGCTGCTTCCGGTGCTGTGCCCCTCGGAAAATGGGGATCACGCGCTGCTGACCGATCAACTGGCCCAAGGCACACCGGTGTTGATGTGTGACCCGGAAAAGGTGCGCAGCCGGGCCGCCGACCTGATCAAGACCGGTCGCGAGTTCCTCGAGGCGTCGTGGTCGGTCGCCGCCATGGGCGGTGACGGGGACCAAGCCCCGGTCGATGTGGAGCAACTGGGCGGGTCGGGGTTCGCCGAATTGGACGACGTGCTGGCCGCGGCGGCCCGTTCCGGTCATCCGTGCTGGACCCTGAGCCAGCTGTCCGACGAGTCGGCCGTGGAGCTGGACATCCGGGCGGCGCCGTCGGCCCGCGGGCATCAGCAGGATATCGACGGCATCTTCGCGATGCTGCGCGCGCACGTCACGACGGGCGGCTACGCCGCGGTGGTCGCGCCCGGGACGGGCACCGCCCATCGGGTGGTGGAGCGGCTTGCCGAGTACGACACCGCCGCCGCCATGCTGGAACCCGGTGCCGCGCCCAAACAAGGCGTGGTCGGCGTGCTCAAGGGCCCACTGCACGATGGTGTCGTCGTACCCGGCGCCAACCTCGTGGTCATCACCGAGACGGATCTGACCGGCAACCGCGCGACGGCCGTCGACGGCAAGCGGCTGGCGGCCAAGCGCCGCAACACCGTCGACCCGCTGGCGCTCGCCTCCGGCGACCTGGTGGTGCACGATCAGCACGGCATCGGGCGGTTCGTGGAGATGGTCGAGCGCACCGTCGGCGGCGCCCGGCGCGAATACCTGGTTCTCGAGTACGCAACCAGCAAGCCGGCGAAAAAGGGGGGCCAGGACGCCGACAAGCTGTACGTCCCGATGGATTCCCTGGACCAGCTCTCGCGGTATGTCGGCGGGCAGTCGCCGGCGCTGAGCAGGCTCGGCGGCAGCGACTGGGCCAACACCAAGACCAAGGCCCGCCGCGCGGTGCGTGAGATCGCCGGCGAGCTGGTGTCGTTGTACGCCAAACGGCAGGCCAGCGCCGGACACGCGTTCGGGCCGGACACCCCGTGGCAGGCCGAGATGGAAGACGCGTTCGGTTTCACCGAGACCGTCGACCAGCTCACCGCGATCACCGAGGTCAAGGCCGACATGGAAAAACCGGTGCCGATGGACCGGGTGATCTGCGGCGACGTCGGCTACGGCAAGACGGAGATCGCGGTGCGCGCGGCGTTCAAGGCGGTTCAGGACGGCAAACAGGTCGCCGTGCTGGTCCCCACCACGCTATTGGCCGACCAGCACCTGCAGACGTTCGGCGAACGGATGGCCGACTTCCCGGTAACCGTCAAGGGGCTGTCCCGGTTCACCGACACCACCGAGTCCCGCGCCGTCATCGACGGCCTGGCCGACGGGACGGTGGACGTCGTGATCGGCACGCACCGGCTGCTGCAGACGGGGGTGCGCTGGAAGGATCTGGGCCTGGTCGTCGTCGACGAGGAGCAGCGGTTCGGCGTCGAGCACAAGGAGCACATCAAGTCGCTGCGCACCCACGTCGACGTGCTGACCATGAGCGCCACCCCGATCCCGCGCACCCTGGAGATGAGCCTGGCCGGGATTCGCGAGATGTCGACGATCCTCACACCGCCCGAAGACCGCTACCCGGTGCTGACCTACGTCGGCCCGCACGACGACAAACAGATCGCCGCCGCGCTGCGCCGCGAGCTGCTGCGCGACGGCCAGGCCTTCTACGTGCATAACCGGGTCAGCTCGATCGACCGGGCGGCGGCCCGGGTCCGGGCGCTGGTGCCCGAGGCGCGGGTCGTCGTCGCGCATGGGCAGCTCAACGAGGACCTGCTGGAACGCACCGTGCAGGGCTTCTGGAACCGCGAATACGACATTCTGGTGTGCACCACGATCGTGGAGACCGGGCTGGACATCTCCAACGCCAACACGCTCGTGGTCGAGCGCGCCGATACCTTCGGGCTGTCCCAGCTGCACCAGCTGCGCGGCCGGGTCGGCCGCAGCCGCGAGCGCGGTTATGCCTACTTCCTCTATCCGCCGCACATGCCGCTGACCGAGACGGCCTACGACCGGTTGGCGACGATCGCGCAGAACAACGAGCTGGGCGCGGGCATGGCGGTCGCGCTGAAGGACCTCGAGATCCGCGGCGCCGGCAACGTGTTGGGTATCGAGCAATCCGGGCACGTCGCCGGGGTGGGGTTCGACCTGTACGTGAGGTTGGTGGGCGAGGCCGTCGAGGCCTACCGGGCGGCCGCCGACGGCAAAACGGTCACCGCCCCCGAGGAGCACAGGGACGTCCGGATCGACCTGCCGGTGGACGCCCATCTGCCCCCGGAATACATACCCAGCGACCGGCTCCGGCTCGAGGGCTACCGACGGCTGGCCGCGGCTTCCGACGATGCGGCCGTCAGCGCCGTCGTGGACGAGCTCACCGACCGCTACGGGGCGCTACCCGAACCCGCGCGGCGGCTGGTCGCGGTGGCGCGGTTGCGGCTGCTGTGCCGCGGCGCCGGCATCGCCGAGGTGTCGGCCCCCTCGGCGGCGACGGTGCGACTGTCGCCGGTGAGGCTGCTGGATTCGGCCCAGGTGCGGCTGAAGCGGATGTATCCGGCCGCGCACTACCGCGCCACGACGGCCACGGTGCAGGTCCCCATTCCTAGATCTGGGGGGTCTGGCGGCATCGGCGCGCCGCGCCTCCGCGATGTCGAGTTGGTGCAGATGGTGGCCGACCTGGTGACGGCACTGGAAGGAAAGCCACAGCAAGATGTTGGTATAACGGGGTCGTCGCCCGACGACGATGCGGGCCGAGGATCGGCGCGAGGAGGAGTCGGGCAATCGTCACAGCCTGCAGCGACGTCAAGTGAGGGGAGGCAAGCGCGATGATCGTCGTCTTGGTCGACCCGCGCCGCCCGTCGCTGGTGCCCGTCGAAGCGATCGAGCATCTCGGCGGCGAGCTGCAATACACCGAGGAGATGCCCGTCGCGGTGCCCTGGTCACTGGCGGCGGCGCGTCCGGTGGACACCGGCGATGACGCGCAGGTGTTGCTGACGTCGGACCCCGACCACCCCGCCGTCACCTCTCGATTGGCGGCCGGCGCCCGGCTGATCTCGGCGCCGGACGCGCCGCGCGGCGAAAGACTGGTCGACGCCGTCGCGATGATGGACAAATTGCGCACCGCCGGACCGTGGGAAAGTGAGCAAACCCACGACTCGTTGCGCAGGTTCCTGCTCGAAGAGGCCTACGAGCTGTTGGACGCGGTGCGCAGCGGCAACGCCGACCAGCTGCGCGACGAACTCGGCGACGTGTTGCTGCAGGTGCTCTTCCACGCCCGCATCGCAGAGGACGCGCCTCACTCTCCCTTCACCATTGACGACGTCGCCGCCGCGCTTCTGCGAAAGTTGGGCAATCGGGTACCGGGAGTCCTTGCCGGACAATCGATTTCACTCGAAGAGCAGTTGGCGCAATGGGAGGAGCGCAAAGCGGCCGAAAAGCCGCGAAATTCGGTGATGGAGGATGTCCACACCGGCCAGCCGGCATTAGCCTTGGCGCAGAAGGTGATTCAACGTGCCGAGAAGGCGGGTTTGCCGGACGACCTGATTCCCATCGAGATCACCTCCGTCTCGGTTTCGGCCGATATTGATGCGGAAAGCGCGTTGCGCACAGTGGTTTTGGAGTTCGTGGATACGGTTCGGAGCGTGGAGCGGGCGATCGCCGCCACGCGCCGCGGGGACGGCGTTCCCGAGGAGTTGGATGTGGCCCCGCTGGGCGAAGTCACCGAGGAGGAATGGCGTGAGCACTGGCCATCGGGTGAATTGGCAATCAACGGCCGGCCGCGGGAGGCCGCGGCGGCGGAGGCGACGACCACGGTAGCCGAGGCGCCGGAAGCCGACGACGAGGCCCAGGTCGCGTCCAAAGCGTCCGGCGGGGGTTCCAAGCGGCGCCGAGGGCGCGATAAGGCGGGTTAATTCGCTGGCCATAGTCGCCGGTAGCTAATCGACGATTAGCTGAAACCGACGCCGCGGCGGCGCCTTCGGGGCCCGATTCGCCCAGGTCGGTCCCGAAACACATGGGACGATGGTCGTGGCCGAAGTTTGTCCAGGGAGTCTAGGGAGCTTTAAAAGGGCATGGTGTCGCCGAGACCGTGGTTGCGCGCGGCCGCCGTGATCGGTGCGACCGCGATGCTGCTGGCCTCCAGCTGCACCTGGCAGCTGAGCCTCTTCATTCCCGACGGTGTCCCGCCGCCGGGCGGGGATCCGGTGCCGTCGGTGGACACGCACGCCAGCGGCCGGCCCGCGGATCAGCTGCGGAACTGGGCCGAGCAACGGTCGACGGCCTTGGAGATTCCGGTCATCGCGCTGGAGGCCTACGCGTATGCCGCCCGGGTCGCCGAGGTCGAGAACCCGAGGTGCCATATCGCGTGGACCACGCTGGCGGGCATCGGGCAGGTCGAGAGCCACCACGGCACCTACCGGGGCGCGACGCTGGCACCGAACGGAGATGTCAGTCCACCCATTCGGGGTGTTCGCCTGGACGGCACCGGTGGCACCATGCGCATCGTCGGCGCCGAGGACGGCGCGGATGGCACCCCCGGGATGGTGCGGGCGATGGGGCCGATGCAGTTCATTCCGGAGACATGGCGATTGTACGGCGTCGACGCCCACAACGACGGCGTGGTCAGCCCGGACAATATCGACGACGCGGCGCTCGCCGCAGCGGGCTATCTGTGTTGGCGCGGAAAAGATCTCGGGACACCGCGAGGGTGGATCACCGCACTGCGGGCGTACAACAACTCCGGCATCTATGCGCGGGCGGTGCGGGACTGGGCGACCGCTTACGCGGCGGGCCACCCGCTGTAGCAGGATGTACGCAGCTACGGGGCAAGTCTAGGCAAGGAGAACCCAGTGCCGATTATCGAGCAGGTCGGGGCCCGCGAGATCCTCGATTCCCGCGGTAACCCGACGGTCGAGGTCGAGGTTGCCCTGATGGACGGGACGTTCGCCCGCGCGGCGGTGCCGTCCGGCGCGTCGACCGGCGAGCACGAGGCCGTCGAGTTGCGTGATGGCGGTGAGCGTTACGGCGGCAAGGGGGTGCAAAAGGCCGTGCAAGCCGTGCTCGACGAGATCGGTCCGGCCGTGATCGGACTCGGCGCCGACGAGCAGCGGCTGGTGGACCAGGCGCTGGTGGACCTCGACGGCACCCCCGACAAGTCGCGGCTGGGCGGCAACGCGATCCTGGGTGTCTCGCTGGCGGTCGCCAAGGCGGCCGCCGACTCCGCCGATCTGCCGCTGTTCCGCTACCTCGGCGGGCCCAATGCGCACATCCTGCCGGTGCCGATGATGAACATCCTCAACGGCGGCGCCCACGCCGACACCGCCGTCGACATTCAGGAGTTCATGGTGGCCCCGATCGGCGCGTCCAGCTTTGCCGAGGCGTTGCGCTGGGGCGCCGAGGTGTACCACGCGCTCAAGTCGGTGCTGAAGAAGAAGGGGCTATCGACCGGCCTGGGCGACGAGGGCGGCTTCGCCCCCGACGTGGCCGGCACCACCGCGGCGCTGGACCTGATCGGCCAGGCCATCGAATCGGCGGGTTTCAAACTCGGTGCCGACGTGGCATTGGCCCTTGATGCGGCGGCAAGCGAGTTCTACGCCGACGGCACCGGTTATACCTTCGAGGGCAGCACCCGCACCGCCGAGCAGATGACAGAGTTCTACGCCGGCCTGCTCGATGCCTATCCGCTGGTGTCCCTCGAAGATCCACTCTTCGAAGGGGATTGGGATGGCTGGGCGGCGCTGACCGCGTCGATCGGGGACCGGGTGCAGGTCGTCGGCGACGACATTTTCGTCACCAACCCCGAGCGGCTCGAAGAGGGTATCGAAAAGGGCGTGGCAAACGCGTTGCTGGTCAAGGTAAATCAGATCGGAACGCTGACCGAGACGCTCGACGCCGTCGCACTGGCCCACCACAGCGGATATCGCACGATGCTGAGCCACCGCAGCGGCGAGACGGAAGACACCACGATCGCCGACCTGGCCGTGGCCGTTGGCAGCGGTCAGATCAAGACCGGCGCGCCCGCCCGCGGCGAGCGGGTGGCCAAATACAATCAGCTGTTGCGGATCGAGGAGACCCTGGGCGACGCCGCCCGCTACGCGGGCGATCTGGCGTTTCCGCGATTCGCCCCGGATCCGAAATAGGTTGGAATAGCTTGACTGCCAAGCCGGATCCGAAGCGGCGTTCCCCGGCATCGCGTCCGGGAAAGGCCGGCGGTTCGGTCCGGCGGCGGCGCTCCGCCAAGCCCTCGCAAACCGCAACGCACGCCAGCCGCAACCCGACGCGGACGCTGCGTGAGCGTGTCGTCGAACCCATCAAGCGCCAAGTTGCCGAATCCGTCGAGCTGCGCTCCGACCAGCGGCTGGGTTTCACCGCACGGCGCGCGGCGGTGCTGGCCGCGGTCATCTGTGTGCTCACCCTGACCATCGCCGGGCCGGTACGCACTTACTTCGCTCAGCGCACCGAGATGGACCAGTTGGCTGCGAGCCAAGCCGCGCTGCGCCGTCAGATCGCCGACCTCGAGCAGAGGAAGGACAAGCTGGGTGACCCGGCTTACATTGCGGCGCAGGCCCGCGAGCGCCTCGGCTTCGTGATGCCCGGAGACACACCGTTTCAGGTTCAACTTCCGTCAACGGCGACGGCGTCCCCGCAGCCGGGAGCCGAGCCGGCGAAACCGGCCAACAACGACCCCTGGTACACAGCGCTGTGGCACACCATCGCCGACGCACCGCACCTGCCGCCGGCAGCGCCGAATCCCACTCCTCCCGGTGGTTGATCGTGCCGACCTGGAAGCGGTGGCGCGCCAGCTCGGGCGCGAGCCGCGCGGGGTACTGGCGATCGCTTACCGTTGCCCCAATGGTGAGCCCGGCGTGGTGAAGACCGCGCCGAAACTTCCTGACGGCACGCCGTTTCCAACGCTGTACTACCTTACGCATCCGACGCTCACCGCCGCCGCGAGCAGGCTGGAAGACGACGGGGTTGATGCGCGAGATGACCCGGCGGTTGAAGGAAGACCCCGAACTGGCGGCGGCGTACCGGCGGGCCCACGAATCGTATCTGGCCGAGCGCGACGCGATCGAGCCATTGGGGACCACGTTTTCCGCCGGGGGGATGCCCGACCGGGTCAAGTGCCTGCACGTGCTGATCGCGCACTCGCTGGCCAAGGGTCCCGGCGTGAACCCCCTTGGCGACGAGGCGCTTGCGATCCTGGCCGCCGAACCGGCGATGGCTTCGGTGCTGAAATGGCCATGACCCGACTCGCCGGAATCGACTGCGGTACCAACTCGATTCGGTTGCTGATCGCCGACGCGAGCGGCGGGCGGCTGCGCGATGTGCATCGCGAGACACGGATCGTGCGATTGGGTCGGGGCGTCGACGCGACGGGCCAATTCGCCCCGGACGCGATTGCCCGGACCCGGACCGCGCTGGCCGACTACGCTTCGCTGCTACGGGAGCACGGTGTGGAGCGGGTACGGATGGTGGCCACGTCCGCGGCTCGCGATGTCACCAATCGTGATGTCTTCTTTGCGATGACGGCCGACGTGCTGGGCGCCGTGGTGCCCGGCTCGGTTGCTGAGGTGATCACGGGCGAGCAGGAGGCCGAGCTGTCTTTCCGCGGAGCCGTCGGCGAATTGGACAGCGCCGCACGCCCCTTTCGTCGTCGTCGACCTGGGGGGCGGCTCTACCGAGATCGTGCTCGGCGGTGATCGGGTGGTGGCGAGCTACTCGGCCGACATCGGTTGTGTCCGGTTGACCGAACGCTGTTTGCGCTCGGACCCACCGACCCCGGCGGAGGTGGAGGCGGCCCGCCAGGTGGTGCGCGAGCGCCTCGAGGTCGCGCTGGCCGCGGTGCCCGTCGAAGGGGCCCGCAGCTGGGTCGGAGTGGCCGGAACGATGACAACGCTGTCCGCGCTCGCTCACAACATGACGGCGTATGATTCTGCGGTGATTCATCTTTCGCGCGTTTCCGGTAATGACCTGCTGGCGGTGTGTGAGCGGCTGATCGGCATGACGCGATCCCAGCGTGCCGCTCTGGGACCGATGCATCCGGGCCGGGCCGACGTGATCGGCGGTGGCGCGATCGTGGTGGAGGAACTGGCGCGCGAGCTGCGAAACCGCGCCGCCATCGACGAGCTGATCGTCAGCGAACACGACATCCTGGACGGCATCGTGCTGTCGATCGCCGGTTAAGTCACAGCCGCCCCATGCGTCCCTCGGGGGAGACGGTGCACTTTTTGTCCACCTCATAGCGACAATCCAGTCGATGTCGTACCGGTGTGCGAGGGTTCGCTCATGATCCAACTTCACGGAATCGAGCTTCGGTACGTGCTGACGATGCATCTGTCGCAGAATGGGCCGGCGACCATCGTCGAACTGATCGATGCGCTTGGCCGGCATGGCTTTTGCGTCCGCGGCAGGGCTTCTAAGGCCGTGTCGGACGCATTGCGCTGGGAGATCGGACGGGGCCGCGTAAGGCGGCTGGGCCGTGCTCTGTACGCAAGAGCTTACATACCGCACGCAACTGAATACCGGATCATCAACCGAGTGCGAGCTTTGCGGGAATCCGCCAAGTTGTCGCTATGAGGTGGACAAAAAGTGCACCGTCTCCCCCGAGGGACGGATGTGGCGGATGTGATTCATGCCTCGAAACGGTAGCCCATTCCCGATTCGGTAAGCAGATGTTTGGGGTGCGACGGGTCATCCTCGAGCTTGCGCCGCAGCTGCGCCAGATACACACGCAGATAATGGGTTTCGGTGGCATACGCCGGGCCCCACACCTCCTTGAGGAGTTCCTCGCGGCCGACCAGCTTGCCCCGGTTGCGCACCAGCACCTCGAGCATGCCCCATTCGGTGGGGGTGAGATGCACCTCGGCACCGTCTTTGGTGACCTTTTTTGCGGCCAGATCGACGGTGAACGCCTCCGTTTCGACAACCGGCTGATCCATTTCGGACGCCGCGGCATTGCGGCGGACCGCAGCGCGCAGCCGGGCCAAAAACTCTTCCATTCCAAAGGGTTTCGTGACGTAGTCGTCGGCCCCGGCGTCCAGGGCATCAACCTTGTCCGACGAATCGGTGCGCGCCGACAACACGATCACCGGAGCGGTGAGCCAGCCACGCAGGCCGGCCAGCACCTCGATGCCCGATATGTCGGGCAGGCCGAGGTCGAGGATCACCACGTCGGGTTTGTGCTCGGCGGCGGCGCGCAGCGCTCCGGCACCGGTCGATGCGGTGACGACCTCATAGCCTCGCACGGACAGGTTGATTCGCAGCGCGCGCAGGATGTGCGGCTCGTCGTCGATCACCAGTACGCGGATCATCGGGCACCGATCCGTTGTGGCGCGGCCAGATCCACCACGACGGTCAGTCCACCGCCTGGAGTGTCGCCGGCAGCGATGGTGCCGCCCATCGCTTCGACGAAGCCGCGCGCCACCGACATTCCCAGCCCCACCCCGGTGGTGTTGTCGTGATCGCCCAGCCGCTGGAACGCTTCGAAGATCTGATCCTCGCTGCCTTTCGGGATTCCGGGGCCCTCGTCGATGACATTGATCAGGACGCGATCGCCCACCCGTCCCGCGTTGACCCGGACCACGTTGGGCGCGTATCGCAGGGCGTTGTCGATCAGGTTGGCAAGGACTCGTTCGAGCAGCCCGGCGTCGGCCATCACCACGGCGTCACCGACGTCGACCTTGACGCGATCGATGGCGGATCGGTAGAACCCGGTGGCGCCCTTGCCGATGCTGACCAGCGCGCGTTGCACCGCTTCCTCCAGGTACACCCGGCGCAGGTCTGGGCGCACCACGCCGGCGGCCAGCCGCGAGGAATCGAGCAGGTTTCCGACCAGTGCGGTCAGCTGGTCGATGGACTCCTCGATGGTGGCCAGCAATTCGGCGGTGTCCTCCGCGGAGAAGGCGACGTCTTCGGCGCGCAGGCTGGACACGGCGACCTTGGCCGCCGCCAGCGGCGTGCGCAGGTCGTGGCTGACCGCCGAGAGCAGGGAGCGGCGCAGCTCGTCGGCCTGCAGGATCGCGTGGCTCCGGCCGGCTTCTTCGGCCAGTTCGCGCTGCTTGATCAGGCCCGCGGCCTGCCGGGCCACCGCGCCGAGCACCCGGCGATCGCGCGCGGAGAGGTTCTTGCCGGCCAGCAGCATCCAGAACTCGTCGTCGCCGACCTCGATCGCGGTGTCGGCGGAATCGACGGTCACGCAAGGGTCTTTGCCCACGCAGGCGACGATGTGGCCCTTTCTCCCGGCGGCGCGCTCTTCGTCGGTGGGTTCGCGCAGAATGCTGACCGCCCGCTGCGAATAGGTCTCGCGCACGCGTTCCAGCAGCGTCTCGAGATCGGCGCCGCGCAGCACCGACCCGGCGAACAGCGTCAGCAGTTCGGCTTCCTGGGAGGCCTGTCGGGCTTCCCGGGTGCGCTTGGTCGCGCCGTCGACGAGGACCGCGACCGCGACCGCGATCAGCAGCAGGACCAGTTCGGTGATGGCGCTGTTGGGTTCGGCGATGGTGAAGCTGTGCCGCGGGGCGATCAGGTAGTAGTTCAGCAGCAGCCCCGACAGCACCGCCGAAAGGGCCGCCGGGGCAACGCCTCCCAGGAGCCCGACCAGCAGCACTCCCACGAAGAACAATGCGCTCTCGCCGCCGGTGTCCAGATACCGGTCCAACACCGTCACGGTGACCGCGCAGATGACCGACGGCACGATGAAGGCCGCCAGCCACGACCTGAACCGCCGCTCGCGCTGCGAGAGCGACACCATCCGAAGGCCACGCTTGGACTCCTCGTGGGTGACCATGTGCACGTCGATCTTTCCGGAGTGCTCGACGATCCTCGGGCCGATGCCCTCCTCGAAGAGGCGCGCCCACCGGGGCCGGCGGGAGGTGCCGATCACCAACTGGGTGGCGTTGTTGTCCCGAGCGAAATCCAGCAGGGCCGTGGCTACGTCGTCACCGACCACGGTGTGCAGCGAGGCGTCCAGGCTGTTGGCCAGCTCGCGAACCTTGCCCATCCTGCGCTCCGACATCCCGGCCAGCCCGTCGCCGCGGATCACGTGCACAACCATCAGCTCGGCGCTGGACTTCGACGCGATCCGGGATGCCCGTCGCACCAACGTCTCCGACTCCGGCCCACCGGTCACCGCCACCACGACCCGTTCGCGCGCTTCCCACATGTCGGTGATCTTGTTCTCGGCGCGGTATTTGGCCAGCGCGGTGTCCACCTGGTCGGCCAGCCACAGCAATGCCAATTCCCGTAAAGCGGTGAGGTTTCCGCGGCGGAAGTAGTTGGACAGCGCGGCATCGATTCGTGCCGGCGCGTAGACATTCCCGTGGGATAGCCTGCGGCGCAACGCCTCCGGTGTGATGTCGATCAGCTCGACCTGCGAAGCCTGGCGCACGATCGAATCCGGGATCGTTTCCTGCTGTTCGATGCCGGTGATCTGGGCGACGACGTCGTTCAGGCTTTCCAGGTGCTGGATGTTGACCGTGGAGATCACCGTGATCCCGGCGTCGAGTAGCTCCTCGACGTCCTGCCACCGTTTTTCGTTTTTGCTGCCCGGTGTATTGGTGTGGGCGAGTTCGTCGACCAGGACCACCTGTGGATGGTCCAACCTGCCAAGAGAAGGGAAAAGGAAGAGTACTCTATGGCTATATACCGCCATTGCAACAGATTTCCAACGTAGCCGGAAAGGAGCCTCGAAGCGCAATAACGATGATAGAAATCGTGACATAATGGGAGCAGCAAGCTGCAGATACACGTACCGAATGTGGTATGGTCGCAGTTGTCGGGACCTGAACAACAGTTTCGGTAGTGATAAGACTCGTGATCACTGTCTGCACTGTTGAGAGTGCAATCGTGGTAAAAGGTGTCCCAGCACAACTGCTGTCGTCGCGGCCGAAGAAATGTTTGGCGGCTTTGGGTTCTGGATAAGCTGCTGCGGAGGAGCTGTGAAGTCAGGCGATAGCAGGGTGG
>CAVPFT010000085.1:0-12038 GCA_963703795.1 uncultured Actinomycetota bacterium | reverse complement strand
GTTGTCCTGTTATGGCTCAGTTACGTATTGCTTGTCCTCACTGACCTTGTCGGGGCAGACGAACACACACTTGTAACCGCGGTGCTGCGCGACCAGGGCGAGGCCGACGCCGGTATTGCCCGAGGTGGGTTCGACGATGGTGCTGCCGGGCCTGAGCTGGCCGCTGGCCTCGGCGGCGTCGATCATCCGCACCGCGATCCGGTCCTTCGAACTGCCACCCGGGTTGAGGTATTCGATCTTCGCCGCCACGGTGCCGGCGCCGTCGGGGACGACGGAGTTCAACCGAACCAGCGGCGTGCCGCCGATGAGGTCACTGATGTGCCGCGCTATCCGCATGCGTTCATCGTCTCAGGCGGTTTCGGCCGCGCACAACCACGCCCGGGGGCGGACGCCCCCCGGGGGGGCATAGCAGCTAGCCAGTGGCCTCGCGGATGTATTCGCCGATCTGGCGCAGGGAGCGGATCGCCTCGGGCAACACCGGCGTAGCCACCTGGAAGTCGTGCACCTGACCCGGCCAGACGCGTACCTCGGCCGGCACGCCGACCGCCGCCAGCCTGGTCGCCGCCAACTGCGCGTCGTGCAGCAACACCTCGGATCCGGAGACGTGGATCAGCGTCCGCGGCAGGCCGGGTTTGATGTGCTCCAACGGCTCGTAAATCTCTTCGGATTTGCCGTCGATTTTGTTCTTTGCGGCTGCGCTAGCAACTAGGTCGACGAGGGCATCAAACGCCTTCGCGGGGAACATCGCGTCGGTCTTGATGTTGGGGTGCGCCTGCTTGGATTCCTTTGCTAGCTGCAGCAGTGGCGAGATCGCTACCAGCGCCGCCGGCACATCTTCTTCCCCATGCCCTTCGGTTTGCAGGCGTTGCGCCAGGGCGAGTGCGAGATAACCCCCCGCGGAGTCGCCGGCCAGCACGATCTGGTCGGGCTGGTAGCCACGCGAGCGCAGCCATTGGTAGGCATCGTGACAGTCGTCGAGCGCCATCCCCACCGAGTGCTTGGGCAACAGCCGGTAATTGACCACCAACACGGGCGTGTCAGCAAACGTTGACAGGGCCTCGACGAGCCTGCCGTGCGAGTTTGCCCCACAGGTCAAGAACGCGCCGCCGTGAAAGTACACAACGACGCGGCGGGTGCCGTCCGCGGGCAGCACTCCCGGCGCGCGTACCAATTGCGCTGAAGCATTGGGCAAGTTCACCGTCTCGCGGACGGTGGCTGACACCGGCAGCAGAACCCGGGCGGCAAGGTCGACGAGACCCCAGGGCCAGGGCAAGTTAGGTACGTAGCTGCCGACGGTCAGAACCGGCCGGATCGTCAATCGCGATGCCAGGTTGGCTACCCTCGCAACGACGCTGGGCCCGGATTCGAGGACCTCGACCGGTGCGCCGTCGCTGATTGCAAATCTGCGTGCCCCAAATTTGCGTGCTTTGAGGACCTCGTGTGGGCGAATGGCATTCCGGGGGGACCCGGATACCTTGCTCGGTGCGGTCATGCTCAACACTCCTACGCCTTTGTAGTATGTGACGAACTAGCCAAGCGTCGGGTTCAGCCCGATCGCCAAAGCGTTCAGCCAACCCGTTGGACTTAGCTTTACAGCCATTGCTGAGTGGAACGTTTGAAGAAGCTGTTTTGATACCACATTTGATTCACAACGTGACCACAATCTCGATCAGCCGCCCTCGCAAACCCCGGAGCCGATCTAAACTGATTCCGTGACCATCCGGGTGCCGCGTCGTTCGACGATCGCCCTGGCCACCGCGGGCGCACTCGCCTCGACAGGCACGGCCTATCTGGGCGCGCGCAACCTGCTGGTCGGCCAGGCATCGCGTGCGCGCACCGTCATTCCGAAGTCCTGGGACATACCGCCGCGCGCCGACGGCGTGTACACCCCGGGCGGCGGACCGGTGCAGCGGTGGCAGCGCGGCATGCCCGTGGACCTGCACCTGATGATCTTCGGGGACTCGACGGCCACCGGCTACGGCTGCATGACCGCCGAAGAAGTGCCGGGCGTGCGGATCGCGCGCGGACTGGCCGAGCGGGCCGGCAAGGTCGTCCGGCTGAGCACCAAGGCGATCGTCGGCGCCACGTCCAAGGGCGTGTCGGGCCAGGTCGATGCGATGTTCGTGGCCGGGCCGCCGCCGGACGCGGCGGTTTTGATGCTGGGCGCCAACGACGTGACCGCCCTCAACGGCATCAGCCAGTCCGCGCAGCGGCTGGCCTTGACCGTTCGGAAGTTGCGCGCCCGCGGCGCGGTCGTGGTGGTTGGCACCTGCCCCGATCTGGGCATGATCACCGCCATCCCGCAGCCGCTTCGCTCGTTGGCGCACACGCGAACCTCGCAGCTGGCCCGCGCCCAGGCCGCTGCCGTGCGGGGCGCTGGCGGGGTGCCGGTCCCGCTGGCAAACCTGCTGGCATCCAAACTCCGGGCCGCGCCCGACCAGATGTTCTCCGCCGACGGTTTCCATCCCTCGGCGGCCGCGTATGCGCTGGCCGCCGAGGCGCTGCTGGTCGCGGTGTGCGAGGCGCTGGGCGAAGACGTCGAGAGCGCGGTGCCCGATGTGCCGGCACCCGCGGCCGCGCCGGTCCTCGGTGAGTCCGACACGCGCACGTCCGTGATGTCGCGGCTGTGGCGGCGCCCGGAACCCGGATTGCCTGCCCCGTCTGCGTCCCCACCGGTTGGCGCCGACTAGATTCGTGCTAGCCCGTCGGGGTGGACATACCACCCGCCTATGAAGGCCTATGCAGCGAGCGCGCACCAAAACGGAGGAATCGCCATGCCTGAAGCCGTCATCGTCTCAACCGCTCGCTCGCCGATTGGCCGCGCGATGAAGGGGTCGCTGGTCAGCATTCGACCCGACGACCTGGCCGTCCAGATGGTGCGCGCCGCGCTCGACAAGGTTCCCGCGCTGAACCCGCACCAGATCGACGACCTCATCCTGGGCTGCGGCCTACCGGGCGGCGAGCAGGGCTTCAACATGGCGCGCGTGATCGCCGTCGAACTCGGATATGACTTCCTGCCGGGCACCACCGTCAACCGGTATTGCTCGTCGTCGCTGCAGACCACGCGGATGGCTTTTCACGCGATCAAGGCGGGCGAGGGCGACGCGTTCATCGCCGCGGGCGTCGAGACCGTGTCCCGGTTCGCCAAAGGCAACTCGGACTCTTGGCCGGACACCAAGAATCCGGTGTTTGACGACGCCCAGGAGCGTGCCTCCGCCGCGGCCGGCGGTGCCGACGAATGGCACGATCCCCGCGCCGACGGGAACCTGCCCGATGTCTACATCGCGATGGGCCAGACCGCCGAAAACGTCGCGATCCTGACCGGCATCGGCCGCGAAGACCAGGACCGCTGGGGGGTGCGCAGCCAGAACCGCGCCGAGGACGCGATAAAGAACGGGTTCTTCGAGCGCGAGATCACGCCGGTGACCCTTCCCGATGGCACCACCGTGAGCACCGACGACGGCCCACGCCCCGGCACCACCTACGAGAAGATTGCCGAGCTCAAGCCGGTCTTCCGGCCCAACGGCACCGTGACCGCCGGCAATGCCTGCCCGCTCAACGACGGCGCCGCCGCATTGGTGATCACCAGCGACGCCAAAGCCAAGGAACTCGGCCTGACACCGCTGGCCCGCATCGTGTCGACGGGGGTCAGCGGCCTCTCGCCGGAGATCATGGGGCTGGGTCCGATCGAGGCCTCCAAGAAGGCGCTGGAAAGGGCCGGCATGGCGGTCGGCGACATCGACCTGTTCGAGATCAACGAGGCGTTCGCGGTGCAGGTGCTGGGTTCGGCGCGCGAGTTGGGCATCGACGAGGACAAGCTGAACGTGTCGGGTGGAGCGATCGCGCTGGGCCATCCGTTCGGCATGACCGGCGCACGCATCGCCACCACGCTGCTGAACAACCTTGCGACGCACGACAAGACGATCGGCCTAGAGACGATGTGCGTCGGCGGCGGCCAGGGCATGGCGATGGTCATCGAGCGGCTGTCGTAGCTCACAGCGGCTCGCCGCTTAGCTGTCAGCGCAGCACCAACGCAAAAAGCCCCCGCGCGTGCGGGGGCTTTTTGCGTCTCGTCGAAGCTAGTTGTTCTGGAAATACCTGAGCAGTTGCAGGATCTCGATGTATAGCCAGACCAGGGCGACAGTCAGGGCGAGGGCGATACCCCACGCCGCCTTCGCCGGCGCTCCGGCGCGCACCATCTGGTCGGCCGCGTCGAAGTCGATCAGGAAGAGGAACGACGCCAAGCCGATGCACACCAGCGAGAAGACGATGGCGATCGGGCCGCCGTTGCGCAGCGGACCCGCATCATGCGTGAAGAAACTCATGATCAGATTGCCGATCCCCAGCACCACCACACCGATAATGCCGGCGAAAATCATCCGGGTGAACTTCGGCGTGACGCGGATGGCGCCCGTCTTGTAGACGACGAGCATGCCGGCAAACACGCCAATCGTGCCGAGGATGGCCTCCGCGATCAGGCCGCCCGCGTTGGCACTGCTGGCTCTGCCGCCGACGGTGAAGTTGGCCAGCAGGAACGAGATCGTGCCGACGAACACACCCTCCAGCGCAGCGTACGACAGCACGAGGGCTGGGCTGTCCTGCTTACGGGTGAAGTTCGCAATGAGTATCAGGATGAAACCGGCGAGCCAGGAGCCCATCGCCAGCGGGAAGGCCAGGGCGAGGTGGGTCGACGTGAAGAAGTACGACACCACGGCCACGGTCGACAGCAGGGCCAGCGTGATGCCCGTCTTGATGACGACGTCGTCGATGGTCAGCGGACGGGAGACCTTGGCCTCCTGGTAGGGAGCCTCGTAGGCGCCGCCGCGGTAGTGGTCCTGCTGCATCTGGGCCGCGCCAGTGCCGAATTGCGCGTATCCGCCCCGCTGCTTGAGCAGCGAACGAAATACCGGGTTACTTGTCTCCCGCACCGTCGGATCCTCTCTTAGGGCTGTGGCTTCGAGCCGTACGAATACCTGCTCAACGATCAGTCTCCCACCCGGGTTCCCAGCGGACCTGCTGTTTCCTGGGTATTTCCGGCTTCTTAACGGATTCTGCCGTGGTCGTCCGGTCAAACATAAACCTTACCCGCGGGATCCGCCTCGCCGTGGACGATCTAGATTGCTGGTCGAGGCTGGGCCGGGAATGGGAGGCTAGAACATGACTGGGGCCGTGACTGAGGCCGTGACCGAGGAATCCGACGAGGTCCTGACCCGCGTAGACGGCGGCGTCGGCCTGATCACGCTCAACCGCCCCAGGGCGATCAACTCGCTGACCCACAACATGGTCGACCGGCTCAGCGCCGTACTCACGCGGTGGGAAGACGACGACGCGGTGTGCGCGGTGGTGCTGTCCGGAGCCGGCGAACGCGGATTGTGTGCCGGCGGCGACTTGGTGCCCTTGTATCACAGCGCCCGCAAGGACGGGGCCGAGGCGCGGCGCTTCTGGCGCGACGAGTATCTGCTCGACCGCCAGGTCAGCCGGTTCGCCAAGCCCTATGTCGCGTTGATGGACGGCATCGTGATGGGCGGCGGGCTCGGCGTCAGTGCCCACGCGAACACTCGGGTGGTGACCGATACCTCGAAGATCGCCTTTCCCGAGGTCGGCATCGGCTTCCTCCCCGACGTCGGCGGCATGTACCTGCTGTCGCGGGCGCCCGGCGCCCTGGGCCTGCACGCCGCGCTGACCGGGGCGACGTTTGACGGCGCGGACGCGATCGCGCTGGGTTTCGCCGATCACTACGTGCCACACAGCGAGCTCGACGCGTTCACCGCGGCGATCGTCGCCGACGGCGTCCAAAGCGCCCTGGCCCACCACGCGATCGAACCCCCGCCGAGTAAACTTGCCGCACAACGGGAATGGATCGATGAGTGCTATGTGGGTGACACCGTGGCCGATATCATCGCCTGTCTCCGGGACCACGAGAAAGATGGGATCGGACCGGCCAACGACGCCGCGAACCTGTTAGAAACTCGCTCGCCGATCGCGGTGTCGGTGGCGTTGGAGGCGGTGCGCCGCGCCGCCAAACTGGAAACGCTGGAAGATGTTCTGATCCAGGACTATCGGGTGACGTCGACGTCGTCGCGCTCGCACGACCTGGTGGAGGGATTTCGCGCACAGATCATCGATAAAGATCGCAACCCGAAATGGTCTCCGGCGACGCTGGCCGAGGTCACCGCGGCCGACGTCGAGGCGTATTTCGAACCGGTAGAGGACGACTTGACTTTCTAGAAAGGCGGTTGATTGCCCGTGGGAGACAACAAGTACGAGACCATCCTCGTGGAGCGCGATCAGCGAGTGGGGATCATCACGCTGAACCGACCGCAGGCACTCAACGCGCTCAACAGCCAGGTGATGCACGAAGTAACCACCGCCGCAACGGAACTCGATAACGATCCCGGCATCGGGGCAATTATCATCACCGGTTCGGCCAAGGCGTTCGCCGCCGGCGCCGACATCAAGGAAATGTCCGAGCTGAGCTTCGCCGACGCTTTCGACGCCGACTTCTTCGCCGCCTGGGCCAAGCTGGCCGCGGTCCGCACCCCGACGATCGCCGCGGTGGCCGGGCACGCGCTCGGCGGTGGCTGCGAGCTCGCGATGATGTGCGACCTGCTGATCGCCGCGGACACCGCGAAGTTCGGCCAGCCAGAGATCAAACTCGGTGTGCTGCCGGGCATGGGCGGTTCGCAGCGACTGACCCGCGCCATCGGCAAAGCCAAGGCCATGGACCTGATCCTGACCGGGCGCACCATCGACGCCGCCGAAGCCGAACGCAGCGGCCTGGTTTCGCGAGTGGTGCCGGCCGACGACTTGCTGACCGAGGCCAAGGCCGTCGCCACCACCATTTCGCAGATGTCGCGGTCGGCTGCCCGGATGGCCAAAGAAGCCGTCAACCGCGCTTTCGAATCCACGCTGTCCGAAGGACTTCTCTACGAACGCCGGCTATTCCATTCGGCTTTCGCGACCGACGATCAGTCCGAGGGCATGGCCGCATTCATCGAGAAGCGCGCCCCCAATTTCACCCACCGATGAGCGAAACGGGCCCCGCGACCACCGCCGCCGACGACGACAAGTCGGTCGACGACGAGTCGGTCGCGCCTGCGGAGTCGGCGGGGCCCGCAGCCAGCCCCGAAGCCGCCACCGGCCCCCGCCCGCCCGCCGGCCGTGGTGGGTTCGCCACTACACATTCACCGGCACCGCCGGCGGCCTGCTTTTCATCTGGTTTTCCATGACACCGTCGCTGCTGCCGCGCACGGCGTTGTTCCAAGGACTGGTCAGCGGGGTCTCGGGCGCCATCGGTTACGGGCTGGGCGTCTTCGCCGTCTGGCTGGTCCGTTACATGCGCACCCGGAATTACAGCCCGCCGCCGCCGCGCTGGGCGTGGTGGGTGCTGGTCCCGGTCGGCGTGATCGGCATGGTGGTGATGGCCATCCGGTTCCATGTGTGGCAGGACGACGTGCGCAACCTGATGGGCGTGGCGCACCTGGAGTGGTATGACTACCCCGAGGCCGCGATCCTGTCGCTGGTCGTGCTGTTCACGCTGGTCGAGATCGGCCAACTCATCCGGCGGCTGGTTCGTTTTCTGGTGGACCAGCTCGATCGGATCGTGCCGTTCCGCCTCTCGGTGACCATCGTCGTAATCCTGCTCGTAACCCTGACGATCACACTGCTCAACGGCGTCGTCGTCAAGTTCACGATGAACAAACTGAACAGCACTTTCAACGCGGTGAACGAGGAGGGTAAGGCCGAAACGCAGGCGCCGAAGTCAACGCTGCGGTCGGGTGGCCCGGAGTCGCTGGTGCAGTGGGACACGCTGGGCCATCAGGGCCGCATCTTCGTCCAGGCCGGTCCGACCGTCGCCAAACTCAGCGCCTTCAACGACGCCCCGGCCACCGAACCGATCCGGGCCTACGCGGGACTGAACTCCGAGGACGGCATCGCGGCGACCGCCGAGTTGGCAGCGGCAGAATTGGAGCGCACCGGCGGGCTGCAACGAGCCGTCGTCGCGGTCGCCACCACCACCGGCACCGGCTGGATCAACGAGGCGGAGGCCGACGCGCTCGAGTACATGTACAACGGCAACACCGCGATCGTGAGCATGCAGTATTCGTTCTTGCCCAGCTGGCTGTCCTTCCTGGTGGACAAGGAAAACGCCCGGCGCGCCGGCCAGGCGCTGTTCGAGGCGGTCGACAAACGGGTCAGGCGGCTGCCGGAAGGGCAACGCCCGAAGCTCGTCGTCTTCGGCGAGAGCCTGGGATCGTTCGGCGGCGAAGCGCCGTTCATGAGCCTCAACAACATCCTCGCCCGCACCGACGGGGCGCTGTTCAGCGGGCCGACGTTCAACAACACCGTCTGGCTGCAGCTGACGGCGACCCGCGATGCCGGTTCTCCGGAGTGGCTGCCCATTTACAACGATGGCCAAAACGTCCGGTTCGTCGCTCGCCCAAGCGATCTGCAACGCCCGCCCGCACCGTGGGGACACCCGCGGGTGGTGTATTTGCAGCACGCCTCCGATCCGATCGCGTGGTGGACTCCCGACCTACTGTTCAAGAGTCCGGCATGGCTGCGGGAGAAGCGCGGCTACGACGTGCTGCCACAGACGCGTTGGATCCCGGTGGTGACGTTCCTGCAAGTCTCGGCCGACATGGCGGTGGCCGTGGACGTGCCCGACGGGCACGGCCATCACTATGTCGCGGACGTCGCCAACGGGTGGGCCGACGTGCTGTCGCCACCCGGCTGGACGCCGGAGAAGACCGCCAAGCTGCGGCCGCTGCTGCACGCCGACAGCGTCGTCAGCAGCTCCGGCGGCTCAGGCGGATAGCTGAAACGGATGGCTAGATCCAGCGGTGCACGCTCGTCGTGAGGTCCCCGCGCAATACGTCTGGATGCGCCCGGCCACTACCTAGCTGATCCAGCACACCGGCACCCGCCAGCGCGTGGTAGCCGCCGATCACGTCGGTGGCGCGATGCAGTCCGATGTCGAGCAGCGCGGCCACCGCCAGGCTCGAGGTATAGCCCTCCGAGCACACGATCACCCATTCGACGTCGTCGCCGACGGCCTCGGGAAGCTTGGCGTCGCCGGTCGGGTCGCAGCGCCATTCCAGGACGTTGCGTTCGACCACCAATGCGCCCGGCAAATCACCCTCGCGCGACCGCTGCGCCTGCGGCCGAATATCGACCAGCACCGCCCCCCGCCTCAGCGCGGCGGGCACCTCGGTGGCCCGAACGCGCCGATACCGGCGCCGGGCGGCTCTCAGGACAAGGTCGATGCGGCTCATCGCGATCCCTCCGGTTGATCGGTCAGTTCGGTGCGGCGGCGGCGCAAGCCGTTGCGGTCGGTCACCTCGTAGTACGACATCGCCGTCAGCGGCGGCGAGTAGGCGTGCACGCTCAGGGTCGGCGCCGGCCTGCGAATCGCCGGCCTGCTAAGCGGCCCGGGCGCCCACACCACGTCGTGCACCCAGCCCATCGGGAACCCCGCCTGATCGCCGGGGTCGAGCCGGCGGCGTCGCAAAGTCATTCCGTCCCAACGGAATTCGTTGAGCGATCCGGACAACACGGTCAGCGCCCCCAATGACCCGCCGTGGTCATGCAATTCGGTGGGATGACCGGGAACCCAGCTGATCAGCCAGATGTCGAGTTCGTCGTCGCCGTGGATGCGAGTGAACCAGCGCCTCGACTCCGGTACACCGCCCGCGGGCAGCAGGTGGTCGCAGCGCCCGCTGAGCACATCGTCGGCGGCTTGATCGGTGACGTGCAGGAGGTCGGGCACCCGCAGCCGGGTGGGTCCCGAAGACGGTGACGAGACGGTCGGTTTGCCCAGCGGGACGCGCGCCGCAACGGGCGTCGCAACGGGAAGGGACATCGGGAGCTCCAGGGTGAACGGATGGGACGAGCGGCGGCGTGTTACGGCCGACAACACTCGCAAAATCCGAAGCGCTCCGTCACGGCCGCCAGTGTTGCATAGATTGACATCGTGCGCTGGTGCGGTCGTCGGCCCCGGCTATGGGGCGCGGTCATCGTCGCGGCCGGTTTGTTGGCGGTGACGGGCTGCTCCCACGGCGCCCCGAACGGCAAGATCGCACCCTCGTCGGCACGGCCGTCGGGCATCCCCAGCGGCCCGACTTCGGCACCCGCGGGCGCCATCGGGCTTTCCCCGGCCGGCGTGACGACCAGGGTCGATGTTCCCGCGGACTCGACCGAGGAGGAGTATTTCCAGGCCTGTCACGCCGCGAAAACGTGGATGGAAGCCCAGCCCAGGACCGGTGCGTCGCTGCTCGAGGGGTATCTGGCGATGGTTCAGGCGTCGCCGGCCGGCACCGACGGCACGTGGAACGCCCGATGGTCGGAGCTGACGTTGGCGCGCCAGGCGGCCCTGATCACCGCCGCGCGCGCCGCCGCCAACGACGAATGCGGCTAGCGCCGGGCCGTGGTTCGAACGCCTGCGCAATTGAGATCACGGGTGAAAAAAGTGCCTACCCGGCCCGGTGCGGGTCCGTTTCGCCGCGCAAGATGAACGCATGCCTGGCCCACCTGGCCCAGTAGCGGCGCGCTCGCGCGGGTCGACACCGACTCGGGTGGCGCTGGCGCTCGGCAGCGGCGGCGCGCGCGGCTACGCCCACATCGGGGTGATCGAGGCGCTGCGGGCGCGCGGCTACGACATCGCGGGCATCGCCGGCTCGTCGATGGGCGCGTTGGTCGGCGGCCTGCATGCGGCCGGGCGCCTCGACGAGTTCGCCGACTGGGCGAAGTCGCTCACGCAGCGCACCATCCTGCGGCTGCTGGACCCGTCCATCAGCGCGGCCGGGGTGATGCGGGCGGAGAAGATCCTGGACGCAGTGCGCGACATCCTCGGGCCGGTCTCCATCGAGCAACTGCCGATCCCCTACACCGCGGTCGCGACCGACCTGTTGGCCGGCAAGTCCGTGTGGTTTCAGCGCGGCCCCGTCGACGAGGCGATCCGGGCGTCCATCGCGATTCCGGGGGTGATCGCGCCCCACGCGGTCGACGGACGCCTGCTCGCCGACGGCGGCATCCTGGATCCGCTGCCGATGGCCCCGATCGCCGCGGTCAACGCGGACCTGACCATCGCGGTGAGCCTCAGCGGCAGCGAGGTCGGTGGCATTGGGGGCGGCCGCGACGCGGAGCCGGGTGCCACCGTCGAGTGGTTGAGCCGGATGGTGCGCAGCACCTCCGCGCTGCTGGACGCGTCCGCCGCGCGGTCGCTGCTGGACCGGCCGACCGCGCGTGCGGTGCTGGCGCGATTCGGCGCGGACACCTGGTCGGAAGAATCGGACGTCGAGGGGCCGGAAGCCGAACCCCCGGAAGCCGAACAAGACACGCCCCAGGTTCCGAGACTGGGCGGCTTCGAGGTGATGAATCGAACGATCGACATCGCCCAATCCGCGCTTGCGCGCCACGCGTTGGCGGCCCACCCGCCCGACCTGCTGATCGAGGTGCCGCGTTCGACGTGCCGGACCCTGGAATTCCACCGGGCGGCGGAGGTGATCGCCGCCGGGCGGGCGTTGGCCAACCGGGCCCTGGACGCCCTCGAAGTCGACGAGGATCCGACCGCGGCGCCCGCGATCGAGGGCTGAGCGGTCAGACACCGAGGAAACGGGCGACGGTTTGCGCTTCGCGGCGGCCCTGTGCGCGTCCTGCCACGGCCGAAGGGATGCGGCAGCGCGGATCCAGCGGATTGGGTCCGAAAGCCGCCAGCGAGCCGTCGTCGGCGAAGACCCCGAAGGCCGGGCCGGCGAATGCCGCGATCTCGGCGCGCGGCCCACCGCCGAACGGCGCGGGCGCGTCGACGCCCGAGGGCACCAGCACCACGGCCACGTCGCAATCGCCGGCCACCCCGAGGTTGACCGAGCTGGCGACCCCGCCGTCCATATAGCGTCGACCCGCGATTGTCACCGGTGGCCACGCCCCCGGCACCGCACAACTGGCCGCGACCGCGTCGACCAGCTGGACACCCGACTCGCGATCGAAGACGACCAGTTCGCCGGTGGCGACGTCGATCGCGGTCAGCCGGAGCACCC
>CAVPFT010000084.1:0-10412 GCA_963703795.1 uncultured Actinomycetota bacterium | reverse complement strand
GGACTCCTCGTGGGTGACCATGTGCACGTCGATCTTTCCGGAGTGCTCGACGATCCTCGGGCCGATGCCCTCCTCGAAGAGGCGCGCCCACCGGGGCCGGCGGGAGGTGCCGATCACCAACTGGGTGGCGTTGTTGTCCCGAGCGAAATCCAGCAGGGCCGTGGCTACGTCGTCACCGACCACGGTGTGCAGCGAGGCGTCCAGGCTGTTGGCCAGCTCGCGAACCTTGCCCATCCTGCGCTCCGACATCCCGGCCAGCCCGTCGCCGCGGATCACGTGCACAACCATCAGCTCGGCGCTGGACTTCGACGCGATCCGGGATGCCCGTCGCACCAACGTCTCCGACTCCGGCCCACCGGTCACCGCCACCACGACCCGTTCGCGCGCTTCCCACATGTCGGTGATCTTGTTCTCGGCGCGGTATTTGGCCAGCGCGGTGTCCACCGGTCGGCCAGCCACAGCAATGCCAATTCCCGCAAAGCGGTGAGGTTTCCGCGGCGGAAGTAGTTGGACAGCGCGGCATCGATTCGTGCCGGCGCGTAGACATTCCCGTGGGATAGCCTGCGGCGCAACGCCTCCGGTGTGATGTCGATCAGCTCGACCTGCGCAGCCTGGCGCACGATCGAATCCGGGATCGTTTCCTGCTGTTCGATGCCGGTGATCTGGGCGACGACGTCGTTCAGGCTTTCCAGGTGCTGGATGTTGACCGTGGAGATCACCGTGATCCCGGCGTCGAGTAGCTCCTCGACGTCCTGCCACCGTTTTTCGTTTTTGCTGCCCGGTGTATTGGTGTGGGCGAGTTCGTCGACCAGGACCACCTGTGGATGCCGCGCCAGCACGGCCGGCACGTCGAGTTCGGGGAAGCTGCTCGCCGCGATAGTCGATGTAGCGCGGCGGGATGATCTCGATACCCTCAATCAGCTCCGCGGTTTTGGCTCGCCCGTGGGTCTCGATCACGGCCGCCGCCACGTCGGTGCCGCGCTCCAGGCGCCGGTGTGCCTCGCCGAGCATCGCGTACGTTTTTCCGACGCCCGGAGCCGCACCGAGGTAGATGCGCAACTCGCCGCGCTTAGGGGGGTGATCCGTGACGCTCACGTCAACCATCATCCCCCTAAGGCGCTAACTCGAGACCGGATACTTGTGGTCGAGCTGCAGGTTGAGCTCCAGCACGTTCACGCATGCCTCGCCGAGGAAACCGAGATCGCGGCCGCTGCGGTACTGGGCCAGGACCGCACGTATCTGATCCGGGCTGACGTGCCGGGCCTTGGCGACCCGGGCCACCTGAAGGTCGGCATAGGCCACGGAGATGTGCGGATCCAGGCCGCTGCCGCTGGCGGTAACCGCGTCGGCCGGCACGGCCGGGTCGGTGGGCGCCGCGCCGCGGATGGGCACGATCTGGCCGATCGTGTAGTCGTCCTTGGATTTGGGGCCGTACTTGGCGCATTCGACCCGCACACCCTGGTAGATGACCAGGAAGGGCGCCTGAGTCGTCTCGCATGGCTCGTTGACGCTGACCACCCGGGTGGGGTGAATGACGTTTCCGCCGGCGTCGCGGGGGCCGATCACCGACAGCACCGCGCCCACACCGCCGCCGGTGCAGAACGGACGTGACCCGTCGACACCCTCCAGCTGGCCCACCGCGGCGCTGCGCGTGCACACCTGCGTCAGCAGGCTCGGCTTGAAGCCCGCATCCGTTGCCGACTTCCCGGCCGCCAGCTGTGCCGGGTCGGCCGGAGTGTCGACGATGCTTTCCGGCCCGAGGTTGCTCGCGCTCGACGACGTCGGGTCGTAGCCGGTGCCGGCCGCAGACGGGCGGCTCTGGAAGTACCGCGGCAGCGCGTTGCCGTCCTTGTCGGTGAACAGCTGACCGATCAGCCGGCTGCCGACGGGCCTGCCGTCGGCGGTGAGGATCGACCCCTCGGCCTTGTCGTGCAGGCCGGGTATCTGCGCGACCAGCCAGACGAACAGCGGATAGGCGAGACCGGTGATCACGGTCAGCACCAGCAGCGCACGGAAGGCCGCCCAGTGCATGCGGACGAAATTGGAGAATTTCATATCAGGACATCCCTGGGACGAATTGGATGAGGAGGTCGATCGCCTTGATTCCGATGAACGGGGCGATGATGCCGCCGAGCCCGTAGACGTAGAGGTTGCGGCTCAACAGTTTTGAGGCGCTGCTCGGCGTGTAACGCACGCCGCGCAGTGATAGCGGAATCAACATCACGATGATGATCGCGTTGAAGATCACCGCGGACAGGATAGCCGACTGCGGGCTGTGCAGCCGCATGATGTTGATCAGGTCCAGCCCGGGGAACAGTGCGACGAACATCGCCGGGATGATCGCGAAGTACTTCGCGATGTCGTTGGCGATCGAGAACGTCGTCAGCGCTCCGCGGGTGATCAGCAGCTGCTTGCCGATCTCGACGATCTCGATGAGCTTGGTGGGGTCGGAGTCGAGGTCCACCATGTTGCCGGCCTCTTTGGCGGCCGACGTGCCGGTGTTCATCGCCACGCCCACGTCCGCCTGGGCCAGGGCCGGCGCGTCATTCGTGCCGTCACCGGTCATCGCGACCAGCTTGCCGCCCTCTTGCTCGCGCTTGATCAACGCGAGCTTGTCCTCGGGCGTGGCCTCGGCGAGGAAGTCGTCGACGCCGGCCTCGTCGGCAATCGCCTTGGCGGTCAACGGGTTATCGCCGGTGATCATCACCGTCCGGATCCCCATCTTCCGCATCTCGTCGAACCGCTCGCGCATGCCCTGCTTGACGACGTCCTTGAGGTGGATGACTCCCAGCACGGCCGCCTGGCCGTTGAGGTTCTCCCCGACGACCAGCGGGGTGCCGCCGCCGGCGGAGATGCCGTCGACGATCACGCCGAGCTGCTGTGGAACGTTACCGCCTTGTCCGCGTACCCATTCCGCGACCGAGCTGGCCGCGCCCTTGCGCAGGAGGTGCCCGTCGACGTCGACACCTCATCCGGGTCGCGGCGGAGAATTCCACCCAATGGGCGTGCGCGAGTTCGCCGGGGTGCGCGCGCGCAGCCCGAAGTGCTGCTTGGCGAACACGACGATCGAGCGTCCTTCCGGCGTTTCGTCGGCGAGGCTGGACAACTGTGCGGCGTCGGCCAGCTGCTCATGTGTGACCCCGTCGAGGGGGATGAAGGCGGCGGCCTGCCGGTTGCCCAGGGTGATGGTGCCCGTCTTGTCGAGCAGCAGGGTGTTCACGTCGCCGGCGGCCTCGACGGCGCGCCCCGACATCGCGAGCACATTGCGCTGCACCAGCCGGTCCATGCCGGCGATGCCGATGGCCGACAGGAGCGCGCCGATGGTCGTCGGGATCAGGCACACCAGCAGCGACACCATCACGATTCCGGTGACGCCACCTCCGTTGAGCGCCTGGCTGTCCGGGACGCCGGGGTTGTTCATCTTGGAGTAGATCGCCAGCGGCTGCAGGGTCGCGACGGCGAAGACGAAGATGATCGTCAACGCGGCCAGCAGGATGGTCAGCGCGATCTCGTTGGGGGTCTTCTGCCGGTTGGCGCCCTCGACGAGCGCGATCATCCGGTCGATGAAGCTCTCCCCGGGTTTCTGGGTGATTTGCACGACGATGCGGTCGCTCAGCACGGTGGTGCCGCCCGTGACCGCCGAGCGGTCACCGCCGGACTCGCGGATCACCGGCGCCGACTCACCGGTGATCGCCGACTCGTCCACCGAGGCAATGCCTTCCACCACGTCGCCGTCACCGGGTATTACCTGCCCGGCCTCGACCACGACTATGTCGCCCTGTTGCAAGAGCGGTGCTGCGACTTCTTCCTCGACGGCAGGGGCGCCGGGTTTCCAGTCCTTCAGCCGCCGGGCCATCATGGAGGTTTTCGCTTTGCGCAGCGTTTCGGCCTGGGCCTTGCCGCGGCCCTCCGCCACCGCCTCCGCGAGGTTCGCGAACAACACGGTCAGCCATAGCCAGACCACGATCAACCACGCGAACCACGTTTCGTTGACGATCGCCAAATAGGTGCTCCAGGCGGCGCCGATTTCGACGATGAACATCACCGGGTTACGCCACAGCGTGCGCGGGTCGAGTTTGCGCAGCGCATCCGGCGTCGACTTCCACAGCATCTTGGGATCGAGCAGGCCGCCCTGAACCCGTTTGGTGCTTGCGGGGATCTCGGGCTGCGTCTGCTCAGCCGAATCGATAGCGGTCGCGGTCATCAGTGGATTCCTTCAGCGAGAGGCCCGAGCGCGAGCATGGGCAGGAAAGTGAGGGCAACGAGAATCAGCGTCACGCCGGCGACCATTCCCACGAACTGCGGCCGATGGGTGGGCAGTGTGCCCACCGATTCCGGCGTGTGGCCCTGCTTGGCCAGCGAGCCTGCAAGCGCGAGCGCGAGCACCATCGGCAGGAACCTGCCGAAGACCATGGCCAGCCCGAGGGCGGTGTTGTACCAGTTGGTGTTAACGCTGATTCCGGCGAATGCCGACCCGTTGTTGTTGGCCGCGGAGGTGAACGCGTACAAGACCTCCGACAGCCCGTGCGGGCCGGTGTTCAGCATCCCGGCGCGTTCGCCCGGCAGCGCCATCGCGATCGCGGTGCCGGTCAGCACGATCAACGGCGTGGTCAGGAAATAGGCTGAGGCCAGCTTGATTTCGCGCGGGTTGATCTTCTTACCAAGGTATTCCGGTGTCCGCCCGACCATGAGTCCGGCGACGAAGACGGTGATCACCGCCAGGATCAGCATGCCGTACAGGCCGGAGCCGGTGCCGCCGGGTGCGACCTCCCCGAGCTGCATGTTGAACAGCGCCATCATCCCGCCGAGGCTGGTGTAGGAGTCGTGGAACGAGTCGACGGCACCGGTGGAGGTCAGCGTCGTCGAGTCGGCGAACACCGCCGAGTTGGCGACGCCGAACCGCTGCTCGACACCTTCCATCGCCGCACCGACGGCGGTTGGCACCGTGCCGTGGTGCTGTAGCTGGAACCACAGCATGCACGACACGCTGATCCCATACAGCGACGCCATGACCGAGGCGATCGCAAAACCCTGCTTCTTGCTGCCCACCATGCGCCCGAAGGTGCGCGGCAGCGAGAAGCCGATCGCCAGCAGCAGGAAAATCTCGAACCAGTTCGTCCACGACGTCGGGTTCTCAAACGGGTGCGAGGAGTTCGCGTTGTAGAAGCCGCCGCCGTTGGTGCCGAGCTCCTTGATGGCTTCTTGGCTCGCGACCGGGCCGCCGGTGATCGTCTGCTGGGCGCCGCCCAGGGTGGTGACAACCTGGTCGTGCAGGTGGAAGTTCTGGATCGCGCCTCCCGCGATGAGCACGATCGCGCCCACGATCGAAATGGGCAGCAGGATGCGAAACACGGTGCGCACCAGGTCGACCCAGAAGTTCCCCAGGTCGCCAGTGCGCATGCGAGCGAACCCGCGCACCAGCGCGATCGCCACCGCCATGCCGACGGCGGCCGAGGCGAAGTTCTGCACCGCCAGCCCGGCCATCTGCACCAGATGGCCGTCGGTGGACTCACCCGAGTACGCCTGCCAGTTGGTATTGGTGACGAAGCTGACCGCGGTGTTCCACGCCAGCCCGGGGGTCATTTGTGTGGCCGGATCATGCAGATGCAACGGCAACTTGCCCTGCACCAGCTGGAACACGAACAGGAAGAGAATGCTGATCGACGAGAACGCCAAGACGCTTCGGGCGTAGGCGCCCCAGGTCTGCTCCGAGCGCGAATCGACACCGATCAGCCGATAGATCACCGACTCGACGCGCAGGTCCTTCTCCGACGTGTAGACCCGGTACATGTAGTCGCCGAACGGAACATGCACCACTACCAGCGCTACGACGAGAACGGCGAGGAAGATGATCCCCGCGGTTGTTGTGCTCACTAGAACCTCTCCGGGAACAGCAGGGCGGCCGCCAGGTACACCGCGAGAACGATGGAAAGCGCCAAGCCGACAACGTTTTCGTAGCTCACAGTCGCTCGACCAACTTCTGCGCCAGGCCGAGCACGGCGAACGCCGCCACCGTGACCGCGATGAATATCACCACGCCCATCTCTTGTCTCCGTTCTGCGCAAGTCATGCGCATACTTAATGACCTCAACGAGTTCAGCCACAACGCGGTCCCCGGAGGCAAGGTCAGCTTCAAATTAGACGGGGCCGGTTGGCTAGGGCCTTTGGTTGACACTTTCCTAACGGCGGTGCAGTTCACCTTTACGGTTTCTTTACACTCGCCCAATCCTTCACCGCGACAATGACCGGGCCGGCCAAGTTCGCCGGGCCGATAAGGTCGTGTAAATATTGGCGATTCAAGCGTATGAATGCCGTTTGGATCGATAGTCGGCATCGCGAAGTCGGAGTAGACCGATTTCATGCGCAGGACCCAGCACCGGCCCGCTGGACCGGATGTTCCGCAGCTGACACAGGCACCACCGGCAGAACCGCGGTGGTGGTCACGGCTGCTCGACGGCGCCAACCCGTGGGGATCGTTTGATGCCGCGGTCGGCCGATACGGCATTCGGCGCTATCGGTTGGTCGTCTACCCGCCTGGAAGCACTGCGGCCGACCGGCGGTTCGCGCGGATGTGGCGGGGGTGGCCGATATCTGGCGCTGCGCTCGCTCTGCTCGCAATCATGCTGTTCGGCAACGTGATCGCCGCACCCGACACGGTGCTGGGATACGCCGTGGCCGCATACGTGGGCATCGGCGCATTGCTCTTCCTTCAGGCCGGACCCGCCCGCGCGCGCGTCAGGTCCATGTCGATCATCCTCATGCCCAAAGGCGCCGACGTTCGTGAGCTATGTAAGTACGCGGAATGGCGAATGCTGGTACACATGCTGACCATGGCCGACCGTATGCTGGCGACCGGTGCGATCTCATTGGTCGAGCACGAGGCCGCTTGGTGGAAGGCCTACGACCGGCTCGGGTCGATCAATGTCTGATGCGCTGCCGCAGATTCCCATGGCCGTCGCCGCGGCATCGGCGTTGCTGACCGTCTACTACTGGGGTCGGCGGGGTCCGAGGAGCACCCGCACCGAATTTTGGCCCGCTCGGCGAACACCGCGTTAGCGCGACGTGTGGCGCCGGCCTCGGGGGCTAGCCCGTGCTCCCGACCGGATCCTCGATCATCGGAAGCCGTACCCGGAAAACCGTTCGGCCACCGGCGGATTCGGCGGTGACCGAGCCGTCATAGGTCTTGACGATCGAACTCACGATCGCCAGGCCAAGCCCGCTGCCGGACCCGTCGGATCTGGAGGTGTCCGCGCGGGCGAACCGCTCAAACAATCGGGGCAGAAGATCCGCGTCGATGCCGGGCCCGTCGTCGGCCACGGTCAGTTCGGTGTACGGGGCTTCCGCGCCGTTGCGCCGGGAGGTGAGTCTCGTCGTCACCGTGACACCGGGCGGTGTATGTACGCGGGCGTTGCCGAGCAGATTGCTGACGAGTTCGTGCAGCCGGACGTGATCCCCGCGGACCCAAACCGGCTCGTCGGGTAGGTCGTTGACCCAATGGTGTGTCGGCGCCGCGACCGCGGCGTCGTTCACCGCATTGCTGACGAGGTCGGCCAGGTCGATGTCTTGGGTCTGCAGATCTTCACCCTCGCCCAGGCGCGAGAGCAGCAGCAGCTCGTCGACGAGCAGCGACATGCGGCGCGCTTCCGACTCGATGCGGGCCAGTGCGTATTCGGTGGTCGGCGGCAGGGTCGAACTGTCCTGGCGGGTCAGTTCGGCGTATCCCTGTATCGCGGCCAGCGGGGTGCGCAACTCGTGGCTGGCGTCGGTGATGAATTGCCGCATCCGCAAATCGGACTCGGCCCGATCCGCCAGCGCGCTATCCACGTTGTCCAGCAACCGGTTCAGCGTGTGCCCCACGATTCCGACTTCGTTGTCCGGGTCGGTGTCCTGTGGTCCCGCCCTGACGCTGATCCGTTGGTCGCCGTCGGTAAGCGGCATCGCGGCGACTTCCGCGGCGGTCGCGGCGAGCCGGCGCAGCGGGCGAAGGCTGTAGCCGACGACCCACACGGTGAGTCCCGCGGTGACGGCCAGAGCCGCCGCGATGAGCGCCGCGGTGGTGAGGTTCCTGCGGGCGATGATGCGGTTGGCGCGGTCCAGCGATACCCCGACGACCAGCACGTCGGATCCGTCCTCGCGGTTGTCGACCCGGAACAAACCCAGGCTGCCCAGTCGCTCGGTCCGGGGTGGGGCGTCGGGCTCGGGCCACGGCTGCCCTTCGATGGCGCGGACCACGTCGGCCGGCGCGGGCCGCGCTTCGGCTTCGGAAAAGACCGCCGAGCCGATCACGACGCCGCCGTGCAGGACGGCGATGACATTGCCCGGCATTTGATCTGTGAACTCGAGCATCGCCTGCGCCACCGGCCGAGCGCCGTGTTGTGCCGAAGTATGTTCGCTGTTGCGGTACTTCGTGTATGAGTTGGTCAGTGCGTCAAGGGATTGCGCGACCTCGGCGTCGCTCATCGCGGTGACATAGCCCCGCAGGTTCAGCACGGAGACGATCCCGACCGTCACCAGCACGACGCTGACGACAGCCAACACGCCGAATAGCAACTGGCGGCGCAGCGAACGGGGAAGCCACCGCGGAAGGTTCCTGGAGGCGGCGTTCCCCCGGCGGGTCACTCCGGTGGCCGCAGCATGTATCCAACACCACGAACGGTATGGATCATCGGCTCCCTTCCGGAGTCGATCTTCTTCCGCAAATACGAGATGTACAAATCGACGATGCTGGTGCGCCCGGCGAAGTCGTAGTTCCAGACCCGGTCCAGTATTTCGGTGCGGCTCAGCGCGCGGCGGGGATTGCGCATGAGGAAGCGAAGCAATTCGAACTCGGTCGAGGAAAGCGAGATCGTGGTGCCATCACGGACGACGTCGCGGCTGGCGGTGTCGATTCGAAGGTCGCCGACTTTGAAGGTTTCGGGGGCGGGTGGGGTCGGCTGTGCGGCGCGGCGCAACAACCCCCGCAGCCGGGCGACCAACTCCTCGAGGCTGAACGGCTTCGTCATGTAGTCGTCGGCGCCCGCAGTCAGGCCGGTGACCCGGTCCATGACCGAGTCACGTGCGGTGAGGAACAGCGTGGGGGTGTAGGCGTCGGATTCGCGGATCCGTTGCAGGATCCGCAGCCCGTCCACGTCGGGAAGCATGATGTCGAGGACCAGCACGTCGGGGTTGACACTCTCGAACTTCGAGATGGCATCGCGCCCGTTGTGGGCGGTGTCGACCACCCAGCCTTCGTAGTGCAGCGCCATCTTCACCAGGTTGGTCAGCGCCAGCTCATCATCCACCAGCAAAACCCGGATCGGTGATCCATCGGCGCGGGAGATCCGCGGCAGCTGCCCGAGGATGGCCTGACGTGGTCGCTGGCTGGTCGCTTGTACAGGCATGACGGTCATGTTTGTACATTCTCGCGACCGCACATACCGTTGTCACGGATTTCATAGAGATCTCAAATATTTGCCTGTCGGGCGGCCCGCGCCCGGCTGCGCACAAATATGTGTTCAATATGCGATTCATCTGCAAATTGAGATACACTCAGCTCCGAAAATAATGGAATGCGTGGCCGTTGGTTTGACAAACCTGAGCCATTTGGGAGTGGTAGCTCTTCGAATCATCGGCACCCGAATGGGTTTCATCGGTGGCGAAACGCTGCATTTCAGCGGATACCGTCGGAACTCGAGACCCTACGAACGACGGCCGAGGACAACGGTGTCCTGACTTTCGTTAATTTGAAGTTATCTAATGTTACGAATGTCGGAAGAGCCAAATGTTTTTGGTAGCGCATGTTTTGAATGCGTCATCGTCAACCCTTGTTGGGGACAGTTGGCGACCATCCGAGCATCGGTTCTGCCGGCTATTCGACGGTCGCCCGACGCGTAGCCGGTTCGAGTCATTCCGAACCGGCGATGCTTGGCCAACGGTGCGGCGCGCGGCCTTGCCCGCGTTACGGCGCTTCCCCGGCCACATCGCGGCTGCGCGGGACGAACCGTGGGGTGCGAGTCGCGCGTAACCCAGCCAGCAAACCCAACTAAGAGATAGGGACAGGCAATGGACTTTGGCGTATTGCCACCAGAGATCAACTCCGGCCGGATGTACCTGGGTCCGGGATCCGGGACCCTGCTGGCCGCTTCCGCGGGATGGGAGTCGCTGGCCGCCGAGCTTTGCACCGCCGCTAGCGGCTACCGGTCGGTGATCTCGAGCCTCACTGACGAGGCGTGGATGGGGCCGACGTCGATGTCGATGGCTGCCGCGGTCACGCCCTACCTGGGGTGGATGAGCGCCACGGCCGCACAATGCGAGCAGGCGGCCACCCAGGCCGCCGCCGCCGCGGCCGCCTACGAAACGGCTTACGCGATGACGGTGCCGCCGGCGCTGGTCGTAGCCAACCGTGCTCAGCTCATGGCGTTGATCGCGACCAA
>CAVPFT010000083.1:0-20684 GCA_963703795.1 uncultured Actinomycetota bacterium | reverse complement strand
TATCTTTGATGGAATTTGGGGAATTAGGCTGACTGGATTAGGACTGCATATTGTTCTGAGGAGGACAATTAGATGCTCGATGGCGGTATTTTTTAGTGTTCAAGCACTGGCTGGTGGTGAGTGCTCAGCTTGGATATCGTTAAATATGACTTGTTCCTCTGCCAGCTATCACGATGAGCAGCCAATGTTCTCTGACCCAATCTCCTTAATCAATCATTCCATTGGTATGCTGAGATAACAGACGATCAGATGATGCAGACTGTATTTTACGGCCGTTGCTCCTGCAAGCCTAAAAGTTCGATTGGAGAATGGTACTGGACACTTGTTTTGCTAACACTCGTTCTGCATCTACCTTCGTCCTTGTCCGTTTTTGTAAACACAAAAGCCATTTCCTCCTTCAACTATCACGGATTGAATACTTCAGAAGGATGAGGTCCATGTGTACTCTTACATCCACCCGATATTATCTCTTGGCAGCAACGAAGGAGTCTCTCTGCCATCGAATCGAATCCTGCTGCCTAGATACGCGTTCGAGTGAATGCTGCCACATAGTGCGACCCTCGTTCACTCGAAACTTCTCATCTCGTTAATATTTCCAGATCTGGGTGTCTACCAGCGTTTACGTTCCTTTGCTTGACCTAGCGATGCGTGTTCAATGCCGCGTCTCCTACTCTCCGACAATCCGTTTCTTTTGCGATAATGCTTGACCACAGGTTCACAGTATTGCGGACTTTGGACTGATAAACCTTTAAATTTCTACTCCATCACGATCACTAGTGAGGGTATCATCTCCGCTCTCGTTCTGTGTAAAGCACCATCGCACGAACGCTGTCAAATCAATAATAGAAAGAGGGCCCAGGATAAATTGCACGACCTGGTTCACGTGTGCACGGCAGGAGGCGAGCAAAACCCACCAGAAATACCCGACATGCGCGGTTTTGTCACCGAAGGGCACGCAGGGCCGATTCGCACCGGCCGAGGTCTGCCCAAGGCAACCCCTGGATTCTAGGGGAAGAGCAGCTTAGAGCCAAATTCGCACCGGTTCTGCGGATATCCGCACCGGCCGCCGCCGGCTCCGTCGGCCGCCGATGCTAGAGGGTGCTAGCCGGCGTCACCTCCCTTGCCGCCCTTGGCCCACGGTGGTGCCGTCGCCGCCGAAGGTAGTGCCGCCGCCGCCACCACCACCACCGCCGACGTGGCCGACGCCGACACCGGGGCCGCCGCCCACACCATTGTCGAGGCGGTCGCCCATGACGCCGTTGGCGCCGGCGGGGCCACCGGCTCCGCCGCCGCCCCCCCGGCGCCGCCGCTGCCGCCGCTGCCGCCGGTGGTACCACCGCCGCCACCGCCACCACCGCCGCCACTGGCGATGCCGAGGCCGCCGGATGGGGGAGCGGCGGAACCGGTCGCGGAGCCCCCGAGGCCTGCGCCGCCGAAGCCAGCGGGACCGCCACCGGCCTGGCCATCACCGCCCTTGGTCGTAACGCCAGGACCGACGGCCGCCGCAGCGCCGCCGCCACCGCCACCACCGGGACCGCCGGTAATGCCCGCGGCGCCGCCGCCACTACCGCCGACAGAGGCGGAGGGGCTATGCCGAGGCCGGCGTCGCGGGCCGAGGCACCGCCGCCGGCACCGCCGGCGCCGCCGGAGCCCCCGTGGCCGCCGCCGGTGCTGTTGCCGCCGGCGCCGCCCCCGCCACCTCCGCCGCCGCCGGCGGCGGCGGAGCCGGTGGCGCTGACGTCGGCGTTACCGCCGTTACCGCCGTGACCGCCGTTGCCGCCGTTGAGGCCGTTACCGCCGTTACCGCCGTGACCGCCGTTACTGGCGTTGCCGATGACGCCGGTGCCGGCGCCGTTGAAGTTGAACGCAGCGCCGTCGCCGCCGTCGCCGCCGTTGCCGCCGTTGCCCTGCGCGCCCGCGAGGGCGCCGGCGCCGCCCGCGCTGCCGCCCAGGCCGCCAGCACCGCCGTTGCCGCCGTGGCCGCTACTACCGGGTGCCGAGGGGCCCAAACTGCTGACGGGGCCGGAGAATCCGCTACCGCCCGTGCCGCCCGTGCCGCCGGCGCCGCCCGCGCCGCCGTCGCCGGCATGGCCGCCGAACAGTCCCGACAATCCCTCGGCCTGGCCGCCGGCGCCGCCCTTGCCGCCGCCGCCGCCGTTACCGCCGTTGGTGCCGTCGTCACCGAAGGTGCCGACGATGCCGGCCCCGCCGGCCCCGCCCAACCCACCCGTTCCGCCCGCGCTGCCGGCACCGCCATTGCCGTACAACAGCCCGCCGTTGCCGCCGGCCCCGCCGGCCCCGCCGGTACCGCCCGTGCCGCCATCGGTGGGGGCGACGGGGTCCGCGGCGCCCGCGGTGCCGGTGGTGCCGGCGCCGCCGGCCCCTCCCCGGCCGCCGTTGCCGATCAGACCCGCATCACCGCCACGACCGCCGGCCCGTCCGGGCGCCCCGGACCCGCCGTCGCCACCGTTACCCCACAAGATGCCGCCCGGGCCACCGGCTTGGCCGGTTCCCGGCGCCCCGTAGGTGCCGTGCCCGATCAACGGGCGGCCCAACGT
This sequence comes from uncultured Actinomycetota bacterium, assembly GCA_963703795.1. Classification (GTDB taxonomy): domain Bacteria; phylum Actinomycetota; class Actinomycetes; order Mycobacteriales; family Mycobacteriaceae; genus Mycobacterium. Next base: position 18,126 of record CAVPFT010000083.1, on the reverse strand, counting down.
CAGCTCGGTGGGCGCATTGATCACGCTCAACACGCCGTGCTCAAGGTCCCGCAACGGTTGCGGGAGGGCCTGCAACGGCGAGGCGTTGGCCGCCTCCGCGGCCGTATACGCACCCCCGGCCCCGCTCAGGGCCTGCACGAACTGGGAATGAAACGCCGACGCCTGGGCGCCGAGCGCCTGAAAGGCCTATCCGTGCCCGGAAAACAGCGACGCCACCGCCGTCGACACCTCATCGGCTGCTGCGGCCAGCACCCCGCTCGTCGGCGCCGCCGCCGCCGCATGCGCGGCGGTCACCGCCGAGCCGATGCCCGCCAAATCCGATGCCGCCGAAGCAAACATCTCCGGAACCGCCACTACATACGCCATCGCTGCACCGCCAGGTCATCGACACATCGCTGCGCCGGATGTATATGAAAGCTATATGAAAGGCATACAAAGCGTACGCCCATTCCGACCCGGCATTTCAGCGTTTGGCAAATTTTTACTCCGCGCCGCAGCATCGGCTGAGTAATGCTTTTCGACATGCGTGCAACGACTCTCATTATGGCAGGCACGCCGCGACCTGCACACGCAGCTAATGCCGAACCCATGTAGAAATTGTCTTTCCGCAAATATGAAGCGCATTTGAGAATTACCTGAAACGCGTTGGAAATGCCGTGCCGATTCGGACCCGGCATTCCACCATTTCGGCACTTTTTCACCCACCGAAAACCATTGCTGAACAGCACAAAACGCCCACCTAAACGCTGGGAGCGCCCCTCCACCGCCGTCGAATGGCGATGACCGCGGCCGATCCCTTGTCGCGGGGAGCCCTAACAGACTCGTAACTAGGGAAGGCGGGGCCTCGCCGGCTGGTAGCGGCCGCGGGTGCCGATCAGACGGAGCGGGCGTTGCGCTTGTCGAAGAAATCCGTCCACGACACGATCTCGGGGTGCTCCTTGAGCAGAGCCCTGCGCCGACGCTCGGTCATGCCGCCCCAGATGCCGTACTCGACTTTGTTGTCGAGCGCCTCCGCCGCGCACTCCTGCATCACAGGGCAGTGACGGCAGATAGCCGCAGCCTTGCTTTGTGCGGCCCCCCGCACAAACAGTGCGTCGGGATCGGTTTCCCTGCACAGCCCCTTCGAGACCCAAGCGCGATCGTCCGCGGCCACAGCGCGCGGAGTGCTGTCTACGGGCACAAGTCTTATTTGCCGTGCACCCGGTACCGTTCCTGACACTGCGCTATCCCTTCGTCCCGGCCGGCCGCAAACGTCGCGACCGCCTCCCCCTGCCTTGCTGGGATGCGCGCCACATCTGGCCCATCGTGTGACTTCGATCCCTCTGTGCCTAAGGTAGCGATTCGGTATCGATTTCGCAACGGCTTTTTGGCACACCCGTACCTAATTCTCGGGCGGTAGCTTGAGGACCCGGTAGTTGCCATAGTCGGCGACGTAGACGTTGCCGGCGGTGTCGACCGCCACGGCCTCGGGATGGCTCAGGCCGGTGAACGGCAACTCGAGCGAGGTGGTCGATCCCGCCGGCAGTTTGAGCACCCGGTTGTTCCAGTAATCGGTGACGTAGACATTGCCCGCGGCGTCCACCGCCACACCCTCGGGCAGGTTCAGGCCCGTAAACGGCAACTCGATCTGGGTGGCCGATCCCGCCGGCAGTTCGAGCACCCGATGGTTGGCGTAGTCGGTGACGTAGACATTGCCCGCGGTGTCCACCGCGACACCCGAGGGATTTTTCAGGCCGGTGAACGGCAACTCGATCTGGGTGGCCGATCCCGCCGGCAGTTTGAGCACCCGGTTGTTGTTGTCGTCGGCGATGTAGACGTTGCCGGCGGTGTCGACCGCCACATCTGTGGGGTTATTCAGGCCCGTGAACGGCAACTCGATCTGGGTGGCCGATCCCGCCGGCAGTTTGAGCACCCGGTTGTTGTTGTCGTCGGTGAGGTAGACGTTGCCGGCGGTGTCGACCGCCACGCCCGACGGATTTTTCAGGCCGTTAAACGGCAGCGTGAACGGGGCGGTCGACCCTGCGGGCAGCTTGAGCACCCGGTTGTTGTTGGCGTCGACGGGGTAGACATTGCCGGCGGCGTTGTTGGCGTCGGCGATGTAGACGTTGCCGGCGGCGTCCACCGCCACCCCGTAGGGCTCGCGGACGCCGGTGAACGGCAGCACGACCTGTTGGGACTGATGCGTGTGCCGCAGCAGGAGCCAGGCTCCAAGGCCGCCAAGGACCAGGACGACAACCAGAGCGACGGTGCCGATCATGATCCACGGCCGGCGTTCGGCGCGGGCCTCTGGCGGAGTCGCACCCGAGGTGCCGATGCCGTCGACCGAGGCTGGCCGCTCATCACCGCTCATCGTCGTCCCGCACGGATAGCCCCACTTTCCACCAACCGTCGTTCACCGGTCCGACAGAATCGGTCCGCGGCTTAGTCCCCCTGCCGGATCCAGGCGAAGATGTACAGGCTCATCGCCGTGACCAGTGCGATCAGCACCCATTGCACGATGGCTTGGTCGATCCACGAACCGGGCGGTGGGGCGCCGGGAAGGATGTTGCGCAGCGGAACGATTGCGAACAGGTTCGCCGCGTACCACGTGGCGAACGGTGGCAAAAACTTCCGTCTACCCAGCGCCATCGGAATGGCGACCAACAGCGCCAAGGTGGGCAGGGCGATGAGCACCAGGCAGATGCCCAGGTCGAAGATCAGCGGCCCCTTGGCCCTCTTCAGCGTGATGACCACGTTCCCGTTGTCGGAACCGCGTTGGGTTGGGAGCGCGGCGGGGTCGTGAACGCGGGTGACTGTCGCGTCCCACCCGTCCATCTCCCCCGTCACTTCCACGCGGGCGGGTACCTTTTTGCGATTGTCGCCCAACCCGACGAACGCATCGGCCGAGATTGGCTCGGTTTGGTACGAGTCGAATGGCCAGTTACCGGGATCGCCGTGCGCTTGGATGGTGGTGCTCAGTTGCGCCGGGGCCTTGCCTTTCGGGTATTGCAGGTCCCCCAGCTCGCTCGTTGGATACAGGCGCACGGCGACGTCGGTGCCAAGCACGTCGAAGCGGTTGTCGTACGCCGAAATCCCCGGATAGACGAGCACATTTACCGTGAGGCGATTCGCGACGGTCTTCAGCTCCTCGAGGCGCAGCTGCACGATGGTCGCGTCGCCCCCGCTCTGGCTCAGGTCCAGTGGGGGAAGCGGGGCCTCCGCTTCTTGCAGCTGGTGGACGCCGACCAGCGATAGGGCGTAGGCGGCGATGATGGCCAGCACGATGCTCACACCGATCGCAATGCGCGGTTTCGACGGTCTTGGCCTCTGCGGCGGCGCGGGCGGAGGCGGCGGAGGAGGCGGCGGAGGCGGCGCCTCCTCCACCGTCGACGACTCAGCCGGTGCCGCCTCGACCTCAGCGGTCATCGGTCGCCGCCGCGAGCAATAGCACGCAGCGGGTGGCCCGCTGCTTGCTGGTGCCGGGCGAGGACGGCCTGGCGAGGTTCAGCTTGGTGAGGCGACACTGGTGAGATGCTAGCGAACCGCCGTGCTGACCGCAGCGTCGAACCCCCACGTCCGCATAGGTATTGGGCTTCCGTCACCTGCCAGCCATCCTCCGTTAACCTGCGGGACGGGGGATCCGCGGGGACACCGGGGAGCGCCGCGCTGCAGCGTTGCTAGGCGGACTTCAAATCCGCCACACAGCGAAACCCGATGTGGGTCGTCGCGGTGTCCTGCGACTGCGGTGACCGCGCCGCCGGACGGTAGCGGTGGCAGTACTCCGGCGCGCACAAATGCGAGCCGCCCTTCAGCGTCTGATTGACGGTCGGATCCGCCGGTCCCGATGGAGCGCAACAGGCTTTCGGCGGCTGATCGAGCCGGTGGTGTGCGGAGAACTCGGTGGCGGTCCACTCCCACACGTTGCCGATCGTGTCGAGCAGGCCGAAGCCGTTGGGTGGGAACGTCCCCACCGGCGACGTTCCCACCCAGCCGAGCGCACCGTCGTTGCGGTACGGGAACGTGCCCTGCCAGGTGTTGGCCATCAGCCGGCCGTCGGGGTTCGGCTCATCCCCCCACGAGTACGTCGTGGCGCCCCCACCGCGCGCCGCGTACTCCCACTCGGGTTCGGTCGGCAGCCGCCGGCCGGCCCAGCGCGCGTACGCCGCGGCGTCGGGGTATGCCACCTGCACGACCGGGTGATCGGCCCGATCGGCGATATCGCTGTCCGCGCCGAAGGGATGTCGCCAGTAAGCGCCCGGCACCCAGTCCCACCATTGGCGCCAGTCACGCAGATCGACCGGCCCCCGAGTCGGACGGAAGACCATCGCGCCCGGACACAGGTCCTTGGGATCCGCCCCCGGGTAGAGCGCCGGGTCGACAGGCTGCTCCGCGACCGTCACATAGCCTGTGGCGGAGACGAATTCGGCGAACTGCGCATTGGTCACCGGGTGCCGCTCCACCGCGAACGCTGCCACGGTCACGGTATGGATGGGCGCCTCTTCGGGGTAGAAGCTCGTCGAGCCCATCCGGAAGGACCCGCCCGGCACGACGACCAGCTCGGTTAGCACCGTTTCAGGTTAGGACGGCCGTCGTGCGACGGTTTCAGTCCGATTGTCGGTACCACGTGACCATGTAAAAGCCCATCGTCCCGACCAGCGCCATCAGCACCCAGATGACGAGGGCCTGGTCGATCCACGCACCCGGCGGTGGCGAGCCGGGAAGGAAGTTGCGGATGGGGATGACGGCGAAGAGCATGGCGGCAAACCACGTCACGTAGGCCGGCACGAACTGCCTTCTGCCGAAAGCGATTAGACTGGCCACCGTAAGCGCCATGGCGGGTAGGGCGAAGAGGACCAGGCAGATGCCCAAGTCGAAGATCAGCGGCCCCCTGGCCCGGTGCAGCGTGATGAGCACGTTGTCGGGGCGCTCCGATTCCTGGCTGGCTTCGCCGACGTGTTTGACGCTGACGTCCCAGCCGTCCAACGCCCCGGTTACTTCCACGCGAGCGGGTATGTACTGGCGGGCGTCGCCCTGGCCGACCAGCACCTCGGCGGACATCGTGTCGGTGCTGTAAGAGTCGAAAGGCCAGTTATTGGGGTCGCCGTGCGCCTCGATCGTGGTGGCGACCTGCGCCGGCGACTTGCCCGCCGGGTATTGCAGGTCTCCCAGGTCGTTGGGGGGGTCCATCCGCACCGCGGTGTCGGTTTTGAGCACATCGAGGCGTTTGTCGAACATCGAATCCTCGGGAATCACAAGCACCTTCACCGTAAGGCGATTAGCGACCGTCTCCAGCTTTTCGAGGCGCACCAAGACAATCGTGTCGCTGGTGGCATTCAGGTCCGGCGGCTTGAGCGGCCCCGCCGATTTGGACAGCAGGTGGACGCCGAACAGTGACACTACGTAGACGATCAAAAAAGCGACGACGATACCGACCGCGATTACTGCCCGCCGCGCCCGCCTTGGCGCCTCTGGCGGTGCCGCGGGCTGCTCCGGTGGTTGCTCCGGTGGTTGCTCCGGCGGCCCCGGGGGCGACGTGGGCGGCGGCGTTGGTGGAGCGTGATGGGTCATTATCAACACCTCCGTGGGGCGCGCGGATGCGCGCGGGCGTACGACGACAGATGGTAGCGAACCGAGGTCGCCCGGGAGGCGACATCGAAATTTCGTGATTAAGAGGCGATTTCCGCGTGTCTCGGGTCAACGTCGCCTTAGGTCGAGTGTCGGTACCACGCGGCGATATACAGCACCAGAGCCGTGGCCAGTGCAATAAGCACCAGGTGGCGAACCATGCGGGTGCTGCGCTCCCAGGAGGCGGCTGGACCGGCACCGCCCTCCCGGAAAGCTCGGCAGGCATGCCCGGCGTGCCGGGTATGCCCATGCCCAGCGCGGCCAGGTACGGCTTCGGCCACGGACCTCGATACGGATTCCAGCCCACGGTGATGCCACGACCACCGGCCGCCGGATGACGGAGATCCCATTGCTACAACGCCCTGGAAAGCAGTCCGACCGTTGACCATTCACCTGGTGTTTGTTTGCCTGTTCGTTCGTGTGCTGCAAAATGTCGACTTGTGTCGAAATCGGGGTGACGTGGGCATGCGTCCCGAGACCGAGCTCGCCGCCGACGCCGGGCGCCATCGTGGTCGAACGAGGCCACGCGCAGCAAAAGCCTTCGACGGGTCTTTCAAGGAGGCAATCAACGTGAAGCAGAATCGATCAGCCGTCGCGATGAGCTTGCTGACCGCGGCCGCCCTGGTGCTGTCGGCATGCAGCAACTCCCACGCCACCCTGGCCTATGCCGCCGGGGCCAAGGTGGACTGCGGCGGCAAGCAGGCCCTGACGGCCAGCGGATCGACCGCACAGGCCAACGCGATGACGAAGTTCATCGACGCCTACCACAAGGCTTGCTCCGGGCAGAACCTCAACTACACAGCCAACGGCTCGGGCGCCGGCATCAGCGACTTCCTCGCGGGCAAAACCGATTTCGGTGGGTCGGACACACCACTGTCCGGGGACCAATACGGTGTCGCCAAGCAGCGATGCGGCGGCGCCGACGCCTGGAACCTGCCGGTGGTGTTCGGCCCGATGGCCATCACCTATAACCTCAGCGCCGTCGACACTTTGGTGCTCGACGCGGCCACTCTGGCCAAGATCTTCAACGGCACCATCACGCGCTGGGACGACCCGGCTCTCACCTCGCTCAATTCCTCCATGCCGGCCGAGGACATCCATGTCATCTACCGCAGTGACGCATCCGGCACTACCTACAACTTCACTTCCTACCTGCAGGCCGCATCCGCCGGAGCCTGGACCAAGGGCGTGACCAAGACGTTCGCCGGGGACGTCGGCATCGGGGCCGAGGGTAATAAAGGCACCGCTGCGCTGGTGAAGTCCACCGAGGGCGCGATCAGCTACAACGAATTGTCATACGCGCTCCAGCAAGGGCTTTACGCCGCCGAGATCAAAACCCCGGCCAGCCGCAGGTCGTTGCGCCCGGTACGCATCGGCACCGACACGGTCGGCAAGACCATCAAGGGCGCAAGGATCACCGGCAGCGGCAACGACCTCGTGCTCGACCTTTCGTCCTTCTACAACCCTGCCCAACCCGACGTCTACCCGATCGTCTTGGCCACGTACGAGATCGTCTGCTCCAAATACCCCACCGCCGACGTGGCCCAGGCGGTCAAGGCGTTCTTGCAGGCGGCGATCGGGCCGGGCCAGGTCGACCTCAACAGAATCGGCTACATCCCGCTGGCGGCCGACTTCCAGGCGAGAGTCTCAACCGCCGTCGACGCCATCAGCTCCTCGGGCGCACCGGTCGCGGAGCAGTAGGCATCAGGTTTTCTTCGGCCGCTTTCGATCACGGTTTCGCCACCAGGCGACCAGAAACAGGGTCATGGCAGCGACCAGGCCTATCAACACCCACAGCACGACGGCCTGGTCGATCCACGACCCGAATGGTGGGCTGCCGGGCAGTATGTTGCGTAGCGGGACGATGGCGAACAACATCGCGGCATACCACGTGATGAATGGCGGCACAAACGACGTCCTGTTCAACGCCATCGGAATGGCCACCCACAGCGCCAGGACGGGCAGCGCGATCAGGACCAGGCAGATTCCGAAGTCGAAGATCAGCGGTCCCTTCGCCCTGTGCAACGTGATAGTCACGTCGTCCTGAACATCCGGGTTGGGATCGTCGGGGTCGTGGACGCGCGTGACGGTGGCGTCCCAGCCGTCCAGCTTTCCGGCGACTTCCACACGGGCGGGCACTTTTTCGCGGCTCTGGCCGGTACCGGTGAAGACGTCGGCCGCGATCACCTCCGTTTTGTAGGAGTCGAACGGCCAGTTAGCGGGATCGCCGCGCGCCTCGATGGAGGTGCTGACTTGCGCCGGCGCCTTTCCTACCGGGTACTGCAGGTCGCCCAGGTCATTCTCGGGATACAGGCGCACGGCTGTGTCGGTGGTCAGCACGCCCAAGTTTTTGTCGTACAGCGAATCCTTCGGGTAGACAAGCACATTCACCGTCAGGCGGTTTGCGACGGTATCCAGCTTCTCGACGCGCACCTGCACAACGCTGTCCCCGGCCTCGACCTTGCCCAAGTCCACCGCGGGCAGCGCGGGTGCCGACTTGGCCAGCAGGTGCACAGCGATCAGGGATAGGACGTAGATAACGATGACCGCCACCACGATCCCGAACGCGATCGCGATGCGCGGTGCTCGTGCCTCTGGCGGCGCCGCCGGCGACGGCGAAGGCTCAGTGGTCATCGGGCCTCATTTCAGGGTATGACGACAGCAAATTGCTGCATGACTGTGGATTTCGCCGCACTGAAGCCGGGCGCACCCGCGGGTCCCTCCACGTGGATGGCCACCAGGTATGCCTTGGTGTTCGTCCAGATGTGGGTGATGCGGTCGGCGAAGTCGACCGCCCCGGGCCCGGTGCCGCCAAGCAGCTGGCTGCTGTAGCCGCAAAACTGTGCCGCCTCGACGGTGACCCTGACGCCCGGCTTGGCGGTGCGCAGGTCGCTGTCGTAGCGCAAAAACGCCCCGCCGGCATCGAGTTCCGTCGGCGTGATGGTCACCCGCAGGGTGCTGCCTGGCCCGGTCGCCGTCATGGCGAGGTCCCCGCCGGCGCGGGCGGAATTCCAGCCGTCCGGCACATGGAACATGACCTTCGGCGCCACCGGATCGGATACGGAAGCCAGGGCCAAGCGACCACTGAAGGGCGGCTGGGGAAAGCACACCACGGCGTTGGGTGGGATGTGCTGGGGCAGTGTGGTTTCGACGCCCGGTATCGTCTCGGCCGGGTCGGATGGTGTCGGTCCGGCGGAGCTTGTCGGCGAAACCCTCCCGCCGGTCCCGATGGCGGTGCCGCCCGTGGTCTTCTCGCAGCCCGCGGCCCCGCCCGCCCACATACCCAGCAGGGCCGCCATGCCGAGTACCGCGTGTTTGGACCGCGCCGCCCGTTCAGTCACGCGAAAATGCAAGCGCGAGTTCCCTTTCCACGTCCTCATAGGCCCTGCCCGAGAGGTCGACGGTGACCTGGGCGATGGTGCCCCCGGTGAACGTGAACGGCGCCTTGTAGCGGCTGGACACTGCCGAACCGCCGTTGCGCCCGACGGTGATGCCCGCCCCCGCCAAGCCGAACGTTCCCGGGTGGCTCGTGACGCCGGCGAGCGTGCCGACCACGGTGTCGTCAATGAACAGCGTGACGTCACCGACCGGCGTGTGGCTGTTCTCCACCGTTCCCGTGCGCTCGTAGCGAACGCCGAACACATGGCGGCCCAGCGGCACGGGGCCGGACGAGGAAACCAACTGCTGGCGCTCGCCGAGGAAATTGTAGACGTAGTGCAGCCGCCCGTCCTGGACGAATAGGACGTGCCCGCCGTGGCCGCCGCCCTGCTTGAACAGCACGCCCTCGGCACCGGTGGTATCCACGGTCACGTCGGCCAGCACGGCGAACGAGCGGCCGCGAATCTCGACCGCGGCGCCAATGCCGACGTCCGCGCAGTCGGGATAGTAGACGTAGCTTGGTAATTCGCCGACCAGGTAAGGCCGCGACGTGGTCAGCGTCTCCAAGAGGTTCAGATCGGCCAGCGGCAGACCGTTGTACTTGGCGGCCTCGGAGAACCACAGCGCCTTGAGCTCTTCGAGCTTGTCGGGTTGCTCGGCGGCCAGGTCGTGGCACTGGCTGCGGTCGGCCTCGATGTGAAACAGCTCCCAGCGGTCGGCGTCGAAATGCGACCATCCGGCCGGCGTAGCGGCGTGCACGGTGTTGGCAAACCAGCCTTGATGCCAGATCCCGCGGGTGCCCAGCATCGTGTAGAACTGCGTCTGCTTGCCGGTGGCGGCGTTCGGATCTTCAATGGCCGCTTTGAAACTCACACCGTCGAGCGGTTTCTGCGCGATACCCTTGACGGTTTCCGGCGGCGTCATGCCCAGCAACTCGTAGACGGTCGGGGTGATGTCGGAAACGTTGACGTAGTTGTCACGAACCTCGCCGTGTGCGGCAATACCGTTGGGCCACGAGATGATTGCCGTGTCGGCGATCCCGCCCTCATGGGAGGCGTAGCGCTTGTACAGCTTGTAGGGCGTGTTGAAGGCCATCGCCCAACCGATCGGGTAATGGTTGTAGGTCTCCGGCCCACCGAGGTGGTCGAAGAGCTTCATGCTCTCTTCGACGGTGTCGATGTAACCGTTGAAGAACTTGCCCTCGTTCACCGATCCGTTGGGCCCACCCTCGCCGCTGGCGCCATTGTCGGAGATCACCACGATGATTGTGTCGTCCAGTTGACCGGACTCCTCGAGATAATCCAGGATTCGGCCGATCTGGGCGTCGGTGTAGCTCAGGAAACCGGCGAACACCTCAACCATCCGGGAAAACAGTTTCTTCTCTTCGTCGTTGAGGGAGTCCCAGGGCCGGACCGTGTCCTGCGGCGGCCACGGTTCGCCGTTGGGCCCCTTGACATCCAGATACGGGTTCACCGGCGAGAGTTCGGTGTCTTGCGGAACGATCCCCATCGACTTCTGCTTGTCCAGCACGATCTCGCGATATTTCTCGTAGCCCATGTCGAACTTGCCGGCGTAGCGGTCCGCCCACTCCTTGAAGACGTGGTGCGGCGCATGCCCGGCGCCGGGGCACACATAACTGAACCATGGCTTGTCCGGCGCGATCACCTTGGCATCACGGATGAACTCGATGGTCTTGTCGGCGATGTCCTTCGACAGGTGATAGCCGTCTTCCGGTGTGCCCGGCGGGCTTACCGGGTGGTTGTCGTAGACCAGGTCGGGATACCACTGATCGGTCTCGCCGCCCATGAAACCGTAGAACCGCTCGAAGCCGCGCGAGGTCGGCCAGTGCCGTTTGGTCGACGCCAGATTGGACTCCTCGAGCGGCGTCAGGTGCCACTTGCCGACGCAATAGGTGTTGTAACCGCGTTCGGCGAGCACCTCGGAGATCAGCGCGGTGTCGGCGGGGATCCGTCCGTTGCAGTTGGGGAACCCGTCGGTGAATTCCTCGATGGTGGCCATGCCGACGGTGGTGGCGTTGCGCCCGGTCAGCAGCGACGCCCGAGTCGGCGAGCACAGCGCGGTGGTGTGAAATTGCGACAATCGCACACCGCGCTCGGCTATCCGCGTCATGGCGGGCATCTCGACCAGCCCGCCGAAGCAGTCCCAGGTCGCGATGCCGGTGTCATCCCAGACCAGATAAAGGATGTTCGGTGAGTTCTCGGGCGCCGTCGGCGCCGCGTACGGCCCCCAGTCCGGCTCCGAATCGCGAATGTCGAGCTCGATCTTGCCCTTGAATTCTGCAGCCTCTGACGCCATTAGCCAGCCTCAACTCCCGTGGTGGACCTACCGAACGTCCGTGGATATTACACGTGTGAGGTATAACCCAGCTGAGGATTTAACGCTGCCAGTGTGAACTGGCGGCTTTGAGTGTGAAGTGAGGGCCGCGGAACGGCGATTTTGCCGCCCATGACGCACACTCAAGTCCCAGGATGCACAATCGCGATTGTTCGGTCGGCCCTTACTTGGCCTTCACTTCGCCTTTTCTAAGATCTCCACGAGCCGCCAGCGTTTGGTGGCCGACGTCGGACGCGTCTCCATCAGCGAGACGCGGTCGCCGATGCCGGCGACGCTGTTCTCGTCGTGCGCCTTGACCTTTTTGGTGGTACGGATGATCTTGCCGTACAACGGGTGCCGCATGCGGTCTTCCAGCTCGACCACGATGGTCTTCTGCATCTTGTCACTCACGACGTAGCCGATGCGCACCTTGCGCCGGCCGCGCGTCTTCGGCGTGCTCGGGGTGTTCTTGGGGCCCTTGTCTTTCGCCCCAGCCTTGGGAGCGGCCTGCTTGGTGGCGGCTCTCGGCGCCGCCTTCTTGGGGGCGGCCTTCTGCGGGGCCTTCGCTTCTGCCATCACGAATCCTTAACGTCGGTACCATCGGGCCCGGATGCCAGGCCCAGTTCTCGTTCACGCAGCACGGTGTAGACCCGCGCGATTTCCTGGCGCACCGTGCGCAGCCGGCGGTTGTTGTTGAGCTGTCCGGTCGCCATCTGGAAGCGGAGGTTGAACAGCTCCTCCTTGGATTCGCGCAGGCGCTCGGTCAGCTCCTCCTCGGTGAGCTCGCGCAGTTCGCCGGGCGAAATTCCCACTGCCATCAGAACTGCTCCTCTCGCGTCACGATGCGTGCCTTGATCGGCAGTTTGTGGATTGCCCTGGTGAGCGCCTCCCGGGCCACCGATTCGGTGGGGTAGCTGAGCTCGAACAGCACCCGGCCCGGCTTGACGTTGACCACCCACCACTCCGGGGAGCCCTTGCCCGAACCCATGCGGGTTTCCGCGGGCTTCTTGGTCAGCGGGCGGTCGGGGAAGACATTGATCCATACCTTGCCGCCACGCTTGATGTGCCGGTTGATCGCGATACGCGCCGCCTCGATCTGCCGGTTGGTGACGTAGGCGTGCTCAAGGGCCTGGATGCCATAGTCACCGAAGTTCACCGACGTGCCGCCACTGGCGATGCCACGCTGGCGGGGATGGTGCTGCTTCCGGTGCTTGACTTTGCGGGGAATCAACATGATTCAGCTCTCCGTGCTCTGCGGTTCGAGGGCAGGCGCGGCCTCACCCTCTGCCGCCGTCGCGGCATTTTCGGTGCCTTCCGCGGCGCCCGCCGCCCGACCAGCCTCGGTGCTGGTCGCCGTGGTGCCCGACGCGCCGCTGCGGCGCGGACGCGTGCCCGACGGCCGCTCGCGGCGCGGACGGTCGGTGCCCGCCGGGGCGGCGGCGGCCAATTCGCGTTTGCCTCCGACGATGTCGCCCTTGTAGATCCACACCTTCACGCCGATCCGGCCGAAGGTGGTCTTGGCCTCGTACAGGCCGTAGTCGATGTCGGCGCGCAGGGTGTGCAGCGGGACGCGGCCCTCGCGGTAGAACTCCGAGCGGCTCATCTCCGCGCCGCCGAGGCGGCCGGAGCACTGCACCCGGATGCCCTTGACGTTGGGCTGGCGCATCGCCGACTGAATCGCCTTGCGCATCGCGCGGCGAAACGCCACCCGGTTGCTCAGCTGCTCGGCAACGCCCTGGGCTACCAATTGTGCTTGGGATTCCGGGTTTTTGACCTCAAGGATGTTGAGCTGGACCTGCTTGCCGGTCAGCTTCTCCAGGTCGGCCCGGATCCGGTCGGCCTCGGTGCCGCGTCGGCCGATGACGATGCCGGGGCGCGCGGTGTGGATGTCTACCCGAACCCGGTCGCGGGTGCGCTCGATCTCCACGTCGGCGATCCCGGCGCGCTCCAGGCCGCTGGACAGCAGCCGGCGGATCGCGACGTCCTCCTTGACGTAGTCGGCGTACTGCTTGTCGGCATACCAGCGAGACTTCCAGTCCGTGGTGATGCCCAGCCGGAATCCGTGCGGATTGATCTTCTGGCCCACTAGTCCGAGCCCTCCTTCGCTTCAGAAGTCTCAGAAGGCTTGGCGGGCGCCTTCTTGGCCGGCGCCTTCTTGGCGGCCGCGGTCTTGGCGGGCGCCTTCTTGGCCGGTGCCTTCTTGGCCGGCGCCTTGGTGGCCTCGGACTTAGCCGCGGCCTTCTTGGCCGGCGCCTTCGCGGCGGCCTTGCTGGCCTCGGCGCGACGCGCCCGCGTCGACTTCGCCGAGCGCGAATCCTTGGCCGGCCGGCTTTCCACCACGACCGTGATGTGGCTGGTGCGCTTGCGGATCCGGAACGCGCGGCCCTGGGCGCGCGGACGGATGCGCTTGGCGGTCGGTCCCTCGTCGGCGTAGACCGTGGCGACCACCAGGGTCGCCGGGTCCAGGCCGTTGTTGTTCTGGGCGTTGGCGGCGGCGCTGGCAATCACCTTGGCCACCGGCTCGCTGGCGGCCTGCGGCGCCCAGCGCAGAATGTCGAGCGCGTCGGCCACCGACCTGCCGCGCACCAGGTCGATCACCCGGCGCGCCTTTCTCGGCGACACCCGCACGAACCGCGCCTTGGCGACGGCCGTCGGAAATTCAGTGGTGGTCATCGCCGTTTGGCCTTCCGGTCGTCCTTGATGTGCCCCTTGAAGGTGCGCGTGGGTGCGAATTCACCAAGCTTGTGACCGACCATCGCCTCGGTGACGAACACCGGGACGTGCTTGCGCCCGTCGTGCACCGCAAAGGTGTGGCCGATGAAGTCCGGAATGATCGTCGATCGACGCGACCAGGTCTTGATGACCTGCTTGCTGTTCTTCTCGTTCTGTACGTCGACCTTCTTGAGCAGGTGGTCGTCGACGAACGGACCCTTCTTCAGGCTGCGTGGCATGTGCTACTCCTCGACTTCACTCATTGCCCGGTTCCTCCTCATCGCGCTGCGCGCTCTGCATCGTCACCGCGCGCTAGCGCGAGTGCTTCTTGCCGGTGCGCCGGCGTCGGACGATGAGCTTGTTACTTTGCTTGTTCCGATGGCGGGTGCGCCCTTCCTTTTTGCCCCACGGGCTGACCGGGTGACGGCCACCCGAGGTTCTACCCTCGCCACCACCGTGCGGGTGATCGACCGGGTTCATGACGACGCCGCGGACCGACGGGCGCTTGCCCTTCCACCGCATCCGACCGGCCTTGCCCCAGTTGATGTTTGCCTGCTCGGCGTTGCCCACCTCGCCGACCGTTGCGCGGCAGCGCACGTCGACGCGGCGGATCTCACCGCTGGGCATCCGCAGCGACGCGTAGCTGCCCTCCTTGCCGAGCAGCTGGATGCTCGACCCGGCCGACCGCGCGAGTTTGGCACCACCCCCCGGCCGCAGCTCCACCGCGTGGATCAACGTTCCCGCCGGGATGTTGCGCATCGGCAGGTTGTTGCCCGGCTTGATGTCGGCGTTGGCGCCGGACTCCACCACATCGCCCTGCGACAGCCCCTGTGGCGCAATGATGTAGCGCTTCTCCCCGTCAACGTAGTGCAGCAGCGCGATGTTCGCGGTGCGGTTCGGGTCGTACTCGATATGGGCGACCTTGGCGTTGACACCGTCTTTGTCGTTGCGGCGGAAGTCGATCACCCGGTATGCGCGCTTGTGCCCACCGCCCTGGTGGCGGGTGGTGATCCGGCCGTGCGCGTTGCGGCCGCCATGACCGTGCAGTGGGCGCACCAACGACTTCTCCGGTTCCGAACGGGTGATCTCGGCGAAATCGGACACGCTGGCGCCGCGGCGACCCGGGGTCGTCGGCTTGTACTTACGAATTGCCATGTCTAATCAGGTCTTTCTCTCGGCTAGCTCGGTGCCCCGAAGAGGTCGATCGGCTTGCTGCCCGGCGCCAGCGTGACGATGGCACGCTTGGTGCTCTTGCGCTTGCCGTAACCGGTCCGGGTGCGCTTGCGCTTGCCCTGCCGGTTCGCGGTGTTCACCGATGCAACCTTGACGGAGAAGATCTTCTCGATAGCGATCTTGATCTGCGTCTTGTTCGAATCGGGGTGCACCACGAAGGTGTAGACGTTGTCGTCGAGCAGCGCGTAGGACTTCTCGGAGATGACCGGCGCAAGAATGATGTCGCGGGGGTCAGCGATGGTCGCCATCAGGCCGAAACCTCCTCGGCACTCGTCGTTTTGGCGCTGTTGGCTGCGATGTAGGCGTTAAGGGCCTCGACGCTGAACACCACGTCATCGGAGCGCAGCACGTCATAGGTGTTGAGCTGGTCGGGCGCCAGGACGTGCACACCGGGGAGGTTGCGCACGCTCTTCGCGCCGGTCTCGTCGGTGCGGCCGATGACCACCAGCACCTGCTTGCGATCGGTCAGGGTGCCCAGAAATGCCCTGGCGCTCTTGGTCGAAGGGCTCTGGCCCGCAACCAATTCGGTGACCGCGTGGATGCGTCCGTTGCGCGCCCGGTCGGACAGCGCCCCCCGCAGTGCGGCGGCGATCATCTTCTTGGGCGTGCGCTGGCTGTAGTCGCGCGGCTTGGGACCGTGCACGACGCCACCGCCGGTGAACTGCGGCGCCCGCGTCGAACCCTGCCGGGCACGACCGGTTCCCTTCTGCCGGTAGGGCTTGCGGCCACCGCCACGGACCTCGCCGCGCGTCTTCGTCGAGTGCGTACCCTGGCGGGCCGCCGCGCGCTGCGCGGTGACGACCTGGTGCATCAGCGCCACATTGGCCTCGGCATCGAACAACTCGGCCGGCAGCGCGATGGAGCCGTCGACCTTGCCGTCCGGCGTCTTGACATCTATTTTCAGGATCTTTTGGCTGCTATTGGCTGCCATTACTGCTCACCTCGTTTGATCGCGCTGCGGACCATCACGAGTCCGCCGGTGCGGCCGGGGACCGCACCTTTGATCAGCAGCACGCCGTTCTCGGTATCGACCTTGTGCACCAACAGGTTCTGAACGGTCACCCGATCGTTGCCCATCCGGCCGGACATCCGGGTGCCCTTGAAGACCCGCGCCGGAGTGGCGCAGCCCCCGATGGAACCCGGACGGCGGTGCACCGCCTGGGCGCCGTGACTGGCGCCCTGGCCGCGGAAGCCGTGCCGCTTCATGGTGCCGGCGAAGCCCTTGCCCTTGGAGGTGCCGGTCACGTCGACATAGCTGCCGTCCGCGAAGATCTCGGCCGTCAGCTCCTGGCCGACCTGGTATTCGGCCGCAGCGTCCGCGTTGTCCAGGCGCAGTTCGGCCAGGTAGCGGCGCGGGTTGACGCCCGCGGCGGCGTACTGACCGGTCACCGGCTTGTTGACCTTGCGCGGGCTGATCTCGCCGTAGGCCAACTGGACGGCGCTGTAGCCGTCGCTCTCCGGGGTGCGAATGCGCGTTACCACGTTCGGCCCCGCCTTGACCACCGTCACCGGCACGACTCGGTTGTTTTCGTCGAATACCTGCGTCATGCCCAGCTTGGTGCCCAGAATGCCCCTTCTCGCCATTGCTCTGGAATCTCCTACTGGATGTTGACGTCGACACTGGCCGGAAGATCGATGCGCATCAGAGCGTCAACGGTCTTCGGCGTGGGATCGAGGATGTCGATCAACCGCTTGTGAGTGCGCATTTCGAAGTGCTCCCGCGAGTCCTTGTACTTATGCGGGGAGCGGATGACGCAATACACGTTCTTCTCGGTCGGCAGCGGCACCGGACCTACGACGCTGGCACCCGTGCGGACGACGGTCTCGACGATCTTGCGCGCCGATGCGTCGATGGCCTCATGGTCGTAGGCCTTAAGCCTGATGCGGATCTTCTGTCCCGCCACGCTTCTCCTACCCTCACTCCTCTTGAGGCCCGTGTCCGGGCCGGTGCCCCCGGCGCGCCGATCGGCCCGGCCGTTGTTGGGCCGATCGAGCGTCGCGCCGGATACTGCGCCGCTGTTTACCTGTCGTGGTCCACCGGCCCCCGCGGTCGGGCGTGTCACCCTCACGCAGCCTTGTTCGCGGCCGAAATTAGTCGCGTTCCAAGGTTGGGACCGGACGCGCCCGGTTGGGCGCTGGTCGTATGCCCGGCCAGGCGCAAACCTGGCGCAGGGCAACCTGAACAGTATGCCTTAGATCACCGGTTGGGCCAAATCTCTGCGGCCTGCGCTTTCGGGGCCCCCTACTCACCTATCGACCTGCCAATCGACCCGCCAATCGACCAGTCCAGCGACGCGGTACCAACCCCTGCGCCCCTCGGCGCCGAGTCCGCGCTGACGGCGTCGAAACTGCGCTCAGAGCTTGGCTGACGATCGTCTCCGGTAGCGCTGGGCGCAGTCTCGATGGCTCGGTTGCGGGCACGACGGGCGCGGGCCACGCAGGCCGAGCGCCTCAGGCGCCTGTCGATTCGATGCTCGATGCGCTGGCTCTTACGTTGCGCGCGCTGAACGTGGAGGAAGCCGTCCACGGCCGCGCGTACCGATTCCGGGCGACGGCGCGGCGGCGACCGGTGCGGCGGCCGGCGCCACGGCGTCAGGCCCGGCTTGGGGCGGTGATGCCGGCTGCGCTGAAATTGCCTGCGTAGCGGCCGTCGGCGCGGCATCGGGCGGCTTGCGTCTCAGCCGCGGTCGGGGCCGGCTGCGACGTGTCCTGTTTCCGCGCCGGCAGCAGCGAGGCGAAAAACTCTGGCGCCGAAGTCGCGATCAGCGCTCTGGCCTCATCGCCAGCACGCCTGCCATGCGACCCCTGCGCCGCCGAGGCACGCCACCAGCAGCAGTACGTAACTGAACGTGTTGCGGCAAAAAC
>CAVPFT010000082.1:0-18312 GCA_963703795.1 uncultured Actinomycetota bacterium | reverse complement strand
TACAGGTAGAGGCCCGAGATGATGAATTCTTGGATGCAGAAGGCTGTGACTTCGATATTTTCCATGATTGAGTATGGATTGACAAATACGCTTGCCATGGACGAATTGGCCTGTGGCAGTTGTTAGTATATATGTGTGGTTTAGTAAGGATGGAGATATACGAACCCCGAAAGTCAGGACAGTGGTTAGAAATGAAAGAGGAAAACATCGGTGATGATCATGTATAGGACCCATCTGATCTTGCGGAGATCTCGAACAACGAGAAGATGTTGAACAGCAATTGGCTGAAAAACAAAATCCCGAAGATTTTTTATTGGATGTTAAAGAGGGACGAGATCTATCCCTTGTGCCGATTAAAAATGCTCATTCAGCTCAGCAAAAAAGTGTATTTGATTTGATAAAACAAATTTTGCTGGATCTTAAGAAGCATGAAGTGGTCAAACGTTACTTACCGTTCAGCAATTGATGCAAATGAAGATTGCCGTGAATATTTTAATGGCAAACTATGTGTTTCATCAAGAAAAAGGTTTAGACAACTCAGAACATATTTTCACTAAATTAAAAGAATGCAACTCAGCCCTTGATGCTATTTTAGCTAATAGGCCAGTGCGGCGACACCCGTTTGGAGCTTGCCGAACTGGCCTAAACTGCCGGTGTAGCGTCGTGCTCCATGAGCGGCGCGGTTTGCCCGGGGTCGTTTGACCCGGTGACGTTGGGCCACATCGACGTCTTCGAACGCGCCTCGGCGCAGTTCGACGAGGTGGTGGTGGCGATCCTGTTCAACCCCGCCAAAAGGGGCATGTTCGACCTCGACGAGCGGATCGCGATGATCGACGAGTCGACGACACACCTGCCCAACCTACGGGCCGAGGCCGGCCGGGACTGGTGGTCGACTTCGTCAGGGCGCGCGGGATGACCGCAATCGTGAAGGGCCTGCGCACCGGCACCGACTTCGAATACGAGCTGCAGATGGCGCAGATGAACAAGCACATCGCCGGTGTTGACACCTTTTTCGTGGCGACCACGCCGCGATATTCGTTCGTGTCGTCGTCGTTGGCCAAAGAGGTCGCGATGCTGGGCGGTGACGTGTCGGAGCTGCTGCCCGAGCCGGTGAACCGTCGACTCCGCGAGAGGCTATCCCGCCCAAAGTGAATGATGCCCTGGCCACCGTCGAACGGTTCATGAAAGCGGTCGTCGAGGAACGGCTCGACGACGCCCGCGGCCTGTTGCACGACGAATTCGTGGCATACGAAGCGGGCGGCCTGCCGTACAGCGGCGAATATCATGGCCCGCAAGGCTTTTTCGATCTTCTGGCGAAGATGACCGAGGGCATGGAGTTGACGCTCGGTCCGGCTCCGCAATGCCTCTTGGCCGGCGACAGTGTTGCGGTGCGTTCCCGGGTGACGTTCAGCTCGCGGGCCTCGGGCAAGAGCGTCGAGATGCAGTTGGTTGAGTTCTACACGGTTCGCGACGGACTGATAGTCGAGCTCGACGTGTACTACAAGGACCCATCCGCAATCGCGGGCCTGTGGGGGGGTCGACGGTACGAGTAATCACATGAGCCACGTGAGTACCGTGAGTCGGCTATAAGTCGATCTCTATTTGTGCTATCACCGGCGCTATCACACAAGAAACGTACCTATTGGTCGGTCGCGCAACGGCTTGCGCCCACCGGACCGTCGATCAGTTTGATCAAAGTCGGGTTTAGAAGACGACCGTCTGGTTGTCGTGCACGATAACCCTGTCCTCGCAATGCCATAACACGGCGCGAGACAGCACCGCGCGTTCGACGTCGGCACCGATGCGCACCAGATCGTCGAGCGTGTGGGTGTGGTTGACGCGCACGACATCCTGTTCGATGATCGGCCCCTCGTCGAGCACCTCGGTGACGTAGTGGGCGGTCGCGCCGACCAGCTTGACACCGCGTTCTCGCGCGCGCTTGTAGGGGGCCGCGCCGATGAAGGCGGGGAGGAACGAATGGTGGATGTTGATCAGCGGGCAGCCGACCGCGTCGAGAAACGCCGGGCTCAGTATCTGCATGTAGCGCGCCAGCACCACCAAATCCACATTGCCGCTGAGTAACTGGAGCTGACGCTGTTCGGCTTCGGCGCGGCTCTCGCGGGTGGCGGGGATGTGGATGAACGGCACACCGAAGGGGCGTACATGCTCGGCCAGGTGTGGGTGGTTGGCGATCACCATCACAATCGACATCTGAAGTTCGCCGCGACGATTGCGCCACAACAGATCTAATAGGCAGTGGTCGTCCTTCGATGCCATGATGGCGACCCGCTTGGGCTTTGCGGCTTCGGTGAACCGGTAATCGATATTGAATTTCTCGGCCACGGTGCCGGCGAACTCGCGCTCCAGCGCGTCCCTGGCGGCCGTCAGACCGGGCAGGTGAAAAATTGCCCGCTGCAAGAATGTTCCGTCCTCTGGCGCCGTGGAGTGCTGATCCAGGGAAATGATGTTCGCTCCGGCCTGAGCCAGAAAGTTGCTCACCGCGGCGATCAGTCCGGGCCGGTCGTGACAGCGCAGCAATAGCCGACCGATGTCGGCCGGCGGCGGTGGACCGCCGGGCGGTGGCGGATAGTTACCAGCCTCTTTCGGCGAGTGCGCCATGGTGCAGGCCAGGATACCGCTCATTACCCTGCCCACCATCGGGCTAGGCCGCTAGTGGCATTCGGAGTCGTGCTCGTGCTCGGCGTCGGGGGAGCCACCCATCATCCGCAGCATTGGAAGTCCGCCGGTGGTGATGAACCGGGCGATCAGTATTGCCGCGACGACAAGGAAGGCGATGTTGAGCCAGGTCGTGTAATTCCACGAGATGGCTGCTTGCATTACCGTGGCATTGCGTTGCTGGGGAATGAGACTCGTTGCCCCGAACAATAATTCGACGAGGTAACCCGCGGCGACCATCGCGGCGTAGAAGGTGCCCAGCAGCGTGAGCATCATCCTGGTGCCGTAGTACTTGCGGTAGATATTCAAGATCGGCAGGATCAGCAGGTCGGCGTAGATGAATGCGATGACGCCGCCGAAGCTGATGCCACCGTTCCACAGCACCGCGGCTAGTGGCACGTTGCCGATCGAGCAGACGAAGGACACGATCGCGACGAGGGGACCCACGATCGGCCCCCAGAGCGTCGACCAGCCGGGATGATTGGCCAAAAAGAAGCCCTGCCAAAATTTTTCGGGTACCCACGCCGCGATGGAACCCGCGATCAGCAGGCCCAAAACGAGGTCGCGCAGAATCGCCGACCACTCCATGACGAACACATGCGAGACCGAGGTCAAGCCCTGCCGGGAAAAGAGCCGTTGCCAAAACGACCCCTCGCCTTTGATGGACATGTCCATGGCGGCATGGCCTTCCATCGAACCGGCGATTCCCTGCTCCGCCTGCTCCCGCGCGGCATCGACGAGCCGGGAGCGAACGAACAGCCGGAACAGAACGGCGAGCACGACGATCATCAGCGGCCCGCCGACGAATTCCGCGGCGGTGAACTGCCAGCCCATCAGCAGGGCCAGGATGATGCCCAATTCCACCACGAGGTTGGTGGAACCGATCTCGAACGCCATGGCGGCGGTGAAGTTGGCACCCTTGCGGAACAATGACCGGGCCAAGGCCACCGCGGCGTACGAGCACGACGAGGATGCCGCTCCCAGTCCGGCCGCGACCGCGAGGGTGCGCGGCCGATCGTCGCCCATCAAGGCCACGATCGTCGAGCGACGCACCACGGCCTGAATCACTGCCGACAGCGCGAAGCCCAGGATCAACGCCCACAGGATTTCCCACGTCATCGACCCCGCCAGCGCCAAGGCGTGCCCGACGGCTGCCAGCACTCTCACTGGGTCCTCCGCTTCGGTTGCGTGATTCGGCGATTTTCGGTGCGGCCTCTGGCCTCCCGAACGCCCGCCAACATATACCCCTGAGGGGTATTGGTCAAGGTCGGCGGAAGTGGCAACGCCCCCGTTGGCAGGTGCGTGCGCCGGGCAAATAATACGGACGGAATGACCCGCGCGGCGGCCGGGCCGGCGACGAGCGTGTGCATGGGCATTTCGCGGGGTTTCGCTCCCGACCTGCGGTGTCGCGGCCGCCATGCCGGGGCGTTATGCGTTTGTGTCGGGCAAATGCCCGACACACCGGCCTCGCCACCACTGTCACAGGGATAACACCAGGCACACTGGCAACAACAGGATCTTCTCCAAGACGCCAGGAGGGCATGGCCGTGTACCGAGTTTTTGAGGCGCTGGACGAATTGGGCGCCATTGTCGAAGAAGCGCGTGGCGTGCCGATGACATCCGGCTGTGTGGTGCCCCGCGGCGACGTGCTGGAGCTGGTAGACGACATCAAAGATGCGATCCCGGCCGAGCTGGACGATGCGCAGGATGTGCTCGATGCGCGTGATTCGATGCTGCAGGACGCCAAGGCGCACGCCGAATCGATGGTGTCCTCGGCGACCACCGAGTCGGAGTCGATGGTCAACCACGCGCGCGCGGAGGCTGACCGGCTGCTTTCCGACGCGAAAGCGCAGGCCGATCGGATGGTCGGCGAGGCGCGCCAGCACAGCGAGCGGACGGTCGGCGAGGCTCGCGAGGAGTCGATTCGCATCGCAACGGCGGCAAAACGCGAGTACGAAGCCAGCGTCAGCCGCGCGCAGGCCGAGTGCGACCGGCTGATCGAAAACGGCAACATCTCCTACGAGAAGGCCGTGCAAGAGGGCATCAAGGAGCAGCAGCGCCTGGTGTCACAGAACGAGGTTGTCCAGGCCGCCAACGCCGAAGCCACCCGGCTCATCGACACGGCCCACGCCGAGGCCGACAGGCTGCGCGGCGAGTGCGATATCTACGTCGATAACAAGCTCGCCGAGTTCGAGGAGTTCCTCAACGGCACGCTGCGGTCCGTGGGGCGGGGTCGCCACCAGCTGCGCACGGCCGCCGGTACCCACGACTACGTGACGCGCTAGCACTTCCCGGCCCGTCCCGGTCGTCGCGCTTGCCGGGGAGCGCGAGCCATCCCGGCAAGCGCCGTAGGATTTCTTCTATGCCGCGGCAGCACAGCACCACGACGCAGCGCCATCCGACCTCACCGATGACCGTCGACATCGCCCGACTCGGTCGACGTCCGGGCGCGATGGTCACCCTGCGGGACACCGTGCCCAGTCCGTCACGCATCGGACTGCCGATGATCGCGATCGACGAGGGCGCCCCGTTGGAACTCGACCTGCAAATCCAGTCGGTGTCCGAGGGCGTGTTGGTGACCGGAACGGTGACCGCCCCCACCATCGGCGAATGCGTCCGTTGTCTGACCCCGGTGAACGGGAGCGTGCAGATCGGGTTGACCGAACTCTTTGCGTACCCCGACAGCACGACCGCGGCGACCACCGAGGAAGACGAGGTCGGTCACATCGTCGACGAAACCATCGACCTCGAACAGTCCCTCATCGACGCCGTCGGGGTCGACCTGCCCTTCTCGCCGGTATGCCGGCCGGACTGCCCGGGATTGTGCCCCGAATGCGGTGTTCCACTGGCCGCCGAGCCCGGCCATCACCATGACCGCATCGACCCGCGGTGGGCAAAGCTGGCCGAGAAGTTACCACCGGAACCACCCGAGCCGGACGCCGCACGGGAATAGCGTTGGCCTCACGACAAACCCTGCTCGATGCGCTCGGCGTCGCACTTCCCGACGAGCTGCTCTCGTTGGCGCTGACACATCGCAGCTATGCCTACGAGCACGGCGGGCTACCCACCAACGAACGCCTGGAATTTCTCGGCGACGCCGTGCTGGGCGTGGTCATCACCGACGAGCTCTATCATCGCTATCCCGACCAGCCGGAGTCGTTCCTGGCCAAGCTGCGGTCAAGTGTGGTCAACACGCGGGCACTGGCTGGTGTCGCGCGGCAATTGTCCGACGCGGGGCTCGGCGCTTATCTGCTTCTCGGACGCGGCGAAGAAACCAGCGGGGGCGCGGACAAGTCCAGCATTTTGGCCGACGGGATGGAATCGCTACTGGGCGCGATCTACCTGGAGCACGGCATTGGCGTGGCGCGTGAGGTGATCGTGCGGCTGTTCGTGCCACTGGTGGAGGCCGCGGCCGCTCTCGGCGCCGGCCTGGACTGGAAGACGAGCCTGCAGGAGCTGACGGCGGAGCGAGGCATGGGGGTGCCGTCCTACGTGGTGACTTCCACGGGGCCCGACCACGACAAGGAATTCACCGCGGTGGCCGTCGTGATGGACACCGAGTACGGGGCGGGCGTGGGCCGCTCCAAGAAGCAGGCCGAGCAAAAAGCGGCGTCGGCGGCGTATCAAGCACTCGAAGCGTCAGAAGTGCTGGACCCCGCGGGGAAAACGTCCGGCTAGATGCCCGAACTCCCCGAAGTCGAGGTGGTGCGCCGCGGCTTGCAGGCCCGCGTGGTGGGCCGGACGATCACGGCGGTTCGGGTGCATCACCCCCGCGCGGTGCGCCGCCACGAGGCCGGACCCGCCGACCTCACCGCCCGACTGCTGGACGCGCGAATCACCGGAACCGATCGGCGCGGCAAATACCTGTGGCTGCTGCTCGACACCGAGCCACCGGGGTTGGAGTCGGACACCGCGCTCGTCGTTCATCTGGGCATGAGCGGCCAGATGCTGCTCGGTGGCGTCCCGCGCGCCGATCACGTTCGCGTCTCCGCGCTGCTCGACGACGGAACCGTGCTGAGCTTCGCCGACCAGCGCACCTTCGGCGGGTGGATGCTCGCCGACCTGGTGAGCGTGGACGGCAGCGTGGTGCCGGCGCCGATCGCCCACCTGGCGCGTGACCCGCTGGACCCCCGGTTCGACGCCGACGCGGTCGTGAAAGTCTTGCGGCGCAAGCATTCCGAGCTCAAGCGCCAGCTCCTCGATCAGCAGGTGGTGTCGGGGATCGGCAACATCTATGCCGATGAAGCGCTATGGCGCGCCAAAGTGCACGGCGCGCGGATCGCCGCGACGTTGAGCCGCCCCCAACTGGTCGCCGTCCTGGACGCCGCCGCCGACGTGATGCGCGACGCGCTGACCAAGGGAGGGACCTCGTTCGACTCGCTCTATGTCAACGTCAACGGCGAGTCGGGGTACTTCGACCGCTCGCTGGACGCCTACGGCCGCGAAGGCGAAAGCTGCCGGCGCTGCGGCGCGGTGATGCGCCGGGAGAAGTTCATGAACCGCTCGTCGTTCTACTGCCCGCGGTGCCAGCCGCGGCCGCGGGCGTTGAAAGTGCATTGAGGCTTTGAGTGTGCGCCCAGGGTCGCGACACGCCGACGGGCGCCGCCCAGGACGCACACGCGGCGCGCTGAGGCCGACGTCGGCCGATTAGGTCCCGTTCGTCCCGGGTTGGCCGAGTATCCCGCCGGCGCCGCCGGTGCCGGGCTTGCCCGGGGTTGGGCCGGCCCCGGCGTTACCGCCGTCCCCGCCGTCGCCGAAAAATATCGCGTTGCCGCCGTTGCCGCCGTTGCCGCCGGTCACCAAGCCCTCCCCGCCGGCCCCGCCGTTGCCGCCGCCGCCGATAAGCGCGCCGGTGCCGCCGGCCCCGCCGTTCCCGCCGGTGGTCGTGCCGAACCCGCCGCGGCCACCGGCCCCGCCGTTGCCGTCGACGGGGTCGGAGTTGCCGCCCTTACCCCCGGCCCCGCCGTGGCCCGCGAGGCCGGTGCCGCCGGCGCCGCCGGCGCCGCCGTCGCCGGAGATCCCGCCGGCGATGCCGCCATCGCCGCCGTCACCGCCGTTGACCGACCCCGTGCCGCCGGCCCCGCCGGCCCCGCCGGAGCCTTCGAACCCACCGGCGTTGCCGCCGTGACCGCCGTGACCGCCGTCGCCTGTACCCGCGCCGCCGATGCCGCCGGCCCCACCATTGCCCCACAGCAAGCAGCCGCCGCCGGTACCGCCGGTGCCGCCGATCGCGCCGGCCCCGCCGACGCCCCCGCCCCCGCCCGAGCCAAGGAGCCCGCCCGCCCCGCCGGTCCCGCCGGTCCCGCCGGTCCCGGCGGCCCCGGCGGCGCCGCCGGCGCCACCCGCACCGCCGGTGACCTGAAGGGGTCCCTTGAAGCCGATCAGCCCGGCGGCCCCGCCGGCCCCGCCGTGGCCCCCTTGGCTGCCGCCGAACGCGCCGATGCCGCCGGCGCCGCCGGCGCCGAACAGCCCGCCGGCCCCGCCGGCCCCACCCGCCCCGCCGGTGCCCGCGGGGTTGGACCCGCCGTTACCGCCCGCGCCGCCCTTGCCGAGCAGACCGGCTGCCCCACCGTTACCGCCGTCGAGGCCCGACCCGGCCGGCTGGGAGTAGCCCTTGCCGCCGTTGCCTCGAAGAATCCCACCGGCCCCGCCGTTCGGGTTGGCCGCTGTCCCGTTGGCGCCGTTGCCGATCAGCGGGCGTCCCAGAAACGCGGTCGTAGGCGCGTTCACGACGTCGAGCAGGCCCTGCGCGGCGTTGGCGGCCTCGGTGCCGGCGTATGCGGCGCCCCCCGCGGTCATGTTCTGCACAAACTGCGCATGAACGGCCGCGGCCTGGGCGCCCAGCGCGTGAAATGCCTGCCCGTGCCCGGAGAACAGCGCCGCAACGGCCGTCGACACCTCGTCGGCGGCCGCCGCCAGCACCCCCGTCGTCGGCGCCGCCGCGACCGCGTGGGCCGCGGTGATTGACGAGCCGATGCTCGCCAAATCGTTGGCCGCCGCCGCCACCATGTCGGGGGCCGCGATCACAAACGACATCGGACACCTCCCAATATCCCAACGCGCGTGGTCAACAAACTACGTGATGTTGGCGGGGATGAGGCCCATATCGGGACACTCCTCAAAACCCTCACCACCCGTAGCTGCGGGCGGCCCGGTTGTATCCGGCGTCGATGCGGGGCCGGATGATTCCCGACGCGAAGTCGCGCACGCGCGTCGGCAGCATCCAGGTGAGCGGCAGGGGCCACGTCGGGTAGAGGTATGTGGTGATGGTGCCGCCGCGTGGGCAGGTGGTCACGTTCAGCACCGGCGTCGAACTGTCGGGCAGGCGCCAGCGTGGCCGCTTCGCGGACCGCCGAAGTCCGTGCATCATCAGGAACCCGGTGATGGCGTTCATCGTGGCAATGGCGCGTCGGTTTTCGGGCCAGTCGCCGGCGCCGTCGTATTCGCGGTCGATCACGGTCACGTCGTACTGGGTGTCGGCCGGCTCGATCATCGTGTAGTCGAGCACGGGGATGGTCCGGCCAGGCGCGAAGTGGCTGCTGAGCATCCCGCCCGGCCGGACCGGATCCTCGACGAGGACGACGCTCAGGTCGGAGGGTGGCGGAGCGTCGGGGTCGGTCTCGAGGTTTCGCAGTTCCTGCTCGATCACCAGGCACCCCTGGCTGAATCCGACCACCAGGATGTCGCCCGTCGTGCCCTTGATGGCCGCGTCGAGCATCGGCACGCCTTGGGCGATCGACGCGCCTAACCTCGGTGAGCGCGCTCCCGTGAGCGGCCAGAACTTGGCCGGATAGTCGAGCCGCCGGCATGTGTAGTCCGGTCCGGCGAACGCGCCGCCGAACGCCGACGTCATGATCTTGTGCTGCTGGTCGGTCGTCAGCGGCCGTCCCGGACGGGTGCCCGGCACGAAGATGACCGTCGTCACGACGCTCCTGAAGCCGGGTGGACGTTGCGAAAGGAATGATAGGCGGCGGCAGGTACAAATGGACCCATGACGGAACTGTGGGTCGAACGCACCGGATCGCGCCGCTACACGGGACACAGCTCGCGAGGCGCGGAGGTTCTCGTCGGCTCCGAGGACGTGGCAGGCGTGTTCACCCCCGGCGAGCTGCTCAAGATCGCGCTCGCCGCGTGCAGCGGCATGTCCACCGACGAGCCGCTGGCCCGCCGGCTCGGCGACGACTACCAAGCGGTGGTCAAGGTGTCCGGCGCCGCCGACCGCGAGCAGGAGCGCTACCCGCTGCTCGAGGAGACCCTCGAGCTGGACCTGTCCGGACTGGCCGAGGCCGAGAAGGAACGCCTGCTGGTGGTCGTCGAGCGGGCCGTCGACCTGGTCTGCACCGTCGGGCGCACCCTGAAGTCCGGTACCACCGTCAACTTTGCGGTCGCCAGTGTCAAAACCTGAGTCGGATCCTGACGCACGCCTGCACGCCTGGGTGCACGGGCGCGTCCAGGGGGTCGGTTTTCGCTGGTGGACTCGCTGCCGGGCGCTGGAGCTGGGCCTCACCGGGTACGCGGCAAACCTGGCCGACGGCCGCGTGCTGGTGGTCGCCCAGGGAGCCGCGCGAGGCGGGCGAGAAGCTGCTGCAGCTGCTGGAAGGCGGCGCTTCGAGTTCGTCCAGGCCGGGCCGCGTCGACAACGTCGTCGCCGACTGGTCGCAGCCGCAAGAGCGATTCGATGGGTTCGTGGAGCGCTGACGCGCCTGAGTGACTGATGTGACCGCTGTGGCCAGTGCGTCGG
This sequence comes from uncultured Actinomycetota bacterium, assembly GCA_963703795.1. Lineage (GTDB taxonomy): Bacteria > Actinomycetota > Actinomycetes > Mycobacteriales > Mycobacteriaceae > Mycobacterium. The sequence goes on along the minus strand of CAVPFT010000082.1, from coordinate 7,895 downwards.
GCTGTGGGCGTCCGAGCATATTTCGGGCGTGCCGACACCCCTCGGTGAGGGCGACCCGGGCGATTTGAGCGGTAGTCTGGCTGGCCGTGTACCTCAAGAGTCTGACGCTGAAGGGCTTCAAGTCCTTCGCATCGCCGACGACTCTGCGCTTTGAGCCGGGGATCACCGCCGTCGTCGGGCCCAACGGCTCGGGCAAGTCCAACGTTGTCGACGCCCTCGCGTGGGTGATGGGCGAGCAGGGCGCAAAGACGCTGCGCGGCGGGAAGATGGAGGACGTCATCTTCGCCGGCACCTCGTCGCGCGCCCCGCTGGGCCGGGCCGAGGTCACCGTCACCATCGACAACTCCGACAACGCGCTGCCGATCGAGTACTCCGAGGTGTCGATCACCCGGCGGATGTTCCGCGATGGCGCCAGCGAATACGAAATCAACGGCACCAGTTGCCGTTTGATGGATGTCCAGGAGCTGCTGAGCGACTCCGGGATCGGGCGTGAGATGCACGTCATCGTCGGGCAGGGCAAGCTCGACGAGATCCTGCAGTCGCGGCCCGAGGATCGCCGCGCGTTCATCGAAGAAGCCGCGGGCGTGCTCAAGCATCGCAAGCGCAAAGAAAAGGCACTGCGAAAGCTCGACTCCATGTCGGCGAACCTGGCCCGGCTCAGTGATCTGACCACCGAACTGCGCCGCCAGCTCAAACCGTTGGGCCGCCAGGCCGAGGTGGCCCGTCGCGCCCAGACCATCCAGGCCGACCTGCGCGACGCCCGGTTGCGGCTGGCCGCCGACGACCTGGTCAACCGGCAGGTGGAGCGGGACGCGATCTTGGATGCCGAGGCCGCCATACGCCGGGAGCACGACGAGGCCGCCTCCCGGCTGGCGGTGGCGTCCGAGGAGCTGACCGCGCACGAGACCGCGCTGGCCGAGCTTTCGGTGCGGGCCGAATCGGTCCAGCACACCTGGTTTGGGCTGTCCGCCCTGGCCGAACGCCTGGCCGCCACGGTGCGCATCGCCAGCGAACGCGCTCAGCATCTGGACGTCGAGCAGGTGACGACCAGCGAAACCGACCCCAGAAAACCCGAGGAGCTGGAAGCCGAGGCCCAACAGGTCGAGGTGGAGGAGCAGCGGCTGCTGGCGGAGCTCGCCGCGACGCGCACCCGGCTGGATGCGGCCCGCGCCGACTTGGCCGAGCGCGAGCGTGCGGCCGCCGAGGCCGATCGGGCCCATCTGGCGGCGGTGCGGGCGGAGGCGGACCGCCGCGAGGGTCTGGCGCGGCTGGCCGGTCAGGTGGAGACCATGCGTGCGCGCGTCGAATCGATAGACGACAGCGTCGCGCGGCTGTCCGAGCGGATCGAAGAGGCCGCCAATCGCGCACAACTGACCCGGGCGGAATTTGAAACCGTGCAGGCCCAGGTCGGTGAACTGGATCAGGGCGAGGTGGGCCTCGACGAGCACCACGAGCGGACCGTCGCCGCGTTGCGGCAGGCCGACGAACGCGTCGCCGAACTGCAGACGGCCGAGCGGGGCGCCGAGCGGGAAGTGGCCTCGCTGCGAGCCCGCATCGATGCGCTCTCGGTGGGGCTCGAGCGCAAAGACGGCGCGGCTTGGCTTACGCAAAACCACACTGGCACAGGGCTTTTCGGGCCGATAGCCAAGTTGGTCAAGGTCCGGTCCGGCTACGAGGCGGCGCTGGCCGCCGTGCTCGGATCGGCGGCCGACGCGCTGGCCGCCGAAAGCTTCGGCGCGGCCCGTTCCGCGGTCGCCGCACTCAAGCAAGCCGACGGAGGCCGTGCGGCCCTCGTCTTGGGCGACTGGCCCGCCGCTGTACCCGTGCCGCCCGCCGCGCTGCCCGACGGCGCCCGGTGGGCGCTCGACCTGGTCGAGGCACCCCCGCGGCTGCGCGGCGCGATGATCGCCATGCTTTCGGGCGTCGCGGTGGTCAACGACCTCGGGCAAGCGCTGGATCTGGTGGCGGCACGTCCGCAGTTGCGCGCGGTCACGCTCGACGGTGATCTGGTGGGGGCCGGCTGGGTGAGCGGGGGCTCTGACCGCAAGGTGTCCACGCTGGAGCTCACGTCGGAGATCGACAAGGCCGGCGCCGAGCTGGTCGCCGCGGAGGCGCAGGTGGGTCAGCTGACCGCGGCGCTGTCCGGCGCGCTGACCGAGCAGGTCGCCCGGCAGGATTCCGCCGAGCAGGCGTTGGCCGCGCTCAACGAATCCGACACCGCGATCTCGGCGATGTACGAGAAGCTGGGCCGGCTCGGGCAGGAGGCCCGCACGGCCGACGACGAGTGGAGCAGGTTGCTGCGCCAGCGCGAGGAGTTGGAAGCGGGGCGCGCGCAGACCGTCGAAGAGGTCACCGAACTCGAAACCCGGCTGCGCAACGCCCAAGAGATCCAGCATGTGCACGCGGCGGACTCCGGTTCCATCGAGGCTCGCCAGCAGATCGCCGCTGCCGCCGAAAGCGCCCGCGGCGTCGAGGTGGAGGCCCGGCTGGCGGTTCGGACCGCGGAGGAGCGTGCCAACGCGGTCCGCGGGCGAGCGGACTCGCTGCGGCGGGCAGCCGTTGCCGAACGCGAGGCGCGGCTGCGGGCCCAGCAAGCGCACGCGGCGAGGCTGCGCGCGGCCGCCGTGGCCGCGGCGGTGGCCGATGCCGGGCGGCTGCTGGCGCAGCGGTTGGACCGCGTGGTTGACGCGGCGTCGGCGATCCGCGACGCGATGGTCGCCGAACGCCGGGGGCGTTCGACGGCGATGGCGGCGGTGCGCGACGAGGTGCACGCCCTGGGCACCCGGGTGGCCACCCTCACCGATTCGCTGCACCGCGACGAGGTGGCCGACGCCCAGGCGGCGCTGCGAATCGAGCAGCTCGAACAGACGGTGCTCGAGCAGTTCGGGATGGCCCCGGCCGACCTGATCGCCGAGTACGGCCCCCAGGTTCCGCTGCCGCCGACCGAGCTTGAAATGGCGGAGTTCGAGCAGGCCCGCGAGCGCGGCGAGCAGGTGATCGCGCCCGCCCCGATGCCGTACGAGCGCGCTACCCAGGAGCGCCGGGCCAAGCGGGCCGACCGTGAGCTGACCGAATTGGGCAGGGTCAATCCGCTGGCGCTGGAGGAGTTCGCCGCGCTGGAGGAGCGCTACAACTTCCTGTCCACCCAGCTCGAGGACGTCAAGGCCGCCCGAAAGGACCTGCTCGACGTCGTGGCGGACGTCGATGCCCGGATCCTGCAGGTGTTCAGCGATGCGTTTGTCGACGTCGAACGCGAATTCCGGGACGTGTTCGCCGCGCTGTTTCCCGGCGGCGAAGGCCGGCTGCGGCTGACCGATCCCGACAACATGCTCGCCACCGGCATCGAGGTGGAGGCCCGCCCGCCCGGCAAGAAAATCACCCGACTGTCCCTGCTGTCCGGCGGCGAGAAGGCGCTGACGGCGGTGGCGATGCTGGTGGCGATCTTCCGGGCCCGACCGTCGCCGTTCTACATCCTGGACGAGGTGGAGGCCGCGCTCGACGATACGAACCTGCGCCGCCTGATCGGCCTGTTCGAACAGTTGCGAGCCCGGTCGCAGATCATCATCATCACCCACCAGAAGCCGACGATGGAGGTCGCGGACGCGCTTTACGGGGTGACCATGCAGGGCGACGGCATCACCGCGGTGATCTCCCAGCGGATGCGTGGCCAGCAGGTGGAGCAGCTGGTCTCCACTTCCTCGTAGGGCCGGTCCCACCGCCGTTGGACCGCTTGGAAGAATGTCAGCGTGTCACAAGGTCTTTGGATCGCCGTCGCGGTCTTGGGAGTTATAGCCGCCCTGGTCGTCATCGCCGCGCTGGTCGGAGGCCTGGTGCGTTACCGTCGGCGCCGGATCAGCCTGGCGGCCCGGCCCGAGCCGGGCGCGATCGACCCTTCCGGCGGCTATGCGGCGTCGTCGGGCATCACGTTCAGCCGCACCCAGGTCGAAGACCGGATCGACGCCAGCGGGCTGCCGGCCGTAGGCGACGACGCGACCGTTCCCCGGGACGCTCCCCGGCGCACGATTTCCGATGTCCAGCTCCCGGAACCCGAGACGCTCACACCGCCGCCCACGGCCCCGGCAGCCCCGGAGGGCCCGCAGGTCGCCGAGATCGAGGCCATCGCCCCGCCCGAAGGTCGACTGGAGCGACTCCGCGGCCGGCTGGCCAGGTCGCAGAATGCGCTCGGACGCAGCGTGCTGGGCTTGATCGGCGGCGGCGACCTGGACGAGGAATCCTGGCAGGAAGTCGAGGACACGCTGCTGGTCGCCGACCTGGGCCCAGTCGTCACCGAGTCGGTGATCGCGCGGCTCCGCGAGCGCCTGGCCGGCAGCAACGTGCGGAGCGAGGCCGACGCGAAGGCCGTGCTGCGCGACGTGCTGATATCCGAGCTGCGCCCCGAGATGGACCGCTCGATCCGCGCGCTGCCGCACGGCGACCATCCCTCGGTGCTGCTGGTCGTCGGTGTCAACGGCACCGGAAAAACCACCACCGTCGGCAAACTGGCCCGGGTGTTGGTGGCCGACGGGCGGCGCGTCGTGCTGGGCGCCGCCGACACCTTCCGGGCCGCGGCGGCCGATCAACTGCAGACCTGGGCCGCCCGGGTGGGCGCCGACGTCGTGCGCGGGGCCGAAGGCGCCGACCCGGCATCGGTGGCGTTCGACGCGGTGGACAAGGGCATCGCCGCCGGTGCCGACGTCGTCGTCATCGATACGGCCGGGCGGCTGCACACCAAGGTCGGGCTGATGGACGAACTCGACAAGGTCAAACGCGTGGTAACCCGGCGAGCCGCGGTGGACGAGGTGTTGCTGGTGCTCGACGCCACCATCGGGCAGAACGGGCTGGCGCAGGCGCGTGTGTTCGCCGACGTCGTCGACATCACCGGCGCGGTGTTGACCAAGTTGGACGGAACGGCCAAGGGCGGCATCGTTTTCCGCGTCCAACAAGAACTTGGGGTGCCGGTCAAGCTCGTCGGGCTGGGCGAAGGCCCCGACGATCTGGCGCCCTTTGAGCCCGCCGCCTTCGTGGACGCTCTGCTCGGCTGAAACCCTTACACCGCAAGCGGGACGTTAATACCGCGGAAACACGGTGGCCCCTTTGCCGAAACAACGATTGCGCATGGTTCTGGATCAGGTCATCAGGCACATGTCTGACGGCCCGTTGATGCCGACCGGAGGTGATAGCGAGTGACGTACCCGATACTGGGCCAGCCCAACACCGGCGATACCGCCTGGATGCTGGCGAGCTCCGCACTGGTGCTGTTGATGACGCCGGGTCTGGCGTTCTTCTACGGCGGCATGGTGCGAGCCAGGAGCGTGCTGAACATGCTCATGATGAGCATCAGCGCGATGGGCGTGGTGACGGTGCTGTGGGTGCTCTACGGCTACTCGATTGCCTTCGGCGATGACGCCGGCGGCGTCATCGGCAAACCGACGTCATTCTGGGGCCTGAAGGGTCTCATCGGCGTCAACTCCGTGGCCGCCGACCCGAGCAAGGGCACTGCGGCGGTGGATATCCCGTTGGCCGGCACGCTGCCCGCCACCGTGTTCGTGGCCTTCCAGCTGATGTTCGCGATCATCACGGTCGCCCTGATCTCGGGTGCCGTGTCCGACCGGCTGAAGTTCGGCGCCTGGCTGGCGTTCGCCGGCCTGTGGGCGACGTTCGTCTATTTCCCGGTCGCGCACTGGGTCTTCGCGTTTGACGGTTTCGCGTCCGAGAAGGGCGGCTGGATCGCCAACAAGCTGCATGCGATCGACTTCGCCGGCGGCACCGCGGTCCACATCAACTCCGGTGTGGCCGGCCTGGTTCTGGCGATCGTGCTGGGCAAGCGGCGTGGCTGGCCAACGACGCTGTTCCGGCCGCACAACGTGCCGTTCGTGATGCTCGGTGCGGGACTGCTGTGGTTCGGCTGGTACGGGTTCAACGCCGGGTCGGCGACCAGCGCCAACGGCGCGGCCGGGACGACGTTCATGACCACCACGATCGCGACGGCCACCGCCATGCTGGGCTGGATGCTCACCGAACGCATTCGCGACGGCAAGGCGACGACGCTGGGCGCGGCGTCGGGCATCGTGGCCGGCCTGGTCGCCATCACGCCGTCGTGCTCGTCGGTCAACGCGCTGGGTGCCCTGGCGATCGGTGTAATGTGTTCTCCATGCGAGAGTGTGTCATGACCATCGGCGGCGCGCCGGCGGTAGCGCGGGAGTACCTCGGTGCTGCTCTATCAGCCACCGGGGAAGTCTTCGCCCAGGCCCCGTCGTGTAACCGGGAGCAACTCGGCCAAGCGATGGCAGCCGCGCGGGCCGCGGGCGGCTGGGGGAGGGACGGCGAGGCTCCGGGTAGCCGCCCTGCGTGAGGCGGCGGACGCGGTGACTGCCGCCCGCGACGAGCTGCGGCGGCACCGTGCTGTCCGCGCGAGCAGGGCAGCTGCTGCAGGCCGCGCAGTCTCGAGGTGACCGAGACCGCCCGCTGGCTCGCCGCGTCCGCGGACCTGGAGATTCCCCGCGAGACAGTCCAGGACGACGAGCGCGGCTACGCGGTGGTGGGCAAGCGCAGGCCGCTGGGCGTCGTCGCCGCCATCACACCCTGGAACTTCCCGCTCCTGCTGGCCGGTGGAAGCTCGGCCCGGCCCTACGCGCGGGCAACACGGTGGTGCTGAAGCCTTCGCCCTTTACCCCGCTGTCGACCCTGATGCTTGGGCGAGGTGCTGAACCAGGTGCTGCCGCGGGCAGCCAACGTGGTCAGCGGCGGCGACGAGCTGGGCGCGTGGATGACCCAGCACCCGACCCGTTCGGAAGATTGTTCACCGGGTCGGTCGCGACCGGAAAGCTGATCGCGGCCGCGGCCGCCCCCGACCTCAAGCGGTTCCACTCTGGAGCTGGGCGGCAACGACGCGGCGATCGTGCTCCCGGACGCCGACGTGGAGGGAATCGGCCGCCCGCTGTTCTGGGGCGCGTTCATCAACAACGGTCAGATCTGCGCTGGGCATTAAGCGCGTCCTGGTGCCCCACGCCCTGCACAACGACCTGGTGGAAGTGCCTGGCCGACTGGGCCCGCAAGGTCCGGGTGGGCGCCGGGACCGAGCCCCGCGTCCATGGTCTTCTTCGCCATCATCTTCGTCGGACCACCGCATGGCTGCTCTGGAACATGTTCGCTCCAAAACACCTGCGCTTCGATCCGTTCCCCGGCTTCGTCCTCTGGCTCTTCATCTCCAACATGATCCAGCTTTTTCTAATGCCCCTCATCATGATCGGGCAGAACCTGCAAAGCCGCGAGGCAGACCAGCGAGCAGAGAACGACTACGAAGTCAACTGCAAGGCTGAAAAAGAGATACAGGTGATCCAGGCGAAACTCCAGGCGATCACCGACCACCTCAAAATCCCCGAGGCTGCCGTTTCAGTAGACCCGCCGCCCAAGGGCGATAAAAAAGCAGTTACCGTCAGCTGAACTCCCCAGAGGCATGCGCTAGGGCGCATCGCCGGAAAAGAAATACCCTGGCGCAAGAAACGTATCGTTCAGCCCCGGCACTGCGCCACCGTCGAAGTTGGGCGATTCCGGCTCATCGTTCACTACCGCAGCCGGACAGTTACCGCAGCCGGCACCGGCCCCGCGGCCATTGCCGTCTGCGCGCCAGGAGTCTCGATTTCTCGGGTGGCGGCCCCGGTTCGCGCCTCATAATCGCTGCCGAGTTTTTCAAATGAGCTAACCCGCTCTGCCCCGCGCGCAAACCCGCGATGCATGAAACCCGGCTGGTCACCGCCAGGTAGCATGCTCCGAACGCAGCATATAAAAGCGGCTGATAAAAAATCAGAGGCCCTGCATACTTCACATCGGTAATTGCCGCCTCGCAAATTCCCTTCAAGCAGGCAGGAAACTGAACCAGGTGTACCAGACATACA
>CAVPFT010000081.1:0-17817 GCA_963703795.1 uncultured Actinomycetota bacterium | reverse complement strand
TTGATCAGGAACTTCAGCCGCGCCTTGGCCCGCAGCCGTCGGTAGCCATAGTCGCGAAACACCGAGGTCACCGCCGCCCACACCTCGGGCACCTCGTCCAGCGGAACCCAGGCGCCGACCCGCTGGGCCAGCATCGGGTTGGTGGACAGACCGCCCCCGACCCACAGGTCCAGGCCGGGACCGTGCTCGGGATGGTTGACGCCGATGAAAGCGATGTCGTTGATCTCGTGGGCGACGTCCTGCAGGCCCGAGATGGCGGTCTTGAACTTTCGTGGCAGGTCGGCGTATTCGGGCTTGCCGATGTAGCGGCGCACGATCTCGTCGATCGCCCACGTCGGGTCCAACACCTCCTGCACCGATTCACCGGCCAGCGGTGAACCCAGGATCACGCGTGGGCAGTCGCCGCACGCCTCGGCGGTCTGCAGTCCGACCGCGTCCAGCCGCCGCCAGATCTCGGGGACCTTTTCCACCTCGATCCAGTGCATCTGCACGTTTTGTCGATCGGAATGTCGGCGGTGTCGCGGCGAACTCGGTCGAGATCTGGCCCACGGTGCGCAGCGCGGGACCGACAGGGCGCCGCCGTCACGGCACCCGCATCATGAAGTACCTGGCCTCGAGCTCCGTTCTCGTCGCCGGTCAACCAGCCGTCGTAGCCCTCCTCGCGCTGGGTGTACAGGCCCCACCAGCGGATGCGTCCGCGCAGGTCGTCTTTCGATGCTGTCGAATCCCTCTTTGGCGTACACGTTCTCGATGCGTTCCCGCACCTCGAACGGCGCGCCGGCCTGCTTCAACTCCTCGTTGGGGTTGAGCGGCTCACGATCTCCCAGCGCCCACTGGCCCTCACTACGGGCCTTCTTGTCCGGCACTGCGGGACGGGCTGTGGTCATTGGGGGGTCTCCTTCGCGAACGTTGCAGGCATGGACGCGCAACTCACCGGTTTTATTTCGGCGGCGCAGATCCGACAGCCAGCGGACGTAGGGTGCGGGTCTACGGCATCAAGACAGACAGCTACAGCTGCAAACGCGCTTGAGATCGATATGCCGCCGCATCACCAGCGCGATGCGCGAGCAGGACTGGGCGGCGATCACGCGCCCATTCTGCCATGGATACCGACCAGCTTTGCCACCAGGTCAAATTTCTTCTCACGCTGATCAAAACTACCGCTCAATCCTGGGTGATTGGGTTGACAAACCCGAGAATGCGCTGAGAGCGGTTCGCGTGTGACGGACGTGGGATCATGTGGCATGCCCCTCGCGAGGCCCCGGTCGATCTGCCCGCGCTACAGCCGATTTCTGGGCGGCCGTTCGGGCTGTACCTGCACGTCCCGTTCTGCATCACCCGCTGCGGGTACTGCGACTTCAACACGTACACCCCGGCCGAACTGGGCGGCGTCAACCCGGACGCCTGGCTGGACGCGCTGGGGACGGAGCTCGAGCTGGCGGCCGCGCGGTTGGACGGGCCGACGCTGAGCACGGTGTTCGTCGGCGGTGGGACGCCATCGCTGCTGGGTGGTGAGCGCCTGGCCAAAATGCTGGACATGGTGCGCGCGCACTTCGTGCTCGCGCCCGACGCCGAGGTCACCACCGAGGCCAACCCGGAGTCGGCCTGGCCGGACTTCTTCGCGGCGATTCGCGCCGCCGGCTACACGCGGGTGTCGCTGGGCATGCAGTCGGTGTCGCCGCGGGTGCTTGGGGTCCTCGACCGGGTACACACACCGAACCGGTCGGCGGCCGCGGCCCGCGAGGCGCTGGCCGAGGGCTTCGAACATGTCAGCCTCGACCTGATCTATGGAACGCCGGGGAGTCCGATGACGACCTGCTGCGGTCCGTCGACACCGCGGTCGACACCGGCGTCGACCACGTATCCGCGTATGCCCTGGTTGTCGAGGAAGGCACCGCATTGGCCCGGCGAGTTCGAAGCGGCGAGCTGGCCGCCCCCGACGACGACGTGCTGGCGCACCGCTACGAGCTGGCCGATGCCAGGCTGTCCGCGGCCGGGCTCAGCTGGTACGAGGTATCCAACTGGTCGCGGGCCGGCGGTGAGTGCCGGCGCAACCTCGGCTACTGGGACGGCGGTCAGTGGTGGGGCGCAGGACCCGGGGCGCACGGATACGTCGGTGCGACGCGCTGGTGGAATGTCAAGCACCCCAACGCCTATGCGGAGATGCTGTCCGAAGCCGCGCTGCCGATAGCGGGATTCGAACAGCTCGATACCGGCGCGCTGCACACCGAAGACGTGATGTTGAAAACCCGGCTGCGCCAAGGGCTTCCGCTGGACCGGCTGGGCGACGCCGAACGCGAACGCGCCCGGGCCGTGGTGGCCGACGACTTGTTGGTATCCGATGGCGACAGGCTGGTGCTTACCGCGCGTGGACGGCTGCTCGCGGACGCGGTGGTGCGCACTCTGCTGGGGTAAGCCCGGGTTCTCGGCCCGCTGCACGACATTACTTTCCCCGGGGAGCACGATTCGAGCATACGAGCGGGGACCTCGCGGCCGCCGAGCGAAGTGTTGATCGACCGTCAATCCGTTGGTTGCGGGTCGCCCAACTCCTCGACGCTGGCCAGGGCGATCCGCGTGCTCGTCTCATGCTTGGACAGGGGCCGCATGTGGTCCCATCCCTCGATCACCAGCCTTGGACTCTCATCTTGGCCGCTGAACTCCTCAGGTAATGACGGAGGGACTCACCTGTCGTGTGATCGACGATAGGCACCCGCGAGCTCAAATGCAGATACACCGCCCGCGTATCGTGCGGAAGCTGCCCCAGCTCCCGAATCACGTGGAACAGGTTGAAACACACCAGGGGACCATCCGAATACAGATGGTAGGTGCCGTCATCGAATTCCCGTTGCGACACCGGGTTGCGGAAGAGACTGAGGAAGCGCACGGTAAGGCTCGGCCTGGCGGATTCCGAGCCGTTCCTCAGGGTGTGCCAAAGGCCCACGTACCAAAGGTTCAGTAGCAACTCCACGCCGACGCCGGTGAGGATGCCGATGAGCAGGTCCGTCGTCACGGTAACGAACACGGTAAGTGTGAAGACGACGAGCTGCTCCGTTCCGACCCGCGCGATCTTGAGCCAGACCGCGGGCCGGCACAGCTTGAAGCCGATGAAGACGAGGATCGATGCGAGGACCGCCATCGGGACCATGTTGATCAGCTCGCGGCCGAACAGCAGGAACGTCAGGAGGAAGCCGGCGTTGTAGAAGTTGGCCCACTGGGTCCGGCCACCCGCCAGGATATTCGCCGTGCTCTTGACGATGCCGGGGATGATCGTCAATCCACCGAGCAGGCTCGAGGCGCCGTTGGAAACACCCATCGCCAGCAGGGTGCGGTCTGGGTTGGACCGGCGCCGGTAGACGTCGATATTGTCCACGGCCTTGATTGTCGCCAGGGACTCGGTCGCGTCGATCAATAGCAAGGTGACGACCACGTAAGCCAGGGGTAGCAACAGTCCGGCATCGGTGAACACCGCACCGAACTGGGGGAAGACGATTCCATGCTTGAGCGGATCGGGCACGTTGATCAGGTTGGGTTTGCGCAACTTCAGGATGAATACGCTGACGACCGTGCCGGCGAAGAACACCCAGACCGGAGGCGGCATGACCTTGAACAGCCGCCCGGGGAGGGCCGACAGCGCGAAGAGCGCCGCCAGGCAACCGACCCCGAGCGCGAAAACCTGGGGGCTCATCGACCGGACATGGTGGGGCACTTCGCCGAGGACCGCCCAGAATTGGTGGGCCTCGAACTTCACTCCCATGAAGAGCGGGATCTGCTTGACGATGATCATCAGGCCGATCGCCGCCAGCATGCCCTGGATGGCCGCGGCCGGGAAGATGGCGCTGAGGCGGGCCACCTTCAACTTGGCGAGGATCACTTGCAACACGCCCACGATGGCGATGGCGACCAGGACCAGAGGGTATCCCACTGCGAGCAAGTCGGATTGGGAGGCGCCTCGCCCCAGGTGAGTGTGTCCCAGCAGGATCATGCCGGCGAATAGGGCCGGGGCCAGTCCCGCGGCCGGGCCGCTGATGGTCACGTACGAGCCGCCCAGGAACGGCAGGACGAAGCCGGCGATGATCGCCGACACGATCCCGCAGATCGGCGGCGCGCCCGAGGTGATCGCGATTCCCATCGAGAACGGCAGCGAGATCATCGCCACCGTGAAACCCGAGCGAAGGTCATAGCGCCAGTGTTTGAGACCCGCCAGGCCATTGCGGGGCTTTTCGGTCGCAGCGGTCGGAACGGTCGCAGCGGCTACATCCAGTTGCATCGGTGAGACCCTTCTCAACGCCGGTTCGAAGAGGTGGAAGAGGTGGTTTGGTGAGATTCACATGGAACTCATGCACTATCCCTCTCACAGCACCCGTGGCGACGTGAGTGAACTGGTCTTTACGAACAATTGACACCACACTCATGGTCTTTACGAACAATTGACACCACATTTACGAACGATGAACACCGCACTGTGGCAGCACGCAAACCTTCAGCCAGCCGCCGGGTGTCGGGGTGGGTGGTACCTCCGGGCGGCAAGAGATGCGACGAGCGGCCGAATTAGCGCTCACGGTCATCGGCCTTACGGTGTGAAGGCCTGTGCAGCTAGAACTTTCACGACTAGCTACCGCAGACGTCGTTGAGGAGTACCCACCATGCGGGTGATCGGAGGTAGGGGGAGACTAGAACCAGTGCGCGACCAACCGATTGATCTCGATATAGAGCGGGATTCCGATTGTGACGTTGTACGAAAAGGTCAGACCCAGCGATGCGGCCAGCGGCAGGGTGGGGCTGGCCTCGGGGATGGCCAGCCGCTGGACCGCCGGGACGGCGATGTAAGACGCCGCGCCGCAGAGCACCGCGAACAGGATGTAGGTTCCCGGCTTGAAATCGGCATGGGTGGCCGATGCGTAGATGTGGGCGACGATGATCCCCAGCGGCGCAAAGATATTCGGTGCCAGCAGACCGAAGAGGATGAAACCGGGGCCCGCCGTTCGCAGGTCTTTCAGCTTGCGGGAGGCCGTCATGCCCATCTCCAGCAGGAACAGACACAACACGCCCTGGAATGCCATTACGAAGAACTTGTCGTCGTCGGCAACGACCTTCTGTCCCTGCAGGCCGCTGATAAGCCCGATGGCGATGCCGCCGATGAGGAGGACGAGCCCGGGGTTGAGGAAAACCTCCTGCAGGAGCTCACGGGAGAACATGGGCATCCTCTTGGGCTTCCCGCGAGCCGGGCTCTGGTCGGGCTCCCAATCCGGATGCTCCAGCTTTTCCATCGAGAGCTCGAGCTCCTGCTCTATTCCCCGCTCGCGCTCCGCGTCGAGGCTCTGGCCAGGCGAGGGCTTTGCCGCCGTGCCGGGCCCGACGCCGACCTTGACCGGCGGGATGTACCCGGGCTCGTCGGGCATGTTCCCCGCCGCGTCCATGTTCCGGTGGCGCAGTACCGCCACGAAGTAGAGCGCCACCAGGCAGCCGGGAATCTCCATAACGGCGAGCATGACCGGCATGTAGGCGTTGAAGGCGACGTTGACGGCGGCCAAGAAGGCCACACAGGTGGCGAACGTTCCTGCCGAGTCTGACCCGTAATAGCCGGCGACGGTCGCCCGGTCGACTTTTCGCAGGGAAGTCAGCCAACCCATCAGCACGTAAGCCAGGCCGCCGATCAGGAAGTTCAGGATGAAGCCCAACACCATGAATCCCACGATGACCCAGATGCCGGAGTTGATCTTGGCGAGCTCTTCGCCACCATGCCAGCCGATCGCCAGCAGCAGGTACATCGTCAAGCCCTGATAGATCACGTAGGGGAACTCGAACCGCACCTTCAGGATCGGGATGAGGAACCCGAAGTAGAAGAACAGCAGCAGCGGCTTGAACAGGTTGTGGGTGAAGTTGTGCCAGAACTCTTGCAGCATTGGTGCCTCTCGTATTGAAGCGCGCTAATCGGGGGAAGCACCGTCCGCAACCGGGGCAACCACGAACATCCCGAGACCGAGCAGAAATTTAGCCGGGCCGGGGCGGGGCCGCCACTCGGATACGGCGCGAAAAGCCCCGGATCGGCGTCCGGATAGCGGAATGGCTGGCTTTGTTAAAACTAGTGGTCACAGCGTCGCTGGTAGCGATGGGTGACGTGAGTTAGCTGGGAACCACTGTGAGTTATATGTGGGTTCGCTGTGGGGATAAGCGTGTCGCCACCGTGCCGAAGAAACGGCCACCGGCTGACCCGGCTCAGGAGGAGCAATGTGTCACGGGTGGTCACCCAAAGTCGAGTAGTCCGTTGTGATTTCCCCGAAGCCGGTAAGGCCGGAGGCCGAAGGCGCGTCGCGCTCATGGTTAATCCGGCACTCTTCGACTCTCGGATGCGTGACCTTCGTGGCCGTGTGCGGATCGGGCTCGAAGGCGGTTTAGCACCGCGCGAACGGTGGGCCGGATCGCGCTCGGGTCTTGCTGTGACGGCCATCTCCGTCGTCGTTAAGGGTTTGTTAAACCTCTTCGCTCGACTGCTGTTCGGGCATGTCGCATACCCGCACGCGTGTCGTTGACGGGAGGGGTTGCGCGGGCCTATATAGGTTAGGCGACATTTACTAACTGTTGACCCAGGTCGGCGTCGAGAAAAGTTCCGCGGGCTCCACGTCACCGTCCATTGCGCTCCCCGACCACGTCGATCCGGCCGACCTGGTAGCAGAACTGGCCGCGGTGCTGCCCGAGCGGGTCGACGAGGAGTACCTGGTTTACGAGCGCGACGGTCAATGGGTGCTGGCCAGCGGTCGGGTGCGGTCATGATGGTTTCGGCGGACGGCGGGCTGGACGCCGCGTTGACGCTGCGAGCGGCATACGAATGCGAAGGGAAGACGTGGTTGCGGGCCGTGCGGGAATCATCGAAGAGTCAGAACCCGAGCGTGAGTTCGAGGAGACCTGCGAAAAGCTGTCACGCTCGCCCCGTACCTTGTTGCGCGCCAATAGCGTCCTTAGTTGATATTCCGCCGGCGTGCAGCGAGTTCGTCGGCGACCGGTTCAGGCTCGGCTTCGGTTGAGTTTTCCAGGTAGTCGGCGAGTATGCGGCTCGCGAGCGACTCGATATTGGATTCGATCGAGGATGCGAGGGTGGCGGTGACGGTCGCCACGGCTTGGGTGCGGAACCGGACCAGCATGGTGAGCAGCTCGGCGATCTCGGCATCCGGGGGCAGCGGCCGGCCCGGCTTGATGCGGTCCATCACGTGTTCGGCTCCGGCGCGCACCAGCAGGTCGCTGATCTTGTCGATCTCCGGCACGATCTGCTCGTGCAGGTCGATGAGCTTGGCCAATTCGACGCCGTAGCCGCGGATCTCGTTGAACGCTTCGATCAGTTTGGGCCGGGTAATCGTGGCCCGCGCGCCGTCGACCCGGATCACCTGCAGCGCAACCAGCCGATCGAATGCGCGCGGGTCGTCGACCAGCCGCTCGGCGTCGACGAGCGGTAGGTCTCCGGCTTCTCGGTGGTCCAGGTGCCCACGATGGCCGTCTCCAGCCCCAGCACGTCGCCGAGGTTTTTGCCTTCCTCCCACGCGCTGAGCATTTCCCGCACGTGCGCGATGTTGTAACCGCGGTCGAGCATCGAGGTGATCAGTCGCAACCGGGTCAGGTGGGTGTCGTTGAACAAGGCGATGCGGCCGACGCGTAAGGGCGGAGGTAGCAACCCGCGGTCGCGGTAGACCCGGATATTGCGCGTCGTGGTTCCGGCGAGCCGGGCCAGGTCGTCGATTCGGTACTCACCGGACGCCGCGACGCCGTGGGGGTGGCGCACCGCCGCGTCGAACAACTGTGACACCGCGGTCTCAATGAAGTCGCGGACTGGCGTCGAACACGTTTGGGCGCACGTCGCACGTTGTACAGCACGCTGGCGATCGTGCCGGGTTCGGGTCGTGACGGTCTGTCCGGTGCCATGTCGGTGCAGTGGGCTCAGGCCAGGAAAGGGACGCGGGGGACGCGCGCCCCGGCATGATGCGCTACGGCGTCGTAGTCGGTGAACCGGAAATCCCTCATCTGGCGAAGATACTGCGTGGCGAAGCCGGGGTACATCGACCCGTTGAATCCATCCTTCGTGAGGTACCAACTGTGGCACGGACATCCACGTCGTCTTGGTGAGCCGACGCTGGATGTGCTCGTTGTAGCGGCGCTGGACGTCTTCGCGCACATCGAGATAGCGCAGGTCGTTGCCGAGGATCGTGGTGATCGCGCGCACCGCGTAATCGAGTTGGCCTTCGACGTATACCAGCAGGGAGTTATGGCCGGGCCCGGAGTTGGGTCCGGTCATAAAGAACAAATTCGGGTAACCGTGCGCGTTGATGCTCTTGTATGCCTGCGCGCCGTCGGCCCATTCGGCGGCCAGCGACCGACCGCCGAGTCCGGTGACCGGAAACGGTGGCCCGGTCAGGTGGACGTCGTAACCGGTGGCGAACACGATGCAGTCGAGGTGGTGTTCGATGCCGTCGCTGGTCCGGATGCCGACCGGGCTCACCGCCGCGATCGGCCAGTCGATGAGCTTGCAGTTGTCGCGCTGCAGTGCCGCGTAGTAATCGCTGGATATCAGCATGCGTTTGCAGCCGGGGGTGAAGTCGGGGGTCAGCTGGCGGCGCAGCCATCGGTCCTTGACCTGGCTGCGCAGGTGCGCTCGCCCCAGTCGGGCGACCAGCGAGGTCAGCGGGGTGTTCCACACCAGAGCCGTCGCGCTGGCCTCGTGGCCCCAGAACAGCGCCTGCCGCGCAAGCTGTTGGGTGGCAGGAACTTTGGCAAACAAGGCCTGCATCGCCGGTGGCGTGGGGACGTCCAGTCGCGGCAGCACCCAACAGGGGGTGCGTTGGAACACCTTGACGAACTCGGCGCGCTTTACCAATTCCGGGATGATCTGGATGGCGCTGGCACCGGTGCCGATGACGGCGACCCGCTTGCCGGTCAAGTCGTAGTCGTGGTCCCAGCGCGCGCTATGGATCTTGTGTCCGCGGTAGCTGTCCAGGCCCCGGATGTCGGGAAAGCTGACGTCGGACAGCGGACCGGAAGCCAGCACGACGGTGCGCGCGCGAAAGCGCTTCCGATTCTTGGTTTTTGCGGTCCAGATGCCGCTTTCCTCGTCGAAGGCCAATTCACCGACCTCGTGGCCGAATCGGATGTGGCGGCGGATGTCGAACCTGGTCGCCATGTCCTCGAGGTGACGGCAAATCTCCGGGGCGGGCGAGTACGTTCGCGACCATGCCGGGTTCTTGACGAACGAGTATGAGTACAGCAGCGACGGGACGTCACAGCTCGCGCCCGGATACGTGGTGTCGCGCCAGGTCCCGCCGACCCGATCTGCGCGTTCCAGTATGACGATGTCGTCGACTCCGGCTTCGGCCAACCGGATTGCAGCCCCCAGCCCGGTGAAGCCGGCCCCGATGATGAGCGCCGCACGGGTTCGGTTGTCTGCCATGGTCACGCCGCCGGCCGGTAGGTGAGTTCCTTGAACCAGCTGGGCACCGGTCGCAGCAAGGGTTTGGGGTAGCGATCCGACAGCCAGACCATGGAATTGGCCAGCAGGTGATACGGGTGATTGGGGTTCACCACCATCGCGGCGTGCCGCTTGAGGAGTTGATAGGTAGGAACCCGCCAGGTGCGTTCGCCCCGCTCGCCGAGTTGTTTGAAACGCTTGACCGCGTTGTAGAGGCGCTCGGGTTCCATGCCCATTCCGGCCATCTCGTTGCGCACCCGATTGAGCAACGGGACGTACATGAGCGTGCCGATGATCACGCCCGGTGATGCGACGGTGCCGACAAATTCGATGGCCAGCCGGCGGGCCTTGGCGTGGCCGATCATGTCGAGCACCGCGAAATCGACCGCGATGTGCCGAGATTCGTCGTTGTTGATCTTCTCGAACACCTGATGGCACACCGGGTCCTCCACGGTGTCCAGCAGGAATTTCAGCAGCGCGCCGTCGAGGGCGACCTCGAGCATCGGGATGACGGTGCCGAGCACCGACAGCGGCATGTTGTCCGAATACGCGTCCAGCCACTCCATGGCCAGCCGGATGTTGACGTTCGGCTTGGGGACCTCGCCGTCGTCGAGCATGCCCCACCGCTTCATCAGAGCCATCTCGGCGTTAGCGTGGCGTTGTTCCTCGGCGTGGAAGTAGCGGTAGATCTCCGCCAGCGTCGGGTCGGGCGCCTTCTTGGCCAGCGCGGCAAATCCACGGGCGCCGACGTTTTCGATCCAGCACAGGTCGGCCATGAACGCCTTGAGCTGGGGCCGGAACTCGGGCCGGATGGTATCGGCGCCCGGCGCCTCCCAGTCGATATCGGCGAGCGCCCACTGGCGATCCTTGATCTTCGCGAGCATCGCGTCCATGTCGACGGCCACGAGGACCTCCTTCCGGCTTGGTGATTAGGACAGGCTTACGCGCGATGCCAGGCCAACGGCTCGTGTGTAGGCCTGCGGGGCAAGGCGTTTGACATTCCAGGCAAGCTTGGCATCGAGCTGTGGCATGCAGTACAACTCGCCGCGGTCATGGGCATCCAGGCACACCCGCGCCACCTTGGCGGGCGAGAATCCGGTCCAGCGCATCAATTTGGCGGCCCGTTCGCTGGACTCTTCGGTGATTCGGCCGGATTCGACGATGTTCGTCTTGACGAAGGTCGGGCACAGCACGGTGACTTTGACTGCGCTGCCGGCCAATTCGGCCGCCAGTGTTTCCGAAAGGGAGAGCACGCCGGCCTTGCTGACGTTATAGGCGGCCATCCCGGGAGCCGAGCCGAACGCCGCCGCCGACGCGACATTGATGATCCCCCGAGGGGCGGGCGACGGGCCGGCCTCGCGCAGGACCGGGGCGAACACGTGGCAGCCGTGAATGGGTCCCCACAGGTTGACACCCAGGGTCGAGACCCAATCATCCAGAGACACATCGCCGATGGCCGCACCGCCGGCACCGACGCCGGCGTTGTTGATCACCAGCGTCGGCGCCGCGCCGAACCAGGATCGCGACCCCTCGGCCAAGGCGGCGACGTCGTCGAATCGCGACACGTCGCAGCGGATCGCGGTGGCCTTCGCGCCCCGCTCGGTGATGGCGTCGACGGTGCCTTGCGCGGCGGATTCGTCGATGTCACTGCAGACCACCGCGCCGCCACGACGGGCGAGTTCGATGGCGAACGCCGCACCGATTCCGCTGCCGGCGCCGGTCACCACCGCCGACGCACCGTGGCTGGTCTTGTCCGACTGTCTCAGCAGCTTGCCCAGCGGGCCGAACATCGCTAAACCACCTCGGCGGCGAGAGCGCGCGCATCCTGTAGCGCGTGGGCGATGAATTTCGCGACGTACGCCATGGCCTTGGCGGCTTCCGGAGTGATTCGCGGCAACGCCTGGAATACGTGCCCCTGGTGCGGCCAGACTTGCAGATCGCACCTGCCGCCGGCGGCCCGGATGTCGGCGGCGAGTTGCCGCGCATCGTCCTGCAGCATTTCGGCCCCGCCGGCCTGGATCAGGGTCGGTGGAAGCGCGGGGCCGCCGGCCACGTCGAGCGTCAAGCGGTGGTGGGCGAGATCGACGCCGGCGTGGTAGAGGCCGACCAGGCGCACCGCGTCGGCCACCCGGACGGCGGGATCGGGACGTATCCGTTCACGAGCTAGGCAGAGCCCGAACGTGATGTCGAACAGCGGCGAGAACAGCACCGCCGCGGCAGGAGGATTCGCGGCGACCTCGCGTTGCAGCAGCATGTCGACGATCAGGTGACCACCCGCCGAATCTCCTGCAACCACAATCTGTTTGGTCGGCACGCCGCAGATTTCCACCAGCCAGTCCCAGCCGGCCCGGGCGTCGTCGGCCGCGGTGGGGAAGCGATAGCGGGGTGCCAGCCGGTAATCGACGGAGAACACCGGCAAGCCGGTCAAAGACGACAGCCAGGATGTCAACCGCCGGTGGGTTTTTGGCGAACACACCGCGTAACCACTGCCGTGCACGTAGTAGATGGCCCCCGCGCTGATCGACGATCGCGGGGCCTGGCTCGCTGGCGTACGCGGCCCGTACACCCATTCGCCCTTGACGCGGCGGCCGTCGGGCAACACGGTGTCGACCTGGTCGACGCGGGTGCCCACCAGCGGGGGGCCGAATGCGCCCATGACCCCGGCGATGAGCCGGCGCGACAGCCAAATGCCCCACGCCCGTTCCGGCGGTATCAGCCCGCTGACCGGCCGCAATGTGTGCCTGGTTACCGCCGCCGCGCCGCGCGATCGCAACGAGCCACGGGCCGGAACGCCGTCCGTCATGCAACGCAGTCAATCGCAAATGGTGACATTAGTCAATGGCAGTTTCCGGGGAGGCTATCCGGGTATCAGGGTCGCAGGCGTAGCGCCCGCCGCGGATGTGCCCGACGTTCGCGGCGGCGTTACGCTCCTTGCCGTTGTGGTCTACCAACCGCAGGAAAGTAAGGGCCGGGCTTAGCTGGCTTCGAGGTAGGTGATTACTGCGCGAACCCGGCGGAAAACGACTGCAGCGCAGATCTTTTCGCCCAGGTAGGGATAAGGCAGGGCAACCGCCGCGGCCGAGAAGATCGCGGAATGACTCAGCATCTGCTCTTCGAGGTCCGCTGCCGCGATGGTTTCACCGCCGAAGGCTGCATTGTGTTTGGGGGCATCTGACTCCTTGGGCCGGGGTGGCCTGGACAAGTTAGGTTATGCAATGCTAACTTCAGCGGGTTAACTCAGGGTTAGGACGGGACGGCAGAGGCGTGGACTACCGCGACGTCGGCACGCTTCCGGCTCGGGCAGGCGGCGAGTCGGTCGCCAGGTATGCGATCGGTGATGCTGCGGCGTCATCGTATCTGGGTGGCCGCGGCTCATGACGGCGCCTATGTGGATGGCCGCACCACCGGAGGTGCATTCGGCATTGCTGAGCAGTGGTCCCGGGCCGGGGTCGCTGCTGGCGGCGGCCGGAGCGTGGAACACGTTGGGCGCCGAATATGCGTCGGTGGCCGAGGAACTCGCCGCGGTGTTGGCCGACGTGCGGGCGGGGGCATGGCGGGGGCCGAGTGCGGAGTCCTACGTGTCGGCGCATCTGCCATATCTGGCGTGGTTGATGCAGGCCAGCGCCAACAGTGCCGCGGCGGCCGCCCAGCATGAGACCGCGGCTGCGGCTCACACCGCCGCGCTGGCGGCCATGCCGACGCTGCCCGAGCTGGCCACCAACCACATCGTCCACGGTGTGTTGATGGCGACCAATTTCTTCGGGATCAACACCATCCCGCTTGCGCTCAACGAGGCCGCATATGTGCGGATGTGGATCCAGGCTGCCGCCACGATGAGCATCTACGAAGGGGTCTCCGGCACCGCGGTGGCGTCGACGCCACAAACCACCCCGGCGCCGGCGGTGGTAAACCCGGTGTCGACCTGGGTTGACTCCGTGGGTAACGCCATCCAGACCGTCGAGCAGGTCGTCCAAGACGCGTCGACGCTGAACCCGTACGACGTGCTGTCGTCGTTGCTGAACGTGATCCAAAACTTCAGCGTCGCGGCCTTCATGCAGGATCCGGTGGGGTACACCCAGCAGATCGTCGAGTCCTTCGTGGGGCAGTTCCCCCTGCTGTCGGACCTTTATTTTGGGTTGGGACAGGACCACCTCTTTGAATTACTGTCGAATCCGGTGGGGTTCGTGCAGAACATAATTAACAAGTTCTTGGCGGATCCGTTGTTGTTGGTGACTAATCCGTTCTTACTGGTCCTGAGCCCTGACGATTTTCCATCCATCGCCTACAGCGTGCTTTCCCCGTTCATCCCAGTGGTGGCCCCCATCGGGGCTGCGGGCGGCCTCTCGGGGCTGGCCGGACTGACCGAGCTGGTCGGCCTCCCTCAACCCGCTGTCGCGCCGGTGCTGGCTCCCGTTGCGGCCGCGCCCGCTGTGTTGCCGGTTGCCGCGATGGCTCCGACTGCGGTTGCGTCGGTCGTCGCCCCTGGCACGGCCCCGTCCCCTGGCCCAGCCCCTGCTCCCGCGCCCACGGCGAGCGCTGTCGCCAGTTCGGCGCCGCCGCCGGCGCCGCCGGCCGCGGGTGGGGTGGGTTTTGTGCCCCCCTACGCGGTGGGGCCTCCCGGCATCGGGTTCGGCTCGGGGATGAGCGCCAGCGCCAGCTCCTCTGCCAAAAGGAAGGCGCCGCAGCCGGATACGGCCGTGGCGGCGGCCGCGGCGGCCGCGCGGGAGCAGGCGCGGGCGCGGCGGCGACGGCGCGCGAAGCAGCGCGGGTACGGCGACGAGTTTATCGATATGAATGTCGAGGTCGATCCGGACTGGGGCGCGCCGCCGAGTGGCGAGCCAGCCGCGTCGACGGTGGCCTCGGATCGTGACGGGGGAACCCTGGGGTTTGCCGGGACGGCGTCGAAGGACAATGCCCAGCTGGCGGGGTTGACCACGCTTTCCGGCGATGAATTCGGCGGGGGACCGAGGATGCCGATGCTGCCCAATACTTGGGATCCCGAAGCGCCCGAGGGAGACCGCGAAAACAGCTGAGTGTGCGTGTGACAACGGTTCCGTATCCGTATTCGAGATCCAGTTCGTCCCAATCCGGCCGGGGTATTCCTTCTGCCGCATGACCCTTTCGCGGACGCCGTTTTCTCCGGCCGAAGAGCCTGGGTGAGGCAACGGCAGGAGGGCCGTCCCCCCGTGCTACGTTTCTGGGTCGCTATACAGCCGGAGCGTAGATTGTTTATGTTGTCTCCACATACCTTGCTCGAAACGTGACCGTCTCGAAACGCGAAACAAGAGTGACACAAGGCACACTGGCATCATCCATACCGTGCACGTGGCAGTCGTGATCACTCTGTCGCGTCTAATGCGCGGCGAAGGGGGAAACGTGGAAATCGTGAAATCAATTGCCACCGGCGTGGCGGCCCTGGCCGCCATCGGGGGCGCAGCCGCAGGCGTGGTTTCGATCGCACCGCACGCCGGGCCGCCACAGCTGCAACTCTCGACGGTCGCGGTCGGCGTGCCGTTGCCGCAGGACCCGCCGCCGGCTCCGGCCCCGGGTGCCAACTTGCCGACCGCGTCTCAGGTGAGCGGGCTGCTGACCAGCCTCACCGACCCCAGCGTTTCGTTCGCGGACAAGGGCAATCTGGTCGAGGGCGGCATCGGCGGGATGCAGGCCCACATCGCCGACGGCGAGCTGCAGAAGGCGGCCCAGAACGGGGACCTGCCGTTGACGTTCAACGTCACCAACATCCAACCGGGTGCGCCGGGTTCGGCCACGGCCGATGTCGCGTTCTCGGGTCCGAAGCACTCCAGCCCGGTGACCGAGAGCGTCACGTTCGTCAACCAGGGCAACTGGATCCTGTCGCGCCACTCGGCGATCCAGCTGGTCAAGCTGTTGCGAGGGGCCGGATACTGAAATCGCGTCCGTCCAATCCATGGACATGGACATCTAAGGGGGAACCGTGAAATCCGTAGCTACCAGCGTCGCGGCGTTGGCCGTCATCGGCGGCGCAGCCGCAGGCATCACTTCCGTCGCGCCGCCGAGTGTGGCGCAAAACCTGCCGACCCCGGACCAGTTGGCGAACCTGTGCAACCAGGTTACCGATCCCGGCGTGTCGTACACGACCAAGACCAATCTCGTCGAAAACGGCATCAGCCCCGGCGAGGGCCATGTGGCCGACCACGATCTGAGGAAGGCGTTCCGCGACGGGAAGTTCCCGGAGACGTTCAACGTGACCAACATCGCGCCGGCGGGTCCCAACGTGGCCCAGGCCGACGTGGCCATCTCGGGACCGAAGTTCGCCAAGACGGTCACGAAGCACCTAGCGTTCATCGACCAAGGTGGCAACTGGATACTGCAGCACGACTCCGCGATCGGTCTGATACAGGCGGCGACGGGCTAACCGGTTACCGCCCTCAGGTCGAGCTTGGCGATTCGCTCGGGGTCGACCAGAACGTCGATCGCGGCGACCCGTCCGTCGCGCACCACAAACCCCATGATCGCCGTTGGCCGCCCGTCGACGAAGATCACCGCGCCGGCCGCGCCGTTGACGGTAGCGGCGCGCACCTCGCGCCCGGGTCCCGCGTAGCTGCGCGCCAGCTTGGCCACCGAGGACGCGCCCTCGGCCCGGAATCCGGTGGCGCCCCGGCCGAAGTCGCCGCGCAACACGACGTCGGGATGCAGCACCGACACCAGCCGGTCGAAGTCACCCGCGCGGCCCGCCGCCGAAGAAGGCGTCGACGGCCTCGCGCTGAGCGGCGATGTCGCCGTCGGGGGCGGGATCGGCCTCCTCGATGCGCCGGCGCGCCCGGCTGGCCAGCTTGCGCGTCGCCTCCGGCGTCCGGTCGACGATGGGTGCGATCTGGTCGAATGGGACGGCGACCACGTCGTGCAGCACGAAGGCCAGCCGCTCGGCGGGTGGGAGCGTGTTCAGGACCACGAACAAGGCCAGTCCCACCGCGTCCGCCAGCATCGCCCGGTGTTCGGGATCCAATTCGCCCTCCGCATCCACGATCGGATCCGGCAGGTGCCCGTCAGCTCCTCCCGACCGCGTCCATGGCGGTCGCGCAGCGTGTTCAGACAGATGCGGGCCACCACGGTGGTCAGCCAGGCGTCGAGGTTGGCGATGCCGTCCGCGCCCGCGGACCCGGCGTCCTGAGCCGCAACCACGCCTCCTGCACGGCGTCCTGGGCGTCGTCGATCGAGCCCAGCATGCGGTAGGCGATGGCCCCCGCCTTGGCCGCGCCGCCTCGAAACGCGCCGAAAGGGACGCGGCCGCTGCATCCGAGGCCGTCTGCGCGCCCCTTCTCGGGCAGCGCGCATACCCGGTCGCCGGAAAAGCCGGACGATCCGATGCCGAGCGCGATGTTGAACCGGGCGCGCAGGTTGCCGAGGTTGATGATGTGGGTGAGGGCGACGAGCTGCGGTGTGTCGAAGTGGGCGCGCAGCGCGTCGAACAGCTCGTCGGTCACCTCGACCGGGGTGCGGCTGATCGCGGTGGCGTACTCGAGGATCAGCTTGTCGAGGTCGGAGAAGCACGCGGTGTTGCGGTAGTCGGCCTTCATATCCTGCCCAGCAGCTCCTCGTCGGTGATTCCCCACTGGCGGGCGATCTGCGAGCCGAGGTCGATGCAGTATTCGCAGCGCACCGTCGTCGCCGCCTTCAGTTCCGCTAGCGCGCGGTGGCGTGGGCTGAGGATTTCCAATTTTTGACTCGGCCTGTTCGAGCTTGCCGATGGCGCTGAGCAACCCGGGGATGTGCGCATACATCCGCAGCGGTTCGAGCATCCCCGCCGTCTTCAGCCCGGTCATCTGCGCCAGCTTGCGCCTGGTGAAGAAGAAGGCGATCTTGGCGCCCGGGCCGGCGTCGCGGTCGGACACCCCCTTAAGACGTGGCATGGCAGTCCTCTCGACGAGTTGCGGTGCGGACCTCGATCGGTCCTCACTACGTCGACACCCGGCGGTGCGCAAACGTGACCGGTTAATGCCCGAAGGTCGAACCCGATCCCTGGGTCTGCTGGCTCAGCGGCACGTCCATGTCGAACACCCGGGCGTGCAGCACGGTGCGATTCCGCAGCGCGGCGCGCACCGCGCGATGCAGGCCGTCCTCGAGATAGATGATGCCCTTCCACCGCACCGCGTGCGGGAAAAGATCGCCGTAGAAGGTGGAATCTTCCGACAGCAGGCGGTCCAGCGCGAGCACCGTCGTCGTCGTGACCAGTTCGTCGAGCCGGATCTGCTGCGGCGGTATTTGGGACCAGTCCTTGTAGGACAGCCCATGCTCGGGATACGGCTTGCCGTCGCGCACGCCCTTGAAAATCATTGGCGGGTTTTCCTTGCCGCGTCCCCCAGGCAAGACGGATACATGCTGGACAGGCT
>CAVPFT010000080.1:0-3606 GCA_963703795.1 uncultured Actinomycetota bacterium | reverse complement strand
ACCTGCTCGAGGAATGGGACTCGCTGGTCCTCGTCGACGCGGTGCCCAGCCGCGGCAACCCCGGCACCTTGCACGTCTTCCAGGCCGGCGACGAAGACGAACCTGCCGTCGACCACGAACCCGGTTTCGGGACACCCGGTCTCGATGCGCACGGCATGGATCCGGCCGCGGTGTTCGCCAGCCTGCGGGCGCTGGGCGGCAGTCCGCCCTACACGGTCGTCGTCGGGTGCGAGGCGGGCAGCGTCGAGGAAGGCATCGGCCTCACCGAGCCGGTGGCCAGGGCGGTCCCCCGGGCCGCGCGGGCCGTCGAGGAAATCGTCGCGGCGTTGCAAACCGCAACGGCCGCAACCGCGCAACAACTCCTGCGAGAGGACCACTGAGCCATGTGTCTGGGGATACCCGGTCAAGTGATCCGGATGCTGGACGGTTACGAAGGCCAGCTCGCACTCGTCGACGTCACCGGCGAGCCGCGCAAGGTCAACGTCGGCATGCTGCCGGAAGAGACGTTCGCGCCCGGTGACTGGATCATCATCCACATGGGCTTCGCGGTCGAGAAGACCGACCTGGCCGGTGCCGAGCAGGCGATGGCGGGCCTCGAGCTGATGGGCAGGGGCCGCTCCGACCCGACGGACAGCCCGGGGGGCGTTTGAGATGACCGAGTCCCCCTGATGCTGCGGACCGACCCTCTTTATGTCCAAGTCCGGCAGCGCTTCACCGTGACCGGTGTTGTCCAGGGGGTCGGCTTTCGTCCCTTCGTCCACCGCATCGCCAGCGAGCTGGGTTTGGCGGGATTCGTCGGCAACGATTCGGGCGCGGTCTTTGTCGAGGCGCAGGGCGAACGCGCCCGCGTGGACGAATTCGGTCGCCGGCTTCGTTCCGAAGCGCCGCCGCTCGCGCGCATCAGCGCGGTCTCGGTCACCGATCTCGCGGCCGAGACCACCTGCGCGCGCGAATTCCGGATCGTGCCCAGCCGGACGGTCTCCGGTGCCACCACGCCCATCCCGCCCGACATCGCGGTGTGCGACGACTGTGTCGCCGAACTGTTCGACCCGCACGACCGGCGTTACCGGCACCCGTTCGTGACCTGTACCAACTGTGGGCCGCGCTTCACCATCATCCGCGAGCTGCCGTACGACCGGCCGGGAACGACCATGTCGGCATTCGCCATGTGCGAGCGATGCGCCGATGAATACCACGATCCGGCGAATCGCCGATTCCACGCGCAGCCCATCGCCTGCCCCGATTGCGGACCGTCGCTGTGGTTTCGTTCGCCGGCCGCGCAGGTAACCGGTACCGACGCCGCGCTGGCCGCCACCCAACGCGCGCTGGCGGCGGGTGCGGTGGTCGCCATCAAGGGCATCGGCGGCTACCACCTGGCCTGCGCCGTCGACGACGACGCGGCGGTCGGTGCCCTGCGAGCACGAAAGGCGCGGGGCGCCAAGCCCTTCGCGATGCTGGTTCGCGACCTCGACGTCGCGCGTCGCTACGCCTACGTCGACGCCGCCGAGGCCGCGGTGCTGTCGAGTCCCGCCCGCCCGATCGTGCTGCTGCGGCGGCTCCACGGCACGCCGGTCGCCGACGCCGTCGCGCCCGGCAGCCCGCTGCTGGGGCTCATGCTGCCCTACTCGCCCGTTCATCACCTGCTGCTGGCGCCCGTGCCCGACGCCGCCGGACGGGTACCCGACGCGCTGGTTCTGACCAGCGCGAACCGTTCCGATGAGCCCATCTGCTTCACCGAAGACGATGCCGCCGAGCGGCTTTCGGCGCTATGCGATGCGGTACTCGACCACGACCGGCCAATCCACGTCCCGTGTGACGACTCGGTGGTGCGTGTCGTCTCCGACCAGCAAGGAGACCGGGAAGGGGCCCGCGAACTGCCCATCCGCCGGTCCCGCGGTTACGCGCCGCTGCCGGTCGATCTCGGGCGCGCCGGCCCGGCCGTGCTGGCCGTGGGCGGCGAACTGAAGAACACGTTCTGTCTCACCGACGGCTCGCGCGCCTACATGTCCGGTCACATCGGCGACATGGCCACCTGGGAGACGTTGCGTGCGTTCGAACGCGCGGTGGACCAGCTCAGCGAAATACGCGGCAAGCCGGCGCGAATGGCCGCCGATCTGCATCCCGGGTACCACACCCGCGGCTGGGCGGAGCGCAAAGTCGGCGATCGACCGCTGGATCTGGTCCAGCACCACCACGCGCACGTCGTCTCGCTGCTGGCCGAGCACGGGCGAATCGGCGAACCCGTCATCGGCGTCTCCTTCGACGGAACCGGTTACGGCTGCGACCAAACCATCTGGGGCGGGGAGATCCTCGCTCTCGGCACCGCCAGCCACCGATTCGTCCGCGTCGGCCACCTGTTGCCGGTGCCGCTTCCGGGTGGTGATGCCGCGGTGCGCAACCCGTGGCGGATGGCGCTGGCCCAGTTGCGGGCGGCCGGCATCGACTGGACCCCGGACCTGCCGCCGGTCGCCGCCGCGACCGAGGACGAATTGCGGCTCATCCGTTCGCAATTGGAGACCGGCACCGGCTGCGTGCCGTGTTCGAGCATGGGCCGGCTGTTCGACGCCGTCGCTTCCCTGCTCGGGGTGCGGCACCGGATCGACTACGAAGGCCAGCCCGCCATCGAGCTCGAGGCCCTCGCGGAGTCGGCCGGTGCGGCGCCCCTGCCGTCGCTGCCGTTGACGGTGCGACCCGACGGGGTGATCGATCCCGCCACCATGGTGCAGACCGTGGTGGGCGCGCTGTACGCCGGCACGCGACCCGCCCCGCTGGCCGCGGCGTTCCACGAGGCGGTGGCGGACGCCGTCGCCGGGGTGGTCTGTCTGGTGGCCGGCGAGGTCCGACTGGTGGGCCTCACCGGCGGGGTGTTCCAGAACGTGCTATTGCTGCGGGCTTGCCGTAAGAGGTTGCGGCTGGCCGGGTTTGAGGTGCTGACCCACCACACGGTGCCGCCGAACGACGGGGGGCTGGCACTGGG
Source organism: uncultured Actinomycetota bacterium (assembly GCA_963703795.1). Classification (GTDB taxonomy): domain Bacteria; phylum Actinomycetota; class Actinomycetes; order Mycobacteriales; family Mycobacteriaceae; genus Mycobacterium. The sequence goes on along the minus strand of CAVPFT010000080.1, from coordinate 629 downwards.
TCAGGCCGCGATCTCAATGCTGACGGGGTTGGAAGATGTCTGACACCGTTCTCGATCGGGCGCTGGGCGCCGAACTGGCCTCGGAACTGGCCGACGACTTGGCCGCGACCGCTTTCACGCTGGCCAAGCGTTTCGCGGCGGGCGCCACCATGTGGTCGATTGCGCCGTCGTGCGAACCGCATGCGCTGCACATCGCGGTCGAGGTCGTGCATCCGGTGATCATGGGGAAACGGGCACTGCCGGCGGTGGCGCTGACCGGCCCGACCTGGTGGAGCTGGTGCGGGTGTTGGCGCGGCCCGGCGACATCGTGGTCGCGGTCTCCGGTGCGGATGACGTGCAGCTGCGCTCGGTGATGTGTCGCAGCCCGGCCTGGGGCGCAACCACGATTTGGATCGGCAGCGGCGAACGGCCCGCGCCCGGTTTGGCCGACCATGTGCTGTGGTCCGACGACCCCGATCCGCGAGTGCCCGCAACCGGCGGCTTCGTGCTGTTCTATCACCTGCTGTGGGAGCTGACGCACGTGTGTTTCGAGCACTCCGGCTTGCTCAAACCCGAACGCTCCGACGAAGATGGAGCAGTCTGCGTCACCTGCAGCGACGAGGGTCGCCTGGGCGAGGTGGTGAACGCCT
>CAVPFT010000079.1:0-10797 GCA_963703795.1 uncultured Actinomycetota bacterium | reverse complement strand
TCACCTGGGACCGTGGCAGTGAGATGGCGAACTGGCGCGACATTCAGTTGCAACTACAGGCGCCGGTCTACTTCTGCAACCCCCACTCGCCCTGGCAGCGAGGCACCAACGAAAACACCAACCGGCTGCTGCGATTCTGGTTCGAAAAGGGCACCGACCTCAGCGTGCACACCAAGACCGACCTCAAACGAGTCCAGGACACCCTCAATCGCCGACCCCGACCCACACTGAACCTCGACACCCCCGCCGACCGCCTCGCCGCACTCCTCGACCAAGCCGCCTAACCAAACGTTGCACTGACCGCTTGACATCGCCCCGAGTAACCGGTCCAACAAGTCGACACTCGGCGAGGCTTGCGCGCTAACCGCCGCACTCGGCGATGCGCCGCCGCAAGAATTCGCGGCCGGGCTCAGAACTGTTGGATTCCAACGCCGTTCGGTACCACCCGACGGCTTCGGCGGGCCGTCCCGCGCGCCGCAGCAGATCGGCGCGCACCGTCTCGACGAGATTCGAGCGGCCCAGCCGGGGATCATGCGCCACCCTGTCCAGGGCGGCCAGGCCGGCGTCGGGACCGTCGCGGAAACCGACCGCCAGCGCACGGTTGGCCCGGACCACCGGGGAGTCGGTCAGCTGCACCAGCCGGTCGTAGGCCGCACAGATGGCGACCCAGTCGGTCTGTTCCCAGGATGGCGCGGTCGCGTGCAGCGCGGCGATCACCGCTTGTGGCAGATAGGGGCCCGTCGATCCCTGGGCCTGTCGCAGCCGGTCCAGCCCGCGTGCGATGCGGCCGCGGTCCCAGCGGCGACGGTCCTGATCCTCGAGCGGCACCAGCATCCCGGCGTCGTCCACCCGGGTTGTCCGCCGCGAATCGTGCAGCAGCACCAGCGCGGCCAAGGCGTGTGCCTCCGGCTCGTGCGGCATCAGCGCGCACAACTCGTCGGCCAGGCGGACCCCTTCGTCGCACAGTTCGTCGCGAATCGCCGAGGGGCCCGCGGTCGACCAATAACCCTCGGTGAACACCGAGTAGACGCAACTGAGCACGTGCGGTGTGCGCTCGGGCAGCAACTCGGCGGGCGGCACCCGCAGCGGGATGTTGGCGTGCCGAACCTTGTTCTTGGCGCGCGTGATTCGCTGGCCGATGGCCGCCTCGGTCTGCAGCAGCGCTCGGGCGATCTCGGCGACCGTCAGCCCGGAAACCAACCTCAGTGTGAGCGCAAGTTGCGACTGCCGGTCGATCGCCGGGTGCGCGCAGGTGAACATCATCCGCAGCTCGTCGTCCACAACCGGATGCGGGTCGGTGTGATCGGTGCGTGCCCGGATATCGTCTAGCACGGCCGCCAATTCCTTTCCGGGACGGACGGATTCGCGACGTAGCCGATCCCGGGCGCGGTTGCGCGCAACGGTCACCAGCCAACCGCCGGGATGATCCGGCACCCCGTCGAGAGGCCAGGCGCGAAGCGCCTCGGCGCAGGCTTCCTGGACGGCGTCCTCCGCGATGGTGAGGTCGCCGGACCACCGCGCGAGCGCGGCGACGGCGGGTCCCCATTCCCGACGGAAGACGCCGTCCAGGTCGGTCATTCGCGGACGCTACAGTCCCGAGACGCCAGCCCTTTGCCGTACCTCGACGGTGGAAGCGGGGATCATCGATGCGATCTTCACGGCCTCGTCGCGGTCGGCGGCACTGAGCACATAGAAGCCGTTGGCGACCTCCGCGCCTTCGATGTAGGGCCCATCGGTGATGAGGACCTCGCCGTCGCGCACCCGCACGGTCGTCGCCGTCGACGGTGGTGCAAGTGCCGGCGCCGCGATTTATGTGATCGCCCGCCGCGGCCCGCGAATTCCTCGTGCTGAGCCACCCTGGCGTCCCACTCCGGACTGCCGGGCGGCCCGGCCGGGCGGGCGGCTCCAGCAGCAGCGCGACCCAGGTGGGGCCCCGGTCGGCTCGGCGCCACCCCCGGGCCCGCCATCGGCCAGATCTCCACCGCGCCGTGCTTGGCCGCCGGAATGTCGCGCGCCAAGGCGAGTGCGTCGTCGAGATTTTCGGCCTCGAATATGTAGTAGCCGCCGGCCACCTCGGCGCCCTCGGCGAACGGGCCGTCGGTGATGACCGGCGCGTCCGGGCCGCCGGTGATGCGCACCGCGGTTGCCGCGGGCAACAGCGCGTCACCCCCGCGAATCGCGGACGCGGCCTTGGCGTGGAAGGTCCCGTAGGCCGCCATCTCGGCGGCCCCCTCTTCGGGCGTGAGGTCGCGCTCCTGGCTAATCAAAAGGCGAAGTACTGCATTGCGGTCACCTCCGGATAGCGAGCGAAGCCTTGTGCTCCACTCTCTACCATCGACGAACCCCGCATCCTCAATCCGACAGGAGCGGAAAAATCAGGCGGCCGCGCCCGGCTTGAGGTAGGTCACCAGGCTGCAGTCCAGCATCTCGTCGGAGAAGTAGTGCTCGCAGCCGCGCAGGTACTTCATGTACCGGTCGTAGACCTCTTGGGAGGTGACCTCGATGGCCTTTTCCCGGTTGGACTCGAGCGTGTCGCCCCAGATGCGCAGCGTCTTGATGTAGTGGGGCCGCAGCGAAAGTGGTTCGGGGACAACAAAACCCGCCTTCTCGCCGTGGTCGACCATCATCTCGGTGGACGGCAACCGGCCGCCCGGGAAGATCTCGGTGATGATGAACTTGATGAAGCGGGCCGTCTCGAAGCTCAGCTTCTTGCCGCGGGCGGCCATCTCGAAGGGTGGTAGCCGACGCTGCTTTGGACGGTCATCCGACCGTCCGAGGGCATGATGTCGAAACACCGCTTGAAGAAGTCGTCGTAGTTTTCGTGCCCGAAGTGCTCGAAGGCCTCGATCGACACGATCCGGTCGACGGGCTCGTTGAAGTCCTCCCAGCCCTGCAGCCGCACCTGGCGTGACCGGTTGGTGTCGAGCGCCCCCAGCACCCGCTCGGAGCGGGCGTGCTGATTCTTCGACAACGTCAGGCCGATGACGTTGACGTCGAACCGCTCGACGGCGCGCCTCAAGGTGGTGCCCCAACCGCAGCCGATGTCCAGCAGCGTCATTCCCGGCCGGAGGTCCAGCTTGTCCAGGTTGAGATCGATCTTGGCGTACTGGGCCTCTTCGAGCGTGAGGTCCGGCGGCTCGAAGTACGCGCAGCTGTAGATCCGGCTGGGGTCCTGGAACAGGGCAAAGAAGTCGTCGGAGACGTCGTAGTGCGCCTGAATGTCTTCGAAGCGCGTCCGCGTCTTCGTCGCCCTAATCGGTTGGTCGGCCATGGCGTGCAACGATACCCAAGTTCACTTTTCCAGCGTGAACTGGTTGCAGTCGATGTAGCCGACCCGGAACGCGTTGGCGCAGCCGGTCAGGAACTTCATGTACCGCTCGTAGACCTCTTCGGATTGGATCGCGATGGCCTCGTCCTTGCGCGCCTCCAGGGCCTCGGCCCAGATGTCCAACGTCTTGGCGAAGTCGGGTTGCAGCGACTGGATGCGGGTTATCTTGAAGCCCGCCTTCGTCGCGTGCTCATCGACCTTCTCGATCGACGGCAGGCGGCCGCCCGGGAAGATGTCGGTCATGATGAATTTGATGAACCGGGCCATCTCGAACGACAACGGCAAGCGGCGTTCGATGGCTTGCTGCGGGGTTATCCCGGTGATCGAGTGCAGCAGCATCACGCCGTCAGCGGGCATCGCCTCGTAGACGTACTGAAAGAAGTGGTCGTAGCGGTCGAACCCGAAGTGTTCCAACGCTTCGATGGTGACGATGCGGTCCACCGGCTCGTTGAAATCCGCCCAGTCACTGAGCAGGACCCGTCGCGAGCGCTTGCTGTCGATTCCCTCGAGCACTTGCTGGCAGTAGGCGTGCTGGTTCTTGGAGAGCGTCACCCCGACGACGTTGACGTCGTACTTCTCCACGGCGTGCTTCATGATTGAGCCCCAGCCGCAGCCGACATCGAGCAGGGTCATCCCCGGCTCCAGCCCCAACTTGCCCAGCGTCAGGTCCAGCTTGGCGAGCTGCGCTTCGTGCAGTGTCATGCCCTCGCGCGGAAAGTAGGCGCAGCTGTAGGTGCGTGTCGGATCCGTAAAGAGGGCGAAGAATTCGTTCGACAGGTCGTAATGTGCCCGCACATCGTCGACATTTGAGCGCGCATGCGTGGCGCCCGCTCGGTTCTCAGACATGTGTCCTTCCAGGTTAGACGGCACCTTCATCAGGTGGCCGTCCCCGGCACCCTACATGGGGCGGGGCAGATCCCTCGAATTGGCGCTCATTCCCCCTGGGATTTCCCCAGGGTGAACTGGTTGACGTCGATATAGGCGACCCGGAATGCGTTGGCACAGCCGGTCAGGTATTTCATGTACCGCTCGTAGACCTCTTCGGACTGAATCGCGACGGCCTCGTCGTGGTGCGCCTCCAGAGCCTGCGCCCACAAATCGAGGGTTCTCGCGTAGTGCGGCCGCAGCGACTGCCGACGGGTCAACCGGAAACCCGCATTTGCCGAGCGCTCCTCGACCATCTCGATCGACGGCAACCGGCCGCCCGGGAAGATCTCGGTGACGATGAACTTGATGAAGCGCGCCATTTCGAACGTCAGGGGTATGCCACGCTCGACGCATTGCGGTCCGGTGAGCCCGGTGATCGTGTGCAACAGCATCACCCCGTCGGCTGGCAGGACGCTGTGGGCCATCTTGAAGAAGTCGTCATAGCGATCGTGGCCGAAGTGCTCGAACGCGCCGATCGACACGATGCGGTCGACGGGCTCGTCGAACTGCTCCCAGCCGGCCAGCGAGACCCGCGCGTGCGCCCGCTGTGCATTTCGTCAAACGACTTCTGCACGTGGGCGGCCTGGTTCTTCGACAACGTCAAACCGATGGCATTGACGTCGTACTTTTCGATTGCCCGTCGCATCGTGGCGCCCCAGCCGCAGCCGACGTCGAGCAGCGTCATGCCCGGCTGCAAGCCCAACTTGCCCAGTGCCAGGTCGATCTTGGCGAGCTGCGCCTCTTCCAGCGTCATGTCGTCGCGCTCGAAGTACGCGCAGCTGTAGGTCTGGGTGGGGTCCAGGAACAGCCGGAAGAAGTCGTCGGATAGGTCGTAGTGCGCCTGCACATCGTCGAAGTGCGGCGTCAGATCCTTGGTCATCAAGTTCAACTCACTTCGTCAGGGTGAACTGGCCCACGTTGATGAGCTGCCTGCGGAACCGCTCCGCACACCCGGTTAAGTAGTGCATGAAGTTGTCGTAGGTCTCTTCGGACTGCAGCTCGATGGCCCGCTCCCGGTTGGACTGAAGGTTAGCCGCCCAGATGTCCAGGGTTTTTGCGTAATGCGCCTGCAGCAGCTGGGTTTCCTCCAGGTGGAATCCCGCATTCTTCGCGTTGTCGATGATGTCGGGCTCGGAAGGAAGTTCGCCGCCGGGGAAGATCGACTCGCGCAGGAATTTGAGGAACCGCAGGTCGCTCATCCTCAGCGCGATGCCCTGCTCGTGCAGCCACCTACGGTCATAGGTGAACAGGCTGTGCATCAGCATCCGGCCGTCGTCGGGGAGGATGTCGTATGAGCGTTCGAAGAACGCGCCATACCGCTCCTTGTGGAAGGCGTCGAGCGCCTCGAAGGAGACGATCCGGTCGACCTTTTCGTCAAACTCTTCCCAGCCCTGCAGACGCGCCTCGGCGCGCCGCGTCGTCGGGAGGGCCGCCAGCCGAGACTTGCTGCGCTCGTAATGGTTTCGGCTCAGCGTGAGGCCGATGACGTTGACGTCGTACTTCTCGACGGCCCGGACCAGCGCCCCGCCCCAGCCGCACCCGACGTCGAGCAGCGTCATCCCGGGCTCGAGGTTTAGCTTGTCCATCGCCAGGTCCAACTTGGCGAGTTGCGCCTCCTGCAGGGTCATGTCGTCGCGCTCGAAATAAGCACAGGTGTAGACCCAGGTGGAGTCGAGAAACAGGCCGAAAAAGTCGTCCGAAATGTCGTATGCCGCTTGCGAATCCTCGAAATACGGTTTCAGCTCCGCCATTTATCTTCAGATCCTCCCAACGTCAACCGTACAACCGGGCGAAACCCTAAGACCCTCAGCGGGCCTCGGCGAAGTTGCTCGTTAGCACGCCGATCAGCCGATCCCAAAGTTGCTGAGGCAGGTCGTGGCCCATGCCGTCAAATAACACTAGCCGAGCGCCATTGATGGCGCGCGCAACCGCGCGACCGCCGAAGGGCCGCGCCAGCTTGTCGGCCCGGCCGTGTATCACCACGGTCGGTGCGACGGTCCGCCGGTTGTAGGCGAGCAGACTGCCGCTGGCCAGCACCGCGCTGAAGTGCCGCGCGACGCCTAATGGGTAGTAGCTGCGGTCATAGCTCTCGGCCGCGTCGGCGCGGATCTGCTCCTCGGCCTTCGGGTAGCGGGGGCTTCCGGTGATTCGGGTGACGCGGACGACGTTGTCGACGATCACCTCCCGCGGCGAGCCCGGCGGCGGGCCCTTGACGAGCGTCATCAGGGCGCGTGGCGCCGGCGGCGGCAGGAACCGTCGATTGTTGCTGGAGAAGATGACCGCCAAAGACTTCGTTCGCTCGGCGAATCGCGCCGCGAAGACCTGGGCGATCATGCCGCCCATCGAGGCCCCGACGATGTGGGCGCGCGCGATGCCCAGGTGGTCGAGCAGCGCGGCGGCATCGTCGGCCATGTCCTCCAGCGTGTACGGGGCCTCGCCGCGCAGCCCGAACCAGAACCGGAGCAGCCGCGAGCCATCGGCCGGTCGGACTCGGGAGGTTCGACCCTGCTGGAAAGGCCGACGTCGCGATTGTCGTAGCGGATGACCCGCAGGCCCTGGCCGACCAGCTTCTCGCAGAATGCGGGCCGCCACAGCAGCAACTGCGCGCCCAAGCCCATGATCAGCAGCACGGGTGGGTCGTCGACGTCACCCATGTCCTCGTAGTAGAGCTTGAGGTCGCCCTTGGAACGGCCCACGGCGGCCCCTGATCTGGCATAGCCGGTGCGGATCTCCATCTTCAGGCGCTCCTAAACCTCCACGTCGGTCTGGTGCTCGCGGCTGACCTCGACCATGAAGTTGGCGAAGTACCCCGTCAGCTGCGGGTCGGTCATCATCTGCCACTTCGGTGCCAGCAACTTCATGTACCGCTCGACGTAGAGGAACTGCTTGCCGATCAGCACCAGCTCGCGGGGCAACTTGACGTCGTAGGCGTCGGCGAGCGTTGACAGCTGCCGCCCGATGTCGGCGTAGGACATGTCGCCGAGCGACTGCATGGTCAGCGGGGTGGCGAACTTCTCCAGATCCTTGGCGGCCTGGGCCTCCGGCTTCATGGTGCCGACCGCGCCCATCAGGACGACAATCTTGCCCGCCGAGGCGTGATCCTTCTTGACCAACAGCGCGTACACCAACTCCCTGAGCAGCCAGCGGGTGCGCGGATCGATGCGGCCCATGATGCCGAAGTCGAAGAAGACGATGCGGCCCTCCTCGTCGACGTACAGATTGCCGGCGTGCAGGTCGCCGTGGAACAGCCCGTGCCGCAGGCCGCCCTCGAAAAGGGAGAACAGCAGTGCCTTCACCAGCTCGGTGCCGTCGAACCCGGCCTTGCGGATGGCGGCGACGTCGTCGATGCGGATGCCGTGCAGCCGCTCCATCGTCAGTACCCGGTCGCTGGTGAAATCCCAGTGCACCTGCGGCACCTTGATGTTCTTGCCCAGCGGTGACACGTGCAGGTGCGAAACCCACGCCTCCATCGACTGCGCCTCGAGGCGGAAGTTCAGTTCCTCGGCCAGGTTGTCGGAGAAGTCGGCGACCACGTCTTGCGCCGACAGGCGGCGTCCCAACTTCGCCAGTTCGACGGCCTGCGCGAAACGCTTCAAAATCTGCAGATCGGCGGCGACCCGACGGCGGATGCCCGGGCGCTGGATCTTGACGACGACGTCCTCGCCGGTTTTCAGGGTCGCGTAGTGCACCTGCGCGATGGACGCCGAGGCGAACGGCTCTTCCTCGAAGCTGGCGAACAGCTCCGACAGCGGCGCGCCGAGCTCCTCCTCGACCAGCTTGTGCACTTCGACGGTGTTGGCGGGCGGCACCCGGTCGAGCAGGTCGCGGAATTCACGGGACAGCGACTCACCGAACGCGCCGGGGCTGGATGCCATGATCTGGCCGAACTTGACGTATGTCGGCCCCAGGTCGGCGAAGGTCTGCGGGAGCTGCTTGATGACTTTCTGCTGCAATGGCCCCTTGGCGGGCAGCTTGCAGATGACGCGAGCGGCGGTGCGCGTGACCTGCCAACCCGTGACCGCCACCCGCGCCGCCTCGACCGGCAACGGCACCCGGTCGAGCTTGGCCACCCCGCGGTGTTTGGTAGAGCTCATCCCAGCAGTCTGCCAAACCGGCACTGTCAAGTCCCAATTGCGGTGAGCGCGCTCACGGGGTGCCGGCAATCGCGAAGTTCTCGGTCAGGGCCTCGATGATCGGCCGCCAGACCGGTTCCGGAAGATCGTGTCCCATTCGGTCGACCAGTACGAATCGCGCGCCGGGGATGGCCGCGGCGATCGCGCGTCCATTGCGTGGCCGCACCATCGGGTCGGCCGAACCGTGCAGCACCACCGTGGGAGCGGTGATCGCCCTGCTGTAACCGAGCAGGCTGCCGGTGCCCAGCACGGCGTCGAATTGGCGCAGCATGCCCGGCGGATAGCTGCATCGGTCCGCGAGTTCCTGAACGCGCTTTCGCAGCTCGGCCTCGGACGGCAGGAAGTTTGGGCCGTTGAACACCGCGACGTTGCGCACCTCGGAGGCCAACTTTTCCTCGGCCGAGGCGTCTTTGGCCGGCGGATCGAACGCGAGCTTGATGACCCGCCAGGCCGGTAACGAGGAAAACGGCTTGCCGGTGGTCGACATGATGATGCCCAGCGACGCCACCCGCTCCGTCGCGGTGGCGGCCAGGATCTGCGCGATCATGCCGCCCAGCGACGCGCCAACCACATGGGCCCGGGTGATGCCCAGGTGATCGAGCAATGCCACCACGTCCTCGGTCATGTCGACCAGGGTGTAGGGCACCGGACTGGGCCTGCCCAGCACATAGCGGCCGACCCGCCGGTAGACGGAGCCCGCGGCCCGCAGTCCGTGCATCTTGGCCGACAGCCCGGTGTCGCGGTGGTCGAAGCGGATGACGCGGTAACCGGCGTCGACGAGTTGCGCGCAGAACCCGTCGGGCCACATGGGCAGCTGGGCGCCCAGCCCCATGATGAGCAGCGCAGGCGGGGCCGCCGGATCGCCGAGGTCCTCGTAATAGAGCTCGACGGCGCCGCCGGGTGTCTCGCGGCGCGCGATTCCGCTGCTGTTGAGCACGCTCTCTTTTCTACCCGCGGGCCCAGGGCTTGACCCACCCTTGGATCTCCCACCCCTCCAGCCCGGCGATCAATTCGTACATGGTCGCGCCGTCGATGGTTTCGCGGATGATGTCGGCGTGGCCGGCGTGCCGGGCCAGCTCGTTGATCACGTGCAGGATCACCCAGCGCACCGACCAGGCCTCCTGGTTTTTGGGGAACCACGGGATGTCCTGCGGAACGGGCACGGTGGCATCGAGGTCCGCGGTTTCCACCAGCCGCAGCGATTTCGCGTTCTGGGTTTCGAACGCTCTCAGCAACCCGATCCAGCGTCTCGCCGGGCCGCATCACGTGCTGGTCCGCGAACTCCTTGGCGATCTCGTCGAACGGCCGGTTGTCCTTCGGCGGCAGGTCCGGCGCGGCGGCCACCCGCGCCATCCAGCTGCGCTGCATCTCGGTGGCGTGCTTGACCAGCCCGCCGATCGATAGCGCGCTGACCGCGGGCGCTGACCGGGCCTGTTCGTCGGTGAGGCCGTAGGAGACCGCGAAATAGGCGCTCTGGTGGAATGCCAGGTAATCACGCAGGGCGCTGCGTTCGTCGGTCACGGGCGGGGCGAGGGCGGGCATTCTCAATCCTTCGGTTGTCGGTTGGGTAATGGAGGTAAAGGTCTCGCAGGCAGGCGATTTCGGCACCATGGTGGATCGCTTCCCGATTGATGTGCAAGACCAGCCCGCTGAGCGGGTGGTCGGCGTCGTCGTCGGTCAGGCCGTCCAGGCAGGGAGTCATGTTCGCCATGGCATCGAGCTTTCCAGCAACGGGTGACAGGCTTCCGCCGCCAGCGGCTTTGTCCGGTCGTGGGGTCGCCGTAAAGTGCGGGCATGCGGCTGGTTTCGGCGGTGTCGAAGGAGCTTTTCGTCGGGCCGCCGGACGCGCCGCTGCAGCTGGCATGGGTCACCGTTTCCGATTGCGGCGAGCCGACGCCGGTCCGTGTCGACGGCGACGGCCTGAGCGGCGAGGCGATCGCCGAGCCCGGGCGGGAGGTCGTCGAGGTTCCGGTCACCGTCGACCGCCCCCTTGTGGGTCAGCGACGGGCCGCACGGGTGCACGCCGGTCGCGCCCGCAAGGCGTTCGAGTTCACCGTGGCCGAGCCCGGGTGGACGATGTTCATGGTCAGCCACTTTCACTACGACCCGGTCTGGTGGAACACGCAGGGCGCGTACACCAGCGAGTGGGCCGAAGACCCGCCGGGGCGGGCGCGGCAGACCAACGGCTTCGAACTGGTGCACGCGCACCTGGAAATGGCTCGCCGCGAGCCCGAGTACAAGTTCGTGCTGGCCGAAGTGGATTACCTGAAGCCGTACTGGGACACCCGCCCCGAGGACCGGGCCACCTGCGTCGGTTCATCGCCGAGGGCCGCGTCGAGGTGATGGGCGGCACGTACAACGAACCCAACACCAACTTGACCAGCCCGGAAACAACTATAGCAATACATC
>CAVPFT010000078.1:0-9174 GCA_963703795.1 uncultured Actinomycetota bacterium | reverse complement strand
TCGTTGTGGCAGATCTACGGCATCGACCGGCCGGCGCTCAAAGACCGGACATTCGTTCCGGCCACCCACCCCGCCTTCGCCGAGCGGGAAACGCCGAAGAGCATTTTCGCGACGCTGCGTGAGGGCGACGTGCTTGTGCACCACCCATACGACTCTTTCTCCACCAGCGTGCAGCGATTCATCGAGCTGGCTGCCGCGGACCCCAACGTCCTGGCGATCAAACAGACGCTGTACCGCACATCCGGTGATTCGCCTATTGTTCGAGCCCTCATCGCCGCAGCCGAGGCCGGAAAGCAAGTGGTGGCAATGGTCGAGATCAAGGCACGCTTCGATGAACAGACCAACATCCGTTGGGCGCGCACACTAGAGCAAGCGGGCGTGCATGTGGTCTACGGGTACGTCGGGCTCAAGACGCACTGCAAGACCTGCCTGGTGGTGCGCCGCGAAGGTTCAACCATCCGGCGGTACTGCCATGTCGGGACGGGCAACTACAACGGCAAGACGGCGCGGCTGTACGAGGACGTAGGTCTGCTCACGGCGTCCCCCGAAATCGGCGCCGATCTGACCGACTTGTTCAATTCGCTCACCGGCTACTCACGCAAGGTGTCTTACCGCAACCTTTTGGTCGCCCCGCACAGCATTCGCACCGGCATCATCGAACGCGTCGAGCGCGAGATTGCCGCTCATCACGAAAGCGGTGGCGGGCGGATCCGGATGAAGATGAACGCGCTTGTCGACGAACAGGTCATCGATGCGCTGTACCGCGCGTCGCAGGCGGGTGTGCAAGTCGAGATAGTGGTGCGCGGCATCTGCGCACTGCGCCCGGGCACGGAAGGCTTCTCGGAGAACATTTCCGTCCGCTCGATCCTCGGCCGATTCCTGGAACACTCCCGGATCATCCACTTCGGCCGGCTCAACGAGTTCTGGATCGGCAGTGCCGACATGATGCACCGCAATCTCGACCGGCGGGTCGAGGTGCTGGTTCAGGTCAAGGACCCGAGGATCACCGCGTACCTCAACGAATTGTTCGAGTCCGCATTGGACCCGTCCACTCGGTGCTGGGAGCTCGGGTCCGAGGGGCAGTGGACCGCGTCGCCACAGGAAGGCCATACGGTGCGCGACCATCAGGAGTCTCTGATGGAGCGACGCCGGAGCGCCTGACACCATGTGGTAGCTTTCCAGGTCGCGCCCCGCGGCTAAGGCGATCCTGGCCGAATCGACGTGCAGGAGTGAGGTGTCGGACCACAACTCATCTGCCGGTAGGCGCTCGGGGACCCGAATCGTATTCGCCGCAGGCGCGGTGTTGTGGCGACACGGCGGTGCTGATTCGGCCGAAGTCGAGATCGCTGTAATCCACCGTCCCCGCTACGACGACTGGTCGCTGCCCAAGGGAAAAGTGGAACCCGGCGAAACGGCGCCCGCGGCCGCGGCGCGGGAAGTGTTGGAGGAGACGGGTCACCAAGCCCATCTCGGCAGGCGGCTTGACACGGTGAGTTACCCGATCGATCAGGGCGTCAAGAAGGTCCACTACTGGGCGGCGCGCAGCACCGGCGGCGAATTCTCACCGGGCCGCGAGGTGGATGAACTGGCGTGGCTGCCGGTCAACGACGCGATGGAGAGACTTAACTACACGCAGGATCGAAAAATGTTGCGCCACTTCATGAAACAACCGGAGGATACGCACACCGTGCTGATCGTTCGGCACGGTAGCGCGGGCAGGAAGTCACGTTTCTCCGGCGATGACACCAAGCGTCCGCTGGACAAAAGGGGACGCGCGCAGGCGGAGGCACTGGTTCCACAGCTGCTGGCGTTCGGGGCATCCGACGTGTATGCGGCTGACCGGCTCCGCTGCCACCAGACGGTCGGACCGCTCGCTGAAGAACTGGGCGTGACCATCCACAACGAGCCCAACCTCACCGAGGAGTCCTACGCCAAGAACGCAAAACGCGGCCGTCAGCGAGTTGTGCGCATCGCGGAGCGGGAAGGCACACCCGTGATCTGCACGCAGGGCAAGGTGATTCCGGACTTGATCGCGTGGTGGTGCGAACGCGACGGAGTGCGTCCCGACAAATCCCGCAACCGCAAAGGCAGCACGTGGGTGCTGTCCCTGTCAGCCGGCCGGGTGGTGGCGGCCGATCACATCGGCGACGCCCTGGCCGCCAACGTGCGCGCCTAGCGCACGAATACCCTTCGGGATGGCGTTGCTGCCACCCCGAAGGGTATGTGCGTGTGGAACTTTCCTACCTGCGACCGCGGCGCGCCGGAGCCTTCTTGGCAGGCGCCTTGCGGGCCGGCCGCTTGGTCGCCGCCTTCTTGGCCGGGGCCTTGCGCACTGCCTTCTTGGCGGGCGCCTTTCTCACGGCCTTCTTGGCCGGAGCCTTGCGCACCACCTTCTTGGCGGGCGCCTTTCTCGCGACCTTCTTGGCCGCTGCCTTCTTGGCGGGCGCCTTTTTCGCGACCTTCTTGGCCGCTGCCTTCTTGGCCGGCGCCTTCTTGGCCGCTGCCTTCTTGGCCGGCGCCTTCTTGGCCGCCTTCTTGGCCGCGCCTGCTACAACACCACGTTTCACTGCCGGTCCTTCCGCCGGGAGGCGCTGCGCGCCAGACACAACCGCTTTGAATTGGGCCCCGGGCCGAAACGCCGGGACGGACGTTGGCTTTACCTTCACCGTCTCGCCGGTGCGCGGATTACGGGCCACCCGCGCCGCGCGCCGCCGCTGTTCGAACACACCGAACCCGGTAATGGTCACGCTGTCACCCTTGTGCACCGCGCGCACAATGGTGTCGACGACATTCTCGACGGCAGCGGTCGCTTGCCGACGGTCCGAGCCCAATTTCTGTGTGAGAACGTCAATGAGCTCTGCTTTGTTCATTCAGTCCCTCCGAAGCTAGTGGTTCTCATTTTGCGAACCGACTAGTGGACACGGTAAACCCTCACCTAGCAAATTTCCAAGAGCCACGCGCAATTTCAGGACCGGACAATGGACATTTTCGCAATCCGGTTGCCGCCCTTGGCCGGTGGGGGGACCCGAAAACCGGCCTGGTTTACTTAGCCGGCCGAGATGAAAATCCGTCTCGGCCAACCCCTTCAGGAGGCGGGCGCAGTGCTTGGTTTCCAGTCCGGGCGCGCCGCCTCGAACACTTTGATCTTGTCGAGTTTCTGCAGCGTAAGGGCTATATCGTCGAGACCTTCGAGCAGTCGCCAAGCGGTGTGGTCGTCAATGTTGAACGGCAGCACCGCCGTTCCGGCAGTGATATTTCGATCTTGAAGATTGGCAGTGATTTCCAGCCCCGGACTCTGCTCGATGAGCTTCCAAAGAAGTTCCACGCCGTCTTGAGAAACTTCGGCCGCCAACAGGCCCGCCTTCCCGGCGTTGCCGCGAAAAATGTCGCCAAATCGAGATGAGATGACCACCCGGAAGCCGTAGTCCATAAGCGCCCACACCGCGTGCTCGCGCGACGATCCCGTGCCGAAATCGGGTCCAGCGACCAGAACCGAGCCGCGGTCAAAGGGGCTGAGGTTTAGCACGAATGAGGGGTCCGACCGCCACGTGGCGAACAAGCCGTCCTCGAAACCGGTTCGGGTAACGCGCTTCAAAAACACCGCGGGAATGATCTGATCGGTATCGACATTGGAGCGCCGCAGCGGGACGCCGATACCGGTGTGGGTGTGAAAGGCTTCCATCTTCGTCCTCTTTTAAAGTCAGTTTGAGTTCAGGTCGGCCGGCGCGGACAGCCTGCCCCGCACCGCCGTAGCGGCGGCGACGGCCGGCGACACCAGGTGAGTGCGGCCGCCTTTGCCCTGCCGCCCTTCGAAGTTGCGGTTGGACGTCGCGGCGCATCTCTGCCCCGGCGCGAGCTGATCGGGGTTCATGCCAAGGCACATCGAGCACCCCGCCTGCCGCCATTCGGCGCCCGCGGCGGTGAAAACCTCACCCAGCCCTTCGGCTTCGGCCTGCGCGCGCACCCGCATGGAGCCCGGAACGACGAGCATCCGCACCCCTGGGGCCACCCGGCGGCCACGCAATACGTCGGCGACCGCCCGCAGATCTTCGATACGACCGTTGGTACAAGAGCCGACGAACACAACGTCGACCGCGATATCGCGCATCGGCGTTCCAGGCCGAAGGTCCATGTACGCCAAAGCTTTCTCGGCGGCCTGCCGCTCGCCGTCGTCGGGCATCATTTCGGGATCCGGCACGGACGCGCCCAACGGCACCCCCTGGCCGGGGTTTGTTCCCCACGTGACGAATGGACTCAACGCGGCCGCATCGAGATAGACCTCGGTATCGAAGGCGGCGCCCGGATCGGTGCCCAACTGCCGCCAGTACTCGACCGCGGCATCCCATTGCGCACCGGTCGGCGCGTGCGGGCGCCCACGCAGGAACTCGACGGTGGTCGCGTCCGGCGCCACCATGCCCGCCCGGGCACCGGCTTCGATGCTCATGTTGCAGACCGTCATCCGGCCCTCCATGGACAGCGATTCGATGGCGCTGCCCCGGTATTCGATGACATAACCCTGCCCACCGCCGGTCCCGATCTTGGCGATCAACGCAAGGATGATGTCCTTGGCGGTGACGCCGGCGGGCAACCGCCCGTCGACATTGACCGCCATCGTCTTGAATCGCCGCAGCGGCAACGTCTGCGTGGCCAGCACGTGCTCGACCTCCGAGGTGCCGATGCCCATCGCCAGCGCGCCGAAAGCGCCATGGGTGGAGGTATGACTGTCGCCACAGACGATCGTCATTCCCGGTTGGGTGAGGCCCAGTTGCGGCCCGACGACATGCACGATGCCCTGTTCGATGTCTCCCATCGGATATAGCCGGACACCGAATTCGGCGCAGTTTCGCCGCAACGTCTCGACCTGGGTGCGCGATACCGGGTCGGCGATCGGCTTGTCTATGTCGATGGTCGGCACGTTGTGGTCCTCGGTGGCCAGCGTTAGGTCTGGTCGCCGCAGCGGGCGACCGGCCAGGCGTAGGCCGTCGAAAGCCTGCGGGCTGGTGACCTCGTGTACCAAATGCAGGTCTATGTAGATCAAGTCCGGCGCGCCGGCCCCATCGCCCGACGAGCCGGATGCCACAACGTGGTCATCCCAGACCTTTTCGGCCAGGGTGCGCGGCCTGTCAGCGCCGCCGATGTCGGATCCCATTTCGAATTCGCCTCAACTCGGTCCTTGTATGTCGTCTCAGAATGTGAGACGTTAATATCTCTATATGAGACAGCATAGCGGCATCGGCGTCCTCGACAAAGCCGTGAGCGTGCTGCACAAGATCGCGGAATCTCCCTGCGGGTTGGCCGACCTGTGCGAGCGAACGGCGCTGCCCAGGGCCACCGCGTACCGGCTGGCGGCCGCCCTCGAAGTTCATCGCCTGCTGGCGCGTGACGAGGAAGGGCGTTGGCGGCTTGGTCCCGCGGTCACCGAACTCGCGGCCCGTGTCAACGACCCGTTGCTGGCGGCCGGCGCGGTGGTGTTGCCCACGTTGCGTGAGGCCACCGGCGAAAGCGTTCAGTTGTATCGCCGCGAGGGCACGTCGCGGGTGTGCGTGGCAGCCCTGGAACCGGCTGCGGGTCTTCGCGATACGGTTCCGGTCGGGGCCCGCCTGCCGATGACAATGGGCTCGGCGGCCAAGGTGCTGCTCGCCTACAGCGACGCCGCGACCCAGCAAGCGGTGCTGCCGTCGGCGAAATTCACCGACCGGGTACTGGCCGAGGTGCGCCGTCGGGGTTGGGCGCAAAGCGTGGCCGAACGCGAGCCGGGGGTGGCGAGCGTGTCGGCGCCGGTGCGCGACAGCCGCGGTCTCGTCATCGCCGCGATATCGGTGTCCGGACCCATCGACCGGATCGGCCGGCGCCCGGGCGCGCGCTGGGCCGCCGACTTATCTCCGCGGCCGAAGAACTCACTCGACGCCTCTAAACCTGCACCGACATTGCGCCCAGGGCGCCAGGATCGCGAATTCCTCGCCTTCAGCGCACACTCAAAGCCACCAGTGCACAGTCACAGCAGACCGCCTGACAAACTGGCGCCATGGGAACCAATCAGCGCGCGAGCATCGTCATGTCGGAAGACGAGATCGCCGATTTCGTCGTCAAGAGCCGCACCGGCACGCTGGCCACGGTTGGCGCGGACGGCCAGCCGCACTTGACGGCCATGTGGTACGCCGTGGTCGACGGCGAAATCTGGCTGGAGACCAAGGCCAAGTCACAGAAGGCCGTCAACCTCATCCGGGATCCGCGGGTGAGCTTCCTGATCGAGGACGGCGACACCTATGACACGCTGCGCGGGGTGTCCTTCGAAGGCGTCGCCCAGATCGTCGACAATCCCGACGTCTCGCACCGGGTTGGGATCAGCGTTTTCGAGCGCTACACCGGCCCCTACAGCGACGAAATGAAGCCGATCGTCGACCAGATGATGAACAAACGGGTCTGCGTGCGCATCGTGCCTCGTCGCGCCCGTTCGTGGGATCACCGCAAGCTCGGCCTGCCGCACATGCCGGTGGGTGGGTCGACCGCACCGGCCGCCTTGGGGACCGGACGGTAACTGCGGCTTGGTTTGTAGCCCCGATGGGATTCGAACCCACGCTACCGCCGTGAGAGGGCGGCGTCCTAGGCCGCTAGACGACGGGGCCAGAACCGATCCGAGCTGCCAGCATAGCTCACCGGAGTAGGCGCACCTAATTGCTTGCGGTGGTGCGACTTTGCTGGGGTACCAGGACTCGAACCTAGAATGGCTGAACCAGAATCAGCTGTGTTGCCAATTACACCATACCCCATGGGCTACCTAAAACCGCTGGTCAGAGCCGTTCCGCAGACTACGTCCAGCGCTGGAGACCGCCCCTGCCAGCCCGTTGTAGGCCGACGTGCAGACTACCAAAGACCAGACCCGGGGTCCGAACGCCTGGTCTTCGTCCTCCACTGTGTGCTCACCCACCGCGAGCAGCGCGCAGTCGGTTCAGTGTGCGGTCGCGCCCGAGCAGCTCCAGGGATTCGAACAACGGCGGGCTGACCGTCGTCCCGGTCGCGGCAACCCTGATCGGACCGAACGCCTTCCGCGGTTTGAGCGCCAGACCCTCGATGAGCGTGGCCTTGAGCGCGGCCTCGATCCGCTCCACTGTCCAGTCCGCGACGCCGTCCAGCGCGGCCAGCGCGGCATCGAGCACCGCGATCCCGTCCGGACCGAGCTCCTTGGCGGCGGCCTTGGGGTCGATCGCGTATTCGTCGTCGTTGAGGAACTTCAGCAGGTCCCACGCGTCGCCAAGGACAACGATTCGGGTCTGCACCAGCTCCGCGGCCGCGGCGAAGCCGGCGTCATCCAACTCGATGTGATGGCCGTGTGCGTTGAAGTAGTCGCGCAGCCTGCCGGTGAAGTCGTCGGCCTCCAGCATCCGGATGTGCTCGGCGTTGAGCGCGTCGGCCTTCTTCTGGTCGAACCGGGCGGGATTGGAGTTGACGTCGACGACGTCGAACGCCGCCACCATTTCGTCGAGGCTGAACAGGTCGTGGTCGTCGGCGATTGCCCAGCCAAGCAGCGCAAGGTAATTCAGCAGGCCCTCCGGGATGAAGCCCCGGTCGCGGTGGGCGAAAGATTCGACTGCGGGTCGCGCTTCGAAAGTTTCTTGGTTCCCTCCCCCAAGACCGTTGGGAGGTGCGCGAATTGCGGAACACGCTCGGCGACCCCGATCCGGATCAGCGCCTGATACAGCGCGAGCTGGCGCGGCGTCGACGGCAGCAGGTCCTCGCCCCGCAGCACATGGGTGATCTTCATCAGCGCGTCGTCCGACGGGTTGACCAACGTGTACAACGGATCTCCGGTTGCGCGGGTCAACGCGAAATCGGGCACGGTGCCCGCGGCGAAGGTGGTGGTTCCGCGCACCAGGTCGTCCCAACTGAGATCTTCGTCGGGCATCCGCAGCCGCACCACCGGCTTACGGCCTTCCGCGAGGAACGCGGCACGCTGCGGATCGGTCAGCTGCCGGTCGAAGTTGTCGTAGCCCAGCTTGGGATTGCGGCCCGCGGCGACGTGGCGCGCCTCGACCTCCTCCGGCGTCGAGAAGGCGTAGTAGGCCTCCCCGGCTTCGAGCAGCCTGGCCACCACGTCGCGGTAGATCTCGGTGCGCTGCGACTGCCGGTACGGGCCGTAGGGGCCGCCGACCTCGGGCCCCTCGTCCCAGTCGAGGCCGAGCCAGCGCAGCGCGTCGAGCAGCGCCAGATAGCTTTCCTCGGTGTCGCGCTGCGCGTCGGTGTCCTCGATGCGAAAGACGAAGGTGCCGCCGGTGTGTCGGGCGTAGGCCCAATTGAACAGCGCGGTGCGGACCATCCCGACGTGCGGGGTACCGGTCGGTGACGGGCAGAATCGCACCCGTACTTGGCCTGCTCCGGACTCCGGCGAAGTCACGAATTTCCTTTGCGGACTACAGGATTGGTGAGAGTGCCGATTCCCTCGATGGTGACCGAGACGGTGTCACCATCCTCAATGGGGCCGACACCCGCGGGTGTTCCGGTGAGGATGAGATCGCCGGGCAGCGGTGTCATCACCGGCGAGATCCACTCCACGATCGCGCCGACGTCGTGGATCATCAGCGAGGTACGGCTGTTCTGCTTCACTTCGCCGTCGACCTCGGTGCGCAGTTGGAGATCCGCCGGGTCGACATCGGTGACGATCCAGGGCCCGACCGGGCAGAAGGTGTCATGCCCTTTGGCGCAAGTCCATTGGCCGTCGGCCTTTTGCTGATCGCGGGCCGACACATCGTTTCCGACGGTGTAGCCGAGAATGTTTTCGGCGGCGCGGGCGGCCGGAACGTCCTTGCACGGCTTGCCGATCACCGCGGCCAGCTCGCCCTCGAAGTGCACCGGTGATGCGTTGGCGGGCAACCGAATTGGTACGTTGGGTCCGATGATCGCGGTATTCGGCTTGAGGAATATCACCGGATCGCCGGTGCCGGGCCGGTTAGGCCGCCCATCTCCGCGATGTGATCCGCGTAGTTCTTGCCGATGCAGACCACCTTGCCGGCCAGCCTCGGGGCCAGCCGGCGCACGTCGGCCAGTGGCCATGACCGGCCGGTGAAGGTCGGGTGCCGAACGGGTGCTCGGCGATCTCCCGGGCCATCATCCCGGCGGGATCGTCCAGTTCGCCCTCGACGCTGACGAAGGCGACACCGTCGGGGCTGGCGATTCGAC
>CAVPFT010000077.1:0-64698 GCA_963703795.1 uncultured Actinomycetota bacterium | reverse complement strand
AGTGGCGCTCGGAGCTTGTCGTTGCCCGGTCGGCGTCGCGCCGTTCGAGGAACTCCTGCTTGCGCTCGACGATCTCCGGGTTGTCCATGGTCGAATAGCCATACAGGCACTCAAGCCTGAGTTGCTCGTCCAATGGGCGGCCCGACGACCTCGAGGATGGTCTGCTTCGCTGATTCCACCGCGGCCCTGGGATTGCGCAGAATCTTGGCCGCGACGTCCTTGGCGGTGGCCATCAGATCGCCATGGGGCACAACCCGATTGACCAGGTGGACCTCTTTGGCCCGTTGCGCGTCGATGGGTTCACCCATCAGCTCCAGCTCCATCGCGATACCCACCCCGACCGTGTTGACCAGCCGCACGATGCCCCCGTCGGCGAAATGCATGCCGCGCCGCATGTGGAAGAAGCCGAAGTTCGCGCGTTCGGACGCGATCCTGATGTCGCAGGCCAGGGCGAGTTCGATGCCGCCTCCGATGACCCAGCCGTTCAGCGCCGCGATGATCGGTTTGGGCGTCCGGTGCAGCCCTCGGGTGATCCGGCCCGCGAACCCTTTTTCGAGCAGGCTGCGTCCGAGTTCGGGCCCGGCGTTGAGCCAGGGATCGACATGCGATTTGAGGTCGGCGCCGGCGCAGAAGGTCTTGTCGCCGGCCCCGGTGAGGATCGCGATCCGGATATCCGGATCGTCGCGGAAATCTGTCCACGCCTCGAACAGCAGCTCATCGGTCTCGGTGTCGATGGCGTTGTGGACCTCGGGCCGGTTCAGCGTGATATAGGCGATCTGACCGCACTTTTCGTAGATCACCTTGGCCATGGGGATTCCCTCCGGAGTCATGCCGAGACCGCGCCGCGGCCGGCTTTGTGTCGGGCAATGATCAGCTTCATGATTTGCGCGGTGCCGTCGCCGATCTGCAGGCCCAGGACGTCTCGCAGGCGTTGCGCGTAAGGCATTTCCTCGGTGTAGGCACCGTGCCCATTGAGCAGCAGGCAGGTTTGAACGGTGTCGAACGCCAACTTGGGTGCCCACCACTTGCACATCGCCGCCTCAGCGGTGTGTGGCAGCCCCTGGTCCTTGAGCCACAACGTCTTCAGGCACAGCAACCGGCATGCCTCAATTTGGGTCTCGGCCTCGGCCAATGGGAACGACACACCCTGATGCGCGATCAGCGGTTTACCGAAGCTGGTCCGCTCGGCGGTGGACAACCATGTTTCGTCGAGCGACTGCCGGGCGACCGCCAGGCACTGGAGCCCGATCAGGGCACGGCTGTAGTCGAAGCCCTGCATCACCTGCACGAAGCCGTCATTTTCCCGGCCGATCAAGTGTGTTGCCGGTATCACCGCCCGGTCGAAGTGGACCGACCCCCGCCCGGCGCACCGGCCGCCCAGATCGTCGAACTCGCTGGTCTTGATGCCCGGCAGGTCCAGGGGGACGAGGAAGGCGCTGATCCCGCGCGCGCCGCTGGACTGCGCGCCGGTACGGGCCCAGACGATCGCGAACGCCGCCTGGGTCGCAAAGCTGGTCGACGTCTTCTCGCCGTCAAGGATGTAGCGTGGCGCCGTCTTTGGTTGCCCGCAGTGTCAGGTTCGCGGCGTCCGATCCGCCGCCCGGCTCGGTCAGCGCGATGGCCGGGATCATCTCGCCCGCCAGCACGCCGCGCAGCCACGGCGCGACGACCGCGGGATCCCCGTGCCTGGCCATGATCGCTCCGCTCAACGACATCGTCACCATCAACTGGCCGATGTTGTAGTCGGAGCGGCAGACGGCCTCGAGGACGAGACCCGCTGTCGTGCAGTCAAGCCCGAGGCCGCCATACTCTTCAGGCAGCTCAACCCCGAACAGTCCAAGATCGCCCATCGCCCGCAATGTCGCGCGGTCGAACGCACCTTCCTGCTCGCGTTGCTTGTAATACGGAGCCAGCTGCCGCTCACCGAAGCCGCGGGCCACCTCGACCAGCGCCTCTTGCTCCGCGCTGATCGAGAAGCTCAACGGTCCCGTCATGGCCCTCCTCGTGGTGACTGCTGGCACCCCCGCCGCGATAGCCGTCGCGACGCGCCAACGCGGCGATCACGGTGCCCGACGACACCGGATCCGGCGCCCGGCACGCAGTTGCCTTCATGATACTCAATTGCATCGTATGATGCACATTTGTTCCAGGCGATTCGCGTCACGCCCGACCGAGGAGGCGCGCGAGCCGCCTCGGCCCCGACTATCCGCCGCTGTACTTTCGGAGACGCTCCGAGTAGTTGGCGTTGAAATCGGTGTAACGCTCTCGAAGTCGATCACCTGGCCAGCCCGCTGGGAGCAGTTCGTCCGGCAGGTAGGGATCGAGCAGCAGGTGTCGGATTACCTCCGCTGTAGCCATGAACCCTTCGGCGAGACTCTCTGCCTCGTCAAGCACCGTCAGCAATCGGTCCGCCTCGGCCGCCCATCCCGGCAAGTCCCAGAGCGACGCTGCCAGGCTCGACGAGTCAGAGTGGTGACTGACAAAAAACTCACACTGGTCGGCGATGATGCCGTCGAGCTCACGAGAGAGGTTATCCGGCCGCATCCACACCCCCTCGCGCAACTCGCCCATCCGGTGCCGCACCATGCTCTTACGCAGGGCCACCCGCTCGGCCAACGGCCGGGTCGTGCTCGTGACGATGGCCATCTCCCATCCCCCAGTCCACCGCCGGGTGGGGGGCGAGGTGAGCGCATCCTGTTGGGCCTGCCGTCGCAGCAGTCGCTCGGACAGGCGATACACGCCATTGTCGACGGTCACGTCGCCGTCCTTCACCATGCGCGTCAGGGCAACCCGGGTGGCGCGGTCCGCGATCCCAAGAAGCTCCCCGACCTTCACCAAGGCGCTAATCGGAAGCGCCGGGGGATGGTATCCGAGCAGAGTGCTCAACGCGACCGACCTCGCGGTAAGCGGGGTGATCGACGGCAGAGTCCGGTCCGGGACGGCGGGATACATACACGAACTCCATCACTTGTCCTACAACACATCGATCGCAATGCGCTCACGTATCGGCTATGCAAACCTATTGCAGTGCACAAGTAGGCCATTTCAGTACAGCCCGATCCGCAGTGATGTGTGTCTGGTCGGCCTGGGCGGCGACACACCCGACGGCGGGGCGCCGGATCAGACCAGGTAGACGGTCACGATCAGCGCGGTGACCGCGAGCAACCAGCCGTCGCAGATGAACCGCAGCGCCAGTGGCGCCCGACGCACCTCCATGAAGTACCGAATCACCAACCGCACCTTGACGGCGGCGATAAGCATGATGGCCACCGTCGCCACCGCGGGCGTGACCGAGTTCTTCGAAAGCAACCAGGTCGATGCGCAGGTGGCCAGCATCAACGCCGCCCACACGATAGTGACCGGCTTGCGCAGCAGCTCCACTAGTCACCTCACCAGATACAGGAGCGGGAACAGGATGATCCAGAGCAGGTCGACCATGTGCCAGTAGATCGCGCCGCATTCCAGAACGACGGGCCGCTGCGGGTCGAACGACCGGGATCGGGCCTTGAACCACAGCACGAGCAGCACCACGCTGCCCGCGACGACGTGGAACAGATGAATCCCGGTCAGCGTGAAGTAATACATGAAGAAGTCGTTGGTCAACAGGCTGATGCCGGCGTTCAACTTCTCGGTGTACTCGATGGCCTTCGAGACCGCGAACGCGAGGCCGCAAAGAAAAGCGCCGCCGATGAAACGCTGCGCCAGCGCAAAACGGGACTTCCGCACGGCGTCGAGCGCGAGCGCGGCAAACCACGAGCTGGTAAGCAGGATGAGCGTGTTGACACCGCCAAAGTTCGGGTTCAGGGCGTGTCGGGACTCTTCGAAGAGGCCGGGGTTGTGATGGCGGCCGACCATGAAGGACCCGAACAGGATGGCAAAAACCGTCATGTCGGCGATCACGAAGACCCACACGCCTTCGACGCCGGGCAGCCGCCGCGTCGGCTCGCCCACCGGCACGAACCGGGTATCGGTTTCCGGACTCATCAACAATTCCCTCAATCAACACTCTCCCTAAGCGACGCGAGTGACCGCATCCGTGCCCGACCCCACGACCCGGCGCCAGGCACGGATAGCCCTCCGCTCCCGACCGCGCACGACGGGCGCGAACATTTGTCGCAACACCGTCGAATCGCGCGGACGGGAACGGCGGCCAACCGAAGGGCACCTGCCCGATGGCAGGTCAGGAAGCGAGAGCCGTCGCCCGAGGGCCGCCATCCACCGAAGGGCTGCTCTCGAACTCGCGCGTGCGCCGACGAACATCCCTGATCAAATAAGTGCTCGCAATTATTTCCCAGCACAGCCAGCAGAAGTACGGGAAGTAGTAGCTCATGACGCCATTCCAGGCGAACGGGCCGGTCTTCAGAACGCCGGTGAGGCTCGCCGGGAAGAAGCTGACCGCGCAGAAGATGGTGAGGTAGCACACCCAGTTCGGCATGAGGGGCGTGGCCTTGTTCTTCCGGTCCGCCAGAACTGCCAAGGCGAGCGCCACCATCTGCAACGTGGTGCACGCGTACTGCAGGTCGATGACCAGCCAGCCGGTGTCAGTGAGCAGCTGGATCAACGCCGGATCCCGCTCGGGCCGAAATGCCGCGATGGCCCAGAAACAACAGCTGAATGACACGACCATGACGGTCAAAGCCCCACCGATGAGCTGCAGGTTAGCCAGGACCGGGTACCCGCCCTCGATCTTCGCCATCCGGGCGCTGATATACGAACACCACGGCATGTACAAAACAACCGTGATGAGGGCGACGATGAAGCCCAGACGAATCTCCCCAAGGTGCTGCGAATAGCGAGCAGCGAGATCTGCCGCGCTCAACGCAGGCGACGGATTTGGGATGTTGCGCCCGATCACCCCCCAGAACAGCACGAAGGTGACCAAGAACGCGGGGCCACACCAGGCGCTGATGAGCTGGAATCTGAGGCTGGTCTTCTGATCCATGTATCGCTCCTTTCCGTTCGATTTCCGTTGATAGCTGATCGTGCGCGCGTACGCACGCAATGACATCAGCTGATGCAAAAATGTAACATGGCTTGGATGTCGTGGCAACACCCGCAAGGAACGGGCCCGGAAGACACCGAACAGCCGCTCCGGGCCCGGACCGAGCCCGCGGCTCCCATCCAGGTCGGGTGGACCGACAGCGGGTTGGTGTTCACCAATGATTTCGACGGACCCGTCGACCCGCGCAACATGCTGCGCGGCGTCGAGCTGGCTGCTGCCAACGCGGGCATCGTCGGCTCAAAGAACAAGTAAGTGCATTGGCGGCCCGGCCCGACTTGCGGGAGTACGATGAGCGGCTGCAACGAAGGCATTGGCAATGGGGGCAATGGGAACGTTCGCACGTGGTCACGCAGCTGCATGCTGCGTCGACCGAATCCGATCTGCGGGACTGCAGCGCGCCCACGCATACCCTGGGACCGCACCGTGACAGCAGGTCCCGACGCCACTCAACACAGCTCTTTGGGGATTGTTGCCGAGCTCGAGGCAGAGGGCTACCACAATGCTGAGCCGGTGGGGCGCGGCGGGTTCGGCGTCGTGTATCGGTGCAATGAACCGTCGCTCGAGCGGGTCGTCGCAGTGAAGGTGCTCAGTTCTGATCAGGACGATGTCGACCTCGAACAGTTCGCTCGCGAGCAGCGGGCGATGGGGCGGGTCTCCGGCCACCCGAACATCGTGCCCGTGCTGCATAGCGGGCTCACCTTTACCGGGCGTCCCTACATTGTGATGCAGTATCACCGCCGAAACACGCTCGCTGCCTGGATACAGGACAACGGATCGTTCGGACTCCGTGAGGCGTTGACGATAGGCGTGCGCCTTGCGGGCGCTCTGGAAACCGCTCACCGCGCGGATGTTCTTCATCGTGATATCAAGCCCGCCAACGTCCTTCTCACCGATTACGGGGAACCGCAACTCAGCGATTTCGGCATCGCGCGCATCGCGGGCAGCCGCGAGATGGCCGCGAACGTCGTGGTCGGATCGCCGTCCTACACCGCGCCGGAGCTGTTCGAGGGTCGCCCCGCCTCGATAGCTGCGGATGTTTACGGTCTGGCGGCCACGGTCTTCACCCTGCTTAGCGGCGACCCGCCTTTTCCGTTTCGATCGGGCGAGAACCCCATCGTGTTTGTTCGTCGCGTGACGACAGGTCCGATACCAGACCTCCGCGCGAAAGCCGTCCCAGACTCGATCTGCTCGGCGCTCGAGCTCGGGTTGAAGATCGATCCGGCGCGCCGCCCAAGCTCGGCGGCGGCATTCGGTGAGATGCTGCGAACAGCCGCTAGCCAAGTCGGACTCGAGATCGCCGACGTTCCACTGCAGTTACCGCCACCGCCGACCGACGGCGACGAATCCGACTCCGGCACAAGAACTCCCGTCTCGACCGGGCATTCGGCAGCTCTCGGACTACGGTCGGACGAGTCAGCCTCGGTCCGGCGGGCGCACTATCCGCCGAGCGCACCGACACGATTCCGACCGCCGACCTTCACTCACCCAACGGTGCCAAGGCGACGAATCCTCGACCACCTCGGCTCGGGGCCAAGACCAAAGCTGGTCCTCATCCATGCGCCCGCCGGCTACGGCAAAAGCACCCTGGCCGCGCAGTGGGCCGAAACACTCACCGGACAGGGTGTGAAGACCGCATGGTTGGCCATCGACAGCGACGACAACAACACGGTCTGGTTTCTCGCCCACCTGATTGAGGCGATTCGGCGCACCCTGCCAGACCTCGCGGAGACATTACAACAAGAATTCGAAGGGCATCTGGAGAACGCGCAACAGTACGTCCTGAATGCTTTGATCGATCGCCTGCATTCCGACAAACAAACCCTCGCGCTCGTGATGGAAGACTGGCATCGCGTTGACAACACGCAAACCATGGACGCTCTCGCCTATCTGCTCGAGAATGGTTGCCATCACTTGCATTTGATCGTGACAAGTCGTACGCGGGCAGGACTACCGCTGTCCACGATGGCGGTCCAGGGGGAACTCACGGAAATCGACTCGTCGCTGCTCAAGTTCGATGTGGCCGAATCCCAGGCGCTGCTGGTCGATCAGTGCGGCCTCAACCTCACAACAGCCAATGTGGCCGAACTCGAGGACTCCACCGATGGATGGGCAGCCGCGTTGCAGCTGGCGTCTTTATCGCTTCGTGGCCATTCCGATCCCACCGCGCTCATCCAGAATCTGTCCGGGCGGCACAAGGCAATAGGCGAGTATTTAGCATCCAACGTCCTGGACAGCCTCGAGCCGGATCTCCTCGATTTCCTGATGTCGACCTGCATCACCAAACAGATCTGCAGCGGGTTGGCGACCGCGCTCACCGGTAACCGGCGTAGTCAAAGCGTCCTCGAAGAGATCGAAAAACGTGATCTCTTTCTGCGAAGCACCGATACCGAAGGATCGTGGTTTCAATACCACCACCTGTTCGCCGATTACCTTCTGCATCGCCTCGAGCGCGACGCAGAAGATCTCATACCAGAACTACATCGCAAGGCCGCACAGTGGTTTTCCGAACGTCAGATGCTGAGCCAGGCCGTCGATCACTTGATCCTCGCCGGCGACGCACGGCAGGCAGTCGATGCCGTCGAGCACGCAGCCCCGGATCTGAACGAACGATCCCAGATGAGCACGTTGATCGGGCTTGCGGCCAAGCTGCCGGCGCAACACGCCGATGTGCGCCCGAAGCTGCAGGTCGACCTCGCGTGGGCAAACGTCGTCCTGCACCGCCTGGCGGCGGTCGACGACGCGCTTCGGTTGGCAGAGGCCGCCACCGACTCGGTTCCGGCCGAGCAAGCCGGCGACCTGTGCGCCGAGATGGACCTGATCCGCGCAGTAGTCGGCGCTTTCCAGGACCGCATCGATACCTCCGCGGCCGCCGATGCTGTGCAGGCTTGTGTCGACAGGGCGGACACGCTTCACCCCTGGATTCTCTGCCGGGCAGCCGATGTCGGCTCATTTCGTGCCATCCGGGTGTTCGACTTCGACGACGCGCTGCGCTGGCAGAGGTGGGGACACCAATACCATCAGCAGACCTCCGGGGCGTTGAGCGTCAGCTACGGATACTGTTTCGCCGCGATCGCCGCGAACGAGCAGCTCGACGTCGCCGGCGCCGAAGCGCACCTGCGACACGCGATGCGAATCGCGCTGCTGCCGTCCGGACGCCCAACATACGTCGCAAAGCTCGCCGGATCCTTGTTGGGTGAGCTTCTCTACGAACGTGGTCGACTCGACGAAGCGGAGGCGTTGCTCGACGACGCGTACCAACTCGGCGCCGAAGGCGGTCTCGTCGACTTCATGCTCGCAACTTTCGGGACCGGAGCTCGGCTGAAACTGGCCCGTGGCGACACGGCAAGCGCGCGCCGCCGATTGGCCGAAGGCCTGGACATCGCGAGCGCGCTGCAACTTCCACGTCTGGAGGCTCGCTTGCTCAACGAAACTGTCCGCGTTGCCGCGACGTCGGCCGAGCCGATCGACGAGTCGGTTGCACGGCGAATCACGAGCGCAGGTTCGCAACCGCTCGACGGAATCGGCGACGTCACAGCCGAACTCATGGAGGATTCGCAAATCCGGTTGCTCCTGATCGGCGGGACGCCATCGGCGCGTGCGACGGCTTGCCAGCGGGCACGCGCTCGTCTGGAGCATGTCGATCAGAGAAAAGCGCCCGCGTGCGCACCTGCACGCAGCCATCCAACTTGCGCTCTGCCTGGCCGCAGTCGGAGACGCTGACGAAGCGCAATGCGTCCTCGCGCCGGCGCTGAGAACCTGCGCCGCACTCGGACTGAGCCAATTGCTCGTCGACGAAGGGCCGCAGATGCTCCGGCTCGCGAAGGGATGCGTTACGCAGACCGAGGGCGGCTTGGCAGATGATGCGCTCGTCGCGACCGTCCGGGATTTCGCACTGAATCTTGGTGAGAATCCAGCGCCCTAACGCCGCCCGTCCGCGGCTTCGTCGAAGCCCTTGACTGGCTGATATCCGACTCGCTATGGTCTGACCATTAGTATATTCAACTAAGGCGCAGCTTTGAACGTGACATCTGACATCCGTTGCCTCCCCGACATGGTCCGGGCCTGGTCGGGCAAGACGCCGAACAAGGCCGCATTGATCGACGGCGGCCGCGTGGTCACATACACGCAGCTGAACAGCCGGTCGAACCGCATCGCCAATACGCTGGCTGCATCGGGTATGCGGGCTGGCTCGCACGTCGGCTTTCTGGGCAAAAACTCCGCGGCCTTCTTTGAGATCTGGGTAGGCGTCAACAAGGCGGGATGTGCGCTCACGCCGCTGAACTGGCGCAGCGCAGCAGCAGAACTCGTCGAAGTCGTGCGGGACGCGAAGATACGGCTAATCTTCGCCGGGCGCGACTTCACCGAACTCGCCGAGCGGGTCCGCCAGGCGACGGGGACGACCGTCCATGTCATCCCCGAAGACGAACTGGAGCAGTGGTTTTCGAGTGGCAGCTCCGCGGACCCGGGCATTGTTGTGCCTGACAGTGCGACCGCCCTGCTGGGTTACACGTCCGGTACCACCGCCGCGCCTAAGGGTGTGCCCATTACGCATGGCGCCCTGATTAATTGGTTCCGCGCTTCCGAGGCGGACCCGTCAGTGAACTGGGACCCCAATGACATCGGTCTGGTGGTCATGCCGAACTTTCATCTAGCGGGAACGCTGGTATCGCTCCCGGCGCTGTATTACGGTGCGACCTTGGCGACCCTCTCCGCGTTCGACCCGACGGCCTTCATCTTTGCCGTCGCGTTACACCGGCCCACCGTGACATGCCTGGTTCCCACCGCCTTGCAGATGCTGTTGAACCACAAATCGGGACAGCCGATTGACTTTTCGTCGTTGCGTCGAATTCTTTACGCCGGTTCGCCAATCGGGCAGCACACACTGCAACAAGCGTTGGACACGTTCGGTTGCGATTTCGTGCAGTTCTATGGAGCCACAGAAACTTTCATCATCACCCTGCTGCGGCCCGAACAGCACCGCCTCGACAATCCGGATTTGCTGAAATCCTGCGGCCAGCCCATGCCCGGTGTCGAACTGCGAATCGTCGACACGAGCGGACACGACCTACCCGCCGGCGAAGCCGGCGAGGTGTTGGTCCGCTCACCGTGGATGTTCAGCGGCTACTGGAACAAGCCCGAGGCGACCGCCGCGGCGATCATCGACGGCTGGTACCACACCGGCGATGCCGGAATCCGCGACCCGAACGGCAACCTATTTCTCGTTGACCGACTGAAGGACATGATCGTCAGCGGCGGCGAGAACATTTACTCAGCCGAGGTTGAACGAGCGTTGGCGGCGCATCCGTCGGTCCAATCGGTCGCCGTTGTCGGCGCACCCGACGAAAAGTGGGGGGAACGGGTGGTGGCCTTCGTTGTCCCCCACGCCGATATCCCGGTTGACGTCTCCGACCTGGTGTCGCACTGCCGCGGCCTCATCGCCGGATACAAGGTTCCCAAGGAGATTCAGCTGACCGACGCGCTGCCGCAGACCGCCAGCGGAAAGGTGCAGAAAGCAGCTCTGCGCCAACAGCTTCGAGGAGAGCAGCCGTGAGCTATCAGTCGATATTCAAGGACGACCTCTTCGCCGGTCGAACGGTCGTGATAACCGGCGGGGGCAGCGGGATCGGGCGATGCACCGCCCACGAACTCGCCGCGCTGGGCGCCAACGTGGCGATCATCGGCCGCAATGCCGAGAAACTCGATGCCGTGCAAGCCGAGATTCTCTCCGACGGCGGGCGGCTTTCCATCCATACCGCAGACATCCGCGACGAAGCCGCCGTCGGTGACGTCGTGGACGCGATCCTCACCGAGCATGGACGCATCGACGGGTTGTTCAACAACGCCGGCGGCCAATATCGGGCGCCCCTGGAGACCATTACCACCAAGGGTTTCGAGGCGGTGGTGCGCAACAACTTGACCGGCGGCTTCATTGTCATGCGCGAGGTCTACACCAAGTGGATGAAGGAACACGGCGGCGCGATTGTCAATATGATCGCCGACATCTGGCACGGCTGGCCGCACTTCGCGCACTCGGCGGCCGCCCGAGGCGGCATGCTGACGCTGAGCGAATCGGCCGCCACTGAGTGGGCCGCCGCC
The DNA here is from genome assembly GCA_963703795.1 of uncultured Actinomycetota bacterium. Taxonomy (GTDB): domain Bacteria; phylum Actinomycetota; class Actinomycetes; order Mycobacteriales; family Mycobacteriaceae; genus Mycobacterium. Next base: position 53,600 of record CAVPFT010000077.1, on the reverse strand, counting down.
GGTGTGCGGGTGAACACCATCGCACCCGGATCCATCGCATCAAGCGGGCTGGATACCTACGACAGCAAGGACACCGACTTCATCCGCAACCAGGTTGCGCGCGAGATCCCCTTGCAGCGCTTTGGGACTGAGGCGGAAGTCGCCGCGGCGGTGGTCTTCTTGCTGTCACCGGCCGCCAGCTTCATCACCGGAACCTGTATCCGGGTCGACGGCGGAGCGCCGAACGCCAAGCCGGGGTGGTGGGAGCTGCAGCCCGTGCAACACAACACCCCGTTCGACGGGTTCCACCGCGCCGCGCTGCCCGCGATCCTCGACTCCAATCCGGCGAGCTAGAAAGGTCCTGTCATGAAAGCAAAGGTGCTCTACGACAAGCGCGGTGAGGTCGCCTACATCACCCTCAACCGCCCAGAGGTCAAGAACGCCATCGACATCGAAACCCACGAACTGCTGTGTGATATCTGGCGCGACTTCCGCGACGACCCGGCGCTGCGCGTCGCCGTGATCACCGGAACCGGCGACGCGTTCACCGCTGGCGCCGACCTGAAAACCCATGCGCCCGAGTGGCAGACCGTCGGGCCGATGGTCGGACGCGAACGTCTCGAGGACGGTCTGTGCGGGATCACCCGGGGAACCCTGTCGCGCATCACCAAGCCCATCGTCGCCGCGATCAATGGCTGGTGCGTGGGGCACGGCGTCGAGCTGGCGATGGCGTGCGACATCCGCATCGCGTCGGAGCGCGCGCACTTCGGCACCTTCGAGGTGCGTCGCGGAATGCATCCGGCCGACGGCGGCATCGTGCGTCTGGTCAACACCTGCGGTGTCGGGGTGGCGCTGGAGTTGCTGCTGACCGGTGAGCCAATCTCCGCCGAGCGGGCACTGACCGCGAACATGGTTGCCCGGGTAGTGCCCCACGACAAGCTCATGGAGGAGACAGACGCCGTGGTCCAACAAATCCTGCGCTGCGACCAGTCCGCCGTCGAATCGGCCAAGGAGACAGTGCGTAGAGATCATCGGCCGCCCGCTGTACGACCAGCTGCGTGTCGAAGTGACGTGGGGCTATGCGCTGTGCGGCGGCAACGCCACCGTGCAGGAGCGATCTCAACAGTTCTTCGACAAAGTCGATCGTGGCCGAGCCGGCGCCACAGCGAGCCCCCTGTGATGGACCCCAGCACGTTCTCCTGCCGTAGTGAAGACGGCAGGCAGCTTGCCGGCTATCGCTGGGCCCCTCAAGATGACCAGACGATCGCGGGCGTCGTCATACTGGTCCACGGTATGGGTGAGCATATCCGCCGATACGACCACGTTGCCGACGCGCTCACCTCCCGAGGGTTTGTGGTGTATGGACACGACCATCGAGGGCACGGCGCGTCCCGGGCCCCCTCCGACGAACCCGGCCATCTCGGTCCCCACGGGTGGCGGGCGCTGGTCGAGGACCTGAATTTGGTGGTCACCCAAGCGCGATCGGACCACCCGGGCCTGCCGCTCATCATGGTCGCCCACAGCATGGGTTCGTTCGCCGCTCAACAGTTTCTGCTGGACTACAGCGCCAACGTGGATGCGGTCGCACTCACCGGAACCGCGGCCGTCGACCTTTTAGAACCGGCCTTAGACCTCTCCGGCGATCTGGAGCTGTCCGCCTTTAATGCCGCATTCCACCCCGCGCGAACGGATTTCGACTGGCTCTCCCGCGACGAGTCGATCGTCGATGCCTATCTCGCTGATCCGCTGTGTGGATTCGGGCTCGACACCGGGTCGCTGAAAGACATGTTCGCCGGTGCCCGCAGACTCGCCGACCCGGCGCAGGTGGCACGCATTTCCCGTGACCTGCCGCTGTATGTCGCGGTGGGATCGAAAGACCCCGTCAACGCCGGGCTCACTCTGCTGTGGGCACTGGTGGACCGTTACCGCGCTGCCGGCCTCGACGATGTCACCGTTCGCGTCTACGACGACGGCCGACATGAGATCCTCAACGAAATCAACCGGGCAGAAGTGATCGACGACCTTGTGCGGTGGTTGCGGCGGTGCGTGAGCGACATCCCGGCTCGTTCACAGGAAACGTCAACAATCCAAAGGACAAACTGATGACCGACGACCGCACGACCGACCTGCCTGCCCCCAAGGACCTCGACGCATCTAGTGCGCTGATCGTCGGCGGCACCGCCGGGATCGGGCTGGCCTCAGCCCGGGCACTCGCCGCGGCCGGCGTAGCACGGATCGTGATCGTCGGCCGCAACGCCGAACGGGGCCAACTCGCCGCGAAGTCGATCGCCGAACTCGGTGCGGCCGTGCACTTCGTCGCCGGCGACGCAACCGATCCCGGCAGGGCCGCGGCCGTCGCGGCACAGGCAGATCAAATCCTGTCGGGTATCGACATCCTGATGTGCAGCACCGCCGCGGACGTACGGCCCGAGCTGTTCATCAACATCCCGACGGCCGACATCGGTCGGATGCTCACCCAACTGGCGCTGCCGTCGATGCATATGGCCGGCGCGGTCCTGCCGGGCATGCGCACTCGTCGCAGCGGCGTCATCGTCAACGTGGCGTCCGACGCGGCCAAGACCGCCACGCCGGGCGAGGCGGTCATCGGCGCCGCAAAGGCGGCCATCGTGATGTTCACCCGAACGATCGCGATCGAGGAGAAGCGCTACGGCATCCGCGCCAATGCGCTGACGCCGTCGCTCGTCTCCGGCACCGCTTCGACCGAACGCATCACGGCCGACGGGTTCAGCGGCAAGCTCTTCGCCCGAGCGGCCCAGCAAGCTCAGCTCGGTGTGCCGACGGCCGACGACATCGCCGCGCTGGCGGTGTTCTTGTGCAGCCCGGTGGCGGGGCGATTGACGGGGCAGGCAATCAGCGTCAACGGCGGCATCTCCGCGGCATAACCGGGCCGGCGCAAGAGGCTAGAAGTATCGCGGGAACGCCGTCCAGTCGGGTGCCCGCTTCTCGAGAAATGCGTCGCGGCCCTCGACGGCCTCATCCGTCATATACGCCAGCCGGGTCGCCTCCCCGGCGAACAGCTGCTGACCCACCAGCCCGTCGTCGAGCAGGTTGAACGCGTACTTCAACATCCGTTGCGCTTGAGGTGATTTCGCGTTGATCTCCGCCGCCCACTGCAATCCCACGGTCTCCAGCTCGGCGTGGTCGACCACCTCGTTGACCGCGCCCATTCGATGCATCTGCTCGGCGCTGTAAGGCCGGCCGAGGAAGAAGATCTCACGGGCTAACTTCTGGCCGACCTGACGGGCCAAATACGCGCTGCCGTAGCTGCCGTCGAAACTCCCGACGTCGGCGTCGGTCTGCTTGAAGCGGGCGTGCTCGCGGCTGGCCAGGGTCAGGTCGCAGGTCGAGTGCAGGCTGTGCCCACCCCCCGCGGCCCACCCGTTAACCAGGCAGATAACGACCTTGGGCATGAACCGGATCAACCGTTGCACCTCGAGGATGTGCAGTCGCCCGGCTCGGGCGACGTCGACGGTGTCGGCGGTTTCGCCGGAGGCGTATTGGTAGCCGCTGCGGCCTCGGATGCGCTGGTCTCCTCCGGCGCAGAACGCCCAACCGCCGTCTTTCGGCGACGGACCATTGCCGGTCAGCAGCACCACCCCCACATCGGAGGACATCCGGGCGTGATCCAGCGCGCGATACAGCTCGTCGACCGTGTGCGGTCGAAACGCGTTGCGCACCTCGGGCCGGTTGAACGCCACCCGCACCGTCGGCTCGGTGATGTGGCGGTGATAGGTGATATCGGTCAGATCGGCGAATCCGTCCACCGGACACCACGCCGCCGCGTGAAAAGGATTGTCGCTCACGGCTGCCGGCCGCGCCGCCGACGCCAGGTTCTGGTCTCCTCCATGTAGAGGGCGATCGCCTCCGACCGATTGATGGCACCGATCTTGCGCAGGATCCTCTTCACGTGCGTCTTGACCGTTTCGATCGTGATCACGAGTTCATCGGCGATCTCGGCGTTGGAGGCTCCCAGGACCAGCCTTTCGAATACTTGGCGTTCGCGGTGCGACAGCGTGGCCGCCAACGCCGAATCCGCCGCTATCGCCGGGGGCTCCACGCGAGTGTCGTCTTCAACGTCAAAGCTGATGGCCGTTGCGGCGATGCGGTCCGCCTCCTCGGTCAGGCGCGCCGCCGCGCGAGCGATCGAGGTCCGTTGTTGCTGCACCCGTTCGGTATTCAGCATCCTCTCGTGCACCAGCGAATACGCTGAGGCGAATGCATCCAACACATCGACGTCATCGGCAGTGACTCCGCCTTCGCCGTGACGGCCGACGTGAATGAGTGCGACCACCCGCGATTTCGCGATGACAGGGGCGACGAGATAGTTCTCGGAACCGAGCAGATCCTGATATCCGGGCGAGGCGGGCATGTCCGTATCATTCGTCCGAGCGGTGTCGCGCAGGCGAATACAGGCCCGCTCGGCTGCACATTCACGCCGGCGGATCACGGTGGGGCCGCCAATGCCGTGGTCGGATTCCTCGACGACGAATCCCTCGTCTTCGACGAACGACAGCAACGCGCTGTCGAAGCCGAGCACTTCGCAAAGTTCCGTACAGGCTTGGCGCCCAAGCCCCTGCAGCGATCCGGCCTTCTTCATGCGACGGATGCCGGCAGTCAACGACCGCACCACATCGACGCGGTCACGCGCTCTCATCTGACGAGCTTCGACCTGCGCCTGCAGAAATTCTGTGAGGTGGCTCTGTCCGATCGGTGACCCGGCGTCGTCAGCCACATTGCGTTCACGCGTTACCAGTCGCTCGGTGGTGGCGGCCGACATTGTGATGGCGTCGTCGAGAGTTGTCGCGTCACCTGCTCGGGGGATGCCGAACGCGTCACATAGCAGTTGATCGAGTTCGTTGAGCCGAGCCACCATCGCGCGGGTGTCCATCGTTGCATCCCGTCATCAAGCGCTGACGAGGCCGCCGTAGGTCGCGACCGCCGCCGCCCTGCTCGACGTATGGAGCTTCTTCGCAATGTGTTTCAGATGGGACTTCACCGTCCCTTCGGAAATAACCAGGCACCGGGCAATCTGGCCGTTGGTGGCTCCGGTCGCCACATGCGACATGATCTCTCGTTCACGGGAGGTCAACGCGGGGACACCGGGCTGATCGCGATGGTAAGCGTCGTGTCGCGGTCCGGGCGCCGCGCCCGGCAACAACCACAACACCGATCGACCGGACCGGCTGAGCAGTTCGTCGACGTTGCCGCACAGGCTCTCGACGTTGACGCGTTGCTGCGCTGCCTTCTCTTCGAGCACCGCACTCTCGAACGCCACCGACAGACACTCGGCGAAAGCTTCCAACTGTTCGAGATGGTCCATCGTCACAATTCCATGGGGTTCGGGGCGGTCGACATGCACAATGCCGATTGCCCTGCCCTGAACGGTGATCGGCGCGGCGATATAGCCAAAGGAGCCGGAAACCTCGACGAGCGGCTTAAAAGTACGTTTGTCGTCCATTGGCGACGGCGCAAATGCGCCGCACCGCTTGCGGACGAGTTCTGTCTCCAGCGGAGCGTCCGCCAGCTGGATGTGGCGGTCAATTACGTATTCGAGAAACTGTCGTCCATTGGGATCGGAATTTTCCTCTTCGATGTGCAGGTGCCGGGGCAGCCACATCGAACCGCGCACGGTGGAGATCATGGTCCGCGCGAAATCAAACTCCCGGCTCAATACCTCTGGGGCGGCTTGGATCATTTTGCACGGCGGCAGACCCCGTAGGTACCCCAGCGCTTGACGGATCTCCGACATGGATTTGATCCGGCGAGCCAGATCGTGGTCGAGCAGTTCACACTGCAACCTCAGGATCGAGATCAAGATTTCGGCGGTTGTCGGCACGTCATCCGTCGGATCTGATGGCAGCGAAATCCGTTGCTCGAGGCCTTGTCTCAGGCTGTCCAACTGGTGTGCTAACGCGGCCGGCGTCAGCTCGGGAGGCGTCACTTTGAGGTGGTCGGCTGCCGCCGCGACAGCCACCTCGGCGCGCGCGATCACCAGCGGATCCTCCACGATGGAGGCCATAGCCACTTGCGAGACCATCGCCACTCCTCTCCTCATGGGAACTCCCCCAAAGTCATAATGGTCAGACCATTGGACCGAAGTATAGAGCAGGTGTTGCGCGTCACACAAGGATCCGCAATTTAACTTGCACGTCAATATTTGCGGCCGGGCCAGTCCGCCCATCGTCGTAGGGAGAGCTTGTCTGTCACCGCTGGACAATGGTCTAATGGTCAGGCCATAGGAGGTGGGCGTGCACGCTGTAATCATGGATGAGTTCGGCACCGCCGACGTATTGCGTCCCGGCGAATTTCCCGACCCGATCGCACGGCCGGGCTGGGCGACTGTGGAACTCCGTGCCAGCGCGCTGAACTGGCACGACGTTCTGGTTCGGCAAGGCCGCTATCGTTCCCCACTGCCGCACGTCATCGGTGCCGACGGCGCCGGCGTGCGCACCGACACCGGGGAGCACGTGGTGGTGCTGCCGTCGCTCAACTGGGGCAACCGCGAAGAAGCACCGGGCAGCGGCTGGGAGATTCTGGGCGACCACACCGCCGGCACCTACGCCGAGCTGGTCAGCGTGCCCACGGACTGCCTGGCCGCCAAGCCCGCGCGACTGAGCTGGTCCGAGGCGGCGGCCTTGCCGCTTGTCGGGGTCACGACCTACCGAGCCCTATTCGCCCGCGGACGGTTAAGCGCCGGAGAATCGATGCTGGTGATCGGGGCCGGCGGCGGAATCGCCACCATGGCGATCGCCCTCGCGGTCGCCGCCGGCGCCAGCATCGCGGTCACCTCTTCCTCGACCGAGACCATCGAGCGCGCGGTGTCCACGGGGGCTATAGGCGGCGTGCTGCACAGCGAGGATGGATGGCCCGAGCACGCCCGTGGCCTGTCGCCAGACAACGCCGGGTTCGATCTGGTCCTCGACCCCGTCGGACGCTGGAGCGAGTCCGTGCGGGCGCTGCGCCCAGGCGGCCGGCTCGTGGTGCTCGGCGCCAACGCCGCACAGACCGCCCAGATGGACATTCGCAGCTTCTATTTCGGCCAGTTCGATCTGCTCGGAACGACGATGGGCAGCGGCAGAGACTTTGCCGGCTTGCTCGACATGATCGATCGGTGCCCGGTGCGCGCGCCGGTGATCGACCGCGAGTTCCCGCTGGATCGCGCTGCCGAAGCGCACGAATACCTAGAGCGTGGACGCTCATTCGGCAAATGCGTATTGACGCACGACTAGGAGGCGCCCCGTGACCGAATCCCCCGAGCTGGTCACCTACCGGCTCGAAGCGGCCGTCCCCGGCACCGACACCTTGGCCGCCTACCTGACGCTCAACGATCCCGACCGGCGTAACGCGCTGTCCGACGCGCTGCTGGATCAGCTGATCTCGCTGCTGCAGCGCGCGGCATCTGATTCGCGGGTCAGGGTCGCCGTGCTGACGTCATCGCACCCGCGGGTCTTCTCTTCCGGAGGAAACCTCGACGCATTCGCCGACGATCGCGCGACGGTCGCCAAATACGCCGGCCTGGCGCGGTTTCCCACTCTGTTTCGCACCCTGACCGAGATTGACAAGCCGGTGATCTGCGCAGCTAACGGTGACGTGCTGGCCGGTGCGCTGGGCATCGCCTTGGCCTGCGACCTCGTCATCGCCAAGGCATCAGTCCGGCTGGGCTGCCCGGAGATCAACGTCGGCGCCTTTCCATTCATGATCTCGGCATTGATCTTCCGCGCCACCGGACGGCTGGTCGCCAACGAGCTGATGATGACCGGCCGGCTGATGAGCGCCGCTGAGGCAGCAGCCGCAGGGTTGGTCAACAAGGTGGTGCCCGACGCTGAGTTCGACGACGCCCTGCATCAATGGGTTGCCGACATCGCTGCCAAGTCACCGTTGTTGATGGGCATGGGCAAGCGGGCGTTGGCGGCGACCCGGGACCTGCCGCTGGAATCGGCACTGGACTACCTGCAGGCCCAGCTGGCCTTGGCCTTCACCACCGAGGATCTGGCCGAAGGAGTGCGGGCCTTCAAGGAGAAGCGTTCGCCGCGGTGGCGCAACGCGTAGACGACGACCACCTTCGCGACCAGAGTTCCTTGCCGTTTCGGTCTGACCATTCTACAATCCGAAGGATTAAGCCTCTTGGCCCACAGCCGTAGAGCGGATCCCAAGCACCGAGGAACAGCGCGATGAAGCCGAGCCCGTACACCGTTCGCTACAGCCCGCAAGAAATCGACCATTACTACCGCGAGGGGCTGTGGTCCACCGACACGTTTCACGACCTGCTCGTCCGGCACGTCGAAGAAAACCCAGACAAGGTGTTCGCGACCGACGGAACGCGATCACTGACGTTTCGGGAGCTCTTCGACGCCGGGCAACGGCTGGCTGTCGGTCTGCACCGCCGTGGCTTGCGACGCGGTGACACGGCCGCCGTGCAGTTGCCCAACTGGGTGGAGTTCATCCAGGTACTGACCGCGTTGTCGCGATTGGGCGTCATCATGGTCCCAATCATGCCGATCTACCGGCGCGAAGACGTCGGCTACGTGGTGTCCAACGCCGGGGTAAGGGCGGTGTTCACTCCGGCACACTTCAGCAAATTTGGCTATCTGGACATGTATCTCGATCTGCGCCGCGAGCATCCGGAACTCACGATCGTCGTCGCCCGGCCCGACGACGCCGCCCAAGAGGTCGCCGATAGCGATGCCGATGTGTTCACCCTGCAGCAGCTTGAGGCCGACACCGACGACGACAGCGCTCGTGCGGAACTGGGCAGCGCGCCCCGCCCGGATGAGCCGTTCGTCATCGTCTACACCTCTGGAACCACATCGCGGCCGAAGGGGTGCGTGCACACGTTCAACACGTATTGTGCCGGGGCGCGTGCGCTGGTCGAGCCGTTCGGCTACACCCAGGCCGATGTCCAGTTCGGTCCCTCCCCCATTGCCCACACCACCGGGCTGGTCACCAGCGTGTTGGTGCCGATGTTGGCCGGGGCGGCGACACATGTCATGGCCAAGTGGGATCCGGCCAGCGCGATTGACGAGATTCAGCACTTCGGTTGCACGGCGGCGGTCACCGCCCCGACTTTCCTGCACACCCTGATGTCCGAGTACGACGCCAAGCACCACGACCTGTCCACGTTGCGACTCTGGACATGCGCGGGCGCACCCATCCCGGCGGCGGTCGTCAAGCAGGCCGGCGCAACGCTGCCCAGCGTCAAGGTGCTCAGCCTCTACGGGCGCAGCGAAAACCTCGTCACCACAACGTGTTCAGTCGACAGACGACGTGTCGCGCGCGCTGACCTCGGACGGCAGAGCCGTGCCCGGGTCAGAGGTCAGAATCGTCGACGACAACGGCAGCGAAGTGCCGCACGGCACCGAGGGCGACATCGCCTACCGCGGTCCGGCCCACATGATCGAATATCTCGCCAACCCCGAGGAAACCGCGGCCCTGTTCACGAAAGACGGCTTTTCCAAGTCGGGCGATCTGGGTACGATGACCGAGGACGGATATGTGCGGGTAACCGGCCGCACCAAAGACATCGTCATCCGCGGCGGGATGAACATCAGCGTCCGCGAGATCGAGGAGCATCTGGCCCATCATCCTGCGCTGAAGGCGTTCTCGGTCGTGGGCATGCCCGACGAGCGGCTCGGTGAGAAGGTGTGCTGCTATGTGGTCGCCGAGTCGGGCCACGACGCCCCGACCGTCGACGTCATGCGCGAGTATCTGCTTGAGCAAGGCATGCCGATTCAGAAGACACCCGAGCGTGTCGTCGTCGTCGATACCCTCCCGATGACAGCAACCGGCAAGGTCCTCAAACACGAATTGCGCAAAGACATCGAGCGACGCCTCGAACAGGAAGCCGCGCAAGCCGGAAAAGTTGCGAGCACCACCTGATGGAGCTGAAGGACAGTCCCGCCGAGGCGGAGTTCCGCGCCCAGGCGCGCGCGTGGCTGCAGGACACGTTGCCGCGTCTGGGTGGACCTGAGCCCGCACGCCTCGAAGACAAACTCGACTATTGGCGCACCTGGCAGCGGCTGCTGTACGACGCGGGGTATGCCGGGCTGTCCTGGCCGGAGCAGTACGGCGGGGGCGGTGTGGACGCCAAGCTGCGTGCGGTATTCAACGAGGAACTCGACCGGGCGGGTGCACCCGAACGGCTCAACATCCTCGGCGAGGACTTGGCCGGCCCCACGATCATCGAGTTCGGCACGCCCGTCCAGCAGCAGCGCTACCTGCGGCCGATCCTCGCCGGTGAGGAGATCTGGTGCCAGTTGTTCTCCGAGCCCGAGGCCGGCTCGGATCTGGCCTCGTTGCGTGCCACCGCGACCAAGGTGGACGGCGGGTGGCACATCCAGGGCCAGAAGATCTGGACCAGCCGAGCCCAGCTGGCAGCGCACGCGATCCTGCTCGCCCGCACCGGCGGCGGACCGCGGCATCGTGGGATCACGTATTTCCTGCTCGCGATGAACAGCCCCGGGGTCAAGGTTCGTCCGTTGGCACACATGCTGGGCGAGTCCGAATTCAACGAGGTATTCCTCGACAACGTTTTCGTCCCCGACGACGACGTCGTCGGTGAGGTTGACGGCGGCTGGCAGGTGGCTATGGGCACGCTGGCGTTCGAGCGCGTTGCGATCGCCACCGGCCGGGTGAACACGACCGGCGCCGTCAACGAGTTGATCCGCGAAATCGCGGGCTACATAAAAGATGACGGCAGTCCCCTGGGGGCCGATCCGCTTGTGCGGCAACGGATCGCCGACTTGTACGGGCGAGCTCTGGTGCATTACCTGATCGGGCAGCGGGTCATCGCCGGTGCTGCCGGCGGCGCACCGCCGGGCCCGGTCACGTCGATTGGGAAGCTGTTCTTTTGCCCGCTGGTGGAGGACATCGCCGATTTCGGACTTGAACTCGACGAGATGGGGGGACAGTTCGCGCTCTGCGAGAAAGGTTCCGCAGAATCGTCACCCGCGTCTGATCAGCGATGGCTGCGGCTGGCGTATCAGGCCCGCGGCACTGCGATCGCGGGCGGCTCAACGTTCATCCAGCGCAACATCATCGCCGAGCGCATTCTCGGCATGCCTAAGAGCTGAAGTCCGGAGGAGGATTGTGACGATGGACAAGGTAGTGGCAACGACTGCGGAGGCTGTTGCCGACGTTACGGACGGGTCATCGCTGGCCGTCGGCGGGTTCGGGCTGTGCGGAATCCCCCAGGCGCTGATCGCGGCGCTGCTGGAGCTCGGGGTCCAAGATCTGGAGACGGTCTCGAACAACTTAGGTGTGGATGGGATCGGCTTGGGAGTGTTGTTGGAACACAAGCGGATCCGGCGCACTATCAACTCCTATGTCGGGGAGAACAAGGAATTCGCCCGCCAGTACATGGCCGGTGAGCTCGAGCTGGAGCTGACCCCGCAGGGCACGCTGGCCGAGCGGCTGCGCGCCGGCGGGGCCGGGATCCCAGCCTTCTATACACCGGCGGGGGTTGGCACGCAGGTGGCCGACGGCGGTCTGGCGTGGCGGTACCACCCAGACGGGACGGTAGCGGTTGCCTCGCCGCCGAAGGAAACCCGCGAATTCGATGGGGCCACTTACGTGTTGGAACGAGCCATCCGCACCGATTTCGCACTGGTGCACGCGTTCAAGGGCGACCGGCACGGCAACCTCGTCTACCACGCGGCGGCCGCCAACTTTAACCCCGACTGTGCCGTAGCGGGCCGAATCACCATCGCGCAGGTTGAGCACTTGGTCGAACCGGGCGAGATCGACCCCGCCGAGGTGCACACCCCGGGGATCTACGTGCAGCGGGTGGTGCATGTGCCCAACCCGGTGAAGCAGATCGAAAAGGAAACGGTGCGGCCATGACCGCGCCGACGACGATGCAGAGCGTAGCGATGAGGTCGGGGCACCGCCCGCTTGCGGGGGACGTAGCGATGAGGAGGAGTGGCGCCGTATGACTTGGAGCCGAGACGAGCTGGCGGCGCGGGTCGCCGCCGAACTGCACGACGGGCAGTATGTCAACCTCGGCGTCGGGTTGCCCACCCTGATCCCGAGCCACATCCCTGCCGGCATCACCGTAGCTCTGCATTCGGAAAACGGGATTCTCGGTGTCGGACCGTACCCGCGGCGCGAGGACCTCGACGCCGACCTGATCAACGCCGGCAAGGAGACGGTCACCACGTTGCCGGGTGCGGCGTTCTTCTGCTCGTCGTCCTCGTTCGGGATCATCCGCGGCGGACACCTCGATATCGCGGTGCTCGGCGCGATGCAGGTCTCGGCCGCCGGCGACCTGGCCAACTGGACGATCCCCGGCAAGATGATCAAGGGAATGGGTGGGGCGATGGACCTAGTGCATGGCGTGGAAAAGGTCTTCGTGATGATGGAGCACACCGCCAAGGACGGCAGCGCGAAGCTCGTCGAGCACTGCACGCTGCCGCTGACAGGTAAGCGCTGCGTGGACCGTATCTTCACCGATCTCGCCGTCATCGACGTCGCCGACGACGGTCTGCACCTGATCGAAACCGCGCCCGGTGTCAGCGTTGACGAGGTTGTTGCGAAAACCGAACCGCCCCTTGCGCTTCCTGCCGTGCCGTGACGACGACAACGCCGGCGCTCGACTGCGATCCGGTCAGTCGTCGACGCTGATTGCCTGACGCTTGTCCATGGCCAATGCGGCCTTAGCGTAGGTGTGCACGTGGCGACGCATACGCCGACTGGCCGCATCGGCGTCACGGCTGCGGATCGCGTTGGTAATCGACCGGTGCGCGCGAGCGGTGACCGCACGCACGTCGTCGTCGACGAACGCCGCATTCTCCGTTCCGGTATAGATGGCCTGCGACAACGCGGTCATGAATCCGATCAGCAATTCGTTGTGACTGGCCAGCGCCACACCCACATGCCAGTCGAGATTGGCCTGCAGAAACGCCGGCAGGTCGGCGTCAGGATCGGCGATGTCGTCGTTGGCACGGTCCAGCACCGCCAGATCGTCGTCAGTATGTTTGCGGGCGGCCAATTCGGCGCAGAACGGCTCCAGCGCCTCGCGCGTCTCCATCAGATCAGCCAGTTTGATCCGCCGGCCCCTGATCAGCATGCTCACCGAACTTGCCATCGATTTGGTCGTCGGTCGCTGAACGAATGCGCCGCCGGCCCGACCCGCCCTGACCCGAACCAGGTTCTGAACCTCCAGGATCCGTAACGCCTCTCGCACCGTGGCCCGGCTCATCTGCGTCTGCTTGACGAGTTCGCGCTCCGGGGGAAGCGCTATACCCTCGGCCAGCTCACCACTGAGGATTCGCTCGCGCAGCTCACGCGCCAACACGTCGGACGCCTTGGGGACCTCCACCGGCTTGAGCAGGACACTAGAACGTGCTGGGGCCGAATTTGTCTCGCCTGGTTCCATCGCTCCTCCGTCCGTCGGGACTTCGGCGTAAAGGTGCGGCCCGCGTAAAGGTAAGGCCTATTGTAAAGGCTAGTCTATTACGCACACGTCACATAGCTGGCGGCACAAGTCGCGCCGACGCCTAAAACACCATCCGCGCGATCAGCTCCGCCACGGCGGCCGGCTTGACCGAGCCGTCGAGTTCGACGGTATGCCGCACGGTGAGGTCAACTGTGGTGTCGTCGACCTTGGCAGCATCGATAAGCTCAGATCGGACTCGGACGCGGCTGCCCGCCGGAACCGGCGCGAGGAACCGCACCTTGTTCAGCCCGTAGTTGATGCCCATTTTGGCGTTCTCGACGCGGTAATTGGCCTTGCTCAATGCCGGGATCAGGGACAGCGTCAAGAAGCCGTGGGCGATGGTCGAGCCATAGGGGCTTTCGGTCCGGGCCCGCTCGACGTCGACGTGGATCCACTGATGATCGCCGGTGGCGCCCGCGAACGCATCGATGCGATCCTGGTCGACCGTGACCCAGTCGGAGGCACCGAGGTCTTGACCGACGGCGTCAAGGGCCTCCTCGATGGACGAGATGATTCGCATCGCAGCCTCGACCGGCTACACGGAACGGGCGGACTTGGAGGCCGCCGAGGCCGCTTTGCCGCGTTCGCGCGCCTGCGCCCAGTCTTCGTCGCTCATCGCCGACAGCCCGGCGAACGTGTTGGGTCCGGCGAGCCGTTGGGCCCCGTCCATCGCGATCGTCTCACCGGTGAGGTAGTCGCAGGCGTCGGAGAACGCGAAGATCGTCAGGTTGGCCAGCTCGTCGATGGTTCCCGGGCGACCGAGTGGTATCTGCTCGGATTGGGTGGCTCCGACTGAGCTCTTATCGGTGGGATTGAGCATCTCCCAGGCGTAATCGGTCGGAATCGGCCCGGGCGCCAAGGCATTGAGGCGAATGCCGTAGCGGCCCCACTCGACGGCCAACGACATCGTCATCGCGTGGACGGCGGCCTTTGCCATGGCCGATGGGACGACGAAGGCCGAACCGCTCCACACCCAAGTGGTCAGGTTCGACAACACCGATCCCCGCAGGCCCTCAACAATCCAGCGCCTGCCCACGGCCAGCGTCGTGTTGAACGAACCCGTCATCACCGTCGCGGTCACCGCATCGAAAGCGCGCGGGCTCAAACTGACCGTGGGCGCGATGAAATTCGCGGCAGCATTGTTCAACACTCCAGTCAACGGGCCGTGCCTATCCCATATCTGGTCAACTGCGGCGGCGACCAGTTCGAAGTCTCGAACGTTGACCGTCTGGTAGTGCACTGTGCCGGGGTGTCCGGCCGAAATCTCCGCGGCGGCCTCGGCCAAAACCGATTCTCGCCGCCCCCACAGATGCACCTGGGCGCCATGGGCTACCAGTTTTGCGGCCACTCCGCGGCCCAGTCCGGTACCGCCGCCAGTGATCAGAATGCGCTTCCCGTCCAGCACCATCGGATCGAAAATGCTTGTCATAGTCCCAAGCTCTTCCCAATGATCTCGCGCTGAATCTCGTTGGCGCCGCCGTAGATTGGTGGCGCCAACGCCTTGCGCACCTGCGATTCCATGCCGAATTCGACGGTATAGCCGTTGCCACCCATCAGCTGCACGCCCTCCAGCGCGGCCCGCTTGGCCACCTCGGTGCACTTGAGTTTCGCGATCGAACCTTCCCGCGCGAGCTGGTCTTCCAGGCCGGCGTCGATCTGCGCAGCCACCTGATAGACGTACGCACGGCAACATTCGACCTCGGCGGCCAGATCCGCCAGCCTGATGACGGACGGCCTGAAAGGCTGCCGATCGGCTTGCCGAACTGTTCGCGGGTGCGCACGTATGCGATGGTGTCTTGCAGCGAGCGACGCGCGGCACCGAGCGACATCGCCGCGATGATGAGCCGTTCGACGTTGAGCCCGCGCATCAACCGGTGCCAGGCATCGCCGATCCCGCCGACCACGTTGTCGGCGGGAACGACGACGTCGGTGAAAAAGACATCGTTAACGGTGTGGCCGTCCATGGTCTCGATCGCCTTGATGTCCAGTCCGGGCGTCGAGGTGGACAGATACAACAGCGTCAGGCCGCGGTGCTTTCCGACGTTGGGATCGGTGCGGGTGAGCACCAGCAGGTGATCGGCCAAATGTGCGGCCGTGATCCAAGTCTTCTGGCCGTTGATCACGAATCGGTCGCCATCGCGGACCGCCCGGGTTCGCACCGCACCCAGATCAGATCCGGCACCGGGTTCGGACAACGCGATCGCCTCGAAGTGTCCGGCGCACAGATTGCCGACGACCTCTTTCTTCTGTGCTTCGGTGCCGTGCCGCAAATACGTTTGCGCAGCAGTCAATCCGGTGCCGTAGGCATGGATCGGTGCCTGACCGCGCGCGGTCTCCTCGAGGAAGATGCATTCTTCGACCATCCCCGCATCCGCCGCCGCCGTAGTCGACGGGAACGGACACGCCCAGCCAGCCAAGCTCAGCCAGCCGCTGCAGTAGCTCGGGGCTGTTGGACAGCCCTTGGGTCAGCTGCGCGCGCTGCTCGACGGTGGCGCAGTTGTCGGCGCAGAACCGCTCGACCGCAGCCGCGAAATCCAGCTGTTCGGCCGTGAACATGCTCAGTTGCCGCGGTAGGCGGCGAATTCGGGGCAGCGCTTCTCGTTGAACGCGGTAATGCCTTCTTGGGCTTCGGGCGTCTCGCCGAACATCTTCAGAGTCGAGTACGCCATCTGACCGACCGATGCGAATTGTTCGGTATCGGTGTTGAACGACTGCTTGAGAACCTTCAGTGCGGTCGGCGAAAGCATCAAAATTTCGTCCGCCCATGCCCGCACCTCGGACTTGAGTTGGTCGGCCGGCACCACCTTGTTGACCAGTCCCCACTCGGCCGCCTGCTGCGCCGAATACCTGCGGCACAAGAACCAGATCTCGCGCGCGCGTTTCTCACCGACCACGCGCGCGAGGTAGCCGGTGCCGAAGCCCGCATCAAACGAGCCGACCCGCGGACCGTTCTGACCGAACACCGCGGTGTCGGCGGCGATCGTCAGGTCGCACAGCACGTGCAGAACGTGGCCGCCGCCGATCGCGAACCCGTTGACCGCCGCGATGACCGGCTTCGGCACGTCGCGGATGACTCGATGCAGCGTATCCACCTCGAACAGGCCGGTTTCGGACGGCCCGTAATCGCCGGTTTCGGCGCGCTGCTTCTGGTCGCCTCCGGTACAGAAGGCCTTCTCGCCGGCCCCGGTCAGACAGATCACCCCGACTTCCGAACTCCCCCAAGCCAATTTGAAAGCCCGGATCAGCTCGTCGAGGGTGCGCGCCCGAAACGCGTTGTACCGATCAGGCCGATTGATCGTGATCCACGCCAAGCCGTTGTCGACCTCGTAAGAAATGTCGGTGAACTCGCTCATCGGTTGCCTCTCCTCGTTGAAAGCCTCAGCGATTATGGTCTTACCATTATACCAAAGTCCCGGCGAGTGCCGCCACACCCTGGTCGTCTCACACCGGCACGACATCCCTACGCATTTGAGCCAGTTCACCGATCGACCGCTGCAGGCCGTCGAGCTCGGCAACGAGGGCTGCCCGGCCATCTACCGCCTCCGAATCGAGCAGCCCGCGGTGCCGCGCCATCTTCAGTGCGGTGGCAAACATGTCTCCCGGCTACCGATTCCTCGGTGATGCGGTGCTGCAGCGACCACTGCCGGCCAAGGCGAAGAGACCTCTCGAGCAACGTCTGCTCGTCGACGTCGCTATCGGCACCCAGGTTGAGCAACTCCTCGGCCACCACCCGGTAGGCGTCAATGAATGGTCTGAGTACGAGATGAGCCACCAGCAGCTCACTTTCATCCAGAGTCCGCGCGGCCTCTCCGATGTCCAGTGGCGCATCACGGTCATGGCTGCGTCCGGTCATGATCGCGAACTCGTTCCATAATTCGTCGGCGAATTCAGCGCGTCCGGCGAAGAAGAAATCGAACTTGAGGAGTTCGCGAATCGCTAACGCCTTCTCCCACCCGGTGCGCTTGGTGGCTTCCGGTGTGCGCACGATCGCCAGCAAGGCCAGTTCGGCGATCGCCCTCATCACCAGGACGTGGATCGCGCTGTTGCGGTAGACCGCAACGATCAGGTGCTGGTCGTCGCCGATCCCCCACACCGTCGTCGGCCCCTCGGCGTAGCAAGTCAACACACCGGAGCCCACCAGGTCGTGCAGCGTTTGCGACACCGTGGCACGGTCGGTGAGGTCGGCGCCCCCGGCGACGGGCCAGCCGCGGGCGCGCAAGTATCGGGCCAGCGGCGCGACGGTCGCGCACACCTCGTCGAGGGTCAGGGCGCGGTCTTCGCCGAGCATCGCCACACACACGGCGGCCGTCGCAGTTACGGGCGTGGCCTGGTTGAGGCGGTGGCAGATCTCCAGCGCGATGCGTTCGACCACCTGCCGGTCGCTCAGCCCTTCGGCGCGCAACGCGCCCATCCGCTCATACAGAGGCACCGGCGACCCGAAGTTGATGTAGATGCGTCCCAGCCGATGTCGCAGGCCGCGTGCATAACTGAGCAGCCAGCGCGCGTTCTCGGGCCGTTTGGGAAGTCCCCGCGACTCCGCGGTCATCAGCTTGACTTCGTGCAGGGGCAACTGGTCGAAGAGGATAGAGACCGGGACGGCGAGGGTCTGCTCCGACTGCACGGAATCGACCGCGTCGGTCACATATCGCAGTAACCCGTATCGCGGCGGGCGCAGTTTGCCGGTGCGTGTCCGGCCTCCTTCGATCGACCACACCAGGTTGCGGCCGGTTGCCACCATCTGGCCGACTAGCGCGCGCAGGGCCAGCCGGTACACCGGGATGTCCCCGGTCGCGCGCCGCACGGGAATGAACCCGTTACGGCGGGCCAATGTGCCCAGCGGAAAAAAGTTGAGGTTGGCGCCGGCCAGCCCGAACGTCGGCGAAATGCCCCCCCGCGTAAGGCGGGGCGGGAAAGAGAACTGATCCAGGTAGGAGCGGTGCGAGATCAAAAAGATCAGCGCGTGGTCGCGGTCAAGTGCCCGCAGCTTGGCCAGGTCGTCGTCGTCGATGACGACCTGGAATCCGCGCACCATCCACGCGGACAACGCTTGCCAGGCGCGCACGACGGAAGGAACATGGGTCGCCGCCATCTCGCGCACGTAAACCGCGGCCTCGGCCCGCACGTCGTCCACACTGCGGCCCAGCTGTGACGCCAATTGCGCTGTGGCCCTGAGGAATCCGTCGGAATCCAGCAGCGCCTCAGCCTCGTCGGGCGACTGCCTCGCGGCCGACCCGTTCCGCAGCAGCCGGGCGAGGCGATTCGGCAGCGTCGTCATTTCGCCACCGCTGATGCCTTCGCGATCATCTCTGACCACTGTTTCCCTGCGTCGGCGCCCGGCCAATCGTCCAGGGTGTCGACGTAGAGCCGGCGCATTCGCTGTACCCACTCATCGAGATCGGCTTTGGTCCAGCCCGCGGTCGGAACTGGTTCGTGGACGACGACTTCGATCGTGCCTTCCTGGACCACCCTCGCATTGCGCCACATGATTTCGCCGGCATTGCGGATGACGATCGGAACGATCGGCACCCCCGCGTCGCGGGCCAGGTGAAAGCCGCCTTTCTTGAACGCCCCGATCCGCGGACTCAGCGAGCGAGTGCCTTCGGGCGCCAATACGATCGAAACCCCGGCACGTAGCTTGTCCACCGCCGGCTGCATCGCCGAAATGGCTTTGGTCGTATTGGAGCGATCCACGAAGGCGACATCGGCCAGTGTGAGCAACTGCCCAAGCACCGGTATCCGCTTCACCTCCGCCTTGGCCACCACGGTGAAGCCCCGTTGGACGACCCGTGAGGTGATCATCGCGTCGATCAGCGTGCTCTGATGGTTGATGAAGAACACCGCGGGTCGCTGCGTGGTGTGCTCCTCGCCGAGTACCTCGATGTGAATATTGCCCAATTGCCCACAAAAACGGCCGAACAGAGATGTGGCCGTGTCCATCCCGCCGCGCCGGTCCAATGTCAACACCCCCGCGACGGCGCCCGCGCCCACCGCAGCGGCGAACCCGCCGAACACCGCGGAGGTTCTGGCCAGCGCCATCGGATGGAATTGGCTGCGCCTGGTCCGGAACCGCGCGAGCTGCCATCCGCGCTCACGGGCGTGGCGGGCCAGGGCCGACCCCGGGTTGACCGGATGCGGGAAGCCGACCGAGTCCAAGAACGGCACATCCTCGTCGCCATTGGCGTACGCGTGGCAATTCTTAAGCGGGATTCGTTGGCGTCTGGCGAATTCTTTCACCGCGGCCAGCTTGCCTTCCCCCCACGGCGGGCGTCCTGCTATGCCACCGGTAAGCACACCATGCTCGGTCTCGAGTTCTGTGCACAAGACGTGATCGATACCCAATTCGCGGGCCATGGGCTGCACCTGCATCCGCGTCGCCGAAGTCGCGATGACAACGGTGTGGCCGCGGTTTTGGTGAGCCCGCACCAATCGCCACGCCCCGTGGAAGAGCGCGCCAGCGATTTCCTGGGAAAACAGTTGCTCCCCGAGTTCCATGAGGTCATCTTCGGTGCGCCCCACCCAGCCCCGGATTCCCTGCGATAGCAGGTCTTTGAACCCGGCTTCGTCAAGGGGGCCACCGAGTGCGGCGAGCATCGTACGGACAAACTCGTCGGGTCCCAATTCGAAGTTGCGAGCACGGTGTGCGAGGAGCGCGCCGGCTGAGTAGCCCTGGATCAAGGTCCCGTCGAAGTCGAAGAAGGCAGCGACTTTCGGGCCGCCGGGTCCCGTCCTGATGCGCTCGATGAGCTCATCGACCGTGATCACCGGCGGTGTGGTACCGGTCATCTCATTCTCAATTCGTCTTCCTCCCGCGGAGGTGCGGTCTCCGTGACCACAAGCCCTGCCCCGACACCATGCCTGGTTGTTGGGAGGAGGCACACCGACACGGTGCCGGGGCACTGGGTTGCGGCTGTCACGAAGGCTCCGACGATCTCACTATGAAGAGTCGACCTGGCTCCGCCAAGGGTGTCGAGGCGAAATACCTCTTCTGCGGGGTAGAGAACTGCCCGATGTGGTGACGCGGCGACTCAGGTCCTTCGGCCACACTCGCAGCAGCAGGTTCGGCGCGGCCGATCCGCACTGATTGTCGGAACCACCCGGGGAAGCGCCGAGCAGCGGCGGGAAACCGTCCGGCGTTCTCGCATCGAGCCAAACGCCAATAGTAAAGGGGCAGCGGATGCAGATCTCAGCCGCGGTGGTGCAGGAAGTGGGCGCGCCGTTCACCCTGACCGACGTCGACCTTCAAGAGCCGGCACCTGACGAAGTAGTGGTGCAGATCGCCGGAGCCGGCATCTGCCACACAGACGTTGCGGTCCAGCAGGGGCATCTGCCGTTCCCTCTGCCGGGCGTCCTTGGCCATGAGGGCAGCGGAACGGTGGTCGGGGTCGGCTCCAACGTGACCCGAGTAGTTCCCGGTGACCAGGTCGCGATCAGCTTCAACAGTTGCGCCGAGTGTCGCCAGTGCGCGAAAGGTCAACCGGCGTACTGCCACGGCTTCCTGGAATACAACTTCGGCGGGGTGCGCCCCGACGGGTCCTCCGGGCTGGCCTCCGCCGGTACCAAACTGGGGGCGAACTTCTTCGGCCAGTCATCCTTGGCCACGCACGCGCTGGCCCACGAGCGCAACGTGGTCAAGTTACCGCCGGACGTACCGGTCGAGCTCGTCGGGCCGCTTGGCTGCGGCATCCAGACCGGGGCCGGCGCGGTGTTCAACTCCCTGGACGTCCAGCCCGGATCGACGGTGGTCGTCGCCGGCGCGGGAGCCGTCGGCCTGTCCGCCGTAATGGCCGCCGTGGTACGCGAGGCCGCGTCGATCATCGCGGTCGACCTACACGAGAGCAGGCGGGCGCTGGCCACCTCGCTCGGTGCCACCCACACCGTCGACCCGAAGGCCGGTCCACTGGCCGACCAGATCCGGGAGATCGCTCCGGCGGGCGCAGATTACGCCGTCGACACCACCGCGGTGACTCCCGTCGTGGAACAGCTGCTGGCCTCCCTCGGAATTCGGGGCATGCTGGGGCTGATCGGCGTCCCGGCCGATCCGCAGGCCGTCTTTTCGGTAGGCCTGTTCCAGCCGCCCCTGCTCGGGCTGACCATTCGGGGCATCGTGGAAGGCGACGCCGACCCTCAGACGTTCATCCCCCACCTGCTCGATCTGCATCGTCAGGGTAAGTTCCCGTTCGACAAGCTGATCACCACGATGCCGCTGGCCCAGATCAACGAGGCGGTCGAGGCACAGCACCGCGGCGAGATCCTCAAGGCCGTGCTGACACCCTGACCCAACGTCGGACGGTATTAAATGGCAAATGACCCGCGCCGCCGTGCGGCGATCGTGGCGGCGACACTGGCGGCCGGAGGCGTTGCGGCGGCCGTTGTTGTCGCCCGGCGCGGCACCGACCCGCCGCGTGATCCAGTCATGCCGCTAGAGCTGACCCGCATGCACCGAGGCGGAACCGGACAACCGCTGCTGCTCTTGCACGGGATCGGGGCCATCTGGCGGGCCTGGTCCCCGGTGCTGCCCTATCTCGAGCCATACCACGACGTGATCGTCCCGACGCTGCATGGGCACGCCGGCGGACCGGCATTGGATTCCGAACTGGCGCCATCGGTTGAAGCCCTCGTCGACGGCATCGAGGCGGAACTCGATCGCATGGGCTTTGAAAAGGTGCACATCGCCGGAAACTCGCTCGGCGGCTGGATCGGTATCGAACTCGCGCGCCGCGGACGGGCGCAATCGCTGGTGCTTATCAGCCCGGCCGGGTCGTGGCGATCGGCCCGACGCATCAAGTGGACCACGGTCGGCGTGAGGTACTCCCTCCGTGGCCTCGCACGGTATTCGGCGCGGGCCGACACGATCGCAAACCGCCGCTTGCTGCGCTGGGCAATGCTCGCCGGCCAGGTGGCACATCCCCACCTCGTGCCGCGTGAATCGTTGGTGACCTACATTCACGCGAGCGGTCAGGCGCCCGTCGTCGATCCGCTGATGGCGGTCATTCACCACCGCCCGGTCGACCCGCTACCCGCCGACCGGGACTACCCCGTCAGGTTGGTATGGGGAAGCCATGATCGTGTGTTGCCGTTCAGGCACTTTGGCCCGGCGACGATGGACCGGCTGCCGGGCGCGGAGTTGATCCGCCTCCCTGGCGCTGGGCATGTCCCAATGTCCGACGACCCGGCCCGTGTCGCCGAACTGATCCTGGAAGTAACCCGCGCCGCTGACAGCACGGGCAGTACGGCGGTGGCCACACAGGGAGGTGATGGCATTGTCCAGCAACGACGCTGACGCGCTTGCCTCATGGGGCGGCGGCCAAGACCTCAGCGCCTGGGAAGCGTTGATGTGGCGCACCGGTGGCGACTACCGCACCCGCTCGACCGGGGTCATGATCGAGTTGCTCGACACCGAGCCGGACTGGGATCGACTGGTGGCCGCACACGACCGCTTTACCCAGCGGGTCCCTCGGCTGCGGGAACGCGTCGTCGAGCCGGTGCTGTCCCTGGTTGCGCCGGCTTGGTCTCCCGACCCGCATTTCGACCTGGAGTACCACCTGCAACAGGTGCGGCTGCCGGGTGACGGGTCGATGGCCGAACTGCAGGCCGTGGCGGCCCAGTTCGCCGCCCGCCCACTCGATCCCGAACGTCCCCCGTGGGAGGCCCTGCTGGTGCTCGGCGTCACCGACGGTCAGGCCGCCTACCTTTTCAAACCGCATCACAGTCTGAGTGACGGGATCGGTCTACTGCAGTTGCTGGATCTGGCCCACGGGCACAGCCGCGAGCCAGGACCCGCCGACGATAGACCGCTGCCCACGCCGCGAAAGAAGGAGTCACCGGAAGGGCTACTGATAAACCGGTTGGCCGGCAAGGTCGTCAGCGCGCCGGGCAGTGCATTGCGCGAGGCCTTCCACGTCGCCGGCCGGCTAGCCGGCGATCCGATCGGAGCGACAAGCGACGCCGTTAAATTCGCGATGTCGCTGCGGCGAGTGCTGGCTCCGCCGGACACGCCCCACTCCCCCGCGCTGACCGGCAGCGGATCCGGTTATCGGCTGGACACCTTCGACGTGCCGTTCGATGACCTGAAAGCCGCGGGGCGGGCCGCCGGAGGCTCGGTCAACGACGCATTCCTGGCCGGTCTGCTCGGTGGGGTCCGCCGCTACCACGAAACGCTCTCTCTCACCGTCGATTCCATACCGGTGGCGATTCCGGTCAGCCTTCGCACCGACGCCGACCCGATGGGCGCCAACAAGTTCGCCGGCGCACGGTTCGTGGCACCGGTCGGCGAACCGGATCCCAAGGCGCGTATCGCGGCCATCCACGACTTCATCGCGGACGCGCGCATGGAGCCCGCGCTCGGATTCCTCGACCTCATCGCGCCGGTGCTGAGCCGCCTGCCGGGGATTGTGCTCACCCGCATCGCCGGCGAGATGACCGGCCTATCCGACCTGCAGGCCTCCAACCTCGGGGCGATCGGTCGTCCGCTGTATCTGGCGGGTGCGCGGGTGACCCGCGTCTACCCGATGGGTCCCCGACCCGGCATCCCAGCCATGGTGGCGATGGTGACTTACGACGGAACCTGTTGCATCGCCGTCAACTTCGACCCAGACGCCATCGCCGACGCCGCTGCGTTCTCGACCTGCCTCCGCGAAGGCTTCGACGAGGTGCTCGCCCTAGCGCGCGGCAGCTGACCAATCAGGGGAGAGATCAACCACAGAAGGTTGGAGGAAACAACCATCATGAAATTCGATGACGTCGTAGCAATCCTTGATAAGTCGGTCGGCGGACCGGACGCCGATGTGGCCTCGCACGGTCCTTTCTGGCGAGACGTCACCCGAGACACGTTCATCGAAATGAAGGTCGGCGGGCGGAAACTCGTGACCCTCGGCGACGGCGCGAACTCAAACCTGGTGTTGTCGTTGAAAGGCGAAGCACCATTTGGTTCCGACCTGGACGACCCTCCCGCGGGCGCCGTAACCCCACAAATGCCCGCATACCTTGATCCCGTGCCGGCGGAGGAAATCAGCGACATCGAGCAATGGATTAACGAGGGCTGCCCGGCGGATTGACCGCTGTGAACTGTCGCTCTGAACAGCGACCGGGACGCCCGATTACCCCCAACGTGGGAGTGATGACCCCCCGTCATGGTGACGCACACAGAAGCCCCCGCGATGAGACTTGACTCACCAGCACCCCGCGCGGCCATGCTGGTCACCAAAGGCAGTAGGAAGAGGACATCCGAGATGACGACCACCCAACCCACCGAAGAAGCCGTTCTTCCCGACGAGATCGCACGTCGGCTCGTGCTCCCCGAGGGCCATGCCGATCTCACCGCACTCCACGAAGCGTACAAATGGCTGCGTACGAACATGCCGGTGGCAAAAGCCGTCGTCGAGGGCTACAACCCCATCTGGCTGGTCAGCAAGCATGCCGACATCCAAGAGGTCGAGAGTCTGTCGGAGGTCTTTGCCGCCGGCGGCGGCACCGAGAATCCGGGCTCGCACAACCCGATCCTGCAGAACGTCGCCGGTGACGAGTTCACCAAGCAACTCCTCGGCGGCAGCCTGCGCATCCTCGATGCCCTCCCCTACATTGACCCACCCGAGCACACCCACGCCAAGAACATGGCTTTCGGCTATTTCAAGCCCCCCTCGGTCAGGAAGTTGGAAGACGACATCCGTGAGCTCGCCAAGGAGTCCGTCGACCATCTCAAGAAGCTTTCGGCCAGCGGAGAGATCGACCTCCTCGACGACTGGGCGCTGGGCTTCCCGCTGCACGTGATCATGACGCTGCTGGGGGTTCCGCCCGAGGACGAGCCGCGGATGATGGCGCTCACCCAGGAGTTCTTCGGCACCGCCGATCCTGAGCATCAGCGCGAAGACGTCGAGGCACTGACCCCGGAGGCGATGGCCCAACAGTTCGCCGCCACCATCCAGGACTACTTCGCCTACTTCGATGTCTTGGCCGAAGACCGGCGCGCCAATCCTCGCGACGACCTGGCCACCGTGGTCGCCTGCGCCAAGGGGGCCGACGGTGAGTACTGGCCCAAAACCTTCGTCTACGGCTGGTACACCGCCATCTTCACCGCCGGTCACGACACCACCTCGGCAACCCTGGCCGGCACGCTGCAGCAGCTGGCCCTACACCCGGACGTGCTGGCGCGGGTCAAAGCGGACCCGAGCCTGGTACCCAACCTCATCCAGGAGGGCTTGCGGTACGTGGCACCGGTCAAACACTTCATGCGCGTCGCGCTGAAGGACTACACGTTGCGCGGACAGACCATCAAAGCCGGTGACAGGGTGATGCCGCTGTTTCAGTCGGGCTGCCGCGACGAGGAGGTATTTGACCATCCGGACGAGTTCGACATCGACCGCAATCCCAACCCACACCTCGCATTCGGCTTCGGTGCGCACACCTGCGTCGGCCAGCACCTGGCCAAACAGGAATTGAGGGTGATGTTCGAAGAATTGCTACCTCGCCTGGAGTCGATCGAGGTGACCGGACCCGGCAAAGTGACACAGACCAACTTCGTCGGCGGGCTGAAGCACTTGCCCGCCAAGGTCACAATCTCCTGATCGGCTGGAAACACCAATGACCACAATCGATTACCCCCAGCTTTACATCGGCGGTACGTGGACCGCACCTGCCGGCCACGACACCATCGGCGTCCATTCCCCGGCCACCGAGGACCGGATCGGTTCGGTACCCAGGGGCACCGAGGCCGATATCGACGCTGCCGTCGCAGCCGCCAGGACGGCGTTCGACGCCCCCGACGGCTGGGCGACCTGGGATCCGAAGGAGCGCGCCGACGTCCTCGAACGATTCGCGGCGGAACTGGAAGCCCGCGGCGCCGAAACGGCGAGACGCGTGTCGATGCAGAACGGGATGCCGATCTGGCTCGCCCAGCAGTTCGAGGCCGGCTTTCCGCCGTTGCTGGTGCGCTACTACAGCGACCTGATGACCAGTGCACCAGTAGAGGAATCGCGTTCCGGCATGTTCGGCGGCACATCGCTGGTGTCCAAGCAACCCATCGGCGTCGTCGGTGCGATCGTGCCTTGGAATGTCCCGCAAGGGATTTCGTTCCTGAAACTCGCACCCGCGTTGGCGGCCGGCTGCGCCGTCGTGCTCAAACCTGCCGAGGAAACCGTGCTCGACGCGTTCCTCATGGCCGAGGCCGCGGCCGCGGCGGTCTACCCGAGGGTGTCGTCAACGTTGTTCCCGGCGGCCGTGAAGTGGGCGCCTACCTTGTCGAGCACCCCGGCGTCGACAAAGTCTCGTTCACCGGCTCCACCGCCGCCGGCCGCTGGATCGCCGAAGCCTGCGGGCGGCTGCTGCGGCCGGTCACCCTCGAACTCGGCGGCAAGTCCGCGGCGATCATCCTCGACGACGCCGATATGGCCGCGTCCATGGAGCACTTCTTCGGAGTCACCCTGCTCAACAACGGCCAAATCTGTTGGCTCAACACCCGGATGCTGGTCCCCCGTAGCCGATACACCGAAATTGTCGACACCATCACTGATTTGACTCGCTCGCTGAAGATTGGCGATCCTCTCGATCCCGAGACCAAGGTCGGTCCGCTGGTGTCGAAGCGGCAACGCGAGCGCGTCGAAGGCTACATCGCGAAAGGCAAGAGTGAAGGCGCCCGAATGACCACGGGCGGCTCGCGGCCAGCGGGATTCGACCGGGGCTGGTTCCTCGAGCCCACGATCTTCGCCGATTTGGACAACAACGCGACGGTGTCACGCGAAGAGATCTTCGGCCCGGTGTTGTCGCTGATCCCGTACTCCGATGAACAGGAAGCGGTGGCGATCGCCAACGACAGTATCTACGGCCTGGGCGGGAGCGTGTGGTCGTCGGATCCCGAACGCGCGGCCAATGTCGCCCGCCGCGTTCGCTCCGGGACAGTCGGTGTCAACCACTACGTCAATGATCCCGTCGCCCCGTTCGGCGGAATCAAGCAAAGCGGCATGGGCCGCGAACTCGGCCCCGAAGGGCTAAACCCGTTCCAGGTGTACAAGACCATCTACCTGCCGCCGCCACCGAGCCCGGTTAAGCACCGGCCCGCCCGAAAATCGACTGGCGTCGAACTGATTTCGTGCCACCTCGCGGATCGGAGCAAGTAACCAATGTCTGCGCCTGCCGTCACCACGCCCAGCGCCAACGTACATGAATTCACAACCGAACTGATTGTTCGGCGCCGCAGCACACCCGCAGAAGGTGTGGTGGTGCTCGACCTCGCGCATCCGGAAAACGAGGACCTGCCACGCTGGGAACCGGGAGCCCATATCGACCTGCTGCTCGAGGATGGCCTGACGCGCCAATACTCGCTGTGCGGTGATCCTCGGATTCGAGTGTATGGCGCGTTGGAGTCTTGCTCGACCCCAACAGTCGCGGTGGCTCACGATACGTTCACGAGAACCTCAAAGAGGGAGCCACTGTACGGGTACGTGGTCCGCGCAACCATTTTCCGCTCGTCGACGCGCCACACTATCGGTTCATCGCCGGGGGTATCGGCATCACCCCGATCTTCGCGATGCTCGAGGCCGTGCAGCGCGCAGGCGGCGACTGGACGCTGCTCTACGGCGGACGGACCGGGCCGTCCATGGCCTTCGCGGAGGACCTTGCCGAGCGCTATCCCGAGCGCGTCACCGTGTGGCCCCAGGACGAACGGGGTCTTCTCGACCTGGAATCGCTTTTCAAGGATCCCGAAGACAACACCTTGGTGTACTGCTGTGGACCCGAAGCGCTGCTGTCGGCGGTGGAGCAGCACAGCGCCCACTGGCCGGCGGGGATCCTTCATATCGAGCGATTCGCTGCCAAGACGCCCACCGCTCAGGAGGCGGCCGAAGCCCTCGAGCAGTTTGAGGTGGTATGCCAACGTTCGGGGCGGTCTTTCGAGATAACGTCAGACCAGCAGATCCTGGAAGTCCTTGAGGAAGAAGGCATTCCAATACTGGGCAGCTGCTATGAAGGCGTCTGCGGCACCTGCGAGGCGAGGGTGCTGGAGGGGATCCCGGACCATCGCGACTCGGTGCTCGCCGATGCCGAGAAAGCTGCCGGCGAAGTGATGTTGATCTGCGTGTCGCGTTCTCGCACCGAAAGGCTGGTGCTGGACCTGTGAAGACTAACTACCCGAAGAAGTGCTGGTACGTCGCGGCCACCTGCGACGAGATCACCGGATCGCCGTTGGGTCGGCGCCTGCTCGGCAAGGATGTCGTGCTATGGCGCGGGGCCAGCGGTGGCGTCACCGCATTCGAAAACCGCTGCGCGCACCGTGCTTTTCCACTGTCGCACAGCAGTATCGACGGAGACCGGCTGGTCTGCGGGTACCACGGATGTACCTACGACGCCACCGGCAAGTGCGTGCACATCCCATCTCAGCCCCAAGTCCCGACTGGGATGAGAGTGCGCGTCTTCCCGGTCCTCGAACAGCCACCTTTCATCTGGATCTGGCTGGGACAGCCCGCCGCTGCCGCCGGCAGCGAACCGCCATGTGCTCCGTGGATTAACGACCCGGCGTGGACAACGTTTGCCAGCGCTTGGCAGGTAAGCGCCAATTACATGATGGTGCACGAACATTACCTGGACTTCAGCTACGCCCCGATCCTTCACAGGCGTGACGTCCCCCCGGAAATCGTGAGCATGCCGGCGTTCAACGATGTCGAAGTCACGGAGACCACCGTGTCCTACACGCGGCTTCTGCCGGACGGGCATCTCACCGACTGGCACGCCGACGCCACCGGGCTGGACCGCGCGCATATGTACAAGCATCGTGAAGGCGGCACGTTCGCCTCACCGGCGGTGCACTACCAATATTGGGCTATCGAAACCGCAGACGGCGAGGTGTACACCACCACTCGATTGCACGGCATCACGCCGGAGACTGAAACTTCGACCCACGTGTTCATGCAATCGTCGCGTAACTACCGACTCGATGATGATGCGGTGACGAACCGCCTGAGGTCGTTCCTGTCCGGGGTTGCCGAACGCGACACTGCCGTATTGGAGATGGCGTCCAACCACTCGGGCTATGACGGATGGCGAGGCGGAGTCGAGTTCCAGGCGGACGCGGCGGCGCTACGCGCTCGACGCATCGTGGGGGTGATGTTGGCGAAAGAAGCGGGCCGCTCCGCAATCCGGCCCGGTCTGGCGCCTAATACCAGGAGTGACGCGCTCAGCCCTCGTCACTCTGCCACAGCCAGTGGTTGACCCTGCGCTGTGTGGTGCAACAGCTTAGGACGCACCGGCGCCTGCGTTCAGCAGGTTGTCGTCCTGACCGGTCACTGACAGCACCGTCTGCCACAGGTAGCTGTCGGTGTCGACCTTCTTTCGAGATGAGACCGCCAAAGGTATTGGTACGTGGGTCAATCGGCGTCGCCAGGAACCGATGACAACGTCGGTTTTGCCCGCCATGCCGGCATGCACGGCCGCATGACCCAACCGGAGGCACAAGTTGGCGTCCCGCGCGTTGGCGGGCAAGCTGCGGATCATGTAACTGGGGTCGATGTACTTGATGTTCGCCGCAGTTCCTTGAGCCCGAAATGTTTCCCCGATCTGGTCCCTTAAAAACGCGCCAATGTCGCCGTGACGTCGATTCCCTGAGGCATCCAGCCCCCCTGCAATGTCAAGCAGATCCTGACCCGCTCCTTCCGCCACCACAATCACCACGTATCCATCCCGTTTGATGCGCTGTTCGGCAGCTTGGACGACTCCATCGATGCTGAAGGCGATTTCCGGGATGAGGCAGATCCCGACCTGCGTATCCGCGAGGGTGGCGAAGCTTGCGATAAACCCGGAGTCACGGCCCATCAACTTCACCAGTCCGATGCCGGACCGATGGCACGACGCTTCCACATATGCCGCGCGCGTCGCCTGCCGTGCCGCCTCGACGGCGGTCTCGAAACCGAAGGACGTATCAATGAACGAGATATCGTTGTCGATTGTCTTCGGTACGCCCACCACGGCGATCTTCAGTCCTCGCCGCCGCACTTCTTCGACGATCGAGTGGGCGCCGCGCAACGTTCCATCGCCCCCAATGGCGAACAACAGCTGAATCCCCAGCCGCTCAAGCCTGTCAACCATTTCACCGGCCGGCTGTGGACCGCGTGACGAGCCCAGGACCGTACCACCGACTTCATGGATTTGACTTACTTTGCGGGGTGTCAATTCGATGGGCGCCAGCGCGTTGCGATCCACTAGGCCCTCATAACCGAACCGGAATCCGTAGATCGTGGGCACACCGTACTTTTCATGCAGGCAGAAGACGATCGAGCGAACGACATCGTTCAATCCGGGCATAGCCCGCCACACGTGACAATCCCGCACCGCAGGGAGCCGGGACTGAAGTAGATCCGCTCCCGCGGCCCCGCCAGCTCGAAGGCAGGCGGATCCACGCCGGCTCGGATCTGCGCGCGCAACTCATCGACATCGGCGCGCAACAAGAGCCGTTTCGATGTATCCATGAAGCGGGTTGCGCGCAAAGGAGACACGATCTCGCATTCACCGAGACCATCGGTTTCGAAATCTCGCTGTACGAGTGCCATCTCAGCGGCGAATCTCCTCCGGATGAGGGATATCGAAGAGACCGGCAGCCCTAATCCATTGTCGGAATGACGAATTCGGCGCCGTCTTTGATGCCGGAGGGCCACCGCGACGTGACGGTCTTGACCTTGGTGTAGAACTGGATCGAGGTCGGGCCGTGCTGGTTGAGGTCGCCGAAGCCGGAGCGCTTCCAGCCGCCGAAGGTGTGGTAGGCCACCGGGACCGGGATCGGCACGTTGACTCCGACCATGCCCACCTGCACCCGGGAGACGAAATCGCGGGCGGCGTCGCCGTCGCGGGTGAAGACCGCCACGCCGTTGCCGTACTCGTGCTCGGAGGGCAGCCGCAACGCCTCCTCGTAGTCGTGGGCCCGAACCATGCACAGCACGGGTCCAAAGATCTCGTCGGTGTAGATCGACATGTCGGGGGTGACGTGGTCGAACAGGGTCGGCCCGATGAAGAACCCGCTCTCCAGGCTCGCGTCGCCGTACGCGAGGTCGTCGCTGGCCCGGTCGCGACCGTCGATCACCAACTCGGCGCCCGCGGCCACGCCCTGCCCGATGTAGTCGCGCACCCGGGCCAGTGCGGCGTCGGTGACCAGCGGACCGTAGTCGGCCTTGGGGTCCAGGCTGTGCCCGACGCGCAGGTTGTTGACCCGCTCAACCAGCCGCGCGCGCAACCGGTCCGCGGTCTGCTCGCCGACGGGCACCGCGACGCTGATCGCCATGCAGCGCTCGCCCGCACTGCCGTACCCGGCGCCAATCAGCGCGTCGACGGCCTGGTCGAGGTCGGCGTCGGGCATCACGACCATGTGGTTCTTGGCGCCGCCGAAGCATTGCGCCCGCTTGCCGGTCGCCGCGGCCGTCGAATAGATGTACTGGGCGATATCCGAGCTGCCGACGAAACCGACCGCCTTGATGTCGGGGTGATGCAGGATCGCGTCGACGGCCTCCTTGTCACCGTGTACCACCTGGAACACCCCCGGCGGCAGGCCGGCCTCGATGAACAGCTCGGCCAGTCGCACCGGAACCGACGGGTCGCGCTCACTGGGCTTGAGCACAAACGCATTTCCACAGGCCAGCGCCGGTCCGGCTTTCCACAGCGGGATCATCGCGGGGAAGTTGAACGGGGTGATGCCCGCGACCACGCCCAACGGCTGGCGCAACGAGTAGACGTCGATGCCCGGCCCGGCGCCCTCGCTGTACTCGCCCTTGAGCAGATGCGGAATCCCCAGACAGAACTCGATCACCTCGACGCCGCGCTGGATGTCGCCGCGCGCATCGGCCAGCGTCTTGCCGTGCTCAAGCGACAGCAACTCGGCCAGCTCATCGATGTGGTCGTTGACCAGTGCGACGAACCGCATCATCACCCGGGCCCGGCGCTGCGGATTCCACGCCGCCCAGTCCCTTTGCGCCTCGACGGCCGAGGCCACCGCCGCATCCACATCGGCCTTGCCGGCCATCGGAACTTTCGCCTGCACCGCGCCGGTGCTCGGGTTGAAGACGTCGGCGGTACGGGTGGACGCGCCGGAGGTGCGCTTCCCGTCAATGAAGTGCGGGATCTGTGTGGTCATGGGAGTCCTCGAGTACAAATTCGGCTGGATACTAGGATATCCTAGTAAATGGCCCGGGGCGCTGGCAAGGTGACTTGTCGCACAAATTTACCGCGTGATTACCGTTTCGGCGTGCCTGAAGAAACCGGTCTCGGTGCCGGTGCGGCGCGAGCTCGCGAAACGGTGTTGGCTGAGAGCGTCGGAGTACCCGGCGGGGCCGACAGGGTGGTCATCCCCACGCTGCGGGCTGCCTATGTCAGCGTGCTGCGAGGACGGCGGCAGCTCGACACCATCGCGGCCGACATCGAGAGCGCCGTCGCGAATCAGCAGGCGCTGGCCTTAGACACTCCCGCCGGTGCGGCCACGTTCTCCAAATTTCTTGCTGCCAAGACACAACACATCAACCGGGTGGTCGCTGAAACCGCCGCGGGATCGCAAGCCGGGGCTGCGACACTCGGATCGCGCGATGACCGATCCGACCAGCTCGCCCGCGTGCTCGGCCACAATCAGCGCACCTGGATCACGGCCGAGCAGGGCCGACCGCCTCGCGGGTATCGGGCGCCCGCTCCGCGTTCTCCGCCGCCACGGCCCACAGCCGAGGAGCGCGTCAACGTCAGCGGCGGTGCCCGCCCGCAATACCAGCGACATCCGCCCATCGTGCCAGAAACCCGGGGCGTATCGCCTTAAACGATTTTCCGGGATGGCTCACCCTTGTCCGGTCAGCGATGCAGCTGTACGGTGGTCAGCGAACAGCAAGTTCGTGTGCGCGGGGTTTGACGCCGCCGCCGGGGGTAGGCGGACGGCCTGGTTCTCGTCGAGTGGAACTGCTCATGCAGCCGATGGTGCGTCGCGTGGCTCTTGGAGCCATGCAGGCTGCGCTGGCGGCGGCGGGCATCTTCGTGATCATGCTGCTGTTCTCCCGCCCGGCGCACGCGGCGACCGCGGCGCTGCCTCCGCTGACGTCAACGCACACGGCTGCTGGCTCGACGGTCGCCAGCGGCGCAACCGGGCTGGCAGCGGTTGCCAGCACGGCGACCCCGATCGTGGCCACCGTCGGCAAGACCCTGGCCCCCGTGACCAACACCGCGCCCCCGGTCGTCACGCCGGTCGCTAAGACCGTCGCTCCCATCGCCGCCGCTGCCGCACCGGTCGCCAGCACCACTGTCAAGACGCTCGCGCCGGTCACCAGCGCCGCCGCCCCCGTCGTCGGCAGCACCGTCAAGACCTTGGCGCCTGTCGTCCGCACGGTGACTCCGGTCGTCGGCACCGTCGTCAAGACGGTGGCGCCGGTAACCCGCACCGTCACCCCCATCGTCACCACCGTGGTGAACACACTGGCGCCCATCACCCAGACGGTGGCCCCAGTCGTCACCACGGTCGTCAACACGCTGGCACCCGTTACCCGCACGGTCACCCCGATCGTCACCACCGTGGTCAAGACCGTCCCGCCGGTGGCACCGGTGATCCAGATGGTGGCACCGATCAGCAGCGTCACCACCCCCGTGACCCAGGTGCTGACCCCGGTCAGCACGACCTCGGTCCCGCCCCGAGGGCCCGGTAAGAGCACGGCCTGCCAGCCCGGCGCCAGCCCGCAGAGCGCGCCCCGGTCCCGTCAGGTCGCGGGCTCACCCGCGACCGGCTCCGCCGTCAGGTCGGCGGCGTTCGCCCTGGGGACAGGCGCGTTCTCGCGGTCATCGAACGCGGCGGGCGCGCCAGCGTTGCCCGCCCCGGTGCTCCCGCGGCCGGTGACCGCGCCCGGTGGCGCGGGCGGGGTCGGGGGCTCGGCTGGCCTCGGCGGCGGTGGCAACGGCGGGAGCGGCGCTCAGGGCGCGGTCTGCGCCGCGCTGCTGGCGCTGATGACCTTGATCTCGCTGCGCCTGGCGCGCCGCCCTGCCGTCGCGTCGGTGTGGCGTTCCCTGCTGCCCGAGGTATCGCCCGCTTAGTTTCGCTTTCCTTCCCGCTGGTCTCGAGCGTTCGGCGCCGGGCCAGAGCGTTCAGCGCTTATTTCCCGGAAGGAAAGTGACGGCATCATGCGCGTGCGGACGAGGTCCGCGTGCGTCGTGCTCGCCTGGGGCATCCTGCTCATCTCGCTGGCGGCCGGACCCATCGGGTCCTCCCGCCCGGCCCAGGCGAACATTCGCATCGCGAGTAGTACCAGCAACACCAGCAGCAAAACCACCATCACCACTCAGGCCACCCTACACCAGCAGCGTGACCACCACTCGGGCAGACCTCAGGCAGCCTACGTCGTGAAACCCGGCGACACCCTGTCTGGCATCGCGGCGGCGCTCGGCGTCCGGGGCGGCTGGCCCGCGCTGTACGCGGCCAACCGGTCCGTCAGTCGGCCCGGATCCGGGACTCATCCGTCCCGGGACCGTCCTGACACTGCCCGGCCCGGCAGCGCCCACTCGGTACGTGGTCGCGGCCGGCGACACTCTCTCTGGCATCGCTTCCGCGCTCGGCACCGCAGGCGGCTGGCCCGCGCTGTACGCGGCCAACCGGCGGGTGATCGGCACCAATCCCAATGCACTCCGGGTGGGAGCAGTGCTCGCGATCCCCCGCCAAACGCCAGCCCGGTCATTGACGCCAGCTCCCGGCCACGTACCGTCAGGGTCGCCCGGTTCTCGCCAGCTGCCGACGCCGACCAGGGCACCGGCCTCTGCGCGCACCGGCACCGGCACCGGCACCGGCACCGGCATCGCTATTCGCATCGGCACCGGCGCGATCAACGGCACCAGTACGGCAACCGGCGTCGCCTGCCGCCAACGGGCATCCACGGACGGCGCAGGCGAGCCCGCCGGCCGTCGCCGGACTGCCGCGGTGGCTGGAGATCGTGCTGGTGGCGGCCGGGCTGCTCATCGGCACCGCGTTCCTGACCGAGCCGACGCTGGCCATCGTTCGGCGCAGACGGGCCGTTCGCGCGGGCACGGCGGGCGCGCGCATTGTGCTGGCCGACTATGACCGGCTCGTCGTCACCCACTGCGACGCGGACGGCACGGTCTGCGTACTGCGGCCGCCCGGCGCCGATCCCCGGGCGATCCTGCTGGCCGCCCGGCTGGTGCTGGCCCAGGACCGATACGAGGAGCTGGCGGGCCATCTCGGGGTGCCGGCCCACTGGCCGAGGGAGTGAGGGTCTCCTGGCGCCGGGGGCCGGATAAGCTGCGCAGCGATGGCGAAACGAAACGTTCTCGACTGGATGCGCCGCCCGCTGATCGTGGCGCCGATGGCTGGCGGGCCGTCAACCCCCGAGCTGGTGATCGCGGCCGCCGACGCCGGGGCGGTGGGCTTCCTGGCCGCCGGATACAAGACGCCGGCGGCCATGACGGCCGAGATCGCAGCCGTCCGGGCCGCCAGCCCGGACCGGTTCGGGGTGAATCTTTTCGTCCCCGGCCTTCCGTCGACCAAGGCGGAGTCGATCGCGGAGTACGTCAGCTCGCTGGCAGCCCACGCCGAGGCGGTCGGCGCGCCCCTGGGCGAGGCGATCTGGGATGACGATCGCCTCGCGGAGAAGATCGCGATCCTGCTGGCAGATCCGCCCGCGCTGGTCAGCTTCACCTTCGGCTGCCCCCCGGCCGGGGTGATCGAGGCGCTGTCAGGCGCCGGCTGCCTGGTCGTGGTGACCGTGACCGACCCGAGCGAGGCCGCGATCGCGGCCGCCGCCGGCGCCGATGCCCTCTGCGTCCAGGGCTCGGAGGCGGGCGGTCACCGGGGCACGTTCGCCAACGAC
The DNA here is from genome assembly GCA_963703795.1 of uncultured Actinomycetota bacterium. GTDB lineage: Bacteria > Actinomycetota > Actinomycetes > Mycobacteriales > Mycobacteriaceae > Mycobacterium. The sequence continues at coordinate 17,363 of CAVPFT010000077.1, read as the reverse complement.
AGCGCTACCGGGGACGGTCATCGCCTGATTCCCCTGCTGGGCCACGTCGCCGCGGTCACCGACCTCCCGCTGATCGCGGCGGGCGGCATCATGGAGCCGGGTCAGGTCGAGGTCGCGCTGGCGGCGGGGGCGGTCGCGGTCCAGTGCGGGACGGCGTTCTTGCGCTGCCGGGAGAGCGGCGCGAACCCGCTGTACAAGGACGCGCTCGTCGATCCGCGCTACACGACGACGGCGATGACCAGGGCCTTCAGCGGCCGGTGGGCCCGTGGTCTGGTCAACCAGTTCATGCTCGACCACGTCGATGCGCCGGCCGGCTATCCGGAGATCAACAACGCCACCCGCTCGCTGCGGGCCGCCGCCGCAGGCAAGGGCGACACCGAACGCATGAGCATGTGGGCCGGCCAGGGCTACCGGTCGGCCCTTGACCGGCCTGCTGCTGAGATCATCGCGTGGCTGTGCGGAGCGGAAAGCGGCGTCGGCCCGGCCGGGATCGGCCAGCGGATTCCTTGATCGGCCCCAGCAGCTCCGCCAACCATCTGAGCGGCGTAGATCGCCTGGCGAACACCTTCAGCATCATGCGGCACGGGCAGAGCAGGGCGAACGTGGCCGGCATCATCGTCAGTCGCATCGAAAACGACCGGGGCGGCGATTACGGGCTATCGGGGCTCGGCCAGGCCCAGGCGCTCGAGGCCGCGCAGGCCTGCGGCCTGTCGAGGGACACCGTCATTTTCTCGTCCGACTTCTCGCGGGCGCGGCAAACGGCGGAGATCGTGCGCGCGCACCTCAACGCGCCGGAGGTCAATATGAGCGAGGCGCTCCGCGAACGGTCCTTCGGGGACTGGGAAGGGTCGGCGACCAACAACTACAACCGGGTCTGGGCGGCCGACGCGACGGACTCCGACCAGGTCGGCGGCGGCGTCGAACCGGTCGCCGCGGTGCTTAACCGGACCACCGCGCTCATCGCTGACCTGGAACGGCGGTACTCCGGCCGGCACATCCTGCTGGTCTCCCACGGAGACACGCTGCAGATCCTGCAGGCGGGCTTCCTGCGACTCAGTCCCGCCAGCCACCGGCGGCTGCCCGCGCTCCGGACGGCCGAGATTCGCCAGCTGCACCTCGAGGAGCGGGCGGCCAGTGCCCGCTTAGCGGGCATCACCGCGCAGCGGGTCTTATCCCCGGTGACGTTCGAGGATCACTCGCGAGGCTGCTCTGGACCGAGCCGTAGCGCGTCAGTCGACCCCGAGGGCCTCGCGGACGACCGGGTCCGCGTCGGTGCCGAGGCCGCGCCAGTCCTCGCCGGGCTCGAGGATCTTCTCCGCCCCACGGATTGACGCGTAGTCGGGCCCAGCCGCCACCGCTGGCGGCTCCTTGCCGTCGGCCAGGCCCTTGGCGGCCGAGATGAGGATGTGCCGCATCCGGCTGATCGCCCGGTCGGTCGAGCCGAGCTGCTCCTGGGTCCGGTCGTAGATCGGGCCCATCGACTCGGTCACCATGAGGTCCTGGCTGACGAAGTCGGAGACGCCGCTGAAGATGCCGCTGCGCTGGGTATCGCGGTCGATCAGGTAGTCGTTCTCGGGAGTGTGGCGGCGCGGGATGATGCCGTCGGTGAAGGCCGAGATCGGCGTCGAGAACGGGGCGACCGAGAACAGGTTCGCGCCGCCGAGCTCGCGCGGGTTCGGCCTGGCCTTCGGCCCGACGAAATAGCGCCAGCAGTTCTCGTCGTCGATCGGCACGAACAGTCCGTGGCCCACGCTGAACGGAATGCTGGCGACCATTGTCGAATAGGGCAGCGCGTAGGCGGTGACGCGCACATGGGTGTTGCCGTTGGGCGTGGTCCTGACGCCGGCGTAGCGGTACCCGTACCAGGTTTCCTCGAGTTCGAGGCGCGGGGCGCGATCGTATCGCCAGAACTTCCAGGACATCGCGTTGGACGGGTAGCCGGGCTTGTCGGAGCCGTCGTCGGGGATGTCATCGATCCCGTCGAACTGATGCAGGTGGGAGATGTGGGCCGTATCGAGGTTGCCCTCCATCGCCTGCACCCAGTTGCAGGTGGTCACCTGCTTCGTCGCCATGAACTCGGCTCCGTCGTGCCCCTCGGTGCCGAAGTCCCTGAACGGCGTCATCGTCTCCCGGGGACCCAGGTAGGCCCAGACGACGCCGCCGGACTCATGGGTCGGGTACGACCGCATCCGCACCTTGTCGCAGAACGGCTGCGGCTCGCTCGGCATGTCCACGCATCGCCCGTCGGCGTCGAACGCCCACCCGTGGTACACGCAGCGCAGGGCGGCGCCCTCGTTGCGCACGAAGTACAGGGACGCGCCCCGGTGCGGGCAGTTCTCCTGCAGCAACCCCACCCGTCCGGAACTGTCGCGGTAGGCGACCAGGTTCTCGCCCAGCAGCCGGACCCGGGCAGGCGCGCCGCCCGCCTCCGGGACCTCGGCGGTGAGGCAGGCCGGCGTCCAGTAGCGGCGGAGCAACTCGCCCATGAGCGTCCCGGGACCCACCCTGGTCAAGGTCTCGTTCTCTTCCGCCCGCAGCATGCCGCACCTCCGCTTGACCCCGACCAGTTCGACCTCTGACCTCTTTCGAACGGTTTCATCGCGGTAACAAGGTTGTCAATCGGCAAGCAACCAAAGACTCCGGCGTCGGTTTGTGGCGCGTATCCGGTGGGCGGGTGCGGGTTCTGAGACTGCGGATGCCGGCCAGCCGCCCTGGGCGGGAGCCATGATCGTGTTCCGTTGGGGGTCGCGATTTCCGGCCGCCGGCGTCAGCGTGTGCTGTCGGGGGCACCCCGCGACCCGAAGTCCCCACAATGACCCTGAAATCCATCCGGCCTGTTAAGCGTGGTGACGATGAGGACCGTGTGTTAATCCCCGGTCGCCGTCGGCCGCCTTGCCCATGAGGACCTGGCATTGTTCGATTTCTGTCGACTATGCCATCGACGAGACGCTGAGATGGAGGGAGTCACGCACGGTCCGTTCGATAAAATGGTTTTGATCTGGCTGAAACTAACCGGTGATCTGGCTTTCTACCTTGCCTTTAGCGATGGCCCTGACGAGCTGGGCGTGGTCTCGCTCGTTCTGGTCGGCGTACTGGCGGGCGAACCGGCCGAGCGCGGCCGCGAATTTGGGGCCCTTCCCGATGTAAGCGTCGATGGCCACCGGGTCACCGGACCGGGCGTGGGCCCGGGCCAGCGTCTCGCCGCAGGCGGTGGCGAACTCGACCAGGCGGGGGGCGATGAGCTCGGTGCTCGGGATGATCTTCATGTCCCTGAACTGCCTGACGTAGTAGTCCTTCCCGTGCAGCGAGCCCCAGCCGACGAAGATGTCGGTGGCGCTCTGGATCAGCCGCTTGCCGCTGATCACCCGGGCGCCGTGATTGTCGTGGCGGCTGCTGCGAGTGTGCTTCTCGTACACGGCCCGGCCTGCTTGACCTGAAGGAACAGCGGGTCGGCGCCGGTGCGGCCCTCGAGCAGGACCAGGTAGACCCGCATGCCGACGCTGCCGACGCCCACCACCTGACGCACCACGTCGACCACCGTGAACCGGTCGAACAGGCTTCGGCGGTCCTCCTGCAGGGTCAGCCGGTACTCGGCCAGCAGGTGGTCGGTGAGGTCGTCCTGCTCGGCGTCGCTGATCGTGACCCGAATCGGGGGTTCCTCGGTTATCCGCGGCCGCCCGTGCACCATCGTGGTGAGCTTGGCGAACGCGCCGCGGCTGGTCCGGCGCTTGCGTTTCTTCTCGATGTGGACGGAGACCCGCCCGCGGTCGGCCGGCCGAAATAGCTGATCAGGCTGTCGACGTGCATGTTGTCGTACCAGGTGTCGAGCTCGGGCATCGTCCGGTAGAGGCGGATGCGGCGGCAGTAGGCCTCCACCCCGGCCGCCACCGCCGCATTGGCCACCTTCGGCCTGATCCCGTTCTCTCGGGCCGCCACCACCAGGCTGGCGGCAAAGCGCTTGACGTCCCACTCGAACGGTCCAGGCAGCGTCTCGTCGAAGTCGCGCAGGTCGAACGACAGGTTCCGCTCGGGTGTGGCCCACAGTCCGAAGTTGAGGACGTGCGCGTCGCCGCACAGCTGCACGATCAGCCCGCTGTCGGGCTGCGAGGCCAGGTCGCCCGCCATCACCGCCGCCGCGCCCCGGTAGTAGTTCCACGGGGAGACCGCCATCCGGTAGTGCCGGAGGGGAACGAGCTCGGGAACCCGGATCTTGTTCTGCGCCAGGATCGTGCCGAGCGCGTCGTGCCCCCGGTCGCGTTCGTCCCAGTGCCCGAGCCCGCCCCGCTTGGCTCGCTTCCTCGCCGCCCGGCCGCGGGCGCGTCGGTCGCCGATCGTGGCGGTCAGATCGTGCACGACGGCGGGCGGCTGTGACCTTCGCGGACGGGACTTCGTCATGGCGCCTTCATGCCCCGGCGGCATCAGCCGGACGCCCGGGCTCAGCAAATTGCCAATGCACGTGCAGAAACATCGAATCGGGAAAGCCCATCTATATAGTTATAAATTAGGGCGCTTTCCGGGTAGCCTCGGAGGCAGGCACCGAGAGGGGCGAGATGGCTTACGACATTCCGGATCCGCCTCCGCGGAAGCCCGGGTTTCTCGGCATCTTCTCACCCGATCGCAGCGCGACCTCGGTTATCGTCGCCGCGATCGGCACCCTGCTGTTGATAACGGCGGACGCGCAGCCGCTGGTACCGCGGATAAGCAATCCCGTCGACCAGGTTCTCGTCTACGGGCATCCGAGCCTGATGAGCAAGACCTGGCAGGCGGTGATTGTCGCCGTGCTCGTTTCCGCCTGCATGCTGGCGATTATTCGCGCCTGGCGCAGCATCACCGTGCCGGCCGGCATCGTGGTCGGCATTGTCGGTATCGGCGTCCTGATAGCGAACCTGGTTGTACTCAACCCGGCCCTTTCGCTGCTTGACATCATGACCACGCGTCTGTACTGGGCTGGTTATGCGGCGATGTTCGTGCTGCCGTTCTTCGCCGCGGCCGCGACCGTGCTGCTCGCCAGCGCCCGCGGTCCTGGCGGCAGCCGGGTGGCCAGTGGCGTCTTGCTGGCCACGGGCGCCTTCGGGTACCTGAACTATCTGGAGCTGCTCGACATATTCCTGGACGCGCGGCTGCCGGGCGCCCCCGGGCCCGGTCGCGCGGTGTTCATCGGCATGCTCGGGTCGGGGGTCGTGCTGATCGCCGGGGTGATGGCGCGGGCGGAGAACCGCGCCCCGCGAACCGCCCAGGCCGACCCCGGCGCCCAGTCTGCGCGGCCGGGCGCGGTCCTGTTCGCGAAGCTCGCCGCGGCCGCCGCCGTCATCGCCGTCGCGGTCGGCACCTGCTACGCGTACGCGTTCACGCCCTGGGCGGCCGGCCCGGTCAGCCTGGTGCTCAGCGCCGTGTCGAACTTCCTGCTGCTGGTCGCGGGCCCGGTAGTCCTCGTGCTCGGGGCCGGCCTGACCGTGCTTGGCCGGCGGCGGCCCGATCGCCGCTTCGCGGCCGGCGTGCTCATCAGCGGGGGCGTCCTCTGCCTCATTTACTTCGGCTACTCGAACGTGTTCGGGTGGCTGTTCCCGCTCCGCGGCTATGACGGATGGCTGCTTGACAGCGCCAACATCGGCGTCGGGGCCGGGCTGGCGATGGCGGCGGCCGGGATCGCCCTGCTCCTCGGCCGCGAGCTCGGCCTGGTGCCCGACGGCCGGGCGCCCGGGCAGGCGCCCGGCCCGGAGGCCGCGCCCGACCAAGGCCCGCGGGCACGGCCGGCCCAGCCGGAGATGACCCGCTATCTCTGTACCGCCCCGCACCTGGATGACCGCTACGCCCGGCGCGTGGTCGACGAGGTGGTGATGGACCCGCATCGCGCGGTGGTCCCCTCGCTCGGGATAGACATGGCGAGCGTGCTCGCGCACTGCTTCGCCGCCCGGCGGCGGCAGAACATCAGGGACGGATTGATCGCCGCGATCCTGATCTCCATCCTGCCGGTGATTTTCGACTACCGCCGGCTGACCGGCCTGCGCGTCATCGTCATCCTCATCGCCCTGGCCGGCCTGGTCGCGTTCGCCGAACGCTGGGTCAGCCGCTACCTGATCACCGGGCAGCTGACCAGGGAGAGGTTCGATCGCGACGATCGGCCGTGGCTCACCGCGGCCGAGCATGCCCAGGTTGCCGACGCGCTGGCAGCCGAACAGGGCGACATCAGCGTGTACGGAACCTACAGCCCATTCGTCGGCAGCGGCGTCTCCCGGGGCGGCTGGTCGTTCGCGATCAACCTGGCCCGCGGGAAGGAGGCACCGGGCGGCCAGGTCCGGCTTGAGCCGCTGTCATTCGAGGTTGAGGAGTTCTACCGGGAAATAGAGCGCGATATGGCGGCGATCGGGCTGGCCGACCTGACGATCGAGAACCGCCTGCTGGTGGACGGGCAGCATATCAGGGACGACGCGAGATTCCTCCCCGACCCGGAGGGACGGCCGGTGGCCGGCGTTAGCGCCGAACGGCTGGCCCAGCTGACGCGCGAGCCGGAATTGGCCAACCGTTCCTATCAGTGCATACGGCTGCAAACGTGGGAAGGCGATCTGGTTCTTTCCGTCTTCGTCAACTTCACCAGGCGGGGCACCGCGCTGCTGGCCGAGGTCCAGCATTTCCTGCTGGCGCCATTGCAACCGCAATACCGGCAGGCCGACCGGCTGGCCTCCTGGCCGTTCGGGAAGAAGCTGCGCGCCGAGCTCCGGAGCGTGCCGACGGCGATCGCAGGCACGGTGATCCGCGCGCCCTTCCGTATCAGCCGCCTGCTGCTGAGAACGGGCCTGGGCTGGCACACCGAACGCGCGGCGCTTCGCCAGATCAGGACCGACCCTGAATATAACTTCGGGGCGATGACGAGCGTCCGCGAACTTGCCCAGGCGCGCCATTACCGAAGATACTTCCAGCAGGTAGATCGCGATCTGAGCACGAAGTTCATCGATCGTCAGGTGCTTGACACGATCGTGGATTTCCTCGAATCTCACAACATCGACACGTCCCAGTTCCAGGAGCAGCGGTCGATGATCCTCAACAACGGACTGCTGGTCTCCGGCGGAGAGTTCAAGGCCGGCAGCGTCGCGGTCGGGGACCAGGCGCGGGCGGGCATGACGCAATTCGCCCAAGGGGTTCAGTCGCTCTTGAGACAAGGCGGTGAATCACAGTGACGCAGCCACCCGAGCCGAGGGGCATCGTCATCAGCGGCGGCACCGTGCACATCGGGGCGCTCGCCCAGGGACCGGGCGCCCGCGCGTCGCAGGTGGTCAGCCAGCCGACGGAGCCGGACTCCGGCCTGGAGCGGGCGGAGCTAGCCGGCCTCATGCGCGACCTGCTGGCGGCCATCGGCGACCACACCGGCGAACTGACCGATGAGGCGGGCGCTCAGGCGGCGGCCGAGGAGGCCGCCGCCGAGATGGGCAAGGACCGCCCCGACGTCTCCCGCGTGCGTCAGCTGCTCTCCAAGCTCGCGCTCGCCGCGGGCCCGGTCTCCGAGATCGCGGCCGCGGTCATCACCGTCGAACGGGCGATCGCCGGGCTGGTGTGACGCGTCCGGGGCGCCCGGAGGGCGGCCAGCAGCTCGTCCAGCGACTCGAAGTTGTGCGCGCTGACCACGGCGTCGCAGTACGGCCAGGCGGCGGCCATGCCGCCGACCTCCGGCCGGTACCGGTCGCTCTGCGTCCGGGGGTTCGCCCACACGATCCGGTAGGCGACCCGGTGCAACCGTGCCATCTGAGCGCCGACCAGCGCCGGGTCGCCGGTTTCCCAGCCGTCGGAGATGATCAGCACCACGGCGCCGCGGGCCATGCCGCGGGTGCCGTAGCGGTCGTTGAACTCGCGCAGCGCCGCGCCGATCCTGGTCCCGCCCGCCCAGTCCGGGGCGGCCTGGCCGGCCCGCGCCAGCATCGACTCCGGGGTGGCGGCCGCCAGGTACGGCGTCAGCCGGGTCAGCCGGGTCGCGAACGTGAAGACCTCGGTCCGCGGCCGCGCGGCGTCCCTGGTCGGGCCGGAGAACCCGGAGCCGCCCCCGCCTGACGCGGCCGTCGCGCGGGAGGCAACGTACATCAGCTGCAGGATCGCCCGCGCGTAGGGCTCCATCGAGCCGGAGATGTCGCACAGGACGACGAGCCGCCGCTGCCGGACCCGCACCGCCTGCCGCGCGATCGCGATCGGCTCGCCGCCGGTGCGGATGGCCTGCCGCATGGTCCGGCGCATGTCGAGCCTGGCACCGTCCTTGCGCGGCCGGTAGCGCCGGGTGCGACGGGGCGGCACCGCGATCACGAGCTGCCGCATGAGGGTCGCCAGCTGCGCCAATTCTGACGGCGAGAGCTGCGCGAAGTCCCGCTGGCGGAGCCGCTCGGTCATCGACGCGACCCGGCGGACGGCCGGACGGCCCTGCTCGGGGTCGGCTTCGGAGTCCGGGTCGGCCGAGGCCTCGGAGGCCTCGGCCGCCTCCACCAGCGACTCGTCGAGCCCGCGCAGCTCCTCCGGCAGGTCTTCGGCCCCGGCGGCCGACGGGTCAGAACCGTCGGCGGGAGCGTCCGCCCGTTCCACCGAGTCGACCACCATGCTCGGCTGCGGGGCGATCACCTCGGGCCGCCGCGATCCGCCCGGCCCGCCCGGTCCGAACAGCTCCCTGAACACCCGCTCGAACGCGTCAACCTGCGCGGGTCCCGACACCATGGTCGCGAGCGCGCAGGCGTGCAGCTCCGCCAGCGTGGTCGCGTGCATCACGGTCAGCGCGCCCGCCAGCCGCCCGCTGCGATCGGGTCCGGCCTGCAGCCCGGCCGACCGCAGCGCCACCGCCAGCACGGCGGCCAGCGCCGCGTAATCGGCCTGCGGCAGCGGGGGTCCGTCAGCCATGCCGGATGACAGACGCCAGCCCGGCCTCCCGCACCGTCTGCTCGTCCTCCGGGTACTTGACCACGACGCTCATCGTGGCGTCGGCCGCGTCCGCCGACAGCGCCGGGGCGCCGAGCACGGTCAGCGCCCGCGCCCAGGTGATCGCCTCGGAGATGCCCGGCGACTTGGTCAGCTCAAGCGCCCGCAGCCGCGCCACGGCGGCGGCCACCTCGCCCGCGAGCGTCTCGCCGGCGGCCGGCACCCGTCGCCTGATGATCGCGGCCACCCGGGCCGGGTCGGGAAAGCCGATCCAGTGGTAGAGGCAGCGCCGCTTCAGCGCGTCGTGCAGGTCCCTGGTCCTGTTCGAGGTGAGGATGACCACCGGCGGCACCACCGCGTGCCGCGTCCCCAGCTCGGGAATGGTTACCGAGGACTCTGCCAGCATCTCGAACAGGAATGCCTCGAACTCGTCGTCGGCCCGGTCCACCTCGTCGATCAGCAGCACGGCGGGCCGTGGTCCGGGGTGGTCGAGCGCGGTCAGCAGCGGCCGGGAGAGCAGAAACTCCTCGCGGAACAGGTCGGTCTCGCGCATCTGCTCGTGCGTCGCCTCGGCCAGCCTGATCGCGAGCAGCTGCCTGGGGTAGTTCCACTCGTAGAGCGCCTCGGCCGAGGAGATGCCCTCGTAGCACTGCAGCCGGACCAGCACGGTGTCGAGCGCCTCGGCGATTGCCTTGGCGGCCTGGGTCTTCCCGACCCCCGGCTCGCCCTCCAGCAGGATCGGCTGCCCCATCCGCACCGCGAGGAACAGCGCCGCCGCCAGCTGGTCCCCGGCCATGTAGCCGGTCTTGTCGAGCGCCGCCGCCAGGGCCGGCACGTCAGGAAACCGCTCGCTCACCTCGGCCGAAACAACGCTGCTCACAAGGTGGGAGTTTATCGCCCACGGTCAGCGGCGAATGCACTGCGACCGTCAGCGGCCGCCGATGTCCTCGCTCCAGACGTGCGGATAGCGGGTCTGGAACTCCTCCATGGCGGCGATGCAGGCCGGGTCGTCGAGCAGTACGATCTCGACGCCGCGGCCGCGCAGGAAGCCCAGGTCACCCTCGAAGGTCCTGGCCTCGCCGACAACCACCCGCGGGATCTGGAAGAGCAGGATCGCGCCGGTGCACATCTGGCACGGCGACAGCGTGGTGTAGAGCGTGGTGTCGGCGTAGGAAGGCCGCCGGCCGGCGTTGCGGAGGCAGGCGATCTCGCCGTGCGCGACCGGGTCGCCGTGCTGGACCCGCTCGTTGTGCCCGGCCGCGAGCACCTCGCCGCCCGCCGCGAGCACCGCCCCCACCGGCACACCGCCCGCGTCGAGGCTCGCCCGCGCCTGCTCAAGCGCCAGCGCCATCAGTACTCGGTCCGCAGCAAGCACATCGCTCATGACCGGATAGGTTACCGAGTTCAGCGCGCTCCCGGCCCGCCGGGTACTGTGGCCGTTCGTGGCTACCCGAGGCACCACGGCGACGATCGCCCTCGAGCGGGCGAAGATCCGGTTCGCCCTGCACGAGTACACGCACGATCCGCGGGCCGGCTCATTCGGGCTTGAGGCGAGCGCGGCCCTCGGCGTCCCGCCCGAGCGGATGTTCAAGACGCTGGTGGCGACCGTGGACGGCGGCGCCCTGGCGGTCGGCGTGGTGCCGGTCAGCCGCCATCTCGACCTCAAGGCGCTCGCCGCCGCCGTCGGCGGCAAGAAGGCGGTCATGGCCGACGCCGCCACCGCCGAGCGCGCCACCGGCTACGTCGTCGGCGGCATCTCCCCGGTCGGGCAGAAGCGGCGCCTGCCCATCGTCATCGACGCCTCCGCGCTCGAGCTCGCCGCGATGTTCTGCTGCGCCTGCCGCCGCGGCCTGCAAATGGAGATCGCCCCCGCCGACCTGATCAAGGCGACGGGGGCGAAGGTCGCCGGCATCGCGGCGGCCTTAAAAAATCATTCGTCGGAACGGACCGTCGCGACTGTGGCGTCGTCCGCCCCGGCCTGCTCCGCGGCAGGCGACTCGGCGGCCTGCGCCTGATCGCCAGCCTCGCCGCCGTCTGGATCGGTCTGAACGTCGGCGACGTCCTCCGGGTCGGCCGTGACGGCGGCGGCCTCGTCCGGCTTGACGTCGTCAACCGATCCGGCCGCGCTGGCCGGGAGCACGCTGAAGGGCCGCTCGGGACGGCGCTGGGCCAGGGCGAACCAGACCAGCCCGGCCACGGTCAGGGCGATCGCGACGAACATGTTCAGCCGCAGGCCGAGGAAATACTCGGAAGAATCGATTCTGATCGTCTCTTCGAAGATCCGATAGGCCGAGTAGCCGGCCACGTACAGCGCGAAGAGCGTCCACGGCCTCATCCGGGCGTGGTGCCCCAGCCAGACCAGGAAAGCGGCCAAGGCCAGATCCCAGATCAGCTCGTACAGGAATGACGGCTGGAAGGTCGCGAAGTGCAGATCCTGGGTCGGAATACCGCCGGCCACCCGGTAGGAGTACGGGATCTCCAGGCCCCACGGCAGCGTTGTCGGCTTGCCGAACAGCTCCTTGTTGAAATAGTTGCCGATCCGGCCGACCGCCTGGGCGACGAGCAGCGCCGGGGCGATCGCGTTCGCGAACGGGCCCACGGTGATGCCGAGCCGGTGCAGCCGCCAGGCCCCGACCGCGGCCGCGAGCGCGACGCCGCCCCAGATGCCGAGGCCGCCGGTCCAGACCGCGAACGGCCCGTACCACACGTGCGGGATGTCGTTCGGGCGTGGTGATGTCGAAGTAAATGCGGCCGCCGATGATGCCGGCGGGCACCACCCAGAGCGCGATGTCGTTGACCAGGTCCGGGTTGCCGCCGAGCGCGCGCCAGCGCCGCCTGGTGATCAGGATCGCCAGCGTGATCCCGATGATGTAGCCAAGGGCGTAGAAGTGAATATCCAGCGGGCCGACATGAAATGCGTTAATCGGCGGGCTCGGGATGAACTCCGGAAGGGCGGAGATGCCAGGGGCCATGCCTCCGAGACTATCCGGCACCAGGGCCGGCTGGGGCCCTGGTGCCGGATCGCCGCCGGGCGACGACGACGGCCTTACTGCTACGAGTCAGACGTCGAGCCGTCGGCGCTGGCAATCCCGGTTCCAGCGGCCTGCGCGTCGGCCGGGTGCGGGGCGACCACCATCGGCGGGGCCGCCAGCCCGGCCGACTTGTCGGGGCGGCCCGCCAGCCGGTAGACGTCCTTGCCGTCGACCGTCTCCTTCTCCTGGAGGAGGCTGACCAGGGCGTCGAGCTCGGCCCGGTGGTTGGTGAGCTCCTCCACCGCGCGGGCCTCGGCCTGGCGCAGCAGCTTGGAGACCTCGCCGTCGATCGCGGCCTGGGTCGCCTCGGCGTAGGGGCGGCTGGACATGCCGGGGCCGCCGCCGCCGAGGAAGACCGAGCCGCCCTCGGGGTACCCGACCGGGCCGAGGACGGCCGACATCCCGAACTCGCGGACCATCTTGGTGGCCAGGTCGGTCGCGCCCGCCAGGTCGTTGCCCGCGCCGGTCGAGCCCTGGCCGAGGACGACGAGCTCCGCCGCCCGGCCGCCGAGCCGCACCGCCAGCGAGTCGTACAGGTAGTCCTCCCCGTACATGTGCCGCTCGACCAGGGGCAGCTGCTCGGTGACGCCGAGGGCCTGCCCGGCCGGCAGGATGGTGACCTTCGCGACCGGGTCGGCGTGCTCGGCCAGCGCGGCGACCAGGGCGTGACCGGACTCGTGGACCGCGACCGCGTGCTTCTCCTCGGGCAGCAGCACGTTCGATCCCTCCCGGCGGCCGAGGATGACGCGGTCCCTGGCGGCGAAGAAGTCGTCGGCGGTGATCACGTCGCGGTTGTCGCGGACGGCGAAGATCGCGGCCTCGTTGGCCAGGTTGGCCAGGTCCGCCCCGGAGAACCCGGGGGTGCCCCGGGCGACCACGGTCAGGTCGACGTTGGGCGCGAGCTTCTTGCCGCGGACGTGCACCTTGAGGATCGCGGCCCGCTCGCTGACGTTCGGCAGCGGGATCGTGACCTGCCGGTCGAACCGGCCCGGGCGCAGCAGCGCCGGGTCGAGCACCTCGGGCCGGTTGGTCGCGCCGAGGACCACGACGCCCGCCGACGGGTCGAAGCCGTCCATCTCCGCCAGCAGCTGGTTGAGGGTCTGCTCCCGCTCGTCGTTGGAGACGACCGCGCCCGACCCGGCCCGGCGCTGCCCGATCGCGTCGATCTCGTCGATGAAGATGATCGACGGCGCCCGCTTGCGGGCCTCGGCGAACAGGTCGCGGACCCGGGCCGCGCCGACGCCGACGAACAGCTCCACGAAACCGGACCCGGAGACCGAGAAGAACGGCACGTCCGCCTCGCCCGCCACCGCCCGCGCGAGCAGCGTCTTACCGGTGCCGGGCGGGCCGACCATCAGCACCCCGCGCGGGACCACGGCGCCGGCCCGCGCGACCGCTCGGGCCGTCGCAGGAAGTCGACGACCTCGCTGATCTCGGCCTTCGCGCCGTCGTAGCCGGCCACGTCGGCGAACGTGGTCGACGGGCGCTCCTCGTCGAACACCTTCGCCCGGGACTTGCCGACGCCGAGCACCCCGCCCATCGCCCCGCCGCCGGCCGCGCCCCGCGAGAGCCGGAACCAGAACCACAGCGGCAGCGCCAGCACCGCGATCAGGATCAGCCACGACAACAGCTCAGAACCGAACCCCGACGACGGGGCGGTATAGGTCGTCGCCGCCCCGGACGCGGTCAGCTCGTTCGCCAGCGAGTCCGGCTGCGGCGACGGGAGGGTCACGGTGAAGTTGGTGCCGTTCTTCAGCGTGCCGGTCGCGGTGCCGGTGCCCTGCGGGATGTTCACCGTCTTGACGGTCTTCGCGGTCAGGTCGTTCTGGAACTGCGTGAAGGTGAGGTTGGTCGACGATGACCCGTGCAGCGGCGACAGGAAGATCCAGAGGAAGAACGCGATGATGATCGCCAACGGCAGCAGCGAGTGCCGCCAGGCCGGCGGCGGCGGCGGTGTCTTCCCTGGCGTCGGCTTATCGCCCGGCGGCGGGGTCGAGGCTTGCTTGCTCATCGGACGCACCCTTCTGGCCGGCTGACGAGCATCCGCGGCCGGCGGTGTCCCAGTGCTCTGGCTTATTTCCCTAGCGGCCATTTTTGTACCCAACACCGGGTAAACACCGCGCTCGTGCCCGCCTCTTCCTGCGACGGCGGCCAGCGGCTACGCCCTGGGCGATCAGGCCTCGCGGGATCGGAATTTACTCACTGTAAGTAGGTGAGATATCACCCAGCGTGGGTGTAGGCGGGTTGACCGGCGTCAGCTAGGGGTACCTTCCCCGTTCACGGGAGCCGATGCGGAAGTGGATGCAGAGGATGCAGGGGGATAAATGGCGCGTGCGGCCGCCGTTATAGGTGATACCAGGATGAACCCCGGGCTTCGGGGTGACAAGCTGCGGGTGCCGGCGCTGACTGCGGGCGTGCTGAACCGTCCCCGCGTTACCGGCCTGATCGAGCGGGCCGCCGCTCACCCGGTGACGGTGATCGCGGCCCCGGCCGGCGCCGGAAAGACCCTGGCCTGCGCGATCTGGGCCCAGTCAGCGGCCCGGTCGTCACGGGTCGCCTGGCTCACGGTCGACGAGGGCGACCGGGACCCGTCCAGGTTCTGGGCCAATGTGGCCGCCGCGCTGGCCGACGGGTCGGCCGCGCCGCCGCCCCCTGAGCCCATCCTGGTGCCCCGCAGCCGCAGCGCGTCCGACGACCTGTCGGTCAGCCTGGCGGACGCGGTCCGGGGCTCCGGCTCCCTGATCACGCTGGTACTCGATGACGTGCACACGCTGGCCGGCGGCGGCGTGCTGCCCGAGCTCAGCTTCCTGGTCCATCACGCCCCGGTCGGCCTGCGGCTCATCCTGTGCGGACGGTACGCGCCCGGCCTGCAGCTGGCGAAGATGCGGATCGGCGGCGACCTGGCCGAGCTTGACGCGAGCGACCTGGCCTGCGCAAGCGCCGAGGCGGACGCGTACCTGGCCAAGCTCGGCCTCCAGGTCGCGGCAGCGGAACGCGACGAGCTGCTCCGTTACACCGAGGGCTGGATGGCGGGGCTGCGGCTGGCCGCGCACGCGACCCGGCGCGGTTCCGGCACCATCAGCCATGTCGGCAGCGATCCGGCCGCCGCCGACTACCTCCGCGACGAGATCCTGGACCGGCAGCCGACCGGAATCCGCCAGTTCCTGCTCAGGACGAGCATGGCCGAGCGGCTCACCGGCGACTTCGCCGACTGGCTGACCGGCGGCTCCGGCGGCGCGCGGGTGCTCGACCGGCTCGTCCGCGAGAACAGCCTGGTGGCCAGGGACAGCGCCGGTCAGTACTGCTATCACCCGTTCCTGCGCGATCCTGCTGACGGCCGAGCTCCGCCGTCAGCTCCCAGGCCGAGGTGCCGGTGCTGGCAGGCCGGGCGGCGCGGTGGCATGCCGCGCGCGGGGAGGCGGTGGCGGCGGTCCGAGTGCTCGGTCGAGGCGGGTGACTGGGACTTCGCATCGCGCGCGCTGGCGGAAGTGGGCATCGCGGCCGCCCTCGGCGGCCGGGCGGCGGAGCTCGAGGCGGTCATCGGCCGGTTCCCGGCCGATCGCCGGGCGGATGACCCGGCTGTCGCGGCGGCGCTCGGCGCGGCCCGGCTGTGCCGCGGCGGCCCGGAGTCCGCGCCATCGCCTACCTAGACCGGCGCGCAGCAGACGATGGGCGGCGGCGAGCCGTCCGGCCGGTGGTCGAGCTCTGGCTGGCCGCGCTGCGGGTGATGCACACCGCCGACGAGCCGACCCTCGCCCGCGGCCGCCGATGCTGGCCGAACGCGCGCAGGCGACCGCGGGCACGCTGTCCGCCCACCGGGCGCTCGGGCACGCTCTGGCTCGCCCTTGGCACCGCCCGGCTGCGCCGCTGGGAGATAGCGGACGCGCGCCGCGCGCTGAGGCACGCGGTCCAGCAGCTCGAGGCGGCCGGGCTGGCCGGCCTGCGCGCCCGCGCGCACGGCTGGCAGGCGCTGGCGGAGGCGCTCTACGGCGACCTCAGGGCGGCGGCCGAGATCATCGGCCGGCGAGCGCGCAGTGCGGCCGACCCCGACGCCGCAGGCTTGATCGTCCTCGCCGCCGCGCAGCTCGCCCTCGACCGCGATGACCTCGCCTCGGCCGGGCCGACGCTCGATGACGCCCGGCCGCCGCCGTCGGACAGGCGGCCCGGCGAGCCCGACGTCGAGGCGGTGGGCGCGCTGATCAGGGCGCGGGCAGCGCTCGCGGGGGGCGATGTCACCGCCGCCCGCAGCCTGGCCCGGCTGGTCCGCGAGCGCGGCCTCGATCCGGTCGCGGCAGCGATCCTCGACGCCGACATCGAGCTCCGGGCGGGCGATGTCGCGCTGGCGGCGGCCGCGCTCGCCAGCACGGCCGCCGAGATGCCAGGCGACGCCGACCACGAGACGACATCGGATCGGCAGCGAGCGGATCAGATCCTGGCCCGGGCGCGGCTGCTGCTGGCCGACGGCGACCCGGCCGGCGCGCTCAAGGCGGCGGGCGAATGCCTGGACACGGCCGGGGTCACGCTCAGGGACCAGATCACGGCGCTGCTCGTCGCCGCCGTCGCCAACCGGCGGCTCGGCACCGCCGACGATGCGGCCGCGCTGCTCGAGCACGCGCTCGCGCTGGCCGAACCGCACGGCGCGTACCGGCCGTTCCTCGAGGCCGGCATGGGGGTCCACTCGGCCATCGCGATCCTGATCCCGCCGTCCAGCCGCGCGGTCGCCTTCGCGGCCCGGGTCCGCGAGCGCTTCGTCTGCCAGCTGCCCGCGAGCGGCACCCGGGCCGACGTGGAGTCGCCGCCGCTCACCCTCAGCGAGCTAGCCGTGCTGCGGCTGCTGCCCTCCTACCTGACCAACCAGGAGATCGCGGACGCGCTGTTCCTCTCGGTCAACACGGTCAAGACGCACCTGCGGTCGGTCTACCGCAAGCTCGGGGTCACCTCCCGGCGCGCCGCCATCGCCCGCGGCCGCCGTCTGCACCTGGTGTGAGCGGGCCGTGCCGCCCGGCTCGGAGGGCACCACCCATCGGGGGTGAGCTCGGCCGGGAGGCCCGCAGGTTCACCCGTGGCGGGTGAGCGCGACCACCGCAGGTTGAGACAACCTTGGCTACATATCCAGAAGATAAGAGGCATGGTGTGACGCTCCTCTTTTTCCGCACACAGCTTGCCAATGAGCGTTGTGAACAGACGTGGATTTGAGTTCCACTATTCTTTGAGTGTGATTTACTAATCCGGGCTTCTTATAGGGAACCGATACCCCGCCGAGGTGGCTGCCACGGGTGTATGCGGTGATGCAACGCCTCAAATTCTCCTACCCTTATCGCCTTGTGTGGCAGTCCCAGGTTGGACCGTCTGCATGGCTAGGAGCGCAAACCTCTGATACGGTCTCCAACTACGTCGCTAACGGCCAGACCAACCTGATCCTCATTCCTGTTCCATTCACGTCTG
>CAVPFT010000076.1:0-19871 GCA_963703795.1 uncultured Actinomycetota bacterium | reverse complement strand
CCAGCAGATCAAGTTGCATCCACACGACGTCGTGCCAGCTGTCGAGCTTCCATTCGACGCGCCGGTACAGGCCGGCATCCTGGAACCCGAACGATCGATGAAAACCGTTGCTGGCCTCGTTGGGTTGGGTGATGCCGGCGAGGGCTCGCCGATAGCCGCGCTCCCTGAGCCGACGCAGTAACTCCGTGTAGAGCTTGCGGCCGCCGCCGGCACGGTGATGGTCGAGCTCGACATAGATACCGGTCTCAGCCGACCACTCGAAGCTGGCCAGACGCTTCATGGGCTGCCCGTAAGCGAAGCCGATGACCCGGTCATCGCCTTCCAAGACGAGCCATTCATGGGTTTCGCGGAGCCGGGTGATACGCGCAGCCATCTCGCCGACGGTCGGAACCTCGATTTCCCAACTGATCGCCGTGTGCTCGACATAGGGGCGGTAGATAGCGACACAGGCGTTCGCATCCTGTGGGGACGCCGGACGCACGGCGCTGACGCTCGCTTGCATGCGAGTATTCTCCCAGTGGCTTGGGTGATTACCAGCACGCCCGCGTCGGTGACCTTAGTAGGTGGAACCAAGCTCAGCGTCTAGCCGTCGAGCCCCATATCCTTGCGGAAGCGTTGCATGCCGTCGATCTTGTCGGCCAACGTGGCATCCGGTCCGGCGTAGAACATCCACGGCATGGTGATGATCCCGGTGATTCCGGCGTCCGCGGCGCGGCGATAATCGGCGGCGGTGAAGGCGTCGGTCAATGGCGTCAGGACGGTGGAATCATCCGGCGAAAGCCCGTTTTCAACGCGCAATTCCCGAACCGGCCCACCGCCTCGATCGCGCGATCGGTCTTGATCAGATCGCCGATCCAGCCGTCGTTGCGGGCGGCACGTCGCAGCGCCGCGTCGCTGAGACCGCCGGCGTAGATCGGGATCGGCGGCGGGGTCGGTTGCATCTCCAGCCGCGGTGTCGGGTAGAACTCGCCGTCGAATTGTGTCCAGCCCGGCTCCCATAGCGCCCGCATCAAGTCGATGATCTCGTCGGTACGTTTGCCGCGCGCGTCGAATTGCTGGCCCATCAACGCGAATTCCTCCCGGCACCAGCCGATGCCGATGCCGAGCTCCACCCGGCCCGACGCCAAAACGGCCGCGGTACCAATGGCTTTCGCCGCCGAGTAGGGGTTGCGCATGGCGGGGATGTAAACGGTGGTGACGAACCGCAGCCGGGTGGTGACCTGGGCCAGCGCGCCGACGAGGACCCAGGGATCGGGCCAGTCGGTGAACGGCTGCCATCGTCGTTGCCCGTCCTTGGTGTATGGATACGGGGTCTGCAGGGTCTCCAGGTTGACGACGTGGTCGGGGATTCCGATTCCGTCATACCCGAGCTCGTCGGCGGCCTTGGCGATCTCGACGATCTCCCGGGTGTTCAAGAAGGCGCTGCTGACGTAAAACTTCATTCGGCTTCCCGCGCCCATGCCGGCTCGATGAAGATGCCTTCGGCCTCCACGGTCACCCCTTCTGCATCCGAAATAGTACCGCGGGCAATGACTTTGACGCCCTCGTTGCGGTGAATCCATGCGTCGCAACGAAGTCGGGCCCAGTGGAGTACCGCGCAGGTACTTCACGGTGATGGTTCCGGTGAAGCGCGCCTTGGACAATCCTTCGCTGGCCGCCTCGCCGAGCAGGTGGTCGAGCACCAGGGCGCTGACGCCACCGTGCACCCGGCCGGGCGGACCCTCGTACGCGGACCCAAGCACGAACTCGCTCCAACATTGCCCGTTGCCCTCGTGGCGGACGACGATTGGCGGTGCTATCGGGTTGCACACGCCGACCGCGGCGTTACCCAACGGCAGTGGACGGCCGTCGACGCGGTAGCTCACTTTCACCGGCCGGGTCCGCTGCCGCAACGACTGGGTGACGGCCTCGATCGCGGTTCGCGCGCCGGCGACGACGTCGTCGTCGGCCTCGGTCCGGATGGTCGCGTCGATGAGATCCCGGACGGCGTCGGCCAACGGAGCGTACAGGGCCGTCTGCCGATCAGCCTCCCCCGCGCTGAGCACCTCGAATATGGCCTCAAACTGGCCCCCGAACGCGCCCGTCTCCTGACTCAACTCCCGAACACCTTGCGCACCACCGCTTTCGCCCGCCGCGTCACCCGTAGATAGTTGTCCAGGAACTCGCTGCCGTCGTCAGTTTGCCAGCCCGCGGCGACGGCGACCGCATTGAGTTGGCGTCCCGGCCCCGGGAGCTGGTCGGTGGGCTTGCCGCGGACCAGCACCAACGCGTTGCGGGCCCGAGTGGCGGTCAGCCAGGCGTGGCGGAGCAGCTCCACGTCCGCCTCGGGGATCAGCCCGGCCGCGGCGATCGCGTCCAGGGATTCCAGCGTCGAGGTGTTGTGCAGGGCCGGGACCTCGTGCGCGTGCCGCAGTTGCATCAGCTGCACGGTCCATTCGATGTCGGCCAGTCCCCCGCGACCCAGCTTGGTGTGGGTGTTGGGGTCGGCGCCGCGCGGCAACCGCTCGGACTCGACGCGGGCCTTGATCCGGCGGATCTCCTGCACCGCCTCGGCCGACACGCCGTCGGGCGGGTAGCGCGTCCGGTCGGCCATCACCAGGAACCGCTGACCCAGCTCGGCGTTCCCGGCAATTGCGTGGGCGCGCAGCAGGGCCTGGATCTCCCACGGTTGCGCCCACTGCGTGTAGTACGCGGTATAGGACCCCAACGTGCGGACCATCGGACCGCTGCGGCCCTCGGGCCGCAGGTTGGCGTCCACTTCCAGGGGCGGGTCAACGCTGGGCGTTCCCAGCAGTGCCCGAACCTGCTCGGCGATTGACGTCGACCACTTGACCGCTTGTGAATCATCGAACCCGCTGGCGGGCTCGCAGACGAACATCACGTCCGCATCGGACCCGTAGCCCAGCTCGGCGCCGCCCAGCCTGCCCATGCCGATTACCGCGATGGCCGCCGGAACCTTTCCATCTTCGGGGAGGTTGGCCCGGACCATCGCGTCCAAAGCGGCCTGCAGCACCGCCACCCATATCGACGTGAGCCCCTTGCACACGTCCGTGACGTCGAGCATGCCGAGCAGATCGGCCGAACCGATGCGGGCCAGCTCCCGACGGCGCAGCGAGCGCGCGGCGGCGACCGCCCGCACCGGGTCGGGGTGGCGACCGGCCGATGCGATCAGCGCCCGGGCCACTACGGCGGGCTCGGTTTCGAGCAGTCTCGGGCCGGCCGGACCGTCGCCGTAGTCCTGAATGATCCTGGGCGCGCGCATCAGCAGGTCCGGCACATAGGCCGAGGTCCCGAGCACGTGCATGAGCCGCCTGGCCACCGCGGGCTTGTCCCGCAGGGTGGACAGATACCAGGTCTCCGCGGCCAGCGCCTCGGACAGGCGTCGGTAGGCCAACAGACCGCCGTCGGGGTCGGGCGCGTACGACATCCAGTTGAGCAACCGGGGCAGCAGCACCGACTGCACCCGACCGCGCCGGCCGCTCTGATTGACCAATGCCGACATGTGAGTCAGCGCGGTCTGGGGTCCCTCGTAACCCAGGGCGGCCAGCTGCCGCTCGGCGGCCTCCGACGTCATGCCCTGCGATATCTCCAGGCCGGCGGGGCCGATCGACTCCAGCAGCGGCTGATAGAAGAGTTTCGCGTGCAGCTGGGACACCCGGAGGTTCTGGTGTTTGATCTGCTCGCGCAGTACCCCGGCCGCGTCCTGCTTGCCGTCCGGGCGGATGTGGGCGGCGCGGGCCAGCCAGCGCACCGCCTCTTCGTCGTCGACCTCGGGCAGCAGATGGGTGCGCTTGAGTCGCTGCAGCTGCAGTCGGTGTTCGAGCAGTCGCAGAAACTCATAGGAGGCGGTGAGGTTCGCCGTGTCCTCGCGCCCGATGTAGCCGCCGTGGCCCAACGCGGCCAACGCGTCCACCGTGGAAGCCACGTGCAGCGACTCGTCGCTGCGGCCGTGGACCAGCTGCAACAGCTGCACGGCGAACTCCACGTCCCGCAAACCGCCTGTGCCCAGCTTGATTTCGCGCGCGCGGACGTCGGCCGGTACCAGCTGCTCCACCCGTCGCCGCATGGCCTGCACCTCGACCACGAAGTCCTCGCGCTCGCAGGCGACCCAGACCATCGGCATCAGCGCGGCCAGGTAGCGCTCACCGAGTTCCGCGTCGCCGGCCGCCGCCCGGGCTTTCAGCAACGCCTGAAACTCCCAGGTCTTCGCCCAGCGCTGGTAGTAGGCGGCGTGCGACTCGACCGTGCGTACCAGCTCGCCATTGCGGCCCTCGGGCCGCAGCCCGGCATCCACCTGGAAGAACGCCCCCGAGGCCACCCGCATCATCTCGGTGGCGACCCGGGCGCTGAGCGGGTCGGCCCGCTCGGAGACGAAGATGACGTCGACGTCGCTGACGTAGTTCAGTTCGCGGGCACCGCATTTGCCCATCGCGATGACCGCCAGCCGCGGCGGCGTGCGGTCACCGCACGCGGTTGCCTCGGCCACCCGCAGCGCGGCCGCCAGCGCGGCGTCCGCGAGATCCGACAGGTGGGCGGCCACCACGGTGAACGGCAGAACAGGCTCGTCCTCGACCGTCGCGGCCAGATCGAGCGCCGCCAGCACCAGTAACTGATCGCGGTACAAGGTGCACAATCGTGACACCACCGAATCCGGCCCTGAACCGGACCCGGCCGACGCTTCGTCCTCGGACTCGTCGACGCACTCGGTGAACGCCACGCGCAGCTGCTCGCTGGAGGGTAGTTTGACCTTGCCTCGCAACAGTTTCCAGGACTCCGGGTGGGCCGCCAGATGATCCCCCAGCGCCAGCGACGAACCCAGCACCGCGAACAGCCGCCCACGCAAACCCTGTTCGGTGAGCAGCGCGGCGTTGAGCTCATCCCATCCGGCGTCCGGGTTTTCCGACAGCCGAACCAGGGTGCGCAGCGCGGCATCGGGATCCGGTGCCCGCGACAGCGACCACAGCCGGTCGATGTACGGCTGGTCGTCGTGGTCATACCAACCCAGCTGCGCCAGACGGTCGCCCGCAGGAGGGTCGACCAGCCCGAGCCGGCCGACGCTGGGCAGCCGAGGGCGCTCAGTCGCGGGTTTGGTCACGACCACGACGGTAGCGCAACCCGCCGATCTCTCAGTCAAGGCGGCGGCCTCGAACGAGGCGGTGCGCTACAACGACAGGTAGGTGCTCAGCTCGTACGGCGTGACATTGCTGCGGTAGTTCGCCCACTCCGTGCGCTTGTTGCGCAGGAAGAAGTCAAACACGTGCTCCCCCAAGGTTTCCGCGACGAGTTCGGAGGACTCCATGGCGCGAAGCGCACTGTCGAGACTGGTCGGCAGCTCGCGATACCCCATCGTGAGCCGTTCCTCCGGTGTGAGGTCCCAAACGTTGTCTTCGGCCTGCGGCCCCAGCACGTAGTTCTTCTCCACTCCGCGCAATCCGGCGGCCAGCAGCACGGCGAATGTCAGATACGGGTTGCACGCCGAGTCGGGGCTGCGCACCTCGACCCGCCGCGAGGACGTCTTGTGCGGCGTGTACATCGGCACCCGCACCAGAGCCGACCGGTTGGCCGCGCCCCACGACACCGCGGTGGGCGCCTCGCCGCCCTGCACCAACCGCTTGTAGGAGTTGACCCATTGATTGGTGATCGCGCTGATCTCGGAAGCGTGCTCCAGGATCCCCGCGATGAACGACTTGCCCACATCCGACAACTGCAGTGGATCGTCGGGGCTATGGAAGGCGTTGACATCGCCCTCGAACAGGCTCATGTGGGTGTGCATGGCCGAGCCGGGGTATTCCCCGAAGGGCTTGGGCATGAACGACGCCCGCGCGCCGTTCTCGATCGCAACTTCCTTGATGACATAGCGGAACGTCATCACGTTGTCGGCCATCGACAGCGCGTCGGCGAAGCGCAGGTCGATCTCCTGCTGGCCGGGAGCGCCCTCGTGGTGGCTGAACTCGACCGAGATGCCCATGAATTCGAGGGCGTCGATCGCGTGCCGGCGGAAGTTGGACGCGGAGTCGTGCACGGCTTGGTCGAAGTATCCGGCGCTGTCGACGGGAATCGGGTCTCGTCCCGTCATTCGGGCCGGGCTCTAACAGGAAGAATTCGATTTCGGGATGCACGTAGCAGGAGAAACCCAGATCGTTGGCCTTCTGCAGCTGACGGCGCAACACGTGCCGCGGGTCCGCCCACGACGGCGAGCCGTCGGGCATGGTGATGTCGCAGAACATCCGCGCCGAGTGGTGATGACCCGAACTGGTGGCCCAGGGCAGCACCTGGAAGGTCGACGGATCCGGGTTGGCCACGGTGTCGGATTCCGAGACCCGCGCGAAGCCCTCGATCGAGGAGCCGTCGAACCCGATGCCCTCCTCGAAGGCGCCCTCGAGCTCGGCCGGGGCGATGGCGACCGACTTCAGGTAACCGAGCACGTCGGTGAACCAGAGCCGCACGAAGCGGATGTCGCGTTCCTCCAGGGTGCGGAGGACGAATTCCTTCTGTCGATCCATAACTCGAACAGTATGCAACGGCTGTTAATTTCGTGTTACGGAAGTGATTAGTGCCGTGCACATTCGTTAAAAGACCCGCAGGTCAACGAAGTGCCGTGGGTTCGTCATCCGACAGGAGGACAGGGGACCCTGACCGTGTTGTACCGGCAGACCTCGTTCGGCACGTTCGGCGGCGGCCCCGCCGCCAACATCGCCTGCCCCTGCGCCAACATCTGCGGCGCTTCCGTCGTCAAAATCTGCATCAAGTCCGGGGACAACACATACCCCGGCGGCAGCGGTGGCAGCGGCAGCCCCCCGGGCAGTATCGTCGTCCCCGGCGGCAACACCGTCCCCGGCGGCAACACTATCGCTGGCGCTGGCGGCGGCGGGATCGGCGCCGGCACGTCGATGACCCGGTCTACCAGGCGCACTGACCCCGATGCGACCGTGGTTTGGCCTGTACCGAGCTGTGCGGCGTCGAAGAGCGCGAGCGTCGCGATGGCTGCGGCCCCGGCGAGCATCACTTGCATTACACGGCGCTTTGTCATCCCTACATATTTTGGGCGCTGTTAGCAGCAGGCTAGGCGCCATTACCGATCTGCTGTGAGGTTAGGACCGGCACTGTAACGATGCCGGTGGCAACGTCCCCGCGACGAAGTAGCGCACCACCGCGGTGTCCACACATTGGTCACCGCTGAACACGGCGGTGTGCTGGGTCCCGTCGTAGGTGATCAGCGGGGCGCCCAGCTGGCGGGCCAGGTTCACGCCGGACTGATAAGGCGTGGCCGGGTCGTGCGTCGTCGAGACGACGACGGCCCTGCCCGGCGCGACGGGCGGAGCGGCGTGCGGTGTGGACGTGGCGGGCACCGGCCAGAGCGCGCAAAGGTCGCGGGGGGCATTTCCGGTGAACTGCCCGTAGCTCAAAAACGGCGCGGCCTGGCGGATCCGTTGATCCGCGGAGACCCACGCCGCCGAATCCGTCGGCGTCGGCGCGTCGACACAACGCACCGCGTTGAACGCGTCCTGGTCATTGCCGTAGTGCCCGTTTTTGTCCCGGCTTTCGTAATCGTCGGCGAGCACCAGCAAGTCGCCGGCATCGGTGCCGCGCGCCAGCCCAAGCAGACCGCTGGTCAGGTACTTCCAATGCTGCGGGGTGTAAAGCGCGTTAATGGTGCCGGTGGTCGCGTCCGCGTAGCTCAGGCCGCGCGGATCCTTCGTCCGGCCCGGCTTGGCGACCAGCGGGTCGACCAGGGCGTGATACCGGTTGACGAATTGAGCCGGGTCGGTGCCCAGCGGGCAAGCCGCCGAACGCGCGCAGTCCGCCGCGTAGTCGTTGAAAGCCGTCTGGAATCCGGCCATTTGGCTGACATTTTCGTCGACTGGATCCACCGTTGGGTCGATGGCGCCGTCGAGCACCATCGCCCGGACGTGGCTACCGAACGCCTCCAGGTAGGCGGTGCCCAACTCGGTGCCGTAGCTGTAGCCGAGGTAGTTGATCTGTTCGTCGCCCAGCGCCTGGCGCACCATGTCCATGTCGCGCGCGACCGACGCGGTGCCCGCGTTGGCCAGGAACCCGGTCCCCATCCGGTCGACGCATTCCTGGGCCAACTGCCGGTAGAGCTGCTCAATGTGCGCCACCCCGCCCGGGCTGTAATCGACCATCGGTTCGCGCCGGAAGGCGTCGAATTGGGCGTCGGTGCGGCACCGCAACTGCGGCGTCGAGTGGCCCACGCCCCGTGGGTCAAACCCGACCAGATCGAAGTTGCGGGTGATGTCGCTGTCGGCCAGGTCCGGTGCCAGGCCGGCCACCATGTCCACCGCGGATCCCCCCGGCCCACCCGGGTTGACCAACAGCGATCCCATCCGCTGACCGGTCGCGGGTACCTTGATCACCGCCAGCTTGGCTTGCGCGCCACCCGGATTGGCGTAGTCGACCGGGACGGACACGGTGGTGCACAGGGCGGTGGGAACGTCGCTGGTGTCGGTCAGGAATTGGCTGCAGCTGCCCCAGTTCTGCGACTGCGCCGCAGCAGCCGGCGGGGCCGGACTCGGCGTCTGGCCGGCACCGGGCTCCGGAGTCGCGCCGGCCACCGGCAGCGCCTGCCCCGCAACCAACAACCCGAACGACAGCAGCGCCGAGCTCAATGGTCTCAGGCGCGACATGGCTGTCAATCGTTGCAGCTTCGAATACCCGTCGCAGCGCGAAAAGGTCACGCCTTGATTTCGGCCTCGGCCGTCGCCCAGCGTGTACTCAGAGCGAGAAATCCGCGGCGAATTCGCGCTGAGAACACGCTCGGCGTTGCCATGCCGCGGAAACGCGGGCGATGATGCCGCCCGGCGTGTCCTCCGCGGTGACCCGCAGGTCGATCCAACCCAACTCCGTGACCGCTTCGGCACGTCGAATGTCCTTGTTGAATTGCCTTCGGTCGGTGCGGTGGTGATCACCTTCATACTCGACGGCCAATTTTAGTTCCTCCCAGCCCATATCGAGAACCGCGACCAGCGCGCCGTATCCGTCGTAAACGGAGACCTGGGTTTGGGGCGGCGGGAAACCCGCGCGGATCAAAAGGAGCCGTAACCACGTCTCGCGAGGCGACTCGGCGCCCGGATCGACGAGCGACAGTGCGACACGGGCCCGCCTGATGCCGCGGCGTCCCCGGTAACGCTCGGCGAGTACCTCGACGTCAACCGTCTTGAGATCTGTCACGCGGGCGAGCGCGTCGATGGCCGCGACAGCATTGTCGACGGGATAGCGGCACGCCAGGTCGAGAGCCGTTCGTGCCGGCGTCGTAGCGGGGATGCCGGTGATCAGTTGTATCTCGTCTTCGGCAACGCGATCCGACCAGGTGCGAATGCCGGTGGGCGGGCGGCGACAGTCGTAGAGCAACTCGGCCGACGCGCGATCGTCGATCCATTTGGCGCCGTGCAGCGCCGACGCGGAGCGCCCTGCGGCAACGCCGCGCCGACGGGACCACAGCCAGGCTGCATGGGCGCGCAGTCCCGCGGTGAGCTCCGTGTCGGCGGCGACGTAGACGTCTGGATGGATCGACACGAATCGGCGGCGCAGCGCGTACTTCGTCGTCATGTCGGAGGCGACCGCCTCGCTACCGATGAATGGCTCCCCCATGGCAGGACAGTGTGCCGAAGAGCTCCGACAAGCACGCCCAACGTGCACCCAGCGCGAAAATCCCGCGGCGAATTCGCGCTGAGAACACGCTCGGCGAAACGTCAGGCAAAAGGCTCTAGCACTTTGCGCCGCTCGGCGGCGTGTCGCCGCCGATCAGGTACTCGGTCACGTAGTCGTCAACGCAGTTGTCGCCCTGGAAGACCACGGTGTGCTGGGTCCCGTCGAAGGTAAGCAGCGACCCGCGAAGCTGATTCGCCAGTTCCACCCCCGCCTTGTACGGCGTCGCCGGATCGTGGGTGGTCGACACCACCACGGTCGGCGCCAGGCCGGGCGCCGAGACGGCGTGCGGCTTGCTGGTGGGTGGCACGGGCCAGAACGCGCAGGTGCCCAGGGGCGCGTCGCCGGTGAACTGCCCGTAGCTCATGAACGGGGCGATCTCGCGCGAGCGACGGTCTTCGTCAATCACCTTGGCGCGGTCCGTAACCGGGGGCTGGTCGACGCAGTTGATCGCCACCCGCGCGTCGGTGGCGTCGGAGTAATGACCGTGCGTGTCGCGGCGCATATACATATCGGCCAGGGCAAGCAGCGTGTCTCCGTGGTGGTCGACCAGTTCGCTCAGGCCGTCGGTCAGGTGGTGCCACAAGCCCGGCGAGTAAAGCGCCATGATGGTGCCCACAATGGCGTCGCTGTAACTCAGGCCGCGCGGATCCTTGGTGGGCACCGGCTTGCCGACCATGTCGTTGTTCGGGTCGACAATCGGATCGACGAGGCTGTGGTAGACGTCGACGGCCTTGGCCGGATCGGTGCCCAGCGGACAGGTCGGTTGCTTTGCGCAGTCGGTGGCGAAGTCGTTGAACGCGTCCTGAAATCCCTTGGCCTGCCGCAGGTCTGCCTCGACGGGATCGGCATTGGGGTCGACGGCGCCGTCGAGGATCATCGCCCGAACGTTCTTCGGGTAGGCCTCCGCGTAGGCCGAGCCGATCCGGGTGCCGTACGAGTAGCCGAGATAGGTCAGCTTGTCGTCGCCCAGCGCCGCGCGGATGGCATCCAGATCCCTGGCGACATTGACCGTTCCCACATTCGCCAGAAAGCTTTTGCCCATCTTGTCGACACAGCGGCCGACGAACTGCTTGGTCTCGTCCTCGATGTGCGCCACACCCGCCGGGCTGTAGTCGACATTCGGCTCGGTGCGCAGCCGGTCGTTGTCGGCATCCGAGTTGCACCAGATCGCCGGCCGCGACGCCCCCACCCCGCGGGGGTCGAAGCCGACGAGGTCGAACCGTTCGCGGATGCGCTTGGGCAAGGACTGGACGACACCCAGGGCGGCGTCGATGCCCGACTCGCCGGGCCCGCCGGGGTTGATCACCAGCGAGCCGATCTTGTCGCCGGTCGCGGGAAAGCGAATCAGCGCCAGCGTGGCCACGTCGCCGTCGAGGTGGTTGTACTCGACGGGCACGGCCAGCCTGCCGCACAGCGCGCCGGCGGGGATCTTGGCCTGCGGGTTGGACGAGCGGCAGGGTGTCCACTCGATCGGCTGGCCCAGTTGGGGCCCCGCCATGACAGCGCGCCCGCCGACGACGCGCAGGCAGCCCGCGACAACGAGCGCCACGGCAGCGATCGCCGTCCAGATCAACAGCGTGCGCGCGATCTTGTCGCGGCGAGACGGGCCCATGCCAACACATGGTGCCAGAGCCAACCTGAGATTCTCATGAGCGGCCAACCCGATGCCC
The DNA here is from genome assembly GCA_963703795.1 of uncultured Actinomycetota bacterium. Classification (GTDB taxonomy): domain Bacteria; phylum Actinomycetota; class Actinomycetes; order Mycobacteriales; family Mycobacteriaceae; genus Mycobacterium. The sequence goes on along the minus strand of CAVPFT010000076.1, from coordinate 8,532 downwards.
CATTTGCGGCGTGAGCTCAGCCCAGTTCGTACGACTCACGAGATAACCGGAAAAAGTGGCCGGTCGACGTGTCGGTACACGTAATTCCCGCCGGCTCAATGGCGCAGCGGATCGCCCCGGAGAACGCGGTCTCGCCATAGTCGAGCGTCGGCAGGTCCGCGCTGCGCATCGTGTCGCCGTGGCAGGCGAACTCCGGCTGGCCGCCCTGCGCGAGCTTGATCCGGCCGCCCCAGGCGAGGTGGCAGGTCGGCGGTGGCGGCGGAGCGGAATAGGTGTGGTCGCCGATCTCGCAGGCCACGAAGCCGTCGGTGCCGCCGCGCTCGGCCGGGCCCAGATAGCATGCGATGTTTCCGGACGGGGTTTGAAACCTGAACGTGCCGTCGGTGCCGGCACGGGCAATCGCGGACTGGCCGGTAACGATCGTCGCGGCGGCGACCAGCGCCGCCGCAGTGAGTGCCCGACGGAACTTCTTGTGCGACATGACACTCAACCTTCAATCGGTGACCGTTGAACGGACACTAGTCGCGATGTGTTCGAGTTCGCGAACCGTCCAACCCCGCATGCGACGATGTGTTCGGTCCACGAGAGGAGTCGGCGACGATGCCAAGCCGGCTGGGGATGGCGCTGGCAGGATTGATAACTGTCGCCTTCGTCAGCGCAACTCCGGTGCGCGCCAACATAATCGGCTGCTCGCCAGATGATCCGTCCCAGCCGGATGCGGAATTATTCGCCACCACCAACACCGCCGTCATCACCGATTCCGACGATCCTCGATTGCGAGATCGGCTAGAGCTGTTCGAGTTACAGGTCGACACAACGGTTCTGGCCAATGCCGCGGTGGCGACCGGCTCGACGTTGGTCGACGGCGTTTCCTGGTCGGCCGAGCGACATCAGCTGACGTACGAACGTTCGCGCGATTTCCATCTGTCCTGCGTGGACGAGTTCGAGCTGCACCGCATCGCCGATCAAGTCCGCCAACAGTTTCTCCAGAAGTCGGTACTGACCTTCCGGCACTTGCCGCACGATGCGCCGGAGGTAGACGCCGTGGCCGTCGAGGTACCGGACGTCGACGCGTCGCGGTTGTACGCCGCGCTGGCCGGCGACCCGGTGGCGCGAGACCGGCTGGTTGGCGGATCGGTCACCGAAGACCACACGCTGATCCTGGTGGCCGGCATCGCTGACCTCGGACTCGCCCGCCGACTGGCCGGTGAGGCGGGCGGTCAGACCCAGGCCGCGACGGTGGGGTACGGGCGGCGCGAATTCGTCGAATAGTGATGGTCGGCCCACCGGCGGAATGGCACGTCTCACACCGCACCGGCGGTGCGATCGCGCGGCAGAGATGGCAGAATGGCTTGAGTCAAGCGAACCCGGGGACCCCAAGGGCCACGAGGATCCACCCGACCACGACCAGGGACAATGATGTCTGAGCAGCATGTTTATGGCGCAAACACGTCAGCGGACGCCAAGCCGCTGACCAAAATTCGCACTCATCACCTTCAGAAAATGAAGGCCGAAGGCCACAAGTGGGCCATGCTCACGGCCTACGACTATTCCACCGCCCGCATCTTCGACGAGGCCGGCATTCCGGTGCTGCTGGTCGGCGACTCGGCGGCCAACGTCGTCTACGGCTACGACACCACGGTGCCCGTCTCGATCGACGAGCTGATCCCGCTCGTCCGCGGCGTGGCGCGGGGGGCGCAACACGCCATGGTCGTCGCCGACATGCCGTTCGGCAGCTACGAGTCCGGGCCCACCGCCGCGCTGGCGGCCGCCACCCGATTCATGAAGGAAGGTGGCGCGCACGCCGTCAAGCTCGAGGGCGGCGAGCGGGTAGTCGAGCAGATCGCCCTCCTCACCGCGGCCGGCATCCCGGTCATGGCGCATATCGGCTTCACCCCGCAAAGCGTGAACAACCTCGGCGGCTTCCGGGTCCAGGGCCGCGGCGACGCCGCGGAACAGACCGTCGCGGACGCGATCGCCGTCGCCGAAGCTGGCGCGTTCTCCGTAGTCATGGAGATGGTGCCGGCCGAACTGGCCACCCAGATCACCGGCAAGCTGACCATTCCCACCATCGGGATCGGGGCCGGCCCGAACTGCGACGCGCAGGTCTTGGTTTGGCAGGACATGGCCGGAGTCAGCGGCGGCAAGCCCGCCCGCTTCGTCAAGCGCTTTGCCGACATCGGCGGCGAATTACGGCGGGCCGCAACGCAATACGCAGAAGAAGTGGCGGGCGGGGTTTTCCCGGCCGAGGAGCACTGCTTCTAAACAGACGCACGCGTTAATTATTTTGCGAACTAACGTGTGCCAATTCACACGGTCAAGTACGCATTGACTCCCGGGTAGTTGGACACGTGTATAATTCGGCGGTGCTCCGAGGCGCAACGCCGCTGGTCGGGACCGCACAATGTCGCCGGCGGCCCCGGCTCACGTGTCGCTGCGGCAATGTCCTCGGCAATTAAGTTCGGCGACCTCCCCCGAAGCCCCTGCCAAAACCTCGTGACAGTGCTATGAACTTAGGCATTCGAAGCGAGGGGAGATAGTGACGTGGGTGAAGCGCGCGTTACTCCGGTTGCGGTCATCGGCATGGCGTGCCGGCTCCTGGGCGGCATCCACCCCCCTGAGCTGTTATGGGAGGCGTTGCTGCGCGGCGATGATCTGGTCACCGAGATACCCGCCGACCGATGGGACGTTGACGAGTACTACGACCCCGAGCCCGGCGTGCCTGGTCGATCAGTGTGCAAGTGGGGCGCGTTTTTGGATGACGTCGTCGGCTTCGATCCCGAGTTTTTCGGGATCACCGACAAAGAAGCGATGGCGATGGATCCGCAGCACCGCTTGCTCCTGGAAGCCTCCTGGGAGGCGATGGAGCACGGCGGTTTGAGCGAGACACGATGGCCACTCGCGGACCGGAGTGTTCGTGGGGTTGATGCATGGCGACTACCAATTCGTGCACGCGGATGCCCAGGCGTTGGCGGGGCCGTACGGATCATGGGCACCAGTTTCGCCATGGGATCCGGGCGCATCGCGTACGCCATGGGACTGCATGGACCGGCGATGACGGTCGATACCGCGTGCTCGTCCGGCCTGACCGCTGTCCACCTCGCCTGCCGCAGCCTGCACGACGGCGAAAGCGATCTTGCGCTGGCGGGCGGCGCTTCGGTCATGCTTGAGCCGCGCAAATCCTCATCGGGGTCCGCGATAGGCATGCTGTCTGCCACCGGGCGCTGCCATGCGTTCGACGTCGCGGCGGACGGCTTCGTGGCCGGAGAAGGTTGCGTCGTGGTGTTGCTCAAACGGTTACCGGATGCGCTGGCCGATCACGACCGGATCCTGGCCGTGATGCGCGGCACGGCCGCCAACCAGGACGGCCACACGGTGAATATCGTGACGCCGTCGCGGCCCGCACAGGTCGAGGCGTATCGGGCGGCATTGGCTGCGGCGGGCGTGGAACCCGGCAGCGTCGGGATGGTGGAGGCGCACGGCCCCGGCACCCCAGTGGGTGACCCCATCGAATACGCCAGCCTTGCCGAGGTGTACGGCCTCGACGGCCCTTGCGCGCTCGCATCGGTGAAGACCAACTTCGGCCACACCCAGTCGGCCGCCGGAGCGTTGGGGCTGATGAAGGCGGTGCTCGCGTTGCAACATGGTGTGGTTCCGCGCAATCTCCACTTCACCCGGCTGCCCGATGAGTTTGCGCAAATCAAGACCAATCTCTTTGTGCCGCAATCGACCACGCCGTGGCCCGGCAACGATCACGAAGCGCCACGGCGGGCGGCGGTGTCGTCCTACGGGTTCTCGGGAACCAACGTCCACGCCATCCTGGAGCAAGCTCCGGTCGGAGCAGCGCTCCGCGACAAGCCACCGCCGCCGTCGACGGCCCGCTGATTTTCCCGCTGTCCGCCACCTCGGCCGACGGACTGCGGCAAACCGCCCGGCGACTCGCCGACTGGGTCGACGCGCACGCAGCGGACGTAGCGGCAACGGATCTGGCCTACACGCTTGCCGCCGCCGTACCACCGGCCGGTACGCACGGCGGTCATTCGCCGACACTCTCGAGGAGCTGGCCGACGGTTTGCGCCAGGTCGCCGACGGCGACTTTCCGTATCAGGCCGCAGTGGGCGAGACGATCGAGGACCGGTATGGATGTTCTCCGGGCAAGGCTCGCAGTGGGCGGCGATGGGCGCCGAGCTGCTCGCGACCGAACCGGTGTTCGCCGCGCCGTCGCGGAAGCGGAGCCGCTGATCGCCCGGGAGTCCGGGTTCTCGGTGACCGAGGCGATCTCGGCGCCCGAGACGGTGACCGGCATCGAGCGGATTCAGCCCGCGCTGTTCGCCATGCAGGTCGCGCTCGCCGCCACGATGAGGTCATACGGCGTGCAGCCGGGGGCGGTGATCGGCCACTCGATGGGCGAGGCCGCGGCCGCTGTTGTGGCGGGCGCGCTATCGCTGGAAGACGGGGTGCGGGTGATCTGCCGCCGCTCCCGGTTGATGTCCACGATCGCTGGTTCGGGGGCGATGGCGTCGGTGGAATTGCCTGCCCCAGCAAGTGCTTTCGGAACTGGCCTCACGTGGGATCGACGACGTCGTGGTGGCCGTTGTGGCATCACCGCAGTCCACGGTGATCGGCGGCGTCGCCGAGACGGTGCGCGATCTCGTCGCGGCGTGGGAGCAGCGTGACGTGATGGCCCGGGAGGTGGCCGTTGACGTCGCATCACACTCGCCGCAAGTCGACCCGATCACTCGACGAGTTGACCGACGCGCTGGCCGAGCTCAGCCCCATGACACCGGGGGTTCCCTTCTACTCCTCGACCATGTACGACCCGCGAGACGAGCTCGAGTGCGATGCCTGGTATTGGGCGGACAATCTGCGTCACACGGTGCGGTTCGCCGCGTCCGTACAGGCGGCACTGGAGGACGGCTACCGGGTATTCGCGGAGTTGGCGCCACACCCTCTACTCACCCACGCTGCCGAGCAGACAGCGGACAGCCTCGGTATTCCGCTCGCCGCCCTCCCCGCCATGCGCCGCGAGCAAGAGCTGCCGCACGGACTGGCCGGCTTCCTGACGGATCTCTACAGCGCCGGCGCGGCAATCGACTTCTCGGTGCTCAACGCCGATGGTCGGCTGGTGGACGCGCCGCTGCCGACATGGAGTAACCGTCCGCTGCTGTTGGACCGCGGCGGTCAACAGTCGCAGTCACACGGCGGTTACACCGTTGCGGTGCACCCGCTCATGGGAGCGCATGTGCAATTGCAAGAGGAGCCGGAACGGCACGTTTGGCAGGGTGAAGTCGGTACCGCGACGCAGCCTTGGCTGAGCGACCACCGGATGCACGATGCGGCCGCCCTTCCGGAGGCCACCTATTGCGAGATGGCGTTGACCGCGGCTCGCACGGTTCTCGGCGACGCGTCCGAATTGAGCGATATCCGCATCGATCGGACGCTGATGCTTGACGAAGAGACCCCGCTCGGCGCCGTCGCGTCACTACAGGAGCCGGGTGTCCTCACATTCGCCGTGGAGACGCTCAACGATGGGAAACACACGCGGTGGGCCACCGCAGTCCTGCGCGCCGTCGAAGATGCCGATCAACCGCCTGCCGTTGAAATCGCCGATCTCCTGGCGACGCATCCCCGCCGGGTGGACGGCGCGGAGGTTCGACAGTGTTCGACGGCATGGACTTCGATTCGGTCCCGCCTTCACCGGCCTGACCGCGTGCACACCGCCGAAAGGACCGACGGACGGTGCTGGCCGAGGTCGAGCTGCCGCGCCCGCTCCGTTCGCAGCAGGCCGGCTATGTCGTGCACCCGGCGTTGCTGTCCGCCTGTTTCCAGTCGGTGGAAGCTCACCCCGAGCGTCCAGGAGCAGGTCGCAAACGCCGGCCTGTTGTTGCCGCGGAGTGTACGTCGGCTCCGTGCCTATGGTTCCGCCCGCAACGCCCGCTACTGTCTCACGCGGGTGACCCGCGCCGACGCCGCGGGGATCGGAGCCGACCTCGACATCCTCGACGAGCATGGCGCAGTTCTGCTGACGGTGCGCGGACTTGAGTCGGTATCGCGCCACCGAGGCGAACGCGATCGGGTGCTGAACGAGCGGCTACTGACCATCGATTGGGAACAGCGAACTTGCCCGAGGCTAGACCGCGCCGGCCCGGAGCATGGCTGCTGATTAGCACCTGCTACCACCGCGGATGTCATGGCGGACGAAGCTGACCGACGCCCTGAAGGGGCAGCGGCGCGCGGTGCGCGACGATGATATGGCCGCAGCATTCGGATCATCAGCCCGACGTCTACTGCTTAACGATTATCTTGGTTCCGACGAGGTCAGCGGAGTGGTCGTCCTCACCGGACCGGCGGACGGCGACGCGGACGAGCAATGCGCGGCCCGTGGCGGGGAGTACGTACGCCATCTGGTGCGGATCGCCCGGCGAGATTACCGGATATCGACGACGAACCCCCTCGCCTGTACATCGTTACGCGGGGCCCAGCCGCGTGTTGGCCGGCGACCCGATCAACCTGGAGCAGGCCGGGCTTCGTGGCCTGGTTCGCATGATCAGGACCGAACACCCCCATTTGCGCGCCACCCAGATCGACCTCCACGATGACACCGATGTCGAGTGCCTGGCACGGCAATTGTTGGGGAAGTCCGAGGAGGACGAGACCGCTTGGCGGAGCGGCTTGTGGTACGCGGCGCGCCTGAGCCCCGCCCCCCTACGCCCCGAGGAGCGGCGAACCGCCGTCGTGGATCACGCGCAGAACGGCATGGGCGTGCGGATCCACAAGCCGGGCGACCCTGAATCAATCGAGCTGGCCGCGTTCGACCGCGTCCCGCCGGGACCCGGAGAGATTGAGGTCGCGGTGACCGCGTCCAGCGTCAACTTCGCCGATGTCCTGATCGCCTTCGGCCGATACCCCAGTATCGACGGGTCCCGCCACGGCTCGGCATGGATTTCGCCGGAGCGGTAACCGCGGTCGGGCCCGACGTCACAACTCATCAGGTCGGTGACCATGTTGGCGGGTTCTCCAAAACGGCACTTGGGCGACCTTCGTCACGTGTGACGCTCGTGTCGCCGTCACGTCTTCCGCCCGGGCTGACCGACGGGCACGCGGCCGCGGTGAGCACCGCGCACGCGACCGCCTGGTATGGGCTACACGACCAGGCCGGAATTGCCGCCGGCGACCGGGTGTTGATTCACTCCGCCACCGGCGGCGTGGGTCAGGCCGCGATCGCGATCGCCCGCGCGGCGGGAGCCAGATCTTCGCGACGGCGGGTAGCCCGCAGCGCCGGCAACTCTTGCGGGACATGGGAATCGAGCACGTCTACGACTCCCGCAGCACAGAGTTCGCCGAGATGATCCGCCGCGACACCGACGAATACGGCGTCGACATCGTGCTCAATTCTCGACCGGCGGCGCACAACGGGCCGGGCTGGAACTGCTGTCCACGGGGGGACGATTCGTGGAGCTCGGCAAACGCGACGTCTACGCCAACAACCGGCTTGAGTTGTTCCCCTTCCGCCGCAACCTCACGTTCCACTACGTCGATCTGGCGCTATTGGCCGAGAGCCGCCCGCAGCGGGTCGGCGACCTGCTGGGCAAGGTGTACCAACTGGTCGCGGACGGTGAGTTGCCGCTACCGCAATGCACTCACTACCCCCTTCGCGACGCGGCCGACGCTATTCGCACGATGAGCGCGGCAGAGCACACGGGAAAGCTGGTGCTCGACGTCCCCCGAATCGGGCACAGCAAGGTCGTTATACCGCCCGAACGGGCAACGGTTTTCCGACGCGATGGCTCCTACATCATCTCCGGCGGCTTGGGTGGCCTCGGGCTCTTCCTTGCCGAGAAGATGGCCGTTGCCGGCTATCAGCGCGCGTCACATCGGTGAATGTGCCGTCTCCGTTGTTGCGGTAGAGCACGTTTTGGCCCCACTGCGTAATGAAGATATCATCGAAACCGTCATTGTTGTAATCGCCGATGGTCACTGCCATCACCGAGATCCTGCGCGACAGGCCAGCTTCACGTCTTCACATCTTTAAAGGTTCCATCGCGATTATTTCAGTACAGCCGGTTCGTCGCTCCCGTCACTGGACCGTCGCGCCTGGTGGCCGATAGAACAAAGATGTCGAGCCAGCCATCGTTGTCATAATCCAGGAACGCGATGCCGCAGCCCATCGATTCAATAATGTAGTCGGCGCGGCCCACCATTTCCACGAAACCGCTGTTTGCCGCAAACCTGCCGCCATCCCGACGTCAGTGAATTTTGCATTGAAGAAGGAAGTCCCGACGGCCTGCCGCGTCGTTGCCCGCTGACACCCCGCGAAGCCATTCCGCTTATCTGCCGTGCCTCCGCTACGGGCGCACCTGCCGCCAGCAAAATGAGCATGTCACGCCGTGTCACTAGCGCTTTTTCCATTCCTCACCCGGCCTCTTCACCAGCACTTCTTTAGGCTTCTTGTATTTACCCAGGCCAAACCGGATCACCGCCTCGCTCGACGACGCGTATCCCACGCTTGTCGATGCGTGGTTGTAGAGCTTC
>CAVPFT010000075.1:0-60193 GCA_963703795.1 uncultured Actinomycetota bacterium | reverse complement strand
TGTTTATGGCTTCAACAGTTGCGTATTGCATCCCGTCGAAGACCGCTGCGGAACGGGGGTCGACCCGCGCCTCCTCCTGCAGCTCCCGCTGAACCGCCAGCACGGGGCGCCCCGGCATCTCGACCGCCTCGATCACGCCGTCGGGCGCGACCGCGACCGCTTCGAGCCCGCGGCCGAGCCGCTCGATCGCCTGGTGGTGGTAGGAGTTGACCTCGACGGCGGCGGCGCCGAGCGCGCGGGCGAGCAGGCTGCCGTCCTGCACGGTGACCTGGTGGCGCGGGTGGATTGGCGCCGACGCGCCCGCCAGCGATGCCGCCTCGGTCGCTTCCCAGCGCTTCCAGCCAGGGTCGGTCGGGTGTCCGGGCGCGACCAGGCTGACGTCCTGGGCGAGCGTCCCGCCGAGGGCGACGTTCAGCACCTGGATCCCGCGGCACATGCCGAGGATCGGGATCCCGAGCTCGAGCGCGGCGGGCACCAGGGAAAGCTCGAACTCGTCGCGCTGAGGCTGGACCGCCGCCGCCAGCAGCGGGTGGGGCTGCTGGCCGTAGCGCCATGGCTCGATGTCGCGACCCGGCGCGAGTACCAAACCGTCCAGTGCCGCGAGGGCAAGAAAGACATCAGAGGAGCCAGCATGACCAACACCAAACCCAACCTTTGGCAGCACATCGCCTATGCGTACGGTCGGTGCCTGCCCGACTCGATGCGCAACTGGGTCGCCAACGATCTGGCGGGCAAAGGAGCCGTGCGCCGGCTCATGCTTTGGTGGGCCATACCACCACTGTTCGTTCTCGCGCCGTTCTGGCTGCTGCCCGCCTCGGTGTACGAGCACGCGGAGATGACGGCGCCGCTCTATATCTGGTTCCTGATCATCTTGTTTGCGTTGAACAAGGTCTGGCGCCGTTACCGGCTGGCACAGCACGGCCTCGACCCCAACCTGGTCGATGTGATCAAACGCCAAAAGCAGGCGAAGATGCACGAGGACTACGCCCGCCGCTATGGACCGCGTCCCGAATCGGCGAGGTGGCAGGACAACAGCAGCCCGTTTGGCTAGAGCGCTCCGCTCGGTTACACCGCGACCAGGTCGTCGGCGTGCACCGCGGGCCGGCGCAGCTCACCGGGCAGCTCGGAGGTCGACCGGCCCATCATGGTGGCCAGTTCGGTCGCGTCGTAGGCGACCACACCGCGGGCGACCATGGTCGCGTCCGGTCCATGCAATTCGACGACATCCCCGGCGTAGAACCGGCCCGCCACCGCGGTGATGCCCGCGGCCAGCAGCGAGCGGCGTTGTCGCACCACGGCGCGAACCGCGCCGTCGTCAAGGGTCAGCGAGCCGGCAGCCTCGGCGGCATAACGCACCCAGAACCGGCGGGCCGACATCCGATCCGTACGCGCGGCGAACACCGTGCCGACCGAGGCGTCGGTGAGCGCGGCCGCGGCGTCGGCCGCGGCCGCCAACAGCACCGGTACCCCGGCGTCGGCGGCCAGCAGCGCCGAGGACACCTTCGACGCCATCCCGCCGGTGCCCAAGTCGCTGCCCGGACCGGCGACCACACCCTCAGGTCCGCCGCGCCGGAGACTTCGGGAATAAACCTGACTCCCTTTGCTTTTCGCGGATCGGAGTCATAGAGCCCGTCGATGTCGGAGAGCAGCACCAAGGCCTCGGCGCCCACCAGGTGGGCGACCAGCGCCGAGAGACGATCGTTGTCGCCGAACCGGATCTCGGTGGTGGCAACCGTGTCGTTTTCGTTGACGATCGCGACCGCATGCAGCGCGCGCAGCCGGTCCAGGGTGCGCTGGGCGTTGGTATGTGAGACCCGCATCGAAATGTCATGCGCAGTCAACAGCACCTGCCCGACCGTCCGGCCGTAGCGGGCGAACGCCGCGCTCCACGAGTTCAGCAGCGCGACCTGCCCGACGCTGGCCGCGGCCTGCTTGGTCGCCAAATCCTTTGGGCGACGGGATAACCCGAGCGGCTCAATGCCGGCGGCGATGGCGCCCGAGGACACGATGACGACGTCGGTGCCCGCCTTCATTCGCGCCTCGATCGCGTCGGCCAGCGCGGCCAGCCGACCCCCGTCGAACACCCCGGACGGTGTGGTCAGCGCGTTGGTCCCGACCTTGACCACGAGACTGCGGGCCGTTCGGACGACTTCGCGGTATCTGCTCACGAGTCGTCACCGCGTTCGCGGCGCCGACGCCGGGCGGCCTTGCGCTCGTCGGCGCCCACACGATCGCTGCGCTCCAGCCGGGCATCGGTACCTCGCCCAGACATCGGGCCCGACAACGTAACCTGATGTCCCGCAGGCGTTTGCGGCTCCCAATCGAATGTCATGTCCCCGATGGTCACGGCGCATCCCGGCTGCGCGCCCAGCCGCAGCAGTTCCTCTTCGACACCCAGACGCGCCAGCCGGTCGGCGAGATAGCCCACGGCTTCGTCGTTGTCGAAGTTGGTCTGGCCGACCCAGCGCTCGGGCCGTGCGCCGGTGACGACAAACCCGCCCTGCGCGTCGGGCTCGACGGTGAAGCCGCTGTCGTCGACGGGAATCGGACGAATCACCGGCCGCCGCGGCACGATCGGCGGGCGTGCGGCGTTGTACTCGGAGATCATCCGCCAGAGCCCAAAGATCAACGGCTGCAGGCCTTCACGGCTGACTGCTGACACCAGGAACACCGGCCAGCCCCGCTCGGCGATCTCGTCACGGACGAACTCGGCGAGCTCACGAGCCTCGGGCACGTCGATCTTGTTGAGCACCACGGCCCGGGGCCGCTCGGCGAGGTCCCCCAGGGCCGCATCCCCCTGCAGCGTCGGCGTATAGGCGGCCAGTTCGGCTTCCAGCGCGTCGATGTCGGAGATCGGGTCACGCCCGGGCTCCGCGGTGGCGCAGTCGACGACGTGCACCAGCACGGCGCACCGCTCGATGTGCCGGAGGAAATCCAGGCCGAGGCCACGGCCCTGGGATGCGCCCGGGATCAGGCCGGGTACATCGGCGACGGTGAAGGTCTGCTCCCCCGCCGAAACCACACCGAGGTTGGGAACGAGCGTGGTGAACGGGTAGTCGGCGATCTTCGGTTTGGCCGCCGAAATCGCGGACACCAGTGAGGATTTCCCGGCCGACGGAAACCCGACAAGGCCGACGTCGGCGACGGTCTTGAGCTCCAGCGTCAGGTCGCGGGACTGGCCTTGCTCACCGAGCAGCGCGAAGCCCGGCGCCCTGCGGGCGCGCGATGCCAGCGCGGCGTTGCCCAGGCCGCCGCGACCACCGGCGGCGGCCTCGAAGCGGGTGCCCGCGCCCACCAGGTCGGCCAGCATCCGGCCGTTTTCGTCGAGTACGACCGTGCCGTCGGGCACCCTCACTTCCAGGTCGACCCCGGCCGCACCGTCGCGGTTGTTGCCCATCCCCTGTTTGCCGGACGGTGCGGTGACGTGCGGATGGAAATGGAAGTCCAGGAGGGTGTGGACCTGCGGGTCGACGACCAGGACGACGCTGCCGCCGCGGCCGCCGTTACCGCCATCGGGTCCGCCCAGCGGCTTGTATTTCTCGCGATGAACCGACGCGCAGCCGTTACCGCCCGAACCCGCCCGCGCGTGGATGACGACGCGATCGACAAAGCGAGGCATCGGGGGTCCTCTCGGCTACCCGCATGCACGGGCGCGGCGACACTTCAGTCGGTGGTCTGCCCGGCCGCGACGATGCTGATGGTCTTGCGTCCGCGCTTGACCCCGAACTCGATTGCCCCGGCTTCCTTCGCGAACAACGTGTCGTCGCCGCCACGTCCGACGCCCGCGCCAGGATGGAATTTGGTGCCGCGCTGGCGGACGATGATTTCGCCGGCCTTGACGACCTGGCCACCGAACCGCTTAACGCCCAGCCGCTGCGCGTTGGAATCGCGCCCGTTGCGCGAGCTGGAAGCGCCCTTCTTGTGTGCCATGGTGTGGTCTCCGCTCAGTCTTGTCTGTTCTTCGCCTGACGGCTCATCACTTGATCCCGGTGACCTTCAGGACCGTCAGCCGCTGGCGGTGACCCTGACGCTTGTGGTAGCCGGTCTTGTTCTTGAACTTGTGGATACGGATCTTGGGGCCCTTGGTGTGCTCGAGCACCTCACCGGTCACCGCCACCTTGGCCAGCGCTGCGGCGTCGGTGGTGACGTTGGCGCCGTCGACAACCAGGGCGACCGGCAGCGACACCTTCGCCCCGGGCTCGGATTCGAGCTTCTCGACCTTGACCACGTCTCCCACGGCGACTTTGTACTGCTTGCCACCGGTCTTGACGATTGCGTAGGTCGCCATCGTTGCTCCTGCCTCTTCCTTCTTCACGCGCGTGCCACCGGCGTGTGCGTGGTGGGTCTGGGGTGCGGGTCTGCGCCGACTTCCCGGGGAGTCCCGCTGGTCGCCGGCCAGTGTCCTGCCCGGCTGGCCTCGCGACAACTGTCCAAGGGTACTTGACCAGCGGCTACAGGGTCAAACCGGCCGCCGTCGGCGCCACGGCGGCCGCAGGTCAGGCCCCGTGGATCGGTGGGCCGGCCGGCCGGCCCGCCGCGCGCCGCCGGCGCGGACCGGCATAAGGGGACCCACCGTCATCCGCCTCCGCGCCGTCACTGTCGGTCTCGTCGTCCAGATCGTCATCGTCATCATCGTCATCGTCGTTGTCGTCGTCGTCTAGGTCGAGGTCCTCGTCATCGTCGTCGAGGTCTTCGTCATCGAGGTCCTCGTCGTCGAGCTCCTCCTCGTCCTCTTGGTCGGTGTCCACTTCGGTGCCCTCGAAGTCCTCCTGGTCGGTGTCCTCCAGGTCAACGGCGGGCCGTTCTTCGGTCTCCTTGTCGAGTTTGGCGGTGACTTCCTCACCGGACTCCTCGGATTCCCCGTCGCCGCGATCGGTCGCCTCCGACACCCCAGCCGAGCCGGCGGCCATCGCCTTGAACATCGGGTGCTCACCGGGCGCGTGCGCGGGCACCTTGGCCACGGTGGGCTGGTCGGAGGGCTCTTCGGATCGACCCTTCTTCGATCGCCTGCCTCGGCGGCCACCGGACTCGGACTTGCGCCCGTTCGTCGGCGCCGAATCGACGGGGTCGGCGTGTAGCAGGATCCCCCGGCCGCCGCAGTTGGGACACGATGTCGAGAACGCCTCGATCAGCCCGGTTCCCAACCGCTTGCGGGTCATTTGCACCAAGCCCAGCGATGTCACCTCGGACACCTGATGGCGGGTGCGGTCGCGGGCCAGCGCCTCGGTCAGCCGCCGCAACACCAGATCGCGGTTGGACTCCAGCACCATGTCGATGAAGTCGATGACCACGATGCCGCCGACGTCGCGCAGCCGCAGCTGGCGCACGATCTCCTCGGCCGCCTCGAGGTTGTTCTTGGTGACAGTCTGCTCGAGGTTTCCCCCGGAACCGGTGAACTTGCCGGTGTTGACGTCGACCACCGTCATCGCCTCGGTCCGGTCGATCACCAGCGTGCCGCCCGACGGCAGCCACACCCTCCGGTCCATCGCCTTGGCCAGTTGCTCGTCGATGCGATGCACCGCAAACACGTCCGGTCCGCCGGTCCCGTCCGGACCCTCCGCGGGCTCGTACTTTGTCAGCTTCGAAACCAGTTCGGGGGCAACGGAGTTCACGTACTCGTTGATCGTGCCCCAGGCCTCGTCGCCGGAAACGATGAGCCCGGCGAAGTCCTCGTTGAACAAGTCACGGATGACCTTGACCAACACGTCCGGCTCTTCGTAGAGCACCACCGCGGCGCCGGCGGCCTTCTCCTTGGTCTGGGTCGCCTTGGTCTCGATTTCTTGCCAGCGCTCCTGCAGGCGGGTGACGTCCGTGCGGATGTCGTCCTCTTTGACACCCTCGGACGCGGTGCGGATGATCACCCCGGCGTCGGACGGCACCACCCCGCGCAGGATCTCCTTGAGCCGTTGGCGTTCGGTGTCGGGCAGCTTGCGGCTGATGCCGGTCGACGACGCACCCGGCACATACACCAGGTAGCGGCCCGCCAGTGACACCTGCGTGGTCAGCCGCGCGCCCTTGTGCCCGACCGGGTCCTTGCTGACCTGGACCACGACATAATCGCCGGGTTTGAGGGCCTGCTCGATCTTCCGGTCCGACCCGCCCAATCCCGCGGCTTCCCAGTTGACCTCGCCGGCGTAGAGCACCCCGTTGCGGCCGCGACCGATGTCGACGAAGGCCGCCTCCATCGAGGGCAACACGTTCTGCACGATGCCGAGATAGATGTTGCCCACCAAAGAAGCAGACGCCGCGGAGGTCACGAAATGCTCGACGACGATGCCGTCCTCGAGCACCGCGATCTGGGTGTACCGCGCGCCCGAGTGCGGCGGTTCGGTGCGAACCCGGTCGCGCACCACCATCATCCGTTCCACGGCCTCGCGGCGCGCCAGGAACTCGGCCTCGGTAAGCACCGGTGGGCGGCGTCGCCCGGCGTCGCGACCGTCGCGGCGGCGTTGCCGCTTGGCCTCTAACCGGGTGGAGCCGTCGATGCCCTTGATCTCGGTGCTCGAGGCAGCGTCGCCGCCGCTCTTGCCGGCACGTGGCGTCCGCTCGTGCACCACGGTGTTCGGCGGATCGTCGGGAGCGGAGCCCTCGCCGTTGTCGTCTCCCGATCCCGACTTGCGTCGCTTGCGCCTGCGCCGGCGGCGATTGCCCCCCTCGGACGAACCGTCGTCGTCACCGGAGTCCGAGTCGTCGGACTCGTCGTCGGAGTCGCTGTCATCGGCATCGTCGGCATCCTGTTGGCCGTCGGATCCGCCCTGTTCACCGCGCCCGCGGCCACGACCCCGGCGGCCACGACGCCGCCGCCGGTTGGCGGGTCGATCGGCCTGGTCCTCGTCGTCGTCGTCGATGTCGATCTCGGAATCATCGGAGTCGGCCGAATCATCCGAGTCGGCGTCACCGCGCTCCTCGACCCCTCTCGGTTGCGGCGCGACGAACAGCGGCATGTAATGCGGGCGCTCGCCCGCGGGCGGCAGCAGCAGCGGTTGCTGGGCCGCGGGTGCACTGCTGAAGCCCGGGATGTTTTGCAGGGGCTCGGCAAAAAGCAGGTCTCGTACCCGGAGTGCGGCCTCACGGTCCACGCCGGAATGCACACTGCGGGCCCGCCCGTCGAGCGCGTTGAGCGCGTCGAGCACCTCTTTGTTGGTGCTGCCCAGCGCCGCGGCCAGCTGATGGACCCTTAGCCGGTCCGGAAGATCCTCGTCCTGGATCGGCCCTTGTGATGGCTCTCTGGGTGGTGCACCGTCTACCACGGATTCTCCTTTAGCCCCCGGGCGCGTATGTTCGACGCGGCCACGCGAGGGCTTCAATATGGGCCCGGGTCGCTTCTCCCGAGCTTGTGATGGTCCCGCCCCGGGCGGCTCAGGGAGAACTCGCTCGGCGCATTGCTGAATGACGGCCTGACATGCGGCGCAACATCGCGGTTGGCGGTGGTATCGCGCTTGTCTAAGTCTTCATTCGGGTGTCTGACACCGGTCCGGCGACGTTCACCCGCTGTCAGTATCCCACATCACTCGGCGTGCCCACTCGCCCCTGAGCCGGGCGCTTGAGCAAACCCGCTCAGGGACGCGGCGCCGCGCCTGTCGTCCCGGCGCTAAGCCCCGGGAAACCAGAGCGCGATCTCGCGCTTCGCGGAATCGGCCGAATCCGACCCGTGGACCAGGTTGAACTGCGTCTCCAGCCCAAAATCGCCCCGAATCGTGCCCGGGGTGGCCTTCTCCACCGGGTCGGTGCCACCGGCGACCTGCCGGAACGCCGCGATCGCGCGCGGTCCCTCCACGATTGCCGCGACCACCGGACCCGAAGTGATGAACTCCAGCAACGATCCGAAGAACGGCTTGCCCTCGTGTTCCGCGTAATGCTGGGCGGCCAGTTGTTCGCTGACGTGCCGGAGCTCCAGCGCCGCGATGGTGAGGCCTTTTCGCTCGATGCGGGCGATGATCTCGCCTATCAGCTGCCGCTCGACGGCATCCGGCTTGATCAGTACCAGGGTCCGTTCGGTCACGGCGGACAGCGTACAGAACCATTTGCCGATTGGCCCGGCGGTGACCGGTCTACTGCTGGCGGCGCCGGACCTCGGCACGGAAGTAGGCGATCAACGCCCACAACCCGGTGAACAGCACCCCCATGAACCCGACGCCGGGGTACACCGCGAAGCCGGCGAGAAAGACCACCTGGACGCCCAGATTCGCCCAGATCGCCCAGGGTCTGCGCTGCAGCCCGGCAAGCAGGATCAGCACCGCGGCCAGGCCGATCAGATAGGCCAGCGATGCGCCGGTCAGGCCGCCGCCGACCGCGCCCACCACCGGTATCGCCAGCAGCACCACGATCGCCTCCAAAATCAGCGTCGCGGCCATGACCGCATTGAAGCTCTTCCATGGGTCGGCGGGCGTAGGCGCTTGAGGGCTGTGGTCGGTCATTCGGGCTCACGACCAAACAGCGTCCGCGCGGCCCCGGCCGTGACCACCGACCCGGTGATGACGATCCCCGTGCCGGAGAAGGCCACGGCTTCCCCATCCACGCCCGCCTCGTCGACCAGGGCGGTCGCCAGGTCGATGGCGTCGCGCAGGTTCTCGGCGGTCGCCACCCGATCGGGTCCGAACCGCTCACGCGCCGCCAGTGCCAGCGACTCGACGTCCAGCGCCCGCGGCGAGCCGTTGTGGGTCACGACGACGGAATCGAACACCGGCTCCAGCGCGGCGAGGATGCCGTCCACGTCCTTATCGGCCAGCACGCTGAGCACGCCGACCAGGAGTCGGAAGTCGAATTCGTCAGCCAGCGTGCCCGCCAGCGCGGCGGCACCGGCCGGGTTGTGCGCGGCGTCGATGAACACCGTCGGCGCGCTGCGCATGCGCTCCAGCCGGCCGGGGCTGGTGACGGCCGCGAAACCGGCCCGGACCGCCTCGATGTCGAGCTGACGCTGCGCTCCGGCGCCGAAGAAGGCCTCGACCGCCGCCAGCGCCAGCGCCGCGTTGTGCGCCTGGTGTTCGCCGTGCAGCGGCAGGTAGACGTCGGAATACACCCCGCCGAGGCCTTGCAGCCGCAGCACCTGTCCACCGATCGCGACCTGGCGCTCCAGCACCGCGAACTCCGAATCCTCGCGGGCGACCGCGGCGTCGGCACGCACGGACTGGGCCAACAGCACTTCCATCGCCTCCGGCACCTGACGCCCGATGACCGCGACGGTGTCAGGCGCGCCGTCGGGCGCCTTGCCGATGATGCCGGCCTTCTCGCCGGCGATCCCGGCGATGTCGTCACCGAGGTAGTCGACGTGGTCAATGGCGACCGGCGTAATGACCGCCACCGGCGCGTCGATCACGTTGGTGGCATCCCAACGCCCGCCCATGCCGACCTCGACCACCGCGACGTCGACGGGCGCGTCGGCGAACGCGGCGAACGCCATCGCGGTGAGGACCTCGAACTTGCTCATCGCCGGCCCTCCGGCGGCCTCCGACTGCGCATCGATCATCTGCACGAACGGCTCGATCTCCCGGTACGTCGCCACGTACTGGGCCGGGCCGATCGGTCGTCCGTCGATCGCGATGCGTTCGACCGCCGATTGCAAATGTGGGCTGGTGGTGCGACCGGTGCGCCGCTGCAGCGCGGTCACCAGCGCGTCGACCATCCGCGCCACCGAGGTCTTACCGTTGGTGCCCGCGATGTGGATCGACGGATAGCCGAGTTGCGGTGAGCCGAGCAGGTCCATCAATGCGTCGATCCGGGTCAGGCTCGGCTCGATGCGGGTCTCCGGCCAACGTTGATCCAGCAGATGCTCGACCTGCAGCATCGATGCGATCTCGTCCGGCGTGGGAGCCGCAGTGTTGGTTTCAAGGTGCTCCGGTCCCCACTCGGGCGGCTCGAAACTCATTGCAGCCCAGCCAGCCTCGCGTTGATCCGGTCGGTCTCCTCCGCGGCCACGCGCTGACGGTCGCGGATCTTGGCGACGACGTCTTGTGGGGCCTTGGCCAAGAAGTCCGCGTTGGACAGTTTGGCGGCCGTCGATGCCAGTTCCTTTTGCGCCGCGGCCAGATCCTTTTCCAGGCGGCGGCGCTCGGCGGCGACATCGATGGTGCCGGAGGTGTCGAGTTCGACGACGACGGTGCCGGCGCCGAGTCTAACCTCCACTGACGCCGTGGGGCTGAACTGCGGACCCGGTGCTATCAGCCAGGCCAACGCGGACGTCACCTGGGTCACCTGCGCGCTCAGTTCCCCATCACCGCGCAAGCGCGCCGCCACCTTCTGCCGGTCGGCCAGACCTTGATCGCTGCGGAACCGGCGCACCTCGGTCACTAGCTTCTGCATATCGGTGATCCGTTGCGCGGCAAGCGGATCCAAGCCGATTCCGGAAGGTTTCGGCCAGTCGGCGATCACCAGCGACTCGTCGTCTGTCAGTGCTTGCCATAGCGCCTCGGTGACGAACGGAATCACCGGGTGCAGCAGCCGCAGCAGTGTGTCGAGAACCGCGGCCAGCACGGCGGTGGTGTGCGCCAGACCCGTCGCCGAGTTGCACCTTCGCCACTTCAACGTACCAGTCGCAGAATTCGTCCCACGTGAAGTGATAGAGCGCCTCGCAGGCCCGGCTGAACTCGTAGCCGTCGAGGGTCGAATCAACTTCCGCGCGAACCTCCTCCAGCCGTCCCAGGATCCAGCGGTCGGCGTCGGTGAGGTCGGCGAGATCGGGCAGCGGCGCGGGGCTTGCACCGTTGAGTAGCGCGAACCTGGTGGCGTTGAAAAGCTTGGTGACGAAATTGCGCGATGCCCGGACGTGGTCCTCGCCGATGGCCAGGTCGCCGCCGGGGCTGGCGCCCCGGGCCAACGTGAACCGAAGCGCGTCGGCCCCGAACGTCTCCATCCAGTCCAGCGGGTCGACGACGTTGCCCCTGGATTTGCTCATCTTGCGGCCGAATTCGTCACGGATCAGCCCGTGCAGGAAGACGTCGGTGAACGGCACCTGCGGGCCACGGCGGCCGCCCAGCGTGATGGCGTCGTCGCCGCCGACGAAGGTGCCGAACATCATCATCCGCGCGACCCAGAAGAACAGGATGTCGTAGCCGGTGACCAGAACGCTTGTCGGGTAGAACTTTTCCAGCTCCGGCGTCTCTTCCGGCCAGCCCAAGGTGGAGAACGGCCACAGCGCGGACGAGAACCAGGTGTCCAGCACGTCGGGATCCTGTTCCCAGCCGTCGGGCGGCGTCTCGTCCGGTCCGACGCACACCTGTTCGCCGTTGGGCCCGTACCAGATCGGGATGCGGTGGCCCCACCACAGCTGTCGCGAGATGCACCAGTCGCGCATGTCGTCCACCCAGCCGAACCAGCGCGGTTCCATGCTGGCCGGGTGAATCACGGTGTCCCCGTTGCGCACCGCATCGCCGGCGGCCTTGGCCAGCGATTCCACCCTGACCCACCACTGCAGCGACAGGCGCGGCTCGATGACTTCGCCGCTGCGCTCCGAATGTCCCACACTGTGCAGATAGGGCCGCTTCTCCTCGACGATGCGGCCCTGCGCCGCCAGCGCTTCGCGCACCGCGACGCGGGCTTCGAATCGGTCCATGCCGTCGAATTCGGTTCCGGTGTCGGCGATTACGGCCTTGGCATCCATGATGTTCGGCATCGGCAGGTTGTGCCGCAATCCGATTTCGAAGTCGTTGGGATCATGGGCGGGCGTGACTTTGACCGCACCGGTGCCGAATTCGGGGTCGACGTGCTCATCGGCAACGATGACGAGTTCGCGGTCGATGAACGGGTGCGGCAGCGTCGTCCCGACCAGATGTTTGTAGCGCTTGTCGTCGGGATGCACGGCGATGGCGGTGTCGCCGAGCATCGTCTCGACCCGGGTGGTGGCGACCACGATGTGTGGCTCGTCGTCGTTGAGCGACCCGTAGCGGAACGAGACCAGCTCGCCCTCGATCTCGTCGTATATGACCTCGATGTCGGAGATCGCCGTCTGAAGTACCGGCGACCAGTTGACCAGTCGCTCGGCCCGATAGATCAGCCCGGCGTCGTAGAGCCGCTTGAATATTGTCCGCACCGCCCGCGACAGGCCCTCGTCCATGGTGAACCGGTCGCGGCTCCAGTCCACCCCATCGCCGAGCCGGCGCATCTGGCCGGCGATGGCACCGCCGGACTCGCGCTTCCAGTCCCACACCTTGTCGATGAACAGCTCCCGGCCGAAGTCCTCCTTGGACTTGCCGTCGACCGCAAGCTGCTTTTCCACCACGCTTTGGGTCGCGATGCCCGCATGGTCCATGCCCGGCTGCCACAGCACCGCATAGCCCTGCATGCGCTTGCGGCGGGTGAGGGCGTCCATCATCGTGTGTTCCAGCGCGTGGCCCATGTGCAGGCTGCCGGTCACGTTCGGCGGCGGCAGCACGATCGAGTACCCGCGTTTGGCACTGCCCGGGTCCGCCGTGAAGTAGCCGGCATCGACCCACTTCTGGTAGATCGCGCTCTCCGCCGCGCCGGGATCCCACGACTTGGGAAGGTCGGCGGCAGAACTGCGGCTAGCGGTCACCGGTCAATTCTAGGAAGCCGCATTTGCCCGCGCGTAAGCGCCCGAACCCGCAGGTCAGCGGATTCGACCGCAGCGGCCGGCCCCGACGATCAAGGAATCGTCAGCACTTGGCCGGGTTGGATCAGGTCGGGGTTGGGGATGCCACTCGCGTCGGCGATCACCTGGTACTTGCTGCCGTCGCCGTAGAAGCGCTCCGCGATGGCCCACAGGCTGTCGCCGGATTCGACGGTGTACGTCCGCGCGGCGGGCTCCGGCGCCGGCTCGGCGGCCTCCTCGACGGCTGGCTCTTCGACCGCGGCGTCGACGACGGGTCCGTCGGCAGTGGGCGTCTCCTCGACGGCTTCTGCCTCGGGCGCCGGTGGCGGCGGGGCTGGGATCTCGCTGGTTTCGGTCTTGGTCGACCAGGCCGGTCCGTCGCCGGAGTAGAGCACCAGGTTGCGGTCGTCCTGAAGCACGAGTCTGACGTCCTTCTTGCCCTTGGTGTCGGTGTGCCACACCGGCTTGTCGGCCGTGTAGACGACGAAGTTGCCGTCGGGTTGCAGCTCGGCGCGCACCACATCCTGACCGTTGGTCGAGCTCGACCAGATCGATTGGCCGCGGGACGCCAGCACCAGGTTGCCGTCGTCTTGCAACGTGAGGGTATAGGCACCGTTGCTCGAGGTGAGCGATTCGCCTCGCACCAGCTTCTGTCCTGCGGTGAGCGTGTCTGTCATCCCATTTCCCTCTCGTCATCGCCGCCCGGCCGTCTGCGGTCGAACGGCATTCCTTATCTCCTGTTAGCGGGAGCCTACTTATCTTGATTTGTCTTGGGCAGCCTTGAATTCGACGCAATCCAAACCTTCAGAGAACTGCGGATGAACGCTGTGCCCGCGGCGCTACTTCTTGCCACCGAGCAGGCCGCCGAGGATATCGCCGAGTGCGCCTCCCTTGCCGCTCAACACATTGCCGAGGATGCCGCCAAGGCCCTTGTCAGCGGAGCCACCGGCGAGGATGCTGCCCAGGACTTCACCCAGGCCGCCGCCGGAGGCTTCTTCCTTCTGTGCTGCACCGCCCCCGCCCCCGGACTTGAGCTGGTTTCCGATGTAGGCCAACACGATTGGGATCAGCACCGGCAGCAATTTCTTGAGCAGGTCGCTGTTGCCGGCACCTCCCTGGGCCAGCGCCGATGCGACCTGGTCGGCGTCACTACCGCCGAAGAGCGTCGCGACGGCCTGGTGCCCGTCGCTCTCGCCACCTTCGGCATGATCACTGGCGATGGTTTCAATCTTGTCGGCGTGTTCGGGATCTTCCGAGTTCTTCTGCAGCCCGCTCAGCAGCGCCGGCACCAGCGTGTGGATCGCGCTGTCGACCTCACCTTCGTTGGCACCAAGCTTGTTTGCGATTTCAGACGTGGGGATCTGGGCGTACAGATCATCGAGACCGGCCATCGGTGTATCACCTTCGTCGCTGGGATATGTCGCTGGGATGTACAGGCAAGTCCACTACGACACTAGTCGCATCCGATCGCGACCGAAAGCCGTTGCGGCAACGTGGTTCAGTCCAGCCGCTCGGTTCGCAACGACACACCGGCGCCCGGGAATCGCGCCAGCAACGCCTCCCCCATCGCGGCGGCGGGTGTGAGCACGCCGCGTAGGTCGGAAAGCGTGTCGCGGTCGAACGCGAGCGCCCGGGCCGACTCGCCCAACAGCACCGAGGTGGCCTTGTAGCCGGGGTCGCCCCGCTGCTCCATGCGTGCCACATAGCGGGCGCCGGTGGTTGTGGTGGTGTAGGTCTCGACCTTGTAGTAGCCGCGCTCGCGCGCGGCCGCGCTGGGACCGGTGCCGGGCTTGGGGACAACGCGCTCCACCAGCCGACGCGGCAGCAGCCGGAAGTATCGGCTGCCCAACCCGAACATCGCGTTGGCGACGCCGGTGACGACGGCCGAAGCCACCGGTGCGACAGCGGACGATCCGACGCTCATGTTCTCGCTGTAGCGGAACTTGCCGCCGTACGCCCAGTCGAGCAATGCATTGCTGCGTCGCACGATTCGGGTGTTGTACGGCGCCATTAGGAATCCCGCCGTCCACACGCCGGACAGTTCCGGTGCGAGCTGACGACCACGACGCCACGGCAGGTCGGGCTGCCGCCCGAATTCGGGTTCCGCGCCGCGGTCGGCGGTCAGGGTGTACGGATCGGAAAGCTGGCGGCGGGCGTCGGGGTCACTCGAGGCGGTGTGCAGAACTTCCACCAGCGACGCGATGGTGCCGCCCGACAGTCCGCCCGAAAAGGAGCGCACGACGAAGTTGGTATCGCCGAGCTCGCCCGCGTCGTCCTTCCCCGCCGCCCGGTACAGCGCATACACGCTCAGATCCGAAGGGACCGAGTCGAATCCGCAGGCGTGCACGATGCGGGCCCCGGTGTCGGCGGCCTGCTTGTGGTAGAGGTCGATGCTTTCGCGGACGAACATGGCCTCGCCGGTCAGGTCGGCGTAATCGGTGCCCGCCGCCGCGCACGCGGCCACCAGTGGCAATCCATAGCGGGTGTAGGGCCCGACCGTGGTGACGACGACCTGCGTACGGGCGGCCATCTCGTTCAGGGTCGACGGCGATGTCGCGTCGGCGGTCAGAACCGGCCAGGACTGCGCGGATTCTGCCAGCGTTTCGCGGACTGCGCGCAATCGGTCCGGCGACCTGCCGGCCAAGGCGATCCGCGCGTCCCCTGCGGCGCGTGCGAGATATTCGGCGGTCAGCTTCCCCACGAAGCCGGTCGCCCCGTACAACACGATGTCGAACTCGCGCGGCGTTGCGGTCATTGGCCCGACGCTACCCGACGGATGTCAGGCACCCGCTGTGCCCGCGGGGGCCCGCAAATAGAAGGAATGCCGGGCGCAAAGGCCCGGCATTCCCTAATACTTGCGACGGCTGTCAGGTTCTCAAGCCGTCAGGCGCCGCCGACGGTCAGCCGCGACGACCGCACACCGGCCATGCGTGGATGCCCTGCGAGTGCAGCACGTTCTCGGCGACCCGGATCTGCTCCTCACGGCTGGCGCCGGCCGGGGAACCCGAGCCACCGTTGGCGTGCCAGGTGCCGATCGTGAACTGCAGGCCGCCCGAGTAGCCGTTGCCGGTGCTGATCGCCCAGTTGCCGCCCGACTCGCACTGCGCGATGGCGTCCCAGTTGACGCTGTACGCCTTGTGCACCGGCGGGGCGTCCGGGCCCGGAGGAGGCGGAGGAACGTTCGGGTCGAAGCCCGCGGGAGCCGGAGGCGGCGGGGCGTCCGGAGCCGGGGGCGGCGGGGGAACGTTCGGGTCGAGGCCCACGGGCGCCGGAGGCGGCGGGGCGTCAACGGGCGCCAAAGCAGCCGGAACGGGGGGCGGCGGCGGAACGTTGGGGTCAAAGCCCACGGGAGCCGGGGCCGGAGCGTCCGGAGCCGGCGGCGGGGGCGCGTCCGGGGCGTGCCCGGCGGGAACGTTCGGGTCACGGCCCACCACGTCCGCACTGGCGGTCGCGGATGGCAGGCTCGCGAGCGTTCCTGCGATCGCGGCGAGGATGAGCGTCTTACGGACGTTCTTCAACTTTCTTCCTTTCGCGGTGCGCGCGCCAAAGCAAACCCACGGCGTGGGTTTGAAGGGTGCTTAGTTCCATGCGGAATAGCTGCTCTGGGACGTGCCGTCTGGTTCTGGCACGGCAGCGGCGGGCGTGATCTGCCCGGCGGGGGTGCTACCCCTCGGCTGCGGCCGGCTGGCACCGTCCGAAGCCCCGCTCACACGCGGATCCGTGGATTCAATTTTCCATTACATTTCCATAACCCGTTTTCGGGCTAAGAGGACCGTACGAGATCAAACCGCGTTCGTCATCTCGGAAAATGGGTATCCCAGATGAATAACGAGCAGATTACGACGCGATCGCAGAATTATCTCTGCAGGTCACGACCGCCTTTTCGGCGGGCGCTCTGTCGTGGCGCTCACGCCCGAATCGTGAGCCGAATCACGCCAATTTTGTGAACTGGAACACGTATTTGCGGTACCCACGTCAGCTGGCGCGCCCAACCGCAGCCGGACGAGCCGGCGCAGCATACAGGAGGCAGGGCCAGGATCGAAATCTACACGCCGGGCGCGAAACAAACGTAAGCAAATTGCTTACGAAACATGCAGCACAACAATATGTTTCGATCACAACGGTTGGTCACGACGCGATAAAGCCCACTACATCCCCGTTTTAGCCGACCCGAAACCCATTGCCTTCTGGTTCTTCATCGAATCAGCCTCTCCTCCAACATTTTTGGTTGCCCGCCTGCGTCGCTATGGCAACGAGGCCGGTAGACGCTTCCCCCGGCTTGGGAACAGCACCCGACGCGGTGAGGTGACGCCTGCGATTCGCACACGACAATTTGCTGGATACTTAGCAGCTTCTTGTCAGCGACAAACGCGCCGGTCAATTGGAGCCGAAATCGTTGCTGCCCCAACGCAATACAACCGCAACCAGGCTGAGGCACCGCTCTTATAGTCGAGATGCTGTCATATAAATCATGAGAAGCAATCGGCGCTAAATCCGATTTATATCCAAAAGAATGGCTATAATTGTTCACCGGTCGCAAGCGTCGAATTATTTATACGGAGCGCATAAAGCGACTGTTGAGCAAATTCAAACTTTACGGTGTGCGCTTACCCTCAGGCTCCCGGCCGCATCAGCGCGCGCAGCTCGGCGTCCGTGTTGACATTGGTCAGCGCGCGCGAATCCGGCAACACGATCTGCTGAGCGTCCGAGGCGTCGATCAGAGCGCTCATCTTGCGCTCGCCGGCGGCGACCAGCGCGTCGATCCGCTCGGCCAGGTCGGTACGATAGACCGCGACCAGGTAATGGCTGCGACCGTCCCACGGCAACACCACCTCGGCGTCGGTCTCGGTGGCGAGGCGCACGAGGTCGTCGATCAATTCGCCGGTCAGCAGCGGCATATCGACGGCGCAGACAAAGGCGAACTGCGCGCCCGCCTCCGCGGCCGCACGCAGCCCCCGCCCGGTCGCCGGCAGCGGCCCCAGCCCCCGCACGTCGTCGCGGATGACGCGGGCCTGCGTCGCAGGCAACGGTTGTCCCGGGGCGGCCATCACGAAAACCGGCTCGCAGCGCTGCGCGACGATGCCGATGACGTACTCGGCCATCGTTGCGGCTCCGCCGGGACCCGGCAGGGTGGCCTTGTCACGGCCCATGCGCCGGGACTCGCCTCCAGCTAGTACTACGCCTGCCAGCAACCCGGCCTGTTCCACTGCGTCGGGCATGCGCTCGGGCACCTCAGTCGACGGTCCAGGTGTCGCGCCCCCGCAGCAGTGATTGCAGGGCGGCGGAGTCGAACGGCTTCGACGCCCGGGCGGCGCGGACCTGCGAGCGCGCCGCGTCATCGTAGGTGGGCCGGCTGATGTCGCGGAAGATGCCCAGCACCGTGTGGTCGAGGTTCTGATCGGACAGCCGGGACAGCGCGAAAGCGTAGGCCGCCTCGTCCGCATGCGCGTCGTGCACGACGATCTCCTCGACGGCCACGTCGGCGGTCTTGGCCACCTCCAGGCTGAAGCCCGATTGCACCACGCAGTATTCGCCGTTGGCGCCGAACACGATTGGCTCGCCGTCGCGGACGTTGATCACCCGCTCCTCGGCGCCCTCCTTGCGCAGCGGATCGAACGATCCGTCATTGAAGATCGGGCAATCCTGCAGGATTTCGACAACGGCGGCGCCGCGGTGTTCGGCCGCGGCGCGCAGCACCTCGGTGAGGCCGGTACGGTCGGAGTCCAGCGCACGGCCGACGAAGGTCGCCTCGGCGCCCAGCGCCAGCGAGACGGGGTTGAACGGGTGATCCAGCGATCCCATCGGCGTCGACTTGGTGACCTTGCCGACTTCCGACGTCGGCGAGTACTGGCCCTTGGTCAGCCCGTAGATCCGGTTGTTGAACAACAGGATCGTGATGTTGACGTTGCGGCGCAGCGCATGAATCAGGTGATTGCCGCCGATCGACAACGCGTCGCCGTCACCCGTGACCACCCACACCGACAGATCCTCGCGGGCCAGCGCCAGACCGGTCGCGATGGCCGGCGCGCGGCCGTGGATCGAGTGGAACCCGTAGGTCTCCAGGTAGTACGGGAACCGGCTGGAGCAACCGATCCCGCTGATGAAGACGATGTTCTCGCGGCGCAGACCGAGGTCGGGCAGGAAGTTGCGGATGGTGTTGAGGATGACGTAGTCACCGCAGCCGGGGCACCAACGGACCTCCTGATCGCTGGTGAAGTGCTTGGACTTCTGCGGCTCGTCCGTAGTGGGCACCCCGTCGTTCTTCTGCAGCCTCGGAGTCAATCCGAGGTCTGCGCCCGGTGGGTTGCCGATCACGTCGGTCATCAGCGCCGCCCCTCTCCCCCGCAAGCCGGAGGTGCACCCACATCGCTTTTTCGCTCTGCATCGTGGCCGGCGCGGGTCATTCCTGCGCTCCCGCTCCAACCGTTGCCGCCCCAAGTCTGGCGACCATTGCCTTGTCTTGTTCAATCTCGGCCAGCGTGCCGCCCAGCGCGGCGCGGATGACGCGCCCGATTTCGTCGGCCAGGAACGCGACACCCTGGACCTTGGTGACCGATTGCACGTCGACCAAATACTTGCCGCGCAGCACCAGCGCCAGCTGGCCCAAGTTCATCTCCGGGCACACCACCATCGGGTAACGCCGCAACACGTCGCCCAAGTTCGCCGGGAATGGACTCAGATAACGCAGGTGGGCGTGCGCGACCTTGATGCCCTTGCGCCGCGCCCGCCGGCAGGCTTCACCGATCGGGCCGTACGAACTGCCCCACCCGATCAGCAGCAGTTCCGCGTCTCCGGTCGGATCGTCGACTTCCAGATCGGGAACGGCGATGCCATCGATCTTGGCCTGGCGCAACCGGACCATCAGGTCGTGGTTGACCGGCTCGTATGAGATGTTGCCGGAGCCGTTCGCCGCTTCCAGGCCGCCGATGCGATGTTCCAGCCCGGGTGTGCCCGGGACGGCGAATTGGCGAGCGAGCGTTTCGGGGTCGCGATTGTATGGCTGGAACGGCTCATCCGGTTTGGCGAAGTTGTGCGTGATCGGCTGGATCGTGCTGATATCCGGGACTCGCCACGGCTCGGAGCCATTGGCGATTGAGCCGTCCGACAGCACGATCACCGGGGTGTGATAGGACACCGCGATGCGCGCCGCTTCGAGGGCGGTCTCGAAACAGTCGGACGGCGATCGTGGCGCCAGCACCGCCACCGGCGACTCCCCATTGCGGCCGTACAACGCCTGCAGCAGGTCGGCCTGCTCGGTTTTGGTGGGCAGCCCGGTCGAGGGTCCGCCCCGTTGCACGTCGATGACGAGCAACGGCAGTTCGGTCATCACCGCCAGTCCGAGCGCTTCGGATTTCAGCGAGATCCCGGGCCCCGAGGTGCTGGTGACTCCGAGCGCGCCACCGTAGGAGGCGCCGATCGCCGCGCAGATGCCGCCGATCTCGTCTTCGGCCTGGAACGTGATCACGTTGAAGTTCTTGTGCTTGGACAGCTCGTGCAGGATGTCCGAGGCCGGCGTGATCGGATAGCTGCCGAGCACGACCGAAATGCCGGCCACCTGCCCGGCCGTGACGATGCCGTAGGCCAGCGCGGTGTTGCCCGAGATCTGGCGGTATTCGCCGGCCGGCAAGGTCGCGCGCGAGACCTCGTAGGTGGTGCCGAAAGCCTCGGTCGTTTCGCCGTAGTTCCAGCCCGCCTTGAGCGCGAGCACGTTGGCCTCGGCGATGTCGGGCTTGCGGGCGAACTTCTCGCGGATGAAGCTCTCGCTGGCTTCGATCGGCCGCCCGTACATCCATGACAAGAGGCCAAGCGCGAACATGTTCTTGGCGCGCTGGCCGTCCTTCTTCGACGCGCCGATCGCCTCGACGGCCCCCAGCGTCAGCGTGGTCATCCCGACGGAGTGCACGACGTACTCCTCCAGCTCGTCCGACTCCAGCGGGTTCGTTACATAACCCACTTTCGTCAGGTTGCGCTTGGTGAATTCGTCGGAATTCGCGATTACCATTCCGCCGCGCGGCAAATCGCCGATATTCGCCTTCAGCGCCGCCGGGTTCATGGCGACGAGCACATCCGGCCGGTCGCCGGCGGTCAGGATGTCGTAATCGGCGATCTGAATCTGGAAGGACGAAACGCCGGGTAACGTGCCTGCGGGGGCGCGGATCTCGGCGGGATAGTTCGGTTGGGTCGCCAGGTCGTTGCCGAAAAGCGCCGCATCCGACGTGAATCGGTCGCCGGTCAGCTGCATGCCGTCGCCGGAGTCCCCGGCGAATCGAATGACAACTTGTTCTAGACGCTGCCGGTCGGAGCCGGCACGAGGGGACCCGTTAGGAGGACTTGACCCGGCTCCGCTGCCGTTCGCATCCACGTCTGGAACCTCCATTTGTTAACCGGACAGCCACTTCGCGGAGCTTTACATTACGCGCCGTGGAAGTAACTTTTCCGACTCCACGCTTGTATGTCACTGGCAGTATCAATTATGGCACTGTTTGGGGGACTTCACGGGCCCGTTAGACCCCGCCTATGCAGGGGATTTGTTGCCAAAACCCGAAGTCAGCGACGCGAAATGGTGCGGCGCGAGTCAAAACTGTGGTGTTGGTCACGTCCAGGGACGAAATGGAGTGCCGAGTTCGGCCTCGCCAGGAAGCGTTTAGGCGCTCTTGTCGCGGCGCTCACGCGACGGCTTGCGCGGCACGATCGTCGGCAGCACGTTGTCCTGCACGGTCTCCTTGGTCACCACGACCTTGGCGACGTCGTCACGGCTCGGGATGTCGTACATCACCGGCAGCAGGACTTCCTCCATGATCGCCCGCAGGCCGCGGGCACCGGTGCCGCGGTGGATCGCCTGATCGGCGATCGCCTCCAGCGCTTCGTCGGTGAATTCCAGCTCCACGCCGTCCATCTCAAACAGCCGGGTGTACTGCTTGACCAACGCGTTCTTCGGCTCGGACAGGATCTTGACCAGCGAGTCCATGTCGAGGTTAGTGACCGAGGCGACCACCGGAAGCCGGCCGATGAATTCGGGGATCAAGCCGAACTTGATCAGATCCTCGGGCATGACATCGGCGAACTGGTCGCTGGTGTCGATCTCGGCCTTGGAGTGGACCTCGGCGCCGAAACCCAAGCCACGCTTGCCGACACGCTCGTAGATGATCTTCTCCAAACCGGCGAACGCACCCGCGACGATGAACAGCACGTTGGTCGTATCGATTTGGATGAACTCTTGATGCGGGTGCTTGCGGCCGCCCTGCGGGGGAACCGATGCCTGGGTGCCCTCGAGGATTTTCAGCAGGGCCTGCTGCACTCCCTCACCGGAGACGTCGCGGGTGATCGACGGGTTCTCGCTCTTGCGGGCGATCTTGTCGACCTCGTCGATGTAGATGATGCCGGTCTCGGCGCGCTTGACGTCGTAGTCGGCAGCCTGGATGAGTTTGAGCAAGATGTTCTCGACGTCCTCACCGACATAACCGGCCTCGGTCAGCGCGGTGGCGTCGGCGATGGCGAATGGCACGTTGAGCATCTTGGCCAGCGTCTGCGCCAGGTAGGTCTTCCCACAGCCGGTGGGTCCGAGCATCAAGATGTTGGACTTGGTCAACTCCACCGGCTCGGACCGGGAGTCGCGGCCCTTCTCGCCGGCCTGAATCCGCTTGTAGTGGTTGTAGACCGCGACGGCCAGCGTCCGCTTGGCGGTGTCCTGCCCGATGACGTATCCCTCGAGGAACTCCTTGATCTCGGCGGGCTTGGGCAGTTCGTCGAGCTTGACGTCGTCGGCGTCGGCTAATTCCTCTTCGATGATCTCGTTACAGAGATCGATGCACTCGTCGCAGATGTACACGCCGGGGCCGGCGATGAGCTTCTTGACCTGCTTTTGGCTCTTCCCACAGAACGAGCACTTAAGCAGGTCACCGCCGTCTCCGATGCGCGCCATGGTGCTAAGGGCCTACTTCCTTTTCGCCGTTCGTCTTGCTATGCCGCATGTAACCCCCGACGCTACCCGCTCGCTCGGGCCCCCCGCGACCGTTAGCGCCGAATAGCGCGCATGGTATTCGTGGGAGTTCACGCCTCTTCCGTCTGGATGAAACATATAGGCAGACGGTGCCCTTCACTCGCCGAGACGCGCTTTCCGTGTCTTTGGCGTGTCGCGATGGTTACCCGACCGAAGCCGACGGCCCCGCCGACCTGGTGGTTTGGGCAGCCCGCCAGGCACCCACCCTACAGTGGCTGAGTGGGATTGGCTCTGCCCGGCGAATCCGTGCTGATCAACGATGGCGGCCTGGCCACCGAGCTCGAAGCGCGCGGTCACGACCTTTCCGACCCGCTGTGGTCGGCCCGGCTGCTGGCGGCGGCCCCGCAGGAGATCGTCGCGGTGCACGCGGCATATTTCCGCGCCGGTGCCACGATCGCGACGACGGCCAGTTACCAGGCATCGTTCGAGGGCTTTGCGGCGCACGGAATCGGCCGACGCGAAGCCGCCGGGCTGTTGCGCCGCAGCGTCGAACTCGCCAAGGCCGCGCGCGACGAAGCCGGCGCGAGCGGTCTGCACGTGGCCGCCTCGGTCGGCCCGTACGGCGCGGCGCTGGCCGACGGCTCCGAATATCGCGGCCGCTACGGACTGTCCGTCGCGGCTTTGATGCGGTGGCATCGGCCCCGGCTCGAGGTCCTGGCCGACGCCGGCGCGGACGTGCTCGCCCTGGAAACCGTGCCCGATGTCGACGAGGCCGAGGCGCTGGTCAATCTGGTTCGCTCGGTCGGGGTGCCGGCCTGGCTCAGCTACACCATCGACGGGACCGAGACGCGCGCGGGGCAACCGCTCGCCGACGCGTTCGCGGTGGCCGCCGGCGTTCCCGAGATTGTCGCCATCGGCGTCAATTGCTGCGCGCCCGAAGACGTGCTGCCCGCGATCGGCATGGCGAGTATCGGCAAACCGGTGATCGTCTACCCGAACAGCGGGGAGCGCTGGGACGAGGGGGCTTGGACCGGGCCGCGCAGCTTTTCCGCGCAACTCGCCGGGCAGTGGGCCGCGGCTGGGGCAAGCATCATCGGTGGCTGCTGTCGGGTGGGGCCCGCCGACATTGCGGATGCTCGCCGAGCGTGTTATCAGCGCGAAGAATCAGCGGAAAATTCGCACTGGTGCACGTTCGGCGAATCGTCAGGCGCTCTGCGCGGAGAGCTTCCGGTACTCCAGGACGGTGTCGATGATCCCGTAGTCCTTCGCGCCTTCGGCGGTCAGGATCTTGTCCCGATCGGTGTCCTTGCGGATCACCGCGGCGTCCTTATTGGTGTGGCGGGCCAGCGTGGTCTCCATCAGCGTGCGCATCCGCTCGATCTCGGCGGCCTGGATCTCCAGGTCGGAGAACTGCCCCTGAATCACGCCGGACAGCGACGGCTGATGGATCAGTATCCGGGCATTGGGCAGCGCCATCCGCTTACCCGGCGTCCCGGCGGCCAGCAGCACCGCCGCCGCCGAAGCGGCCTGACCCAGGCACACCGTCTGGATGTCGGCGCGCACGTACTGCATGGTGTCGTAGATCGCCATCAGCGAGGTGAATCCGCCGCCCGGGGAGTTGATGTACATGGTGATATCGCGGTCGGGATCCAGCGACTCCAACACCAGCAGCTGCGCCATGATGTCGTTCGCCGACGCGTCGTCGACCTGGACGCCGAGGAAGATGATGCGTTCCTCGAACAGCTTGTTGTAGGGGTTGGACTCC
This sequence comes from uncultured Actinomycetota bacterium, assembly GCA_963703795.1. Taxonomy (GTDB): domain Bacteria; phylum Actinomycetota; class Actinomycetes; order Mycobacteriales; family Mycobacteriaceae; genus Mycobacterium. Next base: position 35,944 of record CAVPFT010000075.1, on the reverse strand, counting down.
TTGACGCCGAAGCTGGAGTGCTCGATGAACGACGGCAGGATGTAGCGCGCCTGGGGCTGGATCTCGGGGTTCAGAGGATTCACTGGGGTTCTCCGTTGGTGATGTGGGCGGCGCGGGTGATGATGTGGTCGACGAACCCGTATTCCAGGGCTTCCGGGGCGGTGAACCAGCGGTCGCGGTCCGAATCCGCCTCGATGCGTTCGATCGGCTGCCCGGTGAATTCGGCGTTGAGCCGGAACATTTCCTTCTTGATGACGGCGAACTGCTCGGCCTGAATGGCGATGTCGGCCGCGCTGCCGGTCACCCCGCCCAGCGGCTGGTGCATCAGGATCCGGGCGTGTGGCAGCGCGTAGCGCTTGCCCTTGGTGCCGGCCGCCAACAGGAACTCACCCATCGAGGCGGCCATGCCCATCGCGTAGGTGGCGATGTCGCAGGGCGCCAGCACCATCGTGTCGTAGACCGCCATTCCGGCGCTGATCGATCCGCCCGGCGAGTTGATGTAGAGATTGATGTCCTTGTCCGCATCCTCGGCCGCAAGCAGCAGAATCTGTGCGCACAGCCGGTTGGCGACTTCGTCGTTGATCTCCGAACCCAGGAAGATGATGCGCTCGGAGAGCAAGCGCTCATAGACCGAGTCCGTGAGGTTAAGACCCAACGAGTTCGAACGCATGTCAGTCACGACTGGGTTACCTGCTTTCTCGTGTTCTTCTATGCACCGACACTAACCAACCAAGCCCGCTGTTGGCCGGTCACGCAGCCCCTGAAATGGGCGCGTTCGCTCACAGCGTCACGACCGCTCATTTCGATTCGTCCTCGGAGGCGTCTTCCGGCGCTTCGACTTCGTGAGCCTCGTCGGCCTCGCCGGCTTCGTCAGCTGCGTCGGCTTCGTCAGCTGCGTCGGCCTCGTGAGCCTCGTCGGCCTCGCCGGCCTCGTCGGCCTCCGGGCGCTTGCCGAAGAACTCACTGGTATCAATGGTGTTTCCAGCGGTGTCGGTGACCGTGGCCGCCTCGATCGCCGCGGCGATGCCCAGCCCGCGCCGCACGTCGGCGAACATCGCCGGCAGCTGATTGTTCTCTTGCAGGTAAGCAAACAGCTGCTGCGGCTCGATGCCGTATTGCCGGGATGTCATCACCAGTCGTTCGGTGAGGTCTTCCTGGCCGACCTGGACGTCCAAGTCATCGGCCAGCGCATCCAGCAACAGTTGCCTCTTGACGTCCGCTTCCGCCGCGGTGCGTGCCTCGGTCTCGAACTCCTCGCGCGACTTCCCCTGCGCGGCCAGCACCTCGGCGAGCGTGGCGTCGTCGTTGGCCAGGCCGCTGAGCGCGCCCTGCAAGGCGCTATCGAACTGCGCCTGGACGATCGCCTCCGGGAGCGGCACGTCGACCTGCTCCAGAAGAGCGTCTATCGCGGCGTTGCGGATCTGCTCTGCCTGCTGGGCGCGCTTGACCTGACCCACCTGGTCGCGGAGGTTGGACCGCAGCTCGTCAATGGTGTCGAACTCGCTGGCCAACTGGGCGAACTCGTCGTCGGGCTCGGGAAGCTCGCGTTCCTTGACCGACCTGACGGTGACGGTGACCTGCGCGTCGTTGCCGGCGTGCTCACCGGTTGCCAACTGCGCGGTGAATTCCTTTGGCTCGTCGACGGGCAATCCGACCAGCGCGTCGTCGAGGCCCGCGATGAGCCGGCCCGACCCGACCTCGTGGGACAGCTCCTGCGCGGCCGCGTTCGGCACATCGACGCCGTCGACGGTGGCCGACAGGTCGATCGAGACGAAGTCACCGAGGGCCACCGGCCGGTCCACCCCCTTCAGCGTGCCGAAGCGGGCGCGCAACGACTGCAGTTCGGCGTCGACGTCGTCGTCGCTGACCTCGATCGGGTCCACCGAGACCTGCAGCGAACTCAGGTCCGGAAGGGCGATCTTGGGACGGACGTCGACCTCAGCCGTGAACGCCAGCTCCTGCCCGTATTCCTTCTTGGTGACCTCGATGTCGGGCTGGCCGAGCGGGTGGACTTCCGACTCCGCGACCGCCTGCCCATACCGGCTGGGCAGCGCCTCGTTCACGACCTGGTCAAGCATGGCCTCGCGGCCGAACCGAGCCTCCAGCAACTTCGCCGGCGCCTTCCCGGGCCGGAAGCCGGGCAGCCGCACCTGTTTCGCCAGCTCCTTGTAGGCCCGCTGGAAGTCGGGCTCGAGCTCGGTGAACGGCACCTCCACGTTGATCCGCACCCGGGTGGGGCTCAACTGCTCGACGCTGCACTTCACGGGTGTGCTCCTTGGTGCTCGTTCTTGACGGCGAATGGCCGTGTGTCGGCGCAGTGCTGGTCGGGGTGACAGGATTTGAACCTGCGGCCTTCCGCTCCCAAAGCGGATGCGCTACCAAGCTGCGCTACACCCCGCGCTGACCTCGCGATCCTACGGCCCTTCAACGCCAGGTTGGCCACCGGCTTCGCAGCGACCTTCAAGACCTCTCAGACCTCACAGAGCGATCACAGAACCGCTTCGATTAGATTTGATGTTCGCCGCCAGATACAGTCGCGCTCGACTAAAACTTGCGGGCGTAGCTCAATGGTAGAGCCCTAGCCTTCCAAGCTAGCTACGCGGGTTCGATTCCCGTCGCCCGCTCGGACTGGTTTTTGCTCGGCAGAAAGGCGCCATGAGCGAAGTCGATATAAAGGGCTCATGCGCGTCGGACTTCGTCGGCGTGCGCGACGCGTTCGAGCGCAATTTTGCGCTGCGCCACGAGGTTGGCGCGGCCGTCGCCGTGTGGGTCGAGGGGGACCTCGTCGTCAACCTCTGGGGCGGCTCGGCCGACGCCGCCGGCACCCGCCCCTGGCAACAAAACACCCTCACCACTGTGCTGTCCGGTACCAAGGGCCTGACGTCCACCTGCGTTCACCAACTGGCCGACCGCGGCGAGCTGGATCTGCACGCGCCGGTGGCCCGCTACTGGCCCGAGTTCGGGCAGGCGGGCAAGGAAGCCATCACGCTGGCCATGGTGATGGGCCACCGATCCGGTGTCATCGGGCCCCGCACCCGAATGAGCTGGGAGAAAGTCGCCGATTGGGACTTTGTCTGCGAGCAGCTCGCCGCCGCGGAACCGTGGTGGGAGCCGGGCACGGCCCAGGGCTACCACATGACCACCTTCGGTTTCATCCTCGGCGAGGTGTTCCGGCGGGTTACCGGCCGCACGGTCGGTCACTACCTGCGCACCGAGATCGCAGAACCACTTGGCGTCGACGTCCACATCGGCTTGTCCCCGGCCGAGCAACGCCGTTGCGCCGAGCGGGTCAACAAGCCGCACGCCCGGGATCTGTTGGCCGAGGTGAACGCGCCGGGCTACCCGACGAGCGTCGACGAGCATCCGAAGGCGGCGCTGTCAATCTCGATGGGCTTCGCCCCGGACGACGAACTGGGCTCACACGACCTGCAGCTGTGGCGTCAGCTCGAGTTCCCTGGCACCAACGGTCAGGTGTCGGCGCTGGGGTTGGCGACGTTCTACAACGCGCTCGCGCAGGAAAAGCTGCTCAGCCGTGAGCACATGGACATGGTCCGGGTGTCCCAGGGCGGCTTCGAGCCCGATTTGGTCCTCGGTCCCCGGGTCGCCGACCACGGATGGGGTCTCGGCTACATGCTCAACCAGCGTGGTGTCAACGGACCCAACCCCCGGATCTTCGGTCACGGCGGCCTCGGCGGCTCGTTCGGATTCGTCGACCTGGAGCACCGAATCGGCTACGCCTATGTGATGAATCGCTTCGACGCGACCAAGGCCAACGCCGACCCCCGCAGCGTCGCCCTCAGCAACGAGGTCTACGCCGCGCTCGGGGTCACCGCGGACTGACGACGACTGACTTGGGGGTGCGAGCCACATGGGTGGCTCGCACCCGCATCGGTCACTTGATGGCTGGGATTACCTTTGCCACCCCGGTCCGCCCGGGCCCGGGTGGTCGTGGTCCCACCCCGGTCCGCCCGGGTGGTCGTGGTCCCAGCCCGGGCCGCGGTCCGGGCCGCGATCCCAGGCTCCGGGTCCCCCTTGCCAATCGTGGCAGCGACCCCAGTCCCAGTTATTGCCCCAGCCGGGATCCCAGAATTCTCCTGGGCACCATTGCGGGAAGGGGCCGGGCTGGGCTTGCGCCTCGGTTGCGGCCCCCGCTCCGGCCAGGCCCAGAGCGACGGCTATCGCGAATATGGTTGCAACTAAACGTGGAATCGTTTTCACACGCTATTCGTACCCGACGAGGCTTCGTTGAAAACTATAGACGCCAGCGTTTCTTCCTGCCAGTATCCTGTCAATCTGGTCGTTCTGCCCGTGGCCTGCGAGTTTTGGAGTAGCGCGCCGGGTCAACTTTGACAAGTCGGGCACCAGAACACATTTCGGCCCTCCAGCACGGCGGTGCGGACGGGTCCCCCACACACCCGGCACGGCTCGCCCGCGCGGCGATACACATAAGTCCGGGGCCGCCCGGGCAGGTATGACGGTGGACCGTGGTCGTGTTCGGGCCGCACCACAATGATCTTGCCGCCGCGCAAACCAACCTTCATCAGCGCCACCAGGTCGGTCCACGCCGCATCGAACTGCGCCTCGCCGATCGCCCGGCCGGGCCGGAACGGGTCGATGCGGTGGCGGAACAGCAATTCGCTGCGGTAGACGTTGCCTACGCCGGCGATGATCGTCTGGTCCATTAACAATGCGCCAATAGGCCTGCGGGACTTGGTGATTCGAGCCCACGCCCATGACGGGTCGGCGTCGCTGCGCAAGGGGTCGGGGCCGAGCTTCGCCAGCACGTCGCTGACCTGGCCTTCGTCGATGAGTTCGCATACCGTCGGGCCACGCAGGTCGGTGCCGTAGTCGGTGCCGACCATCCGCATCCGCACCTGCCCGACCGGGTCCGGCAGCGGCGTGCCGGTGGGTCCTGGGAGAACGGGCCATTCGGTGAAGGTGCCGTACAGACCGAGATGCACATGCACGATCCGGTCGTCGGCGTAGTGGTGAAACAGGTGCTTGCCCCAGACGCTGGTGCGCCGCAGCACTTGGCCGTCCACCACGGCGGCCGGGCCGGCGAACCGGCCCTGCGGGCTGGAGACCGCAACCGGTGCCCCACCGAACCGGCGCTGGTGCAGCCGGGCCAGCCGATGCAGGGTATGCCCTTCGGGCACGCGCGAATCAGGCCTGAGCGCCGGGCACCGGCGGCGCTTGGTGGGTGCGTTCGTATTCGTCGAGGATGTCGATGCGCCGTTGGTGGCGTGGGGCTTTCGACCACGGCGTGGTCAGGAAGGCGTCCACGAAGGCCAGGGCCTCGTCGACGGTGTGCATGCGGCCGCCGATACCGATCAACTGCGCGTTGTTGTGTTCGCGGGCCAGCGTCGCGGTCTCGACGCTCCAGGCCAGCGCGCAGCGCGCCCCGGGGACCTTGTTGGCGGCGATCTGCTCACCATTGCCCGATCCCCCCAACACGATGCCCAGGCTGTCGGGGTCGGCCACCGTGCGTGTTGCGGCGGCGATGCAAAAGGCGGGGTAGTCGTCGTCCGCGTCGTAGCTGAAGGCACCGCAGTCGATCGGCTCGTGCCCGGATTCCTTCAGGTGCACGATGATCTTCTGCTTGAGGTCGTATCCGGCGTGATCAGAACCCAGGTAGACGCGCATGCCCGACATCCTTACAGCCGCGCGCCGCCGCGGCTAGTCGAATTCGGGCGGCTCGCTAGTCGAATTCGGGCGGCTCGGTGCGGCTCCGCTTGAGTTCAAAGAAGTGCGGGTAGGACGCGAAGGTCACCGAGGCGTCCCACAACTTGCCCGCCTCCTCGCCGCGCGGGATTTTCGAGAGCACCGGGCCGAAGAACGCCACCCCGTTGACGTGGATGGTTGGCGTGCCCACATCGTCGCCGACCGCGTCCATCCCGGCGTGGTGACTCTTGCGCAGGGCGTCGTCGTACGCGTCGCTTTCGGCCGCCGCGGCCAACTCCGCCGGCAGGTCGGCATCGGCAAGCGACAGCTTGATGACCTCGTCGAGGTCTTTGTTGTCCTCGTTGTGAATCCGGGTGCCCATCGCGGCGTACAGCCGGTCCAGGACGCCGGCACCGTGAGCCTGCTCGGCGGCGATCGCCACCCGCACCGGTCCCCAGGCCTTCTTCATCATGTCGCGGTACTTGTCGGGCAGGCCTTCGCGGTTTTCGTTGAGTATCGCGAGGCTCATGACGTGGAAGTGCACCTCGATATCGCGCACCTTCTCCACCTCGAGGATCCAGCGCGACGTGATCCAGCACCACGGACACAGCGGATCGAACCAGAAATCTGCTTGGTTTTTCAGGGGGGCCTTCTCGGGCATCGCAGCAGTCCTCTCCTGGAGAGATGTAGACGGTCAGAACATCGGTCAGAGCACCGTTCAACACAACCGTAGTCACGCGGCGCATGTTCCCGGCCCGTCACTCCGGTATCCGGCATCGACCGACACGTTTAAGTTGGACGCATGGCCCTCCCTAACCTCACTCGGGACCAGGCTGTCGAACGCGCCGCCCTGATCACGGTCGACAGCTATCAGATAAGCCTCGACATCACCGACGGCTCACGTTCTTCAGGCGCGCCCGGCGATGGAACGTTCCGGTCCATCACCACCGTCGTGTTCGACGCGCTGGCCGGCGCCGACACGGTCATCGACATCGCCGCCGACAACATCCGCAGCGCCACCCTCAACGGTCGCGACCTCGACTTCTTCGGATACGACGAATCCACCGGCATCCCGCTGCGCGGGCTGGCCGACCGCAACGTCGTCGTCGTCGACGCCGACTGCCGCTACTCCAACACCGGCGAGGGATTGCATCGCTTCGTCGACCCGGTGGACGACCAGACCTACCTGTATTCGCAATTCGAAACCGCCGACGCCAAGCGCATGTTCGCCTGCTTCGACCAGCCCGATCTCAAGGCGACGTTCGGCCTGCGGGTGGTCGCGCCCACGCACTGGAAGGTGGTCTCCAACGGCGCGACGGCGTCCGTCGAGGACGCCCAGGACTCGGACAACAGGGTGCACACCTTTGCCACCACTCCGCGGATGAGCACTTATCTGGTGGCCCTGATCGCCGGCCCGTATGCCGAGTGGAAGGACTCCTACGCCGACGAACACGGCGAGATCCCACTGGGGATCTACTGCCGCGCCTCATTGGCCAAGTTCATGGACCCCGAGCGGCTCTTCACCGAGACCAAGCAGGGATTTGGCTTCTACCACAAGAACTTCGGGCTGCCGTACGCGTTCGGCAAGTACGACCAGTTGTTCGTGCCCGAATTCAATGCCGGCGCAATGGAAAACGCGGGAGCGGTGACGCTCCTGGAGGACTACGTGTTCCGCAGCAAGGTCACCCGGGCTTCCTACGAGCGGCGCGCCGAAACGGTGCTACACGAAATGGCGCACATGTGGTTCGGGGACCTGGTCACCATGACCTGGTGGGACGACCTGTGGCTCAACGAGTCGTTCGCGACGTTCGCGTCGGTGTTGTGCATAAGCGAGGCCACGGAATTCACCCAGGCCTGGACGACGTTCGCCAATGTCGAGAAGTCGTGGGCATACCGTCAGGACCAACTGCCGTCGACGCACCCGATCGCCGCCGAAATTCCCGACCTGGCCGCCGTCGAGGTGAACTTCGACGGGATCACCTACGCCAAAGGCGCTTCGGTGCTCAAGCAGCTCGTTGCTTACGTGGGGCGGGAGGAGTTCCTGGCCGGGCTGCGCGATTACTTCCGGACCCACGCGTTCGGCAATGCCACGTTCGCCGATCTGCTGGCCGCGTTGGAGAAAGCTTCCGGACGCGACTTATCCGACTGGGGTCGGCAGTGGCTGAAGACCACCGGGCTGAACACGCTGCGGCCCGATTTCGACATAGCCGACGGGAAGTTCACCCGGTTCGCGGTGACCCAGAGCGGCGCCGCGCCGGGTGCCGGTGAGACCCGAGTGCACCGGCTGGCGGTCGGGATCTACGACGACGACGCGGCCGGCAAGCTGGTGCGAGTGCATCGGGAGGAACTCGACGTCGAGGGGCCGGAGACGAAAATACCTGCGCTGGTTGGTGTTTCGCGGGGCAAGCTGATTCTGGTCAACGATGACGACCTGACCTATTGTTCACAGCGGCTGGATGCCGAGTCGCTGCAGGTCGCGCTGGAGCGGATTGCGGACATCGCCGAGCCGCTGCCGCGCACGCTGGTGTGGTCGGCGGCGTGGGAGATGACCCGCGACGCGGAGTTGCGTGCCCGCGACTTCGCGGCACTGGTCCTGGGCGGCGTGCACGCCGAAACCGAGGTCGGGGTGGCACAACGGCTGTTACTGCAGGCCCAGACGTCGCTGGCGTCCTACGCCGAGCCGGGCTGGGCGCGCGAGCACGGCTGGCCGCAGTTCGCCGACCGGCTGCTGGAATTGGCGCGCGCCACGCAGCCCGGATCGGATCACCAGCTCGCCTTCGTCAATACGCTGTGCACGTCGGTGCTGTCGACCCGCCACGTCGTGCTGCTGGCGGATCTGCTCGACCACGACCCCGCCGACTCGGGGCTGGCCGGCCTGGAGATCGACACCGACCTGCGCTGGCGCATCGTGACCGCCCTGGCCACGGCCGGCGAGATCGACGCCGACGGGCCCGCGACGCCCTTCATCGACGCCGAGGTGCAGCGCGACCCGACGGCTGCCGGTAAGCGACACGGCGCCCAGGCGGCGGCGGCACGGCCCCAACCGCGGGTCAAGGAGGAAGCCTGGACCACGGTCGTCGAGGACGACACCCTGGCCAACATCACGGCCCGCTCGATGATCGCGGGCATCGTGGCGCCGGGGCAACGCGAACTGCTCAAGCCGTTCACCGCGCGCTACTTCGCGGCGATACCCGGAATCTGGACGCGCCGATCCAGCGAGGTCGCCCAAACGGTGGTGATCGGCCTGTATCCCCACTGGGACATCAGCGATGCCGGCATCGCGGCCGCCGACGAGTTCCTGACCGCCCCGGCACCGGAGGTGCCGCCGGCGCTGCGCCGCCTGGTGCTGGAGGGCCAAGCCGGCGTGAAGCGGGCCTTGAGGGCCCGCAAGTTCGACAGTTCCTGAGCGAGGCTGCCGTCAGCGCCTCGAGCCCGCGCTCAGCGTCAGGAACGGAGAGCCAACCCGCGCTGTGGTCGCAGTCTCGACGCCGTGACCGCAGACCGGATGCCGGCGCGGCCGACTAAGCCGGGGAGATCCCCGCGCTGAGCACCCGGATCGCGCTGACCAGCCCGTCGACCAGGTCACCCATCTCGAATGCCGACGACGCGGCGGCCACCCCCAGCGGTGCGGCCGTGTCGGCGCCCCGGCCCCGGACCGCCGAGCCGAAGACCACCTCGATCGCGGACTGGTCGGGCGAGACGGCGAGCAGCACCGCATTGTCGGGCGTGGGCACCTTGGCCAGAATCTCGCGGGCCCGTGCGGCGGTGTCGCTACCCAGGTCGCCGAGGTAAATGGCGAACCGCGCCCTGGATGCGCGCGAGCCGTACTTCAGCGCGTCGTCGATTGCGACCAGGTCCTTGATGGGAAACGGGTAGTGCACCGATACGTCACCGGGCTCGGTGACGCCCGAGATCCGTCCACTGGTGGTGATCACCGAACCCTTGGGCAGCGCCCCGGGCTCGATCGTCGCTACCTCACCATGTGCCACTGACGCCACCTCCAACCGAGAACTCCGAGGTGCCGTGTCCGCCGTGCGCGCCGCCGACGTCTTCGTCCGTGGCGGCCCACAGGATCGGCGGATGGCTCCACTTCTCCGACAGCTTGTAGGTCGCGGGGTGGGGTCCCTTGTGCGACCAGATCAGCACCGACAGCACGACCACCAGCAACAGCGGGATTCCGATGAAGAAGAGGTGGATCTCCAGAAGGCTCACGACGCAAACCGTATCCCACCGGGCGATCCACCCGCATGCTTGGACACGGGATTGGGTTCAGGCCGCGCCTTCGCCGAGGTATCGGGCCCAGGCCGGGTCCAGCTCCTTGACCGTCGACAGCAGTCGCCAGTGCTGTCCCGTTGGCGGAAGCGGCGCCCGGCGCAGTGCCCAGCCGAGCTCGGTGAGCAGCTTGTCGCCCTTGCGGTGGTTGCATGTCGAACAGCACGCCACGCAGTTCTCCCAGGAGTGGTCACCGCCGCGGCTGCGTGGCACCACGTGATCGACGGTATCGGCCTTGGACCCGCAGTAGGCACAGCAGAACCGGTCGCGGTGCATGAGCGCGGCGCGGGTCATCGGCACGCGCGCGCGGTACGGAACCCGCACATAAGTCCGCAGCTGGATCACCGACGGCACCACGATCGACCTGGTCGCGGAGTGGATGACCGGCCCGGCCGGGTCGTGGTGCACGACGTCGGCCTTCCCGCAGATCACCATGACGATGGCCCGCCGCATCGGCAGCGCGGTCAGCGGCTCATAGGTGGAATTCAGCAAAAGCACCCGCCGGCGGCTCCAGATTGACGCGGTCTCGTGCCGGGTGGACGGATGGGTATCGACGCTATGCAGGGATGACGCGGTTGGGGGCCCGGTCAACCCCGCCGCGCCACCGGAATTGCGGTGGCTGCGGCGTCTCTTGCCATGCGCCATAAATCCTCCGCGGATAGTCCACCATGATTTGCCGCCAAACGCACCCTCATCGCAGGTGCGCGCCGTGTCGAACCGGTGAACAGCAAGGAGCGGCTTGCGCCCGTCTCGCCTGGCTATGCCGGCGATGCATCACAATGGAGGGGATGGATCAGCAAAGCTTCTACGATGCCGTCGGCGGTGCCGAGACCTTCAATGCGATCGTGTCGCGCTTCTATGCCCAGGTCCCGGAGGACGAGATACTGAGTCGGCTGTATCCCGCGGACGACCTGGCGGGCGCCGAAGAGCGATTGCGCATGTTCCTCGAGCAGTACTGGGGTGGGCCGCGAACCTACTCCGACCGGCGCGGGCACCCCCGGCTGCGGATGCGCCACGCCCCGTTCCGCATCACCCCCATCGAGCGCGACGCCTGGCTGCGGTGCATGCACACCGCGGTCGCATCCGTCGACTCGCGCACCCTGGACGACGAGCATCGTCGCGAGTTGCTTGAATACCTGGAAATGGCCGCGCACTCCCTGGTCAACTCATCGTTTTGATGCCAATTAGCTGAACGGAGCGGTATGAGCCCCGAGCCATGGTGGTCCAGCGCGGTCTTCTACCAGGTGTATCCGCGGTCCTTCGCCGACAGCAACGGTGACGGGGTCGGCGACCTGAACGGGTTGACGGCCCGGTTGGGGCATCTGGAATACCTCGGTGTGGACGCGATTTGGCTGAACCCGGTCACCGTCTCACCGATGGCCGATCACGGCTACGACGTCGCCGATCCGCGTGACGTCGACCCGCTGTTCGGCGGGATGGCGGCCATCGAACGACTGATCGCCGCGGCGCACGAGCGGGGTATCAAGATCACCATGGACGTGGTGCCCAACCACACCAGTTCCGAGCACGTGTGGTTTCAGGCGGCACTGGCCGCCGGCCCGGGCGCCGAAGCCCGGGAACGCTATTACTTTCGCGACGGTCTCGGTCCCGACGGGTCGCTCCCGCCGAACAACTGGACCTCGGTGTTCGGCGGATCGGCGTGGACTCGAGTGGTCGAGCCCGACGGCAATCCCGGCCAGTGGTATCTGCACCTCTTCGACGCCGAGCAACCGGATCTGAACTGGGAACACACCGAGGTTTTCGACGACTTCGAGAAGACGCTGCGCTTCTGGCTGGAGCGCGGCGTGGACGGTTTCCGCATCGACGTGGCGCACGGGATGGCCAAGCCGCCGGGCCTGCCCGACGCGAAGGACGACGTGAAGGTGTTGAGCCACAGCGACGACGACCCGCGGTTCAACCACCCGAGCGTGCACGAGATTCACCGCGGCATCCGCAAGGTGGTCGACGACTATCCCGGAGCGGTGACCATCGGCGAGGTCTGGGTGATGGACAACATGCTCTGGGCCGAGTATCTGCGGCCCGACGAGTTACACCTCGGCTTCAATTTCCGGCTGACCAAGATTGACTTCGACGCGGGCGAAATCCGCGGCGCCATCGAGAACTCGCTCGCGGCCACCACCCTCCAAAACGCCATCCCGACCTGGACGCTGTCCAACCACGATGTGGGCCGCGAGGTCACCCGCTACGGCGGCGGAGAGGTCGGCCGGTGCCGAGCGCGCGCCATGGCGATGGTGATGCTCGCGCTGCCCGGCTCGGTGTTCATCTACAACGGCGAGGAGCTGGGACTGCCCGACGTGCTGGACCTGCCCGACGAGGTGCTACAGGACCCGACGTGGGAACGCTCCGGGCACACCGAACGCGGTCGCGACAAGTGCCGGGTTCCGATTCCGTGGTCGGGCGAAGCGCCCCCGTTCGGCTTCTCCACGTCCTCCGACACCTGGCTGCCGATGCCGGCCGAGTGGGCGGCGCTGACCGTCGAGAAGCAGCGCACCGACCCCGCCTCGACGCTGACGTTCTATCGACGGGCACTCGAATTACGCAAGGAGCGAACCGAATTCGATGGCGGTGAGCTCGAGTGGCTGACCACCCCCCGCGATGGCCTGATCTTCGAGCGCAACGGCGGCGCTCTTTTGTGTGCGCTGAACGCCGGCCGCCGCCCGCTGGTTTTGCCACCCGGAGAAGTGATCTTGGCCAGCGCGCCGCTGGTGGACGGCAAGTTGCCACCGGACGCGGCGGCCTGGCTGGTCTGAGCGCGCGGTCAACGCAGCACGAGCGCCGCATGGGCGCGGCGTCGGTACACGGAGCCGAACTTGGCGTCGACCCGCAGCCAGTTCGGCAGTATTCGGACCCGGACCATCTCGTCGGCGGCGACCGCATCGGGTGACTGCGGCAGGAAACCCATTGCGGTTAAGGCGAACACGCAGCGCATCGGGAGCCCGACGCTGACGTCGGCCGAGCTGACCCGGATGACCTCCTGGTCAAGAAGCGAAACCGGCGGGCCCTGAGAACTGCCGTGTTCCTTGGCGAGTCGCGCCCCACGCTGCGCCAGGTCCAGCATGACCCGGGCGGGTACGTCTTCGAGGTGGGTGAAGCCCGATTCCGGGGGCAATGCGCCCCGCCACGCGGAGTCCATCGGGAAGCCCGGATCGACGTAGCCCGAGGCGTCCATCGCGGACAGGCCGTGCGCCAGCGCATCAGCGCCCACCGACAAATCGTCCGGTCGCACCTTGCCCACCACCACGCGGCTGGCCAGCACGTCGAAACCCGTTGCCACCCAGGCCGAAAGCAATCCGCGGGATCTGGCGTGAAGCCGGATGACCGCAGCGTCATCGAGCCGCATCGCGTTATCGACGAACACGGCCAGATCTTTGCGGTGGGCGGTCCTTCCTTCCGGACCCAGCCACAGTCCGCGCTCGGCCACCGCTATTCCCGGACCCACCGTTTCAGATACTCCCGATGGTGTGGCGACAGTCGCACCAACCGCTGCTCCTCGATGTGGACCGCGGCCAGCTGCGACTCGGCGATGACGGCAGGCTTCGACTCGGGGTGGGCATTGACCGAGCGCACCTCGTAGCCCAGCGTGAAGTCGACCGCGCGCAGCCGCTTTGTCCACATGGTGACCTGCAGAGGCGAATCGGCGAGCCGCAGCTGATCCTTATAGGTGAGCCTGACGTCGGCGATCAGCAACCCGATGGTGGTGATGTCGGCCGCGAAAGGTTCCTTGAGGAACAGCACCCGCGCCTCTTCGAGAATGGTGACCATGGTGGCGTGGTTGACGTGCTGGTACATGTCGATGTCCGACCAGCGCACCGGCACGGGCGCGACGAACCCGATGCTCAACTCGACGATCCCCTGCCGCTGGTGCGGGTCATACGACGGATCTGCCGCGCGGCCACGGACAGCGTGGCGAGATCCATTGCCCCACTTTCCTGGATCTCGCTGAGCGTGCGGCGGGCCCGCTCCACCCGCGATGCGCTCATGTGTTCCCACTCGGCGATCTTCTCTTCACCACTTTCGTCGGGCTCCCCGACAGCGAGCACGTCGAAGCACAGCGACCGCAGGGAGGCGTAGATATCATCGCGAATCGCCAAGCGCGCCAACGACTGCCAGCGGTCGTGTCGAGGCAACTCCGAGATCGCCGTCAGCAAGCCGTCGGTGCCCAGCCGGTCCATCAGAGCGAAGTATGTGTCTGCGACCTCGGCGGCGTCGATTTCGGTGATGTCACCGATGTCGATGATGTCCAGCAAACTGTAGCGGTATAGGCCCGCGGCAACCCGGTACGCCAGGTCTTTCGGTGCACCCTCCGATGAGAATTCCGCGGCTTCCTTTTCGACGATGGCCTTGTCGTCACCGCGCAGCCAGTCCGACATCCGTGGCGTGAGATCTTTGACTTTGGCGGCGAATCGGTTGATCTCGGCGCCGACGGCCAAGGGTTGCGGGCGGTAGTTGAGCAGCCAGCGTCCCGCGCGGTCGATCAGCCGGCGGGTGTCGAGCGTCAACCGGTCCGACAGCGCGACGGGCAGGTTCGCCGCGCGGGTTCGCCGCCAGATGTGACCCACCCCGAAGATGGCGTCGGTGGCGACGTAGGTGCGCACCGCGTCGACCGAGCTGACACCGACGTCTTCGGTGATCCGGAACGCGTAGCTGATGCCGGCGGTATCCACCAGGTCGTTGACCAACATGGTCGTGACGATTTCACGGCGGAGTTGGTGGGTGCGGATCTCCGGGGTGAACCGTTCGCGCAGCGGCCTCGGGAAGTACTGCGGCAGCCCGGACGCGAAAACATCCTGCTCCGGCAGTTCGGTGGTCAACATGTCCTCTTTGAGCATCAGCTTGACGTGCGCCATCAACGTGCATAGCTCCGGGGAGGTGAGCCCCATACCGGCGTCGATCCGCCGATGAATCTCCTTTTCCGATGGCAGTGCTTCCAGTTCCCGGTTGACTCCGCGTTCTTCCAGATACTTGATCTGCATCGCGTGCACCGGCAGCAGGCTGGCGGCGTTGGCGCGGCTGGTCCCGATCAAGTCGTTCTGGTCCTCGTTGTCGGTGAGGACCAACCGCGAGACCTCGTCGGTCATCGACTCCAGCAGCTCTTTGCGGTCGCCGGCCTTCACCTTGCCCGCGGTGACCAGCGAATCGATCAGGATCTTGATGTTGACCTCGTGGTCCGAACAGTCCACGCCGGCGGAGTTGTCCATCGCGTCGGTATTGATCCGCCCGCCCGACAGATCGAACTCGATGCGGCCCAGGGCGGTCACCCCGAGATTGCCGCCCTCGCCGACTACCTTGGCGCGCAACTGATTTGCGTTGACCCGCACCGGATCGTTGGCGCGGTCGCCGACATCGGCATCGGACTCGGATTCGGCCTTGATGTAGGTGCCGATGCCGCCGTTGAACAAGAGATCGACCGGCGCTTGCAGGATCGCCCTGATGAGGTCGGGCGGGGCCATTTCGCTGATCCCCCCTTCGGCCGGGCCGTCGATGCCGAGGGCGTCGCGGACCTGGGGGCTGACCGGGATCGACTTGTGCTCGCGGCTGTACACCCCACCGCCCTCGCTGATCAACGACTTGTCGTAGTCGTCCCAGCTGGACCGCGGCAGGTCGAACATCCGCTGGCGTTCCCGCCACGAAGCCGCGGCATCGGGGTTGGGGTCCAGGAAGACGTGCCGATGATCGAAGGCCGCGAGCAACCTGATGTGCTCGCTGAGCAGCATTCCGTTGCCGAACACGTCGCCGCTCATGTCGCCGATGCCGACGACGGTGAAATCCTCGGCCTGGGTGTCGATTCCCATCTCCCCGAAGTGGCGCTTGACGGCCTCCCACGCGCCCTTGGCGGTGATGCCCATGACCTTGTGGTCGTAGCCCACCGATCCACCCGACGCGAACGCGTCACCCAGCCAGAACCCGTAGGACTTGGCGACGTCGTTGGCGATGTCGGAGAAGGTGGCGGTGCCTTTGTCGGCGGCCACCACCAGGTAAGCGTCGTCGCCGTCGCGCCGGATCACCTCGGGCGGCGGGCTGACCTTTCCCGTTGCGTGGTCGACGTTGTCGGTGACGTCGAGCAATCCGGAGATGAACAGCTGATAGCAGGCGACGCCCTCGGCGCGGCTGGCGTCGCGGTCGGCGGCGGCATCACCGGAAGGCAGCGGCGGCTGCTTGAGGACGAACCCTCCCTTGGCCCCGACCGGCACGATGACGGCGTTTTTCACCGCTTGCGCCTTGACCAGACCCAGGATCTCGGTGCGGAAATCGTCCCGGCGGTCCGACCAGCGCAGGCCGCCTCGCGCCACCGGGCCGAACCTCAGATGCACGCCTTCGACGCGGGGCGAATACACGAAGATCTCGAACTTGGGGCGGGGCAGCGGAAGCTCGTCGATCAGCTGCGCGTCCAGCTTGAGCGCCAGCACATCGCGGGCCCGGGCCGAAGCCTCGCGTGTCACAAAGTAATTGGTCCGCAGGGTGGCCTGAACCAACGACGCGAACGCGCGCAGGATGCGGTCGGTGTCGAGGCTCACCAGCGCATCGATGTCCGCGGCGACGGCGGCCGCGGCGGCTTGCGCGTCGCGACCGGTCGACGAACCCACTGCCCCGGGGTCGAAGAGCGCTTCGAACAAGGTGACCAGCGACCGCACGGTGGAGGGATGCTCGTTGAGCACCGATTCGATGTGGGACTGACTGTAGGGAAAGCCCACCTGCCGCAGGTACTTTGCGTAGGCGCGCAGGAGCACGACCTGCTGCCACGTCAGGTTCGCGCGCATCACCAGCTCGTTGAACCGGTCGATCTCGACGTGACCCTGCCAGATCGCCGTGACCGCGTCGGCGAATCGCTGCGCCGTCGAGTCCCGCTCGGCCGGCGCCGACGTCAGCGGGATGGTCTGATGCGGTTGGATTTTGAACTGGTAGATCCACACCGGCAGCCCGTCGCGCCGGGTGACCGTGAACGGTCGCTCCTCGAGCACGACGGTGCCCATGCTTTGCAGCATCGGCAGCAGCTGGCTCAACGAGGCGGCGTGCCCGCCCAAAAACCAGGTCAGTTGCGCGATCCCGTCCTCACCGCGGTCGGAGAACACCAACTTGACCGAATCCTCGGACAGCTCGTTGATGATCGCGATGTGCTCGATCGCATCGGCCGGGGTGATGGCCGATTTGTAGGCCTCGGAGAATGCGGTGGCGTAGTGCTCGGCATCGGCTTGCGAGACGGAGCCGGCGGTCGCCGCGCCGGCGAGCCGGTCGGACCATGTTCGCGCGGCTTCGCTCAGGAACGCCTGGATTCGGATCCGGTTGGGTTCGGAGACGTCGACCGGTGCCGCATGTTCGGGTAGCCGAACCATGTAATGGATTAACGCCCAAGGTGATTCGCTGACGCGGGCGGTGAACTCCAGCCGCGTCCCACCGAACTCACGGACGAGGATGTCCTCGATCTGCAACCGCACCGCCGTGGTGTAGCGATCGCGGGGCACATACACCAAACACGAGACGAAATACTGGAGCCGATCCGCGCGCAGGAACAACAGTGCGCGCCGTTGGGAGCCCAGATCCACCACGGCTTTTGCCATTTTGAAGAGCCGTTCGGCGCTCAGCGTGAAAAGCTCCGAGCGCGGGATGGTCTGGATGACGTCGAGCAGCAACTGGCCCGGGTGGACGGGATCGCTGTCGGCCATCGCAAGCGCTTCGCGGACACGGCGCGAGATCGACGGGATCTCCAGGACGTCCGCGTTCATGGCGGCGACCGTGAAGAGCCCGACGAAGCGGTGCTCGATGACGCCGCCGTCGGCGTATTCACGAACCGCGATGGCATACGGGTATGCGCCGTACCGCAGGTAGCTGCCGACGGCGGCCTGGGCCAAAACCAGCAACTTGCCGTCGTCGGTCAAGCTGGGACGGGAACCGGTGCGACTGCGCAGGACGCCAAGGCCGCTGGACCCGTCGCCGAAGACCTGCCCGTCGTGCACCCGGCAGCGTTGATAGCCCAGCAGCAGGAAGTTCCCGTTACCCAGCCAGCGCAGCAGGTCCGCGACATCCTCTCGGTCCGGCGCGGAAAAACGTTCGTCGGAGTTGGCTTGGACGGCCACGGCCAGGTCGCGCAGGGTGGTGATCATCGCGGCGGCGTCGCTGCCGACTTGTTCGACGTCGGCCAGGACGCTGGGCAGCAGTCGTCCGACCTCGCCGAGGACCTTGCTATCGACGGACGGTTTCAGCTGTATGTGTATCCAGGCCTCGCCGACATACTGCGGTGTACCAGGCGCTTTCGGTTCGACGCTGAGCAACTCCCCCGTCGCGCTGCGACGCACCGCGAACACCGGGGTCATGAGCGCCGTGTAGTCGACCCCGAGCCGGTGCAGCAACACCGTGACGGAATCCATCAACATGCCGCCGTGGTCGGTCACGACCTGCAACGCGGGGCCGAATCCGGCGGGATCATCCGCCGGATAGACGGCCACACCGCTTTCACCCGGGGGGCGGTGTTGGCCGAGCCGATAGTGCGCGCTCAGGACGGCAGGGGTCAGCAACGCGGCGGGGATCCTCAGGTCGATGGTGCCGGTTTCTGCGCCGGGCTCGCCACCGTGTGGACCGCGATAGCTCTCGATGTAGGCCCTCGCGATCCAGTCGGGAATGTCCTCAGACTTGGTGAACGCCGTCCACGGCTTGAGATCCTGCTTAGCCCCGGGATCGATCGTCATGCCGCTTGCTCCCAACTCACGACGGATGCCACTACGCCCAACTGCCCCACTTCTCAGCCGCCGTTCCGGCCGCATCGTCGTGGGGCGCTGGCAGAGCTGACACTAGTCGCGCGTCAGCCTGCGGTGGGTCACCCTGTGCGGCCGGGCGGCATCGGCCCCGAGTCGCTCAACCTTGTTTTCTTCGTACGCTCCGAAATTGCCCTCGAACCAGAACCACTTGGCCTCGTTGTCCTCGTCACCTTCCCAGGCCAGGATGTGGGTGCACGTCCGGTCGAGGAACCAGCGGTCGTGCGAAATCACCACCGCGCAACCCGGGAACTTCTCCAGAGCGTTCTCCAGCGAACCCAGGGTCTCGACATCCAGGTCGTTGGTCGGCTCGTCCAGCAGGATCAGGTTGCCGCCCTGCTTGAGCGTCAGCGCCAGGTTCAGCCTGTTACGTTCGCCACCGGAGAGCACACCGGCCGGCTTCTGCTGGTCCGGCCCCTTGAACCCGAACGCCGACACGTAGGCCCGGGAGGGTATCTCGGTCTGACCGACCTCGATGTAGTCCAGCCCATCCGAGACGACTTCCCACACGGTCTTCTTCGGATCGATGCCGGCGCGGGCCTGGTCGACGTAGCTCAGCTTGACGGTCTCGCCGACCTTGACGGTGCCGCTGTCCGGCTCCTCCAACCCGACGATGGTCTTGAACAGTGTGGTCTTGCCGACCCCGTTGGGACCGATCACGCCGACGATGCCATTGCGGGGCAGGGTAAAGGACAGGTCCTTGATCAGGGTCCGTCCGTCGTAGCCCTTGTCGAGGTGTTCGACCTCGACGACCACGTTGCCCAGCCGCGGCCCGACGGGGATCTGGATCTCCTCGAAGTCGAGCTTGCGTGTCTTCTCCGCCTCCGCGGCCATCTCCTCGTAGCGCTGCAGGCGCGCCTTGCCCTTGGCTTGCCGGGCTTTGGCCCCGGATCGCACCCAGGCCAGCTCCTCGGTCAACCGCTTGTGCAGCTTGGCGTCCTTGCGTCCCTGCACCGCCAGCCGGTCGGCCTTCTTCTCCAGGTAGGTCGAGTAGTTGCCCTCGTAGGGGTACGCGCGGCCGCGGTCCAGTTCCAGGATCCATTCGGCGACGTTGTCCAGGAAGTAGCGGTCGTGGGTGACGGCCAAGATCGCCCCCGGATAGGCGGCGAGGTGCTGTTCGAGCCACTGCACGCTTTCGGCGTCCAGGTGGTTGGTGGGCTCGTCGAGCAGCAGCAGGTCGGGCTTGGACAGCAGCAGCTTGCACAGCGCCACGCGGCGGCGCTCACCGCCGGACAGATTCGTGACCGGATCGTCGGGCGGCGGGCAGCGCAGCGCGTCCATGGCCTGCTCCAGCTGTGAGTCGAGGTCCCACGCGTCGGCGTGGTCGAGATCCTCTTGCAGCCGGCCCATTTCCTCCATGAGCTCATCGGAGTAGTCGGTGGCCATCAGCTCGGCGACCTCGTTGAAGCGGTCGAGCTTGACCTTGATCTCGCCCAAGCCCTCCTCCACGTTGCCGCGAACGGTCTTTTCCTCGTTCAGACGCGGCTCCTGTTGCAGGATGCCGACGGTGGCATCGTTCGCCAGGAAGGCTTCACCGTTGTTCGGCTTGTCCAGACCGGCCATGATCCGCAAGACGCTCGACTTGCCGGCGCCGTTGGGTCCGACGACACCGATCTTGGCGCCCGGGAAGAAGCTCAACGTAACGTCGTCCAGGATCACCTTGTCGCCGTGCGCCTTGCGGACCTTCTTCATCGTGTAGATGAACTCAGCCATGCCGCGGATTTGCCTTTCTGGTATTTACGAAACGATCTCGCGACCATCCTAGGCACCGCCCGAGTGCACTAAGCCGGGAGAGGCAGCGCGCTGGAGTCGTCGGGCTGGACGGGGGTGCCCTCCTCGGCGGTGGGCGCCTCGTCGCAAGCGTCGGCAGGCGTCACCGCCGGGTCCGGGTTTTCCTGCGCCGACGGGCCCGTGTAGCCGGGCTTCTCGATGCGCACGATCGCACGGGACACATCGGGCCCGACGGAGGTCGCACGCATCTCGAGCGACGAGCGGCGGTTGCCGTCCCGGTCGTCGTACTCGCTGGTGTACACGTGGCCCACCGCGATCACCGGTGCGCCCTTGCCCAGCGCGGCACCCACGCCGGTGACCAACTTGCCCCAGCAATTGACGTTGATGAACAGCGAGTTACCCGGCTCCCATCCGCCGTCAGCCGTGCGCCGCCGGGAATTGCTGGCGACACGAAACTTGATGACCTCCTGGGTGCCGACCTGTCGACGTTCGGGGTTGTTGACGATGTGGCCGACCACGGTAAGCGGGGTTTCGAACATTGGCTGATCCCTTCTCGGTTGCATTTGTCTGGTGTGCTGACCATTGACCTCGCCTCCACCGACGGGCCGGACGGAAAAGGGGGCGAAACCGGGTCCTGCCCGGCACCCCTGTGGAAAGAACCGTGACTGTGGATCAGTCCGCTGGTTGGTGCCCCCGGCGCTGGGGTCCTTAACGCCCCGTCTTGTCGCGGTGCGCCAATTCGGCCAGCATCGCGTTGTAGGCGGTCAGGTCGGCGTCATCGTCGAGTTCGGCCGCCCGGTCCAACCGCCGGGCGGTGCGCCTATCGCTGCGCGCCCATTGCACGAGCAGTGCGATCATGACGATCACCAGAGGCAGTTCCCCTGCGGCCCAAGCGATTCCACCGCCCAATCGTTGATCGCCCAGCAGATCGGTGTGCCACGGAAGGCCCAGTGACCGGTAGTAGGCGGCGCCGAGTACCTGTCGGGTGCCCATCAGCACCACCCCGAAGAACGCGTGCAACGGCAGCGAGGCGAAAACCACGGCCACCTTGGCCAGCGGTGGGATCGGCCGGGGCGTGGGGTCCACCCCGATGACCACCCAATAGAACAGGTAGCCGCTGAGCAGGAAGTGCACGTTCATCGCCAGATGACCGGCGTGACTGCTCACTGTGGTGTCGAAAAGGCTCGACAAGTACAGCCCGTAGAACCCCGCGACGAACAGCACCGTGGCGACGACCGGGTTGGTGAGGAACCGCGACAACCGGCTGTGCAGCGCGGCCAACAACCATTCGCGCATACCCGGTGGATCGTCGCGGCCGGCGGCGGGCAGCGCCCGTAACGCCAGGCTTACCGGGGCCCCCAGCACCAGCAGGATCGGGACCAGCATCGAAAGGCACATATGGGCGACCATGTGCATGCTGAACATCGCCGGCATGTAGCGACCGACCCCCGACGAGGTCGCGAACAGCAGAGCCAGGCAACCCAGCAGCCAGGCCACGATCCGGCCGGGCGGCCAGCTGTCGCCGCGGCGGCGCAGCCGCAGCACCGCCGCCACATACAGCGCGGCCAAGGCGATCGCGGCGGTGCCGAAGATCAGATCGAAGCGCCAGTCCACCAGGATGCGCGCCACGGTGGGCGGTCCGTCGAAGTCGTAGCCGATCTCGGCTTCGGGAATCGAGGGCAGTCGGACCGGGGGCGGGGGCGGGGCTGTGCGGCCAAGCCCGACCGCTATACCGAAGGTGAGGCCAAAGACCACGGCCTCGATCAACGCCAGCCTGACCAGAGCGCCACGCGCCTGGCGGGAACCCGAATCCGCTTGCAGCGCAGCCACGCCCGTGCGCCGCTGGCGCCAACCAAGGACGCCCAGCACGCATAGGGCGGTGAACTTGGCGACCACCAGCCGCCCGTAACCGGTGGTCAGCAGGTCGGACGGCAGGACCCGCACCAGGGCGTTCGTCAATCCGCTCAGCGCCATCGCGACCCAACACCACAGTGCAATCAGCGAGAAACGCCGCGCCGCCAGGCCGGTGTGGTCACCGTCGCGCAGCGCGTGGGCAAGCAGAGCGAGCAGGCCGCCGGCCCACAGGCTGGCGGCAGCGAGGTGGATGAGGAGGCTGTTGGTGGCCAGGTCGTGCGAACCGCCGGCCGACGAGTGACCGGTCAGCCCGAGCGGAATCAGTGTCACCAACGACCCGACCAGCAGCAGCGGCGTCCATGACCAGCGCAGCACCGACAAGCTCGCCAGCGTCACCACCGCGGCCAGGATCGCGGTCCAGCGCCACGCGGAGGCGGTGTTGATCTCACCGGCCACCGACCAGATCGTCACCGGGTTGAGGTGATCGACGAACGGGTGACCGGACACGTCGGAAATGGTCAGCGGGACCAGCAGGGCGGCACACACCGCCCAGGCCCCCGATGCCACCGTCCCGAGGCGAAGCGCTCGGTATCCGCCGGCGTCGAGGACGCCGCTGCCTTGCGGGGGCACCAGGAACGCCGCGAAAAGAAACGACCCGACGGCCAGCACCCCGGCGATCTCCCCCGCCGCCCGGACGAACGGCAGCCCCAGCGTGGTTGCGGGGCCCGGATCCGGCAGACCGGTGGCGGTCAACGTATCCGCGAGCGACAGCGCTCCGATTCCGGCCGCCGTGCAGCCCGCCAGCACCGCGACGCCGATCAGCGGCGCCCACACGGGTACGCGGGGTCTGCCCACCGGCCGCGCAACCGTCATGCACCCAGGGTATTGGCGCGCGGCCCGGCTACGGAGCTTGGCTATCCAGGCGCCCCTGGCGCGCCTGGCGCGCCTCGATCTCGCGGGCGACGAATTGATTGCGCGCGATCCGCTCGACGTAATCGAAATCTCGGAGAATGTTCCGCAATTCTCGCCGGAAAGCCTTCCGCCGTTCGGTGAGGTCTTTGGCGGGCGCGATTAGATCCTGATCGACGACGACCTGGCGCGCGGTGGCGAACAGCAGCGTCGATACCGACTCGCTGCTACGGACCCGGGTCTGTGCCACGTATTGCCGGCCGACCCCGAGCGCCAACTCGGTCAGTTCCTTCTTACCGATATCCGCCGGCGCATCGCGCAACACGTCGGCGACTATTTCGTATGCCTCGAAGAACACCCGCAACATCGCGTGCGACATCATCGGACGCTTGGCGAACAGCATCGCGTCGATCTCATCGCCGCCGGCGGCGACGTGGGCTTCCCAATCGTCGTGCCACGCCATCTCTTCGGCGATGTCTTCCCGAAACGTCGCCGAGTCGGCGAAATAAAAATCGAACTTCAGCAGATCGCGCAGCCGCATCGCCTGAGCCCAGAAGGCTTCCATGCGGTCACCGTCGGCGTGCCTGGCGTGCGCCAGCGCGAGTTCGACGATCGAGGTCTCCAGGAAAGCATGGATCACCGAGTTCCGGTAGAACGCCGCGGCGTGCTCTTTGTCGCGCGCGATGAGCCACACCGGCTCCCGCCCGCCGTCGACCCGGGTGATCGGGTGCCCGTTCGACATTGCATCGAGCGCCGCCCGCACACCGTCGCGCGAGCGTAGCCGTAATGCACTTGTGGACATGGGGGTTTGCTTGCGCTGGAGATAATCGAGCGAGTCCTGCAAGGTGTGGTGCAGCTGGTCGAGCGTCAATGCCGCACCGCGGGTGGTCAACAGCAATGCGCACACCAAACCCGTCGCCGTCACCGGCGTCGCCTGCAGGATACGCCACGCGACTTCGAACGACATCTTGTGCAGTGCAAGACGTTTGGCGTCTTGGTCCTGAGCCAGTGGCCCATTCGGGGCGCCGAGATGTTGCCGCATCGAGACGGCTTCGGGGAAGCGGACGTAGATCTTGCCGTAGTTCCGTTCGCCCTGCGCCCTGATGAAGTTGTACAGCCAGACGACGCCCTCGGGCGTCTTTTCGCCGCCGCGGGCGTAGGCGGCGTACTCGGCGGTCTCGTGCAGCTGATCGAAGCTGATCGAGACCGGCTGCAGCAGAATGTCTTCGCTGCGGCCGTCCAGGTAAGCGTCGGCCACATAGGACAACAGGCCCAGCTTGGGTGGCAGCATCTTGCCGGTGCGCGAGCGGGTGCCCTCGATGGACCA
Source organism: uncultured Actinomycetota bacterium (assembly GCA_963703795.1). Taxonomy (GTDB): domain Bacteria; phylum Actinomycetota; class Actinomycetes; order Mycobacteriales; family Mycobacteriaceae; genus Mycobacterium. The sequence continues at coordinate 11,422 of CAVPFT010000075.1, read as the reverse complement.
GCTGAGGTTGAACCGCTTCTCGACGATGTAGCCGACGTACTCGCGCAGGACGTACTTGTAGAGCGGGTCATCGCCGATGTTGCGGCGGATGAATATGGTGCCGGCACGGCGAAACAGCGGCCCCATCACCCCGAACGACAGGTTGATCCCGGCGAACACGTGCACCGGTGGGAGCCGGTTCTCCTGCATCGCGACCGGCACGACCGCGCCGTCGATGTAGGACCGGTGCGAGAACAGCAGCACCGCCGGGTGGGCTTCCAGCCCCGTCCGCATCGCCGCGATTTGATACCCGTCGTAGTCGATCTCCGGATCGAATCCGCGGCTGAGCGCCCTGCCGAGGACGCCAACCAGGTCGACGGATACCCGGCTCCACCCGGTGGCGAGTTCGTCGAGCATCTTCCCGGCTTCCTCGACGGTGGCGCCCGGGATCTTTTCGAGGCCCGCGCGAAACCGCGCGGACGCCAAGATCTCGGGCTTCACCAGCCGCGGAGACTTGTATTGCGGTCCGAGGATGCGGTATTCGGCGCGTTCCATCGCCAGGATCGCGCGGCGGGTGACGAACTGCGCGAAGTCGCGCTTGTCCTCGCCGACGGTGGTGTCGCGCCACAGCTGGCGGAGTTCGGAGACCTTGGCCGGCTCGCCGGCCACCACGCGCGCGCGTTGTGGATCATTGCGCAGGATCTGTCGTTGCTGACGTGGGTTGGGGTGGTAGGGATCCCGGCCGGGGAGCAGCCCGGCCAGCTTGGCAACCCTGCCGCGATTGGCGGGCGGCAGCCAGAACACCCGAACCGGCACGATCGAACGGTCCTCATTTGCTTGCGGACCGGACTCGAGCTCCTCCGCCAACGCCGTAAGCGCCGCCGGCGGCGCGTTGCGTTGCGGCAGCGCCACGACCTCGAACTTCGCCTCGGGGTTGCCGGCACGCTGCTGGCCCACCCAATCCATGACCAGCTCCGTCTCGACCGGCGAGGCCATGGACGCCAATATCAGCGAGTCTTGCGCGGTGAGGACTGCGCTGTTACCCGCGGCCGATTTGGTCACGGCCGCCCTCTGGGCCGAGAAGGCTGTTGTGCCTCAACGTCTTTGAGAGCGGCCTTGGACGCGTTCGGATTCGCCTTGGCCGGATTCGCCTTGGCAGGCTTTGTTTTAGCTGGCGCTGCCTTGATCGCAGCTTTGGTCGCAGCTTTGGTCGGAGTCTTGGTCGGAGCAGCTTTGGTCGCAGCTTTGGTCGGAGTCTTGGTCGGAGCCGCCTTCTTCGCGGTGGTTTTGGCGAGCTGAGCCTTGGTTTTTTTCGCCGCTTTCCTCTCGGCGTTGACATCGACTTCGGGCAATTCGTCGACGGGCCAGTTGGCCAGCGTGTCCAGATACAGCTGACGCACGCCGGCGATGTGTTCCGGGAGCGTCTCAACCGTCCAGTCCTGCACCGAAATCGGCGGAAATACCGCGACGTCGACGGTGCCGGGATTGATCACGTTGGAGTTTCGAGCGGCGACGATCTCGGCATTGCGGATCACGATCGGGACGATCGGAATGCCCACCGCCATCGCGATGCGGAACGGCCCCTTCTTGAAGGGACCCGACTTCGGTGGTGTCCACCCGGGTGCCTTCTGGAGCGATCACGATCGAAAGGCCTTTTCTAGCCCGGTCTTCCACCGTGTGCATCGTCTCTATCGCGGCGACCGGATCGTCCCGGTCGACGAACACGCCGTCCAGCAACTTGCCGAGCGGGCCCATGATCGGGTCCTTTTCCAGTTCCTTCTTGCCCACCGCGATCCAGTTGTCGCGCACCAGCGCGCCGGCAATGACCGGGTCAACCTGGTTGCGGTGATTGAAGATAAACACCGCCGGGCGCTGCGCGGTCAAATTCTCCTTGCCGATGACATTGAGATGCACTCCCGGGATCGCCAGCGCCAGCTGCGTAAAGGTCGAGGTGAAGAAATTGACGCCGCGCCGCCGGCTACCGGTCAGCACACCGATCCCCACCGCGCCGGCCGCGACCGGGAACATCGAACCGAAGCCGGCGAGCGTTCGCACCTGCCGCCGGAGGCCCACGCGGCCGCGGCTCTCGAATCGCAGAATCGGCCAGCCGCGGCGCTTGGCCACGGCGGCCATCTTGCCTTCGGGATTGGTCGGGCGCGGATTGCCGACCAAGTACATCAGGGCGACGTCCTCGTCACCGTCGGCATAGAAGTAGCTGTCCTTGAGATCGATGTCGTGCTCGGCGGCAAAGCGCTGTACCGCAGCGGCTTTGCCCGGCCCCCATAAAATCGGTTTCAGCACGCGGCCGGTGAGCAGCCCGTCTTCATTGGTCTCGAACTTGTTGGTAAGCATGTTGGAGATCCCAAGGAAGCGCGCCACCGGATTGACTTGGATGGTCAACGCCGACGAGCTGAGCACTACGGTGTGGCCGCGGGCCACGTGAGCCCGCACGAGCTCGCGCATTTCGGGGTAGATCCGCGACTCGATCCTCTGGTTGAACAGCCGCTCGCCGACCTCCTCCAAGTCGTCCAACAGCCGCCCGGCCAGCGCCGCGGAGGCCTTGCCGATGAGGTCTTCGAACTCGATGCGGCCGAATGTGTGACTCAGCCCGGCCTGAACCATGCTGAGCAGCTCACCCACACCCATGTCGCGGCGCAGGAGCCGCTCCTGGGTCAGAATGACCGCGGTGAAGCCGGCGACCAACGTCCCGTCCAGGTCGAAAAATGCGCCGATCTTGGGTCCGGGCGGGCTGCCCATGATCTCCGCGACCGAGCCGGGCAACCGCATGTCCGGCACCGACTTCCCGGTCTTCCGTTTACCGCGCTCCTCGGCCTGCTCTTGCGAGGCGCTCATGAGCCCGATACCGATCGAGAGGCCGAACCGGCCGGCCCGCCGTCGAACGACGCGGGCACGGCGTGGGGTGCCGGGTCACCGGCGAGCGCCAGGATCTCGTCGAAACCCTCCAGCAGGCACTGGGCGAACAGCGGCTCGTTTCGCACCGACGCCCGGTCGTAGCGCACGGTGACGGTGCACCAGCCACCCCGGGAAATGAGCACCACCATCATCGCCACGCCGGGCAGGGGGCCGATGCCGTACTGCCGCAAGATCTTTGCGCCCGCGATGTAGGTGTCTCCCGGATAGACGGGGACATTGCTGGCCTGCACGTCGGCGCCGACCACCGAGCCGGTGATCCCCTCAAGCACCGGCGTAGGCAACACGCTCAGCACCGGTGCGATGGAGCCGATGATGTTCATCGCGGGCTCGTCGCGGCGCTGCGTCATCTGGGCGCGGATCTTTTTCATCCGGGAGACCGGATCGGCGGTGCCCAACGGCGCCGCCAAGTTGACCCCGGTGAACCGGTTGCCGCCGGCCGTGTCGGCGTCGGCCCGCAGGTTCACCGGCACCGCCATCGGCAGCGTGCTGATCGGCACGCCAAGTGCCTCGTGGTAGCGCCGCAACGCGCCCGACAGGCCCGCGAGATAGGCGTCGTTGATCGATCCTCCGCCGGCTTTTGCGGCCTTGTGCAGGTCGGCGAGCCGGATGTCGATCGCTTCGGTGCGGGTGGCGAGGCTGCGCCGACGCAGCAGCGGCGACGGCTCGGCGGCCCGGTTGATCACCCGCATGCCCGACATGGCATAACCGACGACTCCCCCGACCGTCGACACGGGATCCAGCACCACCCGTCCGGCCGTCGACACCGCCGCCGACACCGCGCCGACGACGCCGTTGACCAGTGCGAGGGGTAGGCGGTTGAGACCCTGCCGCATCAGATCATTGGGCGTCAGGTCCTGCGGAATGGGTTGCGGGGGCATCGGTTTGGGCGCTGGATCGCGCTCAATGTCATAGATTTCGGCGAACATCTCGACACTGCCGACGCCGTCGGTGACCGCATGGCTAAGGTGCAGCAACGTCGCGGCCTTGCCATCGGCCAGACCCTCGACCAGGGTGGCCGTCCACAGCGGCCGCGATATGTCCAGCGGTGCCTGCAGGATGAGCTCGGCGAGATCGAATACCTCGCGCAGAGTGCCCGTCCCGGACACCCGCACCCGGCGCACATGGAAGTCCAGGTTGAAGTCGGGATCGACCACCCAACGCGGAGCCGCCGTCGGAAACGTCGGGACGACAACCTTCTGCCGCAGCCGCAGCACGCGTCGGGAGGCGTTTTCGAATCGGGTGCGGAATCGCTCCCAGTCGGGTGTGGTGTCAAGGAGTTCCAGCGCCATGATCCCCGACCGCGTCCGGGGATTGGCTTCACCCCGATGCATCAGATAATCGACCGGTCCAAGCTCGTCGGACAATCTAGCGGTCTCGACGGACTCAGCCATGATCATGAATTCGACGCGCCAACGTTGTCACCGCCGACCAAGCCTCCTGCCTCGGACCCGTCTCGTACCCGCCTTTTACCGGCAGACCGCACTGCCAACACAACGCTAGTCGGGTTGCGGCGCCGGTGAAAGGACGCCCCGGTCCGCGGTCCGGGCGCAGCGACGGGTGGCAGGGTTCAGCTGGCCGAAGTCGCCGACAGCGGCAACGAATCGGTTGCCGAGCCGGCGCGCCGCCCGTAGACGACGCCCAGGAAGTCGGCGACGGCACCGGCGGCCATCCGCGATCGGACCGTCGGGGTGATGTCGAAAGCGTGGAAGGCGTTGGCGAGTTCGGCATAGGCCACCGTGGCGGCCCCGGCCTCGCGCAGCGTAGCGCAGAAGCCGCGAGACTGGCCGGCGGGAACCAGTTCGTCTTTCTCACCGTGCAGCACGAAGAACGGTGGAGCTCCGCTGTGCGCGTACGAGACCGGCGACGCCGCCTTGAACCGGTCGGGATCGTCGTCGTATCGGGCCTTCAGAACGAAGTGTTCGAGGAACGGCAGCATCATTTCGTGCATGTTCTCGAAGTCGGTGAAGTCGTAGACGCCGTAATACGGCACGGCCGCTTCAAGCGTCGTGTCAGCGTCTTCGAAACCGGGCTGGAAGGTCGGGTCGTTCGGAGTGAGCGCGGCCATCGACGCCAGGTGCCCACCGGCCGACCCGCCGGTGATCGCGACGAAGTCGGGGTCGCCACCGTAGTCGGCGATGTTGTCGCGGACCCACGCGATCGCCCTCTTCACGTCGATGAGGTGCGCCGGAAACGTGCAGCGCGGGCTCTTGCTGTAGTTGATCGAGACGCATATCCAGCCGAGTTCGACCATCTGGCTCATCAGCGTGTGCGCCTGACCGCGCTTGCGGTTGAGGGCCCAGGCCCCTCCGGGGACCTGGAGCAGCACCGGAGCGCGGCCTCCGGGCGCCAGGTCATGACGCCGCCAGATGTCGAGCAGGTTGTCGTTACCGCCCGGACCATAGGAGATGTCGGAGGTCTGCGCCGCGTACCGATGGTGCGGACCGGGCCGGTGCAACAGCCCACCGCGGGGCGCGCACTCGGACTGAGCGCAGGTCGGATGCCGCACCAGGTCACGAAAGTCCGTCCCGAAGCACTCCTCGAGCGCGGCGGTCAGGGCTTGATCGGCTCGCTGCGCCGCCCATGCGGTGGCGACGCGGCCGATGGGCTCCGGCGATACCTGGGACAGCGCATGCCCGGTCAGCACGTGAGGGGGAAATTCCGTGGTCAGCCAGTCGGCGAACCAGCCGACCGCAAACGGTGAGCCGCGCAGCAAGAGCGCGCCGGCTCGATACGTATCTCTGGCGTCGGATGCCAGTCGCAGCGCCTGGGCACCGGCCCATGAGCACCGCGAAGTCAAGTTCAAGGCCACGCTCATACAACGCACCTCTCGACGTATGCACACGCCCCGCCCCGTTGCGGTTAACGGTTGTTTACCAACCGGTATGCTGCGTGTGTCGCGGCTCACACCATAACCGATAAGTGCGGAGCCGGAAGACTTTTCAGGCGCGTCGCGTTGCCGAGAGTCGCCGGAGGGCGCCGTTGGATAGACTGACCTGCACATTGCCTCCGTAGCTCAGGTGGATAGAGCAAGGGCCTTCTAATCCCTAGGTCGCACGTTCGAGTCGTGCCGGGGGCACCAGCACTTTTCGCAGGTGAACACGTATAGATAGATGACTGAATCACTTAGCTAGAGCGCAGCATCAGAGCTGCCCATCAACACTGCGTCAACATACCGGGGGTTTGTACCAACTTCGGGGGGCAAGCCAGCAAGCCCGGCTTTCAAATGCACTTTTTGAAGTAGTCGGCGGCTCAATCGCCTAGTCAAACCACCTACGCAACGCAGGACCGCAACGGAAGGTGACCACAAACGGAACGAAACGGCGGGAAGTTCTTTCCTTAGCTCTTTGGTTACGTGTAGCCGCGTTCGGCCAAGACTGCCTTCATTTGTTCGGTGTTGATCTTGCGGTGCGTGCCGTCAAGTTGGCGCTCAAACTCTTGGCGTGCCGCTAGAACCGTTTCAAAGCTGACGTTTGGATACTCACCGGCTATGCGGTCGATCGCGCGTTGGGTTTCATGGTCCAACGTGCTTGGGCACTGTGGCCCACTCTGCCCATAAGGATCGCCTGCCGGAGCCTGTGCTCGAATTCGGCTTCCGGTCGGTTCAGGACGAAGTCAACTCTCGGCTTGCAGACATGCCACGATTTTACTCGCTGACCAGCCAAAATGAGCATTTGAAACCTGCGCACCAGTGCGCGAAGTGACAGGGCTCAAGACTTGCCCACCAGTGGGCGAGGTTTCTCCCCTGCCCCGCGCCAACTGACACCGGCCAGCGCCGAACGCGGCTCAGCGGCGACCTGGGGGGCCATACCGGCCATCAGGGCTCATCGCCGCGCGGCCAACCGGGCACCAGTGCCCGGTTGAGTCGGACGTGTGTGCGAACACCCGTCCGTTCAGTTGTTCAGTTGCGGCCTATGTACTACCCTGAACACGTGAACATGATCAAGCCCGCGTTCGACGGCAGCACCGCCGAGCAACCAACTGCACTTGATGTGATTGAACACCTGGACGCGGCGCTCTCCGCACTGTACGAAATGCCCGAGCAACAGGGTTCGTATGTTGAATCGGCAATCTTGGATCGCTTGGCCGCATTGCACGCGGCTCTTGCCGTACACCAACGAAACTCGGGAATCAAACAACACCCGTGGATCAAACCGGGCAAGGTTGGCGGCAGGGACGGCAAGAGCTATCCACCTGTCGTAAATCGTTATTACACAGAGGATTTCATTGCTTTACGCGCCTCCGGTCTATCTATGCGTGCGATAGCCGAGCGCGTTGGTTGCTCCGTCGGTACAGTTCACCGCCACTTGCATAGGTAGCCACCGGCCAGAACTGTTTTCGCCGAAACACACTAAACGGGCTGCCACCGCCCCAACAAAACGGTGAAACAGCCCGCCTAGTGTGGCGGTGACGCAAGAAAGGGTGTAAGAGCGTCACGCCATCGAATCAAGTTGTGTTACTTGCCTTTGGCCTTTGAAGCCTTTTTAGGCATTTTCTTTCGAGAAGCCGCAGCGCGGCCTACCTTGCCGGTTTTGCTCTTAGCCGCCTTGGCGAAAGCCTTACGGGCGGCAAGCTGAGCTTTTGAAGCCATGAATTAAACCTTTCCGATGATTGGACGCGATCTTGGAGCCTTGCCGCGATACCGGCCACCTTGATTCGGTGGCAAAAACTGTTGGTAATAAGGCTCAAAGCCCAATTCACTTGGCTCACTCTTCGGATTCGTAAGCATCGCCGCACTTGGTTTCATCTGCATACTGCCTGCGCGGCGGCTGGTTGTTAATGTCGAAACTCATTGTGATACCGCCTGATCTGTTGCCGTATTTTGTGGCTGTGTTGGTCCTTGCGCAAGTGCTGCGCCACCTTGCGCCAGGGCAACAACTACTTGAGCAAGGTTGTCAGACAGCCATTTTGAAGCGTCCATCGCTACATCGGGATCTCTGGGACGTCGTAGCTACCAGAAACTTTAAGTTGCGTCACAACCGCAGCGCCACGGTGCCTAGTACCTACGCCAATGCAGCGCGAGAAAAACGACGATTGAAGCGGATAGGCAGGAACCGGGCCAGGAATAGACCGCAGCCCTTGATAAGTGGCGTTGGTGTGTTGGCGCACTGAAACAGGGTTGTTCGGGCTGTTCGGACCCTCCGTCGCCACAACCGCAAACCAGCCTTGCGGAATGTACTGTGTGCGAACTATCCAAAGCTGGCCGTAAGAGCCATCAACACGCAAACCGTTGTACTGCGCTGGCGCGACCTTGCCTTGAATAGTGGCTTGCTGCAACAGGTACGGCGGCGCACCCGCACTTGGAATGTAGGAGTGCTTGGCGATCACTGAATTATTGTTCTCTTCACCAGCTCTAAAGCTCGCGACAGTCGGCCTCAACAGGATTCATGAACGCGATGAGTTGGCTTGGAACGTCTACACCATATCCGTGCTCTTGAACATGCGTGATTGAAAGGTCCAGGTCGCCGGAATCGATTGTCTCAGAACCACTTACGATATAGTGAGAATGGTTGGCGTCGAACCGTTTACCGAGATACGGTGGCGGAATGAGTCCATCATCACCCGACCACAAGCCGTAGCAAGTGTGGTTCCACTCGTTGGTGTCCTGCGTTGGATCGAACAAACGATTCATCAAAAGACCATTTACGAGCTTGTTGTCGCTGGCCAAAACGTAGTTCGTTACCGCTCTGATCTGTTCGGCGGTCGAATCACGCAGGAACTTCCAAGTGAAGGTTGTCCACGGTCGTAGTCTTCCAGCGTATTTCCCAGTAGCACAGCTTCTTTGGGCGCGCGAATGTTTACCGGGGCTCCGTAGTCGGTAGCGACTTCGAAGCTTTCATCTGCAATGCTTTGCGGGATGGCGTCAGCCGCGTTAATAGTGTTGAAGCTCAACAGTTGTCCGACAGAAGTACGCTCGGAGTTCCAAGAAGCCAAAACGGCTTGGACTTCCGCCCAAAGTAGGTTTAAATCGACGCCATCGTTTGAAATATTCACTAAGACATCGCCGCTATCACTGATCCCTCGTGCGGGCGCAGTCGATCCGAAAGGTGTCTTAAGCCAAAGGTTTTCAAATTGAGACATTGATACGTCCCCTCTCAGTGTGCATCGGTTAGGCAAACCGTTCCAGCCCTAGCGAGATTCGGGAAAAGGTAGGCCAAAAGCCGAATCCGCTAAGGCGAACGGCGCTTTCCGCTGCGGCGTGCGCTGGCGGGGTCGCTAGGGGAAGTCTTACGCGGCTCTCACGCTGCCCATAAATGCATTCTCGCGCATAGCAATTGCGAGCGCAAGCATCATCGGGATAACGCCTGGTCAGCGGCGCGTAAGAAAGCCATTGACGCACAGTGCATTTCGGCATAGCATCGGGTGTAGGTGAGGTGTCTGCCACCAATTTTCTCCCATTCCCCAAAGCAAAATTGAAGGGATACCTGCATTAATGTCTGCTGTAATCCAAAGGCCAGATCTTTCGAGCTATTCAATATGGAAGATTCATATAGGCCGCCAGGCCGGTATTGATCGAATCAAAGAGCTTACCGGCGAAGCGGTTTCAATGAATGAAATCACGCTAGCCGTATGGCCAGGTGGCGGCAAGCCATCCAAGATTGAACACGGTCATAAGGGCAAAGGCCGCGCAGTTACGTTCTCAGACCGCGGATTGGTCGAATGGCGCTGGCGCGTCAATCAAGGATTGGAAGGCTAAAAAAAACATGATCATCAAGCCAAAGTTCAACGTACCGCTCGTGGATGAACAGTCCGATCCGTTTTGGGACCGAATCGCCGAGATCGACAAGGCCCTTGGCCGCAAACCCACACCAACGAACATGCGCCACAAGGTCAACGTTCTAGCTGAGCAGATGAGCGAAGTTGATATCAGGCCAATTAACTACGGCGTGACGCATGGCTCGAAAACTTTGCAGGGCAGCGAGGTTGGCCGCGCGTTGTGGGAAGAGCTGTTTTTTCGCCCATCGGCTGATGGCTCAGTATGGGCTAGATATCAAACCCCGGTTTGAAAACCAATGGCACCGCTCACAGTATGACCGCGAAGACCCTTGGACCCAAGCGTGTGAGCTGATGATTTGCGCATCTAATCCAAGAGTGTTGCACCGGATTTCAAAGACTTACACAGTCTTGACGGCTGCACCGCACAACGACGACATCTGCGACGTAGAAATCAGTTCACGCTGTAACGGGCGCTGCGATGATGACATCACACTCAAATACGGGCAGTACATTGGATATTGGCACGTCTGCACCAACTGCATCGTTTACCTGACTGCGGTTGCCAATGAATGCGCGGACGTCATCCGTGGATACGGCCCGCCCACAAGAGATTTAGAGCGTTTTATTCGGTCTGACGAAATGCCTGTGAACTTGCGCCTGATCCGCGAAGGTGAATAATGTTTCCCGCCGGCTGGTTGGCAAGTTGGTTCCGTTTGGTGCCGGTCTTACGTGTCGTTTGTTGTTCCGGTTCCGTTTGGGTGCCTAGCGTTGCGTTTTGGCGCGGCAACTGCGTTGCCTCTTTTTGCCCTAAATCACATGGAAAAGCCCCTAGCCGTTTGGGTCAACTAGAGGCTTTTATCCAACTCAACCGCAGAAATGACCGGGTTGCCAATACCCGCACCCGAACCCACACCAAGGACCGGATGACATGAGCGTACCTGACCCAAACACCAACGGCAACACGGCAATTGGTGGCCTGCGCCTTAACGGGCATGACCCAACGGTTAACGGGCACAAGTCCGGTTGGCAAAAGGAGCAAATCAAGGATCAACGCGAACGTTTGGCGAAGTTGCATCGAGAGTGTTTGCGTTGGTTTGGAACTCATTACGATTTAGACGCTATTAATGCCACGATGGCGGCAGCCGCAGTTGAAAAGCTCGACGGCGATCCGTTATGGATTCTTCTGGTCTCGGGTTCTTCGACTGCAAAGACAGAAACCGTTATGAGACTTGAGAATTGCGAGCGAGTGGTATTGGTTTCGACCTTAACAACTGAAGCCGCCTTACTTTCTGCGACTGGACGCGATGACCAAGGTTCTGATGCGACAGGTGGCATAATGCGTGAACTGGGCGATTCTGGAATCTTGGTTCTCAAAGACGTTACTTCGATTTTGAGCATGAATCCCAGTACGAGAGCACCAATTTTAGCGGCGTTGCGCGAAATTTATGATGGCTCTTGGTATCGCGGAAAAGGTACGGATGGCGGTGGACGTTTGAAATGGGAAGGTCGTGCAACGGTTGTTGGCGCGGTAACAACAGTCTGGGACACACATTATGGTGTTATCGCTGCGATGGGAGATCGGTTCGTGCTGTTACGAATTGACTCCACAGACAACGAATCCCGCCTAGCTAGTGGAAACCAGTCGGCATCACCAACACCGGCGACGAACCGCAATGCGGACAATACTTTCCGGTTTGGTCGCAAGCGTAGTCGGCAGCGTAAACCCGTGTGTTGTACCAGTGTTGAGACCGTCTGAGCAAGAACGTATTTTGCACGCCGCAAATCTTGCAGCGTT
>CAVPFT010000074.1:0-35517 GCA_963703795.1 uncultured Actinomycetota bacterium | reverse complement strand
CAGTGGGGTTCCCCAGGGGATCAGCCAGCCCAGCCAGGTCGCGAACTGGGTACCCAACCCGATGCCGATGGTCCCCGCGACGTGGTCGGCGGCGTAGGCGGTGCGGTCGCGCAGGTCGACGACCCACTCCCCGGCGGTGATCCGCTTGTGCAACTGCTCGGGCTCACCGGCTGGGCGGCGACAGGTCGATCGGCGCGGGGCCACCGCGGTTGCGGGCGCCGATGTGCGCGTAGTACGCCGGGTAGGCGATCAGGCCCGCGACCAGCCGCTGGACGAACCGGCTCGGGTCCGGCTCGGTCAACGCGTCGTTGACCCGGCGTTCGTCGCCGATCGTGCCCTCGACTTTCGTGCTGGTCGATCCAGCGGAGCAGAAGTTGCCGAAGCCGTAATCGATATCATGTTTTCTCTCGCGTATTCCCATATATTTTTAGGGATTTATTTCACGCTTGAGTTGAACTTTGAATTCCCATTTCAATGTTACTACCTTTGGGAACATTAATTATACGTGTGCCATGGACCGGATCCGGGTTAAGAATTCCCGATATTTTCCCTATACTTAATACATGCTGATCTGCACCGACCGTGGGATTCTTGAATGTGTAGCTACATTCAGCTAAACCGACCTCATACCGTCCATCATCTAATTCTAATGGAATACTTAATTGATTTCTGAAATTTGATATTGTATTGGTTGGGAAATAGTTTGCGGACGAGTCACTTTGTAAGTGTACGTAAAAGTTATCCATATTCTACTACTAGCTCCTCAATCAACAAGTAAATCGTTCAACTCAAGTTTATTCTTCAATAACTGATTCAAAATCACTTCACCATCTAGACCCGAATCTTTTACAGACTTTACGTTGGTCTCGATTGCTACAATTTTCGATATAATCGTCTCAATATCCATGTTAAAAGTAAGTCCGGAAACATATTATCCGTCGTTTTTATACCTCACTCGATCGTCGGTGCCGTAGTCGCCCTGATTCTGCCACGCCGGTTTTGCTCGTGGCCTTTTTCTTCCACTTCTTTGAGCAGGCTATCCACTTTCCCAAGCAGACCTTGGTAGTATGGCAGATTTTCCATCATTTCATTATTTGGCGCAGTTTCGCCCAATTCTGTAAAAGCATCAACCATTTTTTCTCTATTGGTTTGTAGTTTTTTATACAATTCCCAAGGTTCCGGGTTTTTATTCTGTAACTCTAGTTCCAACCTCAAAAGCTGGATTTCGAGCTCCCGCAATCGCAATATACACAACTTCACGTCCATGATTGATGAGCTTCTAATGTTTGCAATGCTTTTTTATACCCCTATCCCCTCCTCGTCTGCACCTCCTCATACCCCCTCATAATGTCACCACCCACATCCCCACGCCCCCGAAGGCGTCCATTGAGACCTGCTACCATACTACTAGGATTGAAAATGCAATTGTAATTATTTTTGAAAAATTATTTGATAGCATTTAATGTCTATCTTTTTATTCAGTAGGGTTTGTTTACTTTATTTTTTTAATTTTGAATATTCCCCCCCCCCCTCATCATTTGGTGGTCACGTGTCTGTCTGCCATTACTTTTTACGCCGACGCATTACTTTATTCAGCGCCAAATAGAAACCAAAGTTTTGAATCATACCGTATGATTTTTTATGAAGTCGCCGATTTTTAGGGAATAATAGCAAAATACCCAAGCAACTCCAAACTTGGGTGACGGAACATATATGGGCAAAAATTGAATTAAAAAATATAAAATAAAACTGAATTATTCATTTAAATGCATTTCAATGATTGAAATTCTTTAAATACGAGTTCCAAATTAATGAGAACTTAGAGGCGCCCCCTAATGCGAAGGCTATCGACCAGCGAAGCCATACAGGAAGACCTGAGTTCGATTCCTTAGAGCAGTGGCATCTTCCACCACGCCATTATCTACACCTCGTTCCTCCCTAGCCTCCTAAGGGGGGTTTGGGAGTAGCGCAGGGAATGCCCAAGGGGGGGAGGAAGAACTTTCTTTTTACATTTGGCTAAATCGGTGCCAAAAGCATTAGAAAACTTAATCCCATGCTAGAAGCATTATAATCAATTCGCCGCTCGTAATCAATCACGAATGGAACCAGAAGTTTTTCGAAAATAAATGAAACAGAATTTATTAAGCGGCTAAAAAATAAAAGCAATAATTTTATTTCGCGACTTTTTTACAGCAGATTCTATCATTTGTGCATGCCATTTGAAAATTTAATTTATTAAGTCTCATCAGCTTTGACCCAAGTTTAAAAAAGAGCAAAGAAAACTTTTCAACTTTCAACCTCACTTTGGATTTTCCAATGCTGTTTAAATCTAGCAAACCGCCTTGGACCCAATTAGGTTAATAATCCAATGCTTTTTCGAGACATCCACGGTCAGATTATCATAGAGTGGACTCTGGGTGAAAATCTCCTATCACCAATTTTTACAAAAACATCATCCTTGAGTTATACAGGTCGATTAAGCCTCCACAATTACCCCACGTCCACACTCACCTGCACCGACCATAAGTTCGATCAAAAGGACCTTCCCGGTTTTGGTCGATTTTTGGACCTTCTGGGCCCAGAACGGATTTGACCCTAGTGTATGTCACTCCATAGTGTATGTCACCCACAGCACCCTCCGCTCATGCGCATCCCTTAATAGCACACCAATCGGCTAAAATTTGAATTCAAAGTTCGAACTTTTTTCCCCAACTTTTTTCCCTGATGCAATTTTGATGTGACGATGCGTGGACTATACGCTACTGCGCATGCGCATTATAGGGCGCGCATAATATAATCAGTGCTTTCATTCACGGGCCAGAAATAAATTTTCTAAATTTTGGTTTTCAAACTTCGGATCCATATTGAAAGACTTTGCCTTCGGATATCAAGGTAGTAAGAGCATGCGCAGTAGTCAGCGCGGCCTAGCGCTACAATTCCAAGCCAATAAAATTTTTGACCGAACTCGTTTGACGAAATTTAAATTTTTTAAATCAGTTTTTTTAAAACATTTTTGAATTAGCGTATCTTGACATTAGTAGCTAGGCTAGGCCGCGCTGACTACTGCGCATGCTCTTACTACCTTGATATCCGAAGGAAAGTCTTTAGAATATGAAACCGAAGTTTGAAAACCAAAATTAAAAATTATTTCTGGCCCGTGAATGAAAGCACTGATTATTTTATGCGCGCCCTATAATGCGCATGCGCAGTAGTGCATGCCACACTAGTAAGTATACCAATATTTCTGTTACAAAAGTATAAAATATAATTTTTTCTTGTTGATTTTAAAAATTTCAACTTCGTCAAACATGGCGGCGGTAAAAATTTTATTGGCTGGAATTGTGCGCTAGGTCGCGCTGACCACTGCGCATGCTCTTACTACCTTGATATCCGAAGGCAAAGTCTTTCAATATGGAACCGAAGTTTGAAAACCAAAATTTAGAAAATTTATTTCTGGCCCGTGAATGAAAGCACTGATTATATTATGCGCGCCCTATAATGCGCATGCGCAGTAGCGTATAGTCCACTCATTGTTACATCAAAATTGCATCAGGGAAAAAAGTTGGGAAAAGCGGCGTTTGACCACCGCCGCGCAGATGCAGTCCTGCGGATCGGACGGTGCGCAGGGGCAGGGATTGGCGGCCAGCACCAGCTGGAATCGGGCCGGGTAGCAGGCCACCCCGTCACGGCGGGCAAGGCGAATTTCCCCGTCCTCCAACGGTGTTCGCAATGCTTCCAGCGCGCTGACGCTGATCTCGGCGCATTCGTCGAGGAAGAGCACTCCGCGATGCGCGCGGCTGACGGCGCCCGGCCGGGCCATCCCCGAGCCCCCGCCGACGAGTGCCGCGACGCTGGAACTGTGGTGCGGCGCCACGAAAGGCGGCCTGGTGATCAGCGGTGTATCGGCCGACAGCAGGCCGGCCACCGAGTGAACCGCGGTGACCTCGAGGGACTCGCTCTCCGACAGCGGCGGCAGTAGCCCCGGAAGGCGTTGTGCCAACATCGTTTTGCCGATACCCGGCGGCCCGGTCAACATGAGGTGATGCGCCCCGGCGGCGGCCACTTCCACCGCGAACCGCGCCTGTGCCTGGCCGATCACGTCGGCCAGATCGGTTGCGGGCTCCGGGTCCGTGGCTCCGCGCGCTGATCCTGCTGTCCAACCCGCCGGACCCGCCGAGCCAGCTCTGCAGTTGCCGTAGGGTGCGCACGCCCCAGACGTCGATTCCGTCGACCAGGCTGGCCTCGGCCAAGTTGTCCACCGGGACAACGACGGCCGGCCAGCCGTCGCGTTTGGCGGCCACCACGGCGGGCAGTACGCCGCGGACCGGCCGGACCCGCCCGTCCAGCGACAGCTCGCCCAGCAGCACGGTCTTCTCCAGACGTTCCCACGGGTTCTTTCGCTGCGCCGAAAGCACAGCGGCCGCCAAGGCGATGTCGTAGACCGATCCCATTTTCGGCAAGGTCGCCGGTGAGAGCGCGAGCGTGAGCCGGGCCTGCGGCCACTCGTTGCCGCAATTGGTGACCGCCGCCCGGACCCGGTCGCGGGACTCCTGCAGGGCGGCGTCGGGCAGCCCCACCAGGTGCACACCCGGCAGGCCGGAGGTGATGTCGGCCTCGATTTCCACGATCGCTCCGTCCAATCCGCGCACCGCGACCGAGAATGCGCGCCCCAGTGCCATCAGCCGATCCCCTGCAGGTGCGTGATTTCCGGGGTGCGGCACCGCCCGACCCGGACACCGATCACGTCGATGCGCACCGCCGCCCAATGCCCGTCCTGTGCGGCGAGCCAGAGCCCCGCCAGCCGGCGCAGCCGTTGCACCTTGCGCGGGGTGACGGCGTGCGCCAGCCCTCCGAAACCATCGCCGGTGCGGGTCTTGACTTCGACGAACACCACCGTGCGGGTGGTCTCATCGGAAGCGATCACGTCGAGCTCGCCGTAGCGGCAGCGCCAATTGCGGTGCAAGACCAGCAATCCCATCCTCGTCAGGTGATCCACCGCGAGCGCCTCGCCCATCGCTCCCAGCTGAACCCGGGTCATAGTTTTTTGGGTCGTCATGGGAGCCAAGGTGCCCGATGGCCCCGACGAGTCGGGCCGCACTCCGCGCCGGCGGCCTCCGCACGGAGCAGTTATCCCCAGTCGCCGGTCTATCCACAGCCGTACGGCCGGGCCGTTAGGTGATCCGGTCCGCCCTGGTGTAGATGTTCATCGAGTCCTCCCGCAGGAACGCCACCAGCGTCAGCCCGGACTCCTCGGCCAGCGAAACCGCCAGCGACGACGGCGCGGACACCGCGGCCAACACGGGAATCCCCGCCATCACGGCCTTCTGCGTCAACTCGAACGATGCCCGCCCGCTGACCAGCAGCACCGAGGCCTCCGCCGGTATCCGCTCATGTTCCAGCGCCCAGCCGATGACCTTGTCGACGGCGTTGTGCCTGCCGATATCCTCGCGCACCACGAGCATCGTCCCGTCGACCCCGAACAACGCCGCGGCGTCAGGCCGCCGGTGCTGTCGAAAACCTTTTGCGCGCCGCGAAGTTGGCGGGGCATCGCCTTGAGCGTGGCCGCGCCGACGGTGGCGGGATCGTCGCCGGGCGAGAAAAGGCCGATCAGCCGCACCGCTTCCAGCGAGGCCTTGCCGCAGACCCCGCACGACGAGGTGGTGTAGAAGTTGCGGGTGACATCGAGATCGGGCGGCTTGACGCCCGGCGCCAGCGTCACGTCGAGAACGTTGTAGGTGTTTGCGCCGTTTTCACCGCGCCCGCCGCAGTAGCGAATGGTCAGCACGTCCCCGCGGTCCTTGATTATCCCCTCGGTGAGCAGAAAGCCTTGTGCCAGTTCGATATCCGAGCCGGGCGTGCGCATGGTCACGTGATCGGCGCACCGTTGACGCGGATCTCCAACGGTTCCTCGACAACCAGGGTTTCCGGCCGGGTGACGGCACGATCGGCGGTGACGTGCTGCGCGCGTCGACGCGCCGTTACATGGCCCACGCAGCCAAAACTACCCGAGGGCGGCGTCACACAGCGGACGCCAGCGCCGCCAGGGTCTCCGCCGAAGAGTGGACCGGTCGCCAGCCGAGTTGCGTCCTGGCCTTGGTGGTGTCCATCACCACCGACGTCCGCGCGATATGCAGCCATTCCAGTAGGGAAGGCACGAACGGCACCCGCGCGATCGCCGCCGACGCCGCCGAGGCGGCAACGGCGGGAACCCGCACCGGCCGGCCACCCAGCGCCTTCAGCCACCTCTGAGACCGTCACCACCCCGTCACCGGCAAGGTTGTACGCCCCGGGCGGCGCCGGGGTCGTGGCCGCCAGCGCGATCGCCTGCCGCGACGTCGTCGTGGTGGACGAGCTGGAAGAGGGACACCCGGATCCGGCACGACCGGCTTCAATATCGGCACGACCTTGGCCACGGCGCGCACCGGGCCGGGCAGTCTGGTTCCACGGCATCGCGTCGGCCAAGGCGGGCGCCTCGGGCCCGGCGACGATGCACGGCCGCAGGATGAATACTTCAAGCGACGAATCCTCGGTGATCTCGGCGAGCGCCGCCTCACACGCCGCCTTCTGCGCGGAGTAGTAGTGCTCGGCGGAGCCCCGCGCCGGCACATCCTCGGTGAGCGGAACGGGGTTGTCGGAATGGTAGCCATAGGCCGCCACCGACGAGGTGTAAACCAGGCGCCGCGGCCGTTCGGCGGCGACCGTTGCCTCGAAGACGTTTCGCGTGCCCTGCAGGTTGATGCGTGCGCTCTCCTCGCGCGAACCCATGATGATGAACGCCAAGTGGATCACCACGTCGGCCTGCGCCACGAATGCGTCGACGGCCTCGCGGTCTCCGATGTCGCCCTGGTGGTAGGTGGTTTTCACCCAACCCCGCGACGACACGTCAAACGGCCGCCGCGCCATTCCGACGATGTTCTCCACCGCGGGCTCGCGCTCCAGCGCCGTCACGGCGGAGATGCCGATGTCTCCGGTCGGTCCGGTCACCGCGACGGTAAGTCCCACCGAGATGTCCTTCCCTTCCGCACCAATCCGAAACCCCCAGTCGATACTCTCGACTAAAGTTCGATCGCGCGGGAAGGAGGCGCAACATGGCGGACGAATCGAATGCCGGCGCGAACGGTTCGATGCCCGGCGGGGACAAAGCCGACCCGGCGACCGTCTTCGCGGCCCTCGCCGAGATCATTTACCACGGCTCGGACGCCCACGAGATGTACGCGGCCATCTGCATCGCCGCGACCCTGGCCATCCGCGGCTGTGACCACGCCAGCCTGTTGGTGCGCGACCACGACCGTTACATCACCGTGGGCGCGAGCGACCGGCTGGCGGAGAAAATCGACGAGCTCGAACGGCGTGCCGGGGACGGCCCGTGCATCGATGCGATCGAGGAAGAAACCCCCCAGATCGACACCGACCTGACCACGCCATCCCTGTGGCCCAAGCTCGCGGCCGTCCTCGTCGCGGAGACGCCGGTCCGCGGGGCCATGGGTTTTCGGCTCCTGGTCGACAAGCGCAAGGGCGCCGCGCTGAACCTGTTCAGCGACACCGCCAATTCGTTCGACGCCGAGTCCGCGGGACGCGCGGCGGTGCTGGCATCGTTCGCCAGCGTGGCGATCAACGCGGTCGCCAAGGGCGAAGACGCCGCAAGCCTGCGACGGGGGCTGCTCAGCAACCGCGAAATCGGCAAGGCGGTCGGCATGCTGATGATGCTGCACGAATTGGACGAGGACCAGGCGTTCGAGCTGCTGCGGCGCCACTCCCAGGCCCTGAACATCAAGCTGGCCGAGGTGGCGCGGGCCGTCATCGAAAACCGCGGTCGGCTGCCGTCCAACGACGAGGATCAGCTTCAGCCGGGCGGCTAGTCCGGCTTTTCCGGGGTTATTCGGGCAGCCGCAACTCGGGCTTCTCCACCTCTTCGATGTTGACGTCCTTGAAGGTGACCACCCGCACCTGCTTGACGAACCGCGCCGGGCGGTACATGTCCCATACCCAGGCGTCGGACAGTCGCAGCTCGAAATAGACCTCGCCGTCGACGTTGCGCGGCATCATCTCGACGCTGTTTGCCAGATAGAACCGCCGCTCGGTTTCCACGACGTAGCTGAACTGACCGACGATGTCCTTGTATTCGCGGTACAGCGAGAGCTCCATCTCGGTTTCATACTTTTCGAGATCCTCGGCACTCATCTGCTCAGACGTCCTTCTCCCTGACAATTGGGAACCCGGTCCCATCTTTCCTCACCGATATCCGCCCCGCTCGGCCGGAGGGTCCGGTTTGCATTCGGCCACCACCCGCGACCCCGACGCGGTTGCCACGCGCCGGACGTTGATGAACGAATAGCGGTGCTCGGAGCAGGGGCCCAACCGGGTCAGCGCCGTGGAGTGCGCCGGCGTGCTGTAGCCCTTGTGCTCGGCGAAGCCGTAGCCGGGGTGGTCGCCGTCCATCGCGACCATCAGCCGATCCCGGCTGACCTTCGCCAGCACGCTGGCCGCCGCGATGCAGGCCGCCACGGCGTCTCCACCGATCACCGGCAGCGACGGCATCGGCAGGCCGGGCACGCGAAAGCCGTCGCTCAACACATAGCCGGGACGCACGGACAGGCCGGCCACCGCACGGCGCATGCCTTCGATATTGGCCACATGCACCCCACGCCGGTCGACCTCGTCGGAAGGGATGAACACCACGTGGTAGGCCAGGGCGTAGCGGCGGATCAACGGGAACAGCTTCTCCCGCACCGTTTCGGTGAGTTTCTTCGAATCATTCAGTCCCGCAAGGCTTTCCAGTCGTCCCGGCCCGAGCACACAGGACGCCACCACCAGCGGGCCCGCGCAGGCGCCGCGGCCGACCTCGTCGACCCCGGCCACCGGCCCCAGGCCACTGCGGTACAGGGCGGACTCCAGGGTGCGCATCCCCCGCAAACCCCCGGACTTGCGGATCACCGTCCGCGGCGGCCATGTGGTGGCCACGGCTACTGGCCCTGCTGGGGGTTCACCGATCTCACGCCACCCCACCGCGACGGCGGCCACACGATGAACCTGGCCTTGCCGATGACGTTGGACACCGGCACGGTTCCCGACGTCGGATCACCGGTGCACAGCATGCCCTTGAGCGCCTCGGCCGGGATGCTCGTGCAGTGGGCGCGCGAGTCGGCCGAGTGCGTCCTGTTGTCACCCATCACCCACAGCCGTCCCTGCGGGACGGCGACCGGCCCGAATTCGCTGCCCAGGCAGGGATACACCGCCGGGTCGGCCATCATGGTGGCGGGATCCAGAAACGGCTCCTTGAGCGGCTTGCCGTTGACCGTCAGCCCGGTATTGGCCCGGCACTGCACCGTCTGCCCTCCGACCGCGATCACCCGCTTGACCAGGTCGTTCTCGTCGGGAGGCACGAACCCGATGAACGACAGCGCGTTCTGCGCCCAGCGCAGCGCGGTGTTGTTCGAGCGAATGGATTTGTATCCGGCGTTCCACGATGGCGGTCCCTTGAAGACGATCACGTCACCGGGTTGCGGCGCGCCGAAGTCGTAGGTGAGCTTGTCCACCATGATGCGGTCGCCGACGCAGCCCGTGCATCCGTGCAGCGTGGGTTCCATCGATTCCGACGGGATCAGGTACGGGCGCGCCACCCACGTCAGCATGACGTAGTACAGCGCGATCGCGATCACGGCCAGAGTCGCGACTTCACGCAGCGTGGACTTCTTCTTGGGCTCGGGCTCGTCGGCTTCGGGGGACGCGCCGGAACTCGCGGGTGGAGACCTTCGGCTCTGGCTGGCCAGCGTCGGACTTGGGCTCAGGTGAGTCCGTGGTATCGGTCACGAGATCAGCGTAGTGAGCGCCCGGTCAGCGCTTTTCCTTGATCTTGGCCTTCTTGCCGCGGAGTTCACGCAGGTAGTACAGCTTGGCGCGGCGGACGTCGCCACGGGTCACCACCTCGATATGGTCGATGTTCGGCGAATGCACCGGAAAGGTCCGCTCGACGCCGACGCCATAGCTCTCCTTGCGCACGGTGAACGTTTCGCGGATGCCCCCACCCTGTCGGCGGATCACCACGCCCTTGAAAACCTGGATGCGCTCCTTGGCGCCCTCGATCACCTTGACGTGCACGTTTATGGTGTCGCCCGGGCTAAAGGCCGGGATGTCGTCGCGCAGCGACGTCTGGTCGACGAAGTCCAGCCTGTTCATCTTGAGAAGACACTTCCTCGCGGTCGCGGCTTGCGGCAGCTGCCCACACGCGGGCGTCGGGCGGTCATCAAGCCGATGGGTTCATGCTTTTGGTGCGTATCCCGCAGCAGGCGGGAACGACCAGCCCGCGCGGACAACTGACCAATTGTGCCAGACGGTGCGCTGCCTTTGAAAATCCCATGTAAACGCCGTGGTTTGTAACCGCCGAATGCCCTGGTGAATGGTACACATGACTGGGGTCAAAACGCGCCAGTCGAACCCGAAACTCTGGCCCCGGGGGCAGATGGCGATGAGGTCCGCCCACGCCCGCGTGATACGTCAGAGGAGATCGAGGAATGCGCGCCCGCCCGCTCACCGTGCTCGCCGCCGTAGCGGTGGTGACGCTGGTGTTGGCCGGGTGCGACGAGGCATTGCTGGAGTCAGAGGTCCAGGCGAAGACACCCGGCCGGCCGGTACACAGCACACCCGCTCGCTCGGTGCCGCCCCAACCGGAGACGTTGCACCTGTTGCTGGGCCCCGGCACGATGCCCGTGCCACCGGCGCTGTCGAGCACGCGGATCGGCAGTCTGGCTACCCGCATCCAGCAGGCAATCGACGAATCCGCCGCGGGCGGGGCCACGCTCTCCGTGGCCGTCCTCGACCGCAAGACGCGTGAACTGGTCTCCAACGGCAACCCCCAGATCATCGGCACCGCATCGGTCGCCAAGCTGTTCATCGCCGACGATCTGCTGCTGCAGGAGTCCCAGGGCAGGACGACGCTGTCCCCGGACGACCGCCAGGCATTGGACGCGATGCTGCAGGCGTCAGACGACGGCGCCGCCGAGAAGTTCTGGGGTCAGGGCGGCGGCGACGCCATTATCACCGAGGTGGCGACCCGGTACGGACTGTCCTCCACCACCCCACCCAGCGACGGGCGCTGGTGGAACACCATGAGCTCCCTGACCGACCTGATCCACTACTACGACATGCTGCTCGACGGGGCGGGCGGGCTGCCGGCGGCGCGGGCGATGATCATCGTCAACGACCTGGCCCAGTCCACCCCGAACGGGATCGACGGCTACCCGCAGCGGTTCGGCATTCCCGACGGCCTGTTCGCCGAACCGGTGGCGGTCAAGCAAGGCTGGATGTGCTGCATCGGCAGCGACTGGGTGCACCTGTCGACGGGCGTGATCGGCGCGGACCACCGCTACGTGGTGGCGGTCCAGTCGCTGCAGCCCTCCGACGACACCACCGCTCGCCAGACGATCACCCAGGCCGTCAAGACGATATTTCCCAACGGCCGAATCTGACCCGCACCGGCGCAGCGCGCCGGCAGTCCCTCAGTCCAACAGATCGGGGCGGCGTTCACGGGTGCGGCGCAGCGAGACCTCCCGACGCCAGGCGGCGATTCTCGCGTGATCGCCGGACAACAGAACCTCGGGGACCTCGAGCCCACGCCAGCTCGGCGGCCGGGTATAGCTCGGCCCCTCCAGCAGGCGGTCCAGGTCGGGCGAGTGCGAATCATCGCGATGCGACGCGGGGTTGCCGAGCACACCGTCCAGCAGACGTAGCACGGCTTCGATCATCACCACGGCCGCCGACTCCCCGCCCGGCAACACGTAGTCGCCGATCGAGACCTCCTCGACCCGCATCCGGCGCGCGGCATCCTCGATGACCCGCTGGTCGATGCCCTCGTAGCGGCCGCACGCGAACACCAGATGCGTCTCGGTCGTCCAGCGCTGCGCGGTCGCCTGTGTGAACTGCACACCGGCGGGGCTGGGAACGACCAAAAGTGTTTCACCGGAACAGATTTCATCTAACGCTTCGCCCCATACCGGTGCCTTCATCACCATCCCGGGCCCGCCGCCGTAGGGTGCGTCGTCCACCGAGTGGTGCACGTCGTAGGTCCACCGCCGCAGGTCGTGGACGCGCAAATCCACCAGGCCCGACGCAATGGCCTTGCCCGGCAACGATTGTCGTAGGGGGTCCAGGTAGGCCGGGAAGATGGTGATGGCGTCGATTTTCATGGCCGTTGCTACTGCAGATCCAGCAGGCCTTCAGGCGGATCGATCTCGACCAACCGGTCCTGAAGCGATACCGACATGACGATTGCGCTGACGAAAGGAACCAACACTTCGCCCGAATCGTGCCGCACCGCCAGTAACTCACCGCCGGCGGTGTGCAGCACCTCGGCGACGACACCGACGTCCTGCCCCGTCGCGGTCCGGACACGAAGGCCTTCGAGCTGGTGATCGTAGTAGGTGTCCGGCTCATCGATCGCCGGCAGGTCACCGGAGTCCACGACGAACAGGCTGCCCCGCAAGGCGTCGGCGGCGTCACGGTCATCCACCCCGGCCAATCGCACCAGCAGCCGCGCGCCGTGCTCGCGCGCGTCAGCGACGACGTAACTGACTTCTTCGCCGCCGCCGCGAGACCTTTTGGCGCGCAACGTATTACCCGGCGCGAACCGGGCGGCGGGATCGTCGGTGCGGATTTCCACGACCACCTCGCCGCCGATGCCGTGCGCCTTGACGACGCGCCCGACTGTCAACTCCAAGGGAGTTCCATGAGCAGCGCTCCGCTACTGGTCGGTGTCCACCACGTCGACGCGGATGCCCCGGCCACCGATTCCGGCGACCAGCGTGCGCAACGCGGTCGCGGTGCGTCCCCCGCGACCGATCACCTTGCCGAGGTCGTCGGGGTGGACATGCACTTCCACGGTCCGCCCCCGCCGGCTGGTAACCAGGTCGACCCGGACCTCGTCGGGGTTGTCGACGATCCCGCGGACCAGATGCTCGACTGCGTCAACGACGACCGTACTCATTGCGCCGGTCAGCTTTCGGTAGACGGCTGGGCGGGCTCGGGCTGCTCGCCGCCCTCGGCCGGAGTGTCGGCGGCCTCGGCAGCGGCTTCGGGAGCGGCCTCGGCAGCGGCTTCAGGGGCTTCAGGGGCTTCAGGGGCTTCAGGGGCTGCGGGGGCTTCAGGGGCTGCGGCGGCCTCGGGGGCGGCGCCGGACTCAGCCTCGGCCGCCTTGGCGGCTTTCTTGGCCGGGGCCTTCTTCTTGGGTTTCGCGGCCTCGGTAGTTGGCGCGCCGTCGGCGGCGGCCAGCGCGGCGTTGAACAGCTCGAGCTTGCTGGGCTTGGCCGGGGCGACTTTCAGGCGGCCCTCGGCGCCGGGCATCCCCTTGAACTTCTGCCAGTCCCCGGTGATCTTCAGCAGCTTGAGGACGGGCTCGGTGGGCTGAGCCCCCACCGAAAGCCAGTACTGGGCGCGCTCAGAGTTGATCTCGATGAGGCTCGGGTCTTCCTTCGGGTGATACCGGCCGATGACCTCGATCGAACGGCCGTCACGCCGGGTCCGAGCGTCGGCGACGGCGATGCGGTACTGGGGATTGCGGATTTTGCCAAGCCGAGTGAGCTTGATCTTCACAGCCATGATTAAGCGGTTTCTCCTGTGTGTGTCACGCTGCAATTCAGCGGCAGGGGCGGATGCCCTTGCCCGGTTTTGCCTCGCGTGTATGACCGGGGCGCGACCGTAGTCGCGCGGCGGACAGCCGCCTATTGTGCCAGAACGAGCGTCCCGGGAAGAAATTCTGGTGCCCGGCTGCTTCACATCACCTTCTGGAAGACCTTCGATTCCACCCGGCGAGTCATCCGCCAGCCCTCGGGGGTGCGGACGAACTCGTCGTCGTACCAGAGGCCGCAAAACAGCACCTGGTCTTTGTTACCGGGTGAGTCGCCGGGGAGCACCATCGGGTTGAAGCAGATCACCCGCGACGACGCGGTATCCCCGTCGATGCGGACCGAGAAATTGCCGAGCATGTGCGCATACACCGGGAAGTTGGGCAGCACCTCCGACAGCCACTTCCTGACTTCGGGGTAACGGCCGTCGATCCCGCCGAGCGCGCGGTAGTCGATGTAGGCGTCGGGCGTGAACACCCGGTCCAGATCGTCGAATCGCCGGTTGTCGATCGCGGTCGAATAGTCCACCAGCAGCTGCTGAATCTCCAGGCGGTCGGAAATCTCGGCCAGGCTCAACATGCATCGATTCAACACGATCCGGGCACGGAGTTTGCCGTACCGCCTCCGACGCGCCGGATCAGGTCAACAATCAATGGTGCGCCACTGCGGCGGCCCAGGCCGTCGGCCATGGCGCAGTCCGTAACAACCACGGTCGCAGAGATCGCAAAAGGAAGTCCGAGATGAAGAAGCTAGTGATGGCAGCACTAATGACAGCCATGACGATGGCCGCGGTGCCAGTGGCCATAGCACCGGCAGCGCAGGCCGACATCTGCGCCGGCGTCCACGGACGCCACGTCGGGGTGGGTGGCTGTACCCCAGGCCTGGCCGGTGATGCCATCGCGGGGGCCATCGTGGCGTCGGACCAGGCGTACTGGCCTGGCCAGGTGCCGTGCTATACGGCAGAGGGTGTGCCGTACTACACGCCTGACGGGGACCCCTGCTAGTAGTGCGAGGGTTTACGACGGCCCGCGAGCCCGACTTTCGGCCAGGCTCAACATTCACTCCCCTTTGGGCTCGGCTTCCGCGAAGCATGCAAAGAGCTCCCATTCGCCCGGCAGGCCCTTCAGAGTGTGCGTACCGCGGGGCTCGAACACAAACCCCGTGTTGCCCGCCAGTGCGCGCGTCGTGACCGACACCAGGACCTCGTCGGCCGCCGCCGCGCTGAGAATCCGCGCCGCCTCATGCACCGCGACGCCGCGCACGTCGGTGCCCACTAATTCCACTTCTCCGACGTGCACGCTCGCACGGACCCGCAGGCCTTCCCGAGCAGCGGCCCGACCTACCGCCGAGGCGCAGCGCAAGGCGGCGGCCGGCCCATCGAAGGTCGCGAGCAAGCCGTCTCCGGTCGTGTTGACCTCGTGGCCGTGGTGGCGTTCCAACGCCGCCCGCGTCGCCTCGTAGTGTGCGGAGAGCACATCTCGCCAGGCGCCGTCGCCCAGCCGTTTCGCCATCGCCGTCGAGTCGACGAGATCGGTGAACATCAGCGTGACCAGCGCCCGGTTCTGCGTGCCGAGGAGCCGGAATCCCGCGAAGGCCCGCAGCCCCGACCACTCGATTTGGACGCACGGCTCGTCGCCGAGGGTGTACCCGTCATGACCGGGTGGGATCTCGAATACGTCGTCCGGCCCGAACTGAAGCGTGGTCCCGTCGCGCATCACGACCTCGAACCGGCCCGACACCACAACCCCCACGTGACGCGCCTCGCACCATTCCCCGCCGACATGGGGACGCACGTCGGTGGACCACCGCCATCCTGGCTGCGTCACGATCCGACCCACGGTCAGGTCACCGACGTCGACCTGCTGGACCGTGATCCCTCGGAACTCGAGCGTGTGGTCGGGGCGCAACAGGTTCTTGGCTCGAACCTCGCCCATGCACGCATTTTCCTGCACGGCCGCGCAACCGGTCAACGATTGCCAGAAACCCCGCTTTTCCGGGACACGTCGGGTGGGCGTGGAGAATAATCCGAGGTTTATGAAAGCGGCAATCGCGGGTTTGGCAACGACGCTGTTGATGTTCGGCGGCTTGGGGGCGGCGGCACCTTCCGCCCAGGCGGCTCCCTGCCCGCCCGGGAAAGGCTGCCAGCATTGGTGCCCGGGCGACGCCCTTCCGGCGGGCAGGCCCGTCCCGTGGGACGGAAACGTCTGCCACGACTTCTACTGGGACACCTACGGCGTCCACGACATCGGCGACGGCGCGTTCTACCGCTGGCGGGACATGCCCCCGGGCTAGCCACGTCATCGAAATAGGCGTAAAGCAAGCCCGGAAGTTAAACTCTGCGCCCATGCGCAACCTCATGGCCGCAGCGGCCGCTTTCCTTGCGGTCGGCACCTGCGGTGCCACCGTCGCCACGGCCACCGCCCCGCCTTCCTGGGCCGACAAAGTCCAGCCAGTCGGCTCGGTGCCGATCCCGGACGGACCCGCCCAGACCTGGGTCGTGGCCGATCTCGACAGCGGTCAGGTGCTGGCCGAGCGCGACCAGAACCTCCCCCACCCGCCCGCAAGCACCATCAAGGTGCTGCTGGCGCTGGTGGCCCTGGACCAGCTGAGCCTGGACTCCACCGTCGTCGCCGACGCCGCCGACACCCAGGTCGAGTGCAACTGCGTCGGCATCAAACCGGGCCGCATCTATACCGCGCGCCAGTTGCTCGACGCCCTGCTGCTGGTCTCGGGTAACGACGCCGCCAACACGCTGGCGCACATGCTGGGCGGGGCGGACGCCACGGTCGCCAAGATGAACGCCAAGGCCGCGTCGCTGGGTGCGATGGGCACCCACGCCGCGACGCCGTCCGGCCTCGACGGGCCCGGCGGTTCCGGGGCATCGACGGCGCACGATCTGGCCGTCATCTTCCGGGCCGCGATGGCCAACCCGATGTTCGCGCAGATCACCGCCGAGCCGTCGGCGATGTTCCCCGGTGATAACGGTGATCACCCGATCGCCAACCAGGACGAACTGTTACAGCGCTATCCCGGCGCCATCGGCGGCAAGACGGGCTTCACCGACGCTGCCCGCAAGACCTTCGTCGGCGCCGCCGCCCGCGGTGGCCGCCGGCTGGTGATCGCCATGATGTACGGGATGGTGAAAGCGGGCGGGCCGACGTATTGGGACCAGGCCGGGAGCCTGTTCGACTGGGGTTTCGCGCTCAACCCGGAGTCGGGCATCGGTTCGCTGTAACCGCCGGTTACGCGCCCGCGTTCGGCACTGCCGCGGTCAGCAGCGCCGTGAGCACGGGGATCCGTTGCGCCGCGATGTCCGGCTGTGGCAGCACGCCTTCCACCACGGCGGCTCCGTCGAACACGTTCCTCATCAGCGCCACGACGACCGGGAAGGTCTCCTCCGGAAAGCCCTCGGCCCCGGGAATCGCGCGCGCGACATCGTCGATCTTCGCGGCGTACTGTGCGAGCTCGCATTGCATAGCGTCCCTGAGCTTTTCGTCTGTGCGCGCGGCGATCATCAGTTCGTAGAACACGGCGTTGGTCGGGCCGCTGGTGATGTCCCGCAGTATCGCCAGCACCGCCTGCAGCGCCGGCCGATCGGCCGGTATTTCGGCGACTCGCTTGGTGACCGACTCCAGCTGGCGGCGCAGCACCTCGGATGCCGTGGCCGCCATGAAGTCGCCCATCGTCTCGAAGTGGCGGAACAGGGCACCGACGGACACCCCCGCGCGCTTGGTGATCACGGCGGCCGATGCCCTGGCGTAGCCGACCTCGATGATGGTGGCGATGCAGGCCTCGAGCAGCCGTCCGACGGTTTGTTCGCGACGCTCCTGCTGGGTCCTGGCCATGTCAGGCTCCGACTTTTAGGGGGCTTTTTAGGGAGTTCAAGCCGCCGTGCCGCTGACCCGCTCGCAGATAGCGGCCCGACTTGACCGTCTGCCCGTAGCCGTCGCGGAACTGGCCCTTCCGGAAGACGACCGCGCCGCCCACACCGGTCGCGACAACGGCGTCGTCGTTGCGATTGACCATGCGCCGCAAGCCGCCGTAGAACGGGACGTCTTCCTCGTAATAGCCGTCCACCGCTTCGTTGAGGCCGGCCGGATCGATCACGACGAAGTCGGCGCGGTCGCCCTCACGCAGCGTGCCGGCGTCGATGCCGAACCAGTCGGCCAGCTCGCCGGTCAGGCGATGCACCGCACGTTCGGTGGACAGGAACGGCGCGCCCGCTTGGGCGGCGTCCCGGGCGCGCTTGAGCATCCGCAACGGAAAGTTGTAGAACGCCATGTTGCGCAGGTGCGCGCCGGCGTCCGAGAAACCCATGTGGACGCTCGGGTCGGCGGCGAGTTTGTTGAGCTGCTTGGGCCGGTGGTTGGCGACGGTGGTCGTCCACCGCACGTTGCGCTCACCGTTTTCGACGAGCACATCGAGGAACGCGTCGAGCGGATGTAGCCCGCGCTCGTCGGCGATCGCGCCAAAGCTCTTGCCGATCAACGACTTGTCGGGGCAGTCGACGATGACCGCGTCGTGGAAGTCGCGGTGCCACAACGACGGGCCCAGTTTGACGCGATCGAACTCACGCCGGAACCGCCGCCGGTATTCCTTGTCGGCCAGCAACTCGTTGCGCTCCAGCTGTTCGCGCAGATGCAGTGCCGCCGTTCCGGCGCCGAACTCCTCGAAGACCGGCAGGTCGATTCCGTCGGAGTACAGCTCGAACGGCACCGGCAGGTGCTGGAACCGCACACTCGAGCGAAGGATCGCGTTGAGCAGCGCGGGTGCCAAACCCGAAGGTGTGCACGGCAAGCGGCATCGACTTGGCGTCGGCAGACACCAGCATGCTCATCCGGACTCCCTTGCCGCGACCGAAGATCCGGCTGCTGGTCAGGAAGAACATCAGTGCCGACACCGGATTCTCGACGTCGGGGGCGCTCTGCAGCATCCGGCCGCGCTTGCGCAAGACCTTGATCAGCTTGCGCCGCTCCCGCCAGGTCGCGAAGGTGGACGGCAGCGCGCGCGAGCGAAAGCGTTCGCCGTCGAGTTTGTCGATGGCCGCGTCCATCCCCGACATGCCCAGCATCCCGGCGGCCAGCGCGTCGTCCAACAATGCCGCCATTTTCTCCAGTTCGGCATCGGTGGGCTTGACAGCGGCGTCGGTGGCGCGCTTCAGCCCCAGCACCGCGGTCCGCAGATCCGAATGACCAAGCAGCGAGCCAACATTCGGCCCGAGCGGCAGGGAGTCGATCGCCTCGGTGTATTCCGCGGCCGTCGACCACGTCTTGCCGGAATTCAAAGCGCCGTAGACGTATTCGCGCGGCACCGCCTCGACGCGGCTGAACAGGTCGGCGGCGTCCTCGGAATTGGCGTAGACCGTCGACAGCGAGCAGTTGCCCAGCAGCACCGTGGTCACACCGTGGCGCACCGACTCGCGCAGCCCGGGATCCAGCAGCACCTCGGCGTCGTAGTGGGTGTGCACGTCAATGAAGCCGGGCACGATCCACTTGCCGGCGGCATCGATCACCTCGGGACAACCGGTCTCGTCCAACGGCCCTTCGGCGGGGTCGGTCACCGTGGTCACCACGCCGTCGCGAATGCCGATCGTGCGGGTCTGCGGCGCGCTGCCCGTGCCGTCGAACCACAATCCGTCGCGAATGATCACGTCGTAGGCCACCGTTTCCTCCTGATTGTCCGGTTGGGAGGAAACGTAACATAGATAGCGATCACTCGCAATCTTTTGCGGGCCGCGTTGCTGCGGTGAGACGGTGCGCCGGATTGGCTGCACGACGGTGGTTGCGGCCGGCGGTGCGAACAATCGTGAGGGCGACCGCGTTCACCCGCCGACGGGCATTGCGGCAACACCGCGAACCCACGGGCCGATACGGTCGGCCGCCAAAGCGCCGCGGCTTATTGGGCACATATATGTGTAGCGCTACCGGTGGCACATTAATTCGACATCTATCCAATAGCGTTGGTTTAACTGATTCGTGATCGCGGGTCCCTGAATACGCGTTCGGTGGCGCCTATCGTGCTGTGCCCGAGGTGTTTACGCGGTCGGGCCGAAAATCAAATCCGCGGCGTCGCGCTCAAATTTGATCGAGTCAAGTGTGCGAAATTTCGGGGTCGAAATACGAGCCGATGCGTAATGTTTGTGTGTAGTGTCTTGGAGTTTTCCCTGACGCCGAGCTGTGCCCGTAGTGAGGGGAGCGGTTTATGTCGTCGTTGGTGAACGTTTCGCCGAGTGTGTTGGTTTCTGCGGCTGCGGATTTGTCGGGGATTGGGTCGGCGATTCGGGCGGCGCATACGGCGGCGGCGCAGTCGACGACGTCGATCGCCTCGGCGGCCGGTGATGAGGTGTCGGCGGCGATCGCGGGGTTGTTTGGCGCTCATGGGCAGGAGTTTCAGGCGCTGGGCGCTCGGGTGGCGGTGTTTCATGAGGAGTTTGTGGCGGCGTTGTCCTCGGGTGGGTTGATGTATGCGGGCGCCGAGGCGGCCAACGCGTCGCCGTTGGCGGGGTTGGGGTCGCCGGCGCAGACGCTGGTGCAGGATTTCAATGGGGAGTTTCAGGCGTTGACGGGGCGCCCGTTGTTTGGGCACGGCACCAATGGGGCGCCGGGGACCGGGCAGGCCGGTGGGCCGGGCGGGTGGTTGTTCGGCAGTGGCGGCAACGGTGGGTCGGGGGCGCCGGGGCAGTCTGGTGGGGCCGGGGGGTCGGCGTTTTTGTTCGGTAGTGGCGGGCGGGGCGGCGCCGGCGGGAACGCCCCCACGGTTGGCGTGGCGGGTGGGGCCGGCGGGCATGGCGGGGCCGGGGGGTTGTTGGCCGGCTTTGGCGGGGCCGGCGGTATGGGCGGGGGCGGCGCGACCGGTACGACCCTCCTGACCGGGGGTAACGGTGGGGCCGGCGGGGCCGGTGGGGCGGATCGGGCGTTGTTGTTCTATAGCGGCGGCGCCGGCGGGGCCGGCGGGGCCGGCGGGGCCGGTGTGCTGGGCGCGGCGGCTGGCGGGCCTGGTATGGCTGGTGGTAATGGCTCTGCGGGTGGTGTTGGCGGGGCCGGCGGGGTGGGTGGTTCGGATCGGGGGCCGTTCGGCTTTGGTGGGCTGGGCGGCAATGGTGGTGCTGGCGGGCTGGGCGGTAATGGTGGTGGCGCTGGGCCGGGCAATGTGGGCGCTACCGGTGGGGCTGGCGCGGCCGGCGGTAACGGCGGCAATGGCGGGGCGGGCGGTAACGCGGGGGCCGGTGGGGCCGGCGGGGCCGGAGGATTCTTCGGGGCGCACGGCGCCGCGGCCGCGGCCGGTGTCGGCGGTAGTGGTGGTGGCGGTGGTAACGCGGGGGCCGGTGGTGCGGCGAGCTCGGGTGGCGCGGCCGGCGGTGGCGGCGGGCAGGGCGGTAGCGGCGGCCATGGCGGTAACTCGGGTGCCGGTGGCACCAACGGCTCCGGTGGTAATGCGGGTGCCGGCGGTGCCGGCGGTAACGGTGCGACCGGTGCCGCCGACACCGGCGCCGGCGCGGGTAATGGTGGTACCGGCGGGGTGGGCGGCAATGGTGGCACCGGTGGGGCGGCCGGCACCGGCGGTGCGGGCGGGGGCGTGGGCAATGGCGGTACCGCCGGCGCCGGTGGTAACGGCGGCAGCGGCGGCCTCAGCATGGCCGGCACCAGTGACTCCGGTGGCGCGGGCGGGGCCGCGGGCAACGGTGGCACCGGGGGCAGCGCCGGTGGGGTCGGTGGGGTGGCCGGCAACGGTGGCAGCGGTGGGGTCGGTGGTAGCGGCGCTACCGGGGGCAGCAGCACGACCGCGGTGGGCGGCAACGGCGGCACCGGTGGTAACGGCGGGTCCGGTGGGACGGCCGGCGCCGTGGGCACCGGCGGTGTGGCGGGTGCGGGTGGCAACGCGGGTAACGGCGGTCATGGTGGTGACGGTGTGGCCGGCACGGCGGGCAGCCCCAATGGTGGGGCCGGCGGTAACGGCGGGGCCGGCGGTGTAGGCGGAAGCGGCGGCAGCGCGACCGTGGCCAAAGGCTCTGGCGGACACGGCGGTAATGGCGGCACCGGTGGTCTCGGCTTTGATGCGACCGGCGCGGCGGCGGGCACCTCCGGTGGTGCCGGCGGTGCGGGCGGTAACGGCGGTACTGGTGGGGCGGTCGGCGTGCTGGGCACCGGCGGCACCAACGGTTCCGGCGGGGATGCCGGGTTCGGCGGCAACGGCGGCAGCGGCGCGGCCGGTGATTCCACCACCACCGCGGGTGGGGCCGGCGGCAACGCGGGCAACGGTGGCACCGGGGGCAGCGCCGGTGGGGTCGGTGGGGTGGCCGGCAACGGTGGCAGCGGTGGGGTCGGTGGTAGCGGCGCTACCGGGGGCAGCAGCACGACCGCGGTGGGCGGCAACGGCGGCACCGGTGGTAACGGCGGGTCCGGTGGGACGGCCGGCGCCGTGGGCACCGGCGGTGTGGCGGGTGCGGGTGGCAACGCGGGTAACGGCGGTCATGGTGGTGACGGTGTGGCCGGCACGGCGGGCAGCCCCAATGGTGGGGCCGGCGGTAACGGCGGGGCCGGCGGTGTAGGCGGAAGCGGCGGCAGCGCGACCGTGGCCAAAGGCTCTGGCGGACACGGCGGTAATGGCGGCACCGGTGGTCTCGGCTTTGATGCGACCGGCGCGGCGGCGGGCACCTCCGGTGGTGCCGGCGGTGCGGGCGGTAACGGCGGTACTGGTGGGGCGGTCGGCGTGCTGGGCACCGGCGGCACCAACGGTTCCGGCGGGGATGCCGGGTTCGGCGGCAACGGCGGCAGCGGCGCGGCCGGTGATTCCACCACCACCGAGGGTGGGGCCGGCGGCAACGCCGGTAACGGTGGCACCGGCGGGGCCGCGGGCGGCACCGGTGCGGGTGCGACGGCCGGTAACGGCGGCACCGGCGGTGTGGGTGGTAACGGCGGCACGGGCGGTGGCAGCGCGACCGCGGTGGGCGGTAACGGTGGTTCGGGTGGTAACGGCGGTTCCGGCGGGACGGCCGGTGCCGCCGGTGCGGGCACCGCGGGCACCGACGCCGCGGGCGGGGCCGCCGGTAACGGTGGTGATGGTGGTGACGGTGTGGCCGGCACGGCGGGCAGCCACGACGGCGGTAACGGTGGTAACGGCGGTAACGGCGGCGTGGGCGGCAGCGGCGGCAGCGCGACGGCGACCAGCGGGTCGGGCGGCCAGGGCGGTAACGGCGGCACCGGTGGGCTGGGTTATGAGGCGACCAACGACCCCACGCCAGGCACCTCCGGTGGTGCCGGCGGTGCGGGCGGTAACGGGGGCGACGGTGGGGCGGTCGGCGCGCTCGGCACCGGGGGCACCAACGGCTCCGGCGGGGATGCCGGGTTCGGCGGCAACGGTGGCACCGGCGCCGCGGGCGCGGCCGACACCACCGGTGCCGGCGGCGGCAACGGCGGCTCGGGTGGGGCCGGTGGGGCGGGTGGCACCGGCGGTAACGCGGGCGGTGCGGGTGCGACCAACGGCAACGGCGGGTCCGGCGGGCTGGGCGGCAACGGCGCCAGCGGCGGCGCCGGCGAATCGACCTTTTCGGGCGCCGGTACGGACGGCGGCCATGGCGGCAACGGCGGCAACGGCGGGACCGGCGGGACGACCGGCACCGGCGGGGTGGGCGGCACCGCCGGCAACGGCGGCACGGGTGGCGCAGGTAGTAGTGGCGGCCTTGGCGGCAACAACGAGAACGACGGCGGCGGTCAAGGCGGCAACGGGGGCACCGCCGGCACGGGCGGTAACGGCGGCGCCGGTGGCGCTGCCACCGCAACCGGCGGCACCGCCGGGGCCGGCGGCAACGGCGGCAGCGGAGGCGACGCGGGCGCCGGCGGCTTCGCGCCCGGCGTTGCTAGCTCCGGTGGAGCGGGTGGTGCCGGCGGCAGCGGCGGTAACGGCGGCACCGGCGGCGCTGGACCGGCGGGCGGGCTGGCCGGCGCCGGCGGCGACGGCGGCGCGGCAGGCAACGGTGGCACCGGCGGCGACTCCCCCCGCGCCGGCTTGATCAGCGGCGCCGGTGGCATCGGCGGTAACGGCGGCACCGGCGGCAGCGGCGGAAACGGTGGTACGGCCGGTATCGGTGGCACCGCTGGCGGCGGTGGCAACGCGGGCGCCGGCGGCGCGGCCGGCAACGGCGGCAACGCACTCGGCACCGACGGACGCGGCGGTGACGGTGGTAGTGGGGGGGCAGGCGGCGCGGGCGGCCACGGCGGCGCCGCCATCGACAACGGCGGAACCAATGGCGCCGGTGGTAACGGAGGGAGCGGTGGCATCGGCGGCCGGGGTGGCACCAACGGCATCAGCACCGGCTTCGGCGCCGGCGTCGGCGACGGTGGTGGGGGCGGCAATGGCGGTTCCGGCGGGGCTGCCGGCGGCGGCCTAGGCACCCCGGGTGTCGATGGCAGCGGCGGCAATGCCGGTAACGGCGGCACCGGCGGCGGCGGCGGGGCCGGCGGTGGGGATGGCAACCCGCGGGGCGGGGCCGGCGGGTCCGGTGGTGCGGGCGGTACCGGTGGTGACGCGGGCGGGGCGAGCGGCACCAACGGCAACGGTGGCCAAGGTGGTGCGGGTGGTACCGGCGGCGCCGGCTATGACCCGTCCAGCCTGACCAGTTTGGGGGCGATCCCGGCGATTCCGGCGGTGATGGCGGCGCCGGCGGTAACGGCGGCAATGGTGGGGCACACGGCACTGGAGGCGGCGGCGGCACGGCCGGCAACGGCGGCAATGCGGGCGCAGGCGGTAACGGCGGCACCGGCACCGCGGGCGCGAGCGACACCGGCGGCACCGGCGGCAATGGCGCCTCCGGCGGTAACGGCGGGGCCGGCGGCAACGGGGGGAACGCCGGCGGCGCCGGGGCCACCAACGGCAACGGCGGGTCAGGCGGGCTGGGCGGCAACGGCGGCAGCGGCGGCAACGGCTTCTCATCAGGCTTCGACGCTGGGCAGGGCGGCGACGGCGGCAACGGCGGCACCGGCGGGGCGAGCGGCACCGGCGGTGTCGGTGGCAGCGCGGGCAACGGCGGCACCGGTGGGGCTGGCGGCGCGGGCGGCCACGGCGGCGCCGTCGGCACCGGAGGCGTCGGGGGCAATGGCGGCACCGCGGGCAATGGGGGTCTGGGCGGCGCCGGTGGCGCGGCGACCGCAACGGGCGGCACCGCCGGCGTCGGCGGCAACGGTGGCAGCGGCGGTGGTGCGGGCTCCGGCGGCACCGCAGACGACGTGGGCAGTCAAGGTGGCAGCGGCGGCAGCGGCGGCAGCGGCGGTAACGGCGGCACCGGTGGCGCCGGGCCCGCGGGCGCCATGGCCGGCGCCGGCGGCGACGGCGGGGCGGCCGGCGCCGGTGGCACCGGCGGCGACTCCCAGGCGAGTCCCCTCAGCGGTACCGGGGGGCGAGGCGGTAATGGCGGCACCGGCGGCAGCGGCGGTAACGGCGGCGCCGCCGGTACGGGTGGCACCGGCGGCGCCGGGGGTAACGCCGGAGCCGGTGGCCAGGCGGGCAACGGCGGCAATGCGCCCGGCCAGGACGGCGTCGGCGGTAACGGCGGCGGCGGCGGGGCCGGCGGGTCGGGCGGCCAGGGCGGGGCCGCCCCCGGCGGAACCAACGGCGCCGGGGGTAACGGCGCGAGCGGCGGCGTCGGCGGCCAGGGCGGCACCGGCGGCGAGAACGGCCTCCCAAGATTCCAAGGAGCCGGCGATGGTGGTGCAGGCGGCAACGGCGGGTCCGGCGGGGCGGTCGGCGCCGGCGGGACCGGGGGCGTGGCGGGCAACGGCGGGGACGCCGGGGCCGGCGGTAGCGGGGGCACCGGCGTTGCGGGCCTGAGCCGCAACTTCCCTTCGGCCGCCGACCCCGGCGGCTTCGGTGGTAACGGCGGGGCTGGCGGGATCGGTGGTGACGCCGGCGGGGCTGGCGCCACCAACGGTAATGGCGGGGCCGGCGGCTCGGGTGGCTCCGGTGGGGACGGCGGGGCCGGCGACACGTTCAACGGCCAGGGTTATGCCGGCGGTGATGGCGGCACCGGCGGTAACGGCGGCACTGGCGGGGCACACGGCACTGGAGGCGGCGGCGGTACGGCCGGCAACGGCGGCAACGCCGGGGCAGGCGGTAACGGCGGCACCGGCGCCGCGGGTTCCGCCGGCAGCGGCAACCCCGGCGGCTCGGGCGGTACCGGCGCCCCCGGCGGCACCGGGGGTGACGCCGGGGGCGCCGGCGCCACCGCCGGTAACGGCGGCACCGGCGGCGTCGGTGGTAACGGTGGCACCGGCGGCACCGGCTCCGGCGCCGTTAACAGCATCGCCGGCCAAGGCGGCACCGCCGGCAACGGCGGCACCGGCGGGGCTGGCGGCGGCACCCCCCACGGCGGAACCAACGGCGACGGCGGCCTAGGCGGTAACGGCGGCACTGGCGGCGACGGCGGCAGCAACACGAGCACGGGCGCCAACGTCAACGGTGGCGGCGCTGGCGGCGGCGGTGCCGGCGGCACCGGCGGCGACGCCGGCACCGGCTCCGGCACCGGCGGCGGCGGCAATGGCGGCGGCACCGGCGGGGCCGGCGGCACCGGCGGCACCGCCACCGTCACCGGTCAGTTTGTCGGCGACGGCGGCGACGGTGGCGGCGGCGGCGGCGGTGCCGGTGCCGGTGCCCTTGGTATTGGCGGGACCGGCGGCGCCGGCGGTGGCGGCGGCGCGGGCGGCGCCGCGGAAGCTGGCGCCGGCTTCGGCGGTGGCGGGGGCGGTGGTGGCGGCGGCGGCGACGCCAGCGCCACCGGCGGCACCGGCGGTAACGGCGGCACGGCCAGCTTCGGCAACTCCTACGGCGGCGGCTCCGGTGCGGCGGGCGTCGCCGGCACCGGCGGCGGTGGTGGTGGCGGCGGCTTCGTTACTTCGGGCTTCGGCGCCGGCGGTGGCGATGCTTCTGGCGCTACCGGCGGCAGCGGCGCCCTCGCCCTCGGCTTCAACGGCGGCGGCGGCGGCACCGTCTTCACCGGCGGCGGCGGCGGCGCGGGCCCCGCCTCCAGGGGCGAGGGCAGTGACGGCCAGAACAGCCCCTAACACCGATTAACCTCGGCGGCGGCCGCCCGATCCGTCATCCGATGCCGCGTGCGGCTACCCCGGTGGCGGATAAGTTCGGCCGCGCAGTATCACCAGGTCGGGCCGGTTCAGCACGGCGGGACCCGACCGCGGGTCTTCTGAGTAGCACAGCAGGTCGGCGGATGCCCCGTGATCAAGACCGGGCCGGCCCAGCCAGCGACGGGCATCCCAGCACGCTGCGCCCAGTGCCTCGGTCGGGCTCATGCCAATGCCCTTGAGGGCCTCGACCTCGTCGGCGATCCGACCGTGCGCGACCATGCTTCCGGCATCGCTGCCGGCGTACAGGGGCACGCCCGCATCGCGCGCCGCGGCGACCCGCTCATGGCAGCGGGCGTACAGGTCGCGCATGTGGGCTGCGTAGGTCGGGTAGCGCTCCGCGGCGTCGGCGATGCCGGGGAAGTTATCGATGATGTTGATCAGCGTGGGAACCAACACGGTCCGGTGCTCGAGCATCAGGGCGATGGTGTCGTCGGTGAGCCCGGTGCCGTGTTCGATGCAGTCGATTCCGGCCTTGATCAGCCCGGGCATGGCCTCGTCGCTGAAGACGTGCGCGGTGACGCGTGCGCCGTGAGCGTGTCCGGTATCGATTGCGGCCTTGAGCACGTCGTCGGACCACAGGGGCGCGAGGTCGCCGACGCCGCGGTCGATCCAGTCGCCGACCAGCTTGATCCAGCCGTCGCCCCGCGTCGCCTCGTGGGCGACCGCCGCCGGCAGCTGGGATTCGTCTTCGAGCTCGACCGCGAAGCCCCGCGCGTAGCGCTTGGGTCTGGCCAGATGCTTTCCGGCCCGGATGATGCGGGGCAGATCGTCGTGGTCGTCGAGGCTGCGGGTGTCGGTCGGTGAGCCGCAGTCACGCAAGAGCAGCGCGCCGACGTCGCGTTCCGTCTCGGCCTGGCCGATCGCCTCGTCGAGTGGGATCTCTCCGTCATCGCCGAGCCCGACGTGACAGTGCGCATCGACCAGTCCGGGCAAGATCCAGCCGCCGTCAAAGACGGTCTCGGCCCCGGCAACCGGTTCCAGGCTGATGCGGCCGTCGACGATCCACAGTTGGATCTCGGTCCCATCGGGCAGCCCCAGACCTCGCACGTGCGTGCGCACGGGCGGCTACTTCTTGCCCGGGAACTTCAGTTTGGACAGATCGAAGTCGGCCAGCCCGGGCGGCAGTTCGTTGAGGCCTTCGGGCATCTGCGACAGATCGGGGAATCCCGCCGGCATGCCCGGCATGCCCCCCATGAGCGGGTTCCTGACCTTAGGAGGCGTCGGACCCCGTCCGCCCTTCTTGCCTTTTTTGCCCTTCGCTCCCTTGCTCTTTCGCGTCGCGGACTTGCGGCCCATTCCGGGGATGCCCATGCCGCCGAGCATCGACGACATCATCTTGCGGGCCTCGAAGAAGCGGTCGACCAGCTGATTGACGTCGGACACCGCCACGCCCGAGCCGTTGGCGATGCGCAGCCGCCGCGACGCGTTGATGATCTTGGGGTCGGCGCGCTCCTGCGGCGTCATCCCGCGGATGATGGCCTGCAATCGGTCGAGTTGCTTGTCGTCGACCTCGGCCAGCGCCTCCTTCATCTGACCGGCGCCGGGCAGCATGCCCAGCAGGTTGCCGATCGGCCCCATCTTGCGGATGGCGAGCATCTGTTCCAGGAAATCCTCCAGCGTCAGCTCGCCGGTGCCGATCTTGGCGGCGGCTACCTCGGCCTGCTGCGCGTCGAAGACCTGCTCGGCCTGTTCGATCAGGGTCAGCACGTCGCCCATGCCCAGAATGCGGCCGGCCATCCGGTCCGGGTGGAAGACGTCGAAATCCTCCAGCTTCTCGCCACTGGAGGCGAAAAGGATTGGGACGCCGGTCACCTCGCGGACCGACAGTGCGGCGCCGCCGCGGGCGTCACCATCGAGCTTGGTCAGCACCACGCCGGTGAAGCCGACACCCTCGCCGAAGGCCCGCGCGGTGGTGACGGCGTCCTGGCCGATCATCGCGTCGAGGACGAATAACACCTCGTCGGGGTCGATGGCATCCCGGATGGCCGCGGCCTGGGCCATCAGCTCGTCGTCGATGCCCAGGCGGCCGGCGGTGTCGACGATGACGACGTCGAAGTGTTTGTCGCGTGCCTCGGCGAGCCCGGCCGACGCGACGGCGACCGGGTCACCGGGGCCGGACTCGGACCCCGATCGACTGGCCCCCGGGATGCGGCGCGAACACCGGAACCCCGGCACGCTGACCGACGACCTGCAGCTGGTCCACTGCGGCGGGCCGCTGCAGGTCACAGGCCACCAAAAGCGGCGTGTGCCCCTGGCCGCGAAGCCATGCGGCCAATTTGCCGGCCAGCGTGGTCTTACCGGAACCCTGCAAACCGGCGAGCATCACGACGGTCGGCGGCGTTTTGGCAAACGCCAGCTGGCGGGTCTCGCCGCCCAGGATGCCGACGAGCTCGTCGTTGACGATCTTGACGACCTGTTGCGCCGGGTTGAGGGCACCCGAGACCTCCGCGCCCTTGGCGCGCTCTTTGATCCGGCCGACGAACGCGCGCACCACGGGCAGCGAAACATCCGCTTCCAGCAGCGCCAGCCGGATTTCGCGGGTGGTGGCCTCGATATCGGCGTCGGTCAGTCGACCCTTGCCGCGCAGTCCCTGTAGGGCACCGGTCAACCGGTCAGACAGCGATTCAAACACCCCGTCAGCCTAGTGGTGGTCGCCGACGCGCGAGTGCCCCACCGGCGCGAGCGTGCGGCCAGCTTCACACTCGAGGGCCAGCGTGCGGCCGGCCGCACGTTCGCGGGTTGAATGGGCCGAGCCGCTGCTGCGACGAAAAGCGTTGGCATGCTACATTTCACACCCGCCGTCCGGCCGCGTCGGCCGTTTCGTGGAGACCAAGACTTTTGCGCACTTCGGGGGGAGTTGTGTCGATGCGGCTGGGCAGCGACACGAGCCTGCCGTTGCGGAGCTGGCAACGCCGGGCGCTGGTGAAATACCTTGCCGAGCAGCCGCGCGATTTCCTGGCCGTGGCCACGCCGGGATCCGGGAAGACGTCGTTTGCGCTGCGGGTGGCGGCCGAACTGCTCGCGCATCGCACCGTCGAGCAGATCACCGTCGTGGTGCCCACCGAGCACCTCAAGGTCCAGTGGGCGCTGGCCGCGCAGCCGCACGGGCTCGCCCTGGACCCGAGGTTCTCGAACACCAGCCCCCAGACCTCACCGGAGTATCACGGCGTGATGGTCACCTACGCCCAGGTCGCCTCGCATCCGACGCTGCACCGGGTGCGCACCGAGCAGCGCAAGACCTTGGTCGTCTTCGACGAGATACATCATGGCGGTGACGCCAAGACCTGGGGCGAGGCGATCCGCGAAGCCTTCGGCGATGCCACGCGCCGACTTGCCTTGACGGGCACACCCTTTCGCAGTGACGACAGCGCCATCCCGTTCGTCACCTACACACCCGGCGCCGACGGGGTGCTGCGTTCCCAGGCCGACCACACCTACGGCTACGCCGAAGCCCTCGCCGACGGTGTGGTGCGGCCGGTGGTATTCCTCGCCTACTCCGGGCAGGCGCGCTGGCGGGACAGCGCCGGCGAAGAGCACGCCGCGCGATTGGGCGAGCCGCTGTCCGCCGATCAGACCGCGCGGGCGTGGCGCACCGCACTGGACCCCGCCGGCGAATGGATGCCGGCGGTGATCACCGCCGCCGATGAGCGGCTGCGCCAGCTGCGGACCCACGTTCCAGACGCCGGCGGCATGATCATCGCGACCGACCAGACGGCGGCGCGCGCGTACGCCGCCCTGCTGACGAGGACGACCTTCCAGGCGCCGACGGTTGTGCTGTCCGACGACCCCGGATCGTCGGCCCGCATCAGCGAATTCGCCGAGAGCACCGGGCGATGGCTGGTCGCCGTGCGCATGGTCTCCGAAGGCGTCGACGTGCCGCGACTGGCGGTGGGAATCTACGCCACCAGCGCCTCGACGCCGCTGTTCTTCGCGCAGGCCATCGGCCGCTTCGTGCGCTCGCGGCGGCCGGGCGAAACCGCCAGCATCTTCGTGCCGTCCGTGCCCAGCCTGCTGCAGCTCGCCAGTGAATTGGAGGCCCAGCGCAATCACGTTCTCGGCCAGCCGCACCGCGACGACGGGGATCCCCTCGACGGGGACCCCGCCGTCCGGACGCAAACCGAGAAGGGTGAAACAGACAAGGGTTTCACCGCACTGGGGGCCGACGCCGAACTCGATCAGGTCATCTTCGATGGATCGTCCTTCGGCACCGCCACCCCGGCCGGAAGCGACGAGGAGGCGGACTACCTCGGTATCCCCGGCCTGCTCGACGCCGACCAGATGCGCGCCCTGCTGCACCGGCGCCAGGACGAGCAGCTCAGAAAGCGGGCCTTGGGCCGAGGCGCAGGCGGCGCCGCATACGCCGCCATCGCATGCATGGCCAGCTCCGCGAGCTGCGCCGCGAGCTCAACACGCTCGTCTCGGCCACCCATCACCGCACCGGCAAGCCCACGGATGGATCCACAGCGAGCTTCGCCGTCGCTGCGGGGGCCCACCGATCGCCGCGGCGACCCGCGAGCAGCTTCAAGGCACGCATTGAAGCCCTGCGGCAGCTGAATTCCGAGCATTAACCCTTTTGCGGGTCGTAACGCATGCCTAGTCGCCGACGGGCTCGTCGAGCACTTCGACCGCGGGGCCGCCCAACACGGCCAGCAGATGCCGCTCGACCGCAGCTCGCGCAATTGCTCGTCGTCCGGGGCGGGTCGCTCTACACAGAACACGTCCGCGGCCGTCGACCCGAACGTATTGACCTTCGCCCAGGCAACATCTGCTCCCGCACGCTCCAGCGCCCGGGCCAGAAGTGCCAGCAAGCCCAATCGATCCGTGGCGCGGACTTCGATGACAAAGGGGTCGGACGCGGCGGTGTCGAGCCACAGGATGCGGGGGGGGCGGTCGACCGCGTGACGGGCACCGCAACCCGTATTTCGCCGGGCCGCTCGGTCGCCGCGCCGACGGCGTCGCTGTCGCGCTTCTCCAAGGTGCCGAGGACGTCGACGTCGTTATTGAGCGCGTTGGTGAACAGCTGGCGCAGCAGGCCCGCTTCGGGCGGCGAGCCGAACAGGGGCGACACCACGAACTCGGTGATCGCGACACCCTCATGAGTGTTTACCGAGGCCGAATGGATTCGCAGCGAATTCAGCGCGAGCACCGCGGCCGCTTTCGACACGAATCCCCGCTGGTCCGGCGCGACCATCACCACGTCGACGCGCTCGCTGTCTGAAGGCCTGACCTCGACATGCACCCCGCGGTCAGCCGCCAGCGAAAGATATTGCGGCGCAGCGGGTTGCGCTTGCGGCGGCAGTGGCTCACCGGCCATCACCATCCGGCAGCGACGCACCAGGTCCTCGATCAGGGACGCCTTCCACTCGGTCCACACCCCGGGGCCGGTGGCCTTCGAGTCCGCCTCCCCCAGCGCCTGCAACACCTCGAGCAAGAGCGGATCACCGCCCACCGCTTCCGCCACGCCCTCAATGGTTTTGGGGTCCTTCAGGTCGCTTCGGGTGGCCGTCACCGGCAGCAGCAGGTGATGGCGGACCAGCTTCGACAGGATGTCGGCGTCCGCCGGCGCGACCCCGAGCCGGGAGCCGATTTCGAGGGCCATCTCGGCCCCGAGCACGCTGTGATCAACCCCCCTGCCCTTGCCGATGTCGT
This sequence comes from uncultured Actinomycetota bacterium, assembly GCA_963703795.1. Taxonomy (GTDB): domain Bacteria; phylum Actinomycetota; class Actinomycetes; order Mycobacteriales; family Mycobacteriaceae; genus Mycobacterium. Next base: position 3,122 of record CAVPFT010000074.1, on the reverse strand, counting down.
GCAGCAGCGCACCAAGCGCAAGCAGGTCGGGCCGCGCCACCCGGGTGGCCAGCGGCGCCGCTTTGACGACGGTCTCGACGACGTGACGGTCCACCGTCCACACGTGCGCGACGTCGCGGGGCGGAAGGTCGCGGATCGCAGCCCATTCCGGCAACAATCGGTCCCATAGGCCGGTGCGGTCAAGCGCTTCGATCGTCGCCACCGCGGTGGGACCGGCGGAGAGTACGACCAAGAGGTCGTCCAACGCCTCGCCGGGCCAGGGAATTGGCATCTCGGGGGCGCTGGCGGCCAGGCGACTCAGCGTGGCGGCGGCGATCGGCAAGCCGGTGCCAGCCGACGCGGCGGCGACGCGAAGCACCAGACCGACATCGCTTTCGGGCGCAGCGTCGCGGGCGAGCACGATCTCTCCGGCATACTCGACGACGCCCTCGTCCAGCGGCCGCCGCTTCGGCCGCCGCACCAAGGCCGACACGCCGCGTCGCGGCAACGCGTTTTGGGCGGTGCGCAGCCCCGCTTCGGCGTGGTAGGCGATCGTGCGACCGGCGCCGGACAGCTTGCGCGACAAGTCGAATCTGTCGCCGAAATGCAGCACCGCGCTGATCTCGTCGGCGTATTGGGCCAGCAACAGATCGCGTCCGCGGCCCGACACCCGGTGCAGTTCGGTGCGCACGTCGAGCAGCGTCAGATAGGCATCGTCCAGTGAACCACCCGGCGATTCGGGGCGGCCCATGCCGTGGCGATCGATGAGCTGGGCCACCCCGAGCGCATCGAGCAATTGCACATCGCGAAGGCCGCCGCGACCCGATTTCAGGTCCGGCTCGGCCCGCTGCGCGATCCGGCCACAACGCTGCCAGCGGACCTGCGTTATTTCGACAAGCTCGTCCATTCGAGAGCGAATTGCGCTGCGCCACTGCCTTCTTGCGCCGGAGATCAACTCCTCCGACAGCCGCGCATCGCCGGCGATGTGGCGAGCGTCCAACATGCCCAGGGCCGCGATCATGTCGGCATTGGCGACCCCGAGCGCCCCGGAGACCGTTCGGACGCTGTGGTCAAGCCGCACGTTCGCGTCCCACAACGGATACCACAGCTTGTCGGCCACCCGCTGCAGCACATCGGCAGACTTGTTGTCGTGCAACAGCATTAGGTCTAGATCGGAATACGGCAGCAGCTCGTGACGGCCCAGTCCGCCGATCCCGACGATCGCGAAGCCACTGGTATCGGTGATCCCGATCTCGGCCGCCTTGGCGGTCAACCACGACTCGTGGAGATCCTGCCACGCGTGCCGCAACTCGGCCGCACTCAGACCATCACCATCTGACAACAGTTGGCGCCGAGAGGCAACCAAATCGCTTGCCCCGCAGGCGCTTTCCGTTTCCGTTAGCTTTGATGCCCCGGACGGGTCGGGCCGATTCGGTGTCATGCCGTCGGCGCCCGCCCGGGGCGGGTCAGCAATTTGCGGCTGGCGTCATATCGCATCGGTTCCGCGTTCACCGGTGCGCACTCGCACAATGGTCTCCACGGGGCTGACCCAGACTTTGCCGTCACCGATCTTGCCGGTGCGCGCCGTCTGAACGATGCTGTCGACGACCTTTTCGACGATGGCGTCGTCGACGACGACCTCGATCCGAACCTTCGGCACGAAATCGATCGAGTATTCGGCACCCCGGTAGACCTCGGTGTGGCCCTTCTGCCGCCCGTAGCCCTGGATTTCGCTGACCGTCATCCCCAGCACGCCGGCCTCCTCGAGGCTGGTCTTGACGTCGTCGAGGGTGAACGGCTTAACGATCGCGGTGATCAGCTTCATACCTGTTCCGCCTCCAGTTTCTCGCCCACTAACTCCTCCTGGCCATTAGGAGTGTCCTCCATGGTCACCCGAGGAGGAAGCACCGAACCGGTTGCCACCGCGAAATCGTATCCGCTTTCGGCGTGCTCGGCCTCGTCGATGCCCGAGACCTCTTCCTCGGCACCCAGCCGCAGCCCGATGGTGTGCTTCAGTACCAAGGCGATGATAAGGGTGAGGGTGGCGGAGTAGAAGAGAACGCTGAACGCGCCGACCGCTTGCCGTTCCAGCTGCGCAAAACCGCCGCCGTAGAACGAACCCCTGGATACCCCGGTCACGCCATTGATCGCGGGGCTTTCCGGCGCGGCGAGCAGACCGACCAACAGCGTCCCCGCCAGACCACCGACCAGGTGCACCCCGACCACGTCGAGCGAGTCATCGAAGCCCAGCCTGAATTTCAGCCCGCACGCCAGCGCGCACACCACGCCCGGCCACCAGCCCGATCGCGAGCGCGCCCAGCACGTTGACCGACGAGCACGACGGTGTGATGCGCGACCAGGCCGGCCACGATGCCCGATGCCGCACCCAGCGTCGTGGGCTTGCCGTCCCGGATCCGTTCGGTGAGCAGCCAGCCCAGCATGGCGTCGCCGTTGCGATGTTGGTGTTGATGAAGGTCTTAGCGGCCACGCTGTTGGCGCTGGCGCCGACCCGGCGTTGAACCCGTACCAGCCGAACCACAGCAGTCGCGCACCGAGCATCGCGAACGGCACGTTGTGCGGGCGGAACGGGTTCTTGGGCCACCCGCTGCGCCGCCCGAGGACATGGCCAGGGCCCGGCCGGCCGCGCCCGAGTTGGTGTGCACCCCGTCCCGCCGGCGAAGTCGAGCGCGTCGGCTTGTTGGCGATCCAGCCGCCCTTCTCGGACGCGAAACTCATTGGAAACAGCGCGGAGTAGAGCGACACGTGCCAGATCCAGTGCCGCACCAGAACGCCTGGATCGCGGAACACATCGCCGTCCAGCCCACGATCAGCGGCGCCTTCTTGGTCAGCAGGCCGTTGAGGACCATGCCGGCGGTGATGATGATGATCGGGATCATGACACGGAAGAACGTGTTGGCGATCTCGGTGAACTCGTACGCCGGGGCAAGGCTGGTCCAGGCGCTGAAGAGCAGCAGGCCGCCGTGATGCCGAAGTTCGACGGGTTCATGTAGTGCTTCATGCGGCCCGCGATCAGCACCCGCAGCACGTGCTTGGCGCTGACGCCGACGATCACGCCGAACGCCACCGGCCAGAACTGGTTGTTGGTGTACACCAGCATGTTCACCGCCAGCGCCGTGATGTGC
>CAVPFT010000073.1:0-141078 GCA_963703795.1 uncultured Actinomycetota bacterium | reverse complement strand
GAAGAACTGCGCCTACGGCCACAACACAAAACCTTCTTAACAATCCCAATGGAGTATGACTGTGGGGATCCATATTAAGCTTAAATGATGGCTTAGATTTGATAGATGTATGGGCCGATCCCTGTTCTACGGCATCTCTGGCAACTCAGAAAGCACTCTTTGGCAAAGGCTTTTATAGCAAAGTCGTGGTACGACGATGGCTTTTCGGAACGGAAAGGCCAGATGCACTCTTATATCGAGCATATAAGTCTGGAGTAATGACTACGATAGTCGCTGGATCTACAGTCGAATCTCACTGTCTCCTTATCCCTTCATCGAGGATCTTTTCCATCCGTCTTGATCAAGTTCCAAAATGTCCTCCACCACGCAGACCTTTGATGTACTTATAGTCGGCAGAGGCAACGCAGCCCTAGTCTCCGCCCTAACAGCCCACGAAGCAGGAGCAAGAGTATGCACCCTCGAAGCAACCCTGAAAGCTGCACGAGGCAGCAACTCACGCTTCGCCGGCGCCATTTTCCGTATCCCCCACGCAACGATGGCCCAGTGGTAACCCTAGGTCCCTTAGTCAAGTGTACTCGTCATAGAGCTGTGAATATTCTTCATCTGTGTAATGATCGAATGGATCCAGGTTGCTACGAATAATCACAACGAAAAGTATAGGCTCTTGAGGAGCAATCGCGAGGCTAAAAGCAACCGTGTTCGTGTTCCGTCCGGGAGAGGCTGGCGAGTGGCTGCTGGGGCTGATGCTTCATCCCGGTTCGGGAATGGCTGACCCCGGGTGGTCACGTTGAGGCCGATGAGTCGCCGGCCGAGGCGGCGGTCCGCCCGAGACGGCTGAGGAACTCGGCTGCAAGGTGCGGTGTTGCCCGGCCGTCGCTGCCGGCTCCAGGCCGGGTACCCGCACCCGCACATGGCCCCGCCGTGGTGGATCGTGGAGATGGCCGTCCCCGTTAACTGAATAATTCGATAGTTTTGCAGTTCAGAGACTAGATATCGAATCTATGTTAGTGTCCCGGCTCGTGACTGATCAAGCTGATGTCTTGCGGGACTTGGCGGCACTCGTCGTACCGGATGTCGGTCGTCTGGCGGAGACAGGCGACCTGTGGGAGCCGTACCCTGCTGCTGGACGCGAACGGGGCCGTTGTGGAGCCGGTGGCGGCCTTCCTTGCCGAGCTTCAGGCTCGTGACCGCTCGGCGTTGACGCTTCGCTCGTACGGGAACGACCTGCTGCTGTGGTGGCGCTGGCTCGGCGCGGTCGGGGTGGCCTGGGACAGGGCAACCCGGGCCGAGGCCCGCGACTTCGCGCGGTGGATGCAGGTCGCCGACAAGCCCGCCCGCGTTCACTGGCGGTACCGGGACGGCCAGGTCGCCGCGTCTTCCGCCGGGCCGGGAATGCCTTCGCCGGCCGTGGTGAATCCGGTGACCGGGAAGGCGCGGCCGGGGGCGAAGTACTCGGCCAGGACCCGGGGTCATGTGGAGACGGTGCTGCGGAGCTTCTATGAGTTCCATCTTGAGTGCGGCCGCGGCCCGATCATCAACCCGTTCCCGCTGGACCGGTCGCGGCGGGCGGACAGGGCCAACGCTCACCATAACCCGATGGAGCCGTTCCGGGCCGAGCGGGCGGGCCGTTACCGGCCCAAGTCCGAGGCGGGCGCCGCGGCGGATCCCCGATGAGCAGTTCAACGAGCTGTTCGGCGGGCTGAAGTCCAACCGGGACCGGGCGCTGCTGGCTTTCTGGGTGTCGTCCGGGGCCAGGGCGGAGGAACTCCTTGGTGCCTGCCAGGGCGACGCCGACCCTGGTGAGCAGCTCATCGCGGTGACCAGGAAGGGCAGCCGCGCAGTGCAGCGGATCCCGGTCTCGCCGGATGCCTTCGTGTGGCTGCGCCTGTATCAGGAGGAGACCTGGCGCTCTGGTGCTCCGCGCGGGCGGGCGGAGCCGTTGTGGTTCACGCTGCGGCGGCCGTGGCGGCCGCTGGCCTATCATGCGGCCCGCGCGATGTTCGTGCGGGCGAACGCGCTGCTGGGCTCGGACTGGACGATTCACGACCTGCGTCATACCGCGGCGTGGCGGATGGCCCAGGACCCGGAGATGCCGATCACCGACGTTATCTTGAGCTTTCGCGTCAGCCAGGTCGGTGACCTGCGGCGTCCCGTCGTGGACAGCGTCGCCGACGGGACGTCCGCGGCCTGATCGTGACTGTTTCACTCCTTCGGATCGTTACCTGATCGAACCCCGGCGGAGCGCTGGTCGCCGAGTGCGCGGGCGAGCTGGCGGCGGAGCCGGGCGTTCTCGTCGGAGAGCTGCTTGTTGCGGTCGAGGGCGGCGGTGAGCCTGGTCCGCAGCGATGCCTCGGTAGCCCGCTGGCCGGCGGGGATGGCGCGGGCGGAGCCGGCGTCGCCTGTCTTGTCCCGCAGCCGGCGGATATGGCTGCTGATATCGGGCTGGGTATAGAGCCACGACCGTGAAATGCCGGCCGCCTGCGCCACGCCGGCGAATGTCACGGGAGTTCCGGCCCGGTCGAGTTCCCGCAGCGCCTGGACGGCCCTGGCCCGGGTCAGCTCGTGACGCCGGGCGGCGGCCTCCGAGAGCGGGTCAGGACGCACCGGCGGACGCCTCTTCCCCGGCCGTTCCCTCGTCCTCGAGCGTTGCGATGATCTTGTCCAGGTTGCCGGCGACCTGCCGGTTCATCTCCGCGACGCGGGCATGGCCCGCGGCTTCGGCCGCGGAGATGATCTGCAGAGTGGCCTGCCGCTGGGCATGGTGCTGCGGCAGGAAGTCCGCGGTAGTCAGGAACATTGGGCAAGTCAAACAACTGTTCGCATGCGGGCAGGTCTTGACGAGGGGCAGCTGGCAGTAGCCGTTGGGCAGTGACTGGGTGGCGCGGGACAGCCGCTGCTTCGCCCATGCCGCGTCGCCGAGCGGCCCGTCGGGGCTGATCTGGACGGGCTGGCCCTCGGCGTTCACCTTGCGGGCTCGTTCCCAGTGCTCGCGCACGGTCTTATCGGACAGCCGTGCATAGTGAGCGGTCATGAGCGGCGAGTCGTGATCGAGGATCTTCTGCACGACATGCTGCGGGACGTCCTTGTTTATCAGGACAGTTCCTAGCGTATGGCGCCACTGATGGGGCGTCAGGTGCACTGACTGTCCGTGCTCGTCGCGGATGTCGCAGTCTCCCAGCCAGCGGTAGAGCGCTCCGCGGTAGGTGCGGCTGGAGACGGGCCTGCGCCCGTTGAGGTTGCCGTTCTGCCGGGGGAACAGCAGCGGGGCGCCGGCGGGGAACCGCTGCAGGACCCGCTGTTTCTGCTCGCCGATCAGGGCGAAGAGCTCGTCATCGATCGGGACGAGGGCCTCGCGTTTCATCTTGGTGTTGTAGTAGAGCAGGTAGGGGGCGCCGTCGGCGTCGGTGACCGTGCAGTCGAAGGCCAGCCCGGCCGCGGAGGAGATCCGCAGGCCGCAGCGGACGAGGATCAGCGTGATGAGCCGGTAGGCCGGGCTGGCCTGCCTGGCGAGGTTGGCGGGCTGCTCGACCTGGGCCATGACGTGGGCGGCGAGGCCGCGGGGAAGCCGGGCTCCCCGGGGCGGGAAGTCCTCGGGTAGACCGCCGCAGTGGCCGGCAGCGCGCCGTTGTCCCAGCCGTGGCGGCGGACTGCCTTACAGGAAGCCGCTCAGCCCGCCGACGTAATGGGTGTGGCGCACCTGGCCGCCCATTTCCGCCTGCAGGACGGCCAGGTAGCGTTCCAGCATCGGCCGGGTCACGTCGGCCAGGCCGGCGGGCGGCTCGGGCAGGGTGGCAAGCCAGGCGGCGAACCGGGTCACGGCCCGGGCCCCGTACCCGGCCGTGCTGGCCGACAGCCCGGTGGCCAGCTGCCAGCGGGTGTGTCTCTTGGCCAGTTCCCGCAGCCAGGGCTGGGGGATCCCCGCGAAGCTGATGGTGGCCTCGGGCTTGTCGATGCCCAGGTTGCGAGCCGCCAGATGTCCCGCAGGTACTCGGTATCCCAGCCGGCGCCGAACGCGAGCGCCTCGACGCGGCGGCGGCGTCGAGGATGAACGGGCGCCAGCCGCGCCCGTTTCTCGGCGCGCTGAGGGCGGTCCACCATTCCTCGGGCTGTTCCAGCAGGGACGACGCGCCCGCGCCGGCCAGGACCACGACGAACGGGTGGAGTTCCCTGGGCGGCAGTTTCGCGTCCTGCTCGTCGCCGCGGCACTGCAGGACGTACTGCATCTCCAGCCGGAGCCCGGCGGGCAGCCGCCGCAGGTCGATGTGCTCCTGGCCGGGCCCAGGGTCTTCGCAGGAAGCGGCGAACTCCTCAGGATCACCGCGTCCGTTGCTCTTCCACCGGCCGTCGTGGCCGAGGCAGAACACCGATGTGCCCTGCGCCCATAGGCCGCAGTAGCCGATCCGGCATGTCCGGGGCGGCTCGGCCGGCGGCGGCAGAGGAGCGTCCGATGCCTGCCAGCCGGGCAGGCCCGGGCGTCCCGCGTAGTACCACTGGCGAACGTGCCGCTGGCACATTCCGCGGGCCATCGGCCCGTAATTGCATCTGGTGATGGTGCACGCGCTCAGCGGCAGATGGCCGTGCCAGCCGGGTTCGGCCGTCGCGGTGAACTCCTCGAGGGAGATCCCGCCGGATCCCCGCCACCGCTGCCAGTGCGAGATGCACAGGCCCTGCCTGCGGTGCGGGCGGTCGCAGCCGCTCACCGCGCACGGCGGCCCGCCGAAGACCGGGTCCCGCGGGTCGAAGACCAGGTCCCCGGCCCGGAACTCCGGGCGCACCGCGGCCATGAGCTTTTCCAGCAGGCCCGCGGGAGCCCGGTACTGCCTGGCCTGCCCCGGTTCCGCAGGGTCCGGGTTCCCGGCGGCTCACCGGCCGTCCTCCCCGTCGTCGAAGACGGTCGCGGTGACGCTCACCGGGACGCCGCCGAGGACACCGCGAGCGTGCAGGTAAACAGCCGCCTCCCGCCGGCGGCCGGGGTCTCGGTGACCTCGTCCAGCCCCAGCGCCTGCCGCCATTGCCCGAACAGCCCGCGCCGGACCGGGGCGGGAGCCAGGACCTGGCCGGACAGGGCGCCGCCAGACGCGGTGACGGTCCACGCGATCACCGGGATCCCCGGGTGCGCGGCCAGGATGGCCGCCAGCTCGGCGGCGGCCCGCTGCTGCCAGCGGGACCGGTCGCCCTGGCTGATCCAGCCGCCGGTCACCATGCACTTCCCTCCCGGTCAACCAGCCGGCTTTCTCCAGCGCCGCCCGCGCGTCCTCGACCGTCAGATGGCCGTATGTCGCTGATGTCGTGGTCACCGATGAGTGACCCAAGAGCTTGGACACAACCTCGATGGACACCCCGTCGCGCAGCCAGCGGGTCGCCGCCGAGTGCCGGAGCCAGTGCGGGTCGAAATCCAGGCCCGGGCGGAGATGGAGGCGACAGCTTGCCCAATGAAGTAGGCCAGAGGGATGATTGATATCAATGCGAGGGGGAAGAGAAGCGATGGACTTGTCAGCCATATGTCGATTCCCAAAGCCGCGTCGAGGATAAAATAATCGAAGATGACGAGTATTACAATTCCGAGAAAGTTGATGAGGAAGATATTGGTGCCATCCACAGTATATTTCCAGTACTTTAGCCCGACCGCTCGATAGGTGCACAAAAGGACGGATGAAGGTCGTGTCGAGCTGCGAGCAAAGGTGGCGTCGTTGTGGAAAGTTAGTGCTAGCGGATGACGTCTCAGGTGGTAGAAGAGGATGGATGTGACCCGACCCATTGGAATCGAAAAGACCATCAGCCAACATATGCCTGACACCAACAGCAGAAGTGGCGCAATTAGAAAGTAGAAGAAGATGAAGAAGATCACCCTTCCAAGCGTCCACTGTCCACGTCCAAAAAATCGTCGCTTAGCCGTGGACAAGCCGGTCTCGGTGCGGTCACCTCTTCCCGTCCTACCAAGAAGGCTGTCTTGCTCGCTGGCCGAGTCGACACTGTTTCTCCGTCTCCCTATGAGTGAGCCGGTGTGAGTGAGCGTAGGCCCAAACATCAATCTGCCATACTCCAGATCACCGCGCTGCCACTGCTCGTATTCACTAATACTTCTTCCCTCGCCCTCATCTTCTTCGGCATAGACTTCGTCAGACTCAAGCTTAACAAATCACCCAAATGGGTACAAAAGGTATCTCGAAAGACCTTGCAGTACTCTACTGTACTTTCTTGCACTCGGCTCGAAGCCAAAGATGAGGCATACGGCAGCAGCAAGAAGAGCAGCCAGAGCCAGCCACCAGCCAAAAAGAACGGTCCAGAGGCAGTTGAAAACCCATAGCCAGTTGCTTACGATGGCACTGGGAGACGAGTGGATGTCCTCCTCGGCAGTCTTCTCCACTGAGCGGTCCTTCTTGTAAAGAGCTGGCTTCCAAATTCTGATTCCGAAAGGATGTGTCTCATTTATTGCTAGTTGCTTGTCCTTGAGCGTGAAGCTCTCGGCATCACTCAACTCTGCGTCGTCTTCTACATTTGCGGTTTCGTCCTCGCATTCGTCTGCTTCACCCGCCAACAATTCGGCGATCAGAACCGGATCTCCGGCGACGAAGCCGGCCCGGTAACCGGCCAGCGACGAGCTCTTGGACAGCGAGTGGATCGCGAGCAGCCCGGTATGGTCGCCGTCGCAGACCGAGGGATGCAGCACCGACAGCGGTCCTGGTGGCTCCACGTCCCAGCCCAGGCCCAGATAGCACTCGTCGGAAGCCACCACCACACCCCTGTCGCGTGCCCATCCGACCACCTTGCGCAGGTGATCGACGCCCAGCACCCGCCCGGTGGGATTGCCGGGCGAGTTCAGGTAGACCAGCGCGGGGGTACGGGGGCCCACCTGGGTCAGCGAATCCGCGCGCAGCACCTGCGCTCCGGCCAGCCGGGCCCCGACGTCATACGTCGGATACGCCAGCTCCGGCACCACGACCACATCCGCCGGACCCAGGCCCAACAAGGTCGGCAGCCACGCGATGAGTTCCTTGCTGCCGATCACCGGCAGCACGGCCGCCTCGGTCAGCCCCGTGATTGCAAAACGACGGTCTAGCGCGGCCGCCGCCGATTCGCGCAACCGCGCGGTGCCCGCGGTCGCGGGATATCCCGACGCGGAACCGGCGGCCGCCAGCGCATCTTGGATCAGCGGCGCGACCGGGTCGACCGGCGTGCCGATGGACAGGTCGACGATTCCGTCGGGGTGGGACCCGGCCAGCGCTTTCGCGTCGGCCAAGGTGTCCCAGGGAAACTCCGGCAGGGAAGCCGACACCCTCTTGTTAGGGGGGCGCGGCCCCCTAACGGGGTTGTGCGGCACCGGCCCGCTCAGTCGCCTTCGCCCTGGGGTGGCAGGTCCTTGACCACTTGCGGGTCGTGCTCGGTCATGCCGACCTTCGCCGCACCGCCCGGCGACCCCAGCTCAGCGAAGAAGTCGGCGTTGATCTGCGTGTACTGGTTCCACTGATCGGGCACATCGTCTTCGTAGTAGATCGCTTCGACAGGGCAGACCGGCTGGCAGGCCCCGCAGTCGACGCACTCGTCGGGGTGGATGTACAGCATCCGGGCACCTCGTAGATGCAGTCGTCCGGGGCACTCCTCGATGCATGCCTTGTCTTTGATGTCGACGCAGGGTTCGGCGATCGTGTACGTCACAGACGTCTCCTCAAGCTCTCCTACATGTACTGCCTGGTCGGCTGCCGTTCGGCTCGCCCGGCGCTTCGGCCGCTCCCAAACAAAGCTCTCGGTTACTGATACTAGACGTTGCACATACACGTCAACCACTCGGCACACCCTTCGGCCGGCACCCGTTACTCACCCAGCCGCATTCCGGCGCGGGTGTGCCATTTATGCTGCGCGGGTGGCGCTGCCCCACGCCGATCAGGGCCCACAGTGTGAAGTCTATCCGATCTTGCTATCGCCGCTGGACCTCGGGTTCACTACGTTGCGCAACCGGGTGGTCATGGGTTCCATGCACACCGGACTGGAAGACCGGGCCCACCATGTCGATCGGCTGGCCGAATACTTCGCCGAACGCGCGCGCGGAGGTGTCGGGCTGATCGTCACCGGTGGGTACGCGCCCAACCGCACCGGCTGGCTGCTGCCGTTCGCGTCGGAGATGGTCTCCTCGGCCCAGGCCCGCCGGCACCGTCGGATTACCGGGGCGGTCCACGACTCGGGCGCTAAGGTCCTGCTGCAGATCTTGCACGCGGGACGCTATGCGTACCACCCGCTTTCGGTGAGCGCCTCGTCGATCAAGGCGCCGATCAATCCGTTCCGGCCGCGCGCGCTGTCGTCTCGCGGCATCGAGGCGACCATCGCCGATTTCGTCCGCTGTGCCCAGCTGGCCCGCGAGGGCGGCTACGACGGAGTCGAAATCATGGGCAGTGAAGGGTATTTGCTCAACCAGTTCCTGGCGCCGCGCACCAACAAACGCACCGATTCGTGGGGCGGCACACCCGCCAATCGCCGTCGATTCCCGGTCGAGATCGTGCGTCGAGCCCGCGCCGCGGTGGGGCCAGATTTCATCATCTGCTACCGGATGTCGATGGCCGACTATGTCGAAGATGGTCAGAGCTGGGACGAAATAGTGGCGCTGGCAATGGAATTAGAGGCCGCAGGCGCGAACATCATCAACTCCGGATTCGGTTGGCACGAGGCGCGGGTGCCCACGATCGTCACCTCGGTGCCGGGCGGCGCGTTCGTCGACATCAGCGACGCCATCGCCGAACAGGTCAACATCCCGGTGGTGGCGTCCAACCGGATCAACATGCCGCAGGCCGCCGAACAGATCCTGGCCGAAACGCGGGTGCAGCTGATCTCGATGGCGCGGCCGCTGCTGAGCGACCCGGAGTGGGTACTCAAAGCGCAGTCCGACCGTGCCGCGGAGATCAACACCTGCATCGCCTGCAATCAGGCCTGCCTGGACCACGCGTTCGCCAAGAAGACGGCGTCGTGTCTGCTCAACCCGCGAGCCGGGCGCGAGACGCAGCTGGTGTTGTCCCCGACGCGGCACGTCCGCTCCGTGGCCGTGGTCGGCGCGGGACCGGCCGGACTGGCCACGGCGGTCGGCGCGGCCCAGCGCGGCCACCGGGTGACCCTGTTCGAGGCCAACGACTTCATCGGCGGGCAGTTCGACCTCGCCCGGCGCATTCCCGGCAAGGAAGAGTTCAGCGAGACCATCCGCTACTTCACCACGATGCTCGACAAGCACGGTGTCGTGGTGCGGCTGGGCACCCGGGCGCGCGCCCAGGAGCTGACCGGCTACGACGACGTGGTACTGGCCACCGGCGTCGTGCCCCGATCCCGGCCGTCCCCGGCATCGAACACCCGATGGTGTTGACCTACGCCCAGGCGATCACGGGCGCCAAGCCGATCGGGCCGACCGTGGCGGTCGTCGGCGCCGGGGGCGTCGGCTTCGACGTCAGCGAATTCCTGGTCACCGATCGCTCGCCTGACATCAAAGGATGGAAAGCGGAGTGGGGCGCCGCCGATCCATCGGATGCCCGAGGCGCGCTGACCACTCCCCGGCCGGCGCCGCCGGCCCGCAAGGTCTACCTGCTGCAACGCACCAAAGGTCCGCAGGGCAAGCGGCTGGGCAAGACCAGCGGGTGGGTACACCGGGCGTCCTTGAAAGCAAAGGGAGTTCACCAGCTCTCCGGTGTCAACTACGAGCGAATCACCGACGGCGGCCTGCACATCAGCTTCGGCCCGGACCGGCGCCGCCCCGAGCTACTCGCGGTGGACAACGTGGTGATCTGCGCTGGTCAAGAGCCGGTACGTGATCTGCAGCAGGCGCTGCGACGCGACGGTATCGACCCCCACATCATCGGCGGGGCCGCCCTGGCGGCCGAGCTGGACGCAAAGCGCGCCATCAGGCAGGGCACCGAGCTGGCGACCAGGCTCTAGCCCGCATTTCACTGGAAGCGAACCGCGCAAAACAAGTTGCTGACCTGCGGATAGTCACGTTTAGAGCTTGATATGCGATGACGGCTTCGAGGGGAACTGCTCACCGGGCCTGGTAGCCTCGATCGGAGACGGCAACCGTTGGGCAGATGTCGTCGCCGTTTTCCAACGGTGCATTGATTCGGGAAGGTATCCACTGATGGTGAGGCTGTCGTTGACCAAATTGGCCGCAGCGGTTGGGGGGGCGGCGTTCGTGTTGACGGCTGGCTCCGGGATCGCATCCGCGGATCCGCTGGATCCGGTTATCAACACAACCTGCAACTACGGGCAGGTTATGGCCGCGCTCAACGCGACCGACCCGGCGGCCGTCGCGCAATTGAACGCATCGCCGCTCGCGCAGGCATACCTGCGCAATTTCCTCGCCTCGCCGCCGGGCAAGCGGGCGCAGATGGCCCAGCAGATCCAGGCCATGCCGCAGGCCGCGCCGTACTTCAACGATGTGTTAGCGGCGGCTGCCACCTGCAACAACTACTGAGCGAGCTCTGACGGTTCAGTAGCCGCTGAGCAGTCGGCGCAACTGGCCTAGGGCCGCGGGTCCGACGCGGCTACAAATCCGCGCTGGGTCCGCGGGGCGGCGGCCCCACAGCAGCAACACCCGTGCCGCGGCGTCGGTCTCCAAGGTGGCCGGACCTTCGGGGTCGGCAAGCCCGATCGTGGTGCTTTCCGCGTCATAACCGACCAAGACATCGTCCATGTCGGGAACACGCAACCGGGCCTCGATTCGCTCGCCCGGCCCCAATTGCTTGGCCCCCTTGGCCAACAGCGGAGCGCCGACCGCAAAAACGCTGTGCGTCGTCATCCACGGCTCAGCCAGCCCGGCCTGGAAGGCCGGGCTGGAATCACAGTCTCCGGTCACGTCCCAAGCATGCAGAATGAGCTCCTCGCGCATGTGCTCGGCGAACCAGGGCGCCTTCATGGTGCGGCCGGTCCAGGCGACGTCCGTATCCGCCGGGACATCGTCGGCGGCCGCCGCAACCTCGTTCAGGGTGGCCATCCGGTCATGCAGCGCGTCCCACAGGTCGGCGTCGTTGAGGGCGCGCAGTGGGCCCTCGCGTTCCTCGAAACCACGTGTGCCGACGGGCTCGCCCTCCAGGTGCGCTCCCAGCACCCGCGCGAGTTCCTCGGCGTTTCCGGCTTGATGGACGACGATGTCGCGCACCGTCCAGGCTTCACACCACGTACCGGCGTCTGGCCGGCGCTGTTGCACCGCGTCCGCGAAGGGCTGCCACTCGGGGAATCGGTCGTCGTCGATGTGTCTTTTCACGGCATTGGGTATACCCGACGCCTCCGACAACTACGCCGCCAGCGGAGAATAGGTCGTGGTGCGCTGGCGCGCCGGGCGTCCTATGCCCTCGGCGATCGCGGTCAGCTCCGCCACGCTCTTCGACGACCCGTATTCCGAACCGGCCATCCGCGAGATGGTCTCCTCCATCAGCGTGCCGCCCAGGTCGTTGGCGCCGCCGTTGAGCATCACCTGCGTGCGCTCAACACCGAGCTTGACCCAGCTGGTCTGGATATGGGAAATGCGGCCGTGCAACATGATCCGCGCCAGGGCGTGTACCGCTCGGTTATCCCGATGGCTGGGCCCGGGGCGGGCCGCGCCGGCCAGATACAACGGCGAATTCTGATGCACGAACGGCAATGGCACGAACTCGGTGAAGCCGCCGGTGCGGTCCTGGATTTCGCGCAGCACGTTGAGGTGGGCGACCCAGTGCCGTGGGGTGTCGACGTGTCCGTACATCATCGTCGAGGACGACCGAAGGCCCACCTGGTGCGCGGTGGTCACGATCTCGATCCACATCGACGTCGGCAACTTGCCCTTGGTGAGCACCCACCGCACCTCGTCGTCCAGAATCTCGGCGGCGGTTCCGGGGATGGTGTCAAGCCCGGCCTCGCGCAGGCTGATCAGCCACTCACGAATGCTCATCCCGCTCTTGGTCACCCCGTTGGCGATCTCCATCGGGGAGAACGCGTGCACGTGCATCGACGGCACCCGGGCCTTGACGGCGCGGACCAGTTCGGCGTACCCGGTGACCGGCAGCTCGGGATCGATCCCGCCCTGCATGCAGACCTCGGTGGCGCCTTCGACATGCGCCTCCCACGCTCGGTCGGCCACCTCTTCGGCGGACAGCGAGTACGCATCGGCGTCACCCTTGCGCTGCGCGAACGCGCAAAACCGGCACCCGGTGTAACAGATATTCGTAAAGTTGATGTTTCGGTTGACCACGAAGGTCACGTCGTCACCGACGACATCGCGACGCAACGAATCCGCCAGCGCGGCAACAGCTTCCAGCGCAGGGCCGTCGGCGTTCGCCAACGCGAAGTACTCGTCGTCGCTGCAGCCGGCGGGATCGCGTTCGGCCGATCGCAACGCGGCGAGCACGTCGGTGTCGATTCGCTCGGGGGCGCGCGCGGCCAGCTCGTGGACGTGCGCGCGGATCGACTCCCAATCACCGAAGGCGCTGTCGAGATCGCTGCGCGCTTGGGTGTTGCGACCTTCGGTGTCGATCGCCGCGTTGAGGTCCACCCGGCCGGAGGACGCCACGTCGTCGGGCTCCTGCCACGGCATGCCCACCGGGTTGACATCGCGGGCCAGGCCGGTCGCCGGATCGGCGAGCGCCACAACGTGGCCCCGCACCCGCGGGTCGATCCACGCCGCGCCGGCCTGTACGTATTTGGGCTGCGCGGTCAGCCGCTGCACCAGGTCGTATCCGGTTTCGGCGGTGATGGCGGCCAGCTGGTCCAGGGCGGGCCAGGGCCGTTCGGGGTTGACATGGTCGGGCGTCAACGGTGAAACGCCGCCCCAGTCGTCGACTCCGGCGCCGATCAGCGCCAGGCACTCGTCGCGGGATACCAAATTGGGCGGCGCCTGGATACGCATGCCCGGGCCGAGCACCAACCGCGCGACCGCCACCGTCGCCAGGTAGTCCTCGATCCCGGCATCCGGGAAGGCGGACATCGCGGTGTGTTCCTTGGCGCGGAAATTCTGCACTATCACTTCTTGAACGTGTCCGAATTCCTTGTGCGACTTACGAATCGCATGCAGGGTGTCGGCGCGTTCGGCCAGCGTCTCGCCAATGCCGACCAGCAGGCCGGTGGTGAACGGAATGGACAACCGCCCGGCGTCGGTGAGCACTCGCAGCCGCACCGCCGGGTCTTTGTCCGGGCTGCCGTAGTGCGCAAGCCCTTTCGTTTCAAACAGCCGCCGCGACGTCGTCTCGAGCATCATGCCCATCGACGGCGCCACCGGCTTGAGCCGCGACATCTCCGACCAACTCATCACACCCGGGTTCAGGTGCGGCAACAGCCCGGTTTCCTCCAGCACCCCGATCGCCATCGCCCGCACGTAGGCCAGCGTGGAATCGTAGCCCCGTTCACCGAGCCACTCGCGCGCCTCGGGCCAGCGATCCTCGGGCCGATCGCCGAGGGTGAATAGCGCTTCCTTGCAACCCAGTTCGGCTCCCCGGCGGGCGAGGTCGAGAATCTCGTCGGGTTCGAGGTACATGCCCGCCCCCCGGGCGCGCAGCTTGCCCGGGACGGTGACAAAGGTGCAGTAATGGCACGTGTCCCGGCACAGGTGGGTGACCGGGATGAACACCTTGCGCGAATAGGTGATCGGCAACCGGCCGTCGGGCCCGCGCCGCCCGGCCGACTCCAGACCCGCGTCGCGCACCCGCGCCGCGCTCGCGCACAAGTCGGCAAGATCTTCGCCGCGCGCGGTCATTGCGACGGCCGCCTCGTCGACGTTCAGCGCGACCCCGTCTCGGGCCCTCCGCAAGACGCGCCGCAGCCCCGAAGCACTGACCTTTGGCGCAACAACAGGGCTGGGCAGAGCAATGGGCTCCTCACCCGGAGTCAACGGCACGTTGGTGTAACTTCCCGACGATCGAATTTCATCCGCGCGCCCCCAACCTCTGAAACTTTGGGCAACGGTGCCATACGCGCCACAGTAGCGCCAGGCTGGCGGCGGCCCGCGGTGACGTCCCGCGTCACGACCGCGCCGGTGGGTGCTTGCCGGCTATTCGGCGGACTTTACCCGCCATCGAGGGGGCGGTAGCGATACCATCCTGCGTATCCCAGGAAGGTGCTAGATGTCTTTCGTATTCGCGGCCCCGCCGGAGCTGGCGACGGCGGCCTCGGACTTGGCCGGTATCGGTTCGACACTGGGCGCCGCCAATGCGGCCGCCGTGGCACCGACGACCGGGGTGCTGGCGTCGGCCGCCGATCAGGTGTCGGCGCAGGTCGCCGCGCTGCTTTCCGAGCATGGTCTGGGATATCAGCAGGCGAGCGCGCAGATGGCGGCGTTTCATGAGCGGTTTGTGCAGACTTTGGCCGCGGGCGCGAGCACCTATGCGCAGGCAGAGGCCAACGCCGCGCAGACGCTGACGCACGCGGTGAATGCACCCGCCGCGGCCGTGCCGGGACAGCCGTCGCTTGGGAGCGGCATCGGCTCGGGGGCGGCGGGCGGCACCGCGGCCGGCGGCATCGTCTCCAATCCGCTGAGCCGCATCGCGGGCGCCGTGCTGGGCTCCAACTTCTCGGGTGCCGCCAGTCAAGCGGGCGCGCTGCTGGTTCGGCCCACCGGTGGAATCGGCGCCCTGACCGCAGCTCGCGCGCTGCTCGCGCCGGCCGCCATGACCAACGCCGCCGCGGTGGTGCCGGCAGCGAGCGGGTCCATCGGCGACGCGATCAAGGCCGGCTACCTCGTGGTCGAGCCGTATGTGCAGTACGGCTTCGAGCTCGCCGCCTACGCGGCCGGCTTTGTGCCCTATGTCGGCTATTTGGGTCAGCAGATCAACATCTTCTACAACCTTTTCGAGCCCTTGGTCCAGGCCGGCCTGTTCAACACGATCGATTTCCTGCAGGGCTCGATCACCTTCGCTCAAGGGCTGAGCAACTTCTTTGATGCCACCACGGCGTCGATCAACTACTTCATCCAGAGCGAGATCAACTGGGCGCTTGGGTTCCTCCCGCCGCTTCCGCCGCTTCCGCCGATTTTCGGGTAACCCGGACCGTCAGAGGTGGCGGCCGCGCCACAACACCCACACCGGCGGCGCGACCCCCAGCACGATCAGCAGCAAAGCCCCGTAACGCATCAGCCCTTGGCCCCCCAGGATGATGTCGTCGGCCGGTCCGCCCATGCTGATCACCGCCACCGTCAACAGCCACATCCATAACGGCAGCGCGGCAACCCGCGGCGACCTGGTCCATCGCCCGGCGGCCCACACCAGTGCCGCATTGAGCAATCCACTCACCAATCCACTGATGGGAAACGGAATCGAACCGATGTAGGAAGGCAGGAGCAGAGCGCCGGCTAATGCCGACAGAATCCCGTCGACAGCAAGCAGCGCCAAAACAACGAATCGAATCGCGGGATCTGTCGCGCCGCCGTCTTCACCGGACGCGGCGCGTGGCTTCGTTTCGGTCAGGTCGGGACGCTGTCGACATTGGAGAGTATCGAACCGATCACCCACTGCAGGCTGTCGAGCCGGTCCTGCCAGTGCTGCAGGTTGGGGTCCAGGTCGGGGTCCATCGCGAATTCCTTCCGTGGCTGCCTGGTTGGCAGCCTACCGCGTTGCGGCGGCGGTGAAGCCGAGTCCCGCGAGCAGATCTGTTTCCCAGCCGCGCCCATCGCGCTCCCCCGCCGAGCCGGCCACCAGGACATAGTGCTCTTGGCCGAGGATCGGGAGGGCCATGTTGTTCGACAGGGCGCAGGCCCGGCCGGTCGGGCCGACCACAACCTGGGTGGCGTGTGCGGCGAGCGCGGCCGTCTTGGCGGCGCGCGCATCCGGAGCGGCCTCAACGACGGCGTCGATGTCGGAGTCCGCGTAGCCGAAATCGAACTCGTCTTTCGGCGGAATCACCCAGTCGGGAAGCATGTCTTCGCGACCCAGCGCCTGCCAACCGGCATCGAATGCGCTTTCGGCCAAGACCGTCCAATAGAACTTGGGTACCGCCCAGGGCTCGCCCGGGTAGTCGGCGGAGCCGGCAGCGGCGACCGCGGCCGCCGTGACGGTATGCGTGTGGACGTGGTCGGGGTGACCGTAGCCGCCGTTGGGGTCATAGGTCACGACGACGTGGGGACGAAACTCGCGAACGATCGCGACCAGCGCGCCAACGGCCTCGCGTTCGTCGGCGTCGATGAACCTTTGGCGATGCCGCTTCGGGCTGCCTCGCATGCCCGAGTCGCGCCATCGACCGGCGCCGCCGAGATAGATGGGTGCGCTGACGCCCAGAGCCTGCAGTGCGGCGGTGAGCTCGCCGATGCGATAGCCGCCGAGTTGATCCGCGTGATCGACCGCGAGCTTGGCCCAGTGGTCGCCGATGACCTCGCCCTCCTCGCCCAGCGTGCAGGTGACGACGCGCACCTGCGCCCCGTGGGCGGTGTAATGCGCGATGGTGGCGCCGTTGCTGAGGCTCTCGTCGTCGGGATGCGCGTGGACGAACAGCAGCCGCGGAGTCTCAGCGGTCTCGGGCATGGACGCACCCTACCGCCCGTAATCGGCCTGGACATTACTTCACCGGAGCGCAGCGAATAGGAACGCGAACGGCTACTGTCGAGAAATGCCGCAGCTCACCCACGCGAATCGAAGTAGCAGCCGGAGCCGCCGGCGAGGCGAAGTGCTCGAACGTGCGCTCTACGAGGCCACGTTGGCCGAGCTGGCCGAAGTCGGATATGGCGGGCTGACGATGGAAGGGATCGCGGCGCGCGCCCACACCGGCAAGGCAGCGCTGTACCGCCGCTGGTGCAGCAAGCATGACCTGGTGCATGCCGCTCTGGTTTACGCTCTGCCGCCCCTGCCCGAGCTGCGCTCCGGCCGGTCGGCCAGAGAGAACCTGCTGGCGATCTTCACCGCGCATCGCGACATGCTGGCCGGAAAGACGACTTTTCCCGGCCTGGCAGTCATCCACCAGCTCCTGCACGAACCGGAGATGCGCACCATCTTCGCCGACGCCGTGGTGTGCCCCCGCCTGAAGATCGTCGAATCGATCCTGCAAGCCGCGATCGATGACGGCGACCTCGACCCGGCCACGGTAACCCCGCTGACCGCCCGGGTCGGACCGGCGCTCATCAACCACCACTTCCTGCTCACCGGGGAACCACCGAACCGGCGCGAGCTGGCGCTGGTCATCGACACCGTGATCCCGCCGCGAGACCGGACGGCAGACGCCGACTGATCGCACGGCTATGGCCCGGTTTTGATCCACTGGCCGGCGTCCCCGACGATCCCGACGGGTACCGCACCCGACAGGCTGACGTTCTGCACGCTCGGGCCGGCCGCGACAATGGTCGTGTCCTGCAAGATCGGCAACACGGTCGACATGTTCCACAGTCGGGGTTCGACCGCCTTGATCACGTCGTTGATGTTTTTGGAGCCGTTGAGCGCGGCATCGATATTCGACTGGACGCTGCGATCGCAGATTCCGGTGAGGTTCGACGGCGCTTGCACCAGCGCGCCGGGCTCGGGCGGGCGGCTGGGCGGCGCCTGGGTGGGTGTCGGGGACGTGGTGCCCGTCCCAGCGGGCGGCGGCGCGCCGGCCGGCGTGGTCGTCGCGACGTTCGAGGTCGGTACCGTCGTCGTCTGTAGCGCGGGGCAGCCGTAACGCGAGGCCAGCAGCGTCGCCAGATTCCCGCCGGCCTGACGCCAGCCGACGATCGCGTCGACCTGGTTGTTGTTCAGCGCGTCCCGATAGAGCGATACCGGGTCCAGCGCCAGCACGGTGGCGGTGATGCCGACGTTGCGCAACCGGTCGGCAGCGGTGTTGGCGACCGCGACCGAGGTTCCGTCGTTCGCCGCCACCCCGATGACCAGCGACAGCTGCTGGCCGTCCTTGCTGATCCGGCCGCGGGTGACTTCCGGCGGCCCGGTGCTCGCCGGGGTCGGCGACGGTGACGCCGAAGTGTCGGTCTCGATCCGATAGCCGGATGCCGTCAGCAGTGCCAGCGCCGCCTGCGTGGTCATCGCGGGCGGCGCGGTCGGCTCGTATCCCGGGTCGCTGGGCGCACGAATCAGGGCCTGGTCCAACGTGACGGTGTTGTCGCTGCCCGCACCCACGGCCGCCAGCAGATCGACGTCGAGCAACCCCAGGATCGCCTTGCGGACCTGAATGTCGGACAGCTTGGGCTCGTTGGCGCGCAGCGTGAGTTGCATGACCCGCGGTGTATCGATCCGGGCGGTCCGCACATCCGGGATAGCCGACAACTGCGCAAAGGCCGCGGACCCGCCATGCACCTGGGCCACCTGGGTGTCGCCGTTGCGCACCGAATCGGCGAGTGCGGCCGGCGCGCCCGCACGACGGAAGAGGATCAGGTTTGGTTTGGCGGGCGGCCCCCAATATCGGTCATTGCGGGCGATCAGGATTTCGTCGCGCTGCGGGTCGATGCTCTCCACCCGAAACTGCCCGCCGGTGACGGGCAGGGCCCGGGCCAGCCCGGCCGCGAACCCCCCCGGCACGTCCTTGACGATGTGCGCCGGCACTATGTTGCTGAACAGTTCTTTCCAAGCCGGATACGGTTGCGAAAAGGTGACCACCGCCTGCTTACCGCCCTCGAGCGACTGCACGCCGGTGATCAGGTCGTATCCCGCCGGATCGACCACGCCCGGCTGACTGACCATTTGTCGCCAGAGATACCAGAAGTCGTCGGCGGCGATCGGGGCGTTGTCGGTCCACTGCGCCTCTGGCCGGATCTTGTAGGTCACCGTGAACGGGTCTTGGTTGGTCACCTCCGCGGAGACCAGCAGGGTCGGGTCCAACTCCCACCGCGAGCCGGTCGGCGTACTGGCATCGGGCACCGGCCGGAACGCGCTGGGCAACACCAGCGCGCTGATCGCCGCGTTCACCGGCGAAAGGTCTGAGAGCAGATGCGGGTTGAAACCGGCGCCGACCGAATCGATGCCCATGATGATCTGGGTGGGCCGCTGTGGCGGCGGCGGCGAATTATGAGGCGTATCGGTGCTTTGCGGCGCCGGCGGAGGGTTGACCGTACACGCCGCCAGCACCAGCCCGGCCAGCGAGAGCAGCACGCCGACCGTCACGAAGAGGCGGCGGGCGCGTCTGGGCACGCCCATCAGGGTATCGAGCGCCTTACCGGCGGCCCGGCTAGCCAGGCCCGCCACGTCGCTAGCCCCTGGCCTTGGCCCGCGCCCGGCTGCGCGCCCGGGCGGTGGCGTCCAGCTCGACCTTGCGGACCCGCACGATCTCGGGAGTCACCTCGACGCATTCGTCGGGTGCGCAGAACTCCATGGCCCGTTCCAGGTCGAGCTCGAGCGGCTTGGCCAACGTCTCGAAGACATCCGCGGTCGACGACCGCATGTTGGTGAGCTTCTTCTCGCGAGTGACGTTGATGTCGAGATCCTCCGGGCGCGGATTGATCCCGACGACCATGCCTTGGTAGGTCTCCTGGCCGGGCTCGACGACGAACTGGCCACGATCGGCGAGTTGCATTACTGCGAAGGGCGTGATCGTGCCGGACCGGTCGGATACCAGCGAACCGGTGTGCCGGCCCCGGATCTCCCCCGCCCACGGCTTGTATCCGTCGAACACCGCATGCCCGACGCCGGTGCCGCGGGTCTCGGTGAGGAAATCGGTGCGCCATCCGATCAGGCCGCGGCTGGGCACCACGAAATCCATTCGCACCCAGCCGGTGGTGTGGTTGGCCATCTCGACCATCCGGCCCTTGCGTGCGGCCATCAACTGTGTGACCGGGCCGACGTACTCCTCGGGGCAGTCGACGGTCATCGCCTCGAACGGCTCGTGCAGCTTGCCGTCGATGGTCTTGGTCACCACCTGTGGCCTGCCCACCGTCAGCTCGAAGCCCTCCCGGCGCATCTGCTCGACCAGCACGGCCAGCGCCAACTCGCCGCGGCCCTGCACCTCCCAGGCGTCGGGTGCGCCGATGTCGATGACGCGGATCGACACGTTGCCCACCAGTTCGGCGTCCAGCCGGTTGCGGACCATTCGCGCGGTCAGCTTGTGGCCGGACACCTTGCCGGCGAGCGGCGAGGTGTTGGTGCCGATGGTCACCGAAATCGCCGGCTCGTCGACGGTAATCCTCTGCAGCGCAACGGGATCCGCCAGATCGGCCAGCGTGTCGCCGATCATGATCTCGGGCAGGCCGGCCACGGCAACGATGTCACCGGCGATGGCCTCGTCGGTTGGGGTTCGTTCCACACCTTCGGTTGCAAGCAATTCGGTGATCTTGGCCGTTGCGGTCGTTTCCCGGCCGTCCACCTGGCGGATCCAGGCGACCTGCTGACCCTTGCGGATGCGTCCGTTATAGATGCGGATCAGCGCGAGCCGGCCCAAAAAAGTCGACGCGTCCAGGTTGGTGACCAGGGCCTGCAGCGGTGCGTCGGGATCGCCTTTCGGGGGCGGCACATGTTTTTCGAGAACCTCGAACAACGGATCGAGGTTGGTGCCGTCTGGGACATGGCCGTCGCGCGGCTGGGTTGTGCTGACCACCCCGGCGCGCCCGGACGCGTAGAGCGTCGGCAGGCCCAGCGCATGTTCGGCGGCCGCGGCGGCTTCGTCGTCGAGGTCGGACGCGACGTCGAGCAGCAGGTCGTGGCTGGCCTCCACCACCTCGGCGATGCGGGCGTCGGGCCGGTCCGTCTTGTTGACGACCAGGATCACCGGAAGATGCGCGGTCAGCGCCTTGCGCAGCACGAACCGGGTCTGCGGCAACGGTCCCTCGGACGCGTCAACCAGCAGCAGCACCCCGTCCACCATGGACAGCCCGCGCTCCACCTCGCCGCCGAAGTCGGCGTGGCCCGGGGTGTCGATCACGTTGATGACGGTGACAGTGCCGTCTGGGTTGTGCCGGTGCACGGCGGTGTTCTTGGCCAGGATGGTGATGCCTTTTTCCTTTTCCAGATCGCCGCTGTCCATGATGCGTTCCTGGGTGTCGTCGCCGCGGTGGGTCAAGGCACCGGACTGCCGCAACATGGCGTCGACCAGGGTGGTCTTGCCGTGGTCGACGTGGGCGACGATGGCGACATTGCGAAATGGCACGTCGGTGATTCTGGCAGCGGCGCCCTCAGATAGCGAACCGGGCGGCTTGTCCGCATCACCCTGCCTACAGCGCTCGGGAGAGGTCCCCCACCCAGCCGCGATCGGCGGGCACCCAGTCGACGTCGGTTAGTTCGGCCGCCGTCACCCAGCGCAGGGCCTGGTGGTCATGCGGGTGCGGCTCGCCGCGAATCAGCCGAACGCGATACGCGCGGAGCGTCGTCGTGCCGTTCAGGGGGATATCGTCGCCGAGGCGGTCGCCCACCACGATGTCACCAGTCGCCAACCCCAGCTCCTCGGCCAACTCACGGGCCAGCGCGTCGCGCTCGGTTTCCCCGGGAGCGACCTTGCCGCCGGGCAGTTCCCAGCGGCCCGCCAACTCCGGCGGCCGCGAGCGCTGCGCCACCAGGACCGCCGATCCACATATGACGGCCCCGGCAACGACGATCTGGGTCGGCATGGCCAGTGACGGTATACGACAGCCCCCGGGGTCAGATGCGGGGACCGCGCAGGAATTAGTGCCCCGCCAGCGGCGGTGGGTTAGGCCCATCCCAAATGTTCGAGGCGACATTGCCCGTCCCGAAGTTCACGTAGTAGTAGGTGTGGCAGACAGTTTCGTCCCAACGCACCGGGTTGGTGACGTGATTGCCGGTCGGCGGCAGGGGCTGCCCCGGGCACCAGTTGCACGGACCTTGTGGGTGCTCCTCGGTGCAGCCGGGCCAGTGGTTCAGCGGCGCGGGACCGGGCTGCGCGTGGGCGGTGACTGCGACAAGGCCCGGGCCGGCCAGGGCGACTCCACCCGCGAGCACCGCCCCGGCGATGATCGGCCTCAACTTGCGACGAACGTTCATGGTGGTTTTCCTCCATTAAGTTGTCACATTTAGCAACGCGCCGATAGCTTGCCGCCCACCTCTTGCGAAATTCTTGCGCTCGCTGGCCACAGCTCAGAAGGCGAGCACGTTCGGTGATATAGCTGCGTTGTTCAGCCCACCCGCTTCAGGGTGTAGTGGGCGCTCGTCCGCTTGGGGTCATCCGCGAGCCGGTTCACCTCTTGGCGGATCGGATCGATGGGACCGCCCAACACGCCGGGGCAGCCGTCGGGGCACCGGACTTCCCACCACATGTCGGACTGGTGTGGCGGCCACGCCCCCAGCTGCCCGTCTCTCGGCCGGAAGCCGATCTGAGCCGAAAATTTCATGAGATTACCGACGTGATGGTGCTCCGGGCAGAAGAGCGATACGTCGATGCCGAGGTCCGTGTTTTCATTCATGGCCGCCATTCTGCCGTCCGGCACCAGGCGGGTCCGGCCAATGAACGAGATCCCCGGCGCAGAGTATGTTCGGGTTTATGGCTGTGTTAACGGACGACGAAGTAGACGCCGCACTGCCCGACCTCAACGGATGGGAGCGTGCCCAGGGCGCCCTGCGCCGGTCGATCAAGTTTCCGACGTTTCTCGACGGCATCGACGCCGTGCGCCGGGTGGCCGAGCACGCCGAGGCCAAGGACCATCACCCCGACATCGATATCCGTTGGCGGACAGTGACTTTCGCCCTCGTTACGCATTCCGAGGGCGGCATCACCAAGAACGACGTCGCGATGGCACGCGATATCGACGGAATCGTCGGGAGCTAGCCCGCCGGGGCGTTCTCGTCGGCCCGGAGGCGCCGCCCGCTTGCGGGGGACGCGACGGCATGACGCTCAGCGCGATCGCGGGTGCTGGCGATCCACGTCAAGGTCGCCACCGCCGCCACGATGTAGACCAGCCCGGCCCAGGCCAGATACCACGGTCGGCTTATTTGCCAGATGGTCGGTTGAGCGAAACTCAGCAACCACGGCGGGCCGATGATGGTCAGCGCCAACCAGCCCCATCCCACGATCCCCGCGCCGGGGCGCTCGCGCACTGGCCCGTGAATCACCCAGATCATCAGCGGCACCAGCCAAACCCAGTGGTGCGTCCACGAAATCGGTGAGAGCAGCAGCCCGAACACCTCGACCACCAGCAACTTGCCCAGCCGATCGGGCCCGTCCAGCGCCCGCCAGGCCAGGATGGCCAGCAGCGCCGTGACGGCGATGGCAACCAGAACCAGCGGACCAAAGCCGGCGTCATGTCCCAGGATCCGGGAAATGCCGCCACGCCAAGATTGATTGAACGAGCTGGCGATCGGTCCGACTCGATGCACGTCGCCCAGCAGGTCGGTGAAGTAGTACCGAGTCTGATCGCCGACGACCAAAGCCGACACCCCGACGGTCGCAAGGAACACGACCACCGAAAACGCCGCCGCCGCCCACCGCCTGACGCCGACCAGATAGACGCCCGAGATCGCCGGCGTCACCTTGATGCCGGCCGCCACGCCGACCAGCAGCCCCGATAGCCACCAACGGGTGGTGTAGACCGCCCACAGCACCCCCAGCATGAGCAGCACATTGATCTGCCCGTAGTCCAAGATGCTGCGCAGCGGCTGGATCCAGATGGTGATCGCCGTCCAGAGCATCGCCACGCGCTGACCGGCGCCGGCGGGAACGCCGATCAGGCGCTGGCTGATCCGGACCGCGCCGTACAACGCGGCCATCGTCGCGATTAGCCACAGGAAAGCGACCACGCCGAACGGCAACAGATGCAGCGGGTAGAAGACGACGGCCGCGAACGGCGGATACGTGAAGGGCAGCGGAAAGTCCGGCGTTTGGTCGGCGTACACGTAGCTGTACAGGGTGCCGGGATGGTCGATGGCGGCGGCACCGCCGAGGTACACGTGCAGGTCGACGAAGTTCTTGCCGTTGGGCCCCAGGTACGTCCAGGCGAGTCGCGCGGCGACGCTCACGACCAAGAGCGCGGGCGCGGCCGCCCGAAGCGGATTCGCGAGCCGTCGCGTGAGGGGTGCCGCAGGGGCGGCCGTCATGGTGTCTATCCGCCCGACTTTAGCGATCGCGATGGGCGCCGTGGCGTTTCGGGCTAAGCGGTCGCGCGTTCGGTCACCGGCACCACACGTATGCGTAACGATCGAATAAATGCCACACGTGTCACTTGAGTCACATCAGTATCAAAGTAACTTCGGCCCGGGACCTGTCGTCGACAACCAGGGAGAGTCATGCCAACCATCTGGACCTATTTGCGCGCAACCGCCATCGTGGTCGGTTCGTCCGCAGCACTGCTGACGGGCGGCATCGCCCACGCCGACCCCGCGCCGGCTCCGGTGCCTCTGCCAAACATTCCGCAACAGCTGATCAGTTCGGCGGCCAACGCACCGCAAATCCTGCAAAACCTCGCTACCGCCCTCGGCGCCACCCCGCCGATTGCGCCAGCGGCCCCCGGTATCAGCTTTCCGGGAGTGACCCCGGCCGCAGCACCCGCGGTCCCGGCAGCCCCGACCATTCCGGGCGTCAACGCGCCGATCCCGGGGCTGACGTCGTCGGCGGCGTCGGTGCCCGCCGTTCCGGCGGCTCCGTCGATTCCGGCGGTGCCCGCCGTTCCGGCGGCTCCGTCGATTCCGGGGCTCCCGGTCTCGGTTCCGGGGCTATCGGCGCCGGCGGCACCGGCCGTACCGGCGGCTCCGGCCATTCCGGCGATTCCGGGGATTCCGGGGATTCCCGGCATCTCCCCGGCCGCTCCAGCGGCCGCGGCGCCGGCGTCCATGCCCGCGGTACCGCAGGCGAAGATCAACATGCCCGCGCTGCCCGGCCTGCCGGTGAGCGTCCCCGCACAGGTTTCGCTGCCCGGCGACCTGCCGGCGCTGACATCGGGTGGGGCCCCGGTCGCGCCTGCCGCACCCGCGCCGTGGTCGCCCCCGTCGCTGCTTTCCGCCCTGCCGTGAGCAACCTGCTCGACGGCTAACCCACCACCGAGGACCGGAGAACACCGTGGCAAACACTTGGAACCTGTCCAGGGGTCTGGCCGCTGTCGTGACGGCGTCGGCCGCCGCGTTCGGGGTCTGCCCGAGCGCGGCGGCCGACCCGGCGGCACCACAGCCGACACCGCAGCCGAACTCCACCCAGCAACTACCGGGCTTGCCCGCGTTATCGCAGCTGAGCCCGATAATCCAGCAAGCGGCCAGCAATCCTGCGCAGGCGACACAGCTGCTGATGGCCGCCGCGCAAGCCTTCACCCACAATCCGACGGAGCCTACCGAGTCCAAGAACGTTGCCGCGTCGGTGAATCAGTTCGTCCAGGAGCCGGCGCCCGACGCCGGCCCCGTGCCCCATGTGCCAGCGGTAGGCATCGAGCCCGGGCTGCAATCGCATCTGCCGCCGGGCATCGATCCGGCCCACGCGGCGGGTCCCGGGCCCGTCGCGGCACCCGCCCCGGTGCCCCCGGCGCCGGCGGCCGCGACCACACCGGCCTCCCCCGCGGCGGCGGCAGCACCGGCACCGGACCCGGCGCCGAGTCCCGCGCCGGCCGCCGCCCCTGCTGCGGCTCCGAATTTCGGACCCGACGCACCGCCCACACAGGACTTCATGTACCCGTCGATCGGCACGAATTGCCTTGCGGACGGCAGTAATTCCATCGCGACCGCGCTGTCGGTGGCGGGTCCGGCGAAAATCCCGGTGCCCGGACCCGCGCCCGGCCAGACCGCTTATGTGTTCACGGCGGTCGGCACTCC
Source organism: uncultured Actinomycetota bacterium (assembly GCA_963703795.1). GTDB lineage: Bacteria > Actinomycetota > Actinomycetes > Mycobacteriales > Mycobacteriaceae > Mycobacterium. The sequence continues at coordinate 115,507 of CAVPFT010000073.1, read as the reverse complement.
GGGGCCCGCCGAGGTGCAGAAGCTGCCGTTGAACGTCACCTGGGTCAACCTGACCACCGGCAAGTCCGGAACGGTCACCCTCAAGCCGCGCACCGACATCAACGCGGACGGACCCACGACGTTGACCGCGATTGTCGACACCGGTTCGGGCAGCGTCATGTCGACGATCTTCGGGCAGGTCACTACCAAAGAAAAACAGTGCCAGTTCATGCCCACCATCGGCACCACGGTGGTGCCGTAGAAACCGGCCGACACCGCGGGCCCAGCGCAGGCAGATCTAGTCAGTACGCCATGAACAAGATTGAGTCGCGGTCGTACTCCAGGCCCGGATGAACGCTGGCAAGGTGCGCTTGGGTCAATTCGACCAGCTCATCTTCGTCCTTGCCGGCGATGGCTTCGCCGCAGGGGCACGTTATGTGTGTCTTCACGTTGTCGCCCTTTCCTTCTAGTGACCTTCTACTTTGCTAGTGACCTTCTACTTTGCCGCCTTGGCCGCCGCTTTCATTTGCTTCTTGTGCGAGCGCACTTTCCCGAGGGACTGGGCGTCGACGATATCCGCGACGGAGATGTGGGTGCCGGCCTTGCCGAACTCCCCGGCGGCCGCCCGCCAGCCCGTCGGCGTCACGCCGTACTGCTTGCCCAGCAACGCGAGGAAGATCCGCGCCTTCTGCTCGCCGAAGCCGGGTAGGCCCTTGAGCCGCTGCAGCAGCTCCTTCCCGTCGGGGTCGCCGGCCATCCACAACCTGGCCGCGTCACCGTCGTAGTGGTCCACGACGATTTGCGCGAGAGCCTGGATTCGCTTGGCCATTGATCCCGGAAAGCGATGTATCGCAGGCCTTTCCGAGCACAGGGCGGCGAACTTGTCGGGGTCGTAGTCGGCGATTTCGGCCGCGTCGAAGCCGCCCATCCGATCCGCGATCTTCTTCGGTCCCGCGAAGGCGGTTTCCATTGGCACTTGCTGGTCGAGCAGCATGCCGACCAGCAACGCGAACGGGTTGTCGTCCAGCAGCGCGTCGGCGGCCGGGTCTTGGACAAGCTGCAGTTTCGGCACTCGGCCAGTCTAGATAAATCAACCCACACAAGGACAAGGTGAGCAAATGAAGAGAACCATCATTATTCAGGTCCATCCGTGCACGCTAACACCGACCTCGCCGCTACCGATCCCAGCTCAGCAAACGTTGACTTGTAAGGTTTCAGGCCGTTGGTGGTGCGTCACTTCTGGTTGCTGGTCATACGCGCATTGAAGCACGGCCACATATCGCTGATGTTGGGGCGCGCGCCGGCCATCTTGTGATGGCCTAGCTTCGCTGATCTCTCCTGGTTGATAGCCGCCGCCCCCGTAAGTGATGTCGGGGCCTATCAGTGGGCGATGGCGTCCCAGTCCACGACGCACAGTTGGGGGTTAGCCGGGTCCACCGCGCAAGGCAGTTGGAGTCCAATGGCGAGATTGGGCACCTGGGCGGGGGGTACCGTCTGGCGGGTTCGAGCTTCCATCGGGGCCAGATTCGGGAAGAGAAGCTCGATGACGAGATCGTAGTGCGGGGCGTCGGCGAATTCCGGTCTGCTGGGAGTGCGGCCGAGGCTGCGGGGTGTGGTCCCGGTGGGAGCGAACGACTTGAGCGCCCCCGATACGCGCTGACCGGTTGCGAGCAGATCTGCCGCCGACAGAACCGGACCAGCAGAGGTTCTTTCCATCATCTGCTGGATTCGGTTCATCCGCTGCATTTGGTCCGACACGGCCTCGTCAAACGATCCCGCTCCCGACGGCGCGACCGGCCGGCCGGGGCCGATCCGAACTTTCTGCGGGTTGGTGGAATCAACCTGTACCGCGACAAACTGACCCACAGCGGGTATCTCCCACGGGACGAAATTCTGCCGAACAATCACCTCGTACGGTTCGCGGCCAGGGATCGCCACCCTCAGTCCGAACCGCAACACGGACCGCGCGGGATAGGCCCCCTGGGCCCAGCCCATCCTCTTCACCCTTAAAACCTGGGCAGTTCCCGTCAGCGGGGGACCAGTAATTTTGGTCTCACGCGACATAATGAACAGGTACGCAAAAAGGGCAATTATTAAGGCAGTTACGCTGAGGCCAATCGCGAGCTTTCGGGCCTGTTGCTGTAGGCCTCTGCGCTGGCGTAATAGCTGTAGGCAGCCAGGTTCACCAGGTCCATTGGCGCACCCTAGCACCGACCTCGCCGCTACCGATCCCAGATCAGCAAACGTTGCCTTGTGAGGTGTCAGGCCGTTCGCGGTGTTGCCACGACGGCGCACGACGCGCTGAACGCCGCATCTCACATATGGCACCGCTGCGCCCAAGGCGCTCGCGAAGCTGATCAGTGGGCGGTGTTGTCCCAGTCGACGGCGAATCGGTGCGCGGGATCAGCATGGTCCACCGCGCACACCAATTCCATCCCGATGGCGAGGTTGGGCACCTGGGCGCGGGGCACCCGCTGGACGGCTTGACCGTCAACCGGGGGCAGATTCGGGAACTGCAAAGCGACGTCGAACATATACAGCGGGTCGTCTATGTATTCCGGTCTGGTGGGAACCTGGCCGAGGCTGCGGGGTGTATTCCCGGTGTCAGCGAACGACTTGAGCACTCCCGGCACGCGCTGCCCCGACACGAGCAGATCCTCCGACGACGTCGAGGCAAACTGCACACCAGCGGGGCCCGCTTGGAGTCGGCCCGCCAGGGCTGCCCTGATTTGGTTGGCTAAAGCTCTGCCGTCGCCGGGCGCACCTTGGCGCAGGTCGAGCACTTCGACATTGGACGATCCCGCTCCCATCGGCACGCCCGGCTGGTTGAGATCGATCCGAACGGTTTTCGGGTTGGCGGAATCAACCTGGACCCGGACAACACTGCCGGGTTGCACAGCCGACCTTGCGAAGGCATCAAGCGGCCGCCGAACTGTCACGTCGTACGGTTCGCGCCCAGGGACTTCTACCTTCAGCGCGAACTGCCACACGCGCACCTGGTTGCCCATGCCGGAGCCTAACCAACCGTAGGATCGCACCGATAAAACCCGCGCAGTTCCCGTCACTGCGGAACCCGCAAATTCGGGGCCCCTGACAGCTCCGTTCAACCTAAGGAGCCATCGAAAGCTGTAAAAGAAAACCACAGCCGCGACAGCCATGCCCAAAATAAAGGTCACAACGGTGAACCAGAGGACGCCGGTCACCCACGTTGGCCATTGGTGCGAATAGCCCGTCACGGCGCGATTCCGTTCATTGACGCACGCTAGCACCGACCTCGCCGCTACCGATCCCAGCTCAGCAAACGTTGACTTGTGAGGTTTCAGGCCGTTGGTGGTGCGTCACTTCTGGTTGCTGGTCATACGCGCATTGAAGCACGGTGACATATCGCTGATGGGGCCGCGCGCCGGCCATCTTCTGATGGCCTAGCTTCGCTGATCTCTCCTGGTTGATAGCCGCCGCTCCCGTCAGTGATGTCGGGGCCTATCAGTGGGCGATGGCGTCCCAGTCCACGACGCACACTTGGGGGTTAGCCGGGTCCACCGCGCAAGGCAGTTGGAGTCCAATGGCGAGATTGGGCACCTGGGTGGGGGGTACCGGCTGGGTGTTTCGAGATTCAATCGGGGCCAGATTCGGGAAGTGGAGCTCGATGACGACCTTATAGCGCGGCGCGTCAATCAATTCCGGTATGGAAGCAGGCTGGCCAACGCTGCGGAGCGTAGTCCCGGTGGGAGCGAACGACTTAAGCACACCCGTAACGCGCTGACCCGACGCGAGTAGCCCTGCTGCCGAATGGACCGTATCTGCGCGAGCACGAGTCGGGATTGGCGTCTGGCGAGCCCCGACGGTGTGGCTCGTGGCGATCTGAACCTTTTGCAGGTTGGTGGAATCAACCACCACCTCGGCCATCGCGCCGACCTGAAGGAGCTGCAACTCATACCGCTCGATTGCTTGGTGAATCGTCACGTCGTACGGTTCGTGCCCAGGGATTTGCACCCGCAGTGCGATCTCACACATAGACCTTCCCGCTTCCCCGACCCGATAGCCGAGCTGTCGCGCCCCCAGAATCTGTGCAGTCCCCGACAGCGACGGATTCTTCTTCTTCCCGAACAGTGCCATGACCCTCCTAGTTTGACGCTCTACAAAACCCAGTCACCTGCCGTTCGATGCTCCGTTGATCCGTATGGGGAAGTTGGCTGGTCCACTGCGTGCACGCTAGCACCGACCTCGCCGCTACCGATCCCAGCTCAGCAAACGTTGACTTGTGAGGTTTCAGGCCGTTGGTGGTGCGTCACTTCTGGTTGCTGGTCATACGCGCATTGAAGCACGACCATGTCACTGCACTACATGCACTACAACTTCGCCCGTCCCCACCAGACGCTCACCCAGGACAACACGGGCGCACGACCACCAACCGCATCTGGACCACCGCCGACATTGCCACGCTGCTCGATTGATCCCGCCCCCTCATTTTGGGATCGGTAGCTGCGAGGACGGGTGCTAGCGTGCCCCAATGAACCCGATGAACCTAGCTTCTTCGGTGACCCTGGCTGGCGGAGGCAGCATTGGCTCCTTGATCTACCACTTGCCAATCCCGACCGCAATTGTCCTCGGAACCCTTGTAATCGGTTTCCTAATCCTCTGGATGTGGGCGAAACGATCGCCTGACGAGCCGAGAGTGACGGGAACTGCGCGGGTTGTATCGCTCAAAGAGAGTGCTGATTATCGTGGGCGCCGCTGTTGCCGGATCGAACTGGAAGTAAATATCCCTGGCCGCGAACCGTACGTGGCAGTCACGGAGAAAAATCTCGGACCCGCTGAGCAAGCCGCCACGCAGCCCGGCGGAACTGTCGCGGTGGCGGTCGATTCGGCCAACCCGCAAAATGTTCGGCTTGAACTGCCATCCGGAGCGCCGCCCGCGCCGCCCGCGCCGCCCGGAGTTATGGAACGTTTGCGGACGATCGCGGCCTATATGGCCGGCATCGTCACGGTGGCCCTGGTCGTCATCGAGATAATCGCGGGGATCCGCGCCGGCCATCTTTTCCCATTTTGAATTGACCTGCTGGACCCACGCAATCGCGGTGGGGTCATCCCAATTCCGTTCAAACTGACCCATTACCGACCTTCTGCCTGGGGTAGAGCCCAGTCATCAAACGACCTGAGTTCGTCCGGGAGGCGTGTCCGCTGGGCACGGCACTGCACTGCTATGGGTGTAGGGCACAGGTAGGTAGGTACTAGTGGACACACCCGTGCCCTGCCCTGGGGTAAGGGCAGGGGGCTTCAACCCGCCCTGCGCCTGGCAGTCGGCCGGGGTGAAGCCCCCCGAGAGCAGCGCGAACAGTTTGTCGTTATTGGCCTTGTTGTCCGCGGGGTCGGCGGTCGCCATTGTGGGCGTACCGCAATTCGCAACCGCGGAGACGCACACGGTAGTCATCGCTGTACCGGCGAGCACGCGCAGAGGCTGAGTTTTCATAGTTGCAATCGTCCACTGCTGGTCGAACAGTGCACCTATGCGAACGGCCAGAGAGTTCTCGTTCAGCAGGGCATCGGCTGCACTCGGCCGGTCTAGGACTGCCCGGTGGTCAGGCGCCCATTGACGGCCGCGCCGGCGGGCGACCCGGTTGCACGGCCGATGAATTCCAGACCGGCGTTGATCGCGGGGCGGTGCCGCAGAATGCGGTAGTGCGCCAAGCGTCCCAGCCCGCGAGTGGTCACCAAACTCGCCCCGGACCAGGCGTCGATAATTTTCTCGCTCATGTCATACGGGCTGTCAGGGTCGTCGGGGTCGTGCACCACCAGCAGTGGCGGTGGATCGTCGAGGGTGGCGGCGACCCGGGGGATATCGGTATCGATCAGCGGCATCTTCAGCCGTCGGTCAAGGCGACGATGCAGGCCACCGAGGATGCGCGGTCCGAAACCATGGCGATCCGCGAAAACGTCCAGATACCAGGAAAAGTCGCCCATCGGCGCCAGAAACACGAGGCGTTCGACCCGGGCGCCCCGCGCCACGGCCAGTGCAGCGGCTTTGGCGCCCAGGGAATGCGCCACGATCGCGCGCGCCGGCCCGTGTGCGCGCACGACCGCTCTCACCGCTTCGGCGCACTCGACGATCGTCGTGCGTCCCGGCGCGAGGTCGCCCGGTTCTGACGCGTTGTGACTGGGCAGGTCGAACGCGATGACCCGGTGCCCTGCCTCGACGAGCGGCTTGACGAAGACGCCAAGGTGCGCGCGGCACCCGCCCCAGCCGTGCACCAGGTACACCGTGGGGCCCTCACCCCAGGACTCGCCCGCGATCCTGTGTCCGGACCAGGTTGCCTCGACCGGCTCGCTCGGCGGCACACCGGGCGGCATGCGCAAGCTCGCTTCCACGGCCGGCGGGGTGCACCACAACTCGACGGCCCACCTCGACCCGATCGCGGGCGCGAACCGCTCGAGCAGCCCGAGCGCCCGACGCACTCGTGGCTCGACGGGCGGCTCGACGCCGGATCCCGCTTCGTCACGGGACACACCGGTTTCGCTCGCCATCAGCAGTCCCCCTCAGATTCCGATCGCATCTTACTCACGGGTAATATCGGTTGTCGTGGTGGGTCAACTGGATAGCACCCACCGCGCTAGGCCCGGTCGAGGAGTTCGGCCGTGGCGTCCCACAGCCTTGCCTCACGACCCGGATCGTTCGCGAACGGCTTGACTTCGCGCTCTTTGTCTTTGACGACGAATGCGCCGTCCCGCAGGTGCGCCCACCGATCATCGAGGACGATCGATGCGAGCAGTGGACCAGATCGGGCCGGCGACGAGACACCGGGAATTCGCTCTACGGCGCGCCCGATCCGTTCAATCGCGGGACCCTGCGCTCTCCCCAGGCCGGTGCCCGGCATGAACCCCGGCTCGAAGACCGCAACGTTGATCCCCTTCGATGCTCGACGCTGCAATTCGTGCGCGTAATAGATGATCGCGAGTTTGGAGTCAGAGTAGGCGGTCGCGCTGCGCTTGAGGCTCGCAGGCACGTCCTCGGGGCTGGGCCGGGCAAGCTCGATCGGATCGCGCCAATCCGCCGGTGGTAGTCGCAATATCGGCGAAAGATGTTCTGGTAGTAGGTGTTCGACCCCAACAGCACGATGCGGGCGGGAGCGACGAACGAGTCGAGGAGATCGCCGATCAACTGCGCGTGTGCGAGGTGGTTGACGGCGAAGGTCGGCTCGTATCCGTCAGCTGAGGCGGTGCGGGTGTCGATAAACGCCACGCCCGCATTGGCCACCAAAGCGCGCAGCGGGCGCACCGCGCCGGCTTCCAGCAGACCCTTGGCCTTCTGCCCCGCGTTGCGCACGTCGGCCAAGTCCGCAAGGTTGCAGCCGATCTCGTGCACGGTCGCTCCCGCCGCCCGGGCGTCGTCAGTCACCTGGCCCAACGCTTGACCGGGTCGGCCAACCAGCAGCAGGTCGGGGCGTTCGGCGGCACGGCGATTGGCGATCGCCAGCGCCGTGGCTTTTCCCAGTCCGCCGGTCGGCCCGGTGATCAATACAGTGCCGGACGCGATCGAGTTCATGATTCTCCGTTCGTGATCGAGAGGGTCCACACCGAGTCTCGGCCGCATCCGGCTCCTTAGCGAGTCGTCCGGTTTTGGTATGACTGCCAGGGGCAGGACAACGCCGTCCGGGTCGGCCAAGGTGGAGATATGGACTCGTGGGAGTTTGGTCGGACGCTGCGTCACTGGCGCGACCGAGTGACGCCCACCGCGGTCGGCGTCCCGGTCGGAACACGCCGCCGGGCCGCGGGACTACGTCGCGAAGAGCTCGCCGCGCTGGCCGGAATCTCGGTCAACTACCTGACCAGGCTCGAACAGGGGCAGGCCACCTCGCCATCGGCACAGGTCGTGGAGGCCCTCGCCCGCGCGTTGCGCGTCTCCGACGCCGAGCGCGATCTCCTCTTCCGGCTGGCCGGGCACGCACCCCCGGACTCGACGTCGTATCGTCGCGCATCACGCCGGGCGTCCAACGCCTGCTCGATCGCCTGGCGAACACTCCCGTCGCTGTCTACGACGCCACCTGGACCCTGGTCACCGCCAACGCGCCGTATGACGCGGTGATGGGCCCGACGACGAGCTGGCGGGGAGTCGAGCGCAACGCCGTCTGGCGCAACCTCATCGGCCCCGGCACTCGCGTCGTCCACGCCCCCGAGGAGAAAGCCGAATTCGAGGCCCGATTGGTCGCCGACCTGCGCCTGACCGCCGCTCGCTATCCGGCCGACCAGCGGTCGAAGCGGCTCACTCGCGACCTCGCCGCGCAAAGCCCGCGCTTCGTCGAGCTCTGGGAATCCGGCGCCGCGGCGCCGCAGCAGGACTTGGGGCGGCACAAGGTCGTCGATCATCCCGCCATCGGGCGCATCACCTTGGACTGCGACACGCTCATCGTCGCCGCCGACGACCTTCGCATCATGATCTACACCGCCGAACCCGAGACGGAAGACGCCGAGCGCCTAGCCCTCGCGATCGTTCTCGGGACACAGGCGTTAGTCGACCAAGTGGTTCTCCCGCACCGAAAGCCTGTGTCTGCCAACGACTATGACCGCTAGATGCTCTTGCGGCGGAATTCCCGACGGCTTTCGAGCGGACCATGCGCCCTGGACTGCTTGCCGCCGCTGTCTTTGTGATCGGATCCGCCCGCTACCTTCGCCTTCTTGCGGTCGAGAGCTTCGCGGAACTTGCGCTTGTTCTCGTCCTCTTGCTGCGGGTCTGAGTCAGCCATACCGGCAGCCTAGCCTGGACGGGCCGCGCCCGGCGTGGGGTTTTACCGTTTACCCGGCGGCATGCCGTACACGTGCGAGATCCGCAGCGTCAGCAGCACCCGCCGGTCGGTGACCATCGCCTGCCGGTACTCGTCCCAGTCCGGATGCTCACCAGCGATGTTGCGATACAAGGCAATCAGCGCCTCGACGGTCTTGTCGTCGGGCGCGGCCGCCGGCGGCGTCAGTTCTGCTGTGCCCTCGGCGACGGCATACGACCATCCATCGTCGGCATCGACCAGGATCGATGCCCGGGGATCGCGGCGCAGGTTGCGGGTCTTGGCCCGCGGCTCGGTGATCGACACGCGCACCACCAGCTCGCGCGTATCGAAGTGATAACTCACGTTCGACAGTTGTGGGCGTCCGTCGCGCTTGATGGTGGCGAGCACCCCGAGGGAGTTCCCACTGATCACGGCCAACAGCTTGTCGTCGAAGACTTGGCGAGCCATGTCGAAAGCCTACGTCGCCGCGCCGCGGACGGGTCTGGTGGAATCGGATCATGACCAAATATGCGGCGTTCCTGCGCGGCGTCAACGTCGGCGGCGTCAATCTCAAAATGGCCGAGGTGGCGGCCGCGTTGACCGACGCCGGATTTGCGGATGTGCGCACCATCCTGGCCACCGGCAACGTGCTGCTGGAGTCGTCCGCCGGGGTGGCCGCGGTGCGCAAGAAGGCCGAAGCCGTCTTGCGGGAGAGGTTTGGATACGACGCGTGGGTACTCGCTTACGACATCGACGCGGTGCGCGCCATCGTCGAGGGCTACCCGTTCGAGCGCGAGCTCGACGGGTATCAGTCCTATGTCACCTTCGTCACCGACAAAGCGGTGCTCGACGAACTCGCCAAGTTGGGCTCGGGCGCCGGTCCCGACGAGAAGATCAGCCGCGGTGCGGGCGTCATCTATTGGCAGGTACCCAAGGGTGCCACCCTGGACAGCACGATCGGGAAGACGATGGGCAAGCCCCGCTACAAATCCTCGACGACGACTCGCAACCTGCGCACGCTGGCTAAAGTATTGCGGTAGAACCGAATTCGGCTAACGATCAATCATCGGGCACGTTCGCCAGGTAGCGCATCGCGTCGGACTTGGTCAGCCCCAACGCTCGGGCGACTTCGACGTATTCTTTGGCGGCGGCCGCCATCGCGGCGTCGGTCGGATCGAAGCGCGAAATGAAGGTGCCAAAGCGCCCACGGGTTTCGACGATCGCGGCCGACTCCAGCTCACGATAGGCACGGGCCACGGTGTTTGCCGCGACGCCAAGCTGACCGGCCAGGTCACGCACCGTAGGCAGCCGACTACCCGGCGGCAACGCGCCGCTCCGCACGCCGTCGATGACCTGGGTTCTGAGCTGGTCGAACAGCGGTTTGCCCGCCTTCCCGTCGACCCGTAGGAAATCCCGCAGCTCCACGTACCCAGTATCGCGCAACGTCTCCCTACGCACGGCTATCTTTGTGGGATGCGAGTAACTGTGCTCAGCGGCGCGGGGATCTCCGCCGAAAGCGGGGTGCCGACATTCCGCGACGACAAGACCGGATTGTGGGCCCGCTTCGATCCCTACGAGCTGTCCAGCACGCAAGGGTGGCGCGACAACCCCGAGCGGGTGTGGGGATGGTATCTGTGGCGCCATTACCTGGTGGCCAAGGTCGAGCCCAACGCCGGGCACCGCGCCGTCGCCGCCTGGCAAGACCACGTCGAGGTCAGCGTCATCACTCAAAATGTCGACGACTTGCATGAGCGCGCCGGCAGCACGCCGGTACACCACCTGCACGGGAGTCTTTTCGAATTCCGTTGTGAGCGTTGCGGTACGCCCTACACCGGCGCGCTGCCCGAGATGACCGAACCGGCGCTGGAGGTCGAACCTCCGCTCTGCCACTGCGGCGGCATGATCCGGCCCGACATCGTGTGGTTCGGCGAGCCGCTCCCCGACGAGCCCTGGCAGCGTTCGGTCGAGGCGACCGAAGCCGCCGATGTGATGGTGGTGGTCGGGACCTCGGCGATCGTCTATCCGGCGGCCGGGTTGGCCGATCTGGCGCTGTCCCGCGGCACGGCCGTCATCGAGGTCAATCCCGAAGTCACACCGCTGTCCAGAAACGCCACGATCAGCATGCGCGAGACCGCGAGCCAGGCTTTGCCCGGGCTGTTGCAGCGGTTGCCCGCCCTGCTGAGTTAGTTCGGGCCTGCTCTAGCGACGCCGAGCCTGCGCACAGATCGCGGTTCATCCACACGAACGAGCGCTGAGCGCAGTTTCGGTGCGGCCGCGTCGGCACAGTCGACGAGTCTGCCGTCATGACGAGCGACGACCCATTCATCGGCAGCGAGGCTGTGCGCAGTGGAACGCTGCGGCCCCATCAGTTGCGGTCCCGATTCCGCGCGGTGTTTCCCGATGTCTATGTCCGGCGCGATGGACAGCTCACAATGCGCGACCGGGCGTTGGCGGCCTGGCTTTGGTCGCATCGACGGGGCGTGCTCGCGGGCTTGACCGCGGCCGCGTGGCATGGCTCGAAATGGGTCGACGAACGACTGCCCGTCGAGTTGGTCTGGTCGAACCCGCGACCGCCGCGCGGCGTGCGTACCTACGACGTGAGCCTTCGGTCCGAAGAGCTCCAGATGGTTGCGGGCGTTCCGGTGACGACACCAGAGCGCACCGCATTCGACATAGGTCGGCGCGAGGCGATGGGTATGACGATCGCTCATTTAGACGCCCTCATGCGAGCGACCGGCACCAAGGTGAACGAAGTGCTCCACGTAGCCGACGGGCATCGCGGCGCACGAGGACTCAGGCAGCTGGAAGCGGCGCTGGAATTGGTCGATCCCGGTTCGCAGTCGCCGAAAGAAACCTGGCTTCGGCTCTTGCTGATCCGCGCGGGCTTGCCACGGCCAACGACGCAGATCCCGGTGGTGGCTGACAGCGGAGCGCGGTTGTACTACCTCGACATGGGCTGGGAGGACCTCATGGTCGCCGCCGAGTATGACGGCGAGCATCATCGTCTGGACCGCTGGCAGTACACAAGGGATATTCGCCGCCGGGAGGCGCTGGAGCGGCTCGGCTGGCTGGTTATCCGCGTGACCGCATCGGATCGCCCGGCCGACATCATCGACAGAGTTCGCGATGCGCTGCTGTTTCGGGCGTCGAGCCTGCGTCGAAACTGAAATAGCGGCGTCGAGCCTGCGCCCACATCACGGTTCGCGGGCCGACCCGCGCGCTCAGTGCAGTCTCGGCGCATAAAGAACTAGGGCCGGCGCGCGCGGCCCAGCGCCAACTCCGACACCGGCAACGGCGCCCAGACCGGCAACGTCCACTCCCGCCGGGAGCTGTCCACCTCGAACCCGGCTTCGACGATCAAGCGCTCGGTATCGCGATGGGTGTGACAGTTACCGAACAATCGTGGCCACAGCGTCGCGTCGGCCAATCGCTGCAACCGGCCCCGCCCGCCGGCGCTGGCCACATGCTCGAGGTACCGCAGCTGTCCGCCCGGCCGCAGCAAGGAATACAGACGCCGCAGCACGCTGGCGGGATCGCGCACCGAGCACAACACCAACGAGCACACCACCGCGTCGAACGGTTCCCCGTCGCTGAACCCTTCCGCGCTATCCCCTATGACGACAACCGGAACGGGCACCACGGCGGCTGCGGCGCGGGCCTGGGCCGCCAGTCGCGGCTCGGGCTCCACCGCGATTACCTGCTCGACCTCGTTCGGGTAATTGGGGAAGTTCGTTCCGACACCCGCGCCGACTTCCAGCACCCGGCCCGACAGGCCGGCCAGATTCTCCCGACGAAGCGCCCGCACGGCCTCGGTTTCATGGGTGACCACGACGGGCCAGACGCGCGCGAAGAACGGATTGTCGATTTTGGACGCCGCCACCTGCGTCATATCCGCGACTCCTGCGACGGCCGACGTGCGTTCACCCATGCGGCCAACTTGCGGGGAGTGACATCCGGGCCGCAATACCCGACCACCACACGCCCGCAGAAGACCGAGCACAGCACCCGGTCGGCGAACGCTTCGGAATCGCCAAAAGGCAAGTGCGGCTTGGCAATCAACATAGCCGCCACACCGTGTGCCGCGGACCAGAAGTCGAGGGCGGCGGCGGTGGGGTCGTCCGGCAGGTAGATACCATCGTCCATCAGCTTCTGCACCGTGGCGCGCAGGTGCCTGAACGCCGAACTGTCCAGCGTCGCATCGATGTTGCGTCCGGACCGCCACTCGCCCATGGTGGCGATCCGATACAACTCCGGAGTTTGGGTGGCGAACCGAACATAGCCCAGCCCCTGGGCGCGCAGCGCCTCGACCGGAGAGGTGTGCTCGGCGGCGATCCGCCGCATCTCCAGGTCGAGCTTTTCGAAGTACTGCGCGCAAACCGCGTCCATCAGGGCATCTTTGTCTGCGAAATGCAGATAGATCGACGGCGGTGTGACGCCGACGCGGTGTGCCACCGACCGGATCGACACCGACCTGGCGTGCCCGGTCTGAAGGAGCAGTTCGGTGGCCGCTTCCAGGATCTCGTCGCGGAGCCGATCGCCGCACCCGCGGGCGGCCCTGACGCGACCGCGGGGAAGAGCTCTCGATCGACACGCTAACCAATTTTGGTCGCCGGCTCAGTGATCGGATATCCGTTGTGCTGCAACGGGATCTCCACGGGCTCGACGGCTGCGACCTCTTCGGCCGGTCCCTCGCTGATACCGAACCGCTCATGCAGCCACACCAAAGGCTTTGGCGCCCACCAATTCCAGCGGCCCATCACGTGCATGAACGCCGGCACCAGAACCATCCGCACCAGCGTCGCATCCGCGAACACGGCGAGTACCAGCCCGAGGCCGAACATCCGCATGAACGACACGTGAGCGGCGATCAGCGCGGCAAACGACATCGACATCACCAGGGCGGCGGCGGTGATCACGCGGCCGGTGCGGGCGACGCCGTGCGCCACGGCCTCGTCGTTGGCGGCGTGCGCCTCTTTCGCGGTTGCCTTTGCCGGTCGGTAAGCCAGCCAGTACTCGCGGATCCTGGCGATCAAGAAGACCTCGTAATCCATCGACAAGCCGAACGCGATGCAGAACAGCAGCACCGGCATGTTCGCCACCAGCGTGCCGCTGGGGGTCGTTCCGAGCGCGCCGAGATTGCCGTCCTGGAAGATCCACACCAGCGCCCCGAACGCCGCGCTCAGCGACAGCACGTTGCATACCAATGCCTTAACCGGCAGCACCACGCTGCCGGTGAGCAAGAACAGCAGCACGAAGGTGATGCCGGCCATCAGCCCCAGCACCAACGGAAGTCGATCCGTGACCGCGTCGACGCTGTCGCGGTTGACCTGCGCGACACCGGCCATCTCGACGGATCGGCCCGCGGGCCCGGCCACCTTGTGCAGCCGCTTCAGCTGGGTGTCGGAGGCTTGGGAAAACAGCGGCGCCGCGCTGTCCACGGTCAGGAATGCGCTTCCGTCGGCCAACCCGGTCGCCGCGGCCGGTGGTCCCACCCGGTTTCCGCCCGCGAACGTCCCACCGGGGGCTGACACGGCCGACACCTCGGGAACCCGCGAGAGGGCGGCGGCATAGCGATCGATGTCCACCTGGCTCAGGTTTCGGGAGTCGGGGATGACGATGGGGACGGCGGTTGCCGAATCGTGCGCGAAACCGCTGCGTAATCGGTCGCCGACCTCATGCGAGGACGCCGAACGCGGCAGCACCCGGTCGTCGGGGAAACCCCACTTCACCGACAGGAAAGGCAGCCCGAGCAGCAAAAGCAGCGCCATCACGGCCAGCCCGATCGGCGCCCAGCGGCGCATCACAAACTTGCTCGACCGGTACCAGAACAGCTCTTCGACCGGTTTGTGCACCGGATCCGGCCGGCGCAGGATCCGCCGCAACAGCCGGCGCACGTCCAATGAGTCCAGACGATCCCCCAGCAGCACAATCGCGGCCGGGGTGATCATGATCGACGCTGTCGCGACAAAGGCGACAGTAGCCACGCCCGCGTAGGCGAACGACTTCAGGAAGTACATCGGGAATAGCGCCGTCGCAGACATCGACAACGCCACGGTGACCGCGGAGAACAAGACGGTGCGGCCCGAGGTCGCCATGGTCCGGATCAGTGCCTGGTCGCGGTCACTGCCCTCGGCCAACTCGTCGCGATAGCGGCTGACGATCAGCAGCGTGTAGTCGATGGCCAACGCCAGACTCAGGGCCGTGCTCAGGTTAAGCGCGAAGATCGACACCTCGGTGGCAAACGTGACGAGCCGCAACGCCGTCATGGAGCCGACGACGGCCAGCGCGCCCAATGCCATCGGCAGCGCCGCCGTCAGCAGCCCGCCGAAAACCCAGACCAGCACGACGAAACTCAGCGGGAGCGCGATCATTTCCATCACCAGGAGGTCGTCCTGGTTCTGCTTGTTGATCTGGGCGTACTGCATCGCCGCGCCGCCGGCACGGACCGTGACGCCGTCACGGTCGTGGACGAGTTCGTCGGCCAGGTCTCGGGCGTTGTTCTGCGCGTTGTTTTCGCCGCCTTTGAGGTTGATCACGATCAACCCCGACTTACCGTCGGTGCTGGTCAGATCGGCGGCGGCTTGCGGCGGTGCCGTCCAGGGCGAGGTCACGTTGTATACCACCGACGACCGCTGCAGGTGGTCGACCAGGTCGGTCCCCACCGTGCGGGCCGGCGCGCTGTTCGCACCTCCGGGTGCTGTCACCAGGATCAGCATCTGCTGACCGCTCTGGCCAAACTTCTTGGTCAGGACGTCGATGGCGTGAGCCGACTCCGAGTTCGGATCCTGGAAGCCCCCGGGGGACAGGCTTTTGGCGACGGGAATGCCGAAGATCGCGGCGGCGATGAATACCAGGACCGCTGCCGCGATGATTCGCCGCGGCGCCGCGATGGCCAGCCGGGCGATCGCTTGCAGCATGTGAGGGTCCTTCCGCCGCTAATGCCGAGCCGCGCTGACCCCCCGTACCCGCGGCAACGTATCAGCGGTAACTTACAGGTGTCAAACAACACCTCACCTAAGCACGGATAGGGGCAAGAGGTGGTTCAATCCGGCCGCAACGGGGCGCGAACCAGCCCAAAAGCCGTAACCGCGCGGCCGGAGAATGCGCCATTACCCGCGGGAAACCTACCCGCCGGTAAATTGCCATCATTTTCCGAATCGTGACTCAAAGATTCCTTAAACGTGGCCCATACGCTCATGGTCATGTGGATCGACGACTCGAGTGCCGACGTCATCAAGGCTGACTTCGATGCCCTCTACCACGGCGACATGCTCGTGGAAGGCATCACCGCGGAGCAGTTTGAAGACTCGCACCCGCTGCCTACGGCAAGCTGACCGGCCATGAGCGTGCTCGCGCGGCTGCTGATGGCCGATTCCGCCGTTACCCGATGGTTCCGTCGCTAACTTCGTTTCTAGTTTCCCGATGTTCAGCCCCCCGCAATGCGGGGGGCTTTCTTTTGGCCGGCCTCCGGGTATCTGCCTCAGCGCGGCGCCATGCGGATCGCGCCGTCCAGGCGGATGACCTCGCCGTTGAGCATCGGGTTTTCGATGATGTGCACCGCGAGTGCCCCGTACTCGCCGGGATCACCCAGTCGGGCCGGGTGCGGCACCTGCTTGCCAAGCGACTTCTGCGCCTCTTCGGGCAGCGAACCCAGCAGCGGGGTCTTGAACAACCCCGGTGCGATGGTCACCACGCGGATCAGCTCGCGCGCCAGGTCGCGCGCGATGGGCAGCGTCATGCCGACCACGCCGCCCTTGGACGCCGAGTAGGCGGCCTGGCCGATCTGGCCCTCGAACGCGGCAACCGAGGCGGTGTTGATGATGACGCCACGCTCGCCATCCGACCGTCGTTCGGTCTTGGCGATCCGCTCGGCGGCCAGCCGCAGCACGTTGAACGTGCCGATCAAGTTGACCCTCGACCACCTTCTTGAACCCGTCCAGCGGGAACGGGCCGTCCTTGGACGCGTCCTAACGGCGTTGCCGATGCCCGCACAGTTGACGTTGATGCGCAGCGGGCCCAGCGACTCGGCCACGTCGAGCGCGCTGCCGACAGCGGCTTCGTCGGTGACGTCGGCCTGCACGAACCGCGCGCGATCACCCAGCTCGCCGAACCGCGTCTTCGCCCCTGAGGTCGAGCACAACCACCTGCGCCCCGGCGTCCAGCAGCCGCCTGGTGGTGGCCAGGCCCAGGCCTGACGCGCCTCCCGGTGACGACGGCTACGGCGTCCTTGATCTCCATGTGGAGTCCTTCCCTATCGTCCGGCCCCTAAGTCCGGCCTACTGGTTGGTTGGGACTATACCCAGTCCTCGAGCACCGCCTCGATGCCGGTCGCCGGCGCCGCCGCCCGGCGGCGTGTCGGGCGCGGTGCGGGAGAACCGCGGGGCCGGCCTCGGCTGCAGGCCCCCGTTGACTTCGTAGAAGGTGTTGCGCTCGGTGATGTGCGGCTCGGTCTGCACTTCGCCGAAGGCCAACACGGGTGTCACACACGCGTCGGAGTCGGCGAACACCTTCGCCCAGTGGTCACGGTCGTGGCTGCCGAACCTCTCCGTGAGCACCGCCCGCAGCTCGGGCCAGCGGGTGACGTCGTTCTGCGGCGGCAGGTTGGCGGCGTCCAGGCCCAGTCCGGCCAGCATGGCGCGTAGAACTGCGGCTCGATGGCGCCGACCGCGACGTAGCGGCCGTCGGCGCACTCGTACGTGTCGTAGTAGGGCGCGCCGCCGTCGAGCATGTTGGTGCCCCGCACGTCCGTCCACATGCCGGAGGCGCGCATCTGCCACATCATCTGGATGAGCACGCTGGAACCGTCGACCATCGCGGCGTCGACGACCTGACCCTTGCCGGAATTCTGCCGCTCCCACAGCGCGGCCAGGATGCCGACCAGCAAGAACATCGAGCCGCCGCCGAAGTCACCGACCAGGTTCAGCGGCGGCACGGGCCGCTCGTTCACCCGGCCGATGGAGTGCAGGATCCCGTTCAGCGAGATGTAGTTGATGTCGTGGCCCGCCTGCTGACTGCGCGGGCCGGTTTGTCCCCAGCCGGTCATTCGGGCGTAGATCAGCCGGTCGTTGACCTGGGCGCACTGCTCGGGGCCGAGGCCGAGCCGTTCGGTCACGCCGGGACGGTAGCCCTCGATCAGCACGTCGGCTTTCGCGACGAGCTTGAGCACCATCTCGCGCCCCGCATCCGACTTGAGGTCGGCGGTGACGATCCGGCGGTTGCGACTCATGGCATCTTTGACGACGCCGCCGCCCCCGGCGCTGCCGACGGCCGGTCGATGCGCACCACGTCGGCCCCCAGATCCCCGAGGATCATCGCGGCGTGCGGGCCGGGCCCGATGCCGGCCAACTCGACAACACGCAATCCCTTCAGCGGTCCAGCCACGATCTACCGACCTTTCGTCTGCTCTGACGCCATCGCCCCGTCCCGTTCGCATCTTCGCAGCCGCCCCCAACGGCCACGCACCCCGGTCACCTAGTGTGGGCCCATGCCTGGATCCGCGATCGACACGCTGTCCCCCGTCGCAGGCCTTGCCGTCACCCTGTCCGAGGGCGTGCTGTCGGTGACCATCGATCGCCCCGACAGCCTCAACTCGGTGACCGCCGGGGTGCTGGGCGGCATCGCCGACACGATCGAACGCGCGGCCACGGATCCGCGGGTCAAGGTGGTGCGCCTCGGCGGTTCGGGTCGCGGTTTCTGCTCCGGGGCGGGCATGAGCGCCGAGGATGTGACCGGCGGCGGCCTGGGGACCGGAATCATCGCGGAGGCCAACCGGGCGGTGCGGGCCATCACCGCGCTGCCGCGGCCGGTCGTTGCCGTCGTGCACGGGCCGGCGGCCGGCGTCGGTGTGTCCCTGGCCTTGGCATGCGACCTCGTATTGGCTTCCGAGAAGGCGTTTTTCATGCTCGCCTTCACACAGGTCGGGTTGATGCCCGACGGCGGCGCGTCGGCGTTGATCGCCGCCGCGATCGGCCGGATCCGCGCCATGCGAATGGCGCTGCTGGCCGAGCGGCTGCCGGCCGTCGACGCGTTGTTTTGGGGGCTGGTCTCCGCGGTCTATCCCGCCGAGGACTTCAAGGCCGAGGTCGACAAGGTTGTCTCGAAGTTGCTGGCGGGCCCGGTGGTGGCGTACGCAAAGACCAAGGATGCGATCAACGCGACCACCTTGACCGAGCTGGATTCGGCATTGGAGCGCGAGCTCCAGGGACAGACGGTGCTGTCGCGATCGCACGATTTCATCGAGGGCGCAACGGCATTCCAGCAGCGACGCGATCCCGCCTTCACGGATCGCTGAAAGGCCACGCCACGCTTAATCCGAGCGGAAGCCGGCAATCCTTTCTTGCGTCAGATCCGGACTGACAAGCAAGAAAGGGGAATCGATGTCCGTAGTACAAGTTCGCTGCCTCGTGACGGGGGCGACCGGCTACATCGGCGCCCGGCTCGTGCCGCGGCTGCTGGACGCGGGCCATCACGTTCGCGCGCTGGCTCGCGACCCGGGCAAGTTGGCGGACGTGCCCTGGCGAGAGCGCGCGGGGGTGGCGCGCGGCGACCTGGCTGACGTCGATTCGCTCATCGCGGCGTTCGACGGGATCGACGTCGTCTACTACCTGGTCCATTCGATGGGCACGTCGAAGGACTTTGCCGCCGAGGAAAGCCGCTCCGTGCGCAACGTCGTGACGGCCGCCCGCCGCGCCGGCGTGCGGCGGGTGGTGTATCTCAGCGGGCTGCATCCGGAAGGCAGCGAACT
The DNA here is from genome assembly GCA_963703795.1 of uncultured Actinomycetota bacterium. Classification (GTDB taxonomy): domain Bacteria; phylum Actinomycetota; class Actinomycetes; order Mycobacteriales; family Mycobacteriaceae; genus Mycobacterium. Next base: position 96,028 of record CAVPFT010000073.1, on the reverse strand, counting down.
CTCGCCGCATCTCGAGTCGCGCAGGGCCGTGGGCGAAGCCCTCATCGACTCCGGGATCGAAACCGTCGTCCTGCAGGCCGGAGTGGTCATCGGGTCGGGGTCGGCGTCGTTCGAGATGATCCGGCACCTCACCGACCGGTTGCCGGTGATGACGACACCGAAGTGGGTGCGCAACAAAATTCAGCCCATCGCGGTGCGCGACGTGCTGCATTACCTGGTCGCCGCGGCGGCGGCAGCCGTGCCGTCCTCGCGCACCTGGGACATCGGTGGGCCCGACGTGTTGGAGTACGGCGACATGATGCGGGTCTACGCCGAGGTCGCCGGATTGCATCGGCGCTACCTGATCGTGCTGCCGTTTTTGACGCCGACGGTCGCGAGCCTGTGGGTCGGGACGGTGACTCCGATTCCGCCCGGTTTGGCGCGGCCCCTGATCGAATCGCTGGAATGCGACGCGGTAATGCGCAATGTCGACGTCAACGGCATCATCGAGCCGCCCCCCGGCGGCCTCACCGGCTACCGGCGCGCCGTCGAGTTGGCGCTCAACCGGGCGAGCCGTGGGTTCACCGACGCCAGTTGGTCCTCGTTGGGATCGGAGCCGGCCGACCCGCTGCCCAGCGACCCAGACTGGGCCGGTGAGATCGTCTACACGGACGTGCGGACCGTCGTCACCGTCGCGACAGCTACAGACGTGTGGAATGCGGCCGAACAAGCCGCGTACGGGGGCCGGTTGGGGCTCCAGCGGCTCAGCCGCCTGCTCAACCGCTGGAGCGTCGAGGAGCGCCAGCCCGGCTCTAAGCTGCGGCTGCGCGCCCGGATGCGCTCGCCGGGGCGGGCTTGGCTCGAGATCACGGTGACACCGCAAGATGGCGGCGGCAGCAGGTATACGCAGCGGGCGATCTTTCTGCCGAGCGGCGTCCTGGGCCGGCTGTACTGGTTTGCGTTGTGGCCCTTTACGTACCGCCGCCCTGAGCGCGCTGGCACGCGACGTCGTCGGCGCAGCCGGATAGCCGGGGTCAGACGCCGAACATCGGAGGCAGCACGAGCACCATGATCAGGCCCCACACGAAGTGGGTCAGCACCGGGGCCAGCACACCGCCGCTGGCCCGGCGCTCCAAAGCGCACACCGTCCCGAGGATGATCGCGGCGAACCCGAGCATCAGGTTGCCGCTGGTTATGGTCGCGCAGACGTACAAGATGGTCGAGATAACGACCGGGTGGTACCGACCCAGCGCGGTATAAAGTGCGCCGCGGAAGAAGATCTCCTCGGCGACGCCGTTGACCACCGTGATCACCACCACCAGCAGGAAAAGACCCCTCGTGGGCGTACTGGCAGCACCCGGATGATCAAGGCCGAGACGGCCGGTATCTCCCTCGCGATAAGTCCGCCCAGCACGAACACACCGCCAAGCAGCAGGCCGACGGTCGTTCCCGTGATGACCGGCCGTTGGTTGCGGCCGCGCCAGCAGATGCCACCCAAATGCACTGGGCCCGAGATGAACCCGCCGGCGATCCATACCGCCGCCAGCAGGATCAGCCAGTAGAAGCTCGACTCACCCGGGTGGCGCCGCAGTGAAAACCCAAGCACCGCAGCACCGATCACGATCGTGATTGCCACAATGACGCGCCGGCGTCGCACCACGGCAGGTGGTTCATTGTGGGGCACAGCGACATTGGTGATCGCGCGGCGCAGCTCGGAGAGAACGGTGGCGCGGTACGGAGTAAGCGACTGGCTCATGCCGGACGTACCTTCGCGTTCAAGGCGACCAGGATGTCGAGGCCGGTTCGCAGCGCACCGGCGAGCGGGCCCGGAACGTTGTCGACCAATCTGAGCGTGGGCCGGACGATGGGCGGGGTAATCGCCCGGGCGAGCCGGCGGATTCGCAGGGCATCGCCACCTGCCCAGGCGGGATCGCTGTCGGCCAGCTGATGCGGATCGGTTAACGCATTGACGGGCCTGGGCGGCCGGTTCGGCCCGTTTGCCAACGCCAGGGCGATGGCGTCGTCGACGCCGAGCAGTCCACCTGGCGGATCGGGCACCCGATCGCGCAGGCCACTGACCGAGGCGACCATCGGATGGTCCAGCGACTCGACCAGGTCTTCGGCCAGCCCCTGAGGCACTGGCAGCGCGATGCCCGTGATCAGCGACGCCAGGGCGGTGTCCACCCTGCCGACCGGGAAGGCGGCATGCCACCTGCCGGAGATCCGCGCATATGTCTTGAGCAGCTCCCGGTAGGACGTGGTGGTGGGCCCGGAAATGTCGTACGCGCCCGCGGGCACCCGGGCGGGGTCCGCCGCGGCGACCAGATAGTGCAGCACGTCGCGGATGGAGATCGGGTCGATCGGGTTGTCCATCCAGTTCGGGATCGGGATGAGCGGGAACCGGTCTCCGACGTAGCGCATCATCTCGAACGACGTCGAGCCGGCGCCGATGATCATCGCCGCGCCCAGCCACACCAATTCCGGGCCGTCCTCGACCGTCAGGGCCTCGGCCACCTCGGCGCGGCTGGTCAGATGCTCGGACAGTGCCTGGTCGGCGGGCACGAAGCCGCCCAGGTAGACGATGCGTCGCACCCCGGCGTCCCGCGCCGCGACTGCGAGGTTGGTGGCCGCGGCCTTGTCGGCATCGCGGAAGCCGGGTTGACCGATCCCGTGCACCAGGTAATACACCACGTCGATGGGGTCTGGCGGCGTCCCTGGAACTGGCGAAAGCGGCCCGCACCGACACGGGATCGGACGCGTCGAGGGTCAGCGGTGCGACGTCGTCGAACCAACCTAAACGCTTGAGGCGCTCCGGGTTTCGGGTGGCGGTCACGACCTGGTGTTGATCCGCCAGCAGCGCGGTGACCAGTCGCGATCCCACGTATCCGGTGGCACCGGTGACCAAAATCCGCATACCCCCGACCCTAGTGTGGCGGACGGCACATTGAACCGATGGGGCCGCGGCGACGTAACCCGTACATGGAGCAGATCACCGGGGGCAGCGCATTGCGTGAGGGTGCGAAAGCACCGATGCCCAGCGCACATCCGTCCGTCGCCGCAGTCGCAGTGAAGTTCCCACCGAACCTGTACAGCCAGGAAGAGCTCATCGGGGCGTTGACCGACTTCGCCGGCCCGGAGTTTCGGCGGTTTGCACAAACCAGTGGGGTCGCGACCCGCCACACCGCGCTGCCACTGGCGCAATACAAGCAGATAACCGGTTTCACCGACGCAAACGAGAAGTTCGTCGAGGTCGCCCTCGACCTGGCGGAGCAGGCGCTGCTCACTGCGCTCGATGAAGCCAAGCTCAAGCCGTCGGACGTCGACGTCGTGTTTTCGACGACGGTTACCGGGCTCGCCGTACCGTCATTGGAGGCTCTGCTGGCCTCGCGGGTCGGGTTGCGCCAAGACGTCAAACGCGTCCCCTTGTTCGGCCTGGGCTGTGTTGCGGGCGCCGCCGGCCTGGCGCGCGTGCATGACTACCTCCGGGCGTTTCCCGATCACGTCGCCGTGCTGCTGGCGGTCGAGCTGTGCTCGCTGACCGTTCAGCGCGAGGACAATTCGATCGCGAATCTCGTCGCCTCCAGCCTGTTCGGTGACGGCGCCGCCGTCGTCATCGCGACCGGAGCCGACCGGGCGCCGGTTGGGCCGAAGCTGCTGGCCACCCGCAGCCTGACCTACCCGGACACCGAAGACGTGTTGGGCTGGAACATCGGCAGCGACGGGTTTCAGATTGTCCTGTCCGCCGAGATCTCGACCATCGTCCAGAAATACGTAAGCGACGACATCCTCAAATTCCTTGCCGACCACGGACTGACCACAGCCGACGTCTCAACATGGTTGCTGCACGCCGCCGGCCCGAAGGTGATCGACGCGGTCGAAGACGCGTTGGAGCTGCCAGCGGATGCCTTCGAACGCACCAGAACCTCGTTGCGCGACAATGGAAACCTGTCGTCGGTTTCTGTACTCGACATACTCCACGCCACAATGGCCGACCCACCGTCGCCGGGTACGATCGGGCTGATGATCGCCATGGGACCGGGTTTCTCCGCCGAATTCGTGCTGCTCGGCTGGTAGGGCCCAAAAGAGCTATGTATTACTTGCTGATCCTGGCGGTAGCCATCGAACGGCTCGCCGAGCTGGTCGTGGCCAAACGCAATGCGCGATGGGCTTTTTCCCAGGGCGGCAAGGAGTTTGGTCACGAGCACTATCCGATAATGGTGACGATCCACACCGCACTGTTACTCGGCTGCCTCATCGAGCCGTGGGCACTGCACCGGCCGTTCATCGGCTGGCTCGGCTGGCCAATGCTGGCCGTGGCGGTGCTGGCCCAGGTGCTGCGCTGGTGGTGCATCACGACGCTGGGCCGCCGGTGGAACACCCGGGTGATCGTGTTGCCGGACGCGCCGTTGGTGCGGCAGGGCCCCTACCGGTGGCTGCACCACCCCAACTATGTTGCTGTGGTGGCCGAAGGGTTCGCGCTGCCGTTGATACACACCGCATGGCTGACCGCGGCCGCCTTCACGCTGGCCAACGCGATGTTGCTGAGGACGCGGATGCGGGTGGAGAACTCGGCCTTGGGCTACGCATGACGGACTACGACTCGGACCTGCTGATCGTCGGTGGCGGCCCGGGCGGCCTCGCCACGGCGTTACACGCTCGCAGGCAAGGGCTTTCGGTGATTGTGGCCGAGCCACGAGAGAACCCCATCGACAAGGCCTGCGGCGAGGGGCTGATGCCCGGTGGACTGGCCGAGCTGACCTCCCTCGGCGTGGACCCGGCCGGCATGCCATTTCACGGGATCGCCTACGTGAGTGAACATCGTCGGGCCGAGGCGCGGTTTCGCAACGGGCCGGGCAGGGGCGTGCGACGCACCACCCTGCACGCGGCGCTGGCCGCACGGGCCAAAGAGCAAGACACCGAGTGGATCCGGGAACGCGTTACCAGCGTCCAGCAGGACGCGCACGGAGTGAGCGCCGCCGGCGTGCGCGCGAGATGGTTGGTGGGTGCCGACGGGCTGCACTCGTCGGTGCGGCGCGCCGTCGGAATCAAGGCCACGGCCGGAACACCGCGGCGCCATGGCGTGCGATGGCACTTCAAGGTGCCGGTGTGGTCGGAGTTCGTCGAGGTGCATTGGTCCCGAAGGGGTGAGGCGTACGTGACGCCGGTGGAACCGGACCTGGTCGGCGTGGCGATACTGTCGGGCGGGCGACCCGACCTGGCCTGGTTCCCGTGGCTGGCCCAGCATTTGGCAGGCGCCGATCGCGGGCAGGCCCGCGGCTGCGGCCCGCTGCGCCAGGTGGTCTCCCGCCGCGTCGCGGGACGGGTGCTGTTGGTGGGCGACGCGGCGGGCTACGAGGACGCGCTGACCGGCGAGGGCATCAGCCTTGCGGTCAAGCAAGCCGCGCGCGGCGGTCGACGCCATCGTCAACGACGCACCGTCGTCATACGAGGCCGCGTGGCATCGGGTCACCCGCAATTACCGGCTGCTGACTCGAGCGCTGGTGCTGGCCAGCACGCCGCCAGTGACGCGCCGCGCCATCGTGCCGGCGTCCGCGATGCTGCCGGCGGTGTTCGGGCGCGCGGTGAACGTCCTGGCGCACTAGCGCGCCTTCCAGACCGGCTCCCGCTTCTCGGCGAACGCCAGGGGCCCCTCCCTGGCGTCCTCGGATCTGATCAGGGAGCGCATCTCGCGCACGGTCCGCTCCCAGCCCGGTTCGTCGGCGGTGATGACGCCGTCATCGACCCCGTAGGCGATGCGCTTGCTGGCCTGCACGGACAGCGGCGCGTTGACAGTGACCCGGGCCGCCAGTGCCAGGGCCGCGTCGAGGACCGAACCCTCTTTCACCACCTGGTTGACCAGGCCCCACTTCCAGGCGTCGGAGGCCGTCAGCGGGTCGCCGGTCAACAGCAGTTCCATCCCAACCTTGCGGGGCAGCTGGTTCACGATGCGGAACACACCGCCGGCGGCGGCGATCAAGCCCGCGCTTGACCTCCGGCAGCCCGAATTGGGCGCGCTCGTCGGCCACCACCAGGTCGCTGGCCAGCGCCAATTCCGTGCCTCCCCCGAACGCGGTGCCATTGACCGCGGCGATGGTGGGCTTGTCGATGAAGTGGTGCACGTAACCGGCGAAGCCCCACTCGGGGCGGTCGGGGTGGTACACATTCTCCCGGCGCGCGATCGCCTTGAGATCGGCTCCGGCGCAAAACGACTTGTCGCCCGCGCCGGTGATCACCACGGCCCGCACTTCGGGATCGTGTTGCGCTGCTTCCAGCGCATCCCCGACGCCGACGCTGACCGCGCCGTTGACCGCGTTGCGGGCCTCCGGCCGGTTGATCGTTATGACCGCTACGTTCCCGGAGCGGCCGACCAGCACCGCCGACTGGGCGGCATCCGTCATAGCAGTTCCACGATGGTCGCGTTGGCCTGGCCGCCGCCCTCGCACATCGTCTGCAGGCCGTAGCGAATTCCCTTGTCGCGCATGTGGTAAAGCAGGGTCGTCATCAACCGCGCTCCCGAACCGCCGAGCGGGTGGCCGAGCGCAATCGCCCCGCCGTTGGGGTTGAGCTTCTTCTCGTCGGCGCCGATGTCCTTCAGCCAGGCCAGCGGAACGGGCGCGAACGCCTCGTTGACCTCGTACGCCCCGATCTCGTCGATGGACAGGCCGGACTTCTTCAGCACTTTCTGGGTCGCCGGGATGGGCGCGGTCAGCATGATCACCGGGTTGGCGCCGGCCAGCGTCGCGGTGTGCACCTTGGCAAGCGGCTTCAGCCCCAGCGACTTTGCCTTCTCGGCCGACATGAACAGGATCGCGGCCGAGCCGTCGGAGATCTGCGAAGAGTTGCCCGCGTGGATCACGCCGTCTTCCTTGAACGCCGGCTTGAGCGAGGCCATCTTCTCCATCGGTGTACCGCGGCGGATGCCCTCGTCCTTGAGCACGACTGATTTTTCCGAGCCGTCCGTTACCTTAATGCCCACGATCTGGTCGTCGAAGGCACCGGAATCCTGTGCTGCCGCGGCCTTTTCGTGTGACCCCAGGGAGAACTCGTCGAGCGCGGTGCGGTCTAAGCCCCACTGCTCGGCGATCATCTCCGCACCGATGCCCTGGTTGGGGACCTGGCCCTCGTAGCGCGTCATGAAGGCGTCCGGATACGGACGACCGCCATTGGCAAGCGATGCCCCCATCGGGGTCCGTGACATCGACTCCACACCGCCGGCAACGACGACGTCGTAGTGCCCGGCCACCACGCCGGCGGCGGCGAAATGTATAGACTGCTGGCTCGACCCGCACTGGCGGTCGACGGTCACACCCGGGACGGTTTCCGGCCAGCCGGCCGCGAGCAGCGCGGTGCGTGCGATGTCGAGGGCCTGTTCGCCGGCCTGCATGACGCAGCCCCAGATGACGTCGTCGACGATCCCGGGATCGATGCCGGCCTTGTCGGCCAACCCGTTGAGGACCTGCGCGGACAGGTCGGCCGGGTGCACCCCGGACAGCCCGCCGTTGCGCTTCCCGACTGGTGAGCGGACTGCCTCGACGATGACGGCTTCAGCCATGGTGATGTCTCCTTTGACGCTGGGGTCTTGCGTCGATTGTCAACCAAGGGGTTGGGAGGTTGCTGGGCGGGGTGGTCTAGACGCGGGCCGCGGCCACGTTGGCCACATGGGTACCTCGGAGGACCACCACCCGATCCGCGAATGCGATCTCGCATGCGCTAGCAGTTTCCAGAGTCGCTCAATGGCCCGCGCGCAAGGCGCGCATCGAGCCAAGTAAGTACCACGGCGGACGTGATAATGGTGCAGTGAAGCGGCTCAACGGGATGGACGCGATGCTCCTGCACACGCGTTTCTTCGCCGAGCGTGCGCAGAATGCCGCGCCGCGCGGCGTGTCTGTGTGCAGACACGCACGCTCGCGGCGATGCCCCCAGCTCGCGGCGATTTAGTGCGTCACCCGGCGGGGTAGCCCACCGACTTGATCTCGGTGTACTGGTCGAAGCCGGCGACACCGTTCTGTCGTCCCACGCCGCTCTCCTTGTATCCGCCGAACGGTGTGTCGGCGCCGTACGGGGCACCACCGTTGACGCCCATGAAGCCGGCCTTGATTCGGCGGGCCACCGCCAGCGAATGCTCCAGCGACCCCGACATCACGTTGCCCGCCAACCCGTAGACACTGTCGTTGGCGATCCGGATCGCATCCTCCTCGGTGTCGAACGGGATGACCGACAGCACCGGGCCGAAGATCTCCTCCTGCGCGATCGTCATGGAGTTGTCGACATCGGTGAAAAGCGTTGGCCTTACGTAATATCCCTTGTCGAAACCGGTGGGCGCGTCGGGGCCGCCGACCAGCGCGGTGGCGCCCTCTTCGACGCCCTTCTTGATGTAGCCCATCACGCGTTCGCGCTGCTTCTCCGAAATCACCGGGCCGCAAAGCGTTCCGGGGTCCTGCGGGTCACCGCACGTGACGTTCTCGTAGATGCTCTTCAGGATCGCCACGCCCTCGTCGTAGCGGGAGCGCGGCAGCAGCATCCGGGTCGGGTTGGCGCAGCCCTGCCCGGCGTGCATGCACGGCGCGATGCCGATCGCACAGGCCAGCCCGAAGTCGGCGTCCTCCAAGACGATGGTGGCCGACTTTCCGCCGAGCTCCAGGAAGAGCCGCTTCATGGTCGCGGCGCCCTTTTCCATGATCCGCTTGCCGACCACCGTCGAGCCGGTGAACGAGATCAGGTCGACCTTGGGCGACAGCGTAAGTTCCTCGCCCACAAAGTGATCCGACGCGGTGACGACGTTGACGACGCCGGCGGGGATGTCGGTCTTCTCGGCGATCAGCCGGCCCAGCCGGGTCGCGTTGAACGGCGTGTTCGGCGCCGGCTTGAGCACGACCGTGTTGCCGGTGCCCAGCGCCTGGCCGAGCTTGTTGAGGGTGACCTCGAACGGGAAGTTCCACGGCACGATCGCGCCGACCACGCCCACCGGCTCCCGCCAGACCTTGATGGAGGTCAGCGCGCCGGTGAGGCTGATCACCCGGTCGCCCAGGTCGGTCTCCCAGGCGTACTCGTCGATCAGCCTGGCCGGGTACTTCAGCCCGTCGGCCAGCGGGGCGTCGAGCTGGGGCCCGAACGTGATGGCCCGGGGCGAGCCGACCTCGAGGATCAGCTCCTCGCGCAGCTCATCGATCTCGGACTCGATCGCGTCGTGCAGCTGCAACAGGCAGCGCTTGCGCAGCTCCTTGTTGGTCGACCAGTCGGTCTCGTCGAAGGCGCGCCGGGCGGCGTCGATGGCCCGGTGCATGTCCTCCTTCGACGCGTCGGCGACTTCCCCGAGCGTCTCCTCGGTCGCCGGGTTGATGTTCGTGAAAGTGCCCGCCTGCCCGTCGACGAGCTTGCCGTCGATCATCATCTTCGGCTCGAAGCGGACCTTTACAGCCTCAGTCATCTTTGTCACTCTCTTCTGGGTCGTTGAGGGGCTACGGAGAGCCTTACTGGAAACTAGCCGATTGGCAAGCTCGCGGGTTCACTGGGCATCGAAAAGCACCGGCAGCGAGGTCGGCGACCGGAAAACCTGCCCGCGGATGTGCGGATCGTCGCCGTCGGGGTCGAGCCGAAGATTGGGCAGCCGGTCCAGCAACAGGTTGATGGCGGTGCGCATCTCGAGCCGGGCCAGGTGCATGCCCAGGCAGACGTGGACGCCGTGCCCCCAACCGAGATTCGCCTTGGCCTGCCGGTGGATGTTGAACGTGTCGGGATCGGGGTAGCGGTCGTCTTGCCGGTTCGCCGAACCCAGCATCGGCATCACCGTCGCACCCGCCGGGATCGCCACCCCGCCGAGCTCGGTGTCACGGGTCGCCACCCGGGTGATGGTCAGCAGCGGCGGTTCCCACCGCACGCCCTCCTCGATGGCCTGCGGCAGCAGCGACCGATCCGCGCGGATCGCGTCAAGCTGCGCGGGATTCGACAACAGGCCGAAAAGCAGGCTGCCCAGCGACCGATACGTCGTCTCCACACCGGCGGGCAGCAGCAGTCGCAGGAACGAGAAGATCTCCTCGTCCGCCAGCTTCTCCCCGTCGATTTCGGCCGCACCCAGCGCGCTGATCAGGTCGTCCTTCGGCTCGGCACGGCGAGCCTGCAGGATCGGTGCGAAGTAGTCGCACAGGGCAGCCGAGGCCGCGAGCCCGCGTTCCGGGTTCATCAGCCAACTCAGCAGCGAAATCGACCACCGTTGGAACTGTGGGTAATCCTTCTCCGGCAAGCCCAACAGACGCGCGATGATCTGGCTCGGATAGTCGAAGGTGAACTCCTTCACCAGATCCGCCTTGCCATTGGGTGCGAAGTTGTCGATCAGGCTATTTGCCACGCGGCCGACCAACTCGTCTTCCCACCGCGCCAACGACTTCTGCGTGAAAGCCTTCTGTACCAACGAACGCAGCCGCCCGTGGACCGGCTCGTCCATGCCGAGCATCACGCCTTCACCCAGCACCGGGCCGAACGCGGCGATGACGGCCGCCGACGAGAACGTCTCGTTGTCGCGCAGCATCTGCTGCACATCCTCGTGGCGATACACGATGAACATCGGCAGCGATTCCTCGTGCGGAAGCGCTCCCGACGTCTCGAGTCGCTGCACCGGTTCCTCGCGACGCAGCCGCGCCAGTTCGGTGTACGGGTCACGCACGTCACCCGATATCGCGTCGTCGAAGGATCCGAAATCCTCCAGGTCGTCGAAAAGCTGATCCATATCTATTCCTTAGTCCCCTCAGTCCCCTTGATTTCCCTTGCGGCGCTTGGCCGCCAGCGACGCCAAGCGCTGCATAACCGGCGCCGGAAGAACGCGCGCGACGAGCACCATCGCCTTTTGGGCCCGCGGTCAACGGGCCACGCCCCGTCCCGCATCGACCCCTGTCTCGGGATGCCCAGCACGATCCGCGACATGTGGTGCATCCCGATAGCCGGAAGCATCCTGTTGGATATCAGCAACATAGAGGCATCCGGTCCAACAGCCCGACGGCGAAATGACCCGCTGTCCTGCAACGCTTTTACCAATCCATCGGTGAATCGTTCCGGTGGACGGCGAAACGCATCGCGAAGCGCCCCCGGGTGTTCATGGTGTTGTGCAGCCGGGCGTACGGGCCTTCGAAGTTGCGATCGTCGATGGCGCCCGCGTCGGTGATGATTTCGGTGTCGTAGGTGCCGGCCACCAAGATGGTGACGCCCAGACCGAAGGGCGCGATCTCGCTCCGCCATCGACTCGCCCCACCGTTCCATGGCGCCTTTGCTTGCCGAGTACGGCGCGGTGGCCGGCTGGCCGCGCACCCCGGCCGCGCTGGCGACCAGCACGATGCGCCCCTCGCCCGCCGCCCGCATCGACGGCAACAGGGCCTGGGTGAGCGCGACGGGGCCCATGACGTGAGTGGCGAACATCTTCTGCCACAACGCCATATCCGTCTCCTCCACCATCCCTGCGGCGGAGATCCCCGCGTTGTGCACCAGCGCGTAGGGTGCGCCGACGGCTTCTTCGATCGCCTTGGCCGCCGCGGAGACCGACGCGGCATCCGTGAGGTCGAGCTGGACGCCGATCAGCCGGTCGTCGTCAGCAGCCGGCGCCCGTCGCCTCGCGCAGCAGCGGTAGCCCGCGGTCGGGTGTGCGCATCGCCGCGACCACGCGCCACCCCTCGCGGTACAGGCGCACGGCCGACGCGAAACCCAGTCCGCGGGACGCACCGGTGACGACGACGGTGCGCGGCTCAGCCATTCTGTGCTCGCACAGGCGCCTAGACCCGGCGGCGGCGGGTCGACATGGGGCCGTCCGTTCGGCTCCCCGCTCGCCCAAGTCGACCAGATGCCGACCGAGTACGGGCCTTGGGCGCCTGCCTTTTCGTAAAACCCTTGCGGATCATAGACTTTGGCCTCCGGATAAGGCCACGGGCAGGCGACGGAGGTCGCCGCATGGCTGACCTTGATGGCCCAGAACCACGCCCCGTAAGCGAAGTACGACACGTTGATGATGGCGAACATCACCAGGAAGGTGCCGAGCACCGGGCGGGTGGGAAGATCTTCGCTTTCGCGGCCAGCTTCTCGGCCACCGACTTTCCGGTGTCGTCGCGATAGCAGAGGATCGCCGCGGGCACCATCACGAACGTCACCGAGAACGACTCCCAGATCAGCGGGAATTGGAATGTGCGTGCCGGTGAATACCGAGCCCCACGGAATCACCTGGGAGTAGATGTACATGCCCCAGTGGATGAGCGTGTTCTCCAGAAACGCATCCATGACGAAGCCGATCGCCATCGTCACCAGACCCAGGCAGACCAACGGGTGCCGCGACACGAAAGCCTCGGGTCCGTATTTGGCCTGCAGTTTGCGCAGGATCCAGACCGCCGGGAAGTAGGGGCCGAAATAGAACATCACGTAGCCGAACACCACGAACGGTTCGACGGTCGGCGACAACGACACCAGCGGCCACGACTCCGGCCAGTGGACGAGGTCGGGGTTGTAGACCGCGAACGGCGACCAGTTCATGATCGGGTCCTGCCACACGATCAACGAGGTGCACAGGAACATCAACATCACCGGACTGCCCGGATTCCGTCGCCAGCCTCTGATAAAGACCAGCAGCAACACGATGAGCGCCACCACAGTGGCACCATCCAGGAACCCGATGTAGTCCAGCCCGAAGGCGAACCTGACCGGGCGTGGCCGGCCTTGCACGTTCGGGTTGGCCACGCGCGGGTCGAGGGCGACGCGGCAGTTCGCGATGAAGAAGAGCGCGAACGCCGCGAGGGCAGCCCCGGCTATCCATCCGCCCCAGCCGCGCTTATCGCTTCCGCGCGGGGATGCCGGCTTCTCGTCCGCGACAAGCGGTGCGGATTGGTCAGTACTCATTTCTTCACTCAGCCCTTCCTCTCCGAAGCGATCGACCAGGTGCGAGTTGATGCCGTCGGCGTCGAGGGTCCGGGCCACCAGATAGCCGGCGCCCATCCAGGCCCGGCGGGTCCACTTGCCGAACGACACCCGGGTGCCGGGCGCACCGGATGCGGCGGGCATCATCTTCACCCGCTCCAGCGCCTCCTTGACGCCACGCGGGCTGAGCGGGTGGGAGTCGCTGAACGCCCGCACCAACGTCGCGGCGACGTCGCGGTTGACCGGCGGCACGCAATATTCGGGACGCCGCCCGTTGTACTTTTTCGCGTAGCGGTCGAGGAAGTCCTGGCCGAGCGAATTGTTCTCGTCGTACTGGTCGACCCCGATCCAACCCATGAAGGCGTTCCACATGATCGGGTTGACCCACGCGTTCTGAAACGCCGTGGTGGTGAACCTCGGCGGGTCCCAATCGACGGCCTCCAACGCGGGGTTGATGAACACGATCCCGAAGCCGAAGCCCAGGTGGACGATCGCTTCCGCCTTCGCATCGTGCAGGGTGCGTACGGCTTCGTTGATGTCCTGCGCGGTTTGCGCGACCGCGACTTCGGCGACGATCCGAATACCCTTGCGCCGGCACGCAGTTCGCAGATTCTTCAGGTAGCTCTCGCCGATCAGGCTCTGCTCCATCAGAACGCCGATCTCGGTGATTTCACGCTTGCCGACGCAGGTCGGCGATGAAGATCGGCTCGTCGGTCATCGAGCCTTGCGGGAAGGCGAAGGTCCATTCGCCCAGCCAGTCGTCGGTGCCGGTGACGCTGATCGCCGGGACCTTGAACCGCTCCTCGATCGCTTCCCGGGTGGGCACGCAGTTGTCGGTGATGTGCGGCCCGAACACCACGAGACAGCCTTCGTCGACGAGTTCGCCGAACGCGTCGATCACCGCCTTGACCGTTCCCTTGGGCAACCCCTCCACCTCGCGGTAGATCATCTGCACGGGCCGGTCCATCACGCCGGATTCGACGGCCTCCTCGAACACGAGATCGAAGCACCGCGTGAAGTCCGCCTTCATCTCCTCGGGGAACATGGGCGGCAGCGTGAAGTCCATCAGGTAGCCGACCTTGATGGGCTCAGCGGTGCTTTCGTAGGACATCTGACCTCCCGGGTGACAAACTCAAGCGCGCCGATCCGCAAAACCTAATATTTGTTCTTACCCTAGCCGGGGCCGGTAAGCAGCGTCAATCACCGGACCCGTCAACCCATCAGACCCGCCCAGATAGACGTCGGCCATCTCGTTGAGAGCCCTGCCCACCGCCACGTCGTCGGTGAGCGGCCCGGCGATCGCGGCCCGCGCCGCATCTCGCATGGTCAGGCCTTCTGCGATAAGTTGGCCGGCCGCGATCAGCACACGAGTCGACGCGACCTCCCGCAGCCCGCCGGTCTCCAGGCGGCGGATGGCCTGCCCGAAGCGCACCAGCTCGGCCGCGGTGGCACCGTCCACGCCCGCCTCGTGCGCAACGATCCCCTCTTCGACATCGGCTGCGGGGAAACCGAATTCGATGGCAACCATCCGCTGGCGGGTCGAATCCTTGAGGTCCTTGAGCACGCTCTGATAACCGGGGTTATAGGACACCACGAGGCCGAATCCGGGCGCCGCGTCGAGTGTGACACCGAGGCGCTCGATGGGCAGCTGCCGCCGGTGGTCCGCGAGCGGATGCAGCACCACGGTGGTGTCCTGCCGGGCTTCCACCACTTCGTCCAGATAGCAGATCGCGCCCTCACGCACGGCCCGGGTCAGCGGACCGTCCACCCACACCGTCTCGTCGCCCTGCAGCAGGTACCGGCCGACGAGGTCCGCGGTGGTGAGGTCGTCGTGGCAGGCGACGGTGATCAGCGCCCGGCCGAGATCGTAGGCCATCGCCTCGACGAAGCGGGTCTTGCCGCAACCCGTCGGCCCCTTCAGGACGAGTGCCAAACCCTGGCGGTAGGCCGCCTTGAACACGGCCTCTTCGTTGCCGATCGCCTTGTAGTAGGGCCGTACCATCTCCGCCTCGGGGATCGCGCCGTTCCGGTACGCAAGCCCGGACTCGTTGGCCATGGTTTCCCTTCTGATTTCCCTTCTGCCGGCCGCGTTGACTGGGAGCCTATCCGGAACAGATGTTTGTTTCAAGTGCCCTGACGGGCGGGTTCGGAGCGCCGGCGCGCCAACTTCGTTCTGGGACTTGGCATCAGGACGATTGGGAGACGGTCACGACAACTTCCGGCGGACCTCCGCCGCACGCAGCGCGGACCGGAATAGCGGTCCGATCACGCCGGCGAGTTGATCCGGGCGCGCGATCGTCGCATGCGCGGTGCTGCCGAAGACCCTGCGCAGCGATTCCACGTCGGTTCCCGCGCCGATCGTCAGGCATACGCAGCCGGTGCCGCGGCGACGGGCCTCGGTCAAGGCACGGCGCGCGTCCGCAGCGCCGTAGGCCCGCTCGTATCCCTGGTCGTATGCGAGCCCGTCGGACACCACGACCAGCAGCCGCCGTGACGTACCCCCGCGGGCCTCCAAGACCGCCGAGCCGTGGCGGATGGCCGCACCGAGGCGGGAGTACGCGCCGGGCTCCAGGCTGTTCAGCCGCCTCATGACTTGCGAGTCGAGGTGATCGTCAAATCGTTTGACGGGCAGCATGCTCACCGCGCGCCGGCCCTGCGAGTAATAGGCGTAGAGCGCGACCCGGTCACCCAGGTCGTGCAGCGCGACGGTGAGGTTGGCGACCGCAGCACGCTGTTGTTCGTGCACCGTCTGCCCCACCGTCCCGGGCTCACCCGCCGACCCCGACACATCGAGCAGGAGCAGCACCGACAGGTCGCGCCGGCGCCGCAGGCTGTCGAGGTAGACCGCCTCGTCGGGCACCGACCCGGCCCGCACCTCGACCCGGGCTTCAACCGCCGCGTCGATGTCGATGTCGTCGCCCTGCGACTGGCGGTGGCGGCGGTGCAGTCCCATCCCAAGGCGTGCCAGCGGGCGCCGCACCCCGATCGCGTCGTCGATCGAGAGGTCGGCCTGGGAAAGATGGGCTTTGATCCTCGGCTCGACCTCGCGCACGGTGCACCAGTCGGGCCGGTAGCTCTTGCGCGTGACGTCCCATTCCGGATACGTCACTCCGTCCGCGGCCGTTTCGGCCCGGCGGTCCTTCAAATCCCCGTCGTCCTCGCCCGACGTTGCGGCCAGCGACAGTACGGCGTGTGCACCGCGCTTCGCCGGAATTCGTTCGATGCGTCGGGGTATCCGCGCCCGGCGGTCCGCCGCCGCTACCGGTCTTACGCGCTGATGACAGCATCTTCTTCAACCACTTGCCGATGAAACCGCCGCCGCCGACAGGGCTGGTGAACAGATCCGGATCGTCGGAATCGTCGACCTCACCGTCGTCCAACTCCTCGAGTTCCTTCGCGCCGCGGCTCCGGGGGACATGCTCGGGTTTCTCCTGGTCTGCTCGGGCCGCTCGGGAGCACGGGGCCAGGATCTTCGCCGCACGGATCACGCCGAATTCCGGCGCCGGGTCGTCGATCGCGGCCCGTTGCTCGGCGATCCTCAGTGAAGCGGCGGGCGAGTCGCTGCGACCCGCGATATGGCGGTTGCCCATCGACGCCAAGCTGCCCGGCAGCACGCCGCCATTGGCGAGCAGTGCGCGGTGACCCTCGAGCGCCAGATAGCGCCTCGCCAGCCGGGGATGTCGCACCAGGGGACGCACGACGTCGGGGTCCAGGCTGCCGGCCGCGATCATCGAAGCCTGCACGGCCACGGCTTGGAGTTGCGCGCGGGCTCGCGCGTGCGCATCGACGTAAATCGTCTGGCCGTCCGTCCACGGGGGTTCGTCCGGTTGCAGCTCGGCCACGGCCATGGGTCGGCCCGCAAGTGCAGACGCGAACATGCCGAGGGCCCGCAGGTGGTCGTCAAGGGCGTCGCTCGGCACGCTCGACCTCCGAACCGTCGGGGAACCTCGTTGACCAAATATCTGTTCCACCGTAAAGTCCGGGCTTGGCCGCAGTCAATCGCGCGAGGTAGACAAGACAAGATAGACAAGACCGAAGTAGACAGGACAGCGTGGATTTCTCGTACCCACCGGAAGTAGAACGCTTCCGCACCGAGTTGCGTGACTGGCTGTCCGCGAACCTGACCGATGAGCTGATCGCGGACCGTCGGCCTTCGGGCCGCGACGACGCGGCATTCGAGCGGCTGCGGACGTGGAACCGCACGATGGCCGACGCGGGGTGGGCGGCCGTTTCCTGGCCGCGCGAGTACGGCGGCCGCGGGGCGACGGTGCTCGAGCAGCTGGTCTACACCGAGGAGACGACGCGCGCGCGGGCGCCATTGCCGCTCAACGTCATCGGCATGAACAACATCGCCCCCGCGATCATGCAATACGGCACCGAATCCCAGAAGCTGACGCTGCTCCCCCGCATGATGCGCGCGGACGACATCTGGTGCCAGGGCATGTCCGAACCCGAAGCGGGATCCGACCTCGCCGCGCTGCGCACCCGTGCCATCCGGAACGGCCGCCAAGGCACCGACTTCGTGGTCAACGGGCAGAAGATCTGGACCTCGCTCGGGCATCGGGCGCAGTGGTGCCAGCTGTATGTGCGCACCGATCCCGAAGCCCCGAAGCACAAGGGGATCTCGTGCCTGATTGTCGACATGACGCTGCCGGGCATCGAGGCCCGCCCGCTCGTCACGCTCAACGGGGACGCCGATTTCGCCGAAGTCTTCTTCCACGACGTGCGCGTGCCGGCGTCCGCGCTGCTCGGCCCGCTCAACGGAGGGTGGGGCGTGGCCACCACCACGCTGAGCCACGAACGCGCCGGGGCGGCGCGGCTGTACGCCGAGATGCAGGTGCGGCTCGAGGAATTGGTGGCCGACCTCGCGGCGGATGCTGGCGGTGCGCTGCACGACCCGGTGACGCTGCGGCGCCTCGGCGAAATCGCGGTCCGCATCAAGTATCTCGAAGTGCTCTGCCAGCGGTCGATCTCGGCGACGCTGCACGGCGGCTCGGACACTGCTGCCCTCGGTTCGGCGAGCCTCGCCAAGACCGTGTGGGGTGAAATCGGACAGGAGATGGCGGCGCTGGCCTTCGACGCGCTGGGTTCCGAGGGCGCAGCGGGCCGGTGGGCCGACTACCGCCTGACGTCGCGTTCGCTGACCATCGCGGGCGGCACGACTCAGATCAACAAGAACATCACCGCCCAACGCGTGCTCGGACTACCCCGACAATGAACCTCGAATTGACCGACGAACAAGTGGCACTGCGCGACACCGCGCGGCGCTTTCTTGCTGAGAAAGCACCGATTTCGGGCCACGTGCGTGAGCTACTCGACGATCCGACCGGCACCACCGGCGCCGTCTGGCGTGGCCTCGCCGACCTCGGGACAACCGGGCTGTTGGTGCCGCAGGAATGCGGCGGTGCCGGCATGACGATGGTCGAGGCCGGCATCGTGGCCGAAGAGCTCGGTGCCGCCCTGCACCCGGGACCGTGGTTGTCGAGCGCGGTCGCCGCGCCGCGTGCTCTGGCCCGCCTCGGTGCCGGAAACGCCGCCGCCGAGCTTTTGACCGGGATCGCCGACGGCACCACGATCGCCACGGTCGGCGCGCTGGATCGTCAATCGCACGCGCCGTCACCGCCGTCGAGCGGGATAGCGACCTCGTGCTGCGCGGTGAGATCCGCAGTGCTTGACGCCGCCGCGGCGAATGTCTTGCTGGTGTTCGCCGAGGACCGTGACGGCACCGGGCTTTTCGCGGTGCAGACCGACTCCCCTGGCGATCTCGGTGACACCCGAGCGCGGTATCGACCAGACCCGCAAGCGGTTTCGGGTCGCGCTCGACGACGTGCCCGCGTACCGGCTGGCAACGGCGACCCCCGATGCCATCGCGGCGGTCGTCGACGACGTGCTTATCGCCACGGCCGCCGATGCCCTCGGCGCCGCACAGGCCGTCATGGATCTCGCCGTCGAATACGCCAAGGTGAGAAAGCAATTCGGTCAGGCCATCGGCTCGTTTCAGGCGATCCAGCATCTGTGCGTCGACATGTACGAGACGGTCGAGCTGGCCCGCAGCGGGGTGATCCACGCGCTGTGGGCCTCGGACGCCTACCCAGTCAACGCCGATGCCGATGAGCGGCACCTGTCCGCGTTGCGGGCGAAGGCGTTCGCCGGCCGGCTCGCCGCCGTGGGCGACACCGCCATCCAGGTGTTCGGCGGGATCGGCTACACCTGGGAGCACGACGCTCACCTGTACCTCAAACGGCTGCTCAGCTGGAGCGAATTTCTCGGCGGCCCCGACCGCTACCTCACCGAACTCGGTGCACGCCTTGCACACCCGGACTCGAAGGGAAGCAACCCATGATCGACTTCACCGACCAGGTTGCGATCGTCACCGGAGCCGGACGAGGCCTCGGCCGACTGTATGCGCTGGAGTTGGCCCGGCGTGGCGCCTCGGTGATCGTCAATGACCTCGGCGGAACCATGCACGGCGAGGGCGCCGATACGACCGTCGCCGACGAGGTCGTCGCCGAGATCGAGGGCGCGGGCGGCGCGGCGGTGGCATCGCACGACTCGGTGGCCAGCCCCGAGGGCGGAGAGGCGATCGTCCGCACGGCCGTCGAGCGCTTCGGCCGGCTCGATGCCGTGGTGAGCAAC
Organism: uncultured Actinomycetota bacterium; assembly: GCA_963703795.1. Taxonomy (GTDB): domain Bacteria; phylum Actinomycetota; class Actinomycetes; order Mycobacteriales; family Mycobacteriaceae; genus Mycobacterium. The sequence goes on along the minus strand of CAVPFT010000073.1, from coordinate 76,528 downwards.
GCCGGCATCTTCAACAGCATCGCCTTCGACGAGCTTTCCGCGGACGACTGGCGGCGGATGCTCGGCGTGCACCTGGACGGCGGGTTCTATTTGAGCCAGCCGGCATACAAGGTGATGAAGGAGCAGCGCTCCGGCCGGTTCGTGTTCATCTCCTCGTCGGGAGGAATGTTCGGCCAGCCGTGGGAATCCCATTACGCAGCGGCCAAGGCCGGGCTGGTCGGCCTGTCGAACGTGATCGCGATCGAGGGCGCCGAGCACGGCATCCTTTCCAACACCGTGCTCCCGTTCGGCTTTTCGCGAATGGTGACCGAAACCGTGGGCGACCCGGAAGCCCTAAAGCAAATCGGTTTTTTGGACGTGATCAAACCCGAGCTGGTGGTGCCCATGGTCGTCTTCCTGGCGAGCAGGGCCTGCGAATTCAGCCACCAGAACTACTCGGCCTGTGCCGGTCGTTTCGCACGGGTCTTCATCGGTCTCGGCGAGGGCTGGTTCGCCGAGAAAGACAGCAACCCGACGGCCGACGACATCCAAGCGCACCTTTCCGAGGTGTCGGCAACCGAACCGTTTACCGTGCCCGGCTCGATCTTCGAGGAAGTCTTCGCCGTGGCCGCGCGGCTTGGAGTGACCACGGGATAGTGACGACCCAATAATGGATATCGAGTATCTGCTGACCGCCACCCGCTCCGCGCGCAAGTCGCTGGACCTGGACGCTCCGGTCGACATCGAAGACGTTCGCGAGTGCCTGCGCATCGGCCTGCAGGCGGCCAACGGCTCGAATCAGCAGTCTTGGCGGTGGCTGGTGGTGGCCGACCCCGCGTTGCGGGCCACGATCGCCGAGCTGTATCGCGAGGCATATCTGCTGCGGGTCGGCGGGCAGATGCTCGCCGACCTGATGCCGGGCGGCACGCCCGAAGGCCGGCTCATGTCGTCGACGGAGTGGTTGGTCGAGAACATGGCGAGGGTGCCGTTGCTCGTAATCCCTTGCTATCAGCCGTACTTGCCGCGCGTCGACGGCGACGAGTCGTTCCACCAGGCCACCCTGTACGGCTCGATCTTCCCGGCGGTGTGGAATTTCCAGCTGGCCCTACACACCCGCGGATACGGGACGTGCATCACGACCCTGCACCTGCACCGCGAAGGCGAGGTCCGGAAGCTGCTCGGGATTCCCGAGACGTACGTCCAGGGTTGTCTGCTACCGGTGGGCCGGCTCCGCTCCGGCCACACGTTCAGGCCGGCCCGTCGACGGCCCGTCGACGAGGTGGTCGCGCTCGACCGCTGGGACGGCCCGGCGCTCTAGGATGGGCCTGTCAGCGCCTAGTCCAGCGCATTTCTTCCGTCCCGGTCTGATAGCCTCTAACAAAGATTTGGTTCGGCGGGAGGACGAATACGGATGCCGTCGGCGGTCGACCGCATGAAGCAAGCCGGGAGCGCGGACGACTCCGGGACGCGTCGCACCGAGATCCTGCAGACCGCGGCGTCGTTGATCGCGTCCTCGGGATTGCGGACGTCGTTGCAGGAGATCGCCGACGCCGCAGGCATTCTCCCCGGCAGCCTGTATCACCATTTTGAGTCCAAAGAGGCGATCCTGTTCGAGCTGATCCAGCGCTATCAGGAGGATCTGAACCGAATCGGGCAAACCGCGCAGGCGAGATTGGATGAACCCGATTCGCGACCGGCTTGGCGAGCAGATCACCGATCTCGGAAAGGCGATTGCCAACTGCGCCGTGCGACACGGGGCCGCCCTGCAGATGTCCTTCTACGAGGGGCCGAGCGCGGATCCGGAGCTCATCCAGCTCACCCAGCAGCGCCCCACGGCGATTCAGGAAGCGATGTTGCAAACGCTGCGCGCCGCCAGATGGAGCGGCTACATCAAACCCGACATCGATCTTCCCACGCTGGCCGACCGCATTTGCCAGACGATGCTGCAGGTCGGGCTCGCCGTCATGCGCCACAATTCGCCGGCCGACCAGGTGGCCGAGCTGCTGTGCCGAATCATCCTGCACGGATTGGCAGCCCGGCCGCCGACCGATGCGGCGCTGGATCGGTCCAGCGCCTTTGCCGCCGCTAGTCAGGTGATCGAGACATGGGCCGACGACAGCGACGCCGATCCCAGCGACAAAGCCGCGCACATCCGCGCGGTGGCGCGAACGGAGTTCGGCCGCAAAGGGTATGAGGTCACCACCATTCGAGACATCGCATCGGCGGCGGGTCTCGGTACCGGAACCGTCTACCGGGTGATCGGGTCCAAGGACGAACTCCTCGCCTCGATCATGCGTTCCTTCGGCCAGAAAGTGGCAGCGGGATGGGTCAGCGTGCTGGGGTCCGATGCGACGCCCGTCGAGAAGCTCGACGCGTTGAGCTGGGTCAACGTCAATGTGCTGGAGCAATTTTCCGACGAGTTCAGGATCCAGCTGGCCTGGATGCGGCAGTCGCCGCCGGACACCCCGAACCCGGGCTGGTTCTATACCGCAAGCGTGCGACAGATGAAATCACTGCTCTCCGAAGGGATCCGGTCGGGTGAGATCAGCATCGACGCCCCGTCCACGACGATGCTGGCCCGATGCCTGGTCGGCCTGCAGTGGATACCGGAGAATATCCTGCGCGCCGTCGGAAAACGCGCGGCGCTGGTGCACGTTCGTGACACCGTGTTACGCGGTGTCGCCGTTCGCGGCAACTAGGTAGTGAACCCGGGTATTGAGCCCGGGTATTGAACCAAATAACTGTTCCATTTACAGTAGGGCAGTTAGTAACGGCCTTGAACATGGCCCCGAGAGAGGAACTCAATGTCTGTTATGGATCGCTTGCGATATGACGGCAAGCGTGCGCTGGTGGTCGGTGGGGCGACGGGCATGGGCGCCGCGGCGGCCAAGTCAGCAGCCGAGCTGGGCGCCGAAGTCATAGTGATGGACTACGCGCCGGTGAACTATGACGTCGCCAAGTCCATCCAGGTGGACCTGCGCGACCCCGCGTCGATCGACGCCGCGATCGAGCAGCTGGACGGTCCGATCCACGCGCTGTTCTCGGCCGCCGGCATTGCCGACGGGACGACCGACCTGATGGCAATCAACTTCATCGGACACCGGCATCTCATCGACCGCCTGCTCGAGAAGAACCAGCTTCCGTCGGGGTCGGCGATCTGTTTCATCTCCTCGGTCGCGGGCATGGGCTGGGAGAACGACCTGGAGCTGCTCACGGAGTTCCTGGCCACGCCCGACTTCGCCGCGGCGCAAGAGTGGGTGAAAGCGCACGAATCGGAAGGCATCATCCACTACGGCTTCAGCAAGAAGGTCGTCAACACCTACGTCGCGACCCAGGGCTACCCGCTGCTGAAGAAGGGCATCCGGATCAACGCGATCTGCCCGGGCCCTACCGACACCCCGTTGGCCCAGGCCAACGCCGACCTCTGGCTCACCTTCGCCCAGGACTACCGCGAAGAGACCGGCTCCAAGGTGCACACCCCGGAGCAGATGGGCGACGTCATGGCGTTCCTGAACAGCGCCGCCGCCTTCGGCGTCAGCGGGATCACGCTGCTGGTCGACTACGGGCACACGATGGCCTCGCTCACCAACGCATACCCGCCGGGCAAGCCGATCATCGACCTGATCATGGGGCGGGTAAAGCTGTAGGGGCGCTACCGTCGAAGGCATGGCACGGATCATCGTCATCGGCGGACACGGCAAGGTCGCGCTGCAGTTGGCCCGCATCCTGACCGAACGCGACGACGCCGTCAGCTCGGTCTTCCGCAATCCCGCCCATTCCGACGACGTCGCGGCGACGGGCGCCCGGCCGGTGGTGGCCGACATCGAGCGGCTCGACACCGATGCGCTGGCCGACCTGCTGGCCGGGCACGACGCGGTGGTCTTCTCCGCCGGGGCCGGTGGCGGCAACCCGGCACGAACCTATGCCGTCGACCGGGACGCGGCGATCCGGGTGATCGACGCCGCCGCGCAAGCGGGCGTCAAGCGGTTCGTGATGGTGTCCTATTTCGGTGCGGGGCCCGATCATGGTGTGCAGCCCAGTGATTCGTTCTTCCCCTATGCGGAGGCCAAGGCGGCCGCGGACGCCCACCTGCGCGCCAGCGACCTGGATTGGACGGTGCTGGGCCCGGGCCACCTCACCCTGGAGCCGGCCACCGGCCGCATCGAATTGGGCACCGGCAAAGGGGAAGTCTCGCGCGCCGACGTGGCGCTCGTCGTGGCCGCCGCGCTGGCAGACGACTCGACCATCGGCCGAACGATCGACTTCAACAGCGGCGAGATTCCCATCGCCGAAGCCCTGGCAACCTAGCCCCGGCGGGCGACGGGGTAAGCAGCGCTACGCAAACCGTGATTGACCAGCGCGCGCCGTTCATCTTTCTCCCCGTTACAGAGTTGCCGACTCGCCGAGCAGCGCAGACGTTCGAACCCAGAAGTTTCGACAAAACTGGCCCACCTGTCCGTAATCGGGGCTCGACTGGCACTCGCCCTCGCCCATTTTGTATCTGTGCATGGGGTCATCGATGCAAGCCTGGTGGGCTGCGGGATCGGTGATGCCGAGACACGGATCGTCGGCATGTGCTTGTGCTGGTGGAATGCAGAGGGGTGCCAGTGCCATGACCGCTGCCGCCGACGCGCCCATTACTGCCCGCTTCATCAGCGCTTCCTTTCCTGACCCCCTGATGGCCGCGCTGTTGTCGCCACCAACACAAGTGTGGCACTTTGTCGGGGGAGTCCTACGGCCTCAGAAGACTCGACCATCGGCCGAACCATCGACTTCAACAGCGGCGAGATTCCCATCGCCGAAGCCCTGGCAACCTAACCCCGCCAGGCAACGGGGTAAGCTGCCCTACGCAGCTGGTCTGCTGTCGCCGCACCACAGCGGCGCCGGCATCGAGCGAGGCAGGTTAGACATGCTTCGCAAGAGGGAACCCGGTGGGAGTCCGGGACTGTCCCGCAGCGGTATGCAGGAACGACCGCCGTCAACAGCACTGGTCGCCAGGGTCTGACAAACCCGAAGCGACTGGGAAGCGACGGCCACTAGGAGCACCACCCGGTGCGCGCCTGCGAGTCCGAAGACCTGCCGGCTGTGCCGGGCCCGCCGCGTCCGGCGGGCTCATCGCTTCGTGGAATGGGCGTTTGGCCGTGGCCGTTCTGGTTGTGCGCCGGTGGTGCGCACCCCAAAACGGAGCGGGCTGCGTCCGCCGGCGGTGACCAGACCGTTGGAAAATAAAGGACGACAAGTGACCGCTCAACCATTCACCGCCACCGTTACCGGTTCTCCACGCATCGGCCCGAGACGCGAACTCAAGCGCGCGACCGAGGGCTACTGGGCCCAACGCACCAGCCGATCGGAGCTGGAGTCCGTCGCCGCGACGCTGCGCCGCGACATGTGGGCCGACCTCGCGGCCGCCGGCCTGGACTCGGTACCGGTGAACACCTTCTCCTACTACGACCAGATGCTCGATACCGCGGTCCTGCTCGGCGCCCTGCCGGCCCGGGCCGCACAGGTTTCCGACGATCTGGACCGCTACTTCGCCGCCGCCCGCGGCAACAACGACGTCGCGCCGCTGGAGATGACCAAGTGGTTCGACACCAACTACCACTACCTGGTTCCCGAGATCGAGCCCGCCACCAAGTTCTCCCTGAACCCCGACAAGGTGCTCTCCGAGCTGAAAGAGGCTCTCGCGCAAGGCATTCCCGCGCGACCGGTCGTCATCGGACCGATCACCTTCCTGCTGCTCAGCAAGGCCGTCAACGGCGGCGGCGCGCCGATCGAGCGGCTCGAAGAGCTGGTGCCGATCTACTCCGAGCTGCTCTCGCTGCTCGCCGACAACGGGGCGCACTGGGTGCAGTTCGACGAGCCGGCACTGGTCACCGACATCTCCCCCGACGCGCCCGCGCTGGCCGAGGCCGTCTACAACGCGCTGGGTGCGGTGGGTAACCGGCCCGCGATCTACGTCGCGACCTACTTCGGCGACCCCGGCGCCTCCCTGGCGGCCCTGGCTCGTACGCCCATCGACGCGATCGGCGTCGACCTGGTGGCGGGCACGGACACCGCGGTGGCGGGCATCCCGGAACTGTCTACCAAGATCCTGGTCGCCGGCATTGTTGACGGGCGCAACGTCTGGCGCACCGACCTGGAGGCGGCGCTGGGCAAGCTGGCCACCCTGCTGGGGTCGGCGGCCGGCATTGCGGTCTCGACGTCATGCTCGACGCTGCACGTGCCGTATTCGCTTGAGCCCGAAACCGGTCTCGACGACAACCTGCGCAGCTGGTTGGCGTTCGGACGGGAGAAGGTCGCCGAGGTCGTGACCCTGGCGCGCGCACTCCACGAGGGACGCGACGCGGTCGCCGACGAGATCGCGGCGTCCAATGCCGCCGCAGCCTCTCGAAAGAGCGACCCACGGCTGCACAACGGTCAGGTCCGCGCCCGGATCGACTCGATCGTCGCGTCCGGAGCGCATCGCGGCGACGCGGCCGAGCGCCGCGCCAGCCAGGACGCGCGGCTGCACCTGCCCCCGCTGCCGACCACCACGATCGGCTCGTATCCGCAGACCGTCGGCGATCCGCAAGGCGCGCGCGGCACTTCGGGCCGGCGAGATCGACGAGGCCCAGTACGTCGGCAAGATGAAGAAGGAGATCGCCGACGTCATCAAGCTGCAGGAGCGACTCGGCCTGGACGTGCTGGTGCACGGCGAGCCGGAGCGCAATGACATGGTGCAGTACTTCGCCGAGCAGCTGGAGGGCTTCTTCGCCACACAGAACGGCTGGGTGCAGTCCTACGGCAGCCGCTGCGTGCGCCCGCCGATCCTCTACGGCGACGTGTCCCGGACCCACCCGATGACGGTCGAGTGGATCACCTACGCACAGTCCCTGACCGACAAACCGGTCAAGGGCATGTTGACCGGGCCGGTCACGATCCTGGCCTGGTCGTTCGTGCGCGACGACCAGCCGCTGGCCGACACCGCCAACCAGGTGGCGCTGGCCATTCGCGACGAGACCGTGGACCTGCAGGCCGCGGGCATCGCGGTCATCCAGGTCGACGAGCCCGCGCTGCGCGAGCTGCTGCCCCTGCGCCGCGCCGATCAGGACGCGTACTTGCGTTGGGCCGTAGGGGCTTTCCGCCTGGCGACCTCCGGCGTCGCCGACGCGACGCAGATCCACACGCACCTGTGCTACTCGGAATTCGGTGAGGTGATCGGGGCCATCGCCGACCTGGACGCCGACGTGACGTCCATCGAGGCGGCCCGCTCGCACATGGAGGTGCTCGACGACCTGAACTCGGTCGGCTTCGCCAACAGCGTGGGTCCGGGTGTCTACGACATCCACTCGCCGCGGGTGCCGAGCACCAAGGAGATGGCCGAGTCGCTGCGCGCCGCGTTGAGAGCCGTGCCGCCGCAACGCCTTTGGGTCAATCCCGACTGTGGGCTGAAAACCCGCAACGTCGACGAGGTCACCGCGTCGCTGGAGAACATGGTCGCCGCGGCGCACGAGGTGCGGGCGGGAGCCTGACTTTTCGCGCCAGCTGGGGGCACCTCCCGCTCGCTGGGGAAACGCCACGGTGACTTTCAGGCCGAAATTTCGCAGTGGCGTTACGCTCGGCGACCGCGCTGGGCGCCGACGGTCACGCTGGCGTGGCATCCGACAGCACCTGGACCGGCACATCGTCGGCCCAGGGCTGCCGGGTCACCATGTCGGCGACGTTGACGGTGCCGTGCTCGAACTCGCCCGTCGCCGCATCCACCAGCCGGTAGTCCTGGGTCTGCTTGTGGATCGGCTGCGCGTCCAGCAGGACCACCCGCACCTCACCCGGCTGAAAGTGGCAGCGCTCCTGCATCGCGTTGATCAGCTGTTCGTTGTGCATGTGGCCGTCGCCGAAATTCCAGCCGATGGCGGTGCTGCAGATCCGCTCGCCGTCGGTGATGACGTAGTCGTCCTCGTTCTCTCCCGCCATCGCCCGGTGCGCCAACGTGAACAGCGCCCGGCCGTGCGTGTTGAAGCCGCGGAACGCGTATCCCATGTAGATCGGGATCTGTGCCGCTTCGGGGCTGCCGTAGAAGCGCTCAGCTGGGCCTGCGGCATGCTGGCGATCGCGATGATGCCCCTGTCGATCTTCTCGTTTGCCGAGTCCTTGACGCACCACAGCGTGGTGTCCCAGTTGCCGGCGTAGTACCGCATGCCCGGCAGGAACGAGACCTTGCGCGGAAACACGTTGCCCAGCACGACGATTCCCGCGACCACGACGAACAGGATCGCCACCGGCACCGGGTGTTTGAGATCGGTCAGCCCCAGGCGGGCGTGCGCGACGAACAACGACAACACGCCGAAGATCATGAAGACGTTCCACTCCAGCGGCACCCCCATCGGGATGGACACCAGGATTCCGAGATGGAAGCACACCATGACGACGGCGGCCACCGTGGTCGGCCAGCCGCCGTGGCAGAAGAACAGCGGCAGCGGGACCAGCATCTCGATGGCGGTGCTTAGGTGAGCCACCCACCGGGAAAGCCAACCGGGCCGCAGATCGTCGGGGAACTTCTCGAAGAAGCGCCGTTTCAGCCACCGCGGCCGCACCAGCGGGTTGTTGGACATCATCGTGGAGATCACGAACGGGAAGTGCTTGTTGAGTTTCGATGTCGCCGCGCCCATCCAGATCACCAGGAACACGATCTTGGCCGCGACGATCATGTCGACCCCGCCGAAGAGGAAGGTCACCGTCAGGGTGGCGTAGACCTCGCCGCGGGCGGCCAGGAAGATCACCTTGTCGCGCAGCGCCGCCGCGCCGAGGATCAGCAGGATCAGCACGATCTCCGATGTCGGCAGCAGCCCGACCCTCGTGCCCAGCTCGGGTATCGGGCCGGTGCCGTCGGAGAACAACGCCCAAAGCGTCACCACCAGCAGCGCCGCATACAGGAAGACATCCGCCGGCTTGCGGGCGGTGCCCTTGGTCAGCGGGATGCGGTTAGGCCACGGTGGCAGCCGGATGGTGCCGAAACGCATCCAGTACAGGATCGAGCCCATCGGCGGGAAGAACCGGTTGTTCAGCGGCCCGAACCCGCAGCCCAGACCGATCACCTCGAACAGCAGGGTGTAGAGCACGACCTTCTCGAACACGATCGGCTCCGACCACCACGACGCGACGTTCGTGAAGCCATCAATCCCCTTGGTGGTCAAGGCAAATAGCCACGCACCAAGGATGTAGAGAAGGATCTTGACGACGTAGAACAGGTGCAGTGCGACCGGCGTGCCGAAACCCACCTCGGCCCAGTGCTTGGCCATCGGGCGGATCTTCTCGCTGCGGGTGCCCTTGCTCCATTCGGCCATGTCGACCTGCGGCAGTTCGGGCTTGAGGAATCCCATGGTTTGAAAGACTACTTTTGCCGCCGAGTTCTTTGCGGGATACCGTGAAGTCGGGTCGGACGATGCCTTAAGAGAGATCCAAAATGAGCAAACTTCGATTCGTCATGTTGGCGATAGCATTCGCGATGATTGGCGCCGTCTCACCGCTGCCCGCCGTCGCCGGTGTCGCCCGGGCCGACGCACCGGCACCCGGCGACGCCTGCACCGCGTTGCACGCAACCACCCGCGACGTCAACGGCCGCATGATGTGGTGCAACCCGACCATGACCGGCAACCACGACCTGGTCTGGCAGTACGGCGGGCCCTCCTAAGCCTTGGCCGTGTCAACCAAGCCGTCTCCGCGCTGTTGATCAACGGCAGCGGTTAGCCGATCACCACCAAGAGGTCACCGCCTTCGACCTGAGCCGTGCGGGATACCGCGATCCGAGTGACTTTTCCGGCTTTGGGCGCGGTCACGGCGGCTTCCATCTTCATCGCTTCGATCGTCGCGATGGTCTGGCCGGCTTCGACGACATCGCCGACGTCGGCGGTGACGGTGACGACGCCGGCAAAGGGAGCCGGGATATGGTCGGGGTTGGTGCGGTCGGCCTTCTCGGCGGTCGGCACGTCGGTGGCGATGCTTCGGTCGCGCACCAGCACCGGGCGCAACTGCCCGTTGAGGATGCACATCACCGTGCGCATCCCGCGTTCGTCGGGATCGGAGATGGCCTCCAGTCCGATCAGCAGTTCTACGCCCTTCTCGAGCTCCACCCGGTGTTCGTCACCGTGGCGCAGGCCGTAGAAGAACTGGTTGGCGCTCAATTGTGATGTGTCACCGAATTCCTCGCGGTGGGCGAGGAACTCACGGGTGGGTCCGGGAAACAGCAGCCTGTTGAGGGTCGCCTGACGTGTGGCGCCGGACAGCGACAGCGCCGCCGCGTCGTCGGCGGTCAGCTCCTGCTCTGGCTTTGCGGGCCGGCGGCCTTCAAGAGCCTTGCTACGCAACGGCTCCGGCCACCCACCGGGCGGGTCACCCAGCTCGCCGCGCAAGAACCCGATCACCGAATCGGGGATGTCGTAGCGGCCCGGGTCGGCCGCGAACTCGTCGGCGGACACACCGGCACCCAACAACGCCAGCGCTAGGTCGCCGACCACCTTGCTCGACGGCGTCACCTTGACCAGCCGCCCCAGAATTCGGTCAGCGGCGGCGTAGTTCGCTTCGATCTCCTCGAACCGGTCGCCGAATCCGAGCGCGATCGCCTGCTGACGCAGGTTCGACAATTGCCCGCCGGGGATTTCGTGGGTGTAGACCCGTCCGGTTGGCGCGAGCAGTCCGGATTCGAACGGGCGGTACGCCTTACGGAGCGCCTCCCAGTACGGCTCCAGCTCACAAATCGCCGACAGGGGCAGGCCCGTGTCATAGTCGGTGTGCGCCGCCGCGGCCACGATCGAACTCAGCGCGGGCTGGCTGGTGGTGCCTGCCAATGGTGCGGCAGCACCGTCGACGGCATCGGCGCCGGCGTGCCAGGCCGCCACATAGGTGGCGAGCTGGCCACCCGGTGTGTCGTGGGTGTGCACGTGCACCGGCAGGTCGAACCGCGACTTAAGGGCGGACACGAGGGTGGTGGCTGCGGGGGCCCGCAGCAGGCCGGCCATGTCCTTGATCGCGAGCACGTGGGCACCGGAGTCGACGATCTGCTCGGCCAGCTTCAGGTAATAGTCCAATGTGTACACGTTTTCGGCCGGATCGCTCAGGTCACCGGTGTAGGACATGGCGACTTCGGCCACCGCGGTACCGGTTTCCCGAACCGCGTTGATGGCGGGGCGCATCGAGTCAACGTTGTTGAGCGCATCGAAGATCCGGAAGATGTCGATGCCGGTGGCCGCCGCCTCATCCACGAACGCAGATGCGACGGTGTCCGGATACGGCGTGTAGCCGACGGTATTGCGTCCTCGCAGCAACATCTGCAGGCAGATGTTGGGCAGGGCTTCCCGCAGCACCATCAGCCGCTCCCACGGGTCCTCCTTCAAAAACCGCAACGCCACGTCGTAAGTCGCCCCACCCCAGCACTCGATCGACAGCAACTGCGGCGTCAATCGTGCGATATAGGGCGCCACCGTCACCAGGCCGCTCGTGCGGATCCGCGTGGCCAGCAGGGACTGGTGCGCGTCGCGAAAGGTCGTGTCGGTGACGCCGACGCCGCGCGACTCGCGCAGCCAGGCCGCGAATCCCTGCGGCCCGAGTTCGGCGAGACACTGCTTGGATCCCGCCGGCGGGGCCATCGACAGGTCGATGTCGGGCAACTTGTCGTGCGGGTACACCGCCGACGAACGGTCACCGTGCGGCTTGTTGACCGTGACGTCGGCCAGGTAGTTGAGGATCTTGGTACCGCGGTCGGCCGAACTGCGCGCGGTGAGCAGCTGCGGCCGCTCTTCGATGAATGACGTGGTGATACGACCGGCTTGAAAATCCGGGTCATCCAGGACCGCTTGCAGGAACGGAATGTTCGTCGAGACACCGCGGATGCGGAACTCTGCGACCGCGCGGCGCGCCCGCCGCACCGCTGTCGCGAAGTCACGGCCCCGACAAGTCAGCTTGATCAACATCGAGTCGAAGTGCGCGCCGATCTCCGCGCCCAGCGTCGTGCCGCCGTCCAGCCGGATGCCCGCTCCGCCGGGGGTCCGATAGGCGGTGATGCGGCCGGTGTCCGGGCGGAAACCGTTGGCCGGATCCTCGGTTGTGATCCGGCACTGCAACGCCGCGCCGTGCGGAATGATCGAATCCTGGGTTAAACCAATCTCTTCCAGGGTCTGCCCCGCAGCGATCCGCAGCTGAGCCGACACCAGGTCGACGTCGGTGATCTCCTCAGTGACCGTGTGCTCCACCTGGATGCGGGGGTTCATCTCGATGAACACATGCCGGTCGTTCTCGTCAAGCAGGAACTCCACGGTTCCGGCGCAGCTGTAGCCGATCTGCCGCGCGAACGCTACCGCGTCAGCGCAGACCTGTTCCCGCACAGCAGGGTCGAGATTCGGCGCGGGCGCCAACTCGACCACCTTCTGGTGCCGCCGCTGCACGCTGCAATCCCGCTCATAGAGGTGGATCACGTTGCCGTGGTTGTCGGCCAGGACCTGAACTTCGATGTGACGCGGGTTGATCACCGCCTGCTCGAGGAACACCGAGGCGTCCCCAAACGCCGATTCGGCCTCACGACTGGCCGCCTCGATCGCCTCCGGAAGCGCGGCGGCGTCGGTGACCCGACGCATCCCGCGACCGCCACCACCGGCGACCGCCTTGACGAACAATGGATAGGTCATCGACTCGGCAGCCGTCAGCAGTTCGTCCGCCGACGCCGAGGGCGCCGATGAGGTCAGTACCGGAAGACCCGCGGCCCGCGCCGCCGCGATTGCCCGCGACTTGTTACCCGCCAGCTCCAAGACCTCGGCCCTGGGGCCGACGAACGTGATACCCGCCGCTGCGCACGCCGCCGCCAGGTCGGGATTCTCCGACAGGAAGCCATAGCCGGGATAAATCGCATCCGCTCCGCACGCGACGGCTGTCGCCACGATTTCGTCGACCGACAGATAGGCCCGGACGGGGTGGCCCTGCTCTCCTATCTGGTACGACTCGTCGGCCTTCAACCGATGCGGGGAATTGCGGTCCTGGTACGGATAGACCGCCACCGTCGCCACGTCCAGTTCGTAGGCGGCGCGGAACGCCCGGATCGCGATCTCGCCGCGGTTGGCGACCAGAACCTTAGAAATCACCGTTTCAGTTTAGGATCAGCGGGTCGGTTGCAGTACCGACCTGCCGTACCCGCCCGCAGTCGCGCCTTAACCAAAGCGTGCCAGTCTGGCAACGCATTTCACTTCCGACGGTCAACCAATGGGTCTGAACCGGCCGATCGCGTGAATTCGCCATTGCCGGTGTCGCGACCGGTGTAGCTTGCAGCTAGGGCGGGACTAGGTGAGGAGCCAGTCGTGTCAGACGTCGATTTTTGCGTGGTCGGTGCGGGATTCGCAGGCTTGACGGCCGCCCTTCGGTTGAAACGAGCGGGTCAATCGGTGGCCCTGCTGGAGGCGCGGGACCGGGTCGGCGGTCGCACGTTCACCGAGTACCGTCCCGACGGAACGTGGGTCGACCGTGGCGGCGCGTGGATCGGACCGGGCCAGGACCGCATCTATGCGCTGATGGCCGAGTTCGGTGTGCCGGAATACAAGCAGCACAACGACGGCGACGCGATGATGGTCGTCGACGGCAAGAAGCACCGCTACGGCGGCACCATCCCCTGGACCATCAGCCCGTGGGCGGTCACCAACCTCGGTCTCGGCCTGCTCTCGATAGAGAAGATGTGCAAATCGATTCCGCGCGAAGCCCCGTGGGAGGCCAAGCAGGCCGCGGAGTGGGATCGCATCAGCCTGGGCGAGTGGCTCGACAAGAACACCATGTCCAGGCAGGCCCGCGAGATGCTGGACATGGCCCTCGCCGGCCCCTACACCTCGGCGGCGTCGGAGACGTCGCTGCTGTGGGTGCTGCTGCAGATGGCATCCGCTGGTGGTCCCACCTTCGTCATTTCGGGCAAGGGCGGTTCCCAGGACGCCCGCCCGGTGGGCGGGATGGGTGCCATTTATAGCCCGATGACCGCCGAACTCGGTGATTCGCTTCACCTTTCGCAGCCGGTGCGGCAGATCACTCAGGATGCCGACGGTGCGACGGTCCGCGCGGACGGTTTGACGCTGCGGGCGCGGCGAGTGGTTGTGGCGATCCCGCTGGCGATTGCGACCTCGATCGTGTACGAGCCGACGCTGCCGGTGGATCGGGCATTTCTGCACCAGCGCATGCCTTCTGGCGCGATTTTCAAGATCTCGGTCTTCTACGACGAGCCATTCTGGCGTGCCGACGGGTTGTCCGGCCAGTCGGCCGCGCCGGGATCGCCGGCGACCCTGACGATCGACGCCTGCACGGACACCGGGGACCCCGGCATCATGTGTGTCATCACGGAAGGACCCGCGGCACGCCGGCTGGGAAAGCTGGACGAGGCCGAGCGCAAGGCGGTGGTCGTCCGCGAACTCGTCGATCGGTTCGGCAGCAAGGCTAGTGCCCCTGTCGAATTCCACGAGCAGAACTGGGCCAGCGAGCGCTACTCCGGGGGCGGAATGATCAGCCACGCGCCGACCGGGGTGCTGACGGAATTCGGTTACACCCTGCGCGAGCCCTGTGGTCGCATCCATTGGGCCGGGACCGAAAGCTCGGCCGTCATGTGCGGGTGGGTCGACGGTGCGATTCGCTCCGGCGAGCGCGCCGCTTCCGAAGTGATGCAAGCCGAGACGGCGGCGCTCGTTTAGACGGGAACATGGCTGGCCGCGGTGCGTCGGGGATGTGAAATATGGCACCGCTGCGCCGGGGATCGCTCACTAAGCGGATCAGTGGGCGATGGCGTCCCAGTCGACGACGCACAGTTGGGGGTTAGCCGGGTCCACCGCGCAAGGCAGTTGGAGTCCAATGGCGAGATTGGGCACCTGGGCGGGGTGTACCGTCTGGCGGGTTCGAGTTTCCATCGGGGCCAGATTCGGGAAGTGAAGCTCGATGACGAGATTGTAGTGCGGGGCGTCGGCGAATTCCGGTCTGCTGGGAGTGCGGCCGAGGCTGCGGGGTGTGGTCCCGGTGGGAGCGAACGACTTGAGCGCCCCCGATACGCGCTGACCGGTTGCGAGCAGATCTGCCGCCGACAGAACCGGACCAGCAGAGGTTCTTTCCATCATCTGCTGGATTCGGTTCATCCGCTGCTTTTGGTCCGACACGGCCTCGTCAAACGATCCCGCTCCCGACGGCGCGACCGGCCGGCCGGGGCCGATCCGAACTTTCTGCGGGTTGGTGGAATCAACCTGTACCGCGACAAACTCACCTACAGCGGGTATCTCCCACGGGACGAAATTCTGCCGAACAATCACCTCGTACGGTTCGCGGCCAGGGATCGCCACCCTCAGTCCGAACCGCAACACGGACCGCGCGGGATAGGCCCCCTGGGCCCAGCCCATCCTCTTCACCCTTAAAATCTGGGCAGTTCCCGTCAGCGGGGGACCAGTAATTTTGGTCTCACGCGACATAATGAACAGGTACGCAAAAAGGGCAATTATTAAGGCAGTTACGCTGAGGCCAATCGCGAGGCTTTTGGGGTTTTTGCTGTAGGCCTCTGCGCTGGCGTAATAGCTGTAGGCAGCCAGGTTCACCAGGTCCATTGGCGCACGCTGGCACCGACCTCGCCGCTACCGATCCCCAGTTGACCAGGCGAAAGGTTTGCTCAGCGTCACCTACGACGGCCATCCCCGGGGCCGTTCGCGGTGCTGCCATCACGGCGCACGACGCGCTGAACGCCGCCCTGCGAGCGCTGCTGGCGTCGGGAAAACTCGGCCAACACAACGGATTACCGGCCTCGATCATCGTGTCCACCACACTCAAAGACCTCGAAGCCGCCACCGGTAAGGGCCTCACCGGCGGGGGCAGCATATTGCCCATGTCCGACGTGATCCGCCTGGCCCGCCACGCCCATCACTATTTGGCGGTCTTCGACAACGGCAAAGCGCTGGCGCTGTATCACACGAAACGACTCGCCTCACCCGGACAGCGAATTGTCTTGTACGCCAGTACAAGTAACAGTTGTGTACCTAGAGGATTGCCTGTCAGCAGGTTCGAATCGTGGGCCCGCGCCGGGCGGTGCCCGCGAGTTGGCCGATCAGATCACGGACGCGCTCAGGCACTTTGACCGGCTGGTCTAAGTGCTGGATAACAACGAACCCGACGAATTCGCATACGGCGGGTAGGTGCCAGGCGCACACTACAACCCCATGACCAGGAGAGCGCATATGAGCGCCAGCGGCGATGATCAACCAGCCCGAAAGCGCTGGCGGCTGGTGCCGATACCGGTGCTCACCGGCGCGCTGGCGGTCATCGGTGCCGTCGTGTTGGCCGTGTTCCTATCCGGATGTCAGGGTCTGTTTGGGGGTCAGGGTCCGACCAAAGGTCCGGGTCCGGGCCCATACAGGGTTACCGCCACGGTGCCCGTCGGCAGGGCCCCGAAGGGAGCGGCGCGGGGAGCGGCGGTGGACCCGACCACCCACACCGTTTACGTCGTCAGCACGGGCGACGACCCGAACAAGGTCGACGGCACGGTGTCGGTGCTCGACGGCTCGACGCGCACCGTGACCGCCACCGTGCCCGTCGGCAAGTACCCGTACGGGGTGGCGGTGGATACGGGCAGCCACACCGTCTACGAAAGCAACTTCAAAGACAACACGGTGTCGGTGATCGACGGCTCGACGCGCACCGTGACCGCCACCGTGCCCGTCGGCAAGCAACCACTGGATGTGGCGGTGGATCCGGGCACCCACACCATCTACGTCGTCAACCACGACGACAGCACGGTGTCGGTGATCGACGCCTCGGCGCGCACGGTCACCGCCACCGTGCCCGTCGGCAAGGACCCACACGGGGTGGCGGTGGACCCGGGCACCCACACCGTCTATGTCACCAACACCGCCGACAACACGGTGTCTGTGATCGACGCCTCGACGCGCACCGTCACCGCCACCCTGCCCGTCGGCAAGGAAGCGTGGAGGGTAGCGGTGGATCCGGGCAGCCACACCGTCTACGTCACCAACTTCAAAGACAACACGGTGTCGGTGATCGACGCCTCGACGCGCACCGTCACCGCCACCGTGTCCGTCGGCAAGGACCCGATCGGGGTGGCGGTGGATCCGGGCAGCCACACCGTCTACGTCGCCAACCAAATTAGCCGCACGGTGTCGGTGATCGACGCCTCGACCCGCACCGTCACCGCCACCGTGCCCGTCGGCGGGACCCCGGTGCAAGTGGCGGTGGATCCGGGCACCCACACCGTCTACGTCCCCAACGGCATCTCACCGGGGCACCGGGAAGGCGCCAACACGGTGTCGGTGATCGAATCTCGATAGTGGTGTGCCTCGGCGTCTGGGCGCGCCGTGTCGGCTGCCCAGTCGTGCATCTGGGCGGCCTTTTCGATGCTGTAGTCGCAGAGGTCGTTGGCGATCAACTTTGCCGGGCGTCGCAGTTGGCAAACCCGTCACACATGCAGCCGCTTGGGAGCCAAAGACCGCGGCTGCACCCGCCCGGGCTGCGACGTGCCAGGGTACTGGTCTGAAGTGCACCATATCGACGAGTGGGCCAGCACGCATTGCACCGACGTCAACACACTCACCCTGGCCTGCGGATCCGATCACCCACTGATCCAACCCGGCGGCTGGACCACCCGAAAACGCAAAGACGGCACCACCGAATGGATCCCCCCACCCCACCTGGATCACGGCCAACCACGAACCAACACCTTCCACCACCCCGAAAAACTCCTCGCGGACGGCGATGACGAAGACGACGACGGGCATTCTTGACGCATAGGCATTTATCCATCGTTAGCGATCTGCTCTAAAAGCCATGCACCCCAGGCGGCGTCGGTTCGCTTACCGGGCAACGCGAGTGCCGTGGAGATCGTAACTAAAAGGCCGGTCGCAAAGAAGGTTCGCACCTCCAGCTCGTCCGCGCCGGTGAGGTCGGCGACTGCACGTTGCAGCGCGAGGTGACGGCGGGCGACTGGCTCGCGCACGGCTTCATTTCCAGCAGCGGCGTAGCTCTGCAGCATCATCAGCGCGACAGTTCGATCGCCCTGCAACAGACGTCGATAAGCGTCGCCGAGCCCGATGAGCGGTGTTGCACCGTCGCTGGCGCGTAAGCCGGTGGCCGCCGCTCTGAACGCGGCGGTAATGCGATCGAAAGTCGCGTCGACGACCGCAAGAAAAAGCGCTTGCTTCGAGCCGAACATCTGCACAACGCGCGGATGCGAGATGTCGGCGCGAGCGGCGATCGCCTCCAACCGTGTTCCAGTCAGCCCCGTTTCGGCGAACTCGACTGCCGCCGCATCCAGAATCTCGGCACGCCGCACCGACGCTGGCTTTCGCTCACGTACCGACGCTGCGGCATCGGCGGTCATCGCGACTGATCTTCCCCAAGCTGCCGCAGCACAAGATCGTTGTCATATAGACAGCGATAGGCACCGATCAGACCATCCTCGCGAAACTCCAAGCGATCGTCGCCGTGGAATTCGACCTTCCGACCAGTCGGGGCGTGCGTGCCAATAAACCGCCAGGCGACCAGCACCGCAGGGCGGGCCACGTCGGCGTACAGGCCCTCCAGGAAGAATTTGTGGTCAGGGAACGACGCGTCAATCATTACTACAAAGTCTCGGATCGCGTCGCGGCCGTGAACCGTGTCGCCGAGCGCCGGTTCGTCGTACACCAAATCCTCTGAGCACAACGCGGCGACAGCGTTGCCGTCATGGTCGTTCCAGGCCTTCCCCCAACGTTGACAAAAATCTCTGACGGCAGCAGGTTCGGCAATCGCGGTACTAGATATCGGCGGCATGCGTTCTAACTTACTAGTTTGTAAGGAATCGGCGCAAGTCTCGGTCGCCCCATCGACCGGCCCAATCGCGGTGGTTTGTCGGCGGCGGTTCAGACGAACCTGGGCACCCAAAGCGCTTACCAGCTGGCAAACAAGCTCGCTGAAGACGACCACAAATGGTCGGTGCCCGGTCACTGGTTCTGGCACATCGAGGTCAGCTCGCTGGAGGACCTGCAGCGTCTGAAGGGGTGCTACGAGAACATCATTCAGATCTGTGAGAGCGCTGGGCAGGCGTATCCCGATCGGATAGCAGGAGAGTCGGCGGACCCGGACTTGCAATGGCTGGTGCACCAGTCGTCGTCTGAGATGACCGGCTATCCGAAGATTGAGAAGCGCTGGGCAATGGTGGTGCCGGTTGGCGGCGTCGGCGTGGTCGACGAATCGCTAAGCGGGTTCGCCGATGCGCTGCGTGAGGCGTTCCAAAATCCGCACATCGTGTGTCATTTCGACAAGCTGGCCACTGCCGAGGCTGACGAACGGCATCTGTTCATCCCGTTGCACGACAGCGCACTGCCGTTCCCGGTCTTCACGGACCTCGTTTTCGAAGACACATTGCCGCCTGACCCGCCGGAGCTCCCGGAGCACGTGACGCACCTGTGGTTGGCCCCTGCGGGCTCTCGACGGGTGCTCTTGTGGAGCGGCGACGTTGGCTGGCGCAACGTGCCGAGCGCATCCGATTGAGAACTCTACGAGCTGATGGGCCGCAGGGTCTCTCCTACCGGCCAGGGCTGGCCGCCACAGCAATCGACGGCTGCGACCCACCTGAGCCGCACGGCGAAGAGCCACCGCCAAGGCGGCTCAGGCTTAGCCTCATGGCATGGATCGCATTTGGCAGTGGACGTGGGATCGGTACGGGGCGAGGTATATGTGGGCGCTTTGCGTGAGCGCATTTTCAGTTTCGCTGTGGATCTACCTCCCTGTCTTATCGTTTCCGATCGTTGCTGTTGAAAAGTCCGGTCGCTACGTTGAGGCGGCGGCTGTAACCGTTGTCGCCGTGCTGGTGATCGTATGCATCCTTCTTCTTCCCGACCGGGGTTTGATCCGACTTGTGGAGCAGTGGGCGGCAGGCCACGAGGTCGATCGAGCAACCGCTCTTGAGGGCACCTATATCTGGACCCGCAGAGCCACTTCTCGGGCGGTGTGGGCCTATGGCGTGTGGGCCGCCGTGTTGTCGGTCGTTGTCGGTGCGATCGCCGGAGCGACTTGGTCACGGCTGATCGGGTACGGGATCCTCGGCGCCGTCCTCGGAGTGGCAAGCAATCTGCTCGCGTACCACAGCGGTGTGGAGGCGATAATGCGGCCGCCCAGGATCGCCCTCGCCGCCGACACAGGGATCGGCGATTCACTGCCGCGCCCCCGGCCGACTTTTGCCGCACGGTCAAACGTGTCGGTAATTGCGGTCGCGTTTGTGTTCGCCGTTAGCGGCGCATGGCTGGCGGCCGTGTTCGCTGCGGTCAGCGATGGCGCCATCATGTCCGTCGTGATCGGATGCGTCTTGACGGTTATATTCGCGGTGCCGATCTCGGTCGGTCTGGGTTTCTCACAGTCTCTGCAGCCCATTCGTGACCTCGCCAAAGGTGCCGAACGTGTTGCGACCGGAGACTATGGCCAACGCCTCCCGGTCGTTCAGGACGACGACCTGGGCGCATTGGCCGCGTCGTTCAACCGCATGCAGGCCGGATTGGCTGAGCGGCAACGACTTCACGCGGCGTTCGGCACCTATGTCGACCCGGCTCTGGCCGCGCGGCTGCTTGAGCAGGGCGATGACGTGTTCACCGGTGAGCGCCGCGAGGTGACGGTGATGTTCGTGGACATCCGCGACTTCACCCCGTTCGCCGAGGCCAACACCGCCGAAGACACCGTCGCCCGACTCAACGCGCTGTTCGAGATAGTCGTGCCCGCCGTCGTCGATGCCGGTGGGCATGTCAACAAGTTCCTCGGTGACGGCGCCCTGGCCGTCTTCGGCGCTCCGAATGGCCTCGCGGATCACGCCGACGCCGCTGTCAATGCCGCTGTTCTGATTCACCGTCGGGTCGCAGAGCGGTTCGGTGGGGAGCTTCGGATCGGCATCGGGATCAACACGGGTGTGGTGATCGCTGGAACCATCGGCGGCGGAGGCAAGCTGGAGTTCACCCTCATCGGCGACACCGTCAATGTCGCGGCACGCGTCGAGCGACTCACCAAAACCACCGGCGACGCGATCCTCCTCACCCAACAGTGCGTCGACGCTCTGGCTTCTAGACCGGCCGCGCTGACCGACCGGGGGTTTCACGCGCTGAAGGGCAAATCAGCGGCAGTGCGGGTGTTCGGCATCGACCGACAGGCCGATGTTTGACCAAGCTTTTAGAAGGTACTTAAGCGGTTCACGGGCCAACTGCGAACCAACACCTTCCACCACCCCGAAAAACTCCTCGCGGAGCAAGCGGAGGAAGACGATGACGAAGACGACCCGTAACTACCCGGCTTGTTTGGCCGGCGGACGGTAGAAGATCACCAGCTGGCCGACGGCCCCGGCCAGCCCGAGCACGACCGAGATCAGCAGGCCCTGCCAGCCGTCGAACCAGTTCTTGCCGAAAATCAGCCAATCCAGGCTGAGCCGGCCGGCACCCAACGTGGCCACGACGACGGCGCTGACCGCCAGCACCAGGTTGTACTCCCAGCCTTCCTTCACGATGAAGAAGCCGTTGGGGCGGTGCACGGTCCAGGCCGCGACCAGCATCAGCGACACAAAGCCCGCCGCCGGGATCGGCGTCAGCAGCCCGGCCGCCAGGCCCAGTCCAGCGGACACCTCGGTGGTGGCGGCTACGGCGGCGTGAAATTTACCGGGCTTCATGCCGATGCTCTCGAACCACCGCGCCGTTCCCGGTATCCGGCCACCGCCGAAGAACTTGTTGAAGCCATGCGCGGCGAGTGTCAGTCCCAGCACCAACCGCAGGATCAGTAACCCGACGTCATAGGGAGTCATACGTGCAAACCTAGATCATCGGTCTTCTTTCTCGGCAGGTAGCGTTCCAGGAAGCGGAAAAGGAGGCTCGACATCGAGATCGCGATCATCGGAGCCGGCAACGTCGGCAACGCATTGGGCACCGCGTGGCGCAACCGTGGCCACGAGGTCACGTTCGGGGTCCGAAATCCCGACGACCCGAAGTATGCGTCGCTCGGCGCGGTCGGGACCAACGAATCGGCCACGGCCGCAGCCGATGTCGTCGTGCTGTGCACCCCGTGGCAGAGCACCGAGGCGGCAGTGCAGGGCTGCGGCGATCTGGCCGGCAAGGTCCTCATCGACTGCACTAACCCGCTGACGCCCGACTTCGCGGCGCTAGAGGTCGGGCTCGCCACCTCCGGGGCCGAAGAAGTCGCGAAGTGGGCGCGCGGCGCCCGGGTTTGTAAGGCGATGAACCAAATCGGCGCCCCGATGATGGACGGGCCGCAAGTGCCGGGCAAACCGGTGATGTTCGTCTGCGGGGACGATGACCCGGCAAAGTCGGTGACCGCCGGATTGGTGACGGAGCTCGGTTTCGAGACCATCGACGCCGGCGATCTGAAGGTGGCACGGCTGCTGGAGCCGTATGGACTGCTCTGGATCCACTTGGCGCTGCGCCGCGGGTTCGGCACGAACTTTGCCTTCGGACTGTTGCGCGGACAGTCCTGACGAGGGGGTTTATCACGACAGCCGTGGTGTTGCTGAACGGCGACGCGAGCCACCCGCGGGAACTCCTGGGCAACAAGGGCCACGGCATCGATGCGATGCGCCGGCAGAAGTTGCCGGTACCGCCCGCATTCTGCATCACTACCGAGGTGGGCCTGAAGTATCTCGCCGAGCCGAAGACCGCGATGGACGCGGCCTGGGACGACGTGCTCGACGGGATGAGCTGGCTGGAAGCCGAAACCTCGTGCACGTTCGGGCGGGGCCCGCGTCCGCTGCTGGTCAGCGTGCGCTCGGGAGCCACGCACTCCATGCCCGGCATGATGGACACGATTCTGGACCTGGGCATGAACGACGCCGTCGAACAAGCGTTGGCAGCGCACAGCAACTTCCTCGACGCGCGGGCGTTCGCCCGCGACACCCGCCGGCGATTCACCAACATGTATCAACGCATCGTGAGCGGTGACTCAGGGGCAGTGCCCGCCGACCCCTACGCGCAGTTGCGCGCGGGCATCGAGGCGGTGTTCGCTTCCTGGAACTCTCCTCGCGCGGTCACCTACCGCGCCCATTACGGCCTCGACGACCGGGGTGGCACCGCCGTCGTCGTGCAGGCGATGGTCTTCGGCAACCGCGGCCCCAATTCCGGTGCCGGAGCCTTCTTTTCGCGTAACCCGATCACCGGCGCCGACCAACCGTTCGGCGAATGGCTACCCGGCGGCCAAGGCGACGACGTGGTGTCGGGACTCGTCGACGTCGAACCAATCACGGCCCTACATGACGAGCAGCCGGCCGCCTACGACGAGCTGGCGGACGCCGCGCGCAGCCTGGAGCGGATCGGCCGCGACGTCCAAGAGATCGAGTTCACCGTCGAGGACGGCAAGTTGTGGCTGCTGCAGACCCGGGCGGCCGAGCGCTCGGCGCAGGCGGCGGTCCGACTGGCGCTGCAACTGCACCACGAGGGCCTCATCGACGACAAGGAGACGCTTCGCCGGGTGACGCCGGCGCACGTCAAGACCCTGCTGCTGCCCGGGCTGCAGCCCGAAACACGCTTGGCTGCACCGCTTTTAGCGACGGGCCTGCCGGCCTGCCCCGGCGTGGTATCGGGTAAGGCGTACACCGATGTTGACGAGGCGCTGGACGCCGCGGACCGCGGCGAACAGGTAATCCTGGTACGCGATCACACCAGGCCCGAAGACGTCCAGGGCATGCTGGTCGCGCAAGGCATCGTCACCGAGGTCGGCGGCGCCGCCAGCCACGCGGCAGTGGTCAGCCGTGAACTTGGCCGGGTGGCCGTGGTGGGCTGCGGCCAGGGAGCCGCGACCGCCCTGGCCGGCAAGCAGATCACCGTGGACGGCCACAGAGGCGAAGTGCGCGAAGGCAATCTGGGCCTGTCCGCGTGGTCGGAGAGCGATACCCCGGAACTTCGCGAGCTGGCCGACATTTCGCGACGGGTCAGCCCGCTGCATGCGTCAGACACTCCGCTCATCACCATGCTGATTGCGCTGCGAGCCGATGAGTGAACTCACAGTCCTTCAGGCGGTCCGGCTCAAGGGCCGGGTGAGTCCTACCGACGTGGCGGCGACGCTCGGCGAAGATCAAGCCGATGTCACTGCGACCGTCGACCGACTCATCGCGGCGGGCTTACTCGTGGAGGCCACGACGTTGCGGATCAGTTCAACCGGCCGCGCCCGGCTCAACGAATTACTCGACGAGGAGCGCAAGGGTGCCGACACGACCGCGCTGGCCACAGCCTACGACGAATTCCGCGCGGTCAATGCCGATTTCAAGGCCCTGGTCACGGACTGGCAACTCAAAGGCGGCGTAGACGGCGAGCCCAACACCCACAATGACGCCGACTACGACGCCGCAGTGCTGGCCCGCCTCGACGAGGTGCACGCGCGGGTGACGCCGATCCTCGAAGCGGCCGCCACACAGTTACCCCGGTTGAAGGCTTACCCGTCGAAATTGCTTGTGGCACTGCGCAAAGTCAAGGCCGGCGAGACGGCATGGCTGACCGCGCCGCTCATCGACTCGTACCACACCGTGTGGTTCGAGCTGCACGAGGAACTGATCCTCGCCGCCGGGCTGACCCGCGAAGGAGCGGCCAGATCCGGTGACGCACAGTAAGTTTCACAGCGCAGCGTCAAGCAGCTGTAAATACTCATCAATGTCGGCGCATTCACCGTGGAAGGCCGACTCCGAGGCGTGCACACTGATCGCGACGGCGTCCCCGATGCCATGCACCCCGTGCGTCAGGCCCATCATCGGCGACAGTGCCGGGTATCCGGCCGTCAGCACCACCCGGGCAGCTCCGAAGCTCAGATCGGCGGCTCCGCGGTTGACACTGGACACCACGGTGTTGCCGGCCACCCGCGCCGACCGGACATCGGGGTCGAACTGTGCGACGCCCCAACGCAGCAGCGCCGCGGGCACCGCGGCGAACGCCCGGTCGGCGGCACGCGTGGCGGGATGTTCGAAGCGGCGCCGAGCGTTCGCCAGGTCGGCCGCGATCCGTTCGGCGCGGGCATCGAGGCCCAGCTTCGGGTACAGCCCGACAACGACGTTCCCGAAGTGGTTATGCGCCTGTCGCACACCGGGTTTAGCCATCGGCACTTCGGCGGCCAGCGAGTCGGCCGCGTCGCCGAGCAAGCCGGACAACGCCGTTGCCACCGCGGTGAGCACCCCGACGGTGACCGTGGGACCGCGCAGTTCCGCGCGGTGGCGCACCAGCGTGCGCAACGAGCGCACGCCGTCCGGGCGAGCATTGGTGCGCTGCAGGGGCCGGTCGCCCGCCGCGGGGGCCAGCAGCCCGGCGCGCGTATCGCGAACCAGCCGGCGGTGGGCGCGAGCGGCATCGACGGCCCGCCAGGGCAGAAATCCCGCCGGCGGCCGCGCCACCGGGGGCAGCGGAACCGCCCGGCCCAAGAGCCAGGCCGCCATCGCCGACGCGCGAGCGCCGTCGGCCACCGCGTGCGCGACCTGCATGACCACCACGGCGCCGGTGCCGGAGACGCCGGGAATGCCGTGCACCGGGGTGAACACGTGCAGCCGCCAGGGCATCCGGCGAACGTCGAGCTGGGCGTCGGCGAGGCCGACGACGGCCGCCAGGCAATCGCGCCAGCTACCGTCGGGTAGGTCGCGGCAGACCACCTGCTCCGGCCCGACGCCCGCCGGCACCCACTGCGGATAGGTCAGCGAACTTCCCTCCTGGACCCGCATCGTCAGGTCCGGGCACGCCCGCGCCCGGCGGCAGACCTGCTCCATGGCGCGCTCGCGATCCGAGGGTTCATCGTCGAACGCATACAGCAGGAACTGGTCGTTGGGCAGTTTGGCCGACATCCAGTAGAACTGCGCATCGACGGCGGCCATGCTGTTCGCCGCCATGGCTTCAGCCGGGTGAGCCGATGCCCGGTGAGCCGATGAACGTCAGCACCAGGTTGGCGACCTTGTCCGGCTGCTCGAGCTGCAGGAAATGCCCGGCGTGGTCAACGATGGCGGCCTCGCTGCCCGCGGGCAGCACCTTTTCCGCCCAGTGCGTGAAAGCCGATGTCATGCAACCGTCCTCGCGGCCGTGCAGGTACAGGCAGGGCAGCATGGGCGCCTCGGCCCACAGCCGGTTCAACTCGGCATACCGCGCCGGCGGCCGGCTGTTGCGGAGGAGGGCCCGATACGGCCCGAGCGCCGCCCGCCAGCTTTCCGGTGTGCCGATCGCAGCGTCGACGTGACGCAGATCCTCGTCGGGGTGATAGCCCGGCGACCACCGCTTCCAGAGCAGCGGCAGCACCCAGGAAGCGGAACGCTCAGGCAGCCAAGGCAATTGGAAGTAAAAAATGTACCAGCTGCGCAGCAGCTGATGCGGTAGACGGCCGACCAGCCGCACCCGGTCGGCTGCGCCGCCCCGCCGACGGAAAGCCGCGCTCGGTGGCACCGACATGATCACCGCCTTGGCGAACGGGCCGTCGGGCATCGCGGCCAGCCCGCTGGCCGCGATCGCACCCCAATCGTGACCGATCACGACATCGTGCTCGGTGCCGCCCGCGGCCGAGCGCACGCGCAGGGCGTCGTCCATCAGCGCTTCGATGTGAAAACTGCCGTCGGACGGGATCGACGACGGCGCGTACCCGCGCATGAACGGTGCGACCACCCGCCACCCGGATTCCGCGAGCCGCGGCGCCACGTTGCGCCAGCCGTAGGCGGTGTCGGGGAAGCCGTGCAGGCACAGCGCGATCGGGGCGTCGTCCGGGCCCCAGGTGAGAGCCTTGAGGTCGCCGGCGGGGCCGGGCACGTCGATCCAGTGTGGTTCAGCCATCGTCACCCAACCTAACGCGTGGGGGACTGCGGATGTCTCCGCCAGACCGATAACGTCGAGGTAGGGCGGCCCCCGCGCAGGCCCGAGCGCGGGCCCGTCGCTGGGCCAAGACCGGCGCCACCCAGGAGCGGATCCTTGACGCGGCGATCGAGGTGTTCGCGACCAGGGGATTCACCGCGGCGACGGTGGCCGATGTGGTGGCCGGTTCCGGCACCAGCGTCGGCAGCATCTACCACCACTTCGGTGGCAAAAACGAACTGTTTCTGGCGATCTTCGAGCGGATGGCCACCGCCGTCGACCTCCGCATCGAAACGGCCATGCGGCAAGCCGGCTTGGGTACCGACACCGCGGCCGACGCGCGGCGCATATTCGAACTCCACGTGCGGGCCTATCTCGAGGCGATGTGGGAAAACCGGCGCCTGGCCCGGGTGCTGACCTCTGGAGATGCACCACCCGGGTTCGAGGTCGCCCGCCGCGACCGCATGCAAGCCGCCTTCCGCAGCTGGATGGCGGTGCTGGAGCTGGATGGGTCGGTGCGAGGCCAGCTCCTGAGCCGGATCCTGGTGTCGACCATGGCGGAGTCGTCGCTGATGGTCGCGGCGTGCGAGAAGCCCGCCGACGTGCGGGCCATCACCGACGCCAGGATCGAATGGATCGCCCGGATTATCGAGTGAGCTCTCCGGCTACGGCCCGCTCTAGATCGGCGATGACTATCTTGCGCATGCCGTACATCGCCTGGGTGGCCGCCGTCGCCCGCGCCGGGTCCGGGTCACTGACCAGCTCGTAGAGCCGGTCCGGGATGATCTGCCAGCTCAGGCCGAAGCGGTCCTTGAGCCAGCCGCACTGCGATTCCTCGCCACCGTCGGTCAACCGGTCCCAGTAGTAGTCGACCTCGTCCTGGTCCTTGCAGTGGACCGTGAAGGACACCGCGTAGCTGAACGGGAACTGCGGGCCGCCGTTGATCCCGATGAACCGGGCGCCATCGAGCACGAAGCTGCCCGACAGCACCGTGCCCGGCTCGCCGGGTCCGGCATCCGTGGTTCGGTTGAACCCCTCGATATGCGAGTTCGGGAACACCGAGGTGTAGAACTCCGCCGCGTCCTCCAGGTTGTGGTCGAACCACAGCGAGGGCGTGATCGATGGCATATCCAGTCTCCTTATCGAGTCTCGTCGATTGATGTCCTAGTGACAGACCACGTCGACGGCCAGAACTCACCGCGCGGGTCGGCCCACATTTATCCAGGACCGTCTGTAGGGCGGCGATAGGTCAGAGGAACCACCAGAAACAGCAGACAAGCACCTCCCACAACAAAGGGAAGAACCGCGCCCAGCAACGGGTTTGAGCATGCCGCGCCACCGCGCACGTGTAGGACCAAATACCATCATGCGCGCTCGGCCGTCATGTCCATCTCGATCCAGCCCTGGCACGGGCCGCTCAAGATGTCGGTGTGCATTACGCCGGCAAGTGTTCCGTTGGCTTGGGGCGTGTAGCGCACATTGGATCGGGCCGGACTCCATTGGATCGTGGTGTCGGGCATCATGCAGTCCCATTGAAAATTGTTGACTTGCGTCCAGGACGACCCGTCCCAGGTGAACTGAACCGGTTGCGGAACCGTCGGATTGCTCGGCGGAGGGCCGCTAATGATCGTGGCGACGCACTTTCCGCTCGAACAGCTCGACCGGAATCCATAGGTATCGGTGTGCTGCACCTCAGGGTCACCGACGGCCATGCTAGTCCCGGACTTTGGGCCAACCATGAACGTGATCGCGTACTCGCCGTTCCACGACGGAGTGTCGGCGGACGCAGTTGGGGGAAGCGACAGGGCGATCGTGAACGGCGCGGCGCACAAACCGACGACACTCCTCAGGCGCACCGGGGCCATAGGTTTCTCCTCTCGGCCCGCAACGGCTTTGGAACTAGGATGCGCCGCGACAACCTGTTTCAACAACGTGCTCTGGGGCAGCGACTACCCGCACATGGAGGGCACCTTTGGCCACACCCAGACCACGCTGCACCAACTGTTCGACGGCGTCGATCAAGCGACCAGGGACCGCATCCTGTTCGGCAGCTTCGCCGAGCTGTTCCCCGACGCGCCCCCGCCACCGCCACCCGGAGCGAACGGTGGTTAGACCGCATAGGTAACGTCCAAGCATGACCACGGTGAACAGCAGCCCCGAGACGGTCGAGTTTTCCGGTGTCGGTGGCGTCAGGCTGGTCGCCGACGAGTGGAATCGCGGCTCGACCGATCGCCCCACGATCCTGATGCTGCATGGCGGCGGGCAGAATCGATTCTCTTGGAAGAACACCGGCCAAATACTGGCTAACGACGGGTTTCACGTCGTGGCACTGGACTCCCGGGGCCACGGCGACAGCGATCGCGCGCCGAATGCGGACTACGACGTCGAGACGCTGACCCGCGAGGTCATGAAGGTCCTCGATGCCATCGGCCGGCCGGTGGTGATCATCGGCGCCAGTATGGGCGGGCTGACCGGCATCCTCGCCGCCGACCGGGCCGGCCCCGCAAGGGTGGCCAAGCTGGTGCTCGTCGACGTGGTACCCCGATTCGAGAAGGGCGGCAGCGCCCGCATCCGCGACTTCATGATGAGCGGCCTCGATGGATTCGACTCGCTGGAGCAGGCCGCCGACGCCGTCGCCGCCTACCTGCCCTACCGGACCAAGCCGCGCAGCCCGGAGGGGCTGAAGAAGAACCTGCGCTTCCGCGACGGACGCTGGTTCTGGCACTGGGACCCGGCGTTCATGACCAAGCCCGGGGACGACCCCGAACTGCGCACCGAGAAATTCGAGGGCGCCGCCAAGAACCTGGCGGTCCCGGTGTTGTTGATTCGCGGAAAGCTGTCCGACGTCGTCAGCCCCGAAGGTGTCAGGCACTTCCTGGCCACCGTGCCCCGCGCGGAGTTCGTCGAACTGTCCAACGCGGGGCACACCGCGGCCGGCGACGACAACGACGCTTTCAGCGACGCCGTGGTGACTTTCGTCGAGCGCGGGCAGTCTCGAGCGCGCTAGTTGGCCGGTTTCTCCGCGTGTCCGCCGAGCGTGAATTACGCGACGCGACGCGCCGTCGAACCGTCGTGAGATTCACTTTCGGCGGACGCCTGACCAGTTAGTTCGCCGGTTTCTCCGCATGTCCGCCGAACTGCTTGCGCATGGCCGACAGCGCCTTGTTCGCGAAGTCATCGAGGCTGCGCGAGGCGAAACGCGACTGCAGCGCGGTCGTTAAGACCGGAGCGGGAACTCCCTCGTCGATCGCCGCGATCGCGGTCCACCGGCCCTCCCCCGAGTCCGACACCCGCCCCGAGAACTCCGTGAGGTCGGGCGATTCGTGCAGCGCGATCGCGGTCAGGTCCAGCAGCCAGGAGCCGACGACGCTGCCCCGGCGCCACACCTCGGCGACGTCGGCGATGTCGAAGTCGTATTGGTAGCACTCGGGGCTCGACAACGGCGCGGTTTCGGCGTCGCCTTCTGCGATGCGCTTGCCGATGTCGGCGTTGCGCAGGATGTTCAACCCCTCGGCGAGCGAGGCCATCATCCCGTACTCGATGCCGTTGTGCACCATCTTTACGAAGTGTCCCGCCCCGGTCGGACCGCAGTGCAGGTAGCCCTTCTCGGCCTGCGCGACCTCGCCGTCCCGGCCCGCGGTGCGCGGGGCCGCGTCCACTCCGGGCGCGATGGTGGCGAAGAGCGGCTCGGCGTGCGCGAAGGCGTAGTCATCGCCGCCGATCATCAGACAGTAGCCACGCTCGCGGCCCCACACCCCGCCGCTGGTACCGCAGTCTAAGAGGTGAATCCCCTTCTCGGACAGTAGCTTTGCGTGCTTGAGGTCATCGCGGTAGTAAGAGTTGCCGCCGTCGATCACGATGTCGCCGGCTTCGAGTGTCTTGGCCAGCCCCTCGATCGCCGAAGTCGTGATGTCGCCCGCGGGGATCATCACCCACACGACGCGCGGCGCGGTCATCTTCTCGGCCAGTTCTTCGAGCGAGAAGGCGCCGGTCGTTCGCTCCTCACCCGCCATCGCCTTGATGGCGTCCGGGTTGTGGTCGTACACAACGCATTCGTGCCCCGCACTGGCGACCCGACGAGCGATGTTTGCGCCCATCCGGCCCAGACCGATCATCCCGAGCTGCATCTTCTCCAGTCTCCTTACTCTGCTTCCTGCGTGCTTCGAGGCATCCATGGCTCGTGCCAATGGTGGTGACCGCGCAGCAGCGACTGCGCGGCGTCGGGCCCCCAGGTCCCCCGGTCGTACTGATGGATATCGCACGGTTTGTCCAGCAGCGGCTGCACGATGCGCCACGTCTGTTCGATGCTGTCTATGCGTGCGAAAAGCTGGTGATCGCCGGTCAACGCGGCGTGCAGGAGTATTTCGTACGGCCCCGCGGCTTCCCCGAGGTCTTGGGCGAACGAGGAGTCCAGGTGGATGGTTTCCCAGGAGTCGCCGACCCGCGCGGATAACTGCAGTCGCAACCCGGGGTCAGGGTCGATGCGCAGCACGAGCTGGTTGGGCTCGGCCGGTCTGCGGTCGGGCAGGAAGGCCAGAGCGGGAACACGGTGGAGAAACAGCCGCACCTCGGTGACCCTCTCCGACAGCCCCTTGCCCGCGCGCAGGAATATCGGCACCCCGGCCCAGCGCCAGTTGTCGATCTCGGTCCGCAGCGCGACGAACGTCTCGGTCTGCGAACCCTTTTGCACCCCGGCGATGTCGGCGTAGCCGCGGTACTGACCTCGCACGCAATGGTCGGGATCCAGCGCGGGCATGGCGCGGAACACCTCGGCCTTCTTGTCGTTGAGGTCGTCGGCGCTGTGGCCGACCGGAGGCTCCATCGCGACCAGCGCAAGCACCTGAAGCAGGTGGTTTTGCACGACGTCACGCAAGGCGCCCACCGCGTCGTAAAACTTGCCGCGGTCCTCGCACCCGAAGTTCTCGGCCATCGTGATGTGAATCTCGGAAACGCTGTTGCGGTCCCACAGCATGGCCAGCCCCTGGTTGGCGAACCGCAGATACTCGAGTTCGACCACGGGCTGCTTGCCCAAGAAATGGTCCACCCGCAGGATCTGGTCTTCTTCCAGGACCGCACGAAGCCGGGTGTTGAGTTCGCGCGCGGAGTCCAGGTCGTGGCCGAACGGCTTCTCCACCGCGACGCGCGCGCGCTCCAGCAGTTTGACTTTGGCGAGGTTCTCGACGATGGGCGCGAACAAGGACGGCGGCATTTCCAGGTAGTACAGCGGTCGGGCGTCCGACCCGATCCGCTCCGCCAGCTGGTCATAGAGCCCGGTGTCGGTGACGTCACCGTGCAGGTAGTCGATGCGGTGCGCCAGCCGATCGAACACCTCGTCGTCGATCTTCTCCCCGGAGTCGTTGATCGCTCCGCGCGCCCGCTCGATCAAGTCCTCGACGCTCATATCGTCACTGGCCACACCCAAGATCGGGCAGTCGAGCAGCTTGCGACGCTCCAGCCGGTACAAGGCCCGAAAGGTCATCTTGCGCGCGAGATCGCCGGTAATTCCGAAGATCACCAGGATGTTTGACGAGCCGTCACCGCCGTCGGCCAAGCCCGCACCTCCCAAAAGTCACCTCATTGGCTCACTTGGAATCACTACCCGCGGCGGTCCAGCATCAACCCTAGACACTGGCCATGGGGCCGACAACCCGAGGCCGTCACGGGCTTTGCAAGGATGGCCGTCATGGATGATGCGCTGCATATCGCGGTCTACGTCCTGGCCGGGATCGCCGCGGTCGAAGCGGGCGCACTCGTCGTGCTGTGGATCCTGCTTGTCCGCAGTCGCCGGGAGATCGACAGGCTGCGCCAACTGCCGGATATTGGCCGTTTTGGTACGCAAGTCGTCAAGACCGTATGGAACACCGCCAACCTGATGCGCAAGGAGGGCTTCGGCGCGGTCGTGCGCGGCTCCATCGAGGACCTCGCGGACTGGGCCGAGGTCGAGCGACCGGACCTGGCCCGGGTCACCCCGGACGGCAGAGTGGTGATCCTGTTCTCCGACATCGAGGAGTCCACCGCGCTCAACGAGCGCATCGGCGACCGCGCCTGGGTCCGGTTGATCGGCTCGCACGACAAGCTGGTTTCGGGGCTCGTGCGGCAACGGTCCGGGCACGTGGTGAAAAGCCAGGGTGACGGATACATGATCGCCTTCGCGCGTGCCGAAGAGGCGGTGCGGTGCGGCGTCGACCTCCAGCGGGCGTTGCACCGAAACGCAAAACGCAAGCCGCACGAGGATATTCGGGTCCGGATCGGCGTCCACATGGGCCGCTCGGTGCGGCGCGGCGACGATCTGTTCGGGCGCAACGTCGCGATGGCGGCACGGGTCGCCGCACAAGCCGTCGGTGGCGAGATCCTGGTGAGCCAACCTGTGCGAGACGCCCTGCGCGACTGTGACGACATCCGGTTCGACGAGGGCCGCGACGTCGAGTTGAAGGGCTTCTCCGGTAGCTATCGCTTGTTCGCGGTCGAGTCCGAAGAGCCATCGGACTCGGCCCACCTCTGATGCAGGCGGTCCCGAACCTCGTCGGCCGTGTAGGCGTTTCGCTTCCGTTGGTCACGGGCTACCAGCGCTCCCCCGGCGACGACGCCGGCGACACTGGCCAGGCCGATCCACTTCCAAATGTTGCGCACAATTGACAGGCTATTACCGCCATGGACACCCTTCGTGAAAAGGTCGCCGTTATCACCGGCGCGGCCAGCGGGATCGGCCGCGCCATCGCGTGCGCGCTCGCCGGCCGGGGCGCTCACATCGTGGCCGTCGATCGCGACAGTGACGGTGTTGCGGCCCTCACCGATGACCTGAGCGGCCGAGGCGCCGCCGTACTGCCACAGCGCGCCGACGTCTCGGATCCCGGCGCGTTCGATGGAATTCGGGACGCGGCACTGCGACGGTTCGGCCGAGTCGACATCGTGGTCAACAACGTCGGCGTGCTGACGAACGGTCTGCCCGAAGACATTCCGGTCGCCGAGTGGCAACGCCTCCTCGACATCAACCTGATGTCGCTGGTGCGCAGCAACGCCGCCTTCCTGCCGCTGCTGCTCGGTCAGGGCAGCGGACATCTGGTCAATACCGCCTCCTTCGCCGGGCTTTTCACCTATTCGTATGATCGGCTGCCGTATGCCGCCACCAAGGCCGCGGTCGTGCAGATCAGCGAAGGGTTGGCAATCTATTTGCGGCCCAAGAACATTGGCGTCACTCTGCTGTGCCCGGGACCCGTGCTGACCAATATCGCCGCGGCCGTACCGACATTCGGCGACGGGGCGCCGCTGCGCATCCCGGGCGAGCAGTTCGAGCTGCTCGACCCCGCACCCGTCGGCGAACTGGTCGCCGATGCGATCCTGCGCAACCGATTCTTCGTGCCGACTCACCCGCACGTCGTCGAGGAGTTGCGCCGCCGCGTCGATGACTGGGACGCCTACCTCGACTACCAGATATCCCGCGAACCGAGTGAAAGGCAAGCGCCGTGACTGACAACAGAACTCAGGGGCTGGGCGTGCTCAAGGACATGCTGCCCGGACTGATCCCCGACGGCGTCACCAGCCTGAGCGACGGCGGCGTCGCCGACGAACTCGGCGACCTGAGCCTCGATCACGTTTTCGGCGCGCTGTGGACCCGCCCCGGCCTGGATCGTCGCTCCCGCAGCCTGGTGACCCTCGGCGCGCTCATCGCGCTGCGGGCCAGCGACGAACTGAAGGCCCACTTCCAGATCGCCCTGCACAACGGGTTGACCCTCGAGGAAATCGAAGAGGTGATCTACCACATGACGGGCTATGCGGGTTATCCCGCGGCCGTCAGCGCGCGCAAGATCGCACGCGAAACTATCCGGCGTTGAAAGGGAGTGCGCGAACATGCTGACCCTGGACCGAGCGCTGGAAGAGACCCGGACCGGCGACCTTTGGCTGTTCCGCGGCGGCTCACGGCCCGACCGTGCCATCCAGACGTTGACGAACAGCCCGGTGAACCACGTCGGGATGACGGTGGCCATCGACGATCTGCCGCCGCTGATCTGGCACGCCGAACTGGGCGACAAACTCGTCGACATGTGGACCGGAACCAACCACCGCGGCGTGCAGCTTCACGATCTCCAGCAGGCCGTCTTGCAGTGGACGCAGCGCTACCACCAGCGGTGCTGGCTGCGTCAGCTGACGCCCCCTGCCGACCGCGAACAGGAGAACAAGATGCTGCGGGTGATCGCCCGGATGGACGGCACCCCGTTTCCCTCCACCGCGCGCGTGACCGGCCGGTGGTTCCGCGGCCGGGTCCCGACCGCCTACGACTGGACGCGCGGAATCCCGTTCGTGGACAAGAAGGTTCGAGAATCGACACAGCGACGCAAAGTACAACAACGCGTCGGCCTGGAAACGGCATACTGCGCCGAGACGGTGGCGATCACCTACGAGGAAATGGGGCTGCTCAGCACGGAGAAGTACTCGTACTGGTTCGACCCGGGTTCGTTCTGGAGCGGTGACACGCTTCCGCTGGCGCCGGGTTACCGGCTGGGCGACGAAATCGAGGTGTCGGTCGGCCAGGTCGGCTAATCGACCGACATCTCCCCCATCGCCGACCACCCCGTCGCATCGATCGTCTGACTGATGATTTTGGGCGTGGACGCCAGCGCCTGCGGAAGCTCCCGCATCGCCTGCTTGAAGTGATCGCTGTTGACATGGACGCTGCCCGCGTCACCGTCGCGAAACGCCTCGACCAACACGTACTCCGCCGGGTTGTCCAGGCCGCGGGACCACTCAAACCACAGGTTGCCCACCTCGGCACGGGTCGCTGCGGTGAACGAGGCGACCAGTCCTGGCCAGCGGTCGGTCCACTCGGGTTTCGTTTCGAACTTGACGACGATGAAGATCACTGCCCGACCCCACCTACGCTCGGAGCTCCCATTGCGCCCGCGCGATCTCGCGGGCAGCGTCAGGATACGTGCCGCCGGCCTCGCCCCGGCGGCGGGTCTGCGACCGGCGCTTGGTTCTAAAGCTGATAGCGAAGTTTGCCCAGGCATCGCTATTGGGATGCCTGGGCAAACTTTGCGCTATTCGACTATGCGGGTTGGCCCCGCGTCTCAGGTTAAGCGTAGTGACGTATGCCACATGCCGGTCGAAATCCGAGCAACGTCACAATCCAACGAATTCTGCGGATTTCGGAATTTCGACACAACGCTTAATTCGATTTGTTACGGGTTCGCAATTCCCGGAACGCCGGGTGGCGGCGCATCGGGGGCCGGCGGCGCCGGCATTGCAGGCGCCGGAGCGTCGACCAGAACGGCCGGCGCTTCGGGCGCCGGAGGTGGCGCGTCGGGCGCCGGGGGCAGCCCAGCCGGTGGCGGAGGCGGCGCATCCGGCGGCGGAGGAAGAAAGCCCTCACCGTCAGGTGGCATAGGCAGGAACATGTGGTGCGTGAATCCAGCCTGGTAGGCGCCGGCGCCACCGATATGCACCCCGCCACGTTCACCGCTGGCTACCGGGGTCCCGTCCGGCAGGGTCACCGCAGTGTGACCGCCGTTCCACCCGATCACCAAGGCATTGGGAGCGGTTCCATACTGAAAACCGCGCGCCACGAGCGCGGCTTCCTCGTTTCCGGTGTTAAACCGGGTGCCGAAAACCGGCCTGTCGGTCGCCGCATTGGCGACCCATGAAGCGAGCCCAGAGCAATCGGTCCCGGCGGGAGTATCTCCACCCCGGATATAGGGCGTACCGGAGACCTGATTGACGAGCGACATCAACGTTGCTAAAACAATCATGGGGAAGCACGCTAGCAACAGGATTCATAGGTAATCAAACTTTGTGGTCTTTGTCATGGACTAATTCGACAATGGCGTTCGCCACACCTGCAGCAAACTCATTACAAAGGGATAGCTTTATTGACACGGTGTGCCGGCACGGCCCTCGGCGACCTCAACTCACGTGAGCGCTGCGGCTTGCTGGTAGATGACCGCGGCAAGCCGTTGGTCCTGCCGCAACCTCTCATTTGACGTCTGGATCGGGCCGGCCGCCGGAGGGGGAGGGTTGGGGCACGGCCCGATCAACTATCCAGTTCTGAGGCGGCCGTCATCGAATGATGACGGCCGACAGGCGGTTGTGTTTGTCGCCGAACCCTTTCCTGACTCACGAATCGGGATGTGCGGTAGTGGCAGCGCGTTGATCTGTTGCTTTCCGGTTTGGGCTGGGGGATGTGTGCACTAATTTCAGAGCGGGGATCGGGGCCCGGATTTGTCGTAGGTGGCTGCGATGATGACGTCATGTCTTCGATCGCATCCGCTGGTGCCGTGGTGGTGAGTCCTTGCGAGCGTCTTGAGGTGTTGTTCGAGGAGCTGGCGGAGTTGAGCGGTCAGCGCAACGCGATTGATGGGCGCATCGTTGAGATCGTCGCCGAGATCGATGGAGACCAATTGTGGGGCGCCACCGGCGCGCGGTCGGTGCCGGCGTTGGTGGCCTGGAAGACCGGCTGCTCGCCGACAACCGCCCACACGATCACCACCATCGCGAGCCGGCTGAAGGAGTTCCCCTGCTGCGCCCAAGGCATGCGAGAGGGGCGACTGTCGCTGGATCAGGTCGGCGTCATCGCGGCGCGGGCCGGCGAGGGATCCGATGAGCACTACGCGCAGCTGGCGCGCTGCGCCACGGTCAATCAGCTGCGCACCGCGGTCAAGCTGGAACCGCGGCCCGAACCCGAACCACGGCCCGAGCCCGAGCGCTCGATCACCAAGACCACCGACGAGCAGGGCAGCTGCTACCGGATCACCCTTGCCCACCATGACGCCGCGAAGTTCGATGCCGCCTTGGGGTCTCATCGTGATGCGCTGATGGCCCAGTGGAAACACGACCACGCCAATGGCGGGGGCGCTGTAGATCAGCGGCCCCCGCTGCCTACCACCGCCGAGGCGTTTATGCGCCTGGTCGAGGCTGGATGGGACGCCGAGGCGGCCCGTCGCCCACACGGGCAGCACACCACCGTGGTGGTGCATGTCGATGTTGAGCAGCGCGCTGCGGCACTGCATCTGGGTCCGCTGCTCACCGACGCCGAACGCCGGTACCTGACATGTGATGCCACGGGTGAAGTCTGGTTCGAACGTCACGGCGAGGTCATTGGTGCCGGGCGGGCGACCCGCCTGATCAACCGGCGGCTTCGCCGCGCGCTGGAGCATCGCGACCGCATGTGCGCGGTTCCTGGCTGTGGTGCCACTCGTGGTCTGCACGCCCATCACATCCGGCACTGGGAGGACGGCGGCCCCACGGAGTTGGCCAACCTGGTGCTGCTATGCCCTTATCATCACCGGTTGCACCATCGTGGCGTGATCACCATCACCGGACCCCCAGGCGCTCTGTTGGTCACCGACAACGCCGGCCGATTACTGAGCCCGGGATCGCTGGCGCGCCCGCCAACTCAACCCCCGCCCGCGGTGGCGCCCTGCCCGGGACCTACCGGCGAGCGCGCCAACTGGTGGTGGTATGAACCCTTCCAACCCCAACCACCACAGACAAACAACTAGCTTGGTTACCGGGGCCGGTCACTACCGGCAATGTATCGCAGCTCAAACACGTTGGGGCATCAAGAAATTGGTTCACACTACCCGGCTGCCTACCGCGTCGTGGACATCGGGGCCGACGACCAAACCCCCAACCGCCCCCGGACGCGCGACCCCAAGACCTCCGCAACCCGGGCGGTTGTGTTTGTCGCCGAACCGTTTGACGAGTCGGTCAGGAACCGATCTGCTCAAACATCTGTGCCGGATCACTGCCGAGCTGCCGTGCGATGTCGCCGGTATCCCAGTACTCGCGCCAGCAGGTGATCGCGCCATCACGGACTTCGAAAATGGCCGTCACGTGAAACGTAACTCTCTTGCCCGCGATCAGGTTCACGTCGAGCCGCTCCACCACCACCGTGTCCTCGTTGGAAACGACCGTTCGAATCTCGCTGCCGTCGACCATCCCCGAAGCCAGCTGGTTGTGCTTTTCGAGTTCGGCGCGTGCCGCATCGCGTCGGCGGATGATCGGCGAGAGTGGCACGTTGAGCTGCCAGATGAAGTCGTCAGCCATCACGGCGGTCATGGCGTCGACATCCATGTGCTCGCCGTACGCCGCGTGCACGAAGTCGAGCACGATCCGTTCAATTCCAGTTCCCATCGATTCACTCCTGATTGACTCCTGATCACTGGAACCCTCAACGTAGACCAACGTGTCGGTCACCGGGTCCGCTTACACGGTGCGCTTAACAGACCGCCTCACCCCGGCTCTGTGTAGACGTGAATCGGCTTGTCGTTGGCATGAACAGATTGCTCCGTGGCGGAACTCGACCACGTCGCCGGCGTTTGGTCAGACCGGGGTCCATATTCCGTTGTTCCAGAATCCCCAGCCATTGGCGGTCGGGTTCCACATCAGCTGAGCCCCGGGCGCCCACGGCGGCGCAGGTGGTGGCGGCGGGGCCCATGGCGGCGGCGGCCCCCAGGGTCCCCAGCCCGCCGGACCGCTTTGGCCGGCCTGACCTTGCCAGTCGTGGCAGTGATTCCAGTCCCAGTTGTAGGCGGTGCCCCAGCCCGGGTTCCATTGATCACCTGGGCACCAGTGATAGTTGGGCGCGGGGGCCGGGGCCGCCTGGGCCCGGGGGCCGACGGCCAGCCCGACGGCCAGCCCGAAAGCGGACAAAGCCAACCCGCCACCCAACAGCACGCTTGCAGATCGCCGAACCCACGGTCTCGATTGCTTTACAGTCGCCATCTCCCAAGGTTTGCGTTCGGCCAGAATCCAGGCAAGTGGTGATTCCCATTCACCCCGAGTCATAGGGTGCGGTTCTGATCGGCCCGCGCAAGGATTTCGCAAGTGGCCCGCGGCAAACTCACGGCGCGTTGCTTCAGCGACCGAAAGGGAACACCATGAACGCCCCTCGAACTTTGACCCGGATCATTGGCGTTGCGCTGCTCTCGGGCGGCGTCGCGCTGAGCGGTCTAACACTGGCCGCAGGTACCGCCCAGGCACTGCCCCCCGGCTGCGACGTCCCATACGGCTGTTGGTGCCCTGGGCAACCGCTGCCCAAAACGAACGGGCCCCTGCCCTGGGATATGAACTCCTGCCACAACTATCACTACTCCACGTTAGGCGGACACGGCTTTCTCATACCGCCACCTCCCGGCTTTTGCCCTCCTGCTCCCTTCTCGGACAACCTTTACGACAAGTGCTAGGCGCGTTGGCGTCTCGGTTTCACGCCACCACGTTCTCAACAGGTTCTCGACCAGGATGTAGTCAGACCGTCCCGCGAGCGGCCCACGCGGTGGCGGCGACGGTGAACGGCCCAACGCCCAGACGTTCGCAAGCCACCGATGCGAGGCGTGCGCGAGCATCGTCACCGAGTCCCTGGACGTAGTCACCGGCAGGGCCTACACCGAATGTGTATGGCTCCCACCACTCCTCAAACGTCGGGTGGACGACTTCGACCGTAATGGAATCTTCTTCCACATCACGCAGTCCAGCGGCTTCGAATAGCTCGGACAGGTGCCCCTGTGTGCGCCCCAGAGAGTAGCGATTCATCCTCAACCGCGGGGTCGATGACGTGAACCGCATCCCAGAACGGCGCGAGCGCACCGG
The DNA here is from genome assembly GCA_963703795.1 of uncultured Actinomycetota bacterium. Classification (GTDB taxonomy): domain Bacteria; phylum Actinomycetota; class Actinomycetes; order Mycobacteriales; family Mycobacteriaceae; genus Mycobacterium. The sequence goes on along the minus strand of CAVPFT010000073.1, from coordinate 36,167 downwards.
TCGGCCCGTCCCACACACACGCGGCGATGGCGCCGGCACGCCGGGTCACTCGCGCCATCTGTCTGAGGCCGGCCACCGGATCCGTCATGAAGTGCACCACCAATTGCGCGAGGGCAGCGTCGAAGGCGGCGGTGTCAAACGGCAGGTCCTCTGCCGTCCCCAGACGGACATCAACGTCTGGGAAGCTCACACCGACCGCGTCGACGAATGGCGGTGAGGGATCGATCGCCGTGACCTCGGCCCCGACCGACCGCAAATGCGCCGTCAGCGCGCCCGGCCCACAGCCCACGTCGAGCACCCTATTGCCCGCGCCGACCCCCGCAAATGCCACGAAGACCTTCGCAAGAGGCCCTGCATATCGGCCCATGAAGCGGGCATAGTGCTCTGCCGGGACGACAAAACTCACCGGGCAATGGTAAGTCGCGCGCCAGGGGTCACTTCTTCACCCCAGACGTTGCTTGAAACCGGAACTCGACCACGTCGCCGTCGGCCATGACATAGTCCTTACCCTCGATGCGGACCTTTCCGGCTGCCTTGGCCGCGGCCATCGACCCCGCGGCGATCAAATCGTCATAGGACACGATCTCCGCTTTGATGAAGCCCTTCTCGAAGTCGCTGTGGATCACCCCGGCGGCCTGGGGCGCGGTGTCGCCCTGGTGAATGGTCCACGCCCGCGCCTCTTTCGGGCCCGCGGTCAGGAAGGTCTGCAGCTTAAGGGTGTGAAAGCCCGCCCGGGCCAGCGCATCGAGCCCGCGCTCGGTCTGCCCGATCGACTCCAGCAGCTCGGCGGCCGACTCGTCGTCGAGTTCGACCAGCTCGGATTCGATTGCGGCGTCCAGGAACACGGCGTCGGCGGGCGCGACGAGCCGGCGCAACTCGGACACCCTCGCGGCATCCGTGAGCACCGCCTCGTCGGCGTTGAAGACGTACAAAAACGGTTTGGTAGTAAGCAGATTCAGCTCGCGCAGCACCGAAACGTCGACCCCGGCGGCGAACAGGGTCGTCCCGCCGTCCAACGTCGACTGAGCGCCTAATGCCGCGTCGTACAACGGCTTTCGCTCCTTGTGGGTGCGCCCTTCCTTCTCGAGCCTCGGGAGCGCGCGCTCGAGGGTTTGCAGGTCGGCCAGGATCAATTCCGTTTCCACGACCTCGATATCGGATTGGGGATCCACCTGGCCGGCGACGTGCGTCACATCGTCGTCGGAGAACACCCGGACCACCTGGCAGATGGCGTCGCATTCGCGGATGTGGGCCAGGAACTTGTTCCCGAGGCCGGCGCCCTCCGACGCGCCCTTGACCAGTCCGGCGATGTCGACGAAAGTCACCGGCGCCGGCACGATGCGCTCGGACTCGAAAAGCTCCGCCAGCTTGGCCAGGCGGGGATCGGGCAACGAAACGACCCCCTCGTTCGGTTCGATCGTCGCGAATGGATAGTTGGCCGCCACCACGTTGTTTCGGGTCAGCGCGTTGAACAGCGTCGACTTTCCGACATTCGGCAGACCGACGATTCCCAAGCTCAGGCTCACGGGGAATCAAGTCTAGGCGCAGCGACGAGACGGGCCGCCGGGCATCGTTTTCGTGCGCGAAGCCATGGCGCGCCCACGATCCCTAACAAGGTCTTTACGGGGGTTTTGGCTCGTTCCCGGTACGGTCTACATGTGTCAGCGCAACGGGGGAGATCGGCGGTCGAGGCCGGCCACCGCTCCGTCCACCCCAACATCCCGGGTGTGCCGTGGTGGGGCGCGCTGCTCATCGCGATAACCGCGACCGCGATCGGATATGCGATCGACGCCGGGTCGGGGCACAAGGAGCTGACCCACGTCTTCGCAGTCTTCTATGTGGCCGGCTGTGTGGTCGCCGCGCTGGCCGTGCGCCAAGAGGGCGTGTTCACCGCGATCATCCAGCCACCGCTGATCCTCTTCGGCGCGGTGCCGGGTGCGTACTGGTTGTTCCACGGGCGCAAAGTCGGCCACCTCAAAGACCTCCTGATCAACTGCGGCTATCCGCTCATCGAGCGTTTCCCGCTGATGCTGGGCACCGCCGGCGTCGTGCTGCTGATCGGTCTGGTCAGGTGGTATTTCGGGATGTCATACCGGACCCCGGCGGCCTCCGACGCCAAGGACGATGCCAAGGACGACGCCGCTGCCGACGCCGCCGCCCCTGGGGAGTCACGCTCTTTCTTCAGCGGCATCACCGCGAAACTGAACTCACTCCTTGGCCTCGGTTCGCGGGAGGACGGCTCCGGCGACGCAACCGGCGCAAAGCGGACCCGCGCGGGCGGCCCGCCCCGAAAAGCCGCCTCGAGGAGCGGTCGGGCTGCGCGCGGCGAAGGGTCATCCGCACGCCCCAGCCGAACCCACTCCCGGCACGCCAGGCGACCGTTGGAGGACGAGCACGAACCCGTGGCAGAGCGGCCGCGGCGGCGCCGCCCGGCACCTCCCCGCGACGTCGACCCGGCCGACCCGCCGCGCCGGTCGCGCCGTCGCCCGCCGCCCCAGGGTGACCCCGAGCGGCGTGATCCCGAGCGGCGCGCCCAGCCGCGCGAAGCCCATCGCGATCCGCGGCCCGCCCCCGGCAATCCCTACGAGTGGCCTTATGAACGGGCGGCGCCGCACACCAGCCGCTTCGACGACCACGACAGGCACGAGCCGCCCCACGAGCCTTCGCGCCGACGCGGGATGCCGGGCGGCAATGGCGACAACCCCACGCACCACCCGATCTCGCGGGTCCGCTACCGCCGGTCAGGCCCCCTGGATGAGGCCCGGGCTGAGCCGGGCGCCGAGTACCGGAGCCGACCACGCTCGCGCAGGCCCCCGGCGGAATCCTGGGAGTACGACGTTTAAACAACCGACGTCTAAAGAACCGACGTTTAGCGACGCGACCGGATCTCCCGGGGCAGCGCGAAGACCAGCGTCTCCTGGGCCGTCGTCACCGGCTGGACCACGTCGTAGCCGCATTCGCCGAGCCGCTCCAGCACACCTTGCACCAGAACCTCGGGGACGGACGCCCCGGACGTGACACCCACCGTCGTGACACCTTCCAGCCACGCCGGGTCGATGTCTTCGGCCCAGTCGACCAGGTGAGCGGCCGCGGCGCCGCCGCCCAACGCCACTTCGACCAGGCGCACCGAGTTCGATGAGTTGCCGGACCCGACGACTATGACCAGCTCACACTCGGGCGCCATCGCCTTGACCGCGACCTGCCGGTTCTGCGTCGCATAGCAAATGTCGTCGCTGGGCGGATCCTGCAGCTTGGGGAATCGCTGCCGGAGCCGCTCGACGATCTCCATCGTCTCGTCGACCGACAGCGTGGTCTGCGACAGCCAGACGACCTTGTCCTCGTCGCGGACCGTCACCTTTTCCACCGCGGGCACCCCGTCGACCAGCTGCACGTGCTCGGGCGCTTCGCCGGCGGTGCCGATGACCTCCTCGTGACCCTCATGGCCGATCAGCAGGATGTCGTAGTCGTCCCGGGCGAATCGCCGCGCCTCGTTGTGGACCTTGGTCACCAACGGGCAGGTGGCATCGATCGTGTGCAGATTGCGTTCGGCGGCAGCGGCATACACGGTGGGGGCGACGCCGTGCGCGGAGAACACCACGATGGCCCCCTCGGGAACCTCGTCGGTCTCCTGCACGAAAACCGCCCCGGCCCTTTCCAGCGTGTCGACCACGTGGCGGTTGTGCACGATCTCGTGGCGCACGTAGACCGGGGCGCCGTGCTTTTCCAGCGCGCGTTCGACCGTCTCGACGGCCCGATCCACTCCGGCGCAGTAGCCACGCGGCTCGGCCAGCAGCACCCGCTTGCGGATTGGATCGCCGGCTACCGATTTCGCTGCGCCGGGAATCCCCATGTCAACTGTCGGCGGCATGACATTCAGCGTACGTTCCGCCGACGCAGGGTCGCCAGCTCGCCGCCGGCGGGCTTGGAAGTTGGCCGCTGGTTGAGGCAGTCTTGGACCCATGGCTACTGCACCGTACGGAGTTCGGCTGCTGGTCGGCGCGGCTACAGTCGCCGTCGAGGAGACCATGAAGCTGCCGAAGACCATCCTGATGTATCCGATGACGTTAGCCAGCACCGCGGCGCACCTCGTGATGCGATTTCAGCAGAACCTGGCCGAGCTGGTGATCAAGGGCGACAGCACGCTGGAATCGATTTTTCCGCCCAAGGACGAGAAACCGGACTGGGCGACCTTCGACGAGGACTTTCCCGGCGCGATCGACGGAACCACGACCGCATTGCCCGAGGGTATCGAGGACGAACGCCGGGCCGAGGGGCGCTTCGCGTTGTACTCGGTATCCGATGCGCCCGAAACCTCCGATCCCCCGGCCGGGCCCGGTAAGAAGTCGAGAATCGGCGGGCAAGACGGTTCCGCAACCGGAGGTGGCGGAAGAACTCGATTATCCGGCGCTGACGCTGGCCCAGCTGCGCGCCAGGCTGCCATCGCTGGACATCGGCGAACTCGAAGCCCTGCTGGCCTACGAGCAGGCCACCAAGGCCCGTGCACCGTTCCAGACGTTGCTCGCCAACAGGATCACCCGCGCGAACGCGAAGTGACCCAAGCGGCAAGTTCGGTACCCAACTCCGCCGAGAACCCCTTTCCGGTGCGCGCGGTGGCGATCCGGGTCGCGGGCTGGATCGACAAGCTGGGCACGGTGTGGGTGGAGGGGCAGTTGGCCCAGATCACGATGCGGCCCGACGCCAAGACCGTGTTCATGGTGCTGCGGGATCCGGCCGCCGACATGTCGCTGACCGTGACGTGTTCACGCGGCCTGGTGGCAAACGCGCCGGTGAAATTGGCCGAGGGCACTCAGGTGGTGGTTTGCGGCAAGCCCTCGTTCTACACCGTGCGGGGCACTTTTTCCCTGCGCCTGAGCGAAATTCGCGCCGTCGGCGTCGGCGAGCTGCTGGCACGCATCGAACGGCTGCGCCGGCTGCTGGATGCCGAAGGGCTCTTCGACCCGCGGCTCAAACGACCAATCCCCTTCCTGCCCAACATGATCGGGCTGATCACCGGTCGCGCCAGTGCCGCGGAACGCGACGTGATGACGGTGGCGAGCGCGCGCTGGCCGGCGGTGCGTTTCGCCGTGCGCAATACCGCCGTGCAGGGACCGAACGCGGTCGCGCAGATTGTCGAGGCGCTTCATGAACTGGACCGCGACCGGGAAGTCGACGTGATCGTTTTGGCCCGGGGCGGCGGCAGCGTCGAGGACCTGCTGCCGTTCTCCGACGAGACGCTGTGCCGTGCGATCTCGGCGTGCCGCACGCCGGTGATCAGCGCGGTCGGACACGAGCCCGACAATCCGCTGTGCGATCTGGTTGCCGACCTGCGCGCCGCCACTCCCACCGACGCCGCCAAGAAGGTGGTGCCCGACACCGCCGCCGAGCAGCGGCTGATCGACGACCTGCGCCGACGTAGCGCGCAGGCGCTGCGCAATTGGGTGGCCCGCGAGCAACGCGCGCTGGCCCAATTGCGCAGCCGCCCGGTATTGGCCGAGCCGCTGGCGGCGCTGACGGCGCGCGCCGAAGAGATTCACCGCGCACACTCGGCGGTTCGCCGCGACATCGGTCGGCTGGTCGCCGCCGAGACCGAGCGCGTCGGCCATCTGAGCGCGCGCCTGGCGACGTTGGGACCGGCGGCCACATTGGCCCGCGGCTATGCCGTGGTACAGACCGTTTCCGCCGCCGGACGCTCGCGCGCCTTTGAGGGAAGCCGGGTACTGCGGTCGGCCGACGACGCACCGCCGGGCACCCGGCTGCGGGTGCGGGTCGCCGACGGCGCCGTGACGGCCGTAAGCGAGGGACCGACGGATGGCCGCTAGAGACGGCAACACCACCGACGACGCCACCGACGACGGGGCGCCGGCCGTTACGCCTATTAGTCAACTCGGCTACGAAGCCTGCCGGGACGAGCTCGTCGAAGTGGTGCGGCTCCTCGAACAGGGTGGCCTGGACCTCGATGCGTCGCTGACGTTGTGGGAAAGAGGCGAACAACTCGCAAAACGGTGCGAGGAGCACTTAGCTGGCGCCCGCAAGCGGATCGAGGATGCGCTCGCGGCCGGCCAGTCCGAGGAGGGCTGAGCACGGCCTCTCCGCGAAACCAATCTCAAAAATTTATCGCAAACTGAAACACGTTTCAGTTATGCTTCACGGCATGGGTGACGCATCACTGACAACTGACCTCGGCCACGTCCTGGTCACCGGCGGCTCGGGGTTTGTCGGAGCCAACCTGGTGACCACGTTGCTCGACCGCGGATACCAGGTACGTTCCTTCGACCGCGCGACATCGCCGCTGGCCCAGCACCCCCGCCTGGAGGTGCTACAGGGTGACGTCACCGACACGGCCGTCTGCGCCAAGGCGGTGGACGGCATCGACACGGTGTTCCACACCGCCGCGATCATCGACCTGATGGGTGGCGCGGCGGTGACCGACGAATACCGCCGGCGCAGCTTCGCGGTGAACGTCGCCGGCACCGAGAACCTGGCGCACGCCGGGCAGGCGGCCGGAGTGAAGCGGTTCGTCTACACCTCATCCAACAGCGTGGTGATGGGCGGGCAGAACATCGCCGGCGGCGACGAGACACTCCCCTACACCAACAGGTTCAATGACCTGTACACCGAGACGAAGGTGGTCGCCGAGCGATTCATCTTGTCCCAGAACGACTCTCCGAATGGGGGGGCCGGCATGCTGACGTGCGCGATCCGGCCGAGCGGCATCTGGGGCCGCGGCGACCAGACCATGTTCCGCAAGCTGTTCGAAAGCGTGATCGCCGGCCACGTCAAGGTGCTGATCGGCCGCAAGTCGGCCCGGCTGGATAACTCCTACGTACACAACCTGATTCACGGTTTCATCCTGGCCGCTCAACATCTCGTACCGGGCGGATCCGCGCCCGGTCAGGCGTACTTCATCAACGACGCCGAGCCGATCAACATGTTCGAGTTCGCCCGCCCTGTCATAGAAGCCTGCGGGGAGAACTGGCCGCGAATCCGGGTCAACGGGCCGATGGTCCGCGCGGCGATGACCGGTTGGCAGCGAATGCACTTCCGATTCGGGATGCCGGCACCGCTACTGGAGCCACTGGCCGTCGAACGGTTGTATCTGGACAACTACTTCTCGATCGACAAGGCGCGGCGCGACCTCGGCTATGAGCCCCCGTTCACCACCGAGAAGGCGATGTCTGAATGCACGCCCTATTACGTGGACATGTTCCGGCAGATGAAGAGCCAGGCCCTAGCCGCAAAAACCGCCGCTACGCCCACGGTGAGCGGGTCGACGTAGTCGATGTAGTCGATGTAGTCGATAGTCGACGTATCTGTAGAAGTACAAGGGCGTTGAACTCGATGCGCCCGACGAACAGCCCGTCCGCCGCAAGCGGCTCCGGCGCCGGACGGCGAAAGCCGATCGGGCCTGAGCGCGACTACCGAAAGCTGACGATCTCGCTGCCCCAGGCGGCCCGGATGTGGGCGTCGACGTCGTGGACGACGGTGTCGCGCTTGCCGATAATCAGGCAGGCGCGGTCGTCCTCCCGGTAGGGCGCCCAGTCCGGCTCGCCGGCCGGCCCCGCGGGCTTTCCGCGCGCGGCGAAGTTGATCCACCTGGCCCGCACCCTCTTCGACACCGCCTTGGCGGTCTTCGCGCCGCCCAGCTTCAACGTGGGATCCTTGGGTGCCCCGAGATTGCCCCACACATAAGGCAATTCGGTGGCGTGGGCCGCACCGATCAGCAGCAGCTTCAGGAACGGGGTCGAGTAGTCGAACCGGTACAGATAGACCGGCGCCACCCGGCTGTGGCCCTCGGCCAGCCACACCGACGGCATCCGGAACCCGGCGTCGGTCGCGATGCTCAAAGACCTTGCCTTGCGCCGCAATCGCGAATACGCCGACCCGATCTCCTCCTCGGTGGGCAATTGCAGGTCGGGCTGTTCGGCGGCAATCTGGGTGAACATCGACGTGATTGCGCGCGGGGTGATCGGCATCAGCGGCGAGCGCATCAGCCGGAATAGCGCCGCCTCACGCTTGTTGGTGCCGATGATCAACGGGACGGGGTGTGAGCGGCCCTCGCGCGCGAGCTTGACCGGGTAGTCGTGCAGCAGATCGCCGTCGACGATCGGGACGAACGCAAGGGTGCCCGGGTTGCGGACGGGCACTTCGTCGAACACCTCCTGCGACGCGGCCAGGATCGCCGCGATCGGCACATCGGCCAGGCTCCCCGCGTCGGACGGAGCGATGCCCAGCTTGTCGAGGAAGCTCACCGCGACGCGCTGAGCCCTGGCGCGGTCGTATACCGAAGTGGCCGGCGAGCTTTCGGCGATTGCGCCGGCGAACAGGTCCTCGGCGGCCGGGACGGTGAGCAGGGTCGTGACGATTCCCGCGCCGGCGGATTCACCGAACAGCGTGACCTGTTGGGGATCGCCGCCAAACGCCGCGATGTTGTCGCGCACCCAGCGCAACGCCGCCAGCACGTCATGCAGCCCGATGTTCGAATCGAAGCGACGCCGAGCGGTGTCGAACGACGACAAATCGAGAAAGCCCAACGCTCCGAGCCGATAGTTGACGCTCACCACGACGACGTCTCCGCCGCCGGCGAGTCTGCGACCGTCGTACAGCGGCTGGCCGCTGGACCCCAGGATGTAGGCGCCGCCGTGCAGCCACACCAGCACGGGTTTTCCGTCGCCGGGCGCGGTGTCTGACGATGCCCAGATGTTCAGGCTCAGGCAGTCTTCGCCCTGCGGTGCGCCCAGGTCGAGCGGCAGGTTGGGAAAGGACGGTTGCGGGCAGGCCGGCCCGAAGGAGGCGGCGTCGGCGACCTCGGTCCACCGCCCGGGGGGCTCGGGCACGCGGAAACGCAGGTCGCCAACGGGCGGCGCGGCGTACGGAATGCCTTTCCAGGTACGGATGCGGCCCCCCGTCGAGCCGTCGTCGGTGCCGCGGACCGGGCCGTGGGTGGTTTCGACCACCCGGTTGTCGATCGCCATGCGTCCTTCGATTTCCCTAACCGAGCCGCTGAGTGAGGAACTCGACCACCCGCTTGCGGGCCTCATAGGCGGCCTGGCCGTCGACCTCGCGGACCTCGTCGGTGAGCACCGAGTGCGCCATCTTGCCGAAACCGCCTTCGTTGCCCGGGCCCGAGTCGATCTCGATCACCTCGAACGCGTCGCCGAGCCGCTCCTTGAGCGCCGAGAACCGTTCCCGTGGCGCCATGCGGTCCTCGCTGAACCGCAAGCCCATGGCGCACAGGCCGTCGTTGGCGCAGCGATCGACGATGGTGGCCATCTCGGGTTCGCTCAGCCCGGTATCGCGACGCTGCGCACCGGTCAACGGAAACGGCACCGACGGCTGGCTGAGCACCGGCGCCAGCACGCTGTCGTCGACCGCGGCGGCCAGCGCGAAACCGCCCGTGAAGCACTGGCCGATGACGCCGACGCCCTTGCCCGGCGTCGACGCGTTGAGGTCACGGGCCAGCGCGCGCAGGAATAGCGAGACGGGGCGCTCTTTGCCGGTCGCAAGCGCGGCGAATTCCCTTGCTACACAAGCCCGCGCGATGGTGGAGACGATGTAGCCGACCGTCTTCGGCTTGCCCGGCTCGCCGAACAGCGACGGCATGGCCACGGTGAACCCGTTGTCCACCAAATGATTACCCAGACCCAGCACCGCGGGATGGATGCCGGGTATCTCCGGAATCAGCACTACCCCCGGGCCGGCGCCCTTGCGGTAGACGTCGTGGGTGTAGCCGCCGCCGGTGAACGGTGCCACCGACCATCCGGAGAGGTCTGCTTCGGGTGCGGTCACGGGGTCCCTTCTATCGCCTGGTTGGCTATCGGCTCGGTAACGGCGGCGCCGATTGCATCGCCGAGGCCAGCGTATGGAACTGATCGGTGCTCCCGGCACCGGTGATCGCGATCTGGGTGGCGCCGGCCGGCCCGGCAAGCCGGGTGGTCCACACCGGCTCGGCGGCTCCCTCCGCTTGCGCGCCCTGCCCGCCGCCGCGATAGACGATCCAGCGGGTGCCGTCGACGTCGACCGTTCCGGTCGGATAGGCCGACGGATGGATCGAGCCGACCAGCTTGTCCTCGTCGGCGTTGCTCTGGGCCAGGCTCAGATACATCCCGGTCGGGCTGATGTATCCCACGGTTGAGGTCGCGGCGCCCAGGCGCTGACCGGTCGACGGGTCGGTTCGGCCGTTCTCGATACCACCGCGGCCGCCGGAGTTGGGCCGCCAGCCGGCGGGTAACTGAGGTAGCCGAATGGGGAAGCCCAGCGTCTGAGCGTCCGCACGCAGGGCTGCCGTTGCGTCGTAGGAGGGGATCACCCCCTCCTTCGTCCCGCCCGGCTGGAAGGAGCACATCCCGACCAGGCCCGCCAGCAGGATGCACCCAACGACCAGCGGGACCAGCGACCAGAACATGTCGCGGCCGTCCTGCAGCAGCCGCGGTTTCGCGGGCCTTGGCGCCGGAGCCGGCTCCCCCACCTCGATGTTCGATTGCGGCTCCTCCGTCATCAGATTTGCAGCGTGGACACCCCGTCCTTATCCCCGAGGGGGACGCCGCCTCCCTCCTTTCGACTAGTTGTCGGTGGTCGCGCCTAGGTTGTTGATGTGTGCAGGTTCCGGTTGCGTCCCAGCCCTGAGCAGGCCGCGGCATTGGCCGAACACTGTCGTCATGCCCGGTTTGTATGGAATCTTGCCGTAGAGCAGCAGCAGCACTGGCAGCCGGGTCGCCAAGCGCCTGGTTTCAACGAGCAGTGTGCCCAGTTGACGGTGGCCCGTGCCGAATTCGACTGGCTGGCAGCGGGATCGCAGACCGTCCAACAGCAGGCGTTGCGGGACTTCGCCCAGGCGATGCGCAACTTTTTCAACCGAACCCACCGTCGCCCGACGTGGCGTAAGGCCGGCAAGCACGAAGGATTCCGACACGTCGGACTCAAACCGCGCCACATCAAGCGCCTCAGCCGCCGCTACGGGCAGGTATGGATACCCAAGGTCGGTTGGGTGCGATTCCGCTGGACCCGCAACATCCCCGACACCGTGAAGTCTTACCGAGTCACGCTGGATCGATCTGGGCGCTGGCACCTCGCCTTTGCTGCCATCCCCGAACCTGTTCCGGGACCAAACGATGGCAGCGTCGTGGGTGTTGACCGCGGCGTGACGGTATCGGTGGCGCTGTCTAGCGGGGAGCTGCTGCGCGTTCCTGGCCTCAGTGCTGGTGAAGTAGAGCGGCTGCGCCGATTGCAGCAGCAGCTGGCCCGGGCGCGACGCGGATCTGCTCGGCGCGCACGAACGAAGCGAACCCTTGCCAAGTTGCGGGCCCGCGAAACCGATCGCCGGCGTGACTGGGTGGAAAAAATCACAACCGATGTGGCGCGCCGCTTCCACACCATCCGCGTCGAGGACTTGAAGGTACGGGCGATGACCCGCTCGGCGCGCGGAACTCGCGAATACCCGGGCACCAACGTCGCGCAGAAACGCGGCCTCAACCGGGAGATCAGCCGCCAAGGGTGGGGGCTGCTGGTTGCCCGGTTGAAGCACAAGGCCTCGGGGCGGCTGGAATTCGTTCCACCGGCGTATACATCGCAACGATGCTCCCACTGTGGGCATGTCGCACCGGAAAACCGCAAGAGCCAAGCGGTTTTCCAGTGCGTCGCCTGCGGCGCGGGGCCGTGCAACGCCGACGTGAACGCCGCACGCAACATCGCCGCCGGACGGGCGGTGACAGCACGGGGAGACCTCGGCACTAGCCGGTCTGCGAACCGTGAACCTCAACTCCGTTCTCCTGCTGCCTAGGTGCGACGGGGTTGGAATCCACCGGCTTAAGCTGGTGGAGGGCGTCAAAGCCGCAGCCCAGCTCCAGGGACCGATGTGCTTCTGGGACAATCGGCAACCATGACAGCTGAGGGCGGCCGTTCGTTGAAACCCGGTTCGTCGCCGACCGCTATCCGGCCACGCGGTGAAGCCCCGGACCGCAACCTGGCGCTGGAACTGGTACGGGTCACCGAGGCCGGTGCCATGGCCGCCGGCCGCTGGGTGGGCCGCGGCGACAAGGAGGGCGGCGACGGCGCGGCGGTCGACGCGATACGCGAACTGGTCAACACGGTCTCGATGCGCGGGGTGGTGGTGATCGGCGAGGGGGAAAAAGACCAGGCCCCGATGCTCTACAACGGCGAAGAAGTCGGCAACGGCGACGGCCCGGACTGCGACTTCGCGGTCGACCCCGTTGACGGCACCACGCTGATGAGCAAGGGCATGCCGAACGCCATATCGGTGTTGGCGGTGGCCGATCGCGGTGCGATGTTCGACCCGTCGGCGGTGTTCTACATGAACAAGATCGCGGTCGGGCCCGAAGCCGCGCACGTGCTGGACATCACCGCTTCGATCGCCGAGAACATCCGGGCGGTCGCCAAGGTCAAGGCCTTGTCGGTACGCGACATGACCGTGTGCATCCTGGACCGGCCCCGGCACGCTCAGCTGATCAAGGACGCGCGGGACACCGGGGCGCGGATCCGGCTGATCACCGACGGCGACGTCGCCGGCGCCATCTCGGCGTGCCGGCCGGACTCGGGCACCGACATGCTCGCCGGGGTCGGCGGCACGCCGGAGGGCATCATCGCCGCCGCGGCGATCCGCTGCATGGGCGGCGCCATCCAGGCACAACTGGCGCCTCGCGATGAGACCGAACGCCGCAAGGCGCTCGACGCCGGCTACGACCTCGACCAGATATTGACCACCGAGGATCTGGTGTCCGGGGAGAACGTCTTCTTCTGCGCCACCGGGGTCACCCAGGGCGACCTGCTCAACGGCGTCCGTTATTACCCCGGCGGCTGCACCACCCACTCGATCGTGATGCGTTCGAAGTCGGGCACCGTGCGCATGATCGAGGCCTATCATCGGCTGTCCAAGCTCAATGAGTATTCCGCCATCGACTTCACCGGCGACAGCACTGCCGCCTATCCCCTGCCCTGAAAAATCCCTGAAAATCCAACCCGAGGAAGACCGATCGATGGCCGCTGACGGCGCCGACACCGAGTACCGCATCGAACACGACACGATGGGCGAGGTCCGGGTACCCGCAAAAGCTTTGTGGCGCGCGCAAACTCAGCGCGCGGTGGAGAACTTCCCGATCTCGGGTCGCGGCCTGGAGCGCGCCCAGATTCGAGCGTTGGGCCTGCTCAAGGGCGCCTGCGCGCAGGTGAACAAGGACCTGGGGTTGTTGGCGCCGGAGAAGGCGGACGCGATCATCGCCGCGGCAGCCGAGATCGCCGACGGCCTACACGACGATCAGTTCCCCATCGACGTCTTCCAAACCGGTTCGGGAACCAGCTCCAACATGAACACCAACGAGGTGATCGCGTCCATCGCGGCCGCCAACGGCGTTACGGTGCATCCCAATGACGACGTCAACATGTCGCAGTCGTCCAACGACACCTTCCCGACCGCCACCCACATCGCCGCCACCGAGGCCGCGGTGCGTCAGCTCATCCCGTCGCTCGAGGTGCTGCACGACGCCCTGGCGACCAAGGCTCGCGAGTGGCACACAGTGGTCAAATCCGGCCGCACCCACCTGATGGACGCAGTGCCGGTGACGTTGGGTCAGGAATTCAGCGGATACGCCCGTCAGATCGAGGCGGGAATCGAGCGGGTCCGGGCCACCCTGCCGCGCCTGGGTGAACTGGCGATCGGCGGCACCGCGGTGGGTACCGGCCTCAACGCCCCCGACGGCTTCGGCGCCAAGGTGGTCGAGACGCTGATCGCTTCGACGGGCTTGTCTGAATTGCGCCCGGCTGCAAACTCTTTCGAGGCCCAGGCCGCCCGCGACGGACTGGTGGAGGCATCCGGTGCGCTGCGCACCATCGCAGTTTCCCTGACCAAGATCGCCAACGACATCCGCTGGATGGGATCCGGCCCGCTGACCGGCCTGGCCGAGATTGCGCTCCCCGACCTGCAGCCGGGTAGCTCGATCATGCCTGGCAAGGTGAATCCCGTTCTGCCGGAGGCGGTTACGCAGGTTGCCGCGCAGGTGATCGGCAATGACGCCGCGGTCGCCTGGGGCGGCGCGAGCGGCGCCTTCGAGCTCAACGTCTACATCCCCATGATGGCCCGCAACATCCTGGAGTCGTTCAGGCTACTGACCAACGTCTCAAAGCTGTTCGCGGAGCGCTGCATTACCGGGCTGGCCGCCCACGTCGAGCGGCTGCGTGAGCTGGCCGAGTCGTCGCCGTCGATCGTGACGCCGCTGAATTCGGCCATCGGCTACGAGGAGGCCGCCGCGGTGGCCAAACAGGCGCTCAAGGAACACAAGACCATTCGCCAAACGGTCATCGACCGCGGCCTGATCGGTGACAAGCTGTCGATCGAGGAGCTGGACCGCCGCCTCGACGTATTGGCGATGGCCAAGGTCAAGCCGCAGGACTAGCAGGCACTGGCAGGACTCGCAAGACTGGCTCGCAAGACTAGATGGTGAAGGTGGTTCGGCAATGACGGCTCCTCCCGGCGGCCCCTACGGCCAGGATCCCTACGGTCAGGATCCGTACGGCCAGAATCCCTATGGCCAGAATCCCGCTGGCCAGAATCCCTCTGGCCAGGGCCCATATTGGGGCGGCCAGCCGCAGGGCGGCGGCTACCCGTACCCGGCGCCGGGGGGCCCGTATGTCACCCCCCAGGGCGCGGCCGGCCCCTACCCACCCCAGCAGTTTCCCCAGCCCGGCCAGCAGTTTCCCCCCGGCTGGCAGGGTGGGCCGTACCCGCCCGGCCCACCGCCGCGTGGGCCGCGCTCGAAGGCGCCATGGTTGATTCTGGCCGGGATCGCGGTGCTGGGCGTCATCGCGCTGGCGGTATTCCTGGTGTTCGGCCTCGGCGGCGGAAACAAGGCGAACAACGCCAATCCCACGAGCCCCTCGGCAACGACAGGCGCGCCGACGTCGGAGCCGAACAGCTCGATGCAGACGGCGACCGACTGCACGCCCAATGTGTCCGGCGGTGATAAGCCCGCGGGTGGCGCCGCCATCACCGCGGGCAAGCTGTCGTTCCCGGACACCGCGGCGCCCGGATGGACGCCGATTTCGGACGACCAGACGTCGAACCTCATCGGCGCGGTGGGCCTCGGGCAAGAGGTGCCCAACGCCAAGGGGTGGATGATGATGGCCGAGGTCGCCATTACCAACTTCGTCACCAGCATGGACGTCACCGCGCAAGCCTCGAAGTTGATTCAATGTGTCGCCAAGGGGCAGGGCTACGCAAACGCCTCGCCCACCCTGGGCGCGGTGAAGACGTCGTCGATCACGGTCGACGGCGTCAAAGCCGCCAGGGCAGAGGGCGATGTCACCATCGCCGACGCCTCGATCGGCGTGAAGGGCGACTCGCTGGTCATCATCGCGGTCGACACCAAACCGGTCACCATCTTCATGGGCGCCACGCCCATCGGTGACGCGGCCTCGGCGGGCATCATCAACAGGATCATTGGGTCGCTGAAGGTCGGCCAGTAGCCGGGCCCGCCGGCGCCGAGACCTGGGTGGCCTCCGAGCGCCCGCGCAGCACGGTGGAATAGCATTCGGCCCAATGCGCCTGCTCGGCCTCGGCGGCTCGTTCGATGGCCGCCGCCGAACACAGGATCCGCCGGTCGGAGGTTTTGGCAAGGTCGGCCAGCCGCGCGGCCTCATTGACCGCGTCACCGATTACCGTGTATTCGTAACGGTTTTCGGCACCGATGTTGCCGGCAAAGATCCGGCCGGCCGAGACGCCGATGCCGAAATCGACGGGCAATTGTCGCAGCTGCGTCCCCAGGGCACGCGCGGTCGCCAGTGCCGCCGACGCCGGGCGGTCCATCCGCAGCGGCGCACCGAAGACGGCCAGCGCGGCATCGCCGGCGAATTTGTTGATCAACCCCTGATGTTCGTCGACGGCGCCCACAACGATCCGGAAGAAGTCGTTGAGCACCTCGGCAACCTCTTGCGGCGGACGGCTCTCCGCCAACTGGGTAGAGCCCACCAGGTCGATGAAGAGGACCGCCGCCTCGACCACACCGCCGGACAGCACGGCGCCCTCTTGAAGGGCGCGCTGCGCGACGTCCGTTCCGACGTGGCGGCCGAACAGGTCCCGCAACCGATCCCGCTCGGCGAGCCCGGCGACCATTCGGTTGAATCCCGTTTGCAGGCGCCCGATTTGGGAACGTTCGTAAACCCCGATAGTGGTCCCGATGCGGCCGTGTTCGACCTCCGCCATCGCGTCGACGACCTCGCCCACGGGATCCGCAATGGATCGCGAAGTCAGGATCATGATCGGCAGCCCCAGAATCACCGCCGCCAGTGCCACCACCAAGATGGGCATGTCCAACGATGCGGACTTCTGAATGAGCCAGCCGTTGGAACGCAGAACGACAACGGTCGCGATGACCCCGATGGGAACTGCGCTGCACAGGAACCACAGCAGAACAAGTCGCGCAAACACCCCGGGCACCGCCAATCGCGGTTCAGCGCCGCGCGTGGCGGCGCCCAGGATCGGACGCAGCGTATGTTGGGCGAGCAGCAGGCCCGTGCCGGCGGCGGCGGCGCCGCCAAGCGCGACACCGAGGGCGACGGGCACCAACAGCTCGGCTCCGCGCTCGCGATTCAACACCAGCAGGATTGCGCCGCACACGCCCCAAACCGCCGCCAGGATCGCGGATTGGCGCCCGGCGAGTTTTATCACCGCGTCTCGTTGCGCCGGAGTCGGTTCGTCCCCGGCGACATACCAGCGCAGCGTGGGAGCCAGGATTAGGGCACCGCCGATCGCGACGGAAATGGTTCCCAGCGAAATGAGCACCCCCACCGTCGCGGTGTTCCTCTCCGCGAAGTCGGCGTTCGCTGCGCTGGTGTGGCCCCTGAGCGGGATCAGAATGCCGGAAGCGCCGATGACGGCGAAAACGTAGGCGAGGGCGAGATCGAGCCCATATTGGATTGACAACCTGCGAGCGCTCTTTGGCTGCGCTCCACCGGTCGTCGGGCCCGGTGTCTCAGGCACCGTTGTTCGGCCCACCCGAGTTCTGGCCCGGGATGTCGGTGATCGGGAAGTTGGGCATCGGCTTGGGTGAGGGCGTGTTGGGCAGCGTCGGGATCTCGCCGGCCGGGATGTCGTGAAGTTGGTTGGCGGGTGGCCCGTTCTCGCGACCGCCGTAACTGCTGCCGGGCGCCCGCGGTCCCAGCAGTTCGCTCACCGTCACCAGGCGGTAGCCGTTGGCCTTGAGCACCGGGATGAATTGGTACACCAGGTCGACGGTGCTCGAGTAGGTGTCATGAAACAACACCACCGACCCGGGCTTGATGTACGTCATCAGCATGTAGCGGGTCGCGGCCGTATTGGAATCGTTGATCCAGTCGTAAGGTATTACATCCCAAAGAATTTCGGCCAAACCAAATCGGCCCGCGGTCTGGCGCACCGTCTCGTCGGACAGTCCGCCGGGGGAACGCCACAGTGACGGCGTCCGGCCCGTTGCGGCGGTAATCGCGTCGTTGGCGCGCGAGAACTGACCGGCGACGTCCTCGGCGGGGATCATCGTCATGTTGGGGTGTTCCCACGTGTGGCTGCCGAATTCCATGCCGGCGTCGGCAATACGCTTGGCGCCGGCCGGATTGGCGGCGACCTTGTTGCCGATCAGGAAGAACGTGGCCTTGGCGTCGGCGTCCTTCAGGATTTGCAGCAGCCGGTCGGTGTACGGCCCCGGCCCGTCATCGAACGTCAGCGCGATGCACTTGACCACCGAGCAGCTGAGATTGTCGGCGCGCGTCACATGCCCGGTGAGTGCGCCGATCACCAGCACCGCTGCGGCCGCGACGACACCGAAAACGGTCCGCCAATAGCGCCAGGCCTGGCTATCGGGTCGTTTCGGCACGCGAAAAGCCTACCGGCATTCGATGTGAGCTCCCCGCGTTGACCGTGCGCACGGGGCGACGAAACGACTCAGATCCCGCCGTCAGCGCACACTCGAGCCCAGGTCAGGCCCGTCACTGCGGTCCGGCGATTTCCTCGAGCATCTCGGTGACCAGCGCGGCGATCGGCGACCGCTCGCTGCGCAACAGCGTGATGTGGGCGAACAGCGGGTGGCCCTTGAGCTTCTCGATCACCGCCGCGACCCCGTCGTGGCGGCCGACCCGCAGGTTGTCGCGCTGGGCGATGTCATGGGTCAGCACCACCCGCGATCCGCTACCCAACCTGGACAAGACGGTCAGCAGAACATTGCGCTCGAGCGACTGCGCCTCGTCGACGATGACGAACGAGTCATGGAGCGAGCGGCCCCGGATGTGGGTCAGCGGCAACACCTCGAGCATGCCCCGGGAAAGCACCTCCTCGAGCACCGCCGGGCTGGCCAGGCCCTCGAGGGTGTCGAAGACCGCCTGCGCCCACGGGCCCATCTTTTCGCTCTCGCTACCGGGCAGGTAGCCCAGCTCCTGGCCGCCCACGGCATACAGCGGACGGAAGACCACCACCTTGCGATGGGTCCGCCGTTCCAGCACCGCCTCGAGACCCGCGCACAACGCCAGCGCCGACTTGCCGGTTCCGGCCTTGCCGCCCAGCGACACGATGCCCACCGACTCGTCCAGCAGCAGTTCGAGCGCCACGCGCTGTTCGGCGGAGCGGCCACGGAGCCCGAACACCTCGCGGTCACCGCGAACCAGCTGGACGCGCTTGGCGGGGGTGACCCGGCCCAGCGCGTGCGAGCTTCCGCCCAGCAGCCGAATGCCGGTGTGGCACGGCAGGTTCCGGGCTTCGGCGAGGTCGATCTCGCCCTCCGCGAATAGCGCGTCGATATCCTCGGTGGCGGTCTCGATCTCGTGCATCCCCGGCCAACCGGAGACCACGACATCCTGCGCATGGTATTCGTCGGCGGCCAAGCCCACCGCGGCGGCCTTCACCCGGAGCGGAATGTCCTTGCTGACCAACGTAACTCGCTTGCCTTCGGCGGCGAGGTTGGCGGCGCAGCTCAAGATCCGGGAGTCGTTGCTGTCGGTGCGAAAGCCCGCGGGCAGCACCGTCGGATCCGTGTGATTGAGTTCGACGTGAAGCGTGCCGCCTTGTGTCCCAACGGGAATGGGCTGATCCAGCCGTCCGTGCTCGAGCCGAAGGTCATCGAAGAGGCGTAACGCCTGACGGGCGAACCACCCCAGCTCGTGATGGTGGCGTTTGGCCTCCAGCTCGCTGATCACCACCAGCGGAACAACCACCTCGTGTTCGGCGAACCGACTGCACGCCCACGGATCGGACAGCAGCACGGAGGTGTCGAGCACATAGGTCCGGAGATCGATCACGAGGCGCTCCTCGAGCGGGTAAGCCCGAGCGGACCCGCACGGGCATTTCGGCGGGAGCCGCAGCACCAGGACCGGGGCCGGTCCTGCCGTTGTGGTGACGGGAGGTGCCGCCCTGGCAGCAGAGGATGTCGCTGGCCATCGAGAACGACGCTACTCTCGTGGCCGCTCAGCCGCCGTGCAGGCGCGCCGAGACCACCATGGGGACACCGAATACCGACAGCGCGGGCCTGCGCCGGCGCATGAAATGGGGCTTAACCGATGACGAACTGCCGGAGCTGCGGCTCGTCGGCCACTCCCCATTCGGTGATGCGGTCGGAGATCGCCTGCCGCAGTTCCGCGGCGCCGAAAATGCTCGCGTCGGCGACGTTTTGCACCTTGTCCCCGTAGGCGTCGATGTCGGCGCCGACGAGTTGGAGGTCCGCCGCACGGGCGGCAATCGCCGCGATCGTCTCGTCGTGGGTGTACCCGAGGCAGTGCGCGACGAGGTCGGAGAACATCTGCTCGTGACGCGCTTCGTCCCTGGCGATGCGGTCGACGAGCCCGGCCAAGAGGGGTTCCTCGACCTGAGCGGCCAGGTTGCGGCAGAAAACGGCGTGGGTGCGCTCGGTCAGTGCCATGTACACCAGGGTTTCGACCTGCGTGTAGGCGTCACCGCGGTAGCCCTTCATCACGTACTCGACCCGCGCCTCCTCGTTGGCGGTCGGGTCGACCTCACGGGTCACCACCAGGTATTCGCGGAGCGCGATGGCGTGCAGGTGCTCTTCGGCGGTCCACCGGCCCAGCCAGCGACCCCACCAGTCCTCGAGAATGAAGTGCTCGACGAGCTCGCGGTGATGGGCGGCGAGGTTGTCCTTGAGCAGCAGCAGGATCTCGCAAGCGTCCGTGATGGCCCTGGGCAGCGTCATCTGCGACGGGTCCCAGTCGCGTCCGCCGAGGAAGGCGAAGTTCTCGCCCCGCTCGAACGGCACGTAGTCATGGGCGAACCAGATTTCCTCGGTGCCGAGGTGGCGGTCCATGAGCTGCTCGACCACCGGCTCCAGTTCCAGGGTCAGCGCGTTAGCGACAGGTTTCTGTGCCATGCGGTAACTGTAACCTCCGTACACAGGTTTCGTGAAACTCGATGGCCCCATTTTGCGGGCCGCCGATTGCCGGTCAGCGGTCGACCAACGTCCAGTTTTCGAGCCCTTCGTAGAGGGGGAAACCCCTGGCCAGCCCCGTCACCCGTTGCCTCAGGGCGGGAACGTCCGCCGCGGCGCCCGCCGCGAGGGCGGTGGCGATGATGTCGGCGACCTCGGTGAATTCCGCGTCCCCGAAACCGCGGGTCGCCAGCGCCGGCGTGCCCACCCGCAAGCCCGACGTGACCATCGGCGGCCGCGGGTCATTGGGCACGGCGTTGCGGTTGACGGTGATGCCGACGTCGTGCAGCAGGTCCTCGGCGGCCTGGCCGTCGAGTGGTGAGTCGCGCAGGTCCACCAGCACCAGGTGCACGTCGGTCCCGCCGCTGACCACCGAAACGCCGGCCTGGGTGACGTCGGCCGCCAGCAGCCGGTCGGCGACGATGCGCGCCCCGGAGAGCGTGCGCTGCTGGCGGTCGGCGAATTCGGGGGTGTTGGCGATCTTGAGCGCGACCGCCTTGCCCGCGATGACGTGCATCAGCGGCCCGCCCTGCTGGCCGGGGAACACCGCCGAGTTGATGGCCTTGGCGTACTCCTGCTTGCCCAGGATCATGCCGGAACGGGCGCCGCCGAGCGTCTTGTGCACGGTCGTGGACACCACGTCGGCGTGCGGCACCGGCGATGGATGCAGACCGACGGCGACCAGCCCCGCGAAGTGCGCCATGTCCACCCACAGCTTTGCGTCGACCTCGTCGGCGATCGACCGGAACGCCGCGAAGTCGAGAATCCGCGGATAGGCCGACCAGCCCGCAATGATCACCTTGGGGCGGAACTCGAGCGCCTTGGCCCGCACCGCGTCCATGTCGACCAGGTGCGTCTTCGGGTCGACTCCGTAGAAGCCGGTTTCATACAGCTTGCCGGAGAAGTTGAGCTTCATGCCGTGGGTGAGATGGCCGCCGTTGGCCAGGTCCAGGCCGAGCAGACGCTCCCCCGGTGACATCAGCGCGTGCAGGACGGCGGCGTTGGCCTGCGCGCCCGAATGCGGCTGGACATTGGCGAACTCGGCGCCGAACAGGGCCTTGGCCCGGTCGCGGGCGATGTTCTCGACGACGTCGACGTGCTCGCAGCCGCCGTAGTAGCGCCGGCCGGGCAAGCCCTCGGCGTACTTGTTGGTCAGCACGCTGCCCTGAGCCTGCAGCACCGAGCGCGGCACGAAGTTCTCCGACGCGATCATCTCGAGGGTGTCGCGTTGCCGGTGCAGTTCCTTGTCCAGCAACTCGGCGATGTCGGGGTCGACTTCGGCGAGCGGGGCCGACATGACCGAGGCTGTGTCGGGGATAGCGGTGCGGGCGTCGGGTGCAGCAGTCACGGGGGCCAGTCTATCCAGCAGCGGTTAGGCCAGCCCAGCCGTCGGGTGCGCGTCCCTCCCTGCGACACTTGCACCATGCCGCGGCTTAGCGAGCCGAGCCCCTATGTGGAGTTCGACCGGAAGCAATGGCGTGCGCTTCGCATGTCGACGCCGCTGGCCCTCACCGAAGAGGAACTGATCGGCCTGCGCGGTCTCGGCGAGCAAATCGACCTGCTGGAGGTCGAAGAGGTTTACCTGCCGCTGGCCCGGCTGATTCACCTTCAGGTCGCTGCCCGCCAGGGGCTGTTCGCCGCCACCGCGGAATTCCTCGGCGAGCCACAGCAAAACCCCGACCGGCCGGTGCCGTTCATCATCGGCGTGGCGGGCAGCGTGGCGGTCGGCAAGTCGACGACCGCCCGCGTGCTGCAGGCGCTGCTGGCCCGCTGGGATCATCACCCGCGCGTGGATCTGGTGACCACCGACGGATTTCTGTACCCGAATGCGGAGCTGGATCGGCGAAACCTCATGCACCGCAAAGGGTTTCCGGAAAGCTATCACCGTCGGGCGCTGATGCGGTTCGTGACCTCGGTGAAATCCGGTTCCGACTACGCGTGCGCGCCGGTGTATTCGCATTTGAAGTACGACGTCATTCCCGGGGCCAAGCACGTGGTCCGCCATCCCGACATCCTGATCTTGGAGGGCCTCAACGTTTTGCAGACAGGTCCGACCCTGATGGTGTCGGACCTGTTCGACTTCTCGCTGTATGTGGACGCCCGGATCGAAGACATCGAGCAGTGGTATGTGTCGCGGTTCTTGTCGCTGCGCGGCACGGCGTTCGCCGACCCGGAATCCCACTTCCACCACTACTCGGCCCTCAACGACACCAAGGCCATCGCCGCGGCACGCGAGATCTGGCGGTCGATCAACCGGCCCAACCTGGTCGAGAACATCCTGCCGACCCGTCCCAGGGCCACCCTGGTGCTGCGCAAGGACGCCGACCACTCCATCAACCGGCTACGCCTGCGCAAGCTGTAGCGCCCAAGAAAGGCCGGAGCGGGGACACCGCCACAAACGGTCTTGCAGAGGTGCCCCGCACCGGCGGGACGGGAGGCTCAGGGAGGCTAAGCGGGCAGGCGTCGCACTCCGAGGTACTGCAGTGCCGCGAACCCCGCGGTGTAGACACCGGTGGCCAGTGTCGCGGCGACCCCGAAGGCGGTCATCGGCACGGCGTCAGCGGCCACGACCGCGCCCAGGGTGTACACGATGTTGGCCACGACGACGCCGACCCCGGCGCGACGCAAGTTCGGCAACGCCGCAAGGCTGAACACCACCAGGCCGTACAGCACGAAGAAAGCACCAAGGCTGTACTCCTGGATGGACATCAGGCCGGTCAGCGACGAGAGCGGGTCGGCCACGACGGCGACGGCCAGACCGCCCAATCCCGTCAACGTGGCATCGACACGCATGGCGAAACGCAGCAGCGAGTCGGTCGAGTCGTAGAGGGGTCTGGTCGGCATACCAGATATAGCGGTCATGTGATTACTCCTGGGGATTGCTGTTTGAGTCGAACAGCTTTGATCGTGCCGACGGCGCACTGCCATATCGACGCGCGACACTGCCAACTACTGCCACGGATACAAAGACCAGGGACTTCTTCGCCTTATTCCCGGCGAACTTCTTTTGGGGGCGCGGAATCTGGGATTAGATCGCTGTCGCTTCGACGACGCTGAACGGTGACGCCGTTTCGACGACGCGCGTCATGTGAAAGCCGGCACGCTTCAGCAGTTCGCCGTATTCGGCGGCGGTGCGCTCACGCGCATCCGCTGAGACCAACATTTCCAGGTCCACCCAGTTGCCCGAAAACTCGCGGTTGTGCCCTGGCAGCACTCCCTCGACAAGCAGCACGTTCTTCCCCGTTGCCGCCGCTTTCCGCACGTTGCCGAGGATGCGCACGGCGTCGTCATCGGCCCAGTCGTGAATCACAAGCTTGAGAATGTAGGCGTCGCCACCCTCGGGCACGGCCTCGAAGAACGACCCCTCGGCAATCCGGACCCGGTCGGCCACGTGCTGTTCCCCGAGAACGACCGGGGCCCCGGCCACCACGTGGGGCAGGTCGAACAGAATGCCACCCGAGTTGGGCGTCGCAGCCAGGATCGCGGCCAGCAGCCGACCGTGCCCCCCGCCGACGTCGACGATTGTCGCGTACGGGCTGAAGTCGTAGCCGGCGATCACGGCCGCGATCGCGAGTTCGGAAACGCTCGTCATGGCGCCGTTGAAGAGTTCACTGAATTCCGGTTCGTCGACCACGTATTCGAAGAAGGGTTTGCCGCGTAAGACGGGAACAACGGCCCGGCCGGTCCGGACGGCATCCGTAAGGTGGCTCCAGTGCTCGCGGTGCTGGGGCGAACCCATGAATCGGACGTAAGCAGCCAATGACACGTCAGCGTCACTGCGAAGGGTGTCCGCCAGCGACGTGAGGTCGTACCGACCGTCGCGGCGTTGACGGAAAATGCCCCGCGTGATCAAGGCCCTCAGTAGTCGACTAAGAGCATCGGCGTCGGCGTTGACCGCACTCGCCAGCGCCTCGGCCGACAGCGGCCCCTTGGCGAGCGCGTCCGCAATGCCGAGGTCCGCCGCCGCGGTGATCGCCTGGGCCGTCCACGTCTCCATGACCATTTCCAGCATTGCGATCGGAGCCGGGACCATGCGCCGGTGCAGTCGACCGAGGTGATGCCGGGCACGTTCTATCGCGCGGACGACTCTGGCGGGCGGAACCTTCGACGCTGCTGCGGCCACGCAGCAAACTTAGCAATCAGTCGGTGGGAACGGGAACCCGCCCGCGCAGGTCCGCGGCGATGAGCCGGGCCGCGGCGTTTTGCCAATTGTGCAGCGAGCGCTGCGGGACCTCGGTGACCAACCACTGCCAGGCTTGCCGCGCCGTCGGATCCAGCCCCGCGGCGGTGGCGTTCTGCGCATACGCCCGCACACCGACGACGTAGGGGAAATACAGCGAGTTGTAGTAGCGCCACTGCTCGGTGGTTCCGAAATCGCCGCCGTCGCGCGGTTTCAGCCGCGCGATGCCGTCGGCGAGGACGGCCTTGAGTTCATTGGCCCGCTCCACCGGGTGATCGGGCGCACCGCGTGCGGCCAGTCGTTCGTCGATCACGGGCAACGCGGTCAGGGGGCTCGCCACGAGTTTGGTGAGGTCAGCGTAATGGCCCAGCGCCCGGCGAGTGAGCCTGGCGAAGGTGTCGTCGTCGACGTCGACAAGGGGATCGGCCGAGCGCAGCGGCAACGCCGCCCCGGCGTGCCGCAGCGCGGCCCGGTCGGCCCGGAGCGCGGGCGATCTCGAGAACGCCATCCGGTCCAGCACCCCGGCCAGCGGATCGGCCAGCACCTGCACCGTGATGGCGATCGCGAGGGTGGTGAACATCAGCGCGGTCAGCGCGATCTGCGCGGTGGGCTCGTGCCGCGTTACGGCGAGGCCGATCAGCGCTTGGCCACCGAACAGCGCCGCGATCGCCGAACAGCCGGCGAACGACCGCAGCATGTCGGCGCGCAGCGCCTGCCCCTCGTCGAAGGCGTCCCACAACGCGACCGCCACGCCCAGCGCCAGCACATCGAAACCGGTCGACGCCAAGGCCAGCCAGCTGGGCACCAAGCCCAGCGGAATGATCAGGATGGCGTTGCTTAACGCAAAGAAAAGCGTGGCGACTATGACCAGTCCCAGACCACTCCGACCGACCGGCATCGACGGGGCCGGCCGGCGGATGGCGGCGACCATCGCGCCCAGCGTCGACGTCGAGATCACCGCGAACATCACCCAGTGACCGGTCCGCAGTGGCCCTTCGACGCCGCCGGCCATCATCGCCCCGAACAAAGTGAGCGCAGCCACCCCGCCAACCAGCAGCAGCTCACCCGTGCGGGCCCGCCAGCCGTCGCATGGCCTCGACAGCTCCACGAGCACGGCGAACCATGCCACGCTCGGCAAGGCAGCCAGATAGATCTCGACCTGACTAAGCAGGTGGGCATGAGTGACGCTGGTGACCCGCACCGCGTCCAGCGCCACCACCAGCGCAAAACCACACAGCCCGATCGCCGCCAAGGCCAGCACCGGCTTGCGCGGATCACGGGCCAGCAGATACAACCCCAGCCACCCGCTCAGCGTGAACACCACCGCCGACAACGCAGCCATGCATCCAGTGTGGCACGCACGCGGGCCGCCGCTAAGGCGGCGACTTCTCGGTCCTACCTGGCCCCGGTCCTACTTGGGTCCTACTTGCCGTACCTGCGATGCCGTTGGCTGTAGTCACGCAGCGCGCGCAGAAAATCGACCCGCCGGAACGCCGGCCAGTGCGCTTCCGTGAACCACATCTCCGAATACGCGCTCTGCCACAGCAGAAAGCCGGACAGGCGCTGCTCCCCCGAGGTGCGGATCACCAGGTCGGGGTCGGGTTGCCCAGAGGTGTAAAGGTTTTCGGAAATGGCCTCGACGTTCACCGCGTCGACGAGCTCGTCGGCGGTTGCGCCGTTGGCGATTTCCTTGCTCAGCAACGCCCGCACCGCGTCGACGATCTCGCGCCGGCCCCCATAGCCGACGGCGACGTTGACATGGAAGGGCGCCACGGCCGGGGTGGACTCCACCGCGTCGCGAAGGCGGCGGGCCGGTTCCTCGCCGATGAGCCCGATGTCCCCGACGGTGCGCACACTCCAGCGATTGGCGGGTGCGCAGATCTCCTCGACCACGTCGGTGATGATCTCGATGAGCCCGGCCAGCTCGCCGGGATCGCGTTGCAGGTTTTCGGTGGAGAGCAGGTAGACGGTGGTCATTTCGATGCCGGCTTCCTGGCACCAACGCAGCATCTCGGCGATCTTGGCGGCGCCCATCCGGTAGCCATAGCTGACGTCGTCGTATCCCGCGTTGCGCGCCCAACGCCGATTCCCGTCGCAGAGGACCGCGATGTGGCGGGGGAGTTCGGATTTTGAGGAGGCCAGACCCTGCTTGAGCCGCAGCTCGTAGGCGCGATACAACGGCTCCTTGAGCCGCGGCGGGATGATCTCCACGAAGATCCACCCTACTGTGACCCACAACAAGTTCCGGCCTGGAATTTGCGCATGTCACCGCACGCCAGACGGCGTATCACGGCCAATACCGATAAAGTTGGTTCGTAGCAGCGCCCCGGCGGTATCGCGACGCCCACGACAGGCAACAGGAGACAATGAGCAGCCAGACCGACACGGTTACCCGCCCGGAGCCCGAAGCGCAGGGGCCCGCGGCCAATGCCGCGCAGCAGCTCGTCGACGGCGTCACCCGGGTACTCACCAAGCCACGCTTCCGCGGCTGGATCCACGTGTATTCCGCGGGGATCGCCGTCGTCGCTGGTGCGTCACTGATCGCGGTGTCGTGGGCGGTGGGGTCCACTCGTGCCGGGCTCGCAACGTTTGCCTACACCGCCGCCACGATCCTGATGTTCACCGTCAGCGCCACCTACCACCGCGTCAACTGGAAATCCGCGACCGCCCAGAAATGGATGAAGCGGGCGGACCATTCGATGATCTTCGTGTTCATCGCGGGCAGCTACACACCGTTCGCGATCCTGGCCCTCCCACCCGATGACGGGCGGCTGGTGTTGTGCATCGTGTGGGGCGGCGCAATCGCCGGGATCCTGCTGAAGATGTGCTGGCCGTCGGCGCCGCGCTGGGTGGGCGTGCCGCTCTATCTGATGCTGGGTTGGGTCGCGGTCGGTTTCACCACCACGATCCTGCACAACGCCGGGGTCGCCGCCATGGTCTTGTTGTTCGTGGGCGGCGCCCTGTACAGCATCGGCGGCATTCTCTACGCGTTGCGCTGGCCCGACCCGTGGCCGTCGACATTCGGTTATCACGAGTTCTTCCACGCGTGCACGGCGGTGGCGGCGATCTGCCACTACATCGCCATGTGGTTCGTGGTCTTCTAAAGCCGGATTGCCCGGCTGCCCGGCTAAAACCGGATTGCCCGGCTCCTCCTCAGCCCGCCGAGCGGGCTGCATCGTCGCCGGGCTAAAGCCGCGTGACGTCGGCCGCCGACCAGTAAGCCTTCATCGCGGTGATCTTGCCGCGGTCGTCGAAGACCATCACGTCGATCGGCTCGATCACCATCCGGTGGTCGCCCGCGGTCACGGTCAGCCGGAACTGGAAAGCCGCCTCGTTGCCGGCCACCCGCAGCGACACCAGCTCGCATTCGCGCTCCACGTCCTTGACCGCGGAGTAGAAGCCGTGGATCGCGGAACGACCGATATGCACCTCGTCCCCGACCGGGTCCTCGACCGTGGCGTCATCGGCGTACAACTCGACCAAATCGTCGGCGCTGCCCTTGGCGACCAGTTCGATGTAGCGGTTGACCGTGTCGGTGATCGCTTGCACCTTGTCCGCGGCATTCGGCATGGGACGGAGGGTAGCCTCCGGGCTACTGCCCGGAAACACCCAGGGCGGCCGCCAGTTCCGTTGCCCGGGTTACCGGCAGGTCGCAGAGCCGACCACGGCACACATAGGCGGCGTCGGCTGCGGCCACCCGGTCCCGGCCGACCAGCAGCGGCGACGAGTCGACCTCGCCGCCCACGACGATCGCCCCGCCGGGCGCCAGCCGGCGCGCGGCGGCCAGCAACTCCGACCGCTCGGGTTTTGAAGGGTCACAGGCGACCGCGATCTGCAGCGGTCCGCGGACGGCGGCTTCGGCGACGGCCAGCCAATGTCCGGCCGAGCGCGGCGCGCGTTCCAGCAGCATCGAATGCGCCGTTAGCGCGTCGGTCGCCGCCCGCAGATACAGCTCCGTGCGATCGCCGTCGACCAGGTGCGCGGCGGTGAGCAGCGCTTCGGTGATCGACGACGCGCCCGACGGCGTCGCCCCGTCCAGCGGGTCGGCGGGCCGAAGCATCAACCGCTCCGCATCGTCGGCCGTGTCGAACCAGCGGCCGGGCCGCTCCGGGTCCGCGAAGTGCAGCAGCGCGGTGTCCAGCAGCTCGGTTGCCGTCGTCAGCCAAGCCGCTTCGGCGGTCAGCTGGTGCAGCGCGAGCAGGCCGGTGGCCAGCATGGCGTGGTCCTCCAGGATCGCGGCGCTGTCGCCGACCACCCCGCCGAGGCTGGCGCGCCGCAGTCGGCCGTCGACGACGTGCAAGTCCAGCAGCGACTCCGCGCAGCGCCGCGCGGCCTGGACCAACTCGGGTTCCGCCAGGGCGACGCCGGCCTCGGCCAGCGCGGTGATCGCCAGCCCGTTCCAGGACGTGACGACCTTGTCGTCGCGTCCGGGCTGGGCCCGGGTGAGCCGGGCGGTCAGCAACGCCGTCCGGACGCGTTCGGCTCGTTGCGGATCGTCCGGGTCGGCGGGTAGCTGCAGCACCGAGGCCCCGTGTTCGAACGTGCCCGACTGGGTGACCGCGAAAACCTCTGCGGCCCAACCACCGTCGTCGGCGCCGAGCACCTCGGTCAGCTGCCCCGGCGTCCAGACATAAGTCGAGCCCTCCCGCCCGTCGGCGTCGGCGTCCAGCGATGAAGCGAACATGCCGCCGTCGGCGAGCTCGTCGAGCAGGAACCCCGCGGTCTGGGCGGCGACCCGGCGGGCCAACGGGTCTCCGGTGCGCCGCGCCCAGTGTGCGTATGCGCGCAGCAGCAGCGCGTTGTCGTAGAGCATCTTCTCGAAATGCGGTACCACCCAGGCGTTGTCGACGCTGTACCGGGCGAAGCCGCCGGCGAGTTGGTCGTAGATGCCGCCACGGGCCATCGCGTTGCCGGTGCGCGTGACCGCCTGCAGCGCCGCCGGTGACCCGGTGCGTTCGTAGTGGCGCAGCAGCGCTTCGAGTACCGCCGACGGCGGAAACTTGGGAGCGCGGCCGAACCCGCCATGCACCGCATCCTGGTCGCCCAGCACGACGGCTACGCCGTGGTCGCACAGCGCCGGCGCCACATCCGGGCCGCCGCCGGGCAGTCCCGACACCATTTCCCGCAGCTCGCCCGCGATGCGGTCGGACGCCTCCTCGACCTCCCCGCGGCGATCCCGCCAGGTGGCGGAGACGGCCGAAAGGAGTTGCAGGAAACCGTCTTTCGGGTAGTACGTGCCGCAGAAGAAGGGTCGGCCGTCGGGCGTGAGGAAACACGTCATCGGCCATCCGCCCTGTCCGGTGAGCGCGACGGTGGCGTTCATGTAGACCGCGTCGATGTCCGGCCGCTCCTCGCGGTCGACCTTGATGCACACGAATCCCGCGTTCATCACGGCAGCCACCTCATCGTCTTCAAACGATTCGTGGGCCATGACGTGACACCAGTGGCAGGCGGCGTAGCCGACGGAGAGCAGGATCGGCACACCCCGTGCGGCAGCGTCCGCCAGTGCCTGGGGCGTCCACTGCCGCCAATGCACCGGGTTGTCGGCGTGCTGGCGCAGGTAAGGGCTGGTGGCCTGCGCGAGCGTGTTCGTTCCTGCAGATTCAGCCGGGCTCATCGCCGGGTCCCGGTGGTCGCTTCGATCCGTTCCCCGGGCCGGGGGGTTGCTCGGGGGGCTCGCCAACCGTGTCGGTGCCCTCGTCGGCGGCCTGATCGGGCTTGAGGTCGAACGATTTGGGCACCTTCTTCAGTTGCCGGTTCATCGATCGGATCAGCAACAGCGTGGCGATCACCAGCAGCACGACGACCAGCAGTCCCACCGGGCTGGCCTTGCCGAAGTCCGGACCGTGGTTTTGCGGTCCGTCGGCGATCAGGCCGAGAAGATGGTGATTCACCCGTCGCTCTCGATTCCGGCGAACAGATCGTCCTCGGGCAGTTTGACCGGGACAAGGGAGCGCGCCAGCTCGAATTCCTCAGTCGGCCATAGTCGCTGCTGCCATGAGATCGGAACCGCAAAGAAGTCGTGGTTCGGGTCGATCTGGGTGGCGTGCGCCCGCAGCGCATCGTCGCGCTGGCTGAAATACGCTGAGCATTCGACGCGCGTCGTCACCCGGGACTCGAACGGGTCGTGCTCGGGATCCCAGTGGTCGAGCCACTGCTTGAACGGGCCTTCCTGGCCGTGCTTGACGCATTCATCGTGAAACAATTGCATCCGCGCCCGCAGGAAGCCGTGGTTGTAGTACAGCTTCGACACCGCCCACGGCTCGCCGGAGTCGGTGAAGCGGGCAGGGTCGCCGGCGGCCTCGAACGCGCCGACCGAAACCTGGTGGCAGCGAATGTGATCGGGGTGGGGATAGCCACCGCTCTCGTCGTAGGTGGTCATTACGTGCGGCCGGAACTCGCGGATCACGCGCACCAGCGCCTCGATGGGCTCGTCCAGCGGCACCAGCGCGAAGCAGCCCTCGGGCAACGGCGGCGACGGGTCGCCCATGGGCAAGCCGGAGTCGACGAAGCCGAGCCAGGTGTGCTCCACACCGAGGATCTCCGCCGCCTTCGCCATTTCGTCGCGGCGGATTTCGGCGATGTGTTCCAGCACATCGGGCAGGTCCATCGCCGGGTTGAGAATCTCGCCACGCTCGCCCCCGGTCAACGTCACCACCAGCACCCGATGGCCCTCGTCGGCGTACCGGGCCAGCGTGGCCGCACCCTTGCTGGACTCGTCGTCGGGGTGGGCGTGCACCGCCATCAACCGCAGTTTGTTCACGTGCCCCCTTGTCGGTTCACTGGTCGCCCTCTCAACTAGAAGCGACCCTATAATTCCAGTTCCGATCGTTGCATCCTGTCGACCAGCATCCGACAACCACCGTCGAGGCATACCCACGCATGACCGAAACTCCCATTCCGCGTCCCGAGGCACGTTACGGGCGTTCGCGGCTATCGCGCCTATCGCGGCGTCGCGTGGCTGTCGGCCTGGCCGTGCCGGTCGTTGCGGCCGGTGTCCTCGTCGCCGTCATCGCCTACCAACGCCTCGGCACCAGTGACGTCACCGGCTCGCTGGCCGGCTACCGGGTGATCGACCACGAGACGGCCTCGGTAATCATCAGCGTGACGCGATCCGACCCGTCGCGGCCGGTGGACTGCATCGTGCGGGTTCGGGCCAAGGACGGCAGCGAGACGGGCCGACGAGAGGTGTTGGTACCACCATCCGAGGCGGCCACCGTGCAGGTGACCACCACGGTGAAATCCTCCCAACCCCCGATGATGGCCGACATCTACGGCTGCGGCACCAACGTGCCCGGCTACCTGCGACCCTCCTGACCGCACGACCTGACCGCACGGCCTGACCGCGCGGCAAAGCCGAACTGCGGATATCTGCGGATATCGGAGTCACCAACTGTTTGCACGGTGGTAACATGGATGAATGCACGGTTCCTGCTGGGACCGTGTATTGCTGCATTAAGGCCGTGAGCAGAACGGTAGTCGAGAAGGACCCGCATGCTCGTGGCGGCGGCGTTCAGAGGCTTGCGCGGGAGACGCGGAACGACAATACGAGGAGCACGACGAGATGACGGATACCCAGGTGACTTGGCTGACCCAGGAGTCACATGATCGGCTCAAGACCGAGCTCGATCAGCTGATCGCGAATCGTCCGGTCATCGCCGCGGAAATCAACGACCGCCGCGAAGAGGGGGACCTCCGCGAGAACGGCGGCTACCACGCCGCCCGCGAAGAGCAAGGCCAGCAGGAGGCCCGCATCCGCCAGTTGCAGGACCTGCTCAACAACGCCAAGGTAGGCGAGGCGCCCAAGCAGTCCGGCGTCGCGCTGCCCGGTTCGGTGGTGAAGGTCTGTTACAACGGCGACGAGGCCGACACCGAGACCTTCCTGATCGCCACCCGCCAGGAGGGCATCCACGAGGGCAACCTCGAGGTGTACTCGCCGAACTCACCGCTGGGTGGTGCCCTGATCGATGCCAAGGTGGGTGAGACCCGCAGCTACACGGTGCCCAACGGCAACACCGTCAAGGTGAAGTTGCTCAGCGCGGAGCCTTACCACTCCTAGCCCCTGGCCGCCTCCAGTGTGAAATCGACGACGCGTCACCCGCGTGTCGCGTCGTCAGATTCACTGTCGCGCGCCTAACCCAGGGCTTGTTCGAGATCGGCCAGCAGGTCGGCGAGATCCTCGATGCCCACCGAAAGCCGCACCAGGTCGTCGGGCACTTCCAATTGGGAACCGGCCGTCGACGCGTGCGTCATGGCGCTGGGAAGCTCGATCAGCGACTCAACGCCGCCCAGCGATTCGGCCAGGATGAACACCTCGGTGCGGGCGCACAGATCCTCGGCGGCTCGCCGGCCGCCGCGCATGCGCACCGAAACCATGCCGCCGAAGTCGTGCATCTGCCGCGCGGCGATCTCGTGGCCGGGATGGCTGGGCAGACCCGGATACAGCACCGTGCTCACCGCGGGATGTCCGGCGAGGAATTCCGCTACGGCCGAGGCGTTTTCGCTGTGCCGCTGCATCCGCAGCACCAGGGTTTTCAGGCCGCGCATCGTCAGGTAGGCGTCGAACGGGCCCGGCACCGCACCGGCCCCGTTCTGCAGGAAAGCGAAGGCCTCGTCGAGCCCTCGGTCGTTGGTGACCAACGCGCCGCCCACCACGTCGGAGTGCCCGCCGATGTATTTGGTGGTCGAGTGCAGCACGACGTCGGCGCCCAGCGTCAACGGCTGCTGCAGGGCGGGCGAGGCGAAAGTATTGTCCACCAACACCTTTGCCGGGCTCTGTTTGCCGAGCTCGGCCACCAACTCGGCGATGCCGACGATATCGGCGATGGACAGCAGCGGATTGGTCGGTGTTTCCACCCAGACCAGTCGGGTCTGCGGCGTGATCGCGCCGCGGACGGCATCCAGGTCAGACAGCGCCACCGGCGTGTAGCCGACGTTCCACCGCGTGAATACCTTGTCGATCAGCCGGAAGGTGCCGCCATACGCGTCGTTCGGGATGACCACGTGGTCTCCGGGCCGCAGCATCGCCCGCAGGGCACAGTCGGTGGCGCCCATCCCCGAACCGAACGCCCGCGCGAAAGCGCCCTCTTCGACGGCCGCCAACGCGGCCTCCAGCGCGGCCCGGGTCGGGTTGCCGGTGCGCGCGTATTCGAACCCGCCGCGCAGTCCCCCGACACCGTCCTGGGCGAACGTGCTGCTGGCGTAGATGGGGGCGTTCACCGCGCCGGTCGCCGGATCCGGACGGTAGCCGGCGTGAATGGCCTTGGTGGCCAGTCCGGCAATCCCGTGCTGTGCGTTGCCAGTTGACCCGCTGCGCTGTTCGCTCATCGACGACAGCCTAGCGGCGACCTACCGGCGCACGACGATCACCGGACCGTCGGTGGGCGGCGACACCCACCGCGGTCCGGTCATCATTCAGCCGATCCAGCGAGCCGATCTCCCTAGGCGGGCAGGCACACCGTCTTGATGATCTTGTCCGCAAAAGTTTGCCGTTTGGCGTCGAACAGCGGAAAGAAGAAGCCGACGTAGCAAGGGATTGCGTCAACGATGTGCGCAAACATGCGCGCGACGGACATGCCGAAACCGATCGGCTGGCCGGTTTCCTCGCTGACCACCTTGAACTTCATCACTCCCTTGCCGATGCTTTGCCCGGTCGTGCCCTGCTTGTAGCCGTTGTTCCAGATCGCGAAGGCGATCGCGGCCAGCCACAGCAACCAGAACGCCATCGTGCCTATGCCACTGGGCTGGCTGACGCAGTACTGGCCCATGCTGTACGGGCCGCCGCCCCCGCCGACGCACGACTGTTCCATGGTGAGCATCTGGATCAGGTAACCAATGCCGACAATGACGAAGACCGGGATGTTGTCAATGATGTACGCCAAGGCCCTGGTGCCCCAAGGGGTATAGGACTCGGTCGGCAGGGCACCGCCCCCGGGCGGTGGCGGCGGGGCTCCGCCGGCGGACGGAGGAGGCGGAGGGTAGGAACCGCCAGGCGGAGGGGGCTGATCGGTCATGCGACGTCCTTCCACTCATGATTTGCCGAACTCGGCGGCATTACCGTACCTGATGCCCGGCGGCGGGGCGAAACTTTCGCCGCATTCTGATCGGCAGCCCCAGCTAGCGTCGCCGCGGCCCTTCCGACAGGAAACCCAACAAGTCATACCGGGTGATGACCCCGACCGGTTTGCCCTCTTCCACCACCATCAACGCATCCCAGTCGCGCAACGCCTTGCCCGCAGCGCTGATCAACTCGCCGGCGCCGATCATCGGCAACGGCGGGCTCATGTGTTCCGAGACGGCGTCGGCCAATTTGGCGCGACCCTCGAAGACGGCCGAGAGCAGTTCGCGTTCCGAGACGCTGCCGGCGACCTCACCGGCCATCACCGGCGGCTCGGCGCCGACCACGGGCATCTGGGACACCCCGTACTCGCGCAGAATCCCGATGGCGTCGCGCACCGTCTCGGACGGATGGGTGTGCACCAGGTCGGGCAGCGCACCGGACTTGCGGCGCAACACATCTGAAACCGTGGCCTGCTCGGTCGACCCGTCGAGGCGACTGCGCAAAAACCCGTACGACGACATCCAGGCGTCGTTGAAGATCTTCGACATATAGCCTCGCCCGCCGTCGGGCAGCAAGACCACGATCAGCGCGTCGGGTCCGGCTTCCTCGGCGATCTTCACCGCGGCCACCACCGCCATCCCGCAGGAGCCGCCGACCAGCATTGCTTCTTCGCGGGCCAGCCGCCTGGTCATGTCGAACGAGTCGGAGTCGGAAACCGCGATGATCTCGTCGGGCACCGTGCGGTCGTACGCGTCCGGCCAGAAGTCCTCGCCGACACCCTCCACCAGGTAGGGACGGCCGGTGCCGCCCGAATACACCGAACCCTCGGGGTCGGCGCCGATGACGCTGAACCGCGCCATTGGACACCTCCTTGAGGTAGCGGCCGCGCCGGTGATCGTCCCGCCGGTGCCGATGCCGGCGACGAAATGAGTCACCTTGCCGTCGGTGTCGGCCCAAATTTCCGGACCGGTGGTTGCGTAGTGGCTGGCCGGCCCCTCCGGGTTGGCGTACTGGTCGGGCTTCCAGGCGCCGTCGATTTCGGTGACGAGCCTGTCGGAGACGCTGTAGTAACTGTCCGGGTGCTCGGGCGGCACCGCCGTCGGGCACACGACAACCTCCGCGCCGTAGGCGAGCAGGACGTTGCGCTTGTCCTCACTGACCTTGTCGGGGCAGACGAACACACACTTGTAACCGCGGTGCTGCGCGACCAGGGCGAGGCCGACGCCGGTATTGCCCGAGGTGGGTTCGACGATGGTGCCGCCGGGCCTGAGCTGGCCGCTGGCCTCGGCGGCGTCGATCATCCGCACCGCGATCCGGTCCTTCGAACTGCCACCCGGGTTGAGGTATTCGATCTTCGCCGCCACGGTGCCGGCGCCGTCGGGGACGACGGAGTTCAACCGAACCAGCGGCGTGCCGCCGATGAGGTCACTGATGTGCCGCGCTATCCGCATGCGTTCATCGTCTCAGGCGGTTTCGGGCCGCGCACAACCACGCCCGGGGGCGGACGCCCCCCGGGGGGGCATAG
>CAVPFT010000072.1:0-10431 GCA_963703795.1 uncultured Actinomycetota bacterium | reverse complement strand
ACGCCGCCCCCGCGTGCGACAGCGGCGTGCACATCAGGAACCGCGGGTGCTCGGGCCATTCCCATTCGGCGAGCTGGATCGACGTCATGGCGGCGATGTTCCCGCTGGTGCCTATCACGCCCTTGGGTTTGCCGGTGGTGCCGCCGGTGTAGGTCAGGCCGCCGATGTGGTCCGGGGGCAGGTCGGCGACGACCAGCGGCTTCGGGCGGTACTTGTCCGCCTCGGCCGACAGATCGACCGCCACATCTTTCAGCGCCTCGGGCACCGGACCGATCGTCAGGACCTGCTTGAGCGAATCCACCTTTTCCAGCAGCCCCAGCGCGCGCTCGACGAACATCGGGTTGGGGTCGATGATCAGCGAGCTGGCGCCGGCGTCGGAGAGCACGTAGGCGTGGTCGTCCAGCGAGCCGAGCGGGTGCAGGGCGGTGCGCCGGTAGCCCTGGGTTTGGCTGGCGCCGAGGATCATCAGCACTTCGGGACGGTTGAGCGACAGCAGGCCTACCGTGACCCCGGTGCCCGCGCCCAGCGCCTCGAACGCCTGGATGTACTGGCTGACCCGCTCGGCCAGCTGACCGCCGGTCAGCGTGGTGTCGCCGAGGAACAGCACCGGCCGGTTCTTGTGCCGCTTGAGCGCGCCACCAGCAGATGGCCGTTATGGGTCGGATTGCGCAGCAACTCGTCACTCATGTCGCAAGACTAGAACGTGTTGCAATTCGGGTCAGCTGCACCCTCGAACACGAGTGTCGACGAGTGTGGGTGCTAGGGACGAATTCGAGGCAGTTCCCGTCTGGCCCACCTCGGCGGCGTTGTAGGTTCGACAAATGGCTGCCGCAGACCTTGTCATCGCAGGAACCGTGTTGACCGTTGACGACGAGCGGCCAACGGCCGAGGCGCTCGCGATCGCCGACGGCCGGATCATCGCCGTCGGTGCTCGCACCGACGTGGCCGGGCTAATTGGTACCGAAACCCAAACCATCGACGTCGGCGATGGCTGTGTCATGCCGGGGTTCGTTGAGGCGCATGGTCATCCGATGATGGAGGCCATCGCGCTGTCGGACCGGATCGTCGACATACGACCGGTCACCTGCGCGACTGCGACGACGTCGTCGCAGCGGTCGGCCGCGAGGTCGAAAGGCGAGGGGCGGAGGGGGCTTACCTGAATGGCTGGGATCCGCTGCTGCAGACGGGACTTCCGGACCCGACGCTGGCCTGGCTCGACGAGATGGCGCCCGACGGGCCCCTGGTGATCATCCACAACTCCGGGCACAAGGCCTATTTCAATTCGTACGCCGCCCGGCGCGGCGGCCTGAGCCGGGACACCCCGGATCCCAAGGGCGCCAAGTACGGTCGCGATGCTCAAGGCGAACTCGACGGTACCGCCGAGGAAACCGGCGCGGTGTTTCCGCTGCTGGGCGGCGCCATCCAGCCCGGCGATTACCCGGCGATGCTGCTCGCCGAGTGCGCCCGGCTCAACCGCGCGGGCCTGACCACCTGCTCGGAGATGGCTTTCGACCCCGGGTTCCGGCCCCTGGTCGAACAGTTGCGGGGCGAGCTGACGGTCCGGCTGCGCACCTACGAGGTCTCCAATCCGCAGATGCACACCGACGCCACCCCCGGCGAGGGCGACGACATGCTGCGCCAGGTCGGCATCAAGATCTGGGTGGACGGCTCGCCGTGGGTGGGCAACATCGACCTGTCCTTTCCCTACCTGGACACCGCGGCCACCCGCACCATCGGGGTGCCGCCGGGTTCCTGCGGACACGCCAACTACACGCGCGAGCAGCTCAGCGAGATCGTCGGCGCCTACTTCCCGCTGGGCTGGCCGATGGCCTGCCATGTGCAGGGCGACGCCGGTGTCGACACCATCCTCGACGTGTATGAGGAAGCGCTGCGCCGCAATCCGCGCGACGACCACCGGCTACGCCTCGAACACGTCGGCGCCATCCGCGACGAGCAACTCCGGCGAGCCGCCGACCTCGGCGTCACCTGCAGCATCTTCGTCGACCAGATCCACTACTGGGGTGACATCATCGTCGACGGCCTGTTCGGGCCGGAGCGCGGATCCCGTTGGATGCCAGCGGGATCCGCGGTGGCGACCGGTATGCGCATCTCGTTGCACAATGATCCACCGGTCACCCCGGAGGAGCCGCTGCGCAACATCAGCGTGGCCGTGACCCGCAAGGCGCCCAGCGGCCGGATCTTGGCGCCCGAGGAACGGTTGACGGTCGACCAGGCGATCCGTGCGCAGACCATCGACGCCGCCTGGCAGTTGTTCGCCGACGACGTGATCGGGTCATTGGAGATTGGCAAATACGCCGACATGGTGGTTCTCTCGGCCGATCCGCGAACGGTGCCGCCGGAGTCGATCGCCGATCTGGAGGTGCGTGCGACGTTTCTGGCGGGCCGCCGGGTTTACCAGCGGTGACTTCCCCTTTTTTGCCCGGGCTTCCGGACCTTTTGGACCGCCTGCACGTGGTTGCGCTGCCGATGCGGGTGCGTTTCCGCGGCATCACCACCCGCGAACTCGCGTTGATCGAGGGCCCGGCGGGGTGGGGCGAATTCGGGGCGTTCGTCGAATACGGGCCGCGGGAGGCCGCGCACTGGCTGGCGTCGGGCATCGAGGGCGCATACGGGCAACCGCCGGCGGTGCTACGCGACCGCGTCCCGATCAACGCCACCGTGCCGGCCGTTCCCGCCGCCCGGGTGGGCGAGGTGTTGGCCCGGTTTCCGGGGGCCCGCACGGCCAAGGTGAAGGTCGCCGAACCCGGGCAGACGCTGGCCGACGACGTCGACCGGGTCAACGCCGCGCGCGAACTGATCCCGACCGTGCGGGTCGACGCCAACGGCGGCTGGAGCGTCGAGGAGGCGGCGCGGGCCGCGGCGGCCCTGACCGCCGACGGTCCACTCGAGTACCTCGAACAGCCCTGCGCCACGGTCGACGAACTCGCCGCGCTACGCCGGCGGATCGACGTGCCGATCGCGGCCGACGAAAGCATCCGCAAAGCCGACGACCCGCTCGCCGTGGTCCGCGCCCGAGCCGCCGACATAGCGGTGCTGAAAGTCGCTCCGCTGGGCGGGGTTTCGTCGCTGCTGGAGATCGCCGCCCAGATCGACATCCCGGTCGTGGTTTCCAGCGCGCTCGATTCGGCGGTGGGGATCGCCGCCGGGTTGACCGCCGCGGCGGCGCTACCGCAACTTCTTCATGCCTGCGGGCTGGGGACCGGCAGGCTGTTTTCAGAAGACGTGGCAGACGTCGCCGAGCCCACTGATGGCTTCCTACCGGTCGGGTCGGTGACGCCCGACCCGGCGCGGCTGCGGGCGCTGGGCGCGCCACCCGAGCGCCGGCAGTGGTGGATCGACCGGGTCAGGGCTTGCTATCCGCTGCTTGTACCGTCGTGCGAGTGATCAACCTGGGTTACGACGACCAAGGGGCCGGTGAGCCCGTTGTTTTCATCGCCGGCCGGGGCGGCCTCGGACGCACCTGGCATCCACATCAGGTTCCCGCATTTTTGGCGGCCGGATACCGGGTCATCACGTTCGACAACCGCGGCGTCGGCGCCACCGAAAACGCCGAAGGATTCACGACGCAGACGATGGTCGCCGACACCGCCGAGCTGATCGAGTCGCTGGGTGCCGCCCCGGCGCGGATCGTCGGGGTCTCGATGGGCGCGTTCATAGCTGCGGAGCTCATGGTGTCGCGGCCCGAGCTGGTCAGCGCCGCGGTGCTGATGGCCACCCGCGGCCGACTCGACCGCGCCCGTCAGTTCTTTCACGACGCCGAGGTCGAGCTCTACGCCTCCGGTATCCAGCTGCCCCCCGTAGCCGACGCGAGAGCTCGTCTGCTGGAAAGCTTCTCGCGCAAGACGATCAACGACGACAACGCCGTCGCCGACTGGATCGCGATGTTTTCCACCTGGCCGACCAAGCAGACGCCGGGACTGCGCCGCCAGCTCGAAATCGCTCCGCACACCAACCGGCTGCCCGCCTACCGCAGCATTGCCGCGCCGGTGCTGGTGCTTGGCTTCTCCGACGACATAGTGACGCCGCCCTACCTGGGGCGCGAGGTCGCCGATGCGATGCCCAACGGTCGTTTTCTGCAGATCCCCGACACCGGTCATCTCGGGTTCTTGGAGCGGCCGCAGGTCGTCAACGCCGCGGTGCTGCAGTTCTTCAAGTCGTAGTTGGCGCCCAACGTCGACTTGGTGGGCGAAATCACGCGCATCTGGCCCAACAACTCCACGCTCGGCGCGCGGTTATCCGGCTGTGACACCCTGTAGGAGTGAATCCCTCGACGACACAGGCCCGCGTCGTCGTTGACGAGCTGATCCGCGGCGGCGTGCGCGATGTGGTGCTTTGCCCCGGGTCGCGGAACGCGCCGCTGGCATTCGCGCTGCAGGACGCCGACCGGTCCGGCCGGCTCCGGTTGCACGTTCGCATCGACGAGCGCACCGCCGGTTACCTGGCCATCGGGTTGGCGATCGCCGCAAACGCGCCGGTATGCGTCGCGATGACATCGGGCACCGCCGTCGCCAACCTCGGTCCGGCGGTGGTGGAGGCCAACTACGCACGGGTGCCGCTGATCGTGCTGTCGGCCAACCGGCCCTACGAATTGCTGGGCACCGGGGCCAACCAGACCATGGAGCAACTGGGCTACTTCGGCACCCAGGTTCGCGCCACCATCAGCCTGGGACTGGCCGAGGACGCGCCCGAGCGGATGGATTCGTTCAACGCCACCTGGCGCTCGGCCACCTGCCGAGTGTTGGCCGCCGCCACCGGATCTCGCACCGCCAACGCGGGCCCCGTGCAGTTCGACATCCCGCTGCGCGAACCCTTGGTGCCGGATCCGGAACCCCACGGTGCCATGACCCCGCAAGGCCGGCCCGACGGAGAGCCGTGGACTTACACGCCGCCGGTCACGTTCGACCAGCCGCTGGATATCGACCTGTCGCCGGACACGGTCGTCATCGCCGGGCACGGCGCGGGCGCGCAGCCCAACCTGGCGCAGTTGCCCACCGTCGCCGAGCCCACTTCATTTTCCGGGCCGTTCCGGTCTAACCCGCTGCACCCGCTGGCGCTGCCGCTGCTTCGCCCGAAGCAGGTGATCATGCTCGGCCGCCCAACGTTGCACCGCCCGGTGTCGGCGCTGCTGGCCGACCCCCACGTGCC
Organism: uncultured Actinomycetota bacterium; assembly: GCA_963703795.1. Classification (GTDB taxonomy): domain Bacteria; phylum Actinomycetota; class Actinomycetes; order Mycobacteriales; family Mycobacteriaceae; genus Mycobacterium. Next base: position 5,265 of record CAVPFT010000072.1, on the reverse strand, counting down.
GGTGTATGCGCTGACCACCGGGCCCCGCTGGCCCGACGTGTCGGGCAACTCGCAGGCCACCGGCACGAGGGCGGTTACCAGCGGGACGCCCCACCCGGCGTGGCTGCGCCGCTGCGCGGAGATGAATCGGCACGCGAATGAGGCGGTGCGCGGTCAACTCAAGGCGCACCCGCTGACCACCGGGCTGCACGTGGCCGCGGCCGTGGCCGACGCGCTGCGGCCGGGAGACCAGCTGGTGCTTGGGGCGTCCAACCCGGTTCGCGACGCGGCGCTGGTGGGCCTGTCCACCGCCGGCATCCGGGTTCGGTCCAACCGCGGGGTCGCCGGCATCGACGGCACCGTGTCCACCGCGATCGGTGCGGCCCTGGCGCACGAGGGCCGCACCGTCGCGCTGATCGGGGACCTGACGTTCGTCCACGACAGCTCCGGGCTGCTGATCGGTCCCACCGAACCCATCCCGCGCCGCCTGACGATCGTGGTGTCCAACGACAACGGCGGCGGCATCTTCGAACTGCTCGAGCAGGGCGACCCGCGGTTCTCCGATGTGTCGTCGCGAGTCTTCGGGACCCCGCACGATGTGGACGTGGGCGCGCTGTGCCGGGCGTACCACGTTGAGAGCCGGCAGATCGAGGTCGACGAGCTCAACGCTGCCCTCGACGAACCGGGTCCGGGCATGCGGGTGCTGGAGGTCAAAGCGGATCGCTCCTCGCTGCGGCAGCTCCATGCCGCGATCAAGGCAGCTCTGTGAGCTCTCCAAAAGTGTTGTTGCGCATTCTGATTCATGGTCGCAGCGACGAACCACCGAAGACCCGGGCCAGTATTGTGTTGCGGTGGGCGAGGATTGCGGTCTTGATTCTGACCGGTTTGGTCACCCTGCAGTCGGTGCTGTTGGTCGCCGGCACCTGGCGCGACGACCTTGCGATCCGGCACCATATGGGGGTGGCGCAAGCGGAGGTGCTCAGCGCCGGGCCGCACCGCTCCACCATCGAATTCGTCACACCCGAACGCGTCACCTACCGTCCCGAGCTCGGTGTGCTGTATCCGTCCGAATTGTCGACGGGTATGCGGATATACGTCGAATACAACAAGAACGACCCGAACTTGGTTCGGGTGCAGCACCGTAACGCCGGGCTGGCGATCATTCCGGCGGGGTCCATCGCGGTGGTGGCGTGGCTGGTTGCGACGGTGGCCCTTGTCGGCCTGGCGGTGCTGGACAGGTGGTTGGACCGCCGGGCCGAGGCCAGGGGCGGCTCGGTGCAACCGCCATCCTAGGCGTGCGACCAGCAGATTTCGCACGACGTATGCCCGTAGGCAACCTTTCCGAAAGCCGATGCTGCCATTGTGGTGTCGTGCGCGTTGCAATCGTCGCCGAATCATTCCTCCCCAATGTCAATGGTGTCAGCAACTCAGTGCTGCGCGTCCTCGAGCATCTGCGCCGAACCGGTCACGAGGCGCTCGTCATCGCGCCCGACAACCCGTCGGGTCAACCGCGCGCAGACCGCATTCATGACGGCATCCGGGTGCATCGGGTGCCGTCTCGCATGTTCCCGAAGGTGACCACGCTGCCGCTCGGGGTGCCCATGCCCCGCATGGTGAGCGTGCTACGCGGATTCGATCCCGACGTCGTGCATCTGGCGTCGCCGGCGCTACTCGGCTATGGCGGCGTCAAGGCGGCTCGCTGGCTCGGGGTGCCGACGGTCGCGGTATACCAAACCGACGTTCCCGGTTTTGCGGCGAGCTACGGCATTCCGATGACGACGCGGGCGGCGTGGGCGTGGTTCCGCCACCTGCACAGCCTCGCCGATCGCACCCTGGCTCCATCCAGCGTGACGATGGAATCCCTTGTTGCCCATCGTTTCCCGCGGGTGCATCGATGGGCGCGCGGGGTTGACGTGCTGCGGTTCGCGCCGTCGGCGCGAAGCGATGCGCTCAGGCAGCGATGGTCGCCGCACGGCAAGCCGATCGTCGGGTTCGTGGGCCGGCTGGCGCCGGAGAAGCACGTCGAGCGGCTGATCGCACTGGCCGCCGACGATTCCGTGCAACTCGTCATCGTCGGCGACGGCGTCGACGAGGCCAAACTACAATCGGCAATGCCCACAGCGGTTTTCACCGGTGCGCTGTACGGCGAGGAGCTCTCCGCGGCGTATGCCAGCATGGACGTCTTCGTGCATACCGGTGAGCACGAGACGTTTTGCCAAGTCGTGCAGGAAGCGCTGGCATCGGGTCTGCCGGTGATCGCCCCCGACGCCGGCGGACCACGCGACCTGGTGGCTCCGTATCGCACCGGACTGCTGTTGCCCGTCAACGAGTTCGAGGCACGGCTCCCCGAATCCGTCGCGCACCTGCTCGCGGAACGACACCGCTACGCGCCCGCGGCCCGGCGCAGTGTGCTCGGCCGCAGCTGGCCGGTCATCTGCGACGAACTGCTTGGCCACTACGAGGCGGTCCTGTCGCCCTTCGCCCGACGTCGGATGTTCGCGAAGCGATACGCCCAGGGGGAGTGACCTTTTGGGGCTAGCCCTGGGCCAGCTCCGCCACCGGCTGCCATTGTTCCCAATTGCGTAACCGGCTTTCGTAGTCGGCCCTGGCCGTCTGTAGTGGAGAAGCGCCGAAAAACACCCGCAGCGGCGGCTCTTCGGCGTCGACCACCTTGAGCAGCGCGGCCGCCGACGCCGACGGATCGCCCGGGCTGGCCCACCGCGTCTTGCGCTCCGCCTCGACGGCGGCACGAACCTGGTCGTATGCGGGCAGGGGATCGGCGTGCTTGGCCGACGGGCCGGCCCAGTCCGTGTCGAAGCCGCCGGGCTCGATCAATGTGACGTGCACACCGAACGGCGCGACCTCGGAGGCCAGTGCCTGCGAGAAGCCCTCCAGCGCCCACTTCGACGCGTGGTACATGCCGACCAACGGAAACGCGGTGATGCCCCCGATGGAGGACACCTGGATGATGTGCCCGCTGCGCTGCCCGCGCAGGTAGGGCAACGCGGCCTGGGTGATCCATAGGGCGCCGAACACGTTGGTCTCGATCTGATCCCGTGCCTCTTGCTCGGACAGCTCTTCGACGAACCCGAACTGGCCGTAGCCGGCGTTGTTGACCACGATGTCCAGGCGCCCGAAATGATCGTGCGCCTGCTTGACCGCCGCGAAGTCGGCGTCGCGATCGGTGACGTCCAACCGAATCGGCAACAGCGCCTCGCCGTACTTTTCCACCAGGTCGTCCAGCGTCGCCGTGTCGCGTGCCGTGGCCGCGACCTTGTCGCCCCGCTCCAACGCGGCTATCGCCCATTCCCGTCCGAAGCCTCGCGATGTACCCGTGATAAACCAAACTTTTTCAGTCACGCAGTCCTACAACGCATGCGTCGGCGTGCCATTCCCGGCCCAACTGCCCGGCTCCTCCTCACCCCGCTCCGCGGGCCGCATCGTCGCCGGGCGGCCCAACTGCCCGGCTCCTCCTCACCCCGCTCCGCGGGCCACATCGTCGCCGGGCGGCCCAACTGCCCGGCTCCTCCTCACCCCGCTCCGCGGGCCGCATCGTCGCCGGGCGAGCTGTACCGTCGAGTCGTGAATCGCGCGGCCTTGGACAAGGACCCCCGGGACGTCGCGTCGATGTTCGACGGCGTCGCCCGCCGGTATGACGTGACCAACACCGTGCTGTCGCTGGGTCAGGACCGTCACTGGCGGCGAGCCACCCGCTCGGCGCTGGCCATCGGGCCCGGTCAGACGGTGCTGGACCTGGCCGCGGGCACCGCGGTGTCCACCGTGGAATTGGGCAAGTCCGGGGCATGGTGTGTGGCGGCCGATTTTTCGGTCGGGATGCTGGCGGCGGGTACTCGTCGCAGGGTGCCGAAAGTCGCCGGTGACGCCACCAAACTGCCGTTCGGCGACGGGGTATTCGACGCGGTCACCATCAGTTTCGGATTGCGTAACGTGGTCGACCAGCGGGCGGCGCTGCGCGAGATGCTCCGCGTCACCCGACCCGGCGGCCGGTTGGTGGTGTGCGAATTCTCCACGCCCACCAGTGCGCTGTTCGCCACGGTCTATAAGGAGTACCTGATGCGGGCGCTGCCGCGGGTGGCGCGGGCGGTGTCCAGCAACCCCGAGGCCTACGTATATCTCGCCGAGTCGATCAGGGCCTGGCCCGACCAGGCCACGCTGGCGCACCAGATTTCGGCGGCCGGGTGGTCGGCGGTGCGGTGGCGCAACCTAACCGGCGGCGTCGTGGCCCTGCACGCGGGTTACAAGCCGCTTGGACAAGCCGGGTGACGACGGCCTAGTGGCCGGCGCCCTGGATGAAGCCGACCTGGTTGGGGCAGTAATGGTCGATCGCGGCGCCCAGGAACTGGAACGCCTGACCTTGGCTCGTGCCCCGCGCCAGGTTTTTCTGGATGAAGTCGGCCGACTTGTACGGGTCGGTGTCCACGCCCCTGTTGATCCGGTCACAGCTGATCTTGCCCATCCATGCCAGCTGGTCCTGCGGACCGTAGATGCCGAAGCCGTTGACGGTGTTCTTGAATGGGGCGTCGTAGTCGCTGGGCGGCGACGGCGTCCTCGGCACGGGATCGGCCTGTGCCGGCGCAGCCAGTGCGATGGCCGCGCCGGCCAGCGCGCCGATAGTTGCCAGCCTCATAACGTTCATTAGCTGGACTATACACTTATCCCCGGTGCGCCGACAGCAGCCAGCCGCCGACCGACTTGAGGCCGTTGGGTTCGTCGCGCACGTCGATGAACGGCAGTTCGGCGGGGACCTCGGGCAAATTCGCGTAGAGCCGCGCCGGTCGGATCTCGTCGACGATCCAGTATTTGGATACCGCGTCACGCAGCTCGTCGGCGGTGACGGCGTTGATCGGACCCTCGGGCACCGCGGCCTTGTCGAAGACCAGCGCGAAGTAGGAGGCACCGGGTGCGGCGGCCCGGCTGATCGACTGCTGGTAGCCCTCGCGTGCCTCGACCGGGATGGAGTGGAACAGGGTGCTGTCCACGATGGTCCCGAACCGGCCGTCATACCCGCTGAACGACGAGATGTCGGCCACCTCAAAGGTGAGGTTGGTCAGGCGGCGTTTCTCGGCCTCGTGCCGGGCCAGCTCGATGGCGGTGGGCGACAGGTCAAGTCCCACCGTGGTGTAGCCCCGCTCGGCCAGCGCCAGCGAGATCGCCGCTTCCCCGCAGCCGACGTCGAGGACGTCGCCGTGGAACTTGCCCTGCTCGATAAGGGCGGCCAGCTCGGGTTGCGGGGCGCCGATGCTCCATGGCGGCCGCGCGCCCTCG
>CAVPFT010000071.1:0-25813 GCA_963703795.1 uncultured Actinomycetota bacterium | reverse complement strand
CTGATCTGGTTGCTGTCGCAGACGCGCTACCAGTACGCCGACGGCAAGCGGACCAGGCATGAGCCGGACGCGTCGGACGCCGACCGCGTCGAGGAACACGCGGCACCCTGATCGAAGCGATCATCGAGGAATCCGAGGACGAGAGCCTGATGGAGCGTTACCTCGGCGGTGAGTCGATCGACGAGTCGGTGCTGATCAAGGACCTGGAGATGGCCGTCGCCCGCGGCTCGTTTTTTCCGGTGATCCCGGTATGCAGCGGCACCGGCGTCGGCACCCTGGAATTGCTGGGGGTTGCCACTCGCGGATTCCCGTCTCCGATGGAACACCCGCTACCGGAGGTCTTTACCCCGACTGGCGCTGCGCACGCGTCGCTGGCTTGTGACGCCGACGCGCCGTTACTCGCGGAGGTGGTGAAGACGACGTCAGACCCCTACGTCGGCAGGGTCAGCCTGGTCCGGGTGTTCTCCGGGACCATCAGGCCCGACGCGACGGTTCACGTGTCGGGCCATTTTGCGTCGTTTTTCGGCGAAGCCAACGGCAACGGCAATTCGCATCCCGATCACGACGAAGACGAACGCATCGGAGTCCTGTCCTTCCCGCTGGGCAAGCAGCAGCGCCCCGCGCCCGCCGTGGTGGCCGGCGACATCTGCGCCATCGGCAAGCTGAGCCGGGCCGAAACCGGCGACACCCTCTCGGACAAGTCCGAGCCGCTGGTACTGAGGCCCTGGTCCATGCCCGAGCCGCTGCTGCCGATCGCGATCCAGGCTCATGCCAAGACCGATGAAGACAAGCTGTCGGTCGGGTTGGCGCGGTTGGCCGCCGAGGACCCGACACTGCGGATCGAGCAGAATCAGGAGACGCATCAGATCGTGCTGTGGTGCATGGGCGAGGCCCATGCCGGCGTGGTCCTCGAGGGGCTGGCCAATCGGTACGGCGTCACCGTGGACACGGTGGAGCTCCGCGTCCCGCTGCGAGAGACGTTGAGCGGTAAGGCGAAAGGTCATGGCCGCCACATCAAGCAATCCGGCGGGCACGGGCAGTACGCGGTCTGCGACATCGAGGTGGAGCCGCTGCCGGAAGGCTCCGGGTTCGAGTTCGTCGACAAGGTGGTGGGCGGCTCGGTGCCGCGGAATTTCATCCCCAGCGTGGAGAAGGGTGTCCGCGCGCAGATGGAGAAGGGGGTGCACGCCGGTTACCCGGTGGTCGACCTCCGGGTCACCCTGTTCGACGGCAAGGCCCATAGTGTGGATTCGTCGGACTTCGCGTTCCAGGCGGCGGGTGCGCTGGCGTTGCGGGAGGCGGCGGCGGCAACCAAGGTGATGCTGCTCGAGCCGATCGACGAGATCTCGGTGCTGGTACCCGATGACTACGTCGGCGCGGTGATGGGCGACCTGTCGGGGCGCCGCGGCCGAGTGCTCGGCACCGACACCGCCGGCCACGAACGCACGGTGGTCAAAGCCGAGGTGCCTCAGGTCGAGCTGACCCGCTACGCGATCGACCTGCGCTCACTTTCGCATGGGGCCGCGTCATTCACCCGTTCGTTCGCCCGTTACGAACCCATGCCGGAATCGGCTGCGGCCAAGGTGAAAACGACTGCGTGACATACATTTTATGCATGTCGACGTTCCATGGACTGCCCGCGCACATCCTGCTTAACCATTTCGTCGTCGTCCTGGCTCCGCTCACAGCGATCCTGCGCGATCCTCTGTGCGTTGTGGCCAGCGGCGCGACGACGGCTGATCTGGCTGGTTCTGCTGCTGGCCGTGGGCACGCTCGTACTAGTCCCATTGACCACCAGCTCGGGTGGGTGGTTGGCGGATCGGGTCGGTCCGCCGTCACCCTGGCTGACGACGCACGAGCAACTCGGCGGAACCCTGATCTACATCGTGGCGGCGCTGGTGGCCACCGTCACCCTGCTAACCGCGGTTCACATCCGCCAGGCGCGCGGGCGTACGGTCAAATTCACGCTGCATTCGGTGGTCGGGGTGCTGGTGATCATCGCGGCCGTGTCGACGCTGGTGCAGACCTATCGCATCGGGGAAACGGGTGCGCGGGCCGCCTGGGGCAACGTGACGTCCTCGACCCGGTAGCGTCGCGTCACACCCCGCGGCCGAACTGTTCCGCCACCGCACGACGGTCGAGCGAGCCCTTCGCGGTATGCGGCAGTTCGCTCGCCACCTGAAATCTCCTCGGGAATCTCGAAGGGCGCCAACCGATCCTGGCAGAAGTCGGTGAGCTCCTCCGGCGTCGGCGGGGCAGGCTCCCGGGGCACGATCACCGCCGCCACCTTCTCCCCGTACATCTTGTCCGGCACGCCCAACACGGCCACCTCCAGCACGTTGGGGTGGCCGGCCAGCACGCCCTCGACACGCTCCGGCGAAATCTTCTCGCCGCCGCGGTTTATCAGTTCCTTGATCCGGCCCCGGATGGTCAGGTCGCCCTCCGCCGACAGTGATCCGAGGTCACCGGTGCGCAGCCAACCGTCGGTGAAGTTGGCGGCGGTTATCGCCGGGTCACCGAGGTAGCCGCGGACCACGGTGGGGCCGCGCAGCCAGATCTCCCCGACGGCATCCGCGTCCTGGGGCCGGCCGGCGGCCCCGGCGATCCGGATTTCCGGTCCGGTTGATCGGCCGACGAGACCCGTTGTCGCGGTCGGGCTTTCGTTTCGATCGATTTCGGTCGTCGCCGCCTGATGGGTCGACTCGGTCATGCCGAGGGCACACACCACCGGCGCCGAAAACCTGTCTTGCAATGCCTGAGCCGTTTCCGCGGTGAGCGGCGCGCTGCAGCTGCGGATAAAGCGGAGTGCGGCTCGTTTGGTGTCCGGCCGCTCGGTGTTGGCGCGCTCCAACAGGATCTGGTGAATCGTCGGGACCGCGGTGTACCAGGTCGCCGAGACGGCGTCGATGTCGTCCCAGAACGTGTGCGCCGAGAACCGCCCACGCGCCGGCAGCAGCACCGCACCCCCGGATGCCAGGGTCGACAGCAACGCGGCGATCAGCCCGTGACCGTGGTAAAGCGGCATCACCGCGACCGTCGCATCCTGCGGGCCCAGCCCGTAGCCGGCGATGATGCCCCGCACAGAGCGCTCGATGTTGTGATGAGTCCACGGGACCATCTTCGGTGCGCCGGTGGTCCCGCCGGTGAACATGACCATCGCGTCGTCGCCGCGCAGCCCCTCGGGTGTCGAAATGTCTTGCCTCGGCGGCATAGTGGAATCGATGTCCACCTCGACACCTGCTTGGGCGCCGTGGTCGCGGCCGACGGTCACCGCGATCGGCCACCGTGGCAAGCTCGGTTCGCGCTTGTCGCCGCCGCCCTCATCGCCGATGCCGTCGACGAGCACCACCCGCGCTCCCGCCGCCTCGCTTCGGGTGCGCTGGTCCGCGACGGGCAAGGCCGGGTCCAACGGGACCACGATCAGATCCGCCCTCGACGCCGCGACCAAGCCGACGACGAATTCGGCGTTGCTGCCGGCGCGCAGCATGACCCGATCACGCGGCAGCAGACCACCGCACTTCAGCTGATTGGCCAACTCGTCGGCCAGTCGGACCAGGTCGCGGTAGCTGACCGGCGCGCGTTCGGCGGTGATGACGAGCGCCGGTGCCTCCGGTCGCAGGCTTGCCGCCGCGTCGACCAGATCGGCGACGCGCAGGCTCCCGGTTTCGGTGCTCGAGTCGGGCCTCATCGCCACACCCCTTCCGCTCCTGTGGGAAAAGCTTTCCCCTGCACCATGCCGCGCACCTTGCTGCCCGTCCAATACGGATTCCCTCACGATCGATAACCGCCGACTATCGACCGCTTAGTCTTGCAACCATGACCAGTTTGACCGATGGCTTTCACCTCGTCGTCGATGCACTTAAGGCCAACGACATCGACACCATCTACGGCATCGTCGGCATCCCGATCACCGACCTCGCCCGCATCGCGCAGGCGTCGGGAATCCGCTACATCGGCTTTCGGCAGGAGACCTCGGCCGGCAATGCCGCCGCCGCCGCCGGGTTTCTCACCCGGCGACCCGGCGTGTGCCTCACGACATCCGGACCCGGTTTCCTCAACGGACTGCCCGCGCTGGCCAACGCCACCACGAACTGCTTCCCGATGATCCAGATCTCGGGTTCCAGCAATCGGGCGATGGTGGATTTGCAGCGCGGCGACTACCAGGACCTCGACCAGCTCAGCGCCGCAAGGCCGTTCGTGAAGGCGGCGTATCGGATCGCCCGGTCGAGGACATCGGGCGCGGCGTGGCGCGCGCCATTCGCACCGCGATCTCCGGGCGGCCCGGCGGTGTCTACCTCGATATCCCCGGTGACGTTCTGGGCCAGGCCTTGGAGGCCTCGGCCGCTGCCGACACCATTTGGCGGGTGATCGACCCCGCGCCCCGGCAATTGCCGGCACCGGAGGCGGTCGGATGCGCGCGCTGGATGTGCTCGCTACTGCGCGGCGACCGCTGATCGTGCTCGGCAAGGGTGCGGCCTACGCGCAGGCCGACGCCGCGATTCGGCACATTGCGTCGAAGACCACCGGGATTCCATTCCTCCGATGCGATCGCAAAGGGCTACTGCCGGATTCGCACCCGCAGTCCGTCGCGGCCGCCCGCTCGCTGGCGATCGCCCGCGCCGACGCGGTCTGCTGATCGGCGCCCGGCTGAACTGGCTCTTCGGCCACGGGGACTCGCCACAGTGGTCGGCCGACGCGAAGTTCGTGCAAGTCGATATCGCGGCAGCGAGTTCGACAGCAACCAGCCGATCGCCGCCCCGCTGGTTCGGCGACATCGGCTCGGTACTGACGGCGCTGTTTGACGCCGCCGCCGCACAACCCGATCGTCACGCCCGGGAATGGACCCGCGAGCTGGCCGACGCAGCCCGCAACGACCAAGCTGAGTCAGCGCCGTTGGCCGAAGATCCGCACCCGATGCGGTTTTACAACGCGCTCGACGCCATTCGCGCGTGCTGCAGGAAAACCCGGGCGTCTACGTCGTCAACGAGGGCGCCAACGCACTGGATCTGGCCCAAGGATCGACATGGAACTGCCACGCCACCGCCTCGACACCGGAACCTGGGGCGTGATGGGCATCGGTATGGGCTACGCCATCGCCGCCGCGGTCGAGACGCGGCAGTCCTGTGGTCGCGATCGAGGGCGACAGCGCATTTGGCTTCTGCGGCATGGAAATCGAGACCATTTGCCGCTACCGGCTGCCGGTGACCGTCGTCATCCTCAACAATGGGGGCGTTTACCGCGGCGACGAAGCCCCGATGGGCAGTGCTCCGGCGCCGACGGTGCTGAACGCGCGGGCGCATCACGAGTTGCTCGCAGAGGCGTTCGGCGGCAAGGGATATCACGTCACCACCCGGCCGAGCTGCGGTCGGCGCTGGCCGAGGCGATCGCTGCCGGCGGACCGTCGATCATCGACTGCGAACTCGACCCGGCGGCCGGGGTGGAAAGCGGACATCTGGCCAGCCTCAACCCGACCAGCGCTGCGACGCCGCCGGCCGCGGTCAGCGCCGACGCGTGATACCCAACAGGTGCGCGTCGAAGAACTCATCAAGGGCCAGCCGTCGCGCACACGCGGTGAGGGCGCGGGCCACCGGTGACCCCGGCCCGGTCGAGTTGGTGGCCAGTGCGATCTGAGCCTTGAGCGCCGGATCGACCATTTCGACCGCGCGGATTTCAGCGCCCAACGGCGACGTCCACAGCCAAGTGTGTGGAACGATGCACGCCCAGTTGCCCGTGGCCACCTGCGCCAATAATGAAGCGACGGAATCGGTTTCAACTTGTGGCGTGACGGTGAGGTCGTGGCCGGCGAATGCCTCGTCGATGATCTGACGGTCCCGCATGTCGGCGGTGAGCAAGGCCAGCGGCAATTGCGCGGCTTCCGGCCACGCCATCGTCGACCCGCCGGAGGGCAACATGTCCGCCGACGACAGCAGCACGTAGTGCTCCTCATAGAGCGGCACCAAGTCCACGTCGTGAGCCTCGTCCGGCGCGACGTGCACTATCGCCGCGTCCAGGTCGAACTCGCGCACGCGTCGGTACAGCTCGGAGGCGGCCAGCCGGGAATGGATCTGCACCTTCGCCAACGGATGTTCCGAACAGAACGCCGAGAGCACCAGGGACGCTGTCGTGGACGCGGTTGGAACCGCGCCCAGCCGAAGCGTTCCGGTGACGCCGGATCGCACGGCGTGCACCTCGGCCTTGAACGCATCGTGTTCGGCGAGGATCCGCTTGGCCCACACGACCAATCGCTCCCCTTCGGGCGTGAGGCCCTCAAAGCTGTGCCCACGATTGATCAGCGTGACATTCAGCTCCTTTTCGAGCTTGGCGATCGCGGCGGATAGTGCGGGTTGGGACACGTAGCATTTCTCGGCCGCCCTGGCGAAGTGGCGCTCCTGGGCGACCGCGACGAAGTACTCCAGTTGACGGAAAAGCACCCGCACCTCCTCGGTCTTCGGGCACCGATTTCGCTGAGGTTAACGCGCAGCTAGCACGCCATCCAATCCAGTGTCTCGGACAACCCCAAGACTTCCACGCCGATAGCGCGACATTCTTCAATGCCCCGTTCGTACAGGCCAGAGATCGCGTCGGACACCAGGACAATCCGAAAGTCGCGTTCGGATGCCTCGTAGATCGACGTACGAGGGCAGTTCGGAAAGTTGCATCCCGCGAAAACCAGTGTGTTGCTGCCACTTTCGCGCAGATGTCGATCAAGATCGGTGTCGTAGAAGGCGCCCCACCTGGACTTGAACATCACGTGCTCGGTGGCTCCGATTTGCTGGAAGCCACCCGTCAGCAGCAATTGGTGGTCCAATTCAACGACATTGGGCAAAAGTTCCGCGGCAATCTGCGAGCCGGCGCTGCCCGGTACGGCGATTCTCGCGCCTTTCTCTATCGATTGCCGCCGCACCGGGTCCGCATTCGAGCCATCCGGCCGGTACAGCCGGATGACATGCACGATTGGCAGCCCACGTTCGCGGAACGCCGTCGCCAACTTGGCCATTGCCGGGATCGCCGCCCGCGTGCCCGCAACCGGCATCGCGGCATCGTCGCCTAGGAGGTCCACGAAATCGCGCTGCACATCGATCAGGACCAGCGCGGCCGAACCCGCCAGTGGGCGTGTGTAGTGGTCATTCGCGGTCATTTCTGCCCCTTTCCGGCCCGGGTCGTGATGCGATCGAGGTCAACAAGTTACCGGATCGTTATCTTGCGGGCGGGAATGTGCCATTGTTTGCTGAAAACCGTAATGGGCGGACGGCCAGTAGAATAGCTTCGTGTTGACTGCACCAACTCAAGGGGTACAAGCCATGCGCCGAGCGGTTCGTTACCTATTCGTTATGGTAGCGATCACGGGCATTGGCACGTTGGGAAGCGGCGCCCGCAGCGTGGCCGCGGTCCCGGTACCCGAGCCGGTTCCCGGAATTGCCGCGGTTTTGCCGGCTGATGGTGCGGTGGTGGGCGTTGCGCATCCGGTCGTGGTGACGTTTACCGCGCCGGTCTCCGATCGCGTCGCCGCCGAACGGTCCATTCACGTCACGTCACCGAGCAATATGCCCGGACATTTCGAGTGGGTCGAGAACAACGTCGTGCAGTGGGTTCCTAACCACTACTGGCCCGCCCACACCCATGTCTCGGTTGGGGTGCAGGCCCTGACGACGGGTTTCGACACCGGTGACGAGTTACTCGGTGTCGCGAGCCTCTCCGGGCACACCTTCACCGTCAGCCGAAACGGCGAAGTCCTCCGCACGATGCCGGCGTCGATGGGTAAGCCCAGCCGCCCAACACCGATCGGCAGCTTCACCGCCCTGGAAAAGGACCGCACCGTGGTAATGGACTCGCGGACCATCGGGATCCCGCTGAGTTCGCCAGAGGGGTACAAGATCACGGCTCAGTACGCGGTCCGGGTCACCTGGAGCGGCGTCTACGTACACTCGGCCCCGTGGTCGGTTGACTCGCAGGGCCACGCCAACGTCAGTCACGGCTGCATCAACCTCAGCCCGGACAACGCCGCGTGGTACTTCAACCAGGTCAACGTCGGCGACCCCATCCAGGTCGTGGCCTGACGGACGAGGGTCCAAAACCGCTGCAGCCGCTGAGCAGCGCACCGGCCAAAATTGGTGCGGACAAAGACATTCCGCAGCTATCGGCGGACCTTATCGACAAGTATGTGTCGGACCTGCGGTTGCTGGGTCTGGTTTAGCCCCGGCTCGGCTAGCTGGGCAACTTGCTCTTGAGCGCCGCGTCTTGCTTGCGGCCAACATCGAGCGCAGCGGCGGCATCGATCGGATCGTTGGGCGCGCTGTCGAATTCCAGGTTGGCCAGCGCCCTGCCCTCGGTGAACAACAGCACCGTCACAGCCTGGGAATTATCCGGCGCACTACCGGAAATTATCGCCCCGTTGGAACCGACATCGACCGGCTGCCACGTACCGCTGACCTTGCCCGCGTAATTGGCCTTGGTGTTCTCGACCCCCACCGCGGCCGACGCGGGATCGGCGACGATCAAGATCGTGATCCCGATTCGGCGGCTGTTGTCGGCGTTGGCGAAAAGCTGCGCGACGCCGGCCGTGTTATTGGGAAGCAGCACGGGCGGTTGTGGGGCATTGAAATCCGCTCCGATATCGCTGGCCTTGATCAGCAACGAACTGTAATCGGTGGGTTGTGCCGGGCTCGTCGTCGCGCTAGTACTGGTCGACGAATTGGTGGCGGACGAGGACGAGGATGTCGGCGATGCGGGCGGCCGGTCCCAGGGCGACGAGCCGTGGTGGCCGCAGCCGGTGGCCGCGGCGCCAACCACAAGGGTGGCGGCCGCCCCGACGACGGTGACCCGAGCGAGCTCCATGGGCATTCCCTTCCACGTCAACCTCCGGTGAAGTGCCGACATCCAGCAGTTCGACCGCGGCGCCTGATGCTATTGCGAAATGCCAGCGCTAACAAGAGCAGCGCCGATGAGCGGCCGCGCACGGCCCGCCGGTGAGCGACCGCTCGCGGCCTATGCTGGCGTGCGGCAGGGCAACTTCGCGGGTTAAGGAGAAAAATGACGGCGGCGGTGGCGCGTGCAGTGCGGTTCGACCGGTACGGGGGACGCGACGTGTTGTACGTGGCGGACATTGAAATGCCGTCACCCGGCGCGGGCGAGGTGGTGGTCGAGGTTCGCGCCGCCGGGATCAACCCGGGCGAGGCCGCGATCCGAACCGGGGCGCTGCACGACATGTTTCCCGCCACGTTTCCGTCCGGTGAGGGCAGCGACCTCGCCGGCGTCGTGACCGCCGTCGGGCCCGGTGTCACCGAGTTCTCCGTGGGTGACGAGGTTCTGGGATTCAGCTTCCGCCGCTCCAGCCACGCCACCCATACCGCCGTCCCGGTGGGCCAGCTGATCCTTAAGCCTCCCCAATTGAGTTGGGAGGTAGCCGGTTCGCTGTACGTGGTCGGTGCGACGGCCTACGCCGCCGTCCAGGCGGTCGCGCCGCAGCCGGGTGAGACGGTCGCGGTTTCGGCGGCCGCGGGCGGGGTCGGAAGTATTGTCGTGCAACTGTTGATGCTCCGCGAGGCGCGAGTGCTTGGCATCGCCGGGCCGGGCAATGCCGACTGGCTGCGCGGTCATGGCGTCACCCCGATCACCTACGGCGAAGGACTGGCCGACCGGCTGCGGGAGGCGGCGCCGAACGGAATCGACGCCTTCATCGACTTGTTCGGCCCCGACTACGTGCAGCTCGCCGTGGATCTGGGGGTGGCACCCGAGCGAATCGACACCATCATCGCCTTCCAGAAGGCCGGCGAAGTCGGCGCCAAGGCCGAAGGCAGCGCCGAGGCGTCCACTCCGGAAGTGCTCACCGAGATAGCCAACCTGGTCGCCACCGGCGCCATCGATTTCGATGTCGCCGCCACCTATCCGCTGGACGGGGTCGCCGACGCCTTCGAGGAGCTCGAGAAGCGGCACACGCATGGCAAAATCGTTCTGCTACCCAATGGTTCGCCCTAAGGGCTGCCGCAACGAATCACCGGCGGTTGCCCGCGCGGTCGGACGGATGGCCGCCCAGCGAGGCCGTGACCACCGCGATCGGCATCCGTGAGACGTAGAGGTTGGCCCGCTCCTGCGGCGTCAGGCTGCTCCGGGCGTGCAACTTGTCGGCCAACAGCCGACCCGCACGCAGCATTGACGCGCTGCGTGCCCTCGCAATACCGGTAAGACGGTGTGCAACAACAAAAGCCATGATCATCTCCTGTGGCAGGTCCGATCGGATCGTGGCATTTCGTTGCCCGAAGCGCCCAGGATCGACGAGCGCCCAAGAACGTTCAGGCGGCAGAAAGAATGCCGGAACCGGATCGGGACAAGACTGATTTCGGATAGGGACTATCGCCGGGACTCATCTCGCCCTCACCTCCTCACGGCCAGGACACACGCGGGTGTCATCACATCCACCTGAACGGAAGAGGCACGAATCACCGGCGGCGACCCGCCGATCGCACCCCTCTCGTCGGAGCTTCAGCACTACACGGCGTATCCGGAACTTCGCCCAGAAGCCACTTGGGCTCAACCCTTGGGTCCGGGAAGAGCTGTCCTGACCCGGGGCGTCTCTCGACGTTCGGGGTCAGTGGCCTGTATCCGTGCAGACGCCTCACCTACCGAGGTGCTTGCCCGTCCATCTTGCACTCGGACCCAAAGGCTCGTCAAACTCCTTTACGCAACCATTGCGCGGGTTTGCGTTAACCATCGTCCGCCGAGACGCTCCGCGCCTATCCGCCAACGGCCCATCCGCCGTCGGGGCCTACCCTCGGAGCGACTTCCGTTGACACTTCACCGAATGTGCACTCAGCGCGAATCTCGGCCGCCGGATAATCGCACTGTGTACACGTTCGGCGGTGGTTGTCCTCCTCGGTAGTCTCGAGAACATGGCGAATACTTTGCAGGACCCCAGGGTCGCGACGGTGCTCGACCGGATGTACACCGAAGCGAAGAACCAGATGTCGCTGTTGCGCGAAAGGATCGGCGACTTCGACAGGCCGATGAGCGCGCAGCAGCGCGCCGACGCGATGAGCGAGTTCTACATCCCGGTGACGCCCGAAGCCGGCCGCCTGCTGTACGCGCTGGTGCGGGCGACCCGACCGACGACGGTGGTCGAATTCGGTATGTCTTTCGGCATCTCCGCCGTTCATCTCGCATCCGCGGTGCGCGACAACGGCAGCGGCCGCGTGGTGACCACCGAGCTCAGCTCCACCAAGATCGCCTCCGCGAAGCAGACATTCGCCGAGACCGGTCTGGATGGCCAGATCACCATTCTGGAAGGCGATGCGCTGTCCACGCTGGCCGGCGTCGAGGGACCCGTCGAATTCGTCCTGCTCGACGGCTGGAAAGATCTCTACCTACCGGTGATCGAGCTGCTCGAACCGCGTCTGTCGACGGGCGCGTTGGTTGTCGCCGACAACGCCAGCGCCGCGGACATGCGGCCCTACCTCGATCGGGTGCGCAACCCCGACAACGGCTACGTGAGCTTCAACTTCCTCGTTCGAGAGAGCGACAGCATGGAAATCAGCTGCCGCACGGGGGATTAGCGGCTACCTGAGGGACTCCTCGAGCCACGGCGTCAGCCATTTCACCCCTTCCGGAGTGAGGTGGACGCCGTCGCTGCGCACCTTGATGCCGTCGACCTTGGCGGTGTAAACGCCGTCGGGACATAGCTTTTTGTTCAGGTCGAGGATCTGGACGCCTCCGTCCTGGGCAACCGTATTGCGCAGCATGGTGTTCCAGAGATTGACCCGATCGGGTTGGTCCTCCGGATACAAGCGGCCGTCCGGCTTTTCGCCGCCGCGGCTGTAGGGCACCGTGGCCACCACCACGCGAACACCGGTGGAGCTCAGGATGTTCAGTGCTCGCTGCAACTCCCCGCTGAGATAGGCGTCAAAGGTCGGGTCGCCGATATGAGTCCATTGGCCCTCGTTGACGCGGTCGACCGTCTCCCAGCGCCCGATGATCAACAGCGCGACGTCCGGCTGGTCTTGGTTGATCTGCGTCGACCATCGCGTTGGCCAGTTATCGCATTCCGGTCTCTGCTCGAGCGTTTTACCGATGTACCGATACGGGGTCCCGCGCACCAGGCTGCAGCCGATGACCGTGTGATCGAGGAACGCGAAGCCGGGTGTCGGCGGAAGGAAGTGCATCCAGGTCCACCCGATCGAATCGCCGAACACCGAAACGGTAAACGGCCGATTGGGATTTCGCGGCCGGGCCGATTCCGGGCGACTCCCACCCGGCGGCGACTGAGAGACCGCGGCAACCGACGAGACTCCGGGCGGCAGGCCGGGCTCATGCAAGCCGGGTCCGATTCCCACCGGAACCACCAGCAATGTCACAACAGCGGCACTCGCAACGGTTGCGGCCGCGAGCGGCAATAGCGGCACCCGCGACGGCCGCCAGCGCCGGATGGGTTGTTCGATCAGCCACCACGAAGCGGCGGCCACCGCCACCGTGGCGGCGCACCGCGCAGCGAACAACGGCGGTCCGGACCATTCGGTGCGTTCGCCGTTGAGCACCAAAAAGATTGGCCAGTGCCACAGATAGATGCCGTAGGAGATGGTGCCCAGCCACACCAACGGACGCAGGGCCAGGAGGCGGGCGATCGCCCCGCGCTGCTCCAGCGCTACCGGGGCGACCACGAGGACGGCGGCAACCGCCACCGCGATCAGCAGACCGTGCCGGAACTCTATCGCGCTACCCGTTGCGTAATGGGTCAGCGTCGTCAGCCCGGCAAGACCGACGAGCGGCAGAAATCGGGCGATCCGTCGCCCCCACCGGGTTCGGATCAGGCACCAGCCGCGATTCAGCGAGGGCCAATCCCGTACCAGCAGAGCGGCTGCCGCGGAGCCGACCAGTAGCGCCTGCGCGCGAGTGTCGGTGCCGAAGTAGATCCGATCACGCGTGGCGTCCGTGGTGAAGACGATGGCGGCGGCGGCCGAAGCCAGGGCGCCGAGAGTAGCGATCACGAATATGGCGAACCGGACCCCGCCCACGGTGGCTCGCCGGAAATACCGCCTGGCTCTCGCCGCCAGGAGCAGGGTCACCGCGATCAGCAGGAGCGGCCAGACAAAGTAGTACTGCTCCTCCACACCGAGCGACCAGGCGTGTTGCAGCGGTGACGGCGGAGCGCCTTGCGTGAAATAGTCGGTCTTCTGCGCGACGAACCGCCAGTTGGCTACCCACAGGAAGGCCGCGATCGCGTCGCTGCGTAACCCCGTGAGGGACTGATTGGGGAGAAGTTCGCGGGCCGCGGCCACCGTGAGCACCATGAGGACTAGCGCCGGCAGCAGTCGCCGGGCACGGCGAATCCAAAAGCCGGTCAGGTCAATCCGGCCGGTGCGTCCCAATTCATCCAGCAGCAGCGAGGTGATCAGGAATCCGCTGAGGACGAAGAACACATCGACACCGAGGAACCCGCCGTCCATGCCGGGGAGGCCGCCATGGTCGGCGAGCACCAGCGCGACGGCGATCGCACGAAGGCCATCCAGCGCGGGGATGCCGGTGCGCCGCTCTGGTCGATCCCAGACAGCCAACCGGCCGACCCGGCGCACCGGGCCAACCCAGCGAGTCGGCCGAGCAGAACGACCCGGCGCGGGGTGAGCCCCGCCCGGTTCAGCGCTCGCTGTTAGCGCGCCCTGACCACCTAGTCGCCCGGCGCCGAACTTGCTGCCGATACGTCGCGCCCCTCCTCTTGATCGAAGCAAGCCTAATTGTGAGGAAGCCGGGATCGCAGGAAGACACGCGCGCCTATGGCGGTCTGGCTGGCGTCATATCAACGGCGAGTTCTTCGAGCACGTCCGCGGTGTCGGCGCCCAGCTCGGGGACGGGACCGGCGACTCGGCTCGCTGCTCCGTGGCGTGTCCACCGACTCGAATAATGTCGGCGGCGAATCAGAGCGGAAATCGGTTACGCACGCCGTTGAAGCGCTCCCACATCAAAGCGGCACGTTCGGCGCTGGTGACTCTCGCGGTTTCTGGGGGTAGCGCATGTGCGAGTTCGGAATGCTTGGCGAGCCGGGTGGTCAGTGCCGCAGGCTGACCCGCCAGCATGTGGCGGTAGGTGAGGTTCCCGCGTTCGAATCCTTGGGTGTCGATCCAGTTGTGGAAGCCCGGGTCCTGGTGGGCCAGAATCAGTCTGACCTTGCCGTCATCGTCAACCGATGCGCGGCTCGGGGTGTAGCTCACCGGCCGGTAGAGAAAGTCCATGCTGGTGAAGTACGCGCCCATGTTCGTGATCATCCACAAGCCCTCGTGGGCGTCGAATTCGATGATGAGAGCTTCGTCAGGCCCCAGTTCCCAGTACATGTTGGCAGCGGTTCGGCCACGTTTGCCGTCTGCCTCGGATGCGTCCAGGCGAGGGAACCGATTCGGATGCTCATTGTCGACGCCGCCGTAGGTGAACGGGAACTCAGGCCAGTCGCTCATGACTCCGGTGACGAAATCACCCGCCCAGCGCATCGCCTCGACCATCGTGTCGGGAGTCGGCAGCGGCTTCGGCGAGGTCATGCCGACGCGCTCGATCCGCATCCGCGCAGGACGCTCATCCCAGCGGTCGAAGCCTTGGCGGATGAACAGCTTGCGCGAACCCGCGGTGGTCGGTAACCAGTTCGGCCCGCGCTCGGGACCACCGATGTACAGCTCGAAACTGCCGTCCGGCTCAACGCGGAGTTGGTGGCCGACAGGTTCACCTCCGGCACATCGCCGAATGGCTCATGCAGAACGTGCGGACCGTCCGGACGCCCCCCCTGCACGGTGATGTTGAAAAACTTTGCCGTGCCACGGGTTCCGGTGATGCGGTAGGTCGATTCGCCGTCAATCCAGGCCTGTTGGTAGGTGAAATCAGCGCAGTCTCCCCCTAGTTTGCGGGTCGGGTTGCAGAAGGCGTGAATCATCGGATAGCGGGGATCGCGGGTTTCCAGGGCCAGGTCGAAGGCCTGCCCGAGATTCTGGGTAAGAAAGCGAAACGCGTCGACACGCTGAATGCCTGAGGTCGCGTTGAAATCCTTGAACGCCTGCTTGCCGGCGGCTTTCAATCGCTCGCAGAAGTCGCTCCACGCGCGGTCGAGTGCCGCGTCATCTGCACCGTCTCCGAAGGCCACTGCATCCCTCCCTTCTCAGCCGCCGAGCCTGTCGAGCATCGCGCTCACCGTCGCGCACGCTCGCCCGGCCGCCGCCAACCTGCCCTCCGCATCGATTCGTGGCCCGAGCAATTCCAGGTCGAAACCGAACCGATAGCCCTCGGCCAACGCCTGAGCCACGAAGGATTCGATCGGAATCGCCCCGTCACCGGGCACAGCGCGGGCCGGTAGAGCCCGGTCGCCCAGCACGTAATCACTCAACTGGATTAGTTGTGTCCGCGGAACCGCCAGCCGTAGCAGACCCGCGAGATCGGCTTCGGCCCAGCAGTGAAACAGGTCGATGCAGATGCCCACTCCCGCCAGCTCGGCGAGGGTGATGGTGTCACGCAGGCTGTGAGCGAGATGGATGTCAGCGTAGAGGCTGGACGCGTTCTCGATGGCCAGGCCGACGCCGGCCTGCTGGGCCTGTTGCACGCACGGTTCGATAGCGCGACAAAACCGCTCGGCTGCCCGCTCCCAGGTGAGTCCACCCCGGCCTCCGGTGAGCATATAAATGCACCGCGCACCCGTGGCGGCGGCGGCATCGATCAGCCGGGCCAAGTCTGCACGTGCGACGTGGACCGACTGCGCCTCCCCTGACAACCGACCGGCGCCGAACAGGTGGTAGACCGCCTCGACCGCGTAATCGCCCCCTCGAAACAGGCGCACGAAGCTGGGGTCGAGAAGTTGCGCGTCGAGGACGCTCAGGTGTCGCAGGCCCAGAACCGTCCAATGGCTTTGCAGCTCAGCGGGATCCGCACCGAGAAACGTCACGTTGTGGACCGACAGCCCTTCATGCACGAGCATCTCAATCGCGCTTTTCCATGCTGACTCCGAACCGCTCTCGGAAGGGCGCGAATTCAGCGTGCAGGTCTTCGAGGTTCTCACCAATGTCGGTCAGCAAGCGGGTGGAGTAGCGGAACTTGCCGTAGCGGTCGCCGCGGTTGTGGGCCAGGTAACCACGCATCGACGCCTCGGCCTCGCCGGTGAGGGGGCGCCCGCAAAAAGCGTAGTAGCGGCCGACGGTTCCGACCTGGTCCGCCATGAAGTCGGTATAGGGGATGTGCAGGATCCGCGCGTCGTCCACCATCGGATTGGTCATCGTGTTGGCGACGCTGGCTCGGGTCATCTCGAGATGCTTCTTCCCCTCGACCGCGAGATCGACCGGTCCGACGATGCCGTCGAGGATGTCAGCCATCATCATCGTGCGCGACGCGGCGACCTGCACCGGGTCGCGATGCAACCACAGCAGATTCGCGTCGGGATAGGTGTCGAAGAACTCCTTGAGGCGAAAGCCGTGAAACCCCTTCAGAACCCAGTATTTTGGGTCGGTTGTACTGGAACTGTTGCAGCATCGCCTTGTGCAGACGGTACTGCGCGTCCGAGTCCGTCGGCAGACCGGCCACCAGCGTCTGCATCGGCACCCGCCACCACGCGGTCGGAGTCATCACCCGAAAGTCGAAGGCCCAGGTGCGCTCGTCTTCGGGAAGACCGTCACCGAGCATGTCGTTGTAAGGGTGGCTGAGCAGCCACTTGGGCATCTTCGCATTGATCTCGCGCCAGTCGGCGTCGGCCCGGGCCCGGCGGGGATCGTCCGGACGACGAAGACCGGGAGGCGGTGACGGGTACATCACCTCCCAGAAGCGCAGCGCACGCGCGTGCGGGTCCACCGCCATCAGCGCGTGCATCAGCGTGGTGCCGGAGCGCGGCTCTCCCGTCACGAACATCGGGTGATCGATCACCTCGGCGGCGATCGGGTAGCGATTGCGGTCCTCGATGAACTCCAGCCGCGACGTCAGCAGCCAATGGCAGACGCTTTCTGCTTGTTCAATGCCGTTGGCGTCCAGGCCGATACCGTTCAGGTGGTCGACGGCCAAGCCGAACCGCTCCGGCAGTGTCGGATCGCCGTAGTCGTCCAGTCCCGCCTCGGCGTGCGCGTGGGCAAGCATCGCGGACGCATCGAGTCCCGCCGTCATGGTTGACCCTCACACAAGGTCAACAATTCGTCCTCCGTCTTGCGCACATTGGCCGCCGACGCGGAGCTGAACTCCAGCCCGGCCATCGCACCGTAATCCAGGATCTTGGGAACGCGGAGCCCGGCATCCACGTACGACTTGATGATTCGGGCAACCTGTTGCGGTGTGCCGTGCGGCACGACAGCCCGAATGGCATCGGGGTCGACGCGGCCCAGGAATTCGACGACGCGTTCACGCGTCAGCGTCGTCGGGTCGATATCATGGAACCCGCCCCAGTCATCGCCCATCGGATGGTCAAAGCCAAAGCGACGCAGGACTTCCGCAGACACCTGCAGCAAGAACGAAGCCACCAGCGGAGTGCGGACGATCCGGTCGATCGCGTCGTCGTCTTCTCCGATCAGGCACACCTGGACAAAACACGGTGTGATGGCGAACGGGTCGCGGCCGACCCGTTCGGCCGATTGTCTTACCGCGCCAAGCATCTCAGCGTAGTGTTCGGGGGTCGCATGCTCCGGCCGGCCACCAACCGTCGGCGTAACGCCCGACGATGTCGAGCATCCGTGGCCCGCTGGCGCCGATCCAGATCGGCGGGAAGCGCCCTTCGTAGGGCTCAGTGTCCAGCCGAGCATGATTCAGCCGGTAGAACCGGCCCTCGAAGTCAATCGGCCCGTCGCTGTCCCAGAGCATACGGATGACCTGCAACGCCTCCTCGAAGCGGCTGACGGGCCGGGCGATGTCGAATCCGTACGGCAGGATGTTTTCGCGCTCACCGCTGCCCAGGCCCAGGATGAATCGCCCCCGGGACAGATGGTCGATGGTCAGCGCGCTTTGCGCCAGCATTGCGGGATGGCGCCGCACCGTGTCCACAACACTGGTGGCTAGTGGCACGGTATCGGTCAGCACGGCCGCGGCCGCAGCGACCGCCATGCCGTCGAGGTGGCGATGCGGCGATGGCGATGACGTTGCGAGGTCGGTGAACTCAGGCGTCCAGAGGGCGTCGGGCCAAAAGCTGACCATGTGATCGGGCAGCCAGATCGAGTGGTATCGACCGGTATCCAGCTCAGCCAGGTCGGACAGGTTCAGCGGGAGCGTAGTGCGCACAAATGCGGCGGGCGAAACGCGCATCAGTGACCTTGCGTAACGCGGATCACGTTCACCGCGCGATCCACTCCGATGTCAACGCGAACTCCGACAAATACCTGGTCGAGCTCCACCGCCGTCGACCACGATCGTCTGCCCATTGATGAAGCTCGCGCCCGGCGAGCACAAGAACGCGACGGTGCTGGCGATGTCATCGACGGTGCCCAGCCGCTGATGCGGCGTCATCTCGACGTTGATCTTGCGGAACCGCTCGTCCTCCAAGCGCTTCTCGACCATCGGCGTCACCGTCACGCCGGGCGCGACGGCGTTACAGCGGATGCCGGAGGTGCCGTACTGGCAGGCGATGTGGGTGGTCAGCGCAGTCAACCCGCCTTTGGCCGCGGAGTAGGCGCCGCCACGAAGCCCGCCGACCACGGCGAAAGTCGACGTGACGTTGATGATCGCCGATCCGGGTCCCATGTGTGGCAGCACGTCGCGCGCGAGCCTAAACGGGGCCCGCAGCATCAAACCCAGGAAGTAGTCCAGTGTTTCGTCGTCTGTCTCGTGTAGCGGTTTGGGGTTGCCGACGCCGGCGTTGTTGATCAGGAAGTCGACGTGACCCCACCGGTCGACGGCGAGGTCGACGATGCGTCGCGGCGCATCGTCATGGGTCAGGTCGACGGCCAGGGTCGCGACCCGCGCGGGGTCGTCGATGGACTCTTCCAGCTCGGCCAGTCGGTCCTCGTCGCGGCCCGTGCCGAGGATGGCCATACCCAATTCGGCGAGTTTTTTCGCGCATCCCAAACCAATGCCGCCGGTTGCGCCCGTGACGATTGCGACCTGCATCTCACCCATCCACCTTTGTCTTCTCCTGTGTCAAAGCCGCCCGGATCTGATGTTTGAGGATCTTGCCCGCGTCGTTCTTAGGCAGCGCATCCCAGATGACCACCTGTTCTGGGGCCTTGAATTTCGCGACGCCCTTGCTCTGCAGCAGCGCGAGCAGGTTGGCGACATCCGGCCTCGGCTCGCCTGCGGGGACGATCACCGCGCACGCCCTTTCTCCGGTTCGATCGTCGGGCAGTCCGACGACCGCGATTTCGGCGATGCCGGGATGCTCGGCGAGCAGGTCCTCGACTTCCTTGGCCGAGATGTTCTCGCCGTTGCGGATGATGACGTCCTTGGCCCGGCCGGTCACGACGAGGTATTGGTCTTTGGAACCTGCTGAGACCCAACGCCCGAGATCTCCGGTGCGGAAAAACCCTGCGGCATAATATGAGTCGGCATCGTCCTCGGGATGTCGGTAGCCCAGCAGCATCTGCGGGCCGCGAACACAGATTTCACCGTCACCGGACGGCGCGGCTTCATGTGCGATGAGTTTGATCTCGGCGATGCCGGCCCGTCCGTCGGTGTCTGCGGCTCGGGCGGCTTCATCTCGCCGGGGTGCGCCGACGGTCGCGACGGGCACTTCCGTGCAGCCGTACACGCGGGTTACTACCGCCCGGTCGAAATATTCGGCGGCACGGCGGATCAGCGACGGTGACACCGAGGCGCCGCCGCAGATAAATACCTTCAAGTCGGGCAAGCGACTGTTGGCGCGCTCCGCGGCGGACAGCAGCTGCTGCAGAAACGGTGTCGCCCCGGCCATGTGGGTGCAGCGCTCACGTTCCATCAACGCCACCGCCACCGACGGATCCCACCGGTCCATGAGTACCGCGGTCGTGCCCAGTAGCAGCGGACATTCGAACGCGTATATCGAACCGCCGATGTGGGCGATCGGCGACGGAACCAGGAACGTGTCGCCTGGCTCGACGTTCCACTGGTCGCGGATCTGACAGATCAGTGCGTGTATCGAATTGTGGCTGTGAAGAACACCTTTCGGGTGGCCGGTGGTGCCTGACGTGTATAGGACCATCCGTACGGCGTCGGGATCCAGGGCCGGTAGCCTCGAGGTATCCGGCTCGAGCCCCAGTAACGCCGGATACGATGTATGCGAACCGGATTCGCCGCGCAACACCACAATTTCGGGGGCCGGCCTCATCGCGGCGGTCACACGTTCGAGCATCGCCGCGTAGTCATGACCGCCGAATTGGTGCGGAATGAAGATGATCGCGGTTTCGACGTCTTCGAGGATGAAGCGCAGGTCATGGTCGCGCAGCGACGGCACGATCGGGTTCACCACCATCCCGGCCAGCGTCGCGGCCAGATAAATCACGGCGGCCTCGTGCCAGTTCGGCAGCATGAACGACACGGTGCTGCCGGTCGGCAGGCGTCCCATCAGGGCATTCGCCAACCCGGCGGCCTGAGTGTAGAGCGTGGCACAATCCAGCCGAGTGTCGTTGTCCACCAACATCGTTCGCTGCGGAGCGATGTCGGCGGCCGAGCGTAGCGAATCGGCCAACGTGGTGTGCACCCACAGCCCGCGCCGGTATGCCTGCGCCGCGCGTGCCGTGTCGTAGCGGGCTGCGACAATCACCTCAGCCGGCCGCCTGACCGTTCACCCGGCGCATGGTCATCGCGTAGCGGAAATTCGACGACAGATGGGTGTTGATCGTCAGCTGAGCCATCTCGCCATCGGAGGTCTTGTAGCTGCGCCGCAGCTGCAGCGCCGCCGTCCCCGCCGCTACGCCAAGGCCGTCGGCCAGTTCCGGGGAAAGCAGGACCGCCGCGATTTCTTGATGCAACTCGGAGATGCTCACACCGAATAAGTCCTCGATCAACGGGAAAATCGGGCCGGTGTGACGTTGCAGCAGCCTGCCGACCGCGGCGAAAGTGCGGCCTATGTAGTACTCCGTTCGGCACAGGGGCACCGACGCGTCGTCGGCCTGCCGGTAGCCGCGCACCGATAGCCACTGGCTGCCGGGCTCCAGTCCGGTCCGGGCGGCGAGGTCGTCGTCGATGGTCACCATCTGGTTGAACTCGATGTTCAGCTGTGCGCCGGCGGCGAACTCGAGCAGGCCGTCGATCGACATCGCATCCTGCGCATAGGAACTGGACGCCGGCCGGGGAACCACACGGGTGCCCGCTCGTGGCCGCGACTCGACGAGATTGTCCTCGCGCAGTCGGCGTAGCGCTTCGCGGACGGTGTAGCGGCTGACCGCGAATCGCTCGCACAATTGGTGCTCGGTGGGTAGCTGCGAGCCCACCGGATAAACCCCGTCGACGATCTCTTTGCGCAGTGTGCGCGCAATCTGTAGATAGCGGTGGTCGCCGGAAATGGCTTGGGACATCAGCGGGGATCCTTTGACCGGCGCACTGCCAATACGCTGCCCTCACCGTCGGCCGAGATGTAGAGCGTCCCATCGGCCGCGGCGGCGACGCCGGCGAAGGGGCCCTGCGGCCCGGAAAACGGCGGCATTCCCTTCAGCGGCTTGGCCACCACGCCCGCCGGCGCACCGACCGGTAACCCCGAAGCGATGGTGCGCCGAACGTTGGTGTTCAGGTCGAACGCGATCAGCTCCTTGGCGCCGGCATCGACGACGTAGAGCACACCGCCCCGAATTGAAATGCCTTGCGGGCGCTGCAGGTCGGCCAAGACGGTGTCGACCCTCGAGCCGCTCACCCTGGCCACCCGTCCGGCACCGGCCTCTGCCACCAGGCACGCCCCGTCCTGGTCGATCGCGACACCGACCGGCTCACGCAGGTCGCTGGCCAGCACCTCGACACCACCCAACCGCAATGAAAGCACCCGTCCGGTGCCCAACTCGGCAAAGAACACACCGTCGGGGCTGACCGCGACGCCGTAGAGCTGGTCGAAACCGTCTGCCAGCACTTCGCTTTCGCCCGCCGCCGGCCGGTAGCTGCTGACCTGGCCACCCGACGTCGTCACCACGAACTCACCGGGCCCACGCGACGCAACACCGCGCAGAAACCCGGGATAGCCGGGACTGAACAACATTCCCACGGTCTGCAAAGACCCGTCCGGTGCGGCCATGTAGAAATACGTGCCGTCGGCGATGTAAAGGCGCCCGTCGTGACCTACGGTCAGATCCAGCGGCCAGTTCAGCCCACCGGGCAACACCGTTCGCGTCTCGCCGTCCGGCGCTATCTCGGTGATCTCGCCGGTGAAGTTGGATACCAGCACCCGGTCGCCGACGAAGGTGCAATTGTCCAGCCCCGGACTCAGCTGGGCGAGTAGCCGCTGTTCGCCGCTGCGCGGATCGATGCGCAGCACCTGCCCGCTTGCTACCTGGGTCGAGACGATGTAGCCCCGCGGATCGAATTTTACCGAATCGGGTACACCGAGATCCTTTGCGACGCACTGTGGTTCGCCGCCGTCCGGATCGACGCGCCAGATCTCGTTGGCGCCCATCACCGGGAAATACAGCAGGCCGTCCGGGCCGACTTCCATCGCATTCGGTGAGGGCACGCTTTCCAGCAGCACCCGCGGTGGCCCGCCGCCCAAGTCGAACTCCAGCAGGCGCCCACCCTCACGGCATTCATTGATGAACAACCGGCCCCGATGAACGGTGATGCCGTTGGCTGACGGAACGTCGTCGCGCAGGACCCGGGTGCGGCCGGCGGTGTCGAGCATGCTGACCCGACCGTCCATGACCTCGGTCGCGTAGAGGTTGCCGCTCGCGTCGAACGCCACGTCGTCGGGCGCCACGATCTCGCTGCCCTTGGCGCTGAAGGTGTCCAGTTGCCCGGTGCTGTGATCCAGCGCGCTGATCTGGCTGCCGGTCACCTGCGCGATGTAAACCCGACCGTCCGGGCCGGTGCGCAAACCGTTGGCGCCGAACAGCCGACTGACAGCAGTGACCCGCTCGAGTCGCCAGTCCGGGGCGACTTCGACGGGATGGGTCAGTCCATACCGCGATGGCTGCGCTGAGGTGGCCCATGTCATGAGGGTCTCGCCGAGGTCCTTCCCTGCTAAACGGACATGCCCGTTTGGCCTGGACGTTATCAATTACTCCTAGTCCAGACAATAGCCGCTACAGCGCTCGGGCCCTCCTTGACAGGGTCGTCTACGCTTCGGAATAGTATTCTCCAATCGGTAGAACTACATATGTTGTCCGGACAAAGGCGAACATTTCTGGTGTGACGGGCGTCCGCCGCAGGGAAAGCAGGCTATGCAGGATCACCTCAGACTCGACGGTCGCATCGTCGTGGTTTCCGGCGCCGGCGGTGGCGGCATCGGGACGACCGTGACGGCGATGACCGCCCGGGCCGGGGCAACGGTGATCGCGGTGAGCCGCTCGAAGGAAAACCTCGACGAGCACGTCGTTCCGCTGGCACAAGAGGGTCTGGCGGTCGTACCGGTCGCGGCGGACGCGTCGACCGACGAGGGCATCGCTACGGTGATCGACCAAACGCGCCGCGCCGACGGCAACCTCTACGGCCTGGTCAATGTCGCCGGCGGCGCTGCGCCGTCGACGTGGATGCCGTCCACCCGGGTGACGCGCAGCGACTGGCGCGAGATCTTTACGGACAACCTCGAGACCGCGTTTTTCATGAGCCGGGCCGTGGCGGCCGAACTCGTCGCGCAGCAGCTTCCGGGATCGATCGTGTCGATCTCCTCGATCAGCGGCATGAATACCGCACCGTTCCACATCGCTTACGGGACCGCCAAGGCCGCGATCACGGCCATGACCCGCACCATGGCGCTCGAGCTGGCGGTGGCGGGAATCCGGGTGAATGCCGTGGCACCGGGCGTTACCGAGACCGCGGCCTCACGCACCTACGTCGATGAGGACCCGGATCGGGACCGGCAGGCGATCGCGATGGGTCGGCGCGGGCGGCCCGAGGAACAGGCCGGCGCCATCCTTTTCTTGCTCTCGGAGTTGTCCAGCTACATCACCGGCCAGACGCTGCTCGTCGACGGTGGGCTCGACCTCAAATGGAGCCACCTGGGCGCCGACAACACCTCATTGTTTCTCAAAGACGAATCCTTCCGTGCGGCCATTAGGAGGATGAGATGACCGATCTGGCCAAGGGCGTGAAACCCGGAGCGGCCGAGGAACTCTCGAAACCGATGACGATCGGCGTCGAGGCATACATCAGCGAGGACTATGCCCGCGCCGAGCGCGACAGGCTGTGGCGAAAGGTCTGGCAGCAGGTTGGCCGCGTCGAAGAGCTCCCCGAGGTGGGCAGTTACCTGACCTACGACATCCTTGACGACTCGATCATTGTGGTGCGCACCGGCGAGAACGAATCCGGGGGATTTCGGGCCCACCACAACGTCTGCATGCACCGTGGCCGCCGGCTGATCGATACGCCCGAGGGTGCGAAGAACGCCTGTGGCCGCACCCGTAAATCGTTCGTCTGCGGCTTCCACGGCTGGACCTACGACCTGGATGGCGCGTGCACTCACGTCCGCGAACAACAGGACTGGCAGGAGGCGCTGACGCCCGATAACACCCGCCTTCGGCCGGTGAATGTCGACACCTGGGGCGGCTGGTTGTGGATCAACATGGACCCCGACTGCGAGCCGCTGGCCGATTACCTGTTTCCCGCCGCGAAGATACTTGACCCGTTCGGCCTGCAGAACATGCGTTACAAATGGCGTAAGTGGCTGCACTTCGATTGCAACTGGAAAGTCGCGATGGAGGCCTTCAACGAGACCTACCACGTCTACACGACGCATCCGGAGTTCAACAAGTTCGGCGAATTCAAGGGATGGGCCAAGGCACAAGGCAAGCACAGCAACATCGGCTATGACGCTCCAGAGGATCTGGAGGCCACCAAGTCCAAGATCCGCCTCGGCACGGGCGCCGATCCGCGTGTGTCGACCGCGGAGATGCAGGTGTACACGATGGAGGAGACCAACGCCACCACCACCCAGACGCTGGTGAACGCCGCCAAGCGGCTGGTTGACGAATTGCCCGCGGGCACACCGGCCGACAAGGTTCTCGAGCACTGGCTGGCGTCGGCGCGACGCGACGACGAAGCCCGTGGCGTGATCTGGCCGACGATTCCACCCGACATCCTCGGGCAGGCCGGCACCGCATGGCAGGTCTTCCCGAACTTCCAGATAGGGCAGGGCCTCACCAGCGCGTTGTGCTACAGCGCACGCCCGGACCCCGGCTACAACCCGGACAAATGCATTTTCGAAGTGTCGGTGTTCGAACTGTTCCCGAAGGGCCAAGAACCCCAAACGGAGTGGGAGCACACACCGGTCGGTGACCCCAATTGGCGGTCGGTTTTGCCGCAGGATTTCTCCAACATGGCCGCCGTGCAGCAGGGCATGAAATCCCTTGGCTTCCTGGGCACCAGGCCTAACCCGTACCGTGAGCGCAGCACCGTCAATCTGCACTACCAATTGTCGAAGTACATGGGTACCGGTGGGCCCCAAGTTCTTTCAGGCAAGGGGTTCCCACTGGCATGACGACGAATCAAGACACTTGCGGACCAACGCAGACGCCCGACGACATCGACATTGACGCGCTGCGTAAGAGATATCGACAGGAGCGCGACAAGCGGCTACGTCCGGAAGGCTCGAAGCAGTACTTGGAGCTCAAGGAGGACTTCGCAGAATTCTCCGAGGTCGACCCCTACACGCCGGTGACGCCGCGCACGCCGATCGACGAGAACATCGAGGTGGCGGTTCTCGGCGCCGGCCTCACCGGGTTGTTGGCCGGCGCCTACCTCAAGAAGGCAGGCGTCGATGACGTGCACATCATCGAGATGGGTGGAG
>CAVPFT010000070.1:0-29011 GCA_963703795.1 uncultured Actinomycetota bacterium | reverse complement strand
CGGTATCTGGAGAGAAGTTGAGTGATAAGGTCAGCAGTATAGGGAGTAGTGTGAAGTGAGGCGGCTCATGTCTGTATGTCTTTCTGCCGAGAGTTGGATTTTATGAGGGAGTTGTACTACACAATTTTGGGAAAGTGTCTGTTCTATATGGACAGTTAGAGATGTTGGCAGAGCCGGGAGTTCTGGTCTTGTTTCGAAATTCAAGAGGGCGCAGGATAATGTGGGATATTGGTTGTATAAGTTGTGCTCTCAGGGATATAATTGATAAATTGGTCATGCCTTGAGTCTGTCTGGAAGGTCCCTCGTGAAGCTGAGTTCAGCAGTGTCATGAGCTGCATGAGAATCCATCTGTCCTCCTCGGAATATGTTTAAATGTACGGATATGTCAAAATCTTAATTTGCGCTGCTGTAGTTGCTTTGTGACACTGATTGGTAATTTGAAAAGGGCTCGAGGAAGGGGCTGGGGCACTTTCCATGTATGATTCAACGGGCTATTCCGCGACTAGTAAATTAACTGAACGATGCCAAGGAATGTAACTGATTCAAGATCAACTACCTACATCATAGCTTGATCCTGATACTCACGGAGCATCGGGTTTCATATTGTCCGTCGCTCTTACAGTACCTAAGGTACAGCCCTGTAAGTGGCACGAATGAATCTGATAAGAAGTTGATGTTGCAGTACCCCCTACCCCCGACGTTCCCGGTCCCACCAACCGGAAAAGGTTGACGCCGTCGACGCCCGCGGACGCCAAGGGCCTGCTCAAGACCGCGATCAGGGGCCGGAACCCCAGCTTCTTCCTGGAGCCGTCAGGTCGCGGCGCACCCGGGCGAGGTCCCGGACGGCGAGTACCTGGTACCGCTCGGCCAGGCCTGCGTGCTGCGGGAAGGCGGCGACGTCACGGTGGTCGCGATCGGCCGCATGGTCAGGCCCGCGCTCGCGTCGGCTGACTCGCTCGCCGCGCAGGGGATCAGCGCCGAGGTGATCGACCCGCGCACGCTCGTGCCCTTTGACGAGGCGACCGTGCTCGGGTCGGTGGCCAAGACCGGTCACCTGGTCGTCGTCGACGAAGCACGGGAACGCTGCGGCGCCGCCAGCCAGATCGCGGCGCTGGTCGCCGAGAAGGGCTTCGCATCGCTCCGGGGGCCGGTCCAGCGGGTCACCACACCGAACGTGGCCATGCCGTACGCGCCGAACGCGGAGGCGCACGTGATACCGGGCGAGGCCAGGATCACCGCCGCCGTGCTCGCGCTCGCCAGGCACGGGGTACGCGCGTGAGCATGCGCGTCCGGGTCAAGCTGCCGAAGATCGGGATGACCATGGAGGAGGCCACGCTGACCCGGTTCTGCAGGCAGCCCGGCGAGCCGTTCCGCTCCGGCGATCCGCTCTACGAGATCGAGACCGAGAAGGTCAGCCAGGAGGTCACGGCGACCGGCGACGGGGTCATGCTCGAGCACTGCGCCGCAGAGGGCGACAACGTCCCCGTCGGCGGCAGCGTGTGCGTGGTGGAGGTGACGGACGGATGACGGAAACCGCGGCGGCGCCGGGGTCCGGCCACATCACCGGGGTGGGCCACACCGGCATCACCGTGTCCGACCTGGACCGGGCGGTCGGCTACTTCCGCGACGCGCTCGGGCTGCCGGTCAGCCCACCGGTGTCCTGCAGCGGCGATATGTTCGAGCAGGTCACCGGCGTTGCGGGCTGCGTGATCGACATCTGCTTCGTCAGCGCGCCCGGCCACGCGATCAAGTTGCTGTGCTACTCGAGCCCGCCGGACCGGGCGGGCTCCGGCCTGCGGCCGTGCGACAACGGCCACCTGCACCTGTGCTTCGAGGTCGACGACATCGCGGCGGTGATCGCGGCCGGGCGCCAGTACGGCTTCGAGCCGCTCAACCCGGTCCAGACCGCCGCCGAGGGACCCCATGCCGGGACGAAGGTCATGTACACGAGGGGGCCGGACAACCTGATCGTCGAGCTGATGGAGCACCCGCCCTCCGCCGCGGATTCCGGCCGAAAATGAGTGGTGGGACTGACCCCCGGCGATGCAGGCTGGCCGGGTGACCGGTCTGCCCGCTTCCGGTGCTCGGCGTGGCCGACGACTGCGGTGCGAGAGTCGTTCCTGGCCAGCGAGCGGGAAGACTGCCTGCAGCGCGGCCTGCCCACGGACTGGCTCGACGCGGCCGCTGCGGACTTCGGCAGCTACGTCGCCGAGCAGCAAGGGGTCCGGATCAGGTGGCAGGTCCCGTCGACCGTGTTCTGGTACGTCTCTGGCCAGCGCTACTTTGGCACGCTGGTGATCCGGCACCGGCTCACGCCGGAACTGGCTGAGGCGGGCGGGCACGTCGGCTACCACGTGGCCCCGGCCTGGCGGCGGCGGGGGCACGCCACCCGGATGCTAGCGGTCGGCCTGGGCGAGTGCCGGCACCTGGGTCTCAGCCGGGTACTGCTCACCTGCGATATCGATAACGAGGCCTCGCGCCGGGTCATCCTCGCCAACGAAGGGGTTCCCGACGGGCGTGCCCGGGGCGAGGACCGGTTCTGGATCAGCCTGTGACGCCGTGACGATCACGGTGTGCGGCCTGGCCGGGGCCATGTCCGGGCCCGCGCTCACGGGGTGTCGGCGCGGCGGATCTCGAGCAGGTACACGACGATCAGCTCGTCACGCCCTGCCTGCGCCGCGAATCGAGGTGGAACGCGTCACTGCGCTGCTCGATCAGCCCTCGGTGCGGGCGCGCGTCCGGCGGCGCCGAGACCGGCCAGAGCCGCCAGTCCATGACCTGCGCCGTCAGGCCTGCCGCGCTGAGCATCTCGGCGGTCTGCTGCTGGCTGATCAGCGACGAGTGGCTGAGGTAGGCGACGCCGTCCCTGGCCAGCAGCGCCGGGGCCTTGGCCAGGAACGTGTCCATCAGACGGCGTCCCCATGGATCGAACTCTCGCTCCAGCGGATCTGGCCAGCAGGGGTCCGCCGCGGGCTGCACGTCCTTGCTGCGGCAGGGCAAGGGCGGCCGGGTCCGCGGCAAGATCGTCAACGTGGTCAGCATCTCCGGCGTGATGATCGGGTTCGCCGGCTTCACGCACTACGCCATGTCCAAGGGCGCGCTCGAGGCGCTCACGATGAGGCTCGCCGCTGAGTACGCTGCCAGAAGATCACCGTGAACGCCGTCGCGCCAGGGTTCTTCAGACCGCGATGACCGGGGCCGTCTACCGCGACCCGCGGGCGGCCAGCGCGTTCACCGAGACCGTTCCGATGCGGGAGACCGGGCGACCGGAGGATCTCGGCGGCGTGGTCTCGTTCCTCGGCGTCCCCGGCCGCGGACTACCTGACCGGCACGGTGATCCCCGTCGACGGCGGCTACACCAAGATCGCGCACATGCCGTAGGCCGTGAGGAGGAGCAGCACCCCAACGACAAGTTCATGCTGGTGAACCGGCGCAAGGAAGGCATGACGCCGGAGCGGTTCCGCTACGAGTGGGGCGTCGTGCACGTGGCGGTGACGCTGACCACGCCGTCCGCGATGGAGATCTTCCGGCGCTACGTGCAGGGCTACAGCCTGGACGACGTCGACAGCTCCGCGCTTGCCTACCCGCTCGCGCCGCAGCAGTGGGAGGGGTTCGCGTCGCTGTCGTTCGAGACCCTGGAGGATGTGGCCCGGTCGATGCGGAGCGACTACCTGGTAGCGCGTGCGGCCGCACGATTTCAGCGATCCGGAGATGGTACTGAAGCTCACCAGCGAAGACGTGATCTTCGATGACCTTGACGCTGCCGAGGAGGACGTCGTCAAGCTGGTGCATTTCCTGCGCCGCGCGCCCGGCGTCGGCCGCGAGCAGTTTGCCAGCGCCTGGCGGGACGAGCACGCCTTCGCGGTGACCGAGGCGGCCCGCGACGCCAAGGGCCTGGTCAGAAAGTACATCCAGAACCCCGTGCTGGGCAGCCGGGCCGACTTCGACCTGGAGGTCCGCAGCACCCCCGGGGTCTGGAGCGGGCCCGTCACTTAGTAGTGCCGTAACCGGCAACGTTTGCCCTGTCCCGCGAGCCGCGATGAGTTCTGCGGCGTCCGGCGGTCGTACTGTCGAACCCGTTACCGAGGAGGACTTCTGATGCGCAGCGTGACCTATTCGATGGGCGTCTCACTTGACGGCTACATCGTCGGGCCGGACGGCGGCTTCGACTGGACGGCGCCCGACGAGGAGGTCTTTCGCTTCGTCACCGACGAGATACGAGAGGTCGGCGTCCACCTGCTGGGACGAGGGCTGTACGAGACGATGCTGTACTGGGAGACCGCCGACCAGGATCCATCGCTCGACGACTCAATGCTCGAGTGGGCCGCGATCTGGAAGGCGCTCCCCAAGGTGGTGTTCTCCACCACGCTGTCGGCGGTGCAGGGCAATGCCCGCCTGGCCTCCGGCGGCCTGGCGGAGGAGATCGAGCGGTTGCGGGCCGAGCCGGCGGAGGGCGACATCGCGATCGGCGGCGCGACTCTCGCCGCCGAGGCGGCCGCGCTGGGCCTGATCGACGAGTACCGGGCCAGGGTCTACCCGGTGCTGGTTGGCGGTGGCATTCCGTTCTTTCCCCAGCGCGAGCGCCGGGTGGATCTCGAACTCGTCGAGACCCGCACCTTCAGCTCGAGAGTCGTCTACCTCCGCTACCGCGTGGCGCGCTAGCCGGCTCGTCCGCCGAGCCCTGGAAGAGCGGGCGACGTGTCAGGTTTACACCGGCGGGCTGCCGGGATAACCGGGGTACACGCCGTACCCGGGGTACGGCGCGCCGCCACCCGGGTAGCCGGCGACGGCGGGGGCGCCCTGCGCGACCAGCGGACCCTTCTTCGCGACGACCGTGCGCGCTGCCTTGTCATGCAGGCACTGCCGGCGCTGGTCCCACAGCAACCAGAGGTCGTTGATCAGCTCGAACGGCTCGCCTGCATACGGGACTGCCGGGCAGCTACAGGCCCCGCTCGCGCAGCCGACACCTTCAGGTTGATTCTCGACCAGTCGGCTGCGCTCACTACCATCGTGCCCATCGCGCGCTTGCCCAGCGTCTGCCCCCACAATCCGTGCTGCAGCCAGTCGTAGAGGAACGCGATCACCGCGACGGCCACATCTACCAGCAGAATGCGGCCGATCAGGTGGCTTTCGTAACTGGCCAGCGCGGCCTGCTGGGCGGCCGGGTTGCCAGCATCCTGGTTGAGGATGGTGCTGACCTGGTGACAAACATGACCGCCACCACCAGCAGGAACGGCGACAGCAGAGCAAACACATCGCGAGCGCCATAGGCGTTCTGCGAGACCGGGCCGGCGGCGGTGGTGGAGGCCGCGGCGAGCATCAGGCCGATCAGCATCGAGCCGGAGTCGCCCATGAAGATCTTGGCGGGGTGAAAGTTGTGCGGCAAGAAGCCAAGACAGGCCCCGGCGAGCACCACCGAAATCACGGCGGGCGGATAGAACAGCACATCACCGCCGTGGTCGCGCAGCAGGCCAACCGAGAACATGCAGATCGCCATCGCGGTGATGCAGTCCCAGCCCGGCGGCCAGTCCGTCGAGCCCGTCGACGAAGTTCATCGCGTTGACGATCGATACGGTCAGCGCCAGGGTGAGCAGGATCGACGAGACCTGGTCCAGCACGATGGTGCCGACGCCGCCGATCGGGATGTATATGACGCTCCAGGCAACGCCCATGGTGACCAACACGCTCGCCGCGGTGATCTGCCCGGCGAACTTCGTCAGGGCGTCCAGGCCCCAACGGTCGTCGATCAGGCCGATGCCCATGATCACCGCGCCCGCCACCAGGACCGCGGGCATGCCCGAGGAATAGACGAACCCTCGGGTGAGCGCCGGAAGCTGCGATGCCAGAAAGACCGCCGCGATGACGCCGAGAAACATCGCCAACCCGCCCATCCGCGGGGTCGGCGTCACATGCACGTCGCGTTCCCGCGGGTAGGCGACCGCGCCCAGTCGGGTGGCCAGCACCCGCACCGGTCCCGTCGCGAAGTAGGTGATGATCGCCGCGGTCAGTCCGACCAGCGCCAGCTCGCGCAGCGGGCACACCGGCGCCGCGATCGGCTAAGGCGAACAGACCACCGGCAAGGCTGGCGAGGTCGCTTGACACCTCGAGACCGTACTGCACCAACCTGAGACCCGAAACCGCCCATAGGCGCCGAACGTGTAACCGCTGCGGCGGGCGGCGGCGACTAGCTCGTCAAACTCGCGGGCTGCAACCCCAGCACTTCCGCGATCCGTTCGGCGCTCACCGGGCCCGCGCGCAGGATGCGCGGGGTGGTTCCGGTCAGGTCGACGATCGTGGAAGCGGCCTGCTGTTGCGACGGGCCCGCGTCGAGATAGACGTCGACGAGCTCGCCGAGTTGGCTGCGCGCCTCGTCGGCGTCCACCGCCGGCGGACGGCCGGAGACGTTGGCGCTGGATACGGCCATGGGCCCCACCTCGCGCAACAACTCGATGGCAACCGGGTGCAACGGCATCCGCAGCATGACGGTGCCGCGGGCGTCGCCGAGGTCCCACTGCAGCGACGGCGCCTGCGACACCACCAGGCTCAGCGCGCCCGGCCAGAACGCACGGATCAGTTCGCGGGCCCCCTCAGGCATCGTGTAGACCAGGCCCTCGATGGTGTGCCAGGAGCCGACCAGCACGCCCACCGGCATGTCTCGACCCCGTCCCTTGGCCGCCAGCAGCGCGGCTACGGCGGCGCTGTCGAAGGCGTCGGCGCCGATGCCGTACACGGTGTCCGTCGGCATGACAACCAGTCGGCCGCCCTTGAGCGCCCCTACTGCAGAGGCAATTCCGACGGAACGCTGGTCCGGGTCGGCGCAGTCGAAGATCGCGGTCATCGGCGCCGCTCCTCGTACTTGCGGGCCGTCACGAACCTCGGCCGGCCGGCCAAATCCCGGCGGGCCTCGATATCTTCGAAAAGCCCTGTGTGCTTGACCAATTCGCCAACCTGTGCCGATGTGGTGTCATCGTGCTCGACCGCCAACAGGCCGCCCGGGCGTAGCCAGCGCCCGGCGACGCGGACGACGGCGGCGATCACCGCCATCCCGTCCGGGCCGCCGAATACCGCGTGGGGCGGATCATGTTGGGCCACTTCGGGTTCCAGAGCGATGTCGTCGGGAACATAGGGAGGGTTGGCGACCACCAGGTCGACCCGACGATCGAGGTCGGGAAGCAGGTCCGGTGTGGTGGCGTCCGCGTGCACCAGCTCCACGGCGGTGCCCTCGGCGTTACGGCGCGCGAACTCGAGGGCCGCCTCGGAATCGTCGACGCCGATGACCCGCGCCGCGGGCCGGTGCCGCGCCAGCGCGACCGCCAATGCGCCGGATCCGGTGCATAAATCGACGATCACGGACCGCGCCGGGAGTTGTTGCGCGGTGGCCCACGCCAAGATGGCCTCGGTCTCCGGGCGCGGTATGAACACGCCGGGACCGACGTGCAGGAGTACCGGCCCGAACGCGGCCGTCCCGGTGAGATGCTGCAACGGCACTCGGTGCGATCGCGCGGCCACGATGTCGCGGTAACGGCCGAAGAATTCGTCGCCCGGCGAGTCGAGCAAGGTCAGTCGACCGCGTTCGGTGCCAACCAGATGAGCGGCCAACTCCTCGGCATCGAAGCGCGCGGAATCGATCCCGGCTTCGGCGAGTTGTGCCGCAGCAGACTCGATCGCGCGCCGCAGAGGTGTGATGGCGCCGCTCCTCCTCATCGCTTCGCTCTGCATCGTCGCCGGCGCCGGGGTCATGCCTGTTGCAGCCGGGACTGCTTGTCGGCGGCGCCCAGCGCGTCGAATAACGCGTCCAGGTCACCGTCGAGTACCTGATCGAGATTGTGTGCCTTGTAACCGATTCGGTGGTCGGTGATGCGGTTCTCCGGGAAGTTGTAGGTGCGAATCCGTTCGCTGCGGTCCACGGTGCGGATCTGGCTGGCCCGGTCGGCCGACGCGTCGGCCAGCGCCTGCTCCTCGGCCAGCGCCTGCAGGCGAGCCGCCAGCACCTGCAACGCACGGGCCTTGTTCTGCAGCTGCGACCGTTCGTTTTGACAGGTGACGACGATCCCGGTGGGCAGGTGCGTGATCCGCACCGCCGAGTCGGTGGTGTTGACGCCCTGGCCGCCCTTGCCCGACGAGCGGTACACGTCAATGCGCAGATCCGACTCGTCGATCTGCACCTCAGCGACTTCCTCGGGTTCGGGATAGACCAGCACGCCCGCCGCCGAAGTTGTACGCGGCCTTGGGATTCCGTCACCGGAACCCGTTGCACGCGGTGTACCCCGCCCTCGAACTTCATTCGCGCCCAAACCCCGTCGGCGGCATCGCCCTTACTGGCGATGCTCAGCGTCGCGTCCTTGTAACCGCCTAGGTCCGAGGTGGTTTCGTCCAGCACCGTCACCGTCCAGCCATGCCGCTCGGCATAGCGGATGTACATCCGGGCCAAATCGGAAGCGAACAACGCCGATTCCTCGCCGCCCTCACCGGATTTGACTTCGAGCAAGATGTCGTCGGCGTCGTGCGGATCGCGCGGTGCCAGCATGTCGGTGAGTTGGGTGTCCAGTTCGGCCACCCGTGCTTCCAGTTCGGCCGCCTCGTCGACGAACGACTCGTCGTCGGCGGCCAGCTCGCGTGCGGTCTCCAGGTCGTCCCGCGCGGCCACCAGCTTGCGGTAAGTGCCGACGATCGGGGCCAATCGGGCGAACCGGCGCCCGGCTTTGCGCGCCTCGTCGGGTTTGCTGTGCAACTCCGGATCCGCCAGCCGTTGCTCGAGCTCGGCGTGTTCGGCAAGCAGCACGTCGATCGTCTGTACCGGTTGCGTCATGTCACACCTCCTGCCCGTCCCACACGCTGTTTACCGCAAACGCGAACCGACGCCCGGCCTGTGCGGCTCTAGGCACAGTTCGGGCGTCGGTGACCCAGCTATTTGTCAGTGTCCTCCGAGGCGTTCTCCGAGGCGGCTGCGGCCTTGCGCTTGCCGTAGCGCTTCTCGAAACGGGCCACCCGGCCGCCGCTGTCGAGGATCTTCTGCTTGCCGGTGTAGAAGGGATGGCACTGCGAGCAGACCTCGACGACGATGTTGCCGCCGGGCTTGGTGCTGCGGGTCTGGAAGGTGTTCCCGCAGCCGCAGTGCACGGTGGTCTCCGCGTAGGCGGGATGAATCTCAGCTTTCATGATGTCCTCTTCGATCGTTGTCGCCCGGACCGGGCGCGAACTCCGGGAACCTGGACTGGTCCTGGGGTAGTCGACCGTCGATTATGCCAGGTCAACCTACCTCACCCCAAACACCGAGCTGCGGTCTCGCATTCCCGGCAGCTCGAGGGCGGACTTTGCCATGCGGCCCGGCGTGTGTGTGCGTGGTTAAGTGTCGCGGCGGGGGCGCGCAACCTCGTACTCCCGACTTTGCCCGACGCGCGTCCAGACAACGCCGCTGCCCGGCGTGGTGCCGCGCGCGGTCAGCTCCCGCTTGAGGATCTTGTTGGTCGCCGTGGTCGGCAACCGATCGGCGAGCCACACATAGCGGGGCCACGCCTTGGGCGACAAATCGGGCTGGGCCGCCAGGAACTGGCCGAACTGCTCCGGCGTCAGAACGGCGTTGTCGCCCAACACGATCGCCGCCATTACCTGGTCGCCGACGTGCGCGTCCGGTACCGCATACACCGCAACGTGGCTGACCGGTGCCAACCGCTGCAGAATCCGCTCGATGGGCGCCGTGGTCATGTTTTCTCCGTCGACCCGCAACCAGTCACCGCTGCGCCCGGCGAAGTAGATCCACCCGTCGGCGTCCCGGTAGGCGAGGTCGCCGGACCAGAACATGCCGTGCCGAACGCGGGCGTCGGTGGCCTCCGGGTCGTTGTAGTAGCCGGCAAACATGCCGGCACCGGTTGTGTTGACCAGTTCCCCGATCGCTTCGTCGGCGTTGGTCAGGACGCCATCCTCGCCAAAGGTCGC
Source organism: uncultured Actinomycetota bacterium (assembly GCA_963703795.1). Lineage (GTDB taxonomy): Bacteria > Actinomycetota > Actinomycetes > Mycobacteriales > Mycobacteriaceae > Mycobacterium. The sequence continues at coordinate 19,075 of CAVPFT010000070.1, read as the reverse complement.
CACGGGGCATTCGGCCAGCGTGTCGGGGTTGTAGATGCCGACCCCGGGAAAGCCGCGGCCCAGCGAACCCGGTGGGCAACCGTCGTCCCGGGTGATGATGATCGCGCCTTCGGTGGAGCCGAAACCGTCCCACACCGTGCAGTCGAAACGGCGACTGAACGCGGCGATATCGCGATCGCTTGCCTCGTTGCCGAAGGCGACGCGCAGTGGGTTGTCGTGGTCATCGGGCCGCTCCGGGGTGGCCAGCACGTAGGCAAGCGGTTTGCCGACGTAGTTCATGTAGGTGGCCCCGTACCGGCGCAGATCTCCAAGCAGCCCCGATGCCGAAAACGTCGCCGGGACCATGGCCGTGCCGGCGCCAACCGCGACGCTCCAGCCGGCCAGCAGCGCGTTGGAGTGAAACAACGGCATCGACAGATAGCAAACGTCGGAGGCGTCGACCTCGAACCGCTCGATGAGCGACATGCCGGCAAACAGCACGACCAGGTGGGTTACCTGCACCGCCTTCGGCTCGCCGCTGGTCCCCGAGGTGAAGATCATCATGAACGTGTCGGTGGGTGCGACCTCGCGGTACGGGGTCAGCGAACCAGCGCCGGTGAGTAGCGCCGACCACCGGTCGCCCGACACGTCGAACACCTGGACACCGGGCAGTTCGAGACCATCGAGCAGGTCTTTGTGCGCCGGGTCGGTGAGCAGGATCTGGCAGTCCGCGCGCAAGATGTCCCTGGCCAGCGCGGCGCCACGGCGGGTGTCGTTGATTCCGCACAGGACATATCCGCCGAGCGCCGCCGACGCCATGGCGGTGAGCATTTCCGGGGTGTTGCCCAGCAGCGCGCCGACATGCAGCGGACGATCCGGATCGGCGACGCCGATCACGGCGCCGGCGGCGGTGGCGGCGTCGGCCAGGTGCTCACGCCAGGTCCAGACCCGCTCGCCGTACCTGACTGCAGGCGTGTCCTGGGCTAGGCGCTCACAAAGTAGTTGCTGAAGGGTCTCCGCCACAGCCGGCGAGTTGGTTAGCTGTTGTCCGTCGACCCAGGCGTCGTCTTGGACACCTGCATCAGGAACTCGTAATTGTTCTTCGTCTTGCGCAGCTGCGACATCAGCAAGTCGATGGCCTGGTGGGGATCCAGACCCGACAGCACGCGGCGCAGCTTGTGCACGATGGCGAACTCGTCTGGAGGCAGCAGCAACTCGTCTTTACGAGTACCGGACGGGTTCACGTCGACCGCGGGGAAAACCCGGCGTTCGGAGATCTTGCGGTCCAGCTTGAGCTCGGCGTTACCGGTGCCCTTGAACTCCTCGAAGATGACCGTGTCACCGGTGGATCCGGTCTCGACCATCGCGGTGGCGATGATGGTCAGCGACCCGCCTTCCTCGATATTGCGTGCGGCGCCGAGGAACCGCTTGGGCGGGTACAGCGCGGTGGAGTCGACCCCGCCGGACAGGATCCGGCCCGACGCCGGCGACGCGTTGTTGTACGCGCGGCCCAGGCGGGTGATCGAGTCGAGCAGCACCACGACGTCCTTGCCCTGCTCGACAAGCCGCTTGGCACGCTCGATCGCCAGTTCGGCGACCGACGTGTGGTCTGACGGCGGCCGGTCGAACGTCGAGGCGATGACCTCTCCCTTGACCGAGCGCGTCATGTCGGTGACCTCTTCCGGGCGCTCGTCGACGAGCACGACCATGAGGTGACATTCCGAGTTGTTTTTGGTGATCGCGTTGGCGATGTCCTGCAGGATCGTCGTCTTACCGGCCTTGGGCGGCGACACGATCAGCGCGCGCTGCCCCTTGCCGATCGGCATGATCAGGTCGATGACCCGCGTGGTCAGCCGGTCCGGCGTGGTTTCCAGACGAAGCCGCTGGTTGGGGTACAACGGCGTCAGTTTGTTGAAATCGGGCCGCTTCTTGGCGTCCTCGACCGAGCCGCCATTGACGGTGTCCAGGCGCACCAGCGGGTTGAACTTCTGCCGCTGGTTGGGCTGCTCGCCCTCCCTGGGCACCCGAACTGCGCCGGTCACCGCGTCGCCGCGGCGCAGGCCGTTCTTGCGCACCATGTTCATGGACACGTAGACGTCGTGCGGACCCGCCAGATAGCCGGAGGTGCGAACGAACGCGTAATTGTCGAGGACGTCAAGGATGCCGGCGACCGGCTGGACGACGTCGTCCTCACGCAGTTCGGTGTCCCCGCCTTCGCCCGACCGTTCGCCGCGGCGCCTGCGGTCGCGGTCGCGGAACCGGCGTCCCCGCCGGCCCCCACGGCCCTCGCCGTCCTCGTCTTGCTGGTTCGAGCCGCGCTGCTGCCCGCCCGAGCCGGAGTCACCGCTCTGGTCGCTACCGGCGTCTTGCCGGCGCTCGCCCGTCTTCGTGCCCCGTTGGCCGCCGGCATCGCCGGTCGCGGTGCCGTCCCGGGCGCCTGAATCCTCGCGATCGGCCCCCTCGGCCGTGCGATCGGATGATCCGACTTCGCGCGAGGCACCGCGCCGTTCCCGACGCGGCGCCTCGGTGGTGGAACCGTTCTGTTCCCCTTGGGGGGCGGGCGCTTCGGCCGGTGCTTCGGCCGGTGCTTCGGCCGTAGCGGTGTCGGATTTGGCGCTGTCCTCCGAGGCGGCGGGGGTCGAAGCCCCGTTGGCCTGTCCCCTGATTTCATGAATCGCGGCGATCAGTTCGTTCTTGCGCATGCCCGACGTCCCCTTTACGCCGACTTGGTTAGCCAGCGCGCGCAGTTCGGGCAGCACCATGGTGGACAGTGCGCCTTCCGGGGCATCGGTTTTGACGGTTTTGACGTCGGTTTTGACGTCGGGGGTGTCTGTGGTCACGGCGTTCGACGGCTGATCGCCGTCGGTGTTTTCGCTCGCCGTGAAGAGCTCCGTATCGGTCACGGATTTCCTTTCTTTCCCCGCTGATCAGGTCATACGGGGTTCGTTGCATTCAGCCAAATTGCCGAGTGCACCCAATCATCGACTCTGCAACGGTGATCGCCAGGATCTGGCGGATATGCGGCGAACCTCGTTCACGAGAAGAATTGGTGTTGTCCTAGCGGCAAGGCAGTATGTATGAAGATGCAGATGCTGCGATTGCTGGACGGCTCCGAGGATAACCCGCATCCTTGTCGGAAGCAAGCAAACCCTCCCGCCACGCTGTGGATTAACCCGCGACCGTGACTCCCGGGCTCCAGCGAACTCGTTCGCCGGCGGTCATTTTGGCGATGGTAAATCCGTTTGCGGCGCCGAACTCCAGCGCTTCCGGGGGCAACTCCGGTTCCGTGCTCAGAGCGATCAGCGCGGGACCAGCCCCAGAAAGCGTGGTTGCGACGTTATGACACCGCAACAGCCGCAAATATTCCGCCGAGACGGGCATCGCCCGGGCTCGCTGGGGTTGATGAAGCACGTCTTCGGTGGCCGCGATGAGCAGATCCGGCCGCTCCGTGAGCGCGACGACCAGCAACGCGGCACGGCTGACATTGAACCTGGCGTCGTCGTGGCTGACCTGTGCCGGCAGCAGCACCCGGGTCTCCGCGGTCAACGAGCGCTCCTCGGGAATCGCGCAGAACAAGCGGATATCGGGATGCAGCCGCAGGGGCACGGCCAGGTAGTCGGGCCGATCCCCGGTGCGGTCAATCCACGAAACCACGGCACCGCCCAACACTGCGGCCGCAGCGTTGTCGGGATGCCCCTCGAATTCCGAGCACAGCTGGATCAGCCGAGCGGTGCTTAGCGGCGTTGAATCGATCTGTGCGACAAGGCCGTTCACCGCTGCCAGGCCGCCGACCACGGCCGCCGCCGATGAGCCGAGACCCCGGCAGTGCGGGATGGCGTTGCGGCAGCGCACGACCAGGCCCGAGGCGCCGACCCCCGCGGCTTGCAGGCCCCGCTCTACGGCGCGCACCACCAGATGTTCGGCGTTGAGCGGCACTTGGTCGGCACCCTCGCCCTCGACTACCACGACCAAGCCGGAATGTGTTGTCTCCACGACGATCTCGTCGCACAGGCTCAACGCCAGGCCGATGCTGTCGAAACCCGGGCCGAGGTTGGCGCTGGACGCCGACACCACGGCGCTCCCGACCAGCCCGGCGGGCAGCATCGGGGTCACGAACAGGCTTTCATTTACGCCAGCCCCAACTTCTCGACGACGAGCACCGGATCTACGGGCAGCGCGGACACGCTCGGCATGTCCTTCAGCGCGGTGTCGGGATCCTTGAGGCCATTGCCCGTCACCGTACAAACCACCGTCGACCCGCGAGCCACCCAGCCGTCGTCAACGGCCTTGAGTAGCCCCGCGATGCTGGCAGCGGAAGCGGGTTCCACGAATACGCCTTCGGACTGGGCCACCAAGTGGTAGGCGGCCAGGATCTCCTCGTCGGTGGCGGCCAGGAAGCGCCCGTTGGATTGCTGTTGTGCCTCGACGGCGGCCGTCCACGACGCCGGTGCGCCGATGCGGATCGCGGTCGCGATGGTCTCCGGGTGGCGGACGGGTTCGCCGAGTACCAGGGGCGCCGCGCCGGCCGCCTGGGTGCCCAGCATGCGGGGCAGCTTGTCGATCACGCCTTCGCGGTGATATTCGGTGTAGCCCTTCCAGTACGCGGTGATGTTGCCCGCGTTGCCGACCGGAAGGGCGTGCACGTCTGGAGCGGTGCCCAGCGCGTCCACGATCTCGAAGGCCGCCGTCTTCTGGCCCTCGATGCGCACCGGGTTGACGGAGTTGACCAGTGAGATCGTCGGGAAGTCGGCGGCCATCTTGCGGGCCAGTTCCAGGCAGTCGTCGAAGTTGCCGTCGATCTGGATGATCTTGGCGCCGTGCATGACCGCCTGCGCCAGCTTGCCCATCGCGATCTTGCCCTGTGGTATCAGCACGGCACACGTGATACCGGCGCGGGCCGCATACGCCGCCGCCGACGCCGAGGTGTTTCCGGTCGATGCGCACAACACGGCCTTCTGGCCACGGGCCAGAGCGTCGGTGACCGCCATCGTCATGCCCCGATCCTTGAAGGAGCCGGTGGGGTTGAGGCCTTCGACCTTGAGGTGGACCGTGCAGCCGGTCTGCTCCGAGAGTCGGGTTGCGGCGATCAGCGGGGTACCACCCTCGAGCAGGGTGACCGGGGTCCAGTCGTCGCCGACCGGTAACCGGTCGCGGTACGCCGCGATCACTCCCGGCCAGGGTTGGTGGGTGGCCATGCGGGGAACGCTCACAGGCCGTTTCCTTCCAGTCGCAGCACGCTTGTCACGCTCTGCACGACGTCCAAATCAGCAAGCGCATTGACGGTTTCGGAAAGCGCGGCGTCGGTGGCGGTGTGGGTGACCACCACGACGCGGGCCCCCACCCGTCGTCCGCCCTCGTCGACGACGCCTTCCTGGCGGACCTCGGCGATGCTCACCTCGCGTTTGGCGAATTCCGCTGCCACCGAAGACAACACGCCGGGCTTGTCGGCCACGTTCATGTTGACGTAATAGCGGGTGGAAATGATACCCATTGGTGCGATGGGAAGTTGGGCGTACCTGGACTCTTTCGGTCCCCGGCTGCCGAGGACCCGGTTGCGGGCGGCCATTACCAGGTCGCCGGTCACCGCGGACGCGGTGGGCGCGCCGCCGGCGCCCTGACCGTAGAACATCAGCCGCCCCGACGCCGCGGCCTCGACCACCACCGCATTGAACGCTCCGCCGACCGTGGCGAGCGGGTGCGACAGCGGCACCAACGCCGGATAAACGCGGGCCGAAACTCGTTCCTGCCCATCGTCTCCTGCGACACGCTCGCAGATGGACAGCAGCTTGATGGTGCAGCCAAGCGCCCGCGCCGAGGCGAAGTCCGCGGGGGTGATCTTAGTGATGCCCTCGCGATAGACGTCGTCGGCGTGCACCCGCGTGTGAAAGGCGATGGACGCCAGGATCGCGGCCTTGGCCGCGGCGTCGTAGCCCTCGACGTCGGCGGTGGGATCGGCCTCGGCATAGCCCAGCGCGCTGGCGTCGGCCAGGGCGCTGTCGTAGTCGGCGCCGGTACTGTCCATCGCGGACAGGATGTAGTTGGTGGTGCCGTTGACGATGCCGGCCACCCGCAGCACCGTGTCGCCGGCCAGCGACTGGGTGAGCGGGCGGATGACCGGGATCGCGCCCGCGACCGCCGCCTCGAAATACAGGTCGACATGGGCGTTTTCGGCCGCCTGCGCCAACTCTCCGGTGGAGATGGACAGCAGTGCCTTGTTGGCTGTGACGACGGACTTGCCGTGCTCGAGTGCGGACAGGATCGCCTTGCGGGCGGGCTCCACCGGCCCCATCAGTTCGACGACGATGTCGACGTCCTCGCGCGCGACGAGCTCGTCGATGTTGTCGGTGAGCAGCGCGACCGGCACGCCGCGGTCGGCGGCGACGCGGCGCACCCCGATACCGCGCAGCACCAATGGGGCGCCGACGCGGGCCGCCAGATCTTCGGCGCTGTCCTCGCATGATGCGGACGACCTCGCTGCCGACGTTGCCCAACCCGAGTACTGCTACACCGACTGGCTTTTCGTCACCGGACACGGGTCACCTCACCTCCAGACTCAGCAGATCGTCGACCGTCTCGCGGCGCAGGATCAGGCGGGCGCGCCCGGCGCGCACGGCTACCACGGCGGGGCGGCCGATCATGTTGTAGCGGCTCGACAGCGAATAGCAGTAGGCACCCGTCGCGGCGATCCCAAGCAGGTCGCCCGGCCGCAGGTCGCCCGGGACCCAGGTGTCGCGGACTACGATATCGCCGGTTTCGCAGTGCTTTCCGACGATACGGGACAGTTCCGCCGGTGCGTCGCTGGTTCGCGAAACCAATCGGGCGTCGTACTGCGCGTCATACAGCGCGGTGCGGATGTTGTCACTCATGCCGCCGTCGACGCTGACGTAACGCCGGTGGGCCGTGCTGCTGACGTCGACGTCTTTAACGGTGCCGACCTCGTACAGCGTGATGGTGCCCGGTCCGGCGATGGCACGTCCGGGCTCGACCACCAGCCTCGGGGTGGGCAGCCCCACCGCCTGCGACTCGTTGCGCACGATGGCGCCGAGCTTGGCCGCCAGTTCGGCAACCGGCACTGGATCGTCAGGTGCCAGGTACGAGATACCAAAGCCGCCACCGAGATCGACCGTCGCGAGCTGAGCCGTCTTGTCGACGCCGAACTCGCCGACGATTTCGTGCAGCAGGCCGATGACGCGGTGTGCGGCGAGTTCGAAGCCGGCGACGTCGAAGATCTGCGAACCGATATGGCTGTGCAACCCGACCAGTCGCAGGTGATCGGTTTCGAACACCCGTCGCACCGCGGCCATCGCCGCGCCATTGGCCACCGACAGCCCGAACTTCTGGTCCTCGTGTGCGGTGGAGATGAACTCGTGGGTGTGCGCCTCCACCCCGACGGTGAGGCGCACAAGCACGTCCTGGACGATGCCCGCCTCGCCCGCGACGGCTTCGAGGCGCTCGATCTCGGTCATCGAGTCCAGAACGACGTGCCCCACTCCGGCCTTGACCGCGGCGGTCAATTCCGCGACGGATTTGTTGTTGCCGTGGAAGGTAATCCGCTCCGGCGGGAAGTCGGCTTGCAGCGCGACGGCCAGTTCCCCGCCGGTGCACACGTCGAGCGAGAGGCCTTCTTCGTTGATCCAGCGCGCTATTTCGCTGCACAGGAACGCCTTGGCGGCATAGTGGACGTTGTGTCCGCCGCCAAAGGCCGCAACCATGTCTGCGCAACGAGAGCGAAAGTCGTCCTCGGCGACGACGAACAGCGGTGTCCCGTACTCCTGGGCGAGATGGGTCACCGGCACCCCGCCGATGACCGCCGCTCCCATTTCGTCGCGAGTTGTGCTGCGTGGCCAGACATTCGGAGCCAGGCGCAGCAGCTCCTCGGGAGACTGCGGACGGGGCGGGCTTTCGGCGGGACGGGTCTCCTCGGCATGGCGGGGGCCGGCGGGATGGACGTTCACATTCGCTCCGGAGCGGAGACGCCAAGGATCGTCAGCCCGTTGGCGATGACCTGGCGGGTGGCCTGGCACAGCGCCAGGCGCGCGGTGTGCAGGTCGGTGGGCTGCTCGTCGCCCTGGGGCAACACCCGGCACGAGTCGTAGAACCGGTGGTAGTCGCCGGCGAGGTCTTCCAGGTAACGGCACACGCGGTGTGGTTCCCGTAGGGACGCCGCCGTTTCCAGGACCCGCGGGAATTCGCCGATGCTGCGCAGCAGCGCACCCTCCTTGTCGTGGCTGAGCAGCTCGACATGCGCCGTGTCGGGAATCAGGCCGAGTTCGGCGGCGTTGCGCGCCAGCGCCGAAAGCCGGGCATGCGCGTATTGCACGTAATAGACCGGGTTTTCGTTGGATGCCGAGGACCACAGTGCCAGGTCGATGTCGATCGGGGTGTCCACCGATGAACGGATCAGGCTGTAGCGCGCGGCGTCGACGCCAATCGCCTCGACCAGGTCGTCGAGCGTGATTACGGTGCCGGCCCGCTTGCTCATCCGGACCGGCTGGCCGTCGCGGACCAGGTTCACCATCTGCCCGATGAGCACCTCGACGGTGTCCGGATCTTCGCCGAAGGCCGCGGCCACGGTCTTGAGCCGGGCGATGTACCCGTGGTGATCGGCGCCGAGCATGTAGATGCACAAGTCGAAGCCGCGTTGCCTCTTGTCCAGGTAGTAGGCGATGTCGCCGGCGATGTAGGCCGGTTTACCGTCGCTCTTGATCACGACGCGATCCTTATCGTCACCAAAAGCGCTGGTGCGCAACCAGGTTGCGCCGTCCTTCTCGTAGACGTTGCCGGTCTGGCGCAGCCGGGCGATGGCCTGGTCGACCCGGCCGCTCGTGTGCATCGAGTCTTCGTGGGTGTAGACGTCGAAGTCGGTGCCGAATTCGTGAAGCGACTCCTTGATGTGGGTGAACATCAAGTCGACGCCGATTTCGCGGAAGGTCTCGCGCATCTCGGGTTCGGGCAGGCTCAACGCGTCGGGCGCCTTCTGCAACACCTGCGCGGCGATGTCCGTGATGTAGGTTCCGGCGTAGCCGTCGGCGGGGACTGGTTCGCCTTTGGCCGCCGCGATCAACGAGTTGGCGAACCGATCGATCTGGGCGCCGTGGTCGTTGAAATAGTATTCGCGCACCACGCCGGCGCCCTGCGTGGACAGCAGCCGGCCCAGGGCGTCGCCGACCGCGGCCCAGCGGGTACCGCCGATGTGAATCGGTCCGGTCGGGTTGGCCGAGACGAACTCCAGGTTGATCTTGTGTCCGGCCAGCGCGTCGGAGTGACCGAAGGCGTGGCCGGCGTCGATGACGCTGTTGACGATCATGGCCTGCGCCGACGCCTCGAGGCGCATGTTGATGAAGCCCGGTCCGGCCACCTCGGCCGAGGCGATACCGTCGGCCCGCGTCAGGGCCTCGGCCAGCCACTCGGCGAGCTCACGCGGGTTTGCTCCGACCTTCTTGCCCAGCTGCAGCGCCAGGTTGCTGGCGTAGTCGCCGTGTTCGGGATTACGCGGCCGTTCCACGGTGACCGCCGGCGGTAATGCGGCAGCGTCCAGCCCGCGCTCGGCAAGCACCGCGGCTGCGGTGGCTTTGAGCAGCTCAGCCAGGTCGGCGGGGGTCACGAACGTCCATCCTATGGGCTGGGGTGCCCTCGCCCCGAATCCATTGCGGTGCCCGAGCGGTCACCCCGATGCGTTAGTCTGTCTCAGATTGTTTCAAGCCCAATGGCGCAACAACTACGTTGTCACGCCCCCGTAGCTCAGGGGATAGAGCGTCTGCCTCCGGAGCAGAAGGCCGCAGGTTCGAATCCTGCCGGGGGCACCGTTTGACCAGCGGATATGCAGACGCGCACGACATAAGGCAGCCGATGGGCTGAAGGGTGAAGTGCTAACACCGTCGCGCGGACATACGCTCCGCGCATGCGCGACATCGACACAATTGACAGCGAACTTGGAATCCTGGTCGCGATCTGCAACATGGTTCGCGACGTGGAGGGTCGGCCACCGAGTGCCGCGTGCATAGACGGGCTGCTGGATGAACGCCGCAAGCTGATCTGCGCCCAGGCACCACGGCGTTGAATCCGGTGCTGTGCCTGCCCTCTGGGTGGTCGGTGCTTTCCCGGATTGCTTAAGAGGCACCGATTGGCCAGTTAGCCATAACGCACTGCACTCGCAGAACGGCATCGTCCGGCTTGACTCCCAAACCCACTAACTCCTGCGCAACCTGGGCACGCGATCTACCAGAATTGATCTCCGTCTCAATGAATGAAACGGTGGGCAAATTTTTTGCTTCAGCCCCGGGCGGGAGCTCCGCGTCGCTTTTTATGCAGCGGAGGTAGCTGTGGGTGTCAGCATGTGCAGGCGATGCCGGGGCCATGACCGCGGTGGCCATGACCGCGGCAGCGACGTAGACGAAGCGCATGCTTGCATCATCTACCCGCCGCCGCGGACCTGGCAAACTTCCGCCTGGTTGGTTGACTGGGAATTGGTAAGAACCATTGATCGACCGGTAAAGCGCATACGCAAGTCGCTGCGCCTCATATAACGGCCGGTTAAGCCATGCCTCAGCCCCATTGATGATGTCGTTGAGGGGGCTGTTGGTGGACGCAGCGGCACCGCCAGTGACGGCGGCGACGTTAGCGAGCTCGGCGCTGACATAGGCCCCCGCACCGGCGTTCAACAAGCCCACGAACTGGTTATGGAACGTCGCCGCTTGGGCGCTGAGGGCTTGGAATTCCTGTGTATGGCTGCCGAATAACGCCGCGATGGCCGCCGAGACCTCATCGGCAGCCGGGGCGAGCACCCCGGTCGTGGGCGCCGAAGCCGCCGCGGTGGCCTCAGTCAACGCCGAGCCGATGTTCTCCAACTGCCCGGCCGCCTGGCCCGCAAACTCCGGCGCCACCGTAACCAACGACATAGCCTGTCTCCTGTCGTCTGATCACTACGACCATCCGGAAAAGGGCGCATACCGGCGCAGGGCAGCCGGCTGCTGGCCGCAGATGTTAACGGAAAGCGGACACAAGCCAAACAGATTGGGTTACCCGCCGCGCGAGGGTGTTTGCCGCGTTATCGCGAGATGGTGCGGGAGCAGGGCTGCTCGCGAGGCGGCGCCGTGAGAAACGCAACAGCGAGGTTCAGGGCTTCTGAACGACTGAATTCCTCGTGCTCTGCGGTGATGAAGTGCTGGCCGATGACCAACCCAAACGCCAACAGGCTACGCGCCTCGACCTCGTGGCGATCACCGGTGATTTCTGCGAATTGCGAACGAAGATAGCCGATCCGAGCGTTGTCGACACGACGGAGCCGCAGGGCCACATTGGAATCACTGCGAGCCCAAGCGCGCACCGCGAGATCGATCGGCAGCAGGTCTTTGGCGAAGGTCAGGGTGCCGGCGCGACGGACGTTCGCCGCAGCATCGGCGCCTTCGGCCTCCACACGGGCGATCACCTCATCAACGCTGCGCCGCTCCCATTCGTCGAGGAGGGCGGACAAGAACGCGGTGCGATCCCCGAAATGCCGGTAGAACCCCCCTTTGGTGACGCCAAGTTGTGCCGCGATGGGTTCAACGCGCACGGCACCGGGTCCACCCGAAGCCAGCGCCGACAGTCCCGCGTCGACCCACTCGGCGCGCGTGGTGCGAAGAGCAGCGGGCACCGTCGTCTCCTCGGGATATCAGCGCTTGACAGGACCTACCGTACGGACGATAGTCGAAGCATACGCTACCGTATCGTTCAGGGGTTTGAAATGCCACACGTCAGCAATTCGGTCCGGCGGATCACCAACCCGCCTTCGGCGGTCGCAGACTTCCCCGCCGACTACTGGGACTGCTTCGCAATCGCAACAACGGGCGACAGCGCAGGGCGGTGGGCGCGACTAGCCTCCGCGGCGCGGAGTCCGCCGGCGGGATATTCAGCACGTTGGTTTGGCAGGGCGTGCTCGGGTTCAACCTCGACGCTCCCGGCACACCGGAAACCGTTGTGGGATGGCGGATCACCGAAGAGACACCCGCGCGCCTGGTGCTGGATGCCGACGGCAGGCTGATGCGCGGGCGGATGGTCTTCGAGATCGCCGGCCGTGAGGCAGTGTGGACGACGATGGTGCACTACCACCTCCCACTTGCGCGTGCGGTCTGGGAGCTCGCCGCCCACGCCCACCGCGCCCTGGTCCCTCGGTGCCTCCGCGGCGCCCACCGCGCTCAGAGTCGATCGAGCACGCCCTCTCATTGATAGCCGTGAAACGCGAGAGGTTCGCGTTCGCCGCCCGGGCATAGGGCAAGATAAACGGATGATCCGCGGAAAGTCCGTCGTTGTAACGGGTTCCACGTCCGGTATTGGTCTCGCCGTCGCCCGGGCCTTCGCCGCCGAGGGGGCTAACGTGACCCTCAACGGTTTCGGTGACCGGGCGGCTATTGAGCAACAACGGCGCGACATCGAGGAGATATTCGGGGTAACGGCGGCGTATTCGGGCGCCGATGTGACCAAGCCGGTCGAGATCGCCGACATGATCAGCGGCGCCGAAAAGGCTTTCGGGGCAATCGATGTCCTCGTGAACAATGCCGGCATCCAGTTCGTCGCGAACGTGGAGGATTTCCCTGTCGAGAAGTGGGACGCCGTGATCGCCACCAATTTGTCGGCCGTTTTTCACACCTGCCGATGCGCGGTTCCCGGGATGAAACGCCGGGGCCGTGGCCGAATAATCAATATCGCTTCGGCGCACGGCCTGGTTGCAAGCCCCGGGAAGGCAGCGTATGTCGCGGCCAAGCACGGCGTTGTCGGACTGACCAAGGTGGTGGCAATCGAAACCGCCGGCCATGACATCACGTGCAACGCGATCTGCCCCGGTTGGGTGATGACGCCTCTGGTGGCGCAACAAGTCGAAAAGCGTGCCAACGCAACGGGACAGTCCTTTGACGAAGCCAGGCAACAGTTCGTTGCCGAAAAGCAGCCGATGGCCCGCTACACCCGCCCCGAGGACGTCGGCGCGCTCGCGGTCTTCCTGAGCGGCGACGCGGCCGCCACCATCACCGGCGCCTCTTATTCAATCGACGGCGGGTGGACCGCCCAATGAGACCGCGGGTGATTCGATGCTGCCTCAATTGCGGCTGCTCGATGGCGGAGCGTCGGCGTTCGGGGTCGCCTTCACCAAAGACTTCCTGCAGATTACGCAGCAACAGCGTTTCGATGTTGTTCGACATGATGACTCCTAGGTATGGCACGTGTCGTGTGTCTTGAAGAAGGTCCACCTTCCAGATGCGTCCTAGGGGAAATTATACGTGATCTATCATCTAATTGTTAGGGCCCCCGCGATGGCCATTACGCACACGGCTGATGTATCGTCGGGACTTGCCGGGCGTCATCGCGCTATCCTCGGCGGATGGCCCGAAAGGGAATAGCCGAAGTGTCACGTAGTCAGCGGCGAAAGACCGCTCAAGAACCTTGGCTGTCGGCCGCCGAGCTGCAAGCCTAGAGCGCGTTCATGCGGGTGCAAATGCGGATGAACTATGAGATGAATCGCCAACTTCAGAGCGACAGCGACTTGTCGCTTGCCGACTACCACGTCCTGAACGCGTTAACCAACGCACCTGGCGGGCGGCTCCAGGTCTCCGACCTGGCGGCGCTGATCGGCTGGGAACGGAGCCGCGCGTCGCATCAGCTGCGGCGGTTATGCGAACGCGGCCTTGCGGAGCGGGCGCCCTCGAAGGACGACGGCAGGGCGACCGACGCGATTCTGACTAAGGCGGGTCGCGAAGCGATCGACGCGGCGGCACCCGGTCACGTGGCCCTGGTCCGACGGCTGTTCTTCGACCCGTTGCCGGACGAACTGCTCCCTCCCCTCACCGCGGCGTTGGAACACATCCACGTCCACATGAATTTCAATAGCTCCTTGCCGCCGGTCCCGTGGTGAGCAACCGCGAACATCACCGGGTCGACCTTGATCAAAGAATGATAGATCACGTATAGTCGGGAGTCATGCCGGGCGGCCGTGGTGCACGCTCGGCGCAAAGAATGGCCCTTCATCGCGGTCAACGCGGTGCTGCTCGCGCTCGCCGTTATCGTCGCCTGGGGCCGCTTCGGCCCGTATCCCCTTCCGCAATAACCGGTTTGCGAAGATGACGATGCCCGCGGTGGTGCTGACCGCCGACGGACGGATCGCACTGCAGGACCGGCCGCGCCCAACCCTGCGCCCCGATCAGGTCCTCGTGGAGGTCGATCTGTGCGGCATCTGCGGAAGCGATCTGCACGCGTCGCAGCTGCCGCAGGTGTACCGCGGTGACTGCATCCTCGGACACGAGTCCACCGGCCGGATCGCGGCGGTCGGCGACGACATCGCGGACTGGGCGGTGGGCCAGCGGGTCGCGGTCAACCCCAACGGCAACGTGGACGGCACTTGCGCGTACTGCCGGTCGGGGCGGCCAAACTTCTGTCGGCAGGCCACTTTGGAGACGGCGCTGGGCCTGCAGGCCGACGGAGCCCTCGCGCCGCTGATGGCCGCCTTCCCCGGACATCTGCGCCGAATCCCCGACGACATGGGAACTCTCGAGGCGGCCTGGGTCGAGCCCACCGCCACCGCGTTGCGAGCGGTGGAACTCGCCGGCGAGCTTGCGGGGCGGACGGTCTTGGTGACCGGCGGCGGCCCGATCGGGCAGCTGGCCTGCAGGCTCGCTCACCTCAGATCGCCCGCACAAATCCTTCTCATGGAGCCGGCCGCACAGCGCGCCGAGTTCGCGACGGATTCCCACGCCGTACCGATCGCCGCCGACGCGGCCGACAGCTCCGCCGGCGGACCAAAGGTCGATGTCGTGCTCGAATGTTCGGGCAGCGCGGCCGCCACCGCTGCGGCGCTGAAAATGCTTGCCCCCGGCGGCATCCTGGTGGTGGTCGGGGCCGGGCCCGACCCCGGCCTGGATTCCGCGACGATCCTGCTCAAGGAGATCACGGTGCGGGGCTCCTACATTTACACCGACGAATTCGACCGCGCGATCGACCTACTGGCGAGCCAACAGATCGCGGTAGCCGACCTCACCACGGTAATCGGTCCGCTTTCCGATGCGCTGACGGCGTTCGACGCGCTTCGCACCGGCCGGATCATGAAGGCGCTCATCGCGCCGGGCCGAATCAAGCTCTAGAAGCGCATCATCTCGTCGCGAACTTCCCAGCCGGGCGCGCCAAACATGCCAAAGGAGCCGTTCTTTGCTGTTGGCGGGCGCCCGGCGCGGGCGCAGGCTCGATAAAACACGGCGGCCAGGTCGTTTGGTCCAACAAAATAGCGGTCGGCATCCCACCAGCGGTTGAAGAACAAGACGACGCGCTGGTCATCGACCCTTGGGAACAGGACACTGCCCATCCACGTCCACAGGCTGGGCTGCGCGTCGCGACACAGCACCAGCATGCTCGGCGTCCCCCTCGCCCTGGCCGCGCCGCTGTAATTCATGCAATACATCCGGACGTAGCGATACCAGGTGAGGTCGAAGGAAATTGCGACGTCACCGCGGATCAGGGTGATCGCGCCGTTGTGATCCACAAAGCACCTCCGGACCGCGGCTCTCGGGCGCCAATAGCCCCAGACCGCCAACGCCAGCACGGTCGGTGTCGCCGTCACCGCTATCGGCAACGGCGTTTGGACGGCGAGGCCCCCCAACAAAAAACACCATGCCTCGACACCGAACCACGCGGCCACCATCGGTTTGTGGTGCAAAAGGCCCGCGACGTTCGTGTACATCACGTCCGGACCCATTGGCCGTCTCTGGAAAAGAGTTGGGGTTGGCTGGCCGGGCGGTGCGGGTCTTGACCTGTACATATTTCTGAAACGGGGATGCAGGCTTAGCAGCGCGGGGATGCTAAGCCACGCCGCACCCAGCAACAGGCTCGGCAGCCAAGGCGGCGCGTTCGACATCATGGCCGTGATTCTCCGGCGGGCAATCCGTCCGACGCAAGGGTTAGCTCAGGCCAACTGAAACTTGGTGGCGCCGAACGGTTCCGACGTCCCGAGCGCAACCACGGTCGACGGCATCACTCGGTAGACATGCCACGGCGCCGGGCCTGCCGACTGGGCACTGTATTCCGCCGTGAGCGCGTCGCCCGCGACCTCGCATGGCCATCCGCCGAGGGCGAAAGCGTCTGCGACGGAAGCCAATTCGACCCCGTCGGTGACCCGCTCGGCGACACCCTCGATAACGAGGTCGAACGGTTCCGTGGCGACGCTGAGGACGCACCGAGAATCGCGGGCCAGGTTATGCGACTTGCGAGTCGCCGGGCCGGAGGTGAAGTACCAGCTGCCGTCGTGCGTGACCACTCCCACCGCCGTCACATGCGGGCCGCCGTCGGGATTGATCGTAGTGAGCCACACCGTGTGGCGGCGCGGGCCGCCGGTGCAGGGCGCCTGCGTCAGCCGACCGTCCAGCACGGATTTGACGCGGGCCCACTCAATTGCCGGCGCTCCGTACCCGTCGAGATTGCGCTTTGTGATCGTCATATCCGTTTAGACCGATGCCGATCACAGAATTCATCGCCCGTGCAGCAGGAACAACCCGTAGGCGGCGATCGACTGCGCGTCGCAGATCACTCCCGAGCGAATCATCTCCTCGACCTCTTCGCGCGGGAACCACGCGCTGCGCATGTCCTGCTCCTCGTGCTCGCGATCCGCTTCTCCCTCGGTGATACCGGTGGCCAGAAACACCCACCCGCGCTGACTGGTCATTCCGGGAGCGGTGTCGAGCTGGCCGAGCGCCTCGATCGACGTCGCGCGTAATCCCGTTTCCTCGCGCAGCTCACGGACGGCCAGATCGGCCGGGTCGGCGTCCGCCAGATTCGGCGCGGTCCCCTGCGGAAACTCCCAACGCCGCGCGCCGAGGGGATACCGGAATTGCTCGACCAGCCGAAAACGGTTCCGGTCATAGGGGATCACGAGCGCGTACGTCTGCTTGTCCACCACGCTGTAGATGCCCGGGCTGCCGTCCGGGCGGCGAATGTCGTCCTCTCGGAGCACCAGCCACGGGTTTCGATATATCTCGCGGGACGCGAGGCGTTCGATGAAAGGCACACCGACAGTATCGCCGTGAAGCCGAACCCAGGTAGCGTCCGAAGGCATGCCGTCCCAGGAAGCCATCACCCAGACCGTCAATCGCTACCTCGAGCTCGTCGCCAAGGGCACCGCTGACGACGTCCTGACCCTTTACGCGGCCGACGCCACCATCGAGGATCCGGTCGGGTCGGACCTCCGGCGCGGCAACGACGCCATCCGCGAGTTCTATGCGGGGTTCCAAGACGCCAGGAAAGAGACCGAGCTCGCCGAACTGCGGGTCGGTGGCAACGAGGCGGCGTTTTTGTGGCACCTCACGCTCGATGCCGGCGACAGCCGCACCCGAATCTCGCCGATCTCGATGATGGCGTTCGACGAGGACGCGAGGATCACGTCGATGCGGGCGTTCTGGTCGCCATCCGACGTTCGGGTCGTCTAAACGACCGATCCATCAGGCGGCCGCTTCGGCGGCTTGCTTGATTCGCCGCAGCGTTTCCTCGATGCCCCGGTTGACCTGACGTCCGCGTGGGACAAGCGCTTCGGCGAGTCTGTTGGGAATCGAGCACCACAAGAACTCAAAAGACTCGGTGAGCAACGTTCCCGACGAAGACGGCTCCATCGAGTAGCGCCAACGCGTTTCCTCACGACCGGCGCCGTCGTTGACCGTCGTGAATCCGAATTCGCGGCCCCGGTCGGCGGTATCGACCACTGCCGTTCTTGCCCAGCGCAGGCGGCCGAGCCGGTTGTGCCCGCGGAACCGCACGCCCGGGGCCGCCGCAGTCTCCCCGTCCAGCCACTCGCACCGGTAACACTCCGGGCTCCACTCCCCCATCCGGGTGACGTCCGCGACGAGGTCGTAGACGAGCTCAGGCGGCGCGGCGATATCGATGCTGCCGTGGCCGCGCCGCGCTGTCGGCATGGCCCGAGTATTGCATCTCGGGCAAGGCTTTTCGGTGGCATAAATCGTTTCCGTGGCCGATAGTCATGAGCATGCCTAGCCACATCATCGTCAGCGGTGACGACGCGCTGGCGACGACGATCGTCGAGGAGCTCAACAACGCGGGCGTGCACATCGTCAAACTCGCCAGCGCCGCCGAGCTCGCCAACGCGGGAGTCGCGCGTGCCCGCGCCGTAATCTGCACCGGGAAAAACGACGCGACGAACCTCGAAATCGCGCTGCTGGCAAGGCAAGCCAACCCGAATGTACGGGTGGTAACGCGGCTCGCCAATGACGTATTGCGGACGGCGATGGCCGCCGACAAGCGCCCCGGCGCGATTCTAGACGTCGCGGACCTCGCGGCACCGTCGGTCGTCGAGGCATGTCTGGCGCACACCGTGCACCCGTTCGAGGCGGCGGGCATCAAGTTCGTCGTCTCGGGCGCCGAGGCGCCGCGGGACGCGACGCTGCGCGAGATTTACGGCGACCTGGCACCGGTGGCGGTGGTTCACGGCGAGGACTGCGCCACCCCGGGCGCGGTGGAGGCCTGTCCGGGCCGGGACCTGCCGGTGCACGCCGGCGACTGGACCGCGATGATCGGTACCGCCGACGAGTTCTTCCGCTTTCGGCTCGAGCGGCGGCGCGCTGTTAAAGCCGGCGACGGAATAGATTCCGCATAAACATCGGCGTGGGAATAACTTTCAAGTTATCCGCGTATTCAAAGAGACGATCTTCTTCTCGCGAATGAATTCCTTGATTCCATCCAGGTCAGCCTCAATGGCGGCCTGCAATTGATCGCGGCGAGGATGGTCGTCAGATATTTTCCGCAGCACCTCGCTAATGATCAGATTTTCGCGATCATGGCTGGAGAGTTCGGCGTGATCGCTGTGTTCCGGATACATCTGCTTGTGCATCGGCAAAGCCAGCTGCAACATTTCGGCCGGCACCGAATGCAAACCTTCCTCGGCGTCAGCCAGAACTTGTTCGGGCGTAACTGGAGTCTCCATGACGAGCCTGAATTTCTCGTCGTAGAGTTCCTTGCCTAACCGCCAGCTGCGGGAGGCGGCTTGTTGCGAAAAGTTGGATTTAAGCCATTCCGAAAATTGCTGTAATGCGGCGACCGTGGGGGTGCAACTCTGGTAATGCGCACAAAGGGATCC
>CAVPFT010000069.1:0-11377 GCA_963703795.1 uncultured Actinomycetota bacterium | reverse complement strand
AGGTCGAAAGCAAGTATGTGCTTATGGGATAATTCATTGTCTGCATACAGGCACTTGAAATGGGAACAGTGAAATAGAAGCCTTGATCACCGCGATCGCAAATAATAGAGGTCTAGATATCAGAATGGAGAAGATTTTGATTGATTCTGCGACCGATTGCTCTGAAACTGACTTCCTCGACACTCTGCAGGGGTTCATCTTGGTGATTTCTTGTGTACAGAGCACATTTCGATAGATATCGCTGGCAGGGTGTCAATCCAAAACTGTCTTCCCAACCCAACTCAATATCATCACTCCCTTTCAGCACCTCCTTTCTTGAGTTCCGATAGCATAACATCATCTACCCACCTTTCCACTTCCCCTAGATCCGTAAACTCTCCAAACTTCCCCCCAAGACAACCCCACAACCCCGTCGAAACCCTATTCATTGACCCCTTTCCTAGCATCTCCTTCGTCCATACACCATAAAATAACTTATGCGCTTTCAATAGCTCCCCTAACTTTCCTCTCAGCTCTGTATTTAGCCTCTTCTCTTCCGAGCGTCCGAGAATCCCTCCTATCCCAAGCGGCATTGCATTCGGCACTCCGACCGAATATGCAAAGACAGGTTTCCCTCCTTTCATTCCTTTTTGAATTTTTGACACGAGCGTCTCGGCCTCCGGGATCCATTTCTGGCCGTGAATTGCGGACCCGATCACAATGGCATCGAAGGGCTCAAGGTCGATGTCCTTGTACGATTCGGGCGTCGATTTAAATGGGTTTGTAGGGTTGAGCGACGAGACGGAGTGGACAACTGTGGTGATTGGAGGAGTGGTGGAGGTGGAGGTCAGGCGCGCAGAGATGTGTTCGGCGATCTTTTGCGTTGTGCCTGTGCAGCTAGCAAAGACGACAAGGACGTTCATGGTACGTGATTTAGGCTCGCAGACGGAAAGTTTGGTTGTTCTGACGACAGTCCCTGCGCGGCGCGTTCGGTGAACAGCGTCGCGCTGAGATCGAGGTCGAACGACTGGGCGAGCATCTGCTTGAGCAGGGCCAGCGTCGCGGTCGGCATCCTCGCCAGTTCCCCGGCGACCTCAGCGGAAGCCCGGTGAAGCTCACCGGCAGGTACGGATTCGGAGATCAGGCCCATCGCCACGGCCTGCTCCGCGCCCACCGCGCGTCCGCGCATGAGGAAGTCCTTGGTGCGCGCCATGCCGATGATGCGCGGCAGCAGGAAGGCTATGCCGCCGTCCGGCACGATCGCCCGCTGGACGAACGCCGGCAGGAAGGACGCGTCGGACGCGGCCAGGCACACATCGGCGCCGAAGGCGAGGATCAGCCCGATGCCAGCCGCCACGCCGTGCACGGCGGAGACGACCGGGACCTGGGCACTCAAGGAACGAGCGCACGAGCCGCTGGGTGGACAGGCGCATGACGCGGGTCGTCGCCAGGCCCGGCGCGGCGGGGCCGAGTCCTTCAGGTCGGCGCCGGAACAGAACCCCCGGCCTGCCCCGGACAGCAGGATCGCGCGGACGCCGTCACCTTCGGCCGCGTCGAACACCTCGAAGTCCTTGTCCACCTCGCGCCGCCGCGCTTGAACGGACGCGGCCCGCCTCCGATCGAGAAGCGGGCCGCACCTTTCCGGGAAACGGTTACCGGTTACACCATCACGGCGCCGACCTCGCGGTGCAGGATCGCCGCCTTGTCGGTGGCTTCCCAGGTGAAGTCGGCGTGCGTGCGGCCGAAGTGGCCGTGGCGGGCCGTCTCGCGGTAGATCGGGCGGCTGCAGGTTCAACGACTCGATGATGCCGCGCGGCGTGAGCTTGAAGTTGTCGCGGATCAGCTGCACCAGGCTGCCGTCGTTCAGGGGAGGCAATCGACCGGCCAGGTGGGACCGGAGCTGGCGTACTCGATGGCCGGCGATTCCGACCTGCTTCCGATGGAGTGGCTGACCGAGCCTGAAGACGACGACGCCAAAACCGGTCCCGTGGGGCTCGCCTCACGACGGCTGGGCGCGATGGACGTTGTCCTCGGCGTAGCGGTCGCCGGTTCGGTCGCTCGTTTGGCGCTCGTCGGGCCCGCCGGGGGCGGTTACGCAGCGATCAAGCACTTGGTGGTCGAGCTGCCGATGCACCAGTTCGAAACGTTGATCCAGACGGTGGCCGAAACCCAGCGGTCGCTGGCCGCCGAGGGCCGCCATCTGGTGGCCACCCGGGTGTATTCGCCGGATCACGCCCAGGCGGAAGCGCTTCGCCACGCATTAGTCGACTCCGGAGTCCACGACGTCGGGCTGGTCTCGGAGGCGGACGCCGTGACGGCGCTGTTGGGGACCGTCTTTCGCGGTGCCGCGTTACCCGGTGCCGTTGCGCTCGTGGTCGCCGCCGGGGCGGCGACGTTGCTCGCGCCGGGCGCCGCCGGCGCGCCGGCGACCGTCCTGGCCACCGTGGCGCTGCAGGGCGTGGACGCCGCCACCGCGGCCGTCGACATGCTGCTGGAGTGGCTGCGCTCCGCGCCGTTCGCGGTAGATGCCGCATACGTGATGGGCACCGGGGCCGACCTGACCACCGTCGCCGAACAACTTCGCGCCAGGTCGGCACTGCGGGTGGAGGTGCTACAACGCCCCGAGTTCGCGTTTGCGCGTGGCGCGGCGCTGGCGGCGGGGTTGGCGCCCACCACGCCCCAACCCCCGATCACGGCCGCAGCGCCGACCGCGATGACCCCCGCGGCGGGGCTCCTCGGCGATGAGACCGCGTTCGCGCCCGCGGCCGAGCCGGCCGCCTCGGAACCGCAGCTGGCCTACTCCGAGGCCGACGGCGGCGAGCCGCTCGGGATGGACGAGTACGGCGACGAGTACGAGGACATCGATGACGACGAAGCCGGAACCGGGCCCGCGCGGCTCAGCCGGCGATCGCTGTTGATCGGCAACGCGGTTATCGCCTTCGCCGTCATCGGATTCGCGTCGCTGGCGGCCGCGGTCGCGATCGCCGTTCGGCCGACCGCGAGCCAGGCTCCGGTGGTGGGACTCGAGAACGCCGCCCCGGGCAAGTTCATGCCGCTGTTGCCGACGCAGCAGCAGGCGCCGGTGCCGGCGCCCCCACCCGACTCGCCCAACGCCGGATACCAGGGCGGCGTCATTCCGGACTCCAACGGCTACATTCCGCCGCAGCTGATCTCGCCTGGGGCGCCGGTTACCCAGGTTCCCGAATCGCCAGCCAACCCGAACGGGCCAATCCCAGCCCCGGTCATCGTTCCGTACCCGGGCTGGCGGCCACCGTACCCGGGCTGGCGGCCGTACCCGGGCTGGCCATACAAACCTCCGCCGACATGGACAACTCCGTCGACTCCGACAACCCCGTCGACTCCGACAACCCCGTCGACTCCGACAACCCCGTCCACTCAGACGGAAACCCCGTACGTGCCGCCGACGACGCCTTCCACCCCCCCGACCACTCCGCCCACGGAGCCGACGACCCCGCCGACGACGGCGCCCACCTCCGCGCCGACGCACGGCGCCCACCTCCGCGCCAAGCACGGCGCCCACCACGCCCCAAACGACCGTGCCGACGACGCAGCCGCCCACATCGCAAGCTCCGCCGCCCACGACCGCCGCGCCGCCGCCGAGCACCCACGCGCCGACGCAGCAAACCGTTCCGACGCAGCCGCATACGCAGCCGCCGCTGACCCAGCCGCCGGTGACCCAGCCGCCGCACACGCAGCAGCCGGTCCCGCAGCAGCCGCACACGCAGCCGCCCTCGATCCCGCAACTGCCGCACACTACTCACTGATGGCCGCCTGACGCGTGCCCGAGGACGCGGTCACGGTGGTGCTGCCCAGCCTCAACGAGGAGGAGTCGCTGCCGGCGGTGCTTGCGGCGATTCCCACCGGCTACCGGGCGCTGGTGGTCGACAACAACAGCACCGATGCCACCGCGGCAGTGGCGAGCCGGCACGGCGCCCGGGTCGTCGCGGAACCACGGGCCGGCTACGGCGCGGCGGTGCACGCGGGCGTGGTCGCCGCGGCCACCCCGATCGTGGCGGTCATCGACGCAGACGGCTCGATGGATCCCGGTGACCTGCCACGGCTGGTCGCCGAACTCGACCGGGGCGCCGACCTGGTTATCGGCCGCCGCCGACCGGTACCCGGGCTGCACTGGCCCTGGGTCGCCCGCGTGGGCACCGTGGTGATGAGCTGGCGGCTGCGTACCCGCCACGGCCTGCCGGTGCACGATATCGCCCCGATGCGGGTAGCCCGACGGGACGCGCTGCTGAACCTCGCTGTGGTCGACAGACGATCGGGCTATCCGCTGGAACTGCTGGTCCGGGCCGCGGCCGCCGGCTGGCGCGTGGTCGAGCTCGACGTCAGCTACGGTCCCCGCACCGGCGGCAAGTCGAAGGTCAGCGGTTCGCTGCGGGGCAGCATCACGGCGATCCTGGACTTCTGGAAGGTGATCTCTTGAGCGTCGCGCCGGTGACGGTGCTGGTGGTCGCCAAAGCGCCGGAACCCGGGCGGGCCAAGACGCGGCTCGCCGCGACGGTTGGGGACCGAGTCGCCGCCGAAATCGCCACCGCCGCACTGCTGGACACGCTGGACGCGGTGGCCGCCGCGCCGGTGGCGGCGCGGGTGGTGGCCTTCGCCGGAGACCTGGACGCCGCGGCGGGCGCCGCCGACATCCGGCGACGGCGTGGAGTCCTTCACCGTGATTCCCCAGCGCGGTGACGACTTCGCCGACCGACTCGCCAACGCACACGCCGACGCGGCGCAGGGGCATCCGGTGCTGCAGATCGGAATGGACACCCCGCAGGTGACTGCCGAACTGTTGACCGATTGCGCGCGTCGGCTGCTGGGTGCGCCGGCCGTGCTCGGGTTGGCGCACGACGGCGGTTGGTGGGTGCTGGGGGTAAAGACGCCGACGATCGCCGAATGTCTGCGCACCGTTCCGATGTCTCGGCCCGATACCGGGGAACTCACGTTGAAGGCATTGCGCGACAATGGCATTGACGTGATGTCCGTGCAGCGGCTGACCGATTTCGACGTCCTCGACGACATAGCCGAGGTGCGCGATGCTTGCGGACCCGCCAGTCGCTTCGCGCGGGCGACGCGCGCGGCCGGACTCTGAGCCGGGCCCTACCAGTGGGTGACCATGACGGTGTTGATCAGCAGGGCTCCGGCGGCGTTGAGCGCCAGCCAGAAACGGTGTGACCGCCACCGGCAGCAGCGCGGGCGCCGCGGTGAGCCAGACCGTGTACGGCAGCCAGATCCGTTCCACCTCGGCCTTGCTCAGCATGCTCAGGTCCGCGCAGGCGATGGCGGCCAGCGTTGCCAGCAGCAGTAGGTGGAAACCGGAACGGCGACGGATGGCGGCCCAGTCGAAGACGCGGCCGATTCCGGCCACGCTGCCCAATCCGATCGCGCACACCGCGCACGCCAGGTTGGCCCAGCTCCAATACTGGAATGGCCGGTAATTGGCGATCGCGTTCCCCTGCCAATAGCGCTGCTGCACCAGGGAATAGCCGTCGAACCAGTAGAACCCCGCAACGGCGAACGTCACGGCCACCGCCAGCGCGGCCAGCGCCGCCGAGCCGAGCGCCCGCAGCACCGCGCGCCGATCGGAGGCGGACACCAGTACCGCCAAAGCCGGAAGCCCCAGCAAGATCAGGCCGTAGCTGAGGAAAACGCTCCAGCCCAGCAGCAGGCCGGCGCCGGCCGCAAGCAATGCGGGGAACCGAACCGCGCGGTGCACCGCCACCGCCAATAGCGTGATGCCCCACGCAGCGACCCCGGCGAAGTAGCCATCGGCCGAGACCGCGACCCAGATGGCCGTCGGTGCCACCGCGACGAACGGGGCGGCCCGGCGCGCGGTTTGCTCATCGGCGAGCGCACGGACACCGATCACCACGGCCGCGGCCGCGCTCGAGCCGACCAGCAGGCACAGCAGCCCGGCCCAGGCGCCGCCGTGCAGGCCGATCCGGTCCAGCCATACGAACGTCAGGAGCGCGCCGGGTGGATGCCCCGACACATGGGTGACCCAGGAGTGCGGTTGGTAGTCGAGGATCCGGCTCGAGAACGTGCGCACCGCGGCCGGGATGTCGGTGATGGTCGGCACCTGCGACAGGTACTCGTCTTTGGTGGTCAAGCGACCGGCGAAGCCGCGCTGCCAGCCGTCGATCATCGCCAGCGCAAACGCCCACCCGCATGCGGTAGCCCAGGTGACCAGCGTCAGCACCCGCCACGGAAGACGTTGTGCGACAATGGATCCCCACACCACGGCGGCCACGGCGATCAGAATGGCCGGCGCGGTTCCCCAGCTGGCGTGGATCTCCCACGCCCCGAAGATCGGCGCGGACCCGGCGTGGGTGGCCAGCGGCTCCGGGCCGATGTCCAGCCGCGGCCTGACGCCCAAGTTCAAATGCGGCAACACGAACGCCGCCGCCACCAGGACAACGCCGACGGCGACCGCAAATCC
Organism: uncultured Actinomycetota bacterium; assembly: GCA_963703795.1. Classification (GTDB taxonomy): domain Bacteria; phylum Actinomycetota; class Actinomycetes; order Mycobacteriales; family Mycobacteriaceae; genus Mycobacterium. The sequence continues at coordinate 4,935 of CAVPFT010000069.1, read as the reverse complement.
CTCGCCTCGGGCAATCCTCACGATCGACCAGCTTATTGATCGGCTTGAGCTTCCGGGCCCGCGAACCGGCGCACCAACGCCATCCGATCGACCTTGCCGATGCCGCGTCGCGGCAGCGTGTCAACGATATGCAACTCGCGCGGCGCGGCGGTGGCATCCAATGTGCGGGCCACATGGGCCCGCAGCGCCCCCAATGTCGGTGGCTCGCAACCGCCGCGCACCACGATCGCGGCGACCACCCGCTGCCCAAGCCGGTCGTCTGCAAGACCGAAAACCGCGCTGTCGTCGACGGCGGGGTGGGTGCACAGCGCGGCCTCGACCGGCTGCGGCAGCACGGTCAGGCCGCCCGTGCTGATCGCGTCGTCGACGCGGCCCAGCACGGTCAGCACGCCCGCGTCATCGACGGTGCCCAGGTCGTCGGTGCGGAACCAGCCCGGCTCGGCGAACGGGTCGGGATCGACCGGGTTGCGGTAGCCCTTCGCCAGCGTCGCGCCACCAATGGCGATGCGCCCGTCGGCGGGCACCCGCAGCGACACTCCGTCCAGCGGGACGCCGTCGTAAACGCAGCCGCCCGCCGTCTCGCTCATCCCGTAGGTGCGGACCACCGCGATGCCCGCCGCGGCCGCGGCGTCGAGGACCGGCCGCGGAGCCGGTCCGCCCCCGAGCAGCACGGCATCCAGTTCGGCGAGGGCGGCCGCGGCGGCCGGGTCGGTGAGTGCCTTGGCCAGCTGGGCGGCGACCAGTGACGTGTATCGCCGGCCGGTGCCCAATCGTCCTACCGCACCGGGCAATTCGGTGATATCGAACCCCCGGGACGTGACGTCCAACTCGACGGGTACCGAGCCCGCAAGCACGCTGCGCACCAGCACCTGCAGGCCGGCGATGTGATGCGGCGGCAAGGCCAGCAGCCAGGCGCCCGGTCCGCCGAGCCGGTCATGGGTGGCCGACGCGCTGGCGGTCAGTGCGGCGGCGGTCAACAGGGCGCCCTTGGGTGCGCCGGTGGTTCCCGACGTCCCAGACGTTACGGCCACCAGGGCCACGTCGTCGTCGATCTCGGAGCCCACCCGCAACGCGCGCAGCTCGGCTTCGCGGTCACCGTCGGCCGGTACCGCGACCAGCGCGGGATCACGGCCGGCCAGCACCCGTTCCAGCGCGGGCAATAGCAGCGGGACGGCGGAGCCCGAGGGCACGCCGAGCGCGCGCAGAACGGCTACGCGTGGTCCTCGGCGCGGTGGGGACCATCGAACGGCCAGCCCTTGGTGGCCAGCCGCGCCCGCACGCGCTCGACGTCTTCGGACGACGGCAACTCGTCGGTGAGCCGGGTGATCATCACACCGATGTCGACGTGGTCGAAATCGCCGCGGTCCATCAGCTCCTTGGACACGGTCTTGACCTCGTCATTGCTCAACCTGCGGGTGAGCAGCGCGAGCACCGGGAACGTGTCGGTCGCCGGTACGCCCTCCGGATATCCCGCGCGTATCCAGTTGACGATCGAGCCGAGGAATCCGTCCATGTTTTAAAACCCCCTCACGGCCTCGGGCAACTAAGTAGGCATCGGTTTCTTCAATGCTACTTGTGCGGCGGCTTGGCTCCCAGGAAGGCTTGACCAGTCTGGTGCGCGATGAAGTCCCGGGAGACATACAGCAACGCGAAGAGGATCACCGCAATGACCAGCGCGTAGATCGCCCAGGCGGCCGCCAGAAGGACGGGATTCTTCTGTGGTGTGTTGCCGTCAATGCTTACCTGTCCACCGCCGACCGCCTGGAACCGGAGCCCGAGGGCGAACAGCCCCGGCAGCGCGGCACCGGCCAGCATGGCGAAGACCAGGATCTTCAGGGAGGCCTCGTAGTTGAACCATTCGACGAAGTGGTTCATGAGGGGTTCCCCGCGCTCACGGTGTCGTCGCCTACCTTAGGGCCCGTATCGGAGGGCGGCGTATGGTCCTGGTCTTCGCCTTCGAGGCCGGCGGTGAGGCTGCCTTCCCATTCGGCGTTGACGTTCTTGGCGTCGACCTTGACCCTGCGCGACCGGATGTAGATGGCGGCCGAGACGGCGACCAGCAGCGAGAAGCCGATGATCGCGCCGGGGTATCCCCCGATGAGGTGCACGATCCAGTAGGTGACCGCCCCGACCAGCCCGGCCAAGGGAAGCGTGACCAGCCACGCGGTCGCCATCCGGCCGGCCACGCCCCAACGCACCTCGCCGCCGGGCTTGCCCAGCCCGCTGCCCAGCACCGAACCGGTGCAGACCTGTGTGGTCGACAGCGCGTAACCGAAGTGGGTGGACAGCAGAATGACTGCGGCCGAGGATGATTCGGCGGCCATGCCTTGCGGCGACTTGATCTCGACCAGTCCCTTGCCCAGGGTGCGGATGATCCGCCAGCCGCCCAGGTAGGTGCCCGCCGCCATCGCCAGGGCGCAGCACACGATGACCCACAGCGGCGGCGCCGTGGCGCTCTTGCTGATCGATCCGTAGGACATCAGCGCCAGGAAGATGATGCCCATCGTCTTCTGCGCGTCGCCGGTGCCGTGCGCCAGCGAGACCAGCGACGCCGAGCCCCACTGGCCGTACCGGAACCCGGCCTCGGTGCGATCCGTCGGGATGCCGCGGGTGATCCGGTAGACCAGCCAGGTCGCGATCGCCCCGACGGCGATCGCCAGGATCGCGGCGACGACGGCCGGGATGAGCACATGGGACACCAGGCCCTTCCAGATCACCCCGTGCGCGCCCACGGCGGCGATCGTCGCGCCGACGATGCCGCCGATCAGCGCGTGCGACGAGCTCGACGGGATACCGAGGAGCCAGGTCAACAGGTTCCAGACGATGCCGCCGACCAAGCCGGCGAACACCAGTTCCAGGGTCACGATGTGCCCGTCGATCAAGCCCTTGGCGATGGTGGCCGCCACGGCGGTGGACATGAATGCGCCCACCAGGTTGAGCACCGCTGACAGCGCGACCGCAGCCTTCGGCTTCAGCGCACCGCTGGCGATGGAGGTTGCCATCGCGTTGCCGGTGTCGTGGAAGCCGTTGGTGAAATCGAAAGCGAGTGCCGTGATTACGACGATGACTAAGAGGAACAAATCGATGTTCACAGCGCCTGATTCTCGTAGTAGGGGGATTAAATTGTCGAATGCAGGAATAGCTGAAACGCAGGTGTACCTTGACTCGTCGTCAGATGTTAGCTGTTAGTTAACCGGACGTTCCCCCACGTTCGCCGCGGGTGTCGCGGCGTAGCGGGTGTTCCCCGGGGACCTCGACGAAAATGAGCGTGATCCCGTCGGGATCGGTCACGTGCATCTCGTGCAGGCCCCAGGGTTCGCGGCGCGCCTCGCGGGTGATCGACACCCCCCGGCCTTTGAGTTCGGCCTGAGTCGCCGCGATGTCGCGGACCTGGAGCCACAGCGCACCGGGAAACGGTCCCCGCGAGTGGTCCGGGGAACCGTAACCGGCCAGCTCCAGCAGCGACTGCCCCGCGAAAAATACTGTGCCCGCACCGTATTCGCGGGCTATCGCCAGACCGATCCGGTCGCGGTAGAAGCTCAACGACCGCTGATAGTCCGCCGGCCGGAGCAGCATCCGGCTGGCCAGGATCTCCATAGCGTCGTGTCTATCACGTCGCTATGGTTTCGCGGCGCATCGGCTGCGAAGCGTTGGCACGCCGGGGCCGATGAGATCGTCGCAGGCGGGCGCCCGGCCGGTCATTGCGAGCAGCAGCGACAGCAACGGGCCCTCGACCGCTTCCCCCTGCCTGTGCCGCCAGTCGTGGTCGGTGGCGCACAGCGCCAGCCCGGCGACAGCGACGGCGTGTCCCACTGCGCCGGCGTCAGGTCGGCGAGGTCGCCGAAAAGCGCCGCGCTCGGCGGCGATGGTGGCCCAAAGATCGGACACGGGCAACTCCCTTGGAGTTAGTGATCCTTGCCGAGGTTGTCGCCGCGGCGCTGCATGAGGGTATTGACCCACCTCGGACCGACGGTGTCCAGCGCTTTGGCGGCGATCGCCATCCGAGGCGCGATCCGCACCGGGCGGGTCCGGGCGGCGGTGACCATCCACTCGGCGGCCTCTTCTGACGTCAGCGCCGGCAACCCCTCATAGGCCTTCGTCGGTGCGATCATCGGCGTGGCCACCAGCGGGTAATACAGGGTGGTCGAATGCACGCCCTTTCGGCCCCACTCGGTTTCGACGACCCGGCTCACCGCCGACAGCGCGGCCTTGGACGCGTTGTACACCGAAAACAGCGGCGACGCCTCCGAAAGCACGCCCCACGTCGAGACGTTGATGATGTGCCCGTCACCGCGTTCGAGCATCCCGGGCGCCAGCCCGCGGATCAGCCGCAGCGGCGCGTAGTAGTTGAGCACCATGGTCCGCTCGACGTCGTGCCAGCGTTCCAGCGACTCGGCCAGTGGCCGCCGGATGGACCGCCCGGCGTTGTTGATCAAAATGTCCACTCCGCCGATCCGCCTTTCGACGTCGGCGACGAGCGCGTCGACGGCGTCCATGTCCGAGGCGTCACACGGGATCGCGATCGCGGTCCCACCGGCCTTTTCGATCCGGTCCGCGAGCGCGTCGAGCAGGTCCTTTCGGCGGGCTACGACGACCAGCGTCGCGCCTTCGCGGGCCAGCTGTTCGGCCCCGGCCTCGCCGATGCCCGACGACGCCCCGGTCAGCAGGATTCGCTTGCCGTCGAGGTCAACCGGTCGGATCGCGGGCCGGTTGACCAGGATTTGCGGCGAAATGGGCGGCCGCATGGTCGCCAGCACGAGCTGGTCGGTGAACCGGCGAAGGGGACTCTTGCTCACGGGGGGAAGTGTAAGAGGAGCGGTTCACCAATGTGGTTTACGGCCCGCCGGTCGACTGGTTCTAAGCCACACCAGGTGATGGCCAACGGCTGAGCCGCGCGGTTATTGCCGAACCTGTAATTTTGCAGGTCGTTACTTG
>CAVPFT010000068.1:0-5441 GCA_963703795.1 uncultured Actinomycetota bacterium | reverse complement strand
GCAACACGTTCTAGTCTTGCCACATGAGTGACGAGTTGCTGCGCAACCCGACCCATAACGGCCATCTGCTGGTTGGCGCGCTCAAGCGGCACAAGAACCGGCCGGTGCTGTTCCTTGGCGACACGACGCTGACCGGCGGTCAGCTGGCCGAGCGGATCAGCCAGTACATCCAGGCGTTCGAGGCGCTGGGCGCGGGCACCGGTGTCACGGTAGGCCTGCTGTCGCTGAACCGTCCCGAAGTGCTGATGATCCTCGGCGCCAGCCAGACCCAGGGCTACCGGCGCACCGCCCTGCACCCGCTCGGCTCGCTGGACGACCACGCCTACGTGCTCGCCGACGCCGGCGCCAGCTCGCTGATCATCGACCCCAACCCGATGTTCGTCGAGCGGGCGCTGGGGCTGCTGGAAAAGGTCGACTCGCTCAAGCAGATCCTGACCATCGGTCCGGTGCCCGAGGCGCTGAAAGATGTCGGCGGTCGATCTGTCGGCCGAGGCGGCCAAGTACCACCCGAAGCCGCTGGTCGTCGCCGACCTGCCGCCGGACCACATCGGCGGCCTGACCTACACCGGCGGCACCACCGGCAAACCCAAGGGCGTGATAGGCACCAGCGGGAACATCGCCGCCATGACGTCGATCCAGCTCGCCGAATGGGAATGGCCCGAGCACCCGCGGTTCCTGATGTGCACGCCGCTGTCGCACGCGGGCGGCGTTCTTCACGCCCACGGTGGTCAAGGGCGGCGAGATGGTCGTGCTGGCCAAGTTCGACCCGGCCGAGGTGCTGAAAACCATTGAGGAGCAACGCATTACGGCCACCATGCTGGTGCCGTCGATGCTCTACGCGCTGATGGACCACCCGGATTCGCACACCCGGGACCTGTCGTCGCTGGAGACCGTCTACTACGGCGCCTCGGCCATGAACCCGGTGCGGCTGGCCGAGGCGATCCGGCGGTTCGGCCCGATCTTCGCCCAGTACTACGGGCAGTCCGAGGCGCCGATGGCCATCACCTATTTGGCCAAGGGCGATCACGACGAGAAGCGGCTGACCTCGTGCGGGCGCCCGACGCTGTTCGCGCGCGTGGCGCTGCTGGGCGAGGACGGCAATCCGGTACCGCAGGGCGAGCCCGGCGAAATCTGTGTCAGCGGGCCGCTTTTGGCCGGCGGCTATTGGAACCTTCCGGAGGCGACGGCCGAGACGTTCAAGAACGGCTGGCTGCACACCGGCGACATGGCCCGTGAGGACGAGGACGGCTTCTACTACATCGTCGACCGGGTCAAGGACATGATCGTTACCGGCGGCTTCAACGTCTTCCCCCGGGAGGTCGAGGACGTTATCGCCGAGCACGCGGCCGTCGCGCAGGTGTGCGTCGTCGGGGCGCCCGGACGAGAAATGGGGCGAGGCCGTCACCGCGGTGGTGGTGCTGCGCGCCGACGCGCCCCGCGATGACGCCGCGATCGAGGCGATGACCGCCGAGATCCAGGCCGCGGTCAAGGAACGCAAGGGCTCGGTGCAGTCACCCAAGCGGGTGGTGGTCGTCGACTCGCTGCCCTTGACCGGGCTGGGCAAGCCGGACAAAAAGGCCGTCCGCGCGCGGTTCTGGGAGGGCGCCGGCCGCGCCGTGGGCTAGGAGCGTGGGCGCCGAACGTGCGGCTGGCCGCACACTCGCGGCCCAACGTGCGGCTGGCCGCGCACTCGGCGTTAGACAGCCGGGCTGCTGCGAGCCACGCCGGCCACCAGCAGGTCGAGCAGGCGGCCCGTCTGCTCCGCCGAACCGCTGGTCAGAAAGATGCCAAGCAGGCTGGACACGACGTCGTCGGCGCGCACATCGGAGCGCAGGCTGCCGTCGTCGGCGCCGGCCCGCAACAGCACGTCGACGGCGCCGACGATGCTGTCGCGAGTCTGGCTGGGTTCCATGGCGCCGGAGTCGAAGATCGCGTGCAACGACTCGGCCATCCCGCGCTTGGCGGCCACGAAGCTCGCGTAGCGGTCCATCCAGCGTCGCAGGGCTTTCTTGGGCGGGTGCCGCTTGAGCAGCTGTGCGGCCGCCGCGGCCACTTCGGCGAGCTCGGCCCGGTAGATCGCCTCGACCAGGGCCTCCCGGTTAGGGAAATGGCGGTACAGCGTGCCTATCCCGACGCCGGCGTCGCGCGCGATCGACTCGAGCGACACCGGTCGCCCCGCCGCGGTGGCGAAGGCCGCGGTTGCCACCTCGAGCAGCTTTTCGCGGTTCCGGCGCGCGTCGGACCGGATCGGGTCGGCCAAGCGGAGGGTCCTCCGGTTCTGCTCATGCTGGTACAAGCGGAGGGTCCTCCGCATTTCTCCAGTGTGTCACGACGTCCTATCAAGGAGCACCATGACGGACAAACCACACCCCGGCGGTATCGGCCGCATCGGCACGCAGCCGGTCGCCCGCCTCGGCTACGGCGCAATGCAACTCTTCGAGGCCACGTCTGTCGAGGACGCGACCGCGGTGCTGCGCCGCGCGGTCGAACTCGGCGTCAACCACATCGACACGGCGTCGTTTTACGGACCCGGGGAGGTGAACCGCCGGATCCGCACGGCGCTGGCCCCCTACCCCGACGACCTCGTCATCGTCAGCAAGGTCGGAGCGCGATACACCGGCGAGCAGCCGATACCCCTGGCCGCCGCGCAACGGCCCGCCGAGCTGCGCGCGGCCGTCGAAGACGACCTGAGCCAGCTGGGCCTGGACCGCATCCCGGTGGTCAATTTGCGGCGCATGGATCTCGGCCCGGGCGCGGGCGTCGAGGGCGACCAGATCGTCGACCTCGACGACCAGCTGGCCGAGATGATCGCGCTGCGCGACGAGGGCAAGATCGGCGCGATCGGTGTCAGCAGTGTGCCGCTCGAAGTGGTGCGGCGGGCACTGCCGGCCGGGATCGCGTGCGTGCAGAACGCCTACAGCCTGCTCGACCGCTCCCAGGAGGAGATGCTCGACTTCTGTAACGCTCAGGGCGGGGAAGGATTGGCCTGGGTGCCGTACTTCCCGCTCGGGTCGGCATTCCCGGGCTTCCCCAAGGTCGCCGACAACCCCGTGGTGGTCGACATCGCCGGCGAGATCGGCGCGACACCCTCCCAGGTCGGGTTGGCGTGGTTGTTGGCTCACGCCCCGACCACATTGCTGATTCCGGGAACGCGGTCGATCGCGCACCTCGAGGAGAACACCGGCGCCGGGGACGTCACGCTGAGCGCCGAGGCGATCGCCCGGCTCGACGCGGTCACCACCCCGGGAGCCGACCCGTGGGCGCACGGTGTCGAACCCTTCTTGGAGGCGCCGCAGAGCTGACTACTGTATGCAGGCATGGCACATGCTGACGGCCGGAAGCCGCCCCTCAAGCCGCCGTGGTGGCTCAAGCCGGCGAACAAGGTCTTCATTCAGATGTCGCGGCTCGGGTTGAGCTTCGGCGGTGAAAGCCCGGTGGTGTTGACCGTGCCCGGCCGCAAGTCCGGCGTTCCCCGGTCGACGCCGGTGACCCCGATGACGGTGGATGGCCAGCGATACGTCGTCGGCGGCTTCCCCGGCGCGGACTGGGTCCGAAACGTCCGGGCCGCAAGCGAAGTCACGCTCAGCCGTGGCCGCCAACGGGAGCGGGTCCGGATGGTGGAGCTGCCCGCCGAGGAGGCCCGGCCGTTGCTGCGGGTCTTCCCCGAAGAAGTTCCCACCGGTGTCGGTTTCATGAAGCGGTCCGGGCTGATCAGCGAGGGACGTCCCGAGGAGTTCGAGGCCCTGGCCGGAACCTGCCCGGTCTTCCGTTTCGACCCGGTCCAGTGACCGGAACAGTCAAGCGGCGCGCGCTGCTATCGGTGCTGCTGTTGGTGGCGGCGTGGTTCAACGTGCCCGCGGCGCGGTCTTTCGCCGCGGGGGGCTGCGCGCCAAGCGGGGCCCCTCCCCCGGCCGGCGTGGCCCAGCGAGAGGTCGACGACCTCGACTGGGACGGCCGGCCCGACACGTTGTGGGTCGGGCAGTCTCGGGACGGCTCGCCCTCCTCTCAAGGCCGCATCGACCGGGTCGTCGGCATCACCACCGCCAGCGGCGACAATACGCAAGTGCAGGTCATGTCGGCAAGCCCAATTCCATTGGCCGCCTTAGCCATCGACGCTCAGCAAGACGGCCAGCACCAGATCATCGTCAGCGACGGGCGCAGCGCGCATCTCTACGTTTTCGCCAACTGCCGAATCCAGACCGTCGCCGACAACCAGGGCGCGCCGTTCCTGTTCGACCTGCAGAATTTGCGCGACCACGGCACCGGGGTCGGCTGCGGCGATCTCGGCCCGTCATCGCCCGGCCGGCACCTGCTCGGGCTGCAGGCCCTGAACGACGGCCAATGGACGGTTCGTCGCACCGAGATCGACCTGAACGGCACACTGGCGACGATTGGGCCGTCCGACACGGTGACGGCCGCCTCCGCGCAGGACCCCGCGGTGACCTCCGCGCAGACGATCAGCTGCGGCGACCTCACCCTTGCCAAGGATGGAGTGCAACAGCCTTGAGTGACAACCCATTTGATGACCAGACATGGCGACTCGTCGACGGGTTCGGCGACCTGACCGACATCACCTACCACCGCCACGTCGACGACGCGACGGTGCGGGTGGCGTTCAACCGGCCGGAGGTGCGTAACGCGTTTCGGCCGCACACGGTCGACGAGCTGTACACCGCACTCGACCATGCCCGGATGTCCCCCGACGTCGGCGTGGTGCTGCTCACCGGCAACGGCCCGTCGCCGAAAGACGGCGGCTGGGCATTCTGCTCCGGAGGCGATCAACGCATCCGCGGTCGGTCGGGCTATCAATACGCCTCCGGCGACAGCGCCGACACGATCGACGCCGCGCGCGCCGGCCGCCTGCACATCCTCGAGGTGCAGCGACTCATCCGGTTCATGCCCAAGGTGGTCATCTGTCTGGTCAACGGGTGGGCCGCCGGTGGCGGGCATAGCCTGCATGTGGTGTGCGACCTCACCCTGGCCAGCCGCGAGCACGCCCGCTTCCGGCAGACCGACGCCGACGTCGGCAGCTTCGACGGTGGTTACGGCAGTGCGTATTTGGCGCGTCAGGTGGGACAGAAGTTCGCCCGCGAAATCTTCTTCCTGGGCCGCACGTACACCGCCGAGCAGATGCACCACATGGGCGCGGTCAACGAGGTCGTCGACCATGCCGACCTGGAGACGGTCGGCCTGCAGTGGGCCGCTGAGATCAACGCGAAATCCCCTCAGGCGCAACGGATGCTGAAGTTCGCATTCAATCTGCTCGACGACGGGCTGGTGGGTCAGCAGCTGTTCGCCGGCGAAGCCACCCGGCTGGCGTACATGACCGACGAGGCTGTCGAGGGCCGCGACGCGTTCCTACAGAAGCGCGCCCCCGACTTCAGGCCGTTCCCGCGCTACTTCTGAGCGGCCCTGCGCCGAGCCTGTAAGTGGCAGTGGAG
>CAVPFT010000067.1:0-6963 GCA_963703795.1 uncultured Actinomycetota bacterium | reverse complement strand
CTGGCCATGTTTTTGCATCTGCTCGCTCAGTTGGTGTTTGCTATTACTTAGTGGATGAAAAAACGCATGATTCTTGGTCCAGGTCTGACTTGAACGCGTAAACCCTTTACATATATTTTTCTATAGCCTTATCTCCAGCCTCATGTATATCTACTTCCTGCTTAATAGCAATATGTCTCTTGTACGTACATTTTGTACATGCTTGTTCTAAATAATACCCCTTTTGTGCACGCACGTGTATATTTACAGTACTTGAAGAGTGCACTCCCTGGGAAGCAATCTTACAGCCACATACTAGGGGTTGTTTTACACTTGTGACCAAGTGCTCTAAGGAAAAATGATTTAGGATTATGTGGTCAAGATTAGCGGTTTTTTGAAGCCATGGACCAAAGAAAAATCCACGTCATTTTGAAAACCTTGGTCATAGGACGTAGTGTAAAGTGGACTCAAGTAGGGATATAATGTTTTGAATAAAATTGTGGATGATATTTCATAACATTCTAAATATATGATGCTAAAATATGTTTCCATGGACAATTCACCTCCACTTTGTATTGAGACAACCTATTTGGCTGTCTTGCGGCAAAATCCGGGTGACCATCAAACATTATCCAATTCTAGACATGTAGGACTCTATGTCACTATCTTGCCCATTTTCTACATGGCCACTGTTATATTTTTGTACTTTGTGTAAAGCAAAGTGGGGATTGCCACTCATTTCTTGACCAATGGGGGAATTTAGAAAGTAGTGGTTATGGTCCGTGCTCACTAGTGCAAACATGCCCTAATGTCAACGGGTTTAATTCAGCTACATATCATTAAAAAAACATATCTAAAATAAAAAATACTACATGCTCAAAATTTGTTAAGCATATGATATTCAAATTTCAACATAACTTGGGAGGGGGGGGGGGGGTAAATGTGACTGAAATACGACTCCATGGTCCCTCACCAATATGATAATTCACCAAATATGAAAATTCATATCAATTCAAGGCTAGCTCCAAATCTCGGGGAGGGTAGTGAGTTGTTGGAGTAGCAATATACGTGGCGCTGACGCTTCGCCGGCCAGACCGTACACGCCGGCCGGCTCATCGCACGCCGGCTCAAAGCCAGCGGTATCGACACCATCTTCACGTTGTCCGGCGGCCACCTGTTTTCCATCTACGACGGATGCCGCGACGAGGGTATCCGGCTGATCGACACCCGGCACGAGCAGACCGCGACGTTCGCGGCCGAGGGCTGGTCGAAAGTGACCAGGCTGCCGGGCGTGGCCGCGCTCACCGCCGGGCCGGGCGTGACCAACGGGATGAGCGCGATGGCGGCGGCCCAGCAGAACCAGTCGCCCCTGGTGGTGCTGGGCGGTCGCGCCCCCGCGCAGCGCTGGGGCATGGGCTCGCTGCAGGAGATCGACCACGTGCCGTTCGTGGCCCCGCTGGCTCGATTCGCGGCCACCGCGCAGTCGGCCGGGGACGCCGGCCGGCTGGTCGACGAAGCGTTGCGTGCGGCGGTCGGCGCCCCGTCCGGCGTGGGATTCGTCGACGTCCCGATGGACCATGCGTTTTCGACGTCGGATGACCCCGATATTTTGGGCCGGCCCGGCGCACTGACCGCCGTACCGCCGGGCCCGACTCCGGATGCCCAGGCCCTGGAGCGTGCCGCGAGCCTGCTGTCCGCGGCGCGGCGGCCGGTGATCATGGCGGGCACCAACGTCTGGTGGGGACACGCCGAGGCGGCGCTGCTGCGGCTCGCCGAGGAGCGGCAAATCCCGGTGCTGATGAATGGGATGGCTCGCGGTGTGGTGCCCGCCGATCACCCGATGGCGTTTTCGCGGGTCCGCGCGCAAGCGCTGGCCGGCGCCGACGTGGCGCTGGTTGTCGGCGTGCCGATGGATTTCCGGCTCGGCTTCGGCAAGGTTTTCGGCGAACAAACCCAGCTCGTCGTGGCCGACCGCAACGAACCCGACCGCGGGCACCCGCGTCCGATCGCGGCGGAGCTCTACGGCGACCTCACGTCGATCCTCTCGACCTTGGCGGGGGCCGGTGGCACCGACCACCGGGAGTGGATCGACGAGCTTCGGACGGCCGAGACCGCGGCGCGCGGCCTGGAAAACGCCGAGCTCGGCGACGACCGCATTCCGCTGCACCCGATGCGGGTGTACGCGGAGCTGGCGCCGATGCTGGACCGCGACGCCATCGTCGTCATCGACGCCGGCGATTTCGGGTCCTACGCCGGCCGGGTGATCGACAGCTATCTGCCGGGTTGCTGGCTGGACAGCGGCCCGTTCGGCTGCCTCGGTTCGGGCCCGGGTTATGCCCTGGCCGCCAAGCTGGCCCGGCCCGACCGTCAGGTCGTGCTGCTGCAGGGCGACGGCGCGTTCGGCTTCAGCGGCATGGAGTGGGACACGTTGGTCCGGCACAACGTGCCGGTCGTGTCGGTGATCGGCAACAACGGAATCTGGGCTCTCGAAAAGCATCCGATGGAGGCGATTTACGGCTATTCGGTGGTGGCGGAGTTGCGGCCGGGCACCCGCTACGACGAGGTGGTGCGCGCCCTGGGGGGCCACGGCGAGCTGGTATCGGCGCCCGCGGAGCTGCGGCCGGCGCTCGAACGCGCCTTCGCCAGCGGTCTGCCCGCCGTCGTCAACGTGCTCACCGACCCCAGCATCGCCTATCCACGCCGATCGAACTTGGCCTAGCGCCGGCGAGGCCCGCGAGCGTGCGCAAATGTACAGCTATTACGGCGTGTCGCTGTACAGACACGCACGCTCGCGACGGTCTGCCCCTCGCGTAACGTTGAGCTGTGTCAAAGACCACCCGCGCTCAAACCGGCGGTCTGAGCAGCCGATTTTGGCGGCTGCTCGGCGCCAGCACCGAAAAGAACCGTAGTCGTTCCCTCGCCGATGTAACCGCTTCGGCGGAGTACGACGACGAAGCCGCCGGCCTCGACGACGAAAAGCTGCGCAAGGCCGCCGGGTTGCTCAAGCTCGAAGATCTCGCGGAGTCCGCCGACATCCCGCAGTTCCTTGCGATCGCCCGGGAAGCGGCCGAGCGGACGACGGACTTGCGGCCGTTCGACGTTCAGTTACTGGGCGCGCTCCGCATGCTTGCCGGCGACGTGATCGAGATGGCCACCGGTGAGGGCAAAACCCTCGCCGGGGCGATCGCGGCGGCCGGATACGCGATCGGCGGCCGGCACGTGCACGTGGTGACAATCAACGACTACCTGGCCCGGCGCGATGCGGAGTGGATGGGGCCGCTGCTGGAGTCCATGGGCCTGACGGTCGGGTGGATAACCGCCGAGTCCTCGAGCGAGGACCGCAGGGCCGCCTATGACTGCGACGTCACCTACGCCTCGGTCAATGAGATCGGCTTCGATGTGCTGCGCGACCAGCTGGTGACCGATGTCGACGACCTGGTGTCGCCCAATCCCGACGTGGCGCTCATCGACGAAGCCGACTCCGTGCTCGTCGACGAGGCGCTGGTGCCGCTCGTGTTGGCCGGCACCACCCACCGGGAGACGCCACGGCTGGAGATCATCAAGCTGGTCGGGAAACTCGCCGCGGACACCGACTACGACACCGACTCCGACAGTCGCAACGTCCACCTGACCGAAATCGGAGCCCGCAAAGTCGAAAAGGCGCTCGGTGGCATCGACCTGTACTCGGAGGAAAATGTCGGCACCACACTGACCGAGGTCAACGTCGCACTGCACGCGCATGTGCTGTTGCAGCGCGACGTGCACTACATCGTGCGGGACGACGCGGTGCACCTGATCAACGCCTCGCGCGGCCGCATCGCGCAACTGCAGCGCTGGCCTGACGGACTGCAGGCCGCCGTCGAGGCCAAGGAGGGCATCGAGACCACCGAGACCGGCGAAGTGCTCGACACCATCACGGTGCAGGCGCTCATCAACCGCTACACGACCGTCTGCGGCATGACCGGCACCGCGCTGGCCGCCGGTGAGCAATTGCGCCAGTTCTACAGGCTCGGTGTTTCGCCAATTCCGCCGAATACTCCCAACATTCGCGAGGACGAAACCGACCGGGTCTACATCACCGCCGCCGCCAAGAACGACGCGATCGTCGCCCACATCGCCGACATCCACGAGGCCGGGCAGCCGGTGCTGGTCGGCACTCGCGATGTGGCCGAATCCGAGGAGCTGCACGAGCGACTGCTGCGCCGGGGCATACCCGCGGTCGTGCTCAATGCGAAGAACGACGCCGAGGAGGCGAAAGTGATCGCCGAGGCCGGCGAGTTCGGCACGGTCACGGTGTCCACCCAGATGGCCGGGCGTGGCACCGATATCCGGCTCGGCGGATCCGAGGAGACCGACCACGACAGGGTCGCCGAGCTGGGGGGCCTGCACGTGGTCGGCACGGGTCGGCATCACACGGAGCGGCTCGACAACCAGTTGCGCGGCCGCGCCGGACGCCAAGGCGACCCGGGTTCGTCGGTGTTCTTTTCGAGTTGGGAAGACGACGTCGTCATGGCCAACCTCGACCACAACAAGCTGCCCATGCAAACCGACGAGGACGGCCGGATCGTGAGCCCCAAGGCGGCCGGGATGCTCGACCATGCCCAGCGCGTCGCCGAGGGCCGGATGCTGGACGTACACGCGAACACCTGGCGCTACAACCAGTTGACCGCCCAGCAGCGCGCCATCATCGTCGACCGGCGAGACACCTTGCTGCGCACCGCAACCGCGCGCGAGGAACTCGCCGAACTGGCGCCGGAACGCTACAAGGAACTATCGAAGGAACTGTCCGAAGAACTCCTCGAAAAGATCTGCCGGCTGATCATGCTGTATCACCTCGACCGCGGCTGGGCCGATCATCTGGCGTATCTGGCCGACATCCGCGAAAGCATCCACTTGCGCGCGCTGGGTCGGCAAAATCCGCTGGACGAGTTTCACCGGTTGGCGGTCGACGCGTTCGCGTCGCTGGCCGCCGACGCGATCGAGGCGGCTCAGCAGACGTTCGAAACCGCAAACGTGCTCGAAGAGGAGCCCGGGCTGGATCTGTCCAAGCTGGCGCGACCGACGTCGACGTGGACGTACATGGTCAACGACAACCCGCTGTCCGACGACACGCTGTCGACCCTGAGCCTGCCCGGCGTGTTCCGCTGACCGCGTTTCGGGTTTGCGGTCGATTCGCGCTGCGGACCGCACCGTCGGAGGGCTAAGGTCACGGCTCATGGAGCAGGTGGCTCAGCCCGACCGGGTCCTGACGGTACCTAACTTGCTGAGCGCCATCCGTCTGGTGCTCATCCCGGTATTCGTCTACGTTCTGCTCTTCGCAGCACGCCAACGGCTGGGCGGTGGCGATCCTGATGTTCAGCGGGGCGTCCGACTGGGCTGACGGCAAGATCGCCCGGACGCTGAACCAGTCGTCGCGGTTGGGCGTTCTGCTTGACCCGGCGGTCGACCGCCTCTACATGGTCACCGTGCCCGTCGTGATGGCGTTGGACGGAATCGTGCCGTGGTGGTTTGTCATCACGCTGCTGGTGCGCGACGGGCTGCTGGCGGCGACGCTGCCGCTGCTTCGCAGTCGCGGACTGTCGGCGCTGCCCGTGACCTACTTCGGCAAGGGCGCAACCTTCGCCTTGATGTCCGGCTTTCCGTTGGTCCTGTTGGGAACGGGGGGCGCGGCGTCGAGCCATGTGGTGAGGGCCTGCGGCTGGGGCTTTTTGGGCTGGGGCATGTATGCGTACCTGTGGTCGTTCGTCCTGTATGCGGTGCAGATGGTGTTGGTCGTGCGGCGAATGCCGAAGCTGAAAGACGTTGCCCGTCAGCCGGTCGCCCGCAAGGCGGGTGAGCATGGCTGACGCTGATCGCATGCTGGGCGGCTATGACCCCAACGCCGGCCGCAGTGCTCACGCGGCGGAGGGGCCACGGCTGATACCGGTGCCCTCCCTGCTGCGGGCGTTACTGTCGGAGCACCTGGACCCCGGTTACGCGGCCGCCGCCGCCAAACGCAGCGGCTCTGCCACGCTACCGCGTGGGCGAGAACGCGTTTTGCGTTGGCTCTGGCAGGCTTTGGCGGCTCTGCTCATCGCTACGGTATTCGCCGCCGCGGTCGCGCAGGCCCGCTCGGTTGCACCCGGCGTGCGCACGGCGCAGCAGCTGCTGGTGCGAAGCGTACGTTCGACGGAATCCGATGCCGCCAAAGTGGGCCAGCAGCGCAGCGCGCTGTCGACACGGGTCGACGATGTGCAGCGACGCGCGCTGGCCGACGACGCCGAGGGGCAGCGGCCGTTGAGCCGTCTCGACGCGCTCAGCCTGGCGGCGGCCAGCACACCGGTCAGCGGCCCAGGCCTGACGGTCACCGTCACGGATCCTGGTGTCAGCCCAAATCTTTCCGACGTGTCCAAGCAGCGCGTCAACGGCAGCAGGCAAATCATCCTGGACCGCGATCTGCAGCTGGTCGTCAACTCGTTGTGGGCGAGCGGCGCTGAGCCATCTCAGTCGGTGGCGTCCGGATCGGGCCGAACGTCACGATCCGGCAGGCCGGCGGCGCGATCCTGGTCGACAACAACCCCACTGGCAGCCCTTACACGATCCTCGTGGTCGGGCCACCGCACTCGATCCGCGACGTCTTCGACCACAGCCCGGGCCTACAGCGTCTCAGGCTGCTCGAGTCCTCCTACGGTGTCGTCGTCACCGTGAACCTCGCCGACGGTCTCTCGCTGCCTGCCGGATCGATCCGAGATGTCAAGTTCGCCAAGCAGATTGGGCCCCAGTGACGCAGCGCCTCGTGCGACAGATTCCGTTGGTGGAGCGGAAGGAAATCCGAGCATGATGGGTATCGCAGCGCTTGTGGCTGGCATCGTGCTCGGCTTGGTCTTTCACCCCGCCGTCCCCGAGGTCATCCAGCCCTATTTGCCGATCGCGGTGGTGGCCGCGCTCGATGCGGTGTTCGGCGGGCTGCGCGCATACCTCGAACGCATCTTTGACCCAAAGGTG
>CAVPFT010000066.1:0-10334 GCA_963703795.1 uncultured Actinomycetota bacterium | reverse complement strand
TCGAAATCGCAGACGTAGCACCAGTCGGACATCAGCGCCGCATCCCCGAACTCGATGTCGAGATAGCAGTTGATGACGTTGTCGCGGCCCATCACCACCTTGTCGCCGAACCGCAGCGAGCCCTCGTGGGCGCGGATGGTGTTCTTGTCCCCGATGTGCACCCAGCGGCCGATTTCCAGCTCCGCCAGTTCGGGTGTCGCATGGATCTCCACACCCTTGCCGATGAACACCATCCCGCGGGTGATGATGTGCGGGTTGGCCAGCTTGAACTTCAGCAGCCGCCAGTAGCGGACCAGGTACCACGGCGTGTAGGCGCGGTTTTTCAGCACCCACCTCAGCGATGCCAGTGTCAGGAACCTGGCCTGGCGAGGGTCCCGCAGGTTTGACCCGCGCCACCGGCGATGAACCGGGGCACCCCACATGGACGTCATGGCCGGAAAGCCTATCCGAGCCGCCACGGGTTACCCTCACCTGGACTCGATCGCTGCTCATGCCGGAAGAAGGATTTGGAAACCCGAGGTGCTTGACCGACATCTCCTGCATGGGCTTCGGCGTTGGTCGTCGGTGGCGCTTGGCCGCCGGGCTCACGGTCGGGCTCGGTGGTTGCGGTAACACCGACACGTGGGTCGAGGCGTCCGCCGCGCAGGGCTGGCCCGCACAGTACGGCGACGCCGCCAACACCAGCTACACCGCAACGAGCGGCGCCAGCAAGCTGTCGCTGCAGTGGACGCGGTCGGTCAAGGGCAGTTTGGCGGCCGGCCCGGCGCTCAGCGCGCGCGGTTATCTCGCCCTGAACGCGCAGACCCCGGGCGGATGTTCGCTGATGGAGTGGGAGAACAACGACAACGGCCGGCAACGCTGGTGCGTGCGGCTGGGCCAGGGCGGCGGCTTCGCGGGCCCGTTGTTCGACGGCTTCGACAACCTGTATGTCGGTCAACCGGGCACGTTTCTCGCGTTTCCGGTGACACAGTGGACCCGGTGGCGGCAGCCGGTGATCGGGATGCCCACCACCCCGCGCTTTCTCGACCACGGGCAGCTGCTCGTCTCCACCCACCTGGGCCAGATGCTGGTTTTCGACTCCCATCGCGGCCAGGTGGTCGGCAGCCCGGTGGACCTGGTCGAGGGCGTCGACCCCACCGATGCGACGCGCGGGCTGGACGATTGCGCCCCCGCCCGGCAGGGCTGCCCGGTCGCGGCCCCGCCCGCCTTCTCGACGGTCAGCGGGAGGGTGGTGGTGGGCGTCTGGCAGCCGGGCGCTCCGGCCGCGGGGCTGGTCGGGCTCAAGTACCAACCGGGGCAGACCCCGCTGCTTGTCCGGGACTGGACCAGCGACTCCGTGGCCGCCGGTGTCGTCGCCAGCCCGGTGTTATCCGCCGACGGCTCGACCGTTTATGTCAATGGCCGCGACCAACGGCTGTGGGCGCTGGGCGCCGCGGACGGGAAGGTCAAATGGTCGGTGCCGCTGGGCTTTCTGGCGCAGACACCGCCCGCGGTCACCCCGCAGGGGCTGATCGTGTCGGGCGGCGGGCCCGACACCCGGCTGGCGGCGTTCAAGGATGCCCGCGATCACGCCGATCCGGTCTGGCGCCGCGACGATGTCGTCCCGCTGTCGTCTGCGGGCCTGGCCGGCGGCGTCGGCTACACGGTCGTCAGCGGCCCACCCACCAACGACGCTCCCGGCATGTCGGTGCTGGTCTTCGATCCGGCCAACGGCCACACGCTGGGCAGCTATCGGCTGCCGGCAGCCACCGGGTATCCCGTCGGGGTATCGGTGGGCAACGATCGCCGGGTTGTGGTCGCCACCAGCGACGGTCAGGTCTACGGGTTCGCGCCGGCCTAGAAGTCCCCGGAAGTCAATGAGCACGCGCAGCCGCCCGGCCGACATCGCCGCGACCCTCGTCCTGCTGACCGTCCACGTCTTCTTGCTGGCGGCGACCGTTGCGCTGCTGGGCCTGCTCGTCATGGGCACGGACTCGTGCGAGGCCGTGAAGTGCGGCGACCCAGCCTGGATCGACCGGGCGATGTTGTTGGGGATGTGGGCCGGCGCCGCCATCTTGATCGCCGACTTCGTGGTCGCCGTGTACCTCCTCATGCGGCGCAAAGTGGCCTTTTTCGTCCCGATCATCGGCTGTGTGGCGCAGGTCGGGCTGGCGATCGGCGCTGCGGGAATGGAGTCGCTGGCCGGGCCCGTCTAGGCCCTAGATCGCCAACGGCGGAATGGCGTTGCGCGGTACCTGGGCCTGGACCGGGCCGGCGAGCGGCGCCAGCATCTCGCCCGGGGCGAAGTAGAAGATCAGCTGATCGTCGGTGATGGCGAAGTTCTGATAGTGCGACGGGTCCAGCCCCGTCGAGGGCAATATGGCTGCGCCCAAGGCGTTTTGACGTTCCAGGTCGCGCTGGACGATCGGGAAAATGCTGTCCAGCGGCGTGGTGCCGGGCGCAAACAGATTGTCGAAGGTGATGGGCTGTTTGGCCCCGAGGTTGTAGTTGAACGCCTTGAACCAGGTCGTCGGCTGGCTACCGCCGAGGTCCTGGAAGAACTTGAGCACAACGCTGCGGGTGTTATGTGGCGGCTGGCCGGCGCTGTGTTGCTCGGTGGTGGCTTCCATCTGGTAGGGCTGGTCGCGTCCCCTCGAACTCTGCGCGACGTTGACGAACCCGTCGCGGTTCTGCGTGATGTAGTCGGTCAGCGCCTGTTCGTCGGGATAGTCGGCGGGAAACGTCATGTTGAGCGTGTATGTGGGGCCGCTGGTTTGCACATGACACAGTTGCGCGGCGTCGACGGTGCCGCCCAGGCCGGCACAAGACGCCGGCTCGGCGGCCGCCGGTGCGGCCAGCAAGACCGGAGCGGCCAGCACCGCGGCCGTTAACAGGTGACGCATCCTCGAATCGTCCTCGCAGACTAAAGGGCTGGGCGGCCGGAAGAGTGACGGCAGCCAGCGTACCGGGCGCTACCGGGAGGCCCGGCAGACGAAGGCCGTCGCGCGGCCGGCGGGCCCGGAGCCGATCCGGGTGATGACCACCGACAGCGGTCGGCTGCCGCGCGGCCGCAGCCGCCGCCGCAGCACGTCGGGGTCCACTCGCACACCGCGGACCAGGATCTCCAGCGCCCCGCAGTCCAGCGCCGACAACGCCTGCCGCAGTCGGCGCTCCTCGAACACCACCTGCTCGAGCACCTCGAAGGCCCGGATCCCCGGCGGCGCCCGATCCCCGGACAGGTAGGCGATGTCGGGGTCGAGTTGCCAGAGCTCGTGTCGCGCGCCGTAGTGGCGCACCAGGCCGGCCCGGACCACGGCGCCGTCGGGGTCGACGATCCAACGCCCGGCCGGCCGCACGGGACACTCGTCCGGTTCGGTGTCGGTGATCTGTTCGTTGCGATCGAGGACGCTCGCCCGTCGTCGGACACCCGGCCGCGCCAATCCGGCCGACCACAAACACGCTTCGCGGACCGAGCCCCGGTACGACGTCACCTCGATCTCACCGTCGAAACCGAGGCGTCTCACATGATCGAAATCTATTCCGGGAGCACATTTTACGACGAGATCCCGGCCACGGTAGGTGTCGATCAGCTGACCCAGCCCGGGCCGGTACTCATCGGGGTGGAAGCGCCGCCGCCCGCCGAGACGGCGCGCCGGGTCCACGACGACGACCGCGCCGCTGGTCACCGGATGCAGTGCGTCGGCGCGGCAGAGATCGGCGGCCGCGCCCAGGTTGTGGCGCGCCATCGCCAGCCGCACCGGGTCGATGTCGCTGCCCACCGCCCGGACCCCCGAGCGGTGCAGCGCGGCCAATTCGGTGCCGATCGAACAGGTCGCGTCGTGCACCAGGACTTCTGCGACGTCTAAGCCACCCGGCCCGCCGGCCAGCCGCCCGGCCCGGTGCAGGGCCACCGGCGCCGCGGTGGCCTGCTGCAGCGCCTCGTCGGTGAACAGCCAGTTCGACACGGGAAAATCCGGGCTGAGCCGGCCCAGCTTGTCGGTGGCGCGGCGGCGCAGCAGCGTCGTCTCCACCAGCACCGGGGCCCGGTCGCCGAACCTGGCGCGCACCGCGGCGATATCGGCGATCCGGGTGGCGTCCGTCAGTTCGAGTTCGGCGACCGCGGCGAGAGCCGCGGCACCCGATTCCGACCGCAGGTAACTGACGTCGGCGGTGCCGAAGCGCAGCCCCGCGCTCAGGAGGGTTTGACCCCGGTGATCATCACGTTGTAGAACCAGCCCTTCGGCACCACGTGCCGCCATACATTCGCGTCCACCCAGCTCAGGGTCTTCCAGCCGGTGAAGGCGAAGCGTGCCCAGCCCCAGCCGAGCTTGCCCGGCGGCACCGTCGCCTCGAAGGTACGCAAGGGCCACCCGAGCATCGCGGCGGTGAACTCCTCTGTCGCACTTTCGACCTGCACGGCGCCGGCGTTGGTCGCCATCCGCTCCAGGTCTTTCGGTTCGAAGGTGTGCAGGTCGACCACCCACTCGAGGGCCGCCGCGCGCGAGTTCTCATCGATCTCGGCCTGCGGACGGCGCCAGGCGCCCAGCCCCGGCAGCTTCACCGCGCGGATGGTGACGTTCCATGTCAGGTCCGCGAGCGCGCGGGCATATCCGTTGCCGACGTTGGTGGGCTCGCCCGCGAACACAAACCGGCCGCCAGGTCTCAGCACCCGCAGCGCCTCCCGCAGCGACAGCTCGACATCGGGAATGTGATGCAGCACCGCGTGCCCGACCACCAAGTCGAATGTGTTGTCGTCATACGGGATGCCCTCGGCGTCGGCGACCCGGCCGTCGATGTCCAGGCCCAGCGATTGTCCGTTGCGGGCGGCGACCTTGACCATCCCGGGCGAGAGGTCGGTCACCGACCCGCGCCGGGCGACCCCGGCCTGGATCAAATTGAGCAGGAAAAAGCCGCTGCCGCAGCCCAATTCCAAGGCGCGGTCGTAGGGCAGCTCACGGATGACCTCGTCGGGCACGACGGCGTCGAAGCAGTGCCGGGCGTAGTCGACGCAGCGCTGGTCGTAGGAGATCGACCATTTTTCGTCGTAGCTCTCGGCCTCCCAGTCGTGGTAGAGCACCTGGGCCAGCTTGCTGTCTTGCCTGGCGGCCGCGACCTGCTCGGCAGTCGCATGTGGGTTGGGAACGGCGTCGGTCGAACTCGTCGTCATGCAGGGCAGCCTAATCGTCGCCCTGGTACCCCTTGCGGCCAGCGCCGTCACCAGCGCCGTCACCAGCGGCGAACAACTCGGCATAACGGAGCCGTTCGGCGGCCAGCCGCTCGACCGGTCCCAGCTCGAAGGCGTCGTTGATGCCGGCCTTGGCGGCGGCCAGCGCATGCGTCGGGCCGCCGAGAAAGCGGCGCGCCCAGGTTGCCGCGGCGTCGTAAACGTCGTCGGGGGCCACCAGTTCGTCGATCAGGCCCAGCGCCAGCGCCTCCTCGGCGTCGACGAAACGCCCGCTGAACACCAGGTCCTTGGCCCTGCTCGCCCCGACCGCGCGGGTCAGGCGGGCCATTCCGCCGCCGCCGGGGACCAGGCCGGCCAGGATCTCGGTCGCCCCGAACCTGACGTTGTCACCGCTGACCCGCCAATCGGCCGCCAGCGCCAGCGTGAGGCCCGCGCCCAATGCGTATCCGGTGATCGCGGCGACGGTCGGCTTGGGGATCGCCGCGACGGCGTCGACGGCTTCCTGCCGGACCCGGGCCGCGATCTCGGCTTCCGGGGCCGTTAGCGTCCGCAGCTCGGGCATGTCGTCGCCGGCGGAGAATATCTCGTGGCCACCGAACAGGATGACCGCGGCGACGTCGTCGCGCTGCCCCAGCTCGGCGGCCGCGGCCACGAGCTCGCGGTAGACCTGGCGGGTCATCGCATTTGTCGGCGGCCGCGACAGCAGCAACATGGCCAGGCCTGCATCCTGCGAGCCGTCGCTGACCACGACGCTGACGAACTCGCTCAAAGGGCTCGTCAAAAAGGCCACCCGGTCGATCCGCCCGCTATTCGCGCCTGGTGGTAGCGATCCGAGTCGAAGAACTCAAAAACCCAGTTGTCGCCTCGTTGCTCCAGCAGCGGCTGCACCTGGACGATCTGGCGCTCGACGGCCAGCACCTCGGCGACGGTGCGACCGGCCAACGAGTCCAGTTGCGTCCAGGTGGGCGGCAGCAGGATGTTGCGGCCGGCCGCGAAGTCGTCGAGGGCGTCGCGCGGCAATGCCCAGTCGGCGCGGTCGGATTCGGTGTTCTCGCCGTCAGCGCGCTGCCCTTCCGGCAGCGCTCCCACAAAGAAATAGGTGTCGTAGCGGCGGGTCAATTCCGCCTCGGGGGTGACCCAGTTCGCCCACGGCCGCAGCAGGTCCGACCGCAGCACCAGGTTTTCCTGGCGCAGAAAGTCGGCGAAGGACAGCGACCGGTCGGCCAACGCGGCGCGGGCGTCGCCATACGTCGCTGCGTCGCGGACGATGCTGTTCGGGTCGTCGGCCGGGCCCGCGAAGAGCACCCCCGACTCCTCGAACGTCTCGCGTGCCGCGGCGCAGACCAACGCCTCGGCCAGGTCGGGTTCGATGCCGAACCGCTGCCCCCACCACAGCGGCGGCGGCCCGGCCCATGCGATGTCGGCTTTGCGGTCCCGATCGTCGACTCCCCCGCCGGGAAACACCATCACCCCGCCCGCGAAGTCCATGCCACGGTGCCTGCGCATCAGGAAAACGGACAACTCTGTCGCGCCATCGCGGATCAGCATCACGGTCGCCGCCGGCCGCGGGATCAACGGTGTGTTCATGGCTGCCTCCGGTGGGCGGCACGGCCGCGAACCCGTCGTGCGAAATAGCGCCCGTCGACGACGTCCAGGGCGATCGACTGGCCAAACGCGGTGGACAGGTTCTCGGCGGTCAGCACGTCGGGCAGCAGACCCGAGGCGACCACCCGTCCCTCCGACAGCAGCATGCAGTGGCTGAAGCCGGGCGGAACCTCCTCGACGTGATGGGTGACCAGCACCAGCGCGGGCGCATCGGGGTCGGCGGCCAGGTCGGTGAGCCGGGCCACCAACTCCTCCCGGCCGCCCAGATCCAGGCCGGCCGCCGGTTCGTCGAGCAACAGCAGTTCGGGGTCGGTCATCAGGGCGCGAGCGATCAGCACCCGCTTGCGCTCCCCCTCGGACAGCGTCCCGTAGCTGCGGTCCGCGAGGTGCTCGGCGCCGAGGCTCTCCAGCATGTCGATCGCCCGCTGGTAGTCGACGTCCTCGTAGCGCTCGCGCCATCTCCCCAGCACCGCGTAGCCGGCCGAGACGACGAGGTCGCGCACCAGTTCCTCGCCGGGCACCCGCTGCGCCAGGGCCGACGAACTCAGCCCGATCCGCGAACGCAACTCGGACACATCGACCCGGCCCAGCCGCTCGCCGAGCACATCGGCGACGCCCGACGACGGGTGCTCGGCCGCCGCGGCGATGCGCAGCAGCGATGTCTTGCCGGCTCCGTTGGGCCCGATGATCACCCATCGTTCGTCGAGTTCGACCGCCCAATCGACGGGCCCGACCAAAAGATGTTCGCCGCGCCATAGCGACACGTTCCTGAAGTCAATCAGCAGATCGGGGTCGGCTGCCTCGCTTCCGATTTCGGGCACCCGACCATCGTGCCGTACCGCGACGCCCGAACACCTGCCGGGTCTTTCGGATCGCTCCCCCGCCCGGCGAGCAGACGCGGAATCGCGTCAAAATCCCAGAATTCGTGCGAGTCTGCGTCTGCTCGCGAGGCAATTAATCCGGCGGGATTTCCACCCGGCGCACCCGGCCGTCGACCGCGTCGGCGGCCTCGATCTCGCCGCGCGTCACGCCCAAAAGAAACAGCACCGTGTCGAGGTATGGGTTGCTCAACGACGCATCGGCGACCTCACGCAACGCGGGTTTGGCATTGAACGCCACACCGAGCCCGGCCGCGGCCAGCATGTCGATGTCGTTGGCGCCGTCGCCGACCGCGACGGTCTGCTCCATCGGCACCCCCGCCTGCTGCGCGAATTCCCGAAGCGCCTCGGCCTTACCGGCCCGATCGATGATCGGGCCGATCACCCGGCCGGTCAGTGTCCCGTCGACGATCTCCAGGTCGTTGGCGGCGACGTAGTCCAGCATCAGCTCCTCGGCCAGCGGTTCGATGATCCGCCGGAAGCCCCCGGAGACCACGCCGCAACGAAAACCCAAGCGCCGCAACGTTCGTAGTGTGGTCCGGGCGCCGGGCATCAGTTCGAGCTGCTCGGCGACCTCGTCGATCACGCTGGCGGGCAAGCCCGCTAAGGTCGCCACCCGCTGCTGAAGCGACTGCGCGAAATCCAGCTCACCGCGCATCGCGGCCTCGGTGATCGCGGCGACCTTCCCCTGGGCCCCCGCATGGGCCGCCAGCATCTCGATGACCTCACCTTGAACCAGGGTCGAATCGACGTCGAACACGATGAGCCGTTTGGCGCGCCGCTCCAGGCTGTACTCCTCGACCGCGACGTCGACGCCCTCGTCGCCGGCCACCCGTGTCAGCGCTTTCCGCAGCGGGCCATCGGCTCCGGGCGGCACCGAAACCCGCAATTCCAGGCCGGTCACCGGATAGTCGGAGACGCCGCGGATGAGGTCGATGTTGGCGCCCAACACCGCCGCCTCGTGGGCCACCGCGCCGAACGCCCGAGCCGTAATCGGCCGGCCCAGAACGAAAATGGTGTGGGTCGGCGGGTCCCGGATGATCGGCACGTCGTCGCTGCGCTCGATGCTGACGTCCAGACCCACCCCGCGGATGGCGGATTCGACGTCGTCGCGCAACACGCCGCCGTCAGCGACCTCCGGCGGACAGCACAGCAGCACCCCCAGCGTCAGGCGGCCCCGGATCACCACCTGTTCGACGTTGAGCAGCTCCACCCCGTGCCGGGAGAGCACCTCGAATAGCGCGGACGTCACGCCCGGCTGATCGACGCCGGTCACCGTGATCAGTACCGACACCTTGGATGGTGTGCTCACCCGCGACTCAGCCCCGTTCGGCGCGGCTAGATCCTCTCGACGCCCATTAGGTGCGAATGCTTACGTCGTCGGCGTCGCTTTCAGCCTTGTGCGGCCGACCGACGTGCGCCTCGGCGCGAAGCCGTTCGACCATGTGCGGGTAGTGCAACTCGAATGCCGGGCGCTCCGAACGGATCCGGGGCAGCTCGGTGAAGTTGTGCCGCGGTGGCGGGCAACTGGTCGCCCACTCCAGCGAATTGCCGTAGCCCCACGGGTCGTCGACGGTCACCACCTCGCCGTAGCGCCAGCTCTTGAAGACGTTCCATACGAACGGGAACATCGACGCACCCAGGATGAAGGCGCCGACGGTCGAAACGATGTTCAAGCCCTGGAACCCATCGGTGGGCAGGTAGTCGGCGTAGCGGCGCGGCATGCCCTCGTCACCCAGCCAGTGCTGCACCAGGAACGTGGTGTGAAAGCCGATGAACGTCAACCAGAAATGCAGCTTGCCCAGTCGCTCGTCGAGCAGCCGGCCGGTCATCTTCGGGAACCAGAAGTAGATGCCCGCGAACGTGGAGAACACGATGGTGCCGAACAGCACGTAGTGGAAGTGCGCGACCACGAAATAGCTGTCGGTCACGTGGAAGTCCAGCGGCGGGCTGGCCAGCAGCACACCGGTCAGGCCACCCAGCAGGAAGGTGACCAGGAAGCCCACCGAGAACAGCATCGGCGTCTCAAAGGTTATCTGGCCCTTCCACATCGTGAAGGTCCAGTTGAAGAACTTGATCCCGGTCGGGATCGCGATCAGATACGTCATGAACGAAAAGAACGGCAGCAGAACGGCTCCGGTGGCGAACATGTGGTGCGCCCACACCGCGACCGAAAGCGCGGCGATCGACAGCGTTGCGTAGACCAGCGTCGTGTACCCGAAGATCGGCTTGCGGGAAAAGACCGGGATGACCTCGGTGACGATCCCGAAGAACGGCAGCGCGATGATGTACACCTCGGGGTGGCCGAAGAACCAGAACAGGTGCTGCCACAACAGGACTCCGCCGTTGGCGGCGTCGTAGACGTGGGCCCCCAGGTGACGGTCGGCGGCCAGGCCGAACAGCGCCGCGGTCAGCAGCGGGAACGCGATCAACACCAGGATGGAAGTCACCAGAATGTTCCAGGTGAAGATCGGCATCCGGAACATCGTCATCCCGGGCGCACGCATGCAGATCACGGTGGTGATCATGTTGACCCCGCCCAGGATGGTGCCCAGACCCGCGACGATCAGGCCCATGATCCACAGGTCGCCACCGAGCCCCGGCGAGTGGACGGCGTCGCTCAGCGGGGTGTAGGCGGTCCAGCCGAAGTCGGCCGCCCCGCCGGGCGTGATGAAACCGGCCGCCCC
>CAVPFT010000065.1:0-48223 GCA_963703795.1 uncultured Actinomycetota bacterium | reverse complement strand
GGCTGCGCCATCAGGTGAGTTGAATCCTGAACGCCGCAGGTCTCACGCAAGCCAAGACTGACGGGGGGCGCAACCCGGCCTGAGCTCAAACGATGAGCCCATCCGAAGAAACAGCCGACTTCTCGGCGTTCAGCAAAATGCGGCGGATACAGCTCGATCCCGAATCCGTTATCGGAAGGGAACTCCTCGAGCGGTTCGCCGAGTTCGACGAATCCTTTACCGGCCACAGCCGGATATGGGCGGTAGTCGTGGAACTCATTGGACTGACAGCCATGTGCTCCAAGGCTGTGATCGACCTTGAGAAACAGGTGATCGAGCTCAGGCGAGAGCTGCGATCCCGCGACAAGGCGTAAGCACCACCGACCGGCCTATCACGGGAGCCGCAGGCCGGATGGTCTGGCCACCTGAATCCACTTGCGCATCGGATCGTGACGGCTGCTGCAGAGCACCGGCAGCAGCAGCTTTTGGCGGTCAGCTCATCAGCCGCGCTACCGCTTAAAACTCGACACTGCTGTCTTGTTTGCCGCGTCGCGCAAATGCTCGTTTGCTGGGCTAGACGCGCCGGAGTGGCCAGTCCGCAGTCAGTCCGCAGCAGATTCAACAGAGCTTCTGGCTACCGTCAGAACCAACTACCCTGAACAGCGTGTTTCTTGAGCAACCGTCACAGCTAACGGCAAAAAACGCCCAGCACGGAGTCCGGAATAGACGCCAAGCCCAAAGAGGTTGACCAGGCATGACCGAACAGACCCCCGATACCGCAACCCTGCACGCCTTCAACAAGAACATCGTCGACGAGTTCCGGGCCAACGACGGCAAGGTCGACCGGCCAGTTCGCCAACGCCGACCTGCTACTGCTCACCACGACGGGCGCCAAATCCGGCGAACGCCGGGTGTCGCCGCTGGCGTATTTCCGCATCGACGGCAGGCTGATCATCCTCGGATCCTTCGCCGGCGCCCCGGTCAACCCGGCCTGGGTGCACAACCTGCGGGCCAACCCGCAGGCCCACGTCGAGGTCGGCACCGACGCGTTTGACGTGACGGCGCGCGAACTGCCCGCCGCCGAACGAGACGAACTGTTCCCGAAGGTCACCGCCGTGGCGCCGGCTTCGCCGAATACCAGTCCAAGACCAGCCGGGTGATTCCGCTGTTCGAGTTGCGGCCTGCCTGAGCTGGTGTAAGCACGCGTCATGGGCACTTCGCTGCTGACGCTGCCATACCCCGGGTACGCCGCCGCTCTTGCGGCTCTCAGACGGCTGCGTGGCCGGTCGTTCAATCTTGTCCAGACCGCTGTCGCCTCGGGTCTGGCCTGGTACGTCGCGCACGACGTGGTGGGTCATCCCCAGCCGTTCTTCGCGCCGATCGCCTCGGCGGTGTGCCTGTCGATCAGCAACGTGCTGCGTGCGCAACGCGCCGTCCAGATGATGATCGGGGTGACGTCGGGGATCGGGGTCGGCACGGCGGTGCACGGGCTGCTGGGCCCGGGGGCCGTCCCCATCGGCGTCGCCACGCTGATCGCGCTGTCGCTCGCGGTTTTGATCGGGCAGGGCTTCATCGGGCAAGGGATGATGTTCGCCAACCAGACCGTCGTGTCGTCGATCCTGGTGCTGGCGTTGTATCGCAGTGGTGTCGGTTGGGCACGTATCTCCGACGCCCTCATCGGCGGTTGTCTGGCCATCGTGTTCGCCGTCCTGCTGTTCCCGGCCGACCCGTTGAAGGTGCTGCGCCGGGCGCGCGTCGGGGTGCTGCGGGCCCTGCAAGGCGTCCTGTCGCGCGCCGCGGAAATCGCGGCAGGACGCAGCGTGCCCCCGCCCGACTGGCCGCTGTCGGCCGTCGACCGGGTGCACGAGCAGCTGGCCGGACTCAACCAGGCCCGCGCCACCGCTCGTCAGGCGGTGCGGATTTCGCCGCGGCGATGGGGTATGCGCGACTCCGTCCGAGCCGCGGATCACCAGGCCGTGCACGTGGCCCTGCTCGCCGGGTCCGTGCTGGAACTGGCCCGTGCCGTCGCTCCCGAAGTCGACGGCCACAGCCACCAGCTCCCGGAGCCCGTGCACGCCGTGCTGGTCCAACTCGCGGCGGCGGCGGCCCTCGCCGACTCCGACCCCGCCGCGGCGTCGGCCTACGCCGCCGCGGCGCGCCGCCACGCTTCGAAGCTGCACGCGGACGCTCGCGAGAGAACCGAGGTGGTGCTGGCCGACGACGTCGAGGCCTGCGTCGACGACCTACAACGGGTGATCGATCTTCGACACGTGTGAAGGGCTCACATCGAGCCGGCCAGGAACTCCTCGACGAGTTTCTTCGGCGCCTGGGTCAGCCACGCCTCGGTGACCAGCTCCTCGAGGCCGCGGGCATCGATCTCGGCCAGTTTGACCAGGACCGCCGGATAGCCGTCGAAATGCGGGGTGGTGAAGTAGATTCCCGGCTCGTCTGCGATCAACGCGAACTTGACGCCCTCGTCGGACACCCGCACGGCGAGGATGTCGCCGTCAGGCGCCTGGACCCCGATCTGTGTCAGCGCCTCGAGATCCGCGGGGCGCAGCGGCCGCTCCCACGCCAGCATCTTCTTGCCGACCCGCCAGTCGTGCGGTGAGGGCTCCGAAGTCAGTGCCAGCTCCCCAACGATGCTTGCGACGTCGTTCCACGTGGCCACGTCTCGATTGTGCTCCGGATCGGCCGGTTTGTGGTGTGATCAAGCCGTGTCAGAAGCTGAGGCCGCCCAAGCCCGCCGGCATCGGATCACTCACCGCACCGAGTACCGCTATTCCGACGTCGTGACCAGCTCGTATGGCCGCGGCTTTCTCACGCCGCGCGACTCGCTGCGGCAGCGTTGTATCGCCCACCGGCTGGACATCGAGCCGGCCCCTTCCGACAGCTCCACCAGCGAAGACAGCTACGGCAACATCAGCTCCTATTTCCACGTCACCGAGCCGCACCGCGCCCTGACGATCACCAGCGACTCCATCGTCGACGTGTATCCACCTCCCCACGAGCGGTACACGGGCGGGCCGGCGGTACAACCGTGGGAGGCTTCCCGCCCGGCCGGGCGCCGCGCGGCGCTCGCGGCCGAATTCGCCCTGGATCTGAACCCGCCGGAGATCACCGATGAGATCCGCGACTACGCGGCCCCCAGCTTCGTGCCGGAACGTCCGTTGATCGACGCGCTGCGCGATCTCACGTCGCGGATCTATGCCGACTTCACCTACCGCTCGGGGTCGACGACGGTTTCCACCGGGGTCAATGAGGTTCTGGAGGCCCGCGAGGGGGTATGTCAGGACTTTGCAAGGCTGGCGATCGCCTGCCTGCGAGCCAACGGCCTGGCGGCCAGCTACGTGTCCGGTTATCTGGCCACCGACCCGCCACCGGGAAAGGATCGGATGATCGGCATCGACGCCACCCACGCCTGGGCGGCGGTGTGGACTCCGCAGGAGCCCGGCCGGTTCGAATGGCTCGGACTCGATCCCACGAATGACCAGATGGCCGACGAGCGCTACATCATCGCGGGGCGCGGGCGCGATTACGCGGACGTGCCGCCGCTGCGCGGCATCATCTACACCAACTCGAAGCGCAGCGTTATCAAGGTCTCCGTCGACGTGGTGCCCTTCGAAGGCGACTCCTTGCATGCGTGACTTCCACTGCCCCAACTGCGGCCAGCGCCTGGCGTTCGAGAACTCGGCGTGCCTGTCGTGCGGCAGCGCGCTGGGGTTTTCCATCGAGCAGATGGCCCTGCTGGTGATCGCCACGGGCGAGGAGGGCGAGCACGCCGGCGCCGTGGACGCCGACGACTATGAACTGTGCGCCAATCTCCATCTAGCGGAATGCAATTGGATTGTCCCCAGGGATCACCCCGGCGGGCTGTGCGCGTCGTGCGCGCTCACCCTGGAACGGCCCAACGACGCCGACACCGAGGGTCTGGCGGCGTTCGCCCGCGCCGAGGCGGCCAAGCGGCGGCTGGTCGCCGAGCTGCACGAGCTGAAGTTGCCGATCGTCGGACGTGACCGCGATCCGGACTACGGACTGGGATTCCGCCTGCTGTCCAGCGCGCACGAAAAGGTGATGACCGGCCACGAAGACGGCGTCATCACACTGGATCTGGCCGAGGGCGACGACGTCCACCGCGAGCAGCTGCGAGTCGAGATGGACGAGCCGTACCGGACCCTGCTCGGGCACTTCCGCCACGAGATCGGGCATTACTACTTCTACCGGCTGATCACCCCGTCGAGTGACAACTTGGCGCGGTTCAACGAGCTATTCGGCGATCCCGACGCCGATTACCAAGAGGCGCTGGACCGACACTACAGCGAGGGCGCGCCGAAGGGTTGGCAGGAAAGCTTTGTGTCGTCGTATGCGACCATGCATGCCGCCGAGGATTGGGCCGAGACGTTCGCCCACTACCTGCACATTCGCGACGCTTTGGACACCTCGGCCTGGTGCGGGCTGGCGCCGGCGTCGGCGACCTTCGACCGTCCGGCGTTGGGCCCCAGCGCTTTTCCGAACATCATCGAGATGTGGCTGCCGCTGTCGTGGTCGCTGAACATGGTGAACCGTTCGATGGGCCACGACGATCTGTACCCGTTCGTGTTGCCGGTGGCGGTGCTGGACAAGATGCAGTTCGTGCACACCGTAATCGACGAGGTGACTGCGGAATCGCGGGGAGCGGCCGCGGCGCTTCAATAAGCCGACGGGCGGGCAGAGCCACCTCGTCGACTGTTTACAGCGCACCTCAACAGCGCCAGCCTCTATCGAGGACGGTATGCCTCCGCACGGCTGAAAACGCCGACGACGGTGACTTGCTGGTTCTCGTCGTCGATTCTGTAGATCACGCGGTAGGTGCCGCGCCGGGCACTGCAGCGGTCATTCAGCGGCGGTCGTAGCCGCTTGCCGACGCGGTGCGGGTTGTCGAGCAACGGACCGATGATGAACTCGTAGGCCGCGAACGCTACTGATTCTGGGAGTTGTTCAGCTAGTTGCCTTTTCGCGGTCGGAGCGACTATTAGCTGGTATCGCTGCGGATGGGTCACGTCCTGGCGCGGCGTGCTTGCATCGCTGCGTCCAGGCTCGCCTGGTCTTCGCCTTCGCCGCGGGTCAGCTCGGCGTCGGCCTGGGCGAGCGCGCGCATCGCTGCCGTGTCGGACAGGATCGCGATGGTCTCTTCTAGCGACTCCAGGTCATCGACGGCAAGAAGGACCGCCACGACGCGGCCGTGGTTGGTGACCATGATCCGTTCGTGCTGCTCGCCGACACGTGCCACCAACTCCGACAGGTGCGCTTTGGTGTCGGCGATTGAACTGGTTTCCCACATCGGCATGGTCATAAGTATGACTAGTAATCGGAGAAGGCGCAACGACGGCCGGTTGTCAGCACGGTCGGCGCGGCTAGCAGGGAACACTGGAGGACAGTTCAAATACAGTACGCGCGTCGGTTTGTATGTTGACCCTAATTCCGCAAACTTGATTCGATCGACTTGGAGCGAAACTTAATTGTCGGCCTGATCGCCCGAAAACGCCTCGGGTACAACAAGATACAAGCCGTCGAAAACGACCTACATTGGACAAACGCCTAGTAAATAGATCGATGCCCTGGCGCACGGTCTGGGCTAGGCCGGCATAACCCGCCGTTCGTCGGGGCCCCACAGCGGCTGCATGCCGCTGGGCAACGCCAGCTGCGTTGCGGTGATGACCTCGGCCAGGTCGCGCAGCTCGGCATGCACCGCATCGAGCAGTTCCGCCAACTTGGCCCGTTGCCCGTCGGCGGAAACCGCTTCCAGCTGGTCGGGATGCGACCGGCGCAGCAGCGTGCCGATCTCCTCCACCAACCGCTCCGGACGCGACGACCCCGACGCGCCGGGCAGGTCCTTGAGGTCGGCCCGCAGCCGCTCCAGCTGATACAGCAACGACCGCGGGTTGTCGGGGTCGAAAAGCATCAGCTCGGTCACGGCGGCGACGCTGACTCTGCCGACGGTGCGGCGCCGATAGATGACCGACGATTCGCACGCCACCAGCGTCGCCTCGATGATCGTTTGCTCGGCCGCGGCACTGCGGACGTCGGTCAGCGTGGCGCGCAGCAACTTGGTCAGCCATAGGCTGCGCTCGATGCGTTTGCCGATGTCGGCCATCGTCCAGCCCACGTCGCGCACCATCGACTCGGCGGCCACGCCCGACAGCGTCAGCATTCCGGCCAACGTCTGTGCCTGAGCCGACGCGAGCAAGGCGTCGGCCTCGGCGAGGGAGTCCGGCGGGTCGGACCGCAGCGCGACCGCGCGCTCCACCCCGGCCAACACCATCCACGTGTCGTTGGACAGTTGGTCGCGCACCGACCTGGCGGCCAGCGCCAGCCCTTCCACCGACTGGACGAGCGATCCGGGCCGCGTCGGGTCCAGGGTCAGGGACCACAGCGTCGAGGGGGCGACGGCGATCGCCTCGGCGTGGTCGCCGTCGGCTCCGGTCTGGGTCCCGGTGAGTCGGCCCAGCGCGGCCATCAGCACCGGCACGCACTCGCTTTCCTCGGTGTCCTGATTGTGCCGGTAGACGTGGAAGCGGTCGCGGGCGACGATCAGCAACCGGGCCGTCTCCTCGGCGCGCTCGCCGTAGCGTCCCATCCAGAACAGGTCGGACAGCACGCGCGGCGAGCTGACCCCCCACGTGCCCGCGCCGGCCTTTGCCGGCGCCGGCGCCGTGGGAAGGGTGACCGTCTCGGCCCGCGCACGCTCCGTCGGCCGCACCCAGATATCTTTTGCCGCAACAGTGTTCAGCGTATAAGCGGCGGGCCCGGGGGCCAGCACGTAGCCGACGCCGCCAATCATCGGCGCGTAGCCGCTGCGTTGGGCGATCGTGAACAACCGCATGCCGACTCCGGCCGAGGACAACACGCCGGCATGGTCGGTGGGCGCCGTCGAGAACTGCGGCGGCTCCTGTCCGACCCACTGCCACGGCATGTCCTCGATCCGTGCGGCCAACTCCGCCAGCTGACCGGACGAAAGCGTCGGTCCGACAAATGTTTTCCCGCCGACTGTGGACTTGATCAAGAGCGAAGATAGATTGGCCAGCAGGTGGGAGCGCTCGCCGGCGATGCCGCCCCAGTAGGCAGGCGCGGTGTGCAGGAGCGGGTCTTCGCCGAGGAAGCGTTCGGCGAGATCGGGCAGAAAGCGCAGCAGCCCAGGGCTTTCCAGGACTCCGCTGCCCAGCGTGTTGACGACGGTCACCGTCCCGCGGCGTTGTGCCTCCACCAAACCCACCACACCGAGCCGGGAATCGGCGCGCAGGTCCAGGGGGTCGGTGTACTCGGCATCGACCCGGCGCAGCACCACGTCGACGCGCTTCAGCGTTCCCAGCGAGCGCATCCACAGCTTGCCGTCGCGCACCACCAGATCCGCGCTTTCCACCAGCGGAAAGCCAAGCAGCGTAGCCAGATACGCCTGATCGAAGGCGGTCTCCGAGTAGATTCCCGGGCTGAGCACCACGACCACGGGGTCTTGGGCGACGTCGGGTGCCGCGTCGATGAGCGCCAGCCGCAACGCCTGCGCGAATGGTGTCGTCGGCCGCGGCGCGATGCTCTCGTAGAGATCCGGAATCGAGTGCGCCACAACACGTCTGTCGGCCAGCGCGTAGCCCGCGCCCGACGGCGCCTGCGTCCAGTCGGCGTTGACCTGAAAGTCGCCGTCCGGCAGCCGGCTGACGTCACACGCGTGCATGAAGAGCTGGTGGCGCCCGGGGATCTCAATTCCGTTGGCGGCGCGCACGTAACCGGGGTGGGCGAAAACCAGTTCCGGTGGCAGGACGCCTTCGGTGATCAGGCTGCGCGGCCCGTAAAGGTCGGCGAGCACGGCATCGAGCAGGCGGGACCGCTGCACCAGCCCGGCCTCCAGCACCTCCCAGTCGGCCGCGGAGACCACGATCGGCAGGGCGTCCAGGCTCCAGGGTCTCGGCTCCGGGGCCTGGGGCTTGGACCCGCCGTCCCAGGTGGAATCGACCTCGGTGTAGGTGATGCCGTCGTTGTCGATCAGACCGTTGACCACCGAGCGCAGCCGGTCCAGCCCGGCCCTGCCGCGCTCCGCGACCGCGTTCGCCAGCTCGGACCAGGCCGGCCGCACGTTTCCGTCGCGGTCGACGAATTCGTCGTAGCCGACCCCCGGGCCGTGCCGCAGATCGAAAAGCGCTTCCTGGGCTCGCGCGGTCCGGTATCCGGCCAACAGCCGGTCGGCGTCGTAGCGACCGGCCGGGGAGCTTCGGGTACGGCATTATTGCTGCACGGTACGCACGCGTCGCAGATCGAGGATGCCCGGCGCGCCGACGTCGGTGAATATCCTGGCCTGCTTCTCCCGGATGGCGGACAGGTCGATCCTGCCGGGCGTGAAGCCGGTTGCCTCGAAGCGGCGGGCGCGGCGCGACTCTGCCGCAACGGCGTTGATGGGCGGCTCGTCGTAGGCCATGCCGCCCGGATGCGCCACGTGGTAGGTGCATCCGCCGCGCGACATCGCGCTGGTGAGGTCGATCAGCTCGAACCGCAGCGGGACGTCGGTGGTGATGGTCGGGTGCAGCGCGCTGGGCGGCTGCCAGGCCTTGAACCGCACGCCACCCACGTTGATGTCGGGGTTGTCCGTCGCCAGCAACGGCACCGGGTAGCCGTTGGCCGTCACCACGTAGCGATGGCGGTCGGCGCCGATGATGCGGATCTGGATGCGCTCGACGGACGAGTCGACGTAGCGGGCGGTGCCGGCGGCGGCGGCCTCCTCGCCGAGGGTGTTCCACGGTTCGATCGCCCCGCGCAGCTCGATCTCAACCCCGTCGAACACGGCGGTGCCGATACGCGGGAAGCGGAATTCGGTGAACGGGTCCAGCCAGCTGGTCTCGAATGCGATGCCGTGCGCGCGCAGGTCGGCGGCCACGTCGGCGATGTCGTGAATCAGGAAGTGCGGCAACAGGTATCGCCCGTGCAGGTTGGAGCCGTGGCGGATCAGCGGGGCACGCAGCGGTTCGTCCCAGAACCACGCGACCAGCGAGCGCACCAGCAGCGACTGCACCATCGCCATGCGCAGATGCGGCGGCATCTCGAAGCCGCGCAGTTCCAATAGGCCAAGCCTGCCGCGCGGGCTGTCGGGGCTGTACAGCTTGTCGATGCAGAACTCGGCGCGATGGGTGTTGCCCGTGATGTCGGCGAGCAGGTGCCGCAGCGCGCGGTCGGTAACCCAGGGCTTGGGCGTGCCGCCCGCCGCCAACCGGGAGATCTCGGCGAACGCGATCTCGAGTTCGTAGAGGGCCTCGGCGCGGCCCTCGTCGACCCGTGGCGCCTGCGACGTGGTGCCGACGAAACGCCCGGCGAACAAATAGGACAACGACGGGTGCCGCTGCCAGTAGGTCAGTAGCGACACCAGCAGATCGGGCCGGCGCAGCAGCGGCGAGTCCGCGGGCGTGACGCCGCCGAGCGTGATGTGGTTGCCGCCGCCGGTGCCGCCGTGAGTGCCGTCGACGTCGAACGACTCCGTAGACAGCCGCGCCAGGCGGGCTTGCTCATACAGGGTTTCCAGCAGCTCCGTTTGTTCGGCGAAGTCGGCGGTGGGCGCCACGTTGACTTCGATGACGCCCGGGTCGGGGGTGATCGTCATCGATATCAGCCGTGGGTCCGGCGGTGGGCCGTAGCCCTCGATCACGACCGGGCAGTGGGCTTTGGCCGCCGCGGCCTCGACCCGGGCGACGAGGTCGACGAAGTGTTCGAGCGCCGCGGTGGGCGGCACGAAAATGTGCAACAGCCCGCCCCGGACCTCGGCGACCATCGCGGTCGGCGGCGCCGTGTCGGGGTCGGTCACCACCGCATCGCCCGCCGCGGGCTCCGCCGCCAGCTCGCGCCCCACGGACAGGGGGTCGACGTCGAATCGCGCGGGTGGCGGTTCCCAGCTGATCGAGTCCAGCGGCAGCCGCAGCCCCGCGGGGGAGTCGCCCTCGAGCAGCACGATGCGGCCGCGGCGCAGCCGCCAGTTCGCGCTGGCCCAGCCCAGGTCGTCTTCGCGGCGGTGCAGCGGCAGCACGAAAGCGGCAGGGGCCATGGTGGATTCGTCGAGACGCGCGAGCGTCTCGGGGCCGAGGTCGGCGCTCGATTCCACCGGGTCGCCCTCGGGCTTGCGCACCTCGGCGGCGAGCCACGCGAGTGGGTCCTCATAGGCCGGGCGTACCTGGGACAGCGGCAATCCCAGACCGTCGGCAACCCCGGCGAGCAGCTTGTAGGCCGTCTCGTTGTCCGCGGTCGAGCCCGCCGGCTCGCCGAGCCAGGGGTCGGCCAGCAGCGCGTCGTCGGTCCACAGCGGCCGCCCGTCGGTACGCCAGTGGAGCGCAATCTGCCAGCGCGGCAACGGTTCTCCCGGATACCAACGGCCCTGTCCCCGTTGGACCAGCCCCTGCGGCGCCCACGCGGCCTTCAGGCGGGCCGCCAGATCGGATGCCCGCTGCCGCTTGTGCGGGCCGTCGGCGGCGGTCGTCCACTCCTCGTCGACCTGGTTGTCCACCGACACGAACGTCGGCTCGCCGCCAACGGTCAGCCGAACGTCGGCGGCGCCCAGTCGCTCGTCGACGCGCCGGCCGACGTCACGGATGGTCCGCCACGCCTCGTCGGTGTAGGGCAGTGTGACGCGCGGGTCTTCATGCACGCGGGTGACGGTGTTGGAGAACTCCAGCGCCGATTCGCAGGGTTCGGTGCCGCCGGTGATGGGTGCCGCGGTCGCCGGGTGCGGCGTCGCCGCCAGCGGGATGTGGCCCTCGCCGGCGAACAGCCCGGACGTCGGGTCCAGCCCGATCCAGCCCGCGCCGGGGATGTACACCTCGGCCCACGCGTGCAGGTCGGTGAAGTCGGCGACGGGTCCCGACGGCCCGTCGAGCGCCGTGACGTCGGACGCCAGCTGCACCAGGTAGCCGGAGACGAACCGGGCCGCCAGCCCCAGCTGGCGCAGGATCGACACCAACAGCCACGCCGAGTCCCGGCACGAGCCGACGCCGGTGCGCAGCGTGAAATCCGGTGTCTGGACCCCGGGTTCCATCCGCAGGCTGTAGGCAACGTCGGCGTTGACGGCGCGGTTGAGCGAGACCAGGAAGTCGATGGTGCGCGTGCCGTCCGGGACGGTGAAGTTGCGTAACCATGCCTGCACGAGCTCGCCGGGGCCCGACCCGTCGCCGGCTTCGTCGACGGGCTGCAGGTACGGCCTGAGGTCATCGGCCACCTCCTTGGGGTAGATCAACCCACCCGAAGGCCACGTCTCGGCCCAGTCCTCGATGAAAAAATCGAAGGGGTTGATCACCTTGAGGTCGGCGATGAGCCCGACGGTGATCGTCAGCCGGCTCATCGGATTCGGAAACACCAGCCGGGCAAGGAAGTTGCCCACCGCGTCCTGCTGCCAGTTGATGAAGTGGTCGTCGGGCTCGACGCGCAGCGAGTAGGCCTCGACGGGCGTGCGCGAGTGGGGCGCCGGGCGCAGCCGCACGACGTGCGGAGACGCTCGGACCAGCCGGTCAAAGGTGTAGCTGGTGCGGTGCTCCAGCGCAACTTTGATGCTCATCCGCTGATCTCATCACAAGCGCGACAAGCCCGCAGCGCACCGCAATTCAGCCTCGTCCTGCGGGTTACCGCACGACGCGCAGCCGTCGGGCCTTTCTCAGCCCTGCTGGTATCCCGGCGGCAGCCCGGGAGGCGGCCCCGCCGGGTAACCGGGCTGCTGCACGGGGACGACCTGGCCGCCGGAAAGCTTGCGGTAGCCGTAGATCAGGACGAGCGCGCCGATGGGTCCACCGACGATCACTCC
The DNA here is from genome assembly GCA_963703795.1 of uncultured Actinomycetota bacterium. Lineage (GTDB taxonomy): Bacteria > Actinomycetota > Actinomycetes > Mycobacteriales > Mycobacteriaceae > Mycobacterium. Next base: position 36,444 of record CAVPFT010000065.1, on the reverse strand, counting down.
GATACCGCAAACCAGCGAGCCCACGAAGATACACAACGCCTGGACCAGCCATGTCAGGAATGCACCGCCGAAGTTCGACGAGACCGTGGAGTAGCTGGACTTCAGCGCGTCGATGGCGCCCTGCGACCGGTCGATGGCGAACGGCACGGTGAACATGGCGAAAAAGGCCACGACCAGGCCGGGAAGGACGCACAAGACCGAGCCGATCCCGGTCAGAACGCCGACCAGCAGCGCGGCGAGGATCACCGTGCCGAAGTTGCGCGGCTTGAAGAACGACGCGATGCTCACTTGTCGTCCGTCGGCGATGTCAAGGCATCCGGAGAAGAACCCGGCTTGCCCGAATACTCCCACCACGAAAGTGAGTAGGTAGCCACCGAACGTGAGGACCAACCCGAGGGCGCTGGGGCCGGTCGGGACGGTGCTGGTGTAGCCGTTGACGGTTGTCGTGGTGGTGCCGCCCTGGACGCTGCCGACGAGGGACACACCGTAACCGACGCTGAACAGCACCAGGTAGGCAAGGGCGGACACGATCAATGCCGTGGCGTTCTGCGAGAACTTGTTCCGCGCCCAGGTGAACGCCTCACCCACGCTGAACGCCGGGGCCGGCGGGCCGCCGGGTTGGCCACCGTAGCCCGGCTGCGGGGGGTAACCGGTCGGGGGTGCGCCGTAGCCCTGGCCGGGAGGCGGGGGCGGTGCGCCGTAACCGGGCGGCGGCCCGGGCGGCGGGCCGTAACCGGGCGGCGGCCCGGGCGGCGGGCCGTAACCGGGCGGCGGCCCGGGAGGGCCGGGCGGTGGTCCCGGCGGAGGGCCTTGAGGGTTGTAGCCCCCGGGCGGTGGGCCGTAACCCGGGGGAGGCGGCGCGCCGTAACCGGGCGGCGGCCCGGGCGGCGGCCCGGGCGGCGGGGGATAGCCGGGAGGGTTCTGGTTCCCCCACTGGGGGTCGCTGCCTGGATAATCGGGAGGCTGGCTCATGTCCGTCCTAGCTGTCGGATTGACTCTGTGGGCACGCGCGGGACTTGGCAAACCGGAACTTAACAAATAAGTGGGCAAGGCGCGCGGATTAATTTCATCGGGTTCGGGCCGGCGCACCCCGTCGCCCCGACGTGGTATGCCTAAAGCCGTGTCCGACGGTCTGTTTGACCTCCCCGGCGCACCGCGGAGAACCCCCCATGAGCTGGGCGTGTCGGCCGGCGCGCCGCTGGCCGTCCGGATGCGTCCGGCCTCCCTGGAGGAGGTGGTCGGGCAGGACCACCTGCTGGCACCCGGATCGCCGCTGCGCCGCTTGGTCGAGGGCTCGGGCGTGGCGTCGGTGATCCTGTACGGCCCGCCCGGGAGCGGTAAGACAACGCTGGCCGCGCTGATCTCACAGGCGACCGGCCGCCGCTTCGAGGCCCTGTCGGCGTTGTCGGCTGGCGTCAAGGAGGTTCGGGCCGTTATAGATCAGGCGCGGCGGACGCTCCTTTCCGGCGAGCAGACCGTCCTCTTCATCGACGAGGTGCACCGGTTCTCCAAGACCCAGCAGGACGCGTTGCTCTCGGCGGTCGAGAACCGGATCGTGCTGCTGGTGGCTGCGACCACCGAAAACCCGTCGTTCTCCGTGGTGGCGCCGCTGCTGTCGCGGTCGCTGATCTTGCAACTGCGGCCGCTCAGCTCCGACGACGTGCGAACCGTGGTGCAGCGCGCGATCGACGACCCGCGCGGGCTGGGCGGGCGGCTGCAGGTCGAACCCGACGCCGTCGACCTGCTGGTGCGGCTCGCCGCCGGCGACGCGCGCCGCGCGTTGACCGCGCTGGAAGTCGCGGCCGAGGCGAACGAGCACGTCACCGTCGCCGCCGTCGAGCAATCCCTGGACCAGGCCGCGGTTCGCTACGACCGCGACGGCGACCAGCACTACGACGTCATCAGCGCCTTCATCAAATCGGTGCGCGGCTCCGACGTCGACGCGGCACTGCACTACCTGGCCCGCATGCTCGTCGCCGGGGAGGATCCGCGGTTCATCGCGCGCCGGCTGATGATCCTGGCGAGCGAGGACATCGGCATGGCGGATCCGACCGCGCTGCAGACCGCGGTCGCGGCCGCCCAGACCGTACAGCTGATCGGCCTGCCCGAGGCGCAGCTGACCCTGGCACACGCCACCATCCATCTGGCCACCGCGGCGAAGTCGAACGCGGTCACCACCGCGCTCGCGGCGGCGATGGACGACATCAAGGCGGGCAAGGCCGGTCTGGTGCCGGCCCACCTGCGCGACGGGCACTATTCCGGTGCGGCAGCGCTGGGCAACGCGCAGGGCTACCGGTACTCCCACGACGATCCGGACGGCGTTGTCGCCCAACAATATCCGCCGGACGAGGTGGTCGGCGTGGACTACTATCGGCCCACCGGTCGCGGCGGCGAACGCGAAATGGTGGGCCGGCTGGACCGGCTGCGCGCAATCATCCGTAAGAGGGGACGACCATGAAAACCTTCACCGACGAGGAGATGGGCCGACTGCTGCCCACCGCCAAGCCCTACGGCGTCGTCATCCTCAAAAAGGGCCCGAACTTCGATGACGACGCGAGCCCGGGCATCATCTGGGAGCACGGTCGGCGCAACTTCGGGTTGCGCGACGGCGGCGTGATGCCCGTGGTCCTACCGGTCACCGACGGTTCCGACGTCTGCGGCATCTGCGTATTCGCCGCGACGGTCGATGAGGCCGCCGCGATCATGAACGACGACCCCGGGGTCGCGGCGGGCGTCTTCACCTACGAGGTGCACGCCTGCCGCGGATTCCCCGGGGACGCACTCCCGTGAGGCGTGGATCGGTGCCGACGGTGCGGCTGGCCGCACACTCGCGGCCGACGGTGCGGCTGGCCGCACACTCGGCGCTCTCGAGCTGGGGCTCAGACCAGCTCGGGCACCCGCAGGTGGGCGATCGCCAGCTCGAACTCGGCCACGTCGACTACCTCGGCGCCCAGATCCCGCACGCGCCTGCTACGCAGCTCGGTCGCCTTGTCCCGGTTTCGGGCCATCGCGTCCATGCTGTCGAACGTCGAGCACGACACCGCCCGCCGGCATGCGGGGTGGTCGACCATCAGGCTGGCACTGCAGAAGCCGTCGAGCTCCCCGAGCTCCGGAAGCACCGACGTGCGGTAGAAGTCCAGGGATCGGGTGAGCTGATCCGGTACCACCTTGAGCCACGTGGCCCGCACGCACGCGCCTTCGTTGGAGCGGTGGTCGCGGTGCAGCAAAGCGATGTCCCACTCCTCGACTTTGGCGCTGCCGTCGAACATCAACGCGGCACGGTCACGGACGGGCGCCACCCGCTCGGCGCTGGCGCGCATGGTTTCGATCGTCTCCCACGCGCTGGTGGCGATACATCTGCCGGACTGGCGGTCCACCAGCAGCGAGACTCCGACACACCCGTTCATCTCCTGCAGAGCGGGCATGACGACGTCACGGACGTGCGCGATGCCAATGTCGACCGACAACGGTTGCGCCTGGATGGTGGTAGAGCGTGCGTACACGATCGACCCCTCCCATATCGGGGCAGCGCCCCGATGGCGCCACCGGTCCCACCGAATACCTTCCTCCTAGGGACCGGGCGTCGCAATGGCCCGACGGGTCCGGATCAGGCCAGCTCGGGCACCCGCAGATGCGCCAGCGCCAGCTCGAACTCGCATTCGTCGAGTTCTTCGACGCCCGCCTCGCGCATCGACGCGATCTTCAGGGCGGTTGCCTGGTCCCGGTTCCGCTTCATCGCGTCAACGCTGTCGAACGTCGCGGAGGACACGGCACGCCCGGATGCGCGGTCGACCAGCAGGCTGGCACTGCAGAACCCGTCGAGGTCTTTCATCTGGGACAGGACGGACGCCTTGTAGTACTCGATGGCTTGGTCCATTTGGTCCGGCTGCACCTGAACCCAGGTCGCCCGCACGCCCGCACCCTCGGGAGCACGGCGCTCGCGATGCAGCACCGCGATCTCCCAGTCATCGATGCTCGGCGTGCCGCTCATCATGTCCGCGGCCCGATCACGCAGCGGTGCCATCTGTTCCGAGCCCGCGCGCATGGCCTCCTCGGTCTCCCAGGCGGTGGTGACGATGCACCGGCCGGACTGCCGGTTGACCAAGAGGGATACGCCGACGCACCCCGCCATGCCCTGCAGTGCGGGCATACCCTCGTCGCGAACGAGCGCAATTCCGGCGTCGATGGACGAGGTTTGCGCCTGAATAGTGGTAGAGCGTGCGTACACGACCCACCCCCTCTTTGTTCGGGGCGGCGCCCCGGTGGCGCCACCGGTCCACCAGCTACCCTCCTCCTGCCGCTGAGCGCGCGCAATGGTGCGGCCCGACTCAGGCCGGACTCACAATCGATTGGCTGGGCCCAGCGGCTCGCCCGTAGGCTTGTCGGGGTGCATACCGATGTCCTGGAGGTGGACACCGCCCGTCGCTGCATCGTCGACCTGACCGATGCGGTGCGCCGGTTCTGCTTCAGCTACGGGGACGGCCTGTGCAACGTGTTCGTCCCGCACGCGACGGCCGGGGTCGCCATCATCGAGACCGGCGCCGGTTCCGATGAGGACCTGGTCGACACGCTGGAACGGCTTTTGCCGCGTGACGACCGCTACCGGCACGCGCACGGCTCGCAGGGCCACGGCGCCGACCATGTGCTGCCGGCGATCGTCGCGCCGTCGGTGACGGTGCCGGTCGCGAGTGGTGACCCGCAGTTGGGCACCTGGCAAAGCATCGTGCTGGTTGACCTGAACCGGGACAATCCACGGCGGTCGGTGCGGCTGAGCTTTATGGAGGGTTAGCGGACCCGAATAGGGTGGGGACCGACGTCTAACGACAGGAAGAAGCGGACTAGAAGTGCAGACACACGAGATCAGGAAGAGATTCCTTGATCATTTCGTGAAGGCCGGCCACACCGAGGTGCCCAGCGCATCGGTGATCCTGGATGACCCCAACCTGCTGTTCGTCAATGCCGGCATGGTCCAGTTCGTGCCGTACTTCTTGGGCGCGCGCACGCCGCCGTACGCGACGGCCACCAGCATCCAGAAGTGCATCCGCACGCCCGATATCGACGAGGTGGGCATCACCACCCGGCACAACACCTTCTTCCAGATGGCGGGCAATTTTTCGTTCGGCGACTATTTCAAGCGGGAGGCCATCGAGCTGGCCTGGACGCTGCTGACCGACGGCCCGGAGGACGGCGGATACGGGTTGGACCCGGAAAGGCTTTGGGCCACAGTATATCTCGACGACGACGAGGCGTTCGCGCTGTGGCAGGAGATCGCCGGGCTGCCGGAGGAGCGGATCCAGCGCCGCGGCATGGAAGACAACTATTGGTCGATGGGCATCCCCGGCCCGTGCGGCCCGTCGTCGGAGATCTACTACGACCGGGGCGAAGAGTTCGGCGTGGGCGGCGGCCCGATCGCCAACGAGGACCGCTACGTCGAGCTGTGGAACCTGGTGTTCATGCAGAGCGAGCGCGGCGAGGGCACCGGCAAAACCGACTTCGAGATCCTGGGGCCGTTGCCGCGCAAGAACATCGACACTGGCATGGGTGTCGAGCGGGTCGCCTTCGTGCTGCAGGGCGTGCACAACGTCTACGAGACCGACCTGCTGCGCCCGGTCATCGATACCGTCGCCGCGCGCGCCCCGCGCGCCTACGACGTCGGCAACCACGACGACGACGTGCGTTACCGCATCATCGCCGACCACAGCCGCACCGCGGCGATCCTGATTGGCGACGGCGTCAGCCCCGGCAACGACGGCCGCGGGTATGTGCTGCGCCGGTTGTTGCGGCGGGTGATCCGCTCGGCCAAGCTGCTGGGCATCGAGGACCCGATCGTCGGCGACCTGATGGCCACCGTGCGCGACGCGATGGGCCCGTCATACCCCGAACTCGTCGCCGATTTCGACCGCATCAGGCGGATCGCCGTTGCCGAGGAGACCGCGTTCAACCGCACGCTGGCGTCGGGCTCGAAGCTGTTCGACGAGGTGGCCGGCGCCACCAAATCGGCCGGTGCCAAAGCGATTTCCGGCGCCGACGCCTTCACCCTGCACGACACCTACGGCTTCCCGCTCGAGCTCACCCTCGAGATGGCCTCCGAGGCAGGCCTGCAGGTGGACGAAACCGGCTTCCGGGAACTGATGGCCGAGCAGCGCCGTCGCGCCAAGGCCGACGCCGCCGCGCGCAAACACGCGCACGCCGACCTCAGCGCCTACCGCGAGCTGGTGGACACCAGCCCCACCGAGTTCACCGGCTTCGACGAGTTAACTTCCGAGGCAAGGGTTTTGGGCATTTTCGTCGACGGCAAGCGGGTTCCGGTGGTCGCCCACGGCACAGCCGGCGGTGCCGGCGAAGGGCAGCGCGTCGAACTCGTGCTGGACCGCACCCCGCTCTATGCCGAGTCGGGCGGCCAGATCGCCGACGAGGGCACCATCGGCGGAACCGGAGCCAACGCGAGCGCCCGGGCGGCCGTCACCGATGTGCAGAAGATCGCGAAGACCCTTTGGGTGCATCGGGTTAACGTGGAGTCCGGGGAATTCGTGGAGGGCGATACCGTCATCGCGGCGGCGGACCCGGGGTGGCGGCGCGGTGCCACCCAGGGGCACTCGGGCACCCACATGGTGCACGCCGCACTGCGACAAGTGCTGGGGCCCAACGCGGTTCAGGCGGGTTCGCTGAACCGGCCGGGGTATTTGCGCTTCGACTTCAACTGGCAGGGTCCGCTGACCGAGGACCAGCGCACCCAGGTCGAAGAGGTGACCAACGAGGCCGTCCAAGCCGACTTCGAGGTGCACACCTTCACCGAGCAAATCGAGAAAGCCAAGGCGATGGGGGCCATAGCGCTCTTCGGCGAGAGCTATCCCGACGAGGTGCGGGTCGTGGAGATCGGCGGACCGTTCTCCCTGGAGCTCTGCGGCGGAACGCATGTGCACAACTCGGCGCAGATCGGCCCGGTGACGATCCTGGGCGAATCGTCGGTCGGCTCCGGGGTACGCCGGGTGGAGGCCTACGTCGGGCTGGACTCGTTCCGCCACCTGGCCAAGGAGCGCGCGCTGATGGCCGGGCTGGCGTCGTCGCTGAAGGTGCCGTCCGACGAGGTGCCCGCCCGGGTGGCCAACCTGGTGGAGCGGCTCAAGGCCGCCGAGAAGGAACTCGAACGCGCCCGGCTGGCGAGCGCCCGGGCAGCGGCGACCAATGCCGCGGCCGGCGCGGAGCGGATCGGTAACGTGCGTGTGGTGGCGCAGCGGATGTCCGGCGGGATGACGGCGGCCGACCTGCGCTCGCTGGTCGGCGACATCCGGGGCAAGCTGGGCAGCGATCCCGGGGTGGTGGCGCTGATCGCGCAGGGGGACGGCAACACCGTGCCGTACGCCGTCGCCGCCAATGCGGCCGCCCAGGATCTCGGTATCCGCGCCAACGACCTCGTCAAACAGCTCGCCGTGGCCGTCGGTGGCCGCGGCGGCGGCAAGGCCGACCTGGCGCAGGGCTCAGGAAACGATCCGACCGGCATCGACGCGGCGCTCGACGCGGTGCGCTCCGAGATCGCCGTGATAGCGCGGGTCGGTTGAGTGGTCTCCGCACAGCATCGCCTACCTGACCGGCCCGGCGACAACTTCGACCCCGGGCCGGGTCGACGGCTCGGCATCGACGGGGGCAGCGTGCGCATCGGCGTGGCCGCCAGCGACCCCGACGGCATCCTGGCCACTCCGGTCGAAACGGTGCGCCGCGACCGATCCGGCAAGCACGTGCGCCGCCTCGCCGAGCTCGCCGCCGAGCTGGAGGTGGTCGAGGTGATCGTCGGATTGCCGCGGACCCTGGCCGACCGCACCGGCCGTTCGGCCCAGGACGCGATCGAACTTTCCGAGGCGCTGGCCCGGCGGATCGCCCCTATACCGGTGCGACTGGCCGACGAGCGGTTGACCACCGTCAGCGCCGAGCGGTCACTGCGCGCGGCCGGGGTGGGCGCCAGGGAGCAGCGGGCGGTGATCGACCAGGCGGCGGCGGTGGCGATCCTGCAGAGCTGGCTCGACGAACGCCGCGCCAGGGGGGACAAACCAGCGGCAAGCGAGGTCATCGATGGTTGACAGCGCACGTCGCGAACGGGCCGAGCCCGAAGCAGTCGGGCCGCCGCGGCGCAGGATGAGCCGGCTCGCCCGCAACCGCGCCCAACGCGGCCGGCGGCGGCGGCGCTTCGCCCGCCGGGCCGCGCTCGCGGCGCTCGTCGTGATCATGGTTGTCGTCGTCTTCGTCGGCACCCGGCTCTGGAACACGGTGTTCGGGTCCGGGGACGACTACACCGGTAATGGCAAGCGCGACATCGTGATTCACGTGCAAGACGGTGACTCGACCACCATGGTCGGGGAGCGGCTACAAAACGAGCAGGTGGTCAAGACGGTCCGGGCGTTCGTCAGCGCCGCGCACGGCAACAGCGCGATCAACGCGATCCAGCCCGGCTTTTATCGCATTCGCACCGAAATCCCGGCGGCCAACGCCGTCACGCGGCTCACCGACCCGAGCAACCGGGTGGGGCTGCTGGTCATCCCGGAGGGCCGTCAGCTCGACGACACCACCGACATGAAGACCAACAAGTTGAATCCCGGCATCTTCTCGTTGATTTCGCGCGCCACCTGCGTGGACCTCGACGGTAACCGGCACTGCGTCACGGTGGACGACCTCCGCGCGGCCGCGACCAACAGCAGTCCCGTGTCGTTGGCGGTGCCGCCGTGGGCCATTGAGCCGGTCAACGAGCTGGGTAAGGACCATCGCCGGATCGAGGGCCTCATCGCACCGGGGACCTTCAACGTCGATCCCGCGGCCTCGGCCGAAAGCATCCTGACAACGCTGATCAGCGCCGGCGCCGGGGAGTACACGAAGTCCGGTTTGCTGGACTCCGCGCAGGCCATGGGCCTGTCGCCGTACGACATCCTGGTGGTGGCGTCGCTGGTGCAGCAGGAAGCCAACTCGCAGGACTTCGCGAAGGTGGCGCAGGTGATCTACAACCGCTTGCACGCCCACCACACGCTCGAATTCGACTCGACCGTGAACTATCCGCTGGACCGTCGGGAGGTGGCCACCCACGACGCCGACCGTGCCGAGCGGACCCCGTGGAACACCTATGTGTCGCAGGGACTGCCCGCCACGGCGATCTGCTCGCCCGGCACCGACGCGCTGCGTGCCGCCGAACATCCCGAGCCGGGTGACTGGCTGTACTTCGTCACCATCGATGCCCAGGGCACGACGCTGTTCACCAAGGATTATCAACAGCATTTGGCCAACATCGAGCTGGCTAAGCGCAACGGTGTCCTCGACCAGCACGGTAGGGGCCCGGTTAGCAGCCCAGCCAGACGGGCGGCCGTCCTGGGCCGGCCGATCGCCCATTCGCGCTCCCCGCGAACTGCATTTGGCCGCCTACCGCGCGCTGGGCCTGCACGACTGGACCTACGAGCGCATCGAGTGCGGCGCCGACGAGCTGCCGGGTGTCGTCGGCGGCTTCGGGCCGGAGTGGGTCGGGGTGTCGGTGACCATGCCGGGGAAGTTCGCCGCCCTGCGATTCGCCGACGAGCACACCGAACGGGCGGCCCGGGTCGGATCGGCCAACACCCTGGTGCGCACGCCGGCCGGCTGGCGGGCCGACAACACCGACATCGACGGGGTGAGCGGGGCGCTGGCGTCAATAGGGGGGGCCTCGGGACGGGCGCTGGTGTGTGGATCGGGCGGCACCGCGCCGGCGGCCGTTGTGGGGTTGGCCGACCTGGGCGTCACCGGCATCACGGTCGTGGCGCGCGACCCGCAGAAGGCGGCCCGGTTGGTGGACCTGGGAACGCGAATAGGCGTACCGACCCGGTTCTGCGCCCTGGACAGCGGCGAGTTGACCGAGCGGGTGGCGGCCGCGGAGGTGCTGGTCAGCACCATCCCGGCCGAGGTGGCCACGGGGTACGCCGCCACGTTCGCCCCGATCCCGGTGCTGCTGGACGCCGTCTACGATCCGTGGCCCACGCCGCTGGCGGAAGCAGTGGCCGCCGCGGGCGGTCGCGTGATCGGCGGTTTGCAGATGCTGCTGCATCAGGCGTTTGCGCAGGTGGAGCAGTTCACCGGGCTGCCGGCGCCCCGCGAGGCGATGGCTTGCGCCCTGGGGGATTTGCACTAGCGTCCCGCGGCATGCGCGCCTGTGCGGCGGTTGTGGTGCTCGTCTGGCTGGCGGTGTTGAGCTGCTACGACGTCAGGCACCGCCGGTTGCCCAACCTGCTGACGTTGCCGGGCGCCGGTGTGATTCTGTTCGCCGCCACCCTGGCCGGCCGCGGGCCGGCGGCGCTGGCCGGGGCCGCGGCACTCGCCGCGACGTATCTGCTGGTGCACCTGGTGGCGCCGGCGGCGATGGGGGCCGGCGACGTCAAGCTGGCGATCGGAGTCGGCGGGTTGGCCGGCTGTTTCGGCGCAGGGGTGTGGTTTCTGGCGGCCGTGGCCGCGCCACTGCTGACGGCGCTGTGGGGCGTCGTCGTGATGCCGCGCGGGGTGCGCGCCTTGCCGCACGGTCCCTCGATGTGCCTGGCCACCGCCGGCGCGGCGGGTTTGGCGCTGCTGGGTTGAGCACGTGATCGGTTGAGCACATGGGAGAATTGTCGGGTGCTGCGCTGGATCACCGCCGGAGAATCCCATGGCCGCGCGCTAGTGGCCGTGGTCGAAGGCATGGTCGCCGGCGTCGAGGTCACGTCCAACGAAATCGCCGAACAGCTGGCCCGCCGCCGCCTGGGTTACGGTCGCGGCGCGCGGATGAAGTTCGAGCGCGACGCGGTGACCGTGCTGTCCGGGGTACGCCACGGCGTCACGCTGGGCGGCCCGATCGCCATCGAGATCGGCAACACCGAATGGCCGAAGTGGGAAACCGTGATGGCCGCCGACCCGGTCGACCCCTCAAAAGCACAAGAGTTGGAAGACTCGGCGCGCAATGCCCCGCTGACCCGGCCGCGGCCCGGCCACGCCGATTACGCGGGCATGCTCAAGTACGGTTTCGACGACGCGCGGCCGGTGCTGGAGCGCGCCAGCGCCCGGGAGACCGCCGCCCGCGTCGCGGCGGGGACCGTCGCGCGGTCGTTTCTGCGTCAAGCCCTGGGTGTCGAGGTGCTCTCCCACGTCGTCGCGATCGGCCCGTCGGCGCCCTATGACGGCCCGCCGCCGCGCGCCGAGGACCTGCCCGCCATCGATGACAGCCCGGTTCGGGCTTTTGACGAACAAGCTGAAAAGTTGATGATTGCCGAGATCGAAGCCGCCAAGAAGGACGGCGACACGCTCGGCGGCGTGGTGGAGGTCGTGGCGCTGGGCCTGCCGGTGGGGCTGGGATCGTTCACCAGCGGTGACAACCGGCTGGACAGCCAGCTGGCCGCCGCCGTCATGGGCATCCAGGCGATCAAGGGCGTCGAGATCGGCGACGGTTTCGAGACCGCGCGCCGCCGCGGCAGCCGCGCCCACGACGAGATGTACCCCGGGCCCGACGGCGTCGTCCGCTCGACCAACCGCGCGGGCGGGCTGGAGGGCGGCATGACCAACGGCCAACCGCTGCGGGTGCGGGCCGCGATGAAACCCATCTCGACCGTGCCGCGGGCGCTGGCCACCGTCGACATGGCGACCGGCGACGAGGCCGTCGCGATTCATCAACGCTCGGACGTGTGCGCGGTGCCGGCCGCCGGGGTGGTGGTCGAGACCATGGTGGCATTGGTGCTGGCCCGCGCGGCGCTGGAGAAGTTCGGCGGCGATTCGCTCACCGAGACCCGCCGCAACATCGAGGCGTACCAGCGCGCGGTCGCCGACCGGGAATCGCCGACCGTTCGCGCGTCCGGGTAGGCGCGCTCATGGCACCTAAGGCGGTACTCGTGGGATTGCCGGGCTCCGGCAAAACCACCATCGGGCGGCGGCTGTCCAAGGCGCTCGGGGTCGGCCTGCTGGACACCGACGTGGCGATCGAGGAGCGGACCGGCCGCAGCATCGCCGACATCTTCGCCACCGACGGGGAGCGGGAGTTCCGCCGCATCGAGGAAGAGGTGGTGCGCGCGGCGCTGGCCGACCACGACGGCGTGGTGTCGCTCGGCGGGGGCGCCGTCACCAGCCCGGGGGTATGCGAGGCGCTGGCCGGCCACACCGTCGTCTACCTGGAAATCAGCGCCAGGGAAGGCGTGCGGCGCACCGGCGGCAACACCGTGCGGCCGCTGCTGGCCGGGGGAGACGAGGCCGAAAAATACTCGAAGTTCAAAGCCCTGATGGCGCAACGGATTCCGCAGTACCGGCGCGTCGCGACCATCCGGGTCGACACCAATCGCCGCAATCCCGGCGCGGTGGTCCGCCAGATCCTGTCGCGGTTGCAGGCCCCGCAGAACATCCCGGTGGCCGGCCAATGACCGATGACAGCGGGCCGGTCACCGTGCAGGTGGCCGTCGATGAGCCGTACCCGGTGGTGATCGGTACCGGCTTGCTGAATGAGCTGGCAGAACTGCTTTCCAACCGGCACCGGGTCGCGATCCTGCACCAACCGGTTCTGGCCCCGACTGCCGAAACGATCCGAAGCCACTTGGCCGACAAGGGTGTCGACGCGCACCGCATCGAAATCCCGGATGCCGAGGCCGGAAAGGACCTGCCCGTCGTGGGATTCATCTGGGAAGTGTTGGGGCGCATCGGGATCGGCCGCAAAGACGCCTTGGTCAGCCTCGGCGGCGGCGCCGCCACCGACGTCGCCGGTTTTGCGGCCGCCACCTGGCTGCGCGGTGTCTCGATCGTGCATGTGCCCACCACGCTGCTCGCCATGGTCGACGCGGCCGTCGGCGGCAAGACCGGAATCAACACCGAGGCGGGCAAGAACCTGGTCGGTGCGTTTCATCAGCCACTCGCCGTCCTCGTCGACCTGGCGACGCTGGAAACGTTGCCGCGCAACGAGATCGTGTCCGGGATGGCCGAAGTGGTCAAGGCGGGGTTCATCGCCGACCCGGTGATCCTGGACCTGATCGAGGCCGACCCGGAGGCCGCCCTGGACCCGGCCGGGGACGTACTGCCGGAGCTCATCCGGCGCGCGATCGCCGTCAAGGCGGAGGTCGTCGCCGCCGACGAGAAGGAGGCGGAGCTGCGCGAAATCCTCAACTATGGCCACACTTTGGGGCATGCGATCGAGCGCCGGGAGCGCTACCAGTGGCGGCACGGCGCCGCCGTGTCCGTCGGCCTGGTGTTCGCCGCGGAGCTTGCCAGGCTCGCCGGCCGGCTCGACGACGCCACGGCGCTGCGGCACCGCACCATCCTGACCTCGCTTGGCCTGCCGGTCAGCTACGACGGCGACGCCTTGCCGCAGCTGCTGGAATACATGGCCGGGGACAAGAAGACCCGGGCGGGTGTGCTTCGGTTCGTCGTCCTCGACGGACTTGCCAAGCCCGGTCGGTTAACCGGACCGGACCCGTCGCTGCTGGCGGCGGCTTACTCGGGAGTCGGTGCCGAATGAGCATCACCGTGAATGTGATCAACGGCCCGAACCTGGGCCGGCTGGGCCGGCGCGATCCCGACGTGTACGGGGACACGACGCACGACCAGCTGGCCGAACTGATCGAGCGCGAGGCGGCCGCCCTCGGGCTCGAAGCGGTTGTGCGGCAAAGTGATAACGAAGCCGAACTGCTGGACTGGATTCATCTGGCCGCCGATGCCCGCCAACCGGTGATCCTCAACGCCGGCGGCCTCACCCACACATCGGTGGCGCTGCGCGATGCGTGCGCCGAGCTGAGTGCGCCCCTGATCGAGGTGCACATCTCGAATGTGCATGCCCGCGAGGAGTTTCGGCGTCACTCATACATCAGCCCCGTCGCGACCGGAGTGATCGTCGGGCTGGGAATTCAGGGCTACCTGCTTGCCCTGCGGTACCTGGCCCCGGAATGACACCCGACGGCAGGGGTAACGGCTAGCGCCGCTCCGGATCCGTGGGCCTGGCGTGCCTCGGTTCGGTGGTGTCCGTGCGGATCACCTCGGTTTTCGCGTCATCGGTCGTGGGGATCGATTCGGTAGTGCGTTCGCTTTGGGCCGTCGGGATCGCTTCGGTGGGCGCGTCACGTTCGACCGTTGCCACCGACGCGGTCCGTTCCTGGGCCCGGGCCCCGGCCTGCGTGGGCACCTCGCCGGTCGGCGTGTCATCGGCGCGAACGGCGGAGAAGACGTCGGTATCGGCCCGCTCCCCTTTAACGCCAAGGCCGTGGTGCGTCTCCGGCTCCTTCGCGAGCTTGCGGTCGACCCGCCAGCGGCCAGTGGCCACGCCGACGATCCCGGGCACGAAAACGAGGAGTGCGGTGAAGGCCGCGAACGTCGTCACCTCGTTGAGCAGGCCCCCGGTGTACAGCCCCTTGTAGAACAGCGCGATGAGCCAGGAGACCGCGCCGCCGAGTATCCCCGCCACCAGGCCGGCCAGCAGCCAGACCATCGCCAGATCCTGGCGGCGATCCGGATCCGCCATGGCGGTGGCGTCGGCCCGGCCGTCGCGCACCCCCCACACGACGACGGCGATTACGAACACGAGCAGCAGCACCACGCTGATCAACCCGGCCTGTGTCTGCCACGTGTTGATCAACGTGCCTTGAACCAAGCGGACGACGACCATCGCCGCGGCGAGCGCCAATCCGCGCAGCATCCAGTTCCTCATGGGTGCACAGCCTAGCGAGTAGCGTCAAGGGTCGTGACACATTCCCAGCGTCGAGACAATCTGAGAGCGCAAATCGGTGCCGGTGGGCTGGACGCGATGCTGGTCACGGACCTGGTCAATGTGCGCTATCTGTCGGGATTTACCGGATCGAACGGCGCGTTGCTCGTGTTCGCCGACGACCGCGACCCGGTGCTGGCCACCGACGGCCGGTACCGCACCCAGGCCGCGGAACAGGCACCCGGGCTCGAGGTGGCCATCGAGCGGGCCGTCGCGCGCCACCTGGCGGGCCGGGCCGCCGACGCCGGCGTGGGCAAGCTCGGCTTCGAAAGCAATGTGGTCACCGTGGACGGCTTCGACACGCTGGCCGGTGAGCTCGACGAGCGAAAGGGGTCCACCGAGCTGGTGCGGGCCGCCGGAACCGTCGAGGCGCTGCGGGAGGTGAAAGACGCCGGCGAACTGGCGCTGCTGCGCCTGGCCTGCGAGGCGGCCGACGCCGCGCTGGCCGATCTGGTGGCGCGTGGCGGCCTGCGTCCCGGCCGAACCGAACGCGAGGTCAGCCGCGAGCTGGAGGCCCTGATGCTCGACCATGGCGCCGACGCGATCTCGTTCGACACCATCGTGGCCGCCGGGCCGAACTCCGCGATCCCGCACCATCGCCCGACCAACGCGGTGCTGGCGGACGGGGATTTCGTGAAGATCGACTTCGGCGCGCTCGTCGCCGGCTATCACTCCGACATGACCCGCACGTTCGTGCTGGGCACGGCCGCCGATTGGCAGCTCGAGATCTATCAGCTGGTCGCCGAGGCCCAGCGGGCCGGCCGGGAGGCGCTGAAGCCGGGCGCCGGCCTGAGCGACGTGGACGCCGCCGCGCGCCGGCTGATCGCCGACGCGGGCTACGGCGACGAATTCGGCCACGGATTGGGGCACGGCGTGGGCCTGCAGATCCACGAAGCGCCGGGAATCGGCGCCACTTCCGTCGGTACGCTACTTGCGGGCTCCGTCGTGACCGTGGAGCCCGGCGTCTACTTACCCGGCCGCGGTGGTGTCCGCATCGAGGACACGCTCGTAGTGGCCCCGGAAACAGGGCGAGCAACGGGCCGAGAGACGTCACACGCCGCCGGGCAGACCCCGGAACTGCTGACCCGGTTCCCCAAGGAACTGGCCATTCTAGCTTAGCGAGCGGTGTGCTCCGACCTGTTAAAACAGGGTCGCGAACGTGCGCTGTGGTGGCAATTATCTTGGGGATTGGCTAACCTCGGAAACGAGGATCGGCCATGACCACAACCAGAACCATCCCCCACGAGATCCCACTGCCCGCCGGCGCCGTGTTCGGCGGACGGCCGAGTCGCAGCGGAGCCCGAGCCGCCCCTTGTGCGTGTCGAAGGATATGTGGAGCTGAACAGCGACCAGGCGCGCGAGCTGGCCGCGGTTCTGCTCGAGGTTGCCGACGAGCTCGACGGGTGGACTCGGTAATCGGCGGAGCGACCAGATCCGCCTAGTCCGCGTCTGAATAGTTGATCAGGCCGCCCTCGCTCTCCTGGGGCGGCCCGTGACGCGTTTAATGGGAGCCATGACTTCTCCGCGCCCAGAGCTTCAGTGGACTGAAGACAACCACGCCTACGAGAACAGATCTCACTATCACGCCTACGAGGTCCCCAACGATCCGTCCGACAGGAAGTGGCGTTTGGAACTGTTCGGCATGTTCACGGATGAGCCGGGCCAGACTGAGGAGAAATTGAGCGAGTTCTATCACCACACACTGACCGAAGCGAAGGATATGGCTCAGGGGTTGGCTCAGGGGGTCGCAGACCAGCGCGGGACGTCCCGGTAGCCGGGCCTATCAAAGCGTTCTGGGCTACCGCGTTTAATGACAATCACGAACGAGGGGGTATTCGCTGATGCACGTCACCACATTCACCTCAGCAGTCCAAGCGCTGTTAGAGAACGACGCTGCCACCGCACGGGGCCTGCCCGCGGTCAGCTACTCTAGCCCGCCGCATCTGCCGATCGGCCTACTGATTCCGATCATTGTGTCAGTGTGGGCAGAGGCCGGGGAAGATCTTGATCCGCGTTTCGTGATCATGGCTCACGACCCAGACGGGGAATTGCGAGGCAGACTCGAGCAGCGATGGCACTGGCCTGATACGCCAGGCAAGCCGTTCAAGTTTCAAGTATTCACCGAGTATTTGGAGCTCCAAGTCGTTAGAGAAGGTTTCTACAGAATCGGTCTATATGACCGGCCAGATCAAACGGAAACGAACTTGTGGTTTCCGGTTGAGGTCTACGTCGACCCACTGGCGCCGGCGCCAGGGCCGCCGCCGTCGATCACCTGACTGAAGCATTCGCCTAGCTGAGTCCAGGGCACTGTGTAGTGGGTCTGCGCCCCGTCGGGTGCGACGGGCTCCGTCCAGTCGGTCACAGCTCACCCAGGTTTAGCCTGCGCGCCTCCTCGGCCGCGCGTTCGGCGGCCGTGGCGCTGGTGTATCTGTCGAGCAGGCTCCGGTTGCTCCACCCGGCCATCGTCATCAGGGCGCCTTCGCTCCCGCCTGCCCGCAGCCAGCGGGTCGCGGCGGTGTGCCGGAACAGGTGCAGGTGGAAGTCAGCGATGCCCGCCTTCTTGGCGCGGTCCCGCAGCGTGTCGTTGAGGCCGAAGTAGGCGAAGCCGTTGCTGTGCGCGCCCAACCACAGGGCCGTGGTGGCGGCGAGTTTGTGGGACCGGCGAGCGCGCAGGTATCTGTCCAGTGCGGCAGCCGCCTGTGGGGAGAACGGGGCGATGCGGCCCTTGCCGCCCCTGCCGCGCCGCACCGTCACCAGTCCGCGCTTCAGGTCGACGTCGGCCAGCGTCAAAGCGCAGCACTCCGATGCCCGCAGGCCGGTCTCGCTGAGCAGCCTGACGAGCGCCTCGTCGCGCTTGTCGCGAAAGGTCGGGCCTTTGCAGGCTTTGATCAGGTCGCGGAGCTGGTCGTCGGTGAGCCCGGCCACAACCTTGGTCGACAGCTTCGGGGGCTTGAGGCCCACCAGCGGGTCATCGGGCAGCTCGTCCTCCTCGACAAGCCAGCGGGCGAATGCGCGCAGGGATGCCTGGCGGAGGCGCACGGTATTGGCTTCCTTGCCGGCGACGGTGAGCTCGGCCATATATCGCTGTACCTGGGCGCAGGTAAGCTCTTGCGGGTGCCCGCCCTCCTGACACCACCGAAGGTAGAGATTGACTCCTCGCAGGTAGGAGGTCACGGTGGTCGGCGATTTGTTTGCGGCGACCAGGCTGATATCCCACGACTCCAGCAGCTCGGGCAGGTCGGGCGTCAGCAAAGGTTTAACCATGCTAGTTATCTTAGGGTACTGCGCTGTGCAAACGTGTTATCTTGGGTATGCCTGTCGAACCCGCAGGTAAAATCAAGATCGGGCGCAATCTGTTCCCCAGATAACTGACCATCCTCTAGGAGATACACCGACCGTGGCTTCCACTGCCGACTTCAAGAACGGACTGGTGCTTGCGATCGACGGCCAGCTGTGGCAGATCGTCGAGTTTCAGCATGTCAAACCCGGCAAAGGGCCGGCGTTCGTGCGCACCAAGCTGAAGAACGTGCTGTCCGGCAAGGTCGTCGACAAGACGTACAACGCGGGCGTGAAGGTCGATACCGCCACCGTCGACCGGCGCGACACCACCTACCTGTACCGCGACGGCTCGGATTTCGTCTTCATGGACAGCCAGGACTACGAGCAGCACCACCTGCCGGAGTCCCTGGTCGGCGACGCCGCCCGGTTTCTGCTGGAGGGCTTGCCGGTGCAGGTGGCGTTCCACGACGGAGCGCCGCTGTACATCGAGCTGCCGGTGACCGTCGAGCTCGAGGTCACCCACACCGAGCCGGGCCTGCAGGGCGACCGGTCCAGCGCCGGCACCAAGCCGGCCACCCTTCAGACCGGCGCGCAGATCCAGGTGCCGTTGTTCATCAACACGGGGGACAAGCTGAAGGTGGACTCGCGCGACGGCAGCTACCTGGGACGCGTCAACGCGTGAGCCGATCCGTCAAGGGACGGCATCAGGCCCGCAAGCGTGCCGTCGACCTGTTGTTCGAGGCCGAGGCCCGCGGGCTGAGCCCGGCGGAGGTCGCCGATGTTCGCACCGCACTGGCGGCCGCGAACCCCGATGTGGCGCCGCTGCACGCGTACACGGCCGCGGCGGCCCGCGGGGTCAGTGAGCACCTCGCACACATCGACGACCTGATCGGCGCGCATTTGCAGGGCTGGACGCTGGACCGGCTGCCCGCCGTGGACCGGGCCATTCTGCGGGTAGCAGTGTGGGAGCTGCTCTATGCCGACGACGTGCCGGAGCCGGTCGCCGTCGACGAGGCGGTGCAGCTGGCCAAGGAGCTGTCCACCGACGACTCGCCGGGGTTCGTCAACGGCGTGCTGGGCCACGTCATGCTGGTGACGCCGCAGGTCCGGGCGGCCGCTCGGGCGGTCCGTTCGGGTGCCGCCGCAGCGCCGGAGGAACAGGGGCCGCAGTCGTGACCCGGTTGGAATTGCGCGTCGTTATCGCCGCCTTCATGGCCATGACGGTGGTGATGGGTGCCGTCGTGTGCGCCGCCTACGGGTGGACCATTATCGCGTCGGCGCTCGCGATTTACGCGCTGGGGGTGGGCGCCTGGCTGTATCACTCGATCGAACGGCTCATCGTTGCCCGCCGCATCAGCACGGTCCGCTCGGCGGCCCGACCCCTGCAACCGCTGCTGCCGGTGATGGCCGCCATCATGGGCCTGACGCAGGCCGTGGTGCGCTCGCTCACCGATGTCACCGACCTGCCGGCGCGCAGCCGGGATCTTCCGGTGCTGCGGTGGATGGACGGCAACCGTGCCAATCGGCGAATCATTGACAGTGAGGGCGAGGACGAGCTCGATCACTGACCGACCTCGGTCAAATGATTCCCGCGGTGATCGCAGGCGGGCACAATAGACCAGGTGAATCGAAACGGTGCCCAACCGCGGCGACTTCGTGTCTCCGCGCTGGCGGCGGTGGCTAACCCGTCCTACACGCGCATCGACACGTGGAACCTGCTCGACGATGCGTGCCGTCACCTCGCCGAGGTCGACCTGGCCGGGCTGGACATCGCCCACGATCTGGCCAAGGTGAAGCGCCTGATGGACCGCATCGGCGCCTACGAGCGGTACTGGCTGTATCCCGGTGCCGAGAGTCTGGCGACATTCCGGGCCCACCTGGAGAGCCTTTCCACGGTGCGGCTGTCCGAAGAGGTGTCACTGGCCGTGCGGCTGCTGAGTGAATATGGCGACCGCACAGCGCTTTTCGACACTTCGGCGCCGCTGGCCGACCAGGAGCTGGTGGCCCAGGCCAAACAGCAGCAGTTCTACACCGTGTTGCTTGCCGACGACGCGCCGCAAGCGGCTCCGGACTGCCTGGCCGAAAATCTGCGTGCGCTGCGCAACCCGTCCGACGACATCCAATTCGAGGTGCTGGTGGCCCCCAGCGTCGAGGACGCCATCACCGCGGTCGCATTGAACGGCGAGATCCAGGCCGCGATCATCCGCCACGACCTGCCGCTGCGATCCCGCGACCGGGCGCCGCTGATGAACACGCTGCTGGGCGCCAGCGACGACGCGGTCGCCCCCGAGTGCGCCCAGGACTGGATCGAATGCGGCGAGTGGATCCGGGAGCTGCGGCCACATATCGACCTTTATCTGCTCACCGACGAGTCGATCGCGGCGGGCAACGACGACGAGCCGGACGTGTACGACCGGACGTTCTACCGGCTCAACGATGTCACCGATCTGCATAGCACGGTGATCGCGGGACTCCGAAACCGGTTCTCCACACCATTTTTCGATGCGCTGCGCGCGTACGCTGGGGCGCCCGTCGGCCAGTTCCATGCGCTGCCCATCGCGCGTGGCGCCAGCATCTTCAACTCCAGGTCGCTGCAGGACATGGGGGAGTTCTACGGCCGCAACATCTTCATGGCCGAGACGTCCACCACCTCGGGTGGCCTGGACTCGTTGCTGGACCCGCACGGCAACATCAGGAAGGCGATGGACAAGGCCGCGAAAACGTGGAACGCCGACCACACCTACTTCGTCACCAACGGGACGTCGACGGCGAACAAGATCGTCGTGCAGTCCCTGACCCGGCCGGGCGACATCGTGCTGATCGACCGCAACTGCCATAAGTCGCACCACTACGGCCTGGTGCTGGCCGGCGCGTACCCGCTGTACCTGGACGCATATCCGTTGCCGGAGTTCGTGATCTACGGCGCGGTGCCGTTGCGCACCGTCAAGAAGGCGCTGCTGGACCTCGAGGCGGCCGGGCAGCTGGACCGGGTACGCATGCTGCTGCTCACCAACTGCATCTTCGACGGCGTCGTCTACAACCCCCGGCGCGTCATGGAGGAAGTGCTGGCGATCAAGCCGGACATCTGCTTTCTGTGGGACGAGGCGTGGTATGCGTTCGCCACCGCCGTGCCGTGGGCCCGGCAACGGACCGCCATGGTGTCGGCGGACCGTCTCGAAAAGACGTTGGCGTCGCCGGAATACGCCGAGGAATATCGGAATTGGGCCGCCTCGATGGAGGGAATCCCGCGGTCGGAGTGGGTTGATCACCGGCTGCTGCCCGACCCCAGTCAGGCGCGGGTCCGGGTGTACGCGACGCACTCGACCCACAAGTCCCTGTCGGCGTTTCGGCAGGCGTCGATGATTCACGTGCGCGACCAGGACTTCAACTCGCGCGCCCGGGACGCGTTCGGTGAGGCGTTTTTGACGCACACCTCGACATCGCCGAACCAGCAACTGCTCGCCTCGCTGGACCTGGCGCGTCGGCAGGTCGACATAGAGGGCTTCCAGCTGGTCCGGCAGGTCTACGACATGGCGCTGGTGTTCCGGCACCGGGTCCGCAAGGACCGGCTGATCAGCAAGTGGTTCCGCATCCTCGACGAGGCCGACCTGGTGCCCGAGGAGTTCCGGGCCTCGGCGGTCAGCTCGTACCGCCAGGTCCGGCAGGGCGCGCTGGCCGAGTGGAACGAGGCCTGGCGGTCGGATCAGTTCGTGCTCGACCCGACGCGGGTCACCCTGTTCCTCGGCGACACCGGAATGAACGGCTACGACTTCCGCGAGAAGATCCTGATGGACCGATTCGGCATCCAGATCAACAAGACCTCCATCAACAGCGTGCTGTTGATCTTCACCATCGGCGTCACGTGGTCGAGTGTGCATCATCTGCTCGACGTGCTGCGGCGGGTGGCCAGCGATTTCGACCGGGAGAAGCGGGCGGCCAGCGCGGCCGACTGGGCACTGCACGAACGCCGAGTCGAGGAGATCACCGAGGATCTGCCGCACCTGCCCGACTTCAGCGAGTTCGACATCGCGTTCCGCCCCGTGGATGCTTGCTCGTTCGGCGACATGCGGGCCGCCTTTTACGCCGGGTACGAGGAGGCCGACCGCGAGTATGTGCAGATCGGCACGGCCGGGCGGCGGCTTGCCGAAGGAAAGAGGCTCGTGTCCACCACGTTCGTGGTGCCTTACCCGCCCGGCTTCCCGGTGCTGGTCCCGGGGCAGGTCGTCTCTAAGGAGATCGTCTATTTCCTCGCCCAGCTCGACGTCAAGGAAATCCACGGATACAACCACGACCTCGGGTTGTCGGTGTTCACCCAGGCCGCGCTGGTCCGAATGGAAGCGCAGCGGAACGCGGCGATGGCCGCGGTCGGGTCCGCCTACCCGCCTTTCGAGATCCCGACGGATGCCTCGGCCCTCAACGGCGAGAGCGCCGTGCGGGCGGTCAGCGAAGACGCGTAGGTTCGCCCGACGATTGCAGGGCGGCCGCGCTCAGATACCGGCCGAATGCTGTCTGAGCTGAGTTGGGCCATCACTTTGGGTTGCCATCGTCCTGGGCCGGCGGCCGATCGTCGGTGCCAACTGATTGGGCTTCTGCCGCTTCGCCTTCCGGGCGGCCGGGGTGCCGTCCCGGACGCTGCGGTAGGACAATGACCAACACGACGATAATTGCCGCGATGACCGCCGAGGCCAGCGGGCGGCTCAGCGCCAGGCCGCCGTGCGCGACCGGCTTATCAAGGAAGTCCCCCACGGTCGCGCCCAGCGGCCGCGTCAGGATGAACGCGACCCAAAACAAGGTGACACGCGACACCCCGGTCCAGTAATACAGGGCCACGACCACGGCAAGACCCGCGATGAATACCAACGCGCCGCGTTCGTAACCGAATCCGCGAGTGTCGGCGAGCCAATCGCCGAGCGCGGTGCCCAGCGTCTGCGAGAAGGTGATGGTTGCCCAGTAGAAAGCCTCTACTTTGGGCGTCGACACGGTGCTTACAGATACGGTTCCCTGCGACCAACGCCAAAGCCCCAAGGTAGCCAAGAGGCAACCCAAAAGCAGCAGCGATCCGCCCGTATACCCGATCCCCAGCGAGCGGTCAGCGAAATCGGCCAGCACGGTGCCGAACGTCGTCGAGGCCACGATCGTGGCCCAGTACAGGGTCGCATGGAAACTCTTGGCGAGGATCTGCGCGACGACCAGCGCTACCAGCGCGCCGCCGAAAATCGCGACGCCAAGCAGATACCCCCAATTCTCGAGCGTATCAGCGTGGAAGATGGTCATCGTGACGGTGTCGCCGCCGGTCTCGCCCAACGTTGTCGCCAAGATCTTGATGACCCAAAAGCCCAGCGTGACCGCCGGCACCTTGGTCAACGTCTGTTTCGCAACGTCATTCATCGGTTAGCCGTCTTCCGGTCTCGTTGTTCTCCATGCCTACAACAGCCGCACTGAGATATCGCTGGGATGGATTTTAGCTGTCCGGTGTCGCTCACGGATCGCCCGTAAGGCTGGCCTGGCTACATCGTTCCGCGGCATCCTAAGAGACGACTATATTCTGGCTGTGAATCGCTGGTAGTCGCCGGTGCCGCCAGACCATGGCATGGAACTCCCTTCTTAATCCAGACGCTAAGGCGCTCAACATATCCCGTGATTCGCACTTAATCGGATCCATGCTCCAACGCTTACGACCGGTTAGGAATTACCTTAGCGCTCAATAAGTTACACCGATCTTGCAGTGCCAACATGGGTGGATGCTGAAGGAAACGGACACCATGTTCGGGCTCGGCGCAGGTGCGCGCTGGTCAATCATGATCGTCTCGTTGGGAGTAGCAGCAAGTTCTTTCCTTTTCATCAACGGCGTTGCGTTCCTGATCCCTTCGTTAGAGGCTCGCCGCGGAATTCCGCTGACCGAGGCCAGCCTGTTGTCGTCGATGCCCAGTTTGGGCATGGTGGTCACGCTGGTTCTGTGGGGTTACGTGCTAGACCGCGTCGGCGAGAGGACCGTGCTGACGATGGGCTCGGCGCTCACCGCCGCCGCAGCCTATGCCGCGGCGTCTGCCGATTCGATGGTGTTGATCGGTATCGATCTTTTCCTCGGCGGGATGGCCGCGGCCAGTTGTAACATCGCCGGCGGCCGTCTGGTGTCCGCGTGGTTCGCGCCACAGCAACGCGGGCTGGCAATGGGGATCCGCCAGACCGCGCAACCGTTGGGAATCGCCCTGGGCGCGCTGTTCCTACCGGAGCTGGCCGAACGCGGTCCCAGTTCTGGGCTGATGTTCCTCGCGTTGATGTGCACGGTGGCGGCAGTGGCAAGTGCGCTCGGAATCGTCGATCCGCCGCGGAAGTCCCGCAAGCAAGCCACTGAGGAGGAACTGGCCAGTCCCTATCGCGGATCGTTTGTGCTCTGGCGAATCCACGCGGTGGCCGGCCTGCTGATGATGCCGCAGACGATGACCGTGACGTTCATGCTCGTGTGGCTGATGCATCACCATGGCTGGTCGGTCGCGGCCGCCGGCGGTTTGATCACCGTTTGCCAAATCCTGGGCGCGCTGGGCCGAATCGCGGTCGGCCGCTGGTCTGATCGCGTCGGCTCGCGGATGCGACCGGTCCGCACCATCGCCATCGCCGCCAGCCTGATCCTGTTCCTGCTTGCCCTTACCGACAACAGCGGTTCGGTTTATGGCGTGTTGCTCATGGCCGCCCTTTCGGTGATAGCCGTGCTCGACAATGGATTGGAGGCCACCGCAATCACCGAGTTCGCCGGACCGTTTTGGAGCGGGCGCGCATTGGGCGTGCAGAACACCACCCAGCGGCTGATGGCAGCCACCGGACCTCCGCTCTTCGGGGCACTGATCATGGCGGCCGAGTATCCCGCGGCCTGGGCGCTTTGCGGGTTGTTCCCATTGGCGGCGGTGCCGCTGGTACCGACCCGCCGACTCCCGACTCGCTCTCCGTATTTTGCTCAGCGGGATCGCAAACCCGAAGTCCCCGCCGAAGTGGCGCAATAGCGCGGCGGGCGCGGGGTTTCGGCTGGTCGTCGCCTAATCCCGCCCGGCGCAATGCGCCCGGCCGCCGTCGGCAACGATGATCGGCGGCCCTCAACATGCCCCAGAGCCGCATTAGCGTGACGGCGTGGCCGAAGCCATACCGATCTCGCGTTTTCCGGGCTCCCGGGCCAATCGTGCCCGCAGGGTCGCCGACGTGCTGCGTCAGCAGATTCACACCGGTGCCTACCCGGACGGGCTGCCCTCCGAAAACGAACTGGCCGCCGAATTCTCGGCTTCCCGCAACACCATTCGCGAGGCGCTCGGCATCCTGAAGGACGAGGGACTGATCGACCGCGGACCCAAGGTCGGTACCCATGTCGCCCAGCGCAAATATGACCACCGCCTCGATGCGCTGCTGGGGCTGAAGGAAACCTTCAAGCACCTCGGCGAGGTTCGCAACGAGGTGCGGGCCGCCATGCCGGTGACCGCCCCGCCGTCGGTCGCCCACCGGCTGCAGCTGCAACCCGGCGAGCAGGCGGTGTTCGTCGAGCGGTTGCGTTACCTCGGCGATCTGCCGCTCAGCCTCGATCTGACCTACCTGGCCCCGGATATCGGAAGCCGCATTCTGGGCTATCCGCTGGAGACCCATGACCTGTTCGCCCTCATCGAGCAGGTGAGCGGCCAGCGGCTCGGCTCCGCGTCGCTGGCGCTGGAGGCCATCCCCGCGGACTCGCACTCGGCCGCCACACTGCAGGTGCCCGACGGAGCGGCGCTGCTCATGCTGGAGCGGCTCACCAGCCTCGAGGACGGCAAACCCGTTGATTTGGAGTACATCCGGATGCGTGGCGATCGAATCACCATGCGGGGCAACCTGATAAGAGCCGAGCCGATAAGGAGCAAGCCATGACGCAGGTCAACAACCGCGCCGATGTGCCGGTGACGATCGACGAGTCGCTGTGTATCGACGGCTGCACCCTCTGCGTCGAGGTGTGTCCGTTGGACGCGCTGGCGATCAACCCCGCCACCGGCAAGGCGTACATGCATGTCGACGAATGCTGGTACTGCGGCCCCTGCGCCGCGCGCTGTCCGACCGGCGCCGTCTCGGTCAACATGCCCTATCTCATCCGCTGACATGAAACGACACGTCGCGCGGCTGGCATCGGTCGCGGTCGCAGTCATCGCGGTCGCATCGGGGTGCTCGCTGGAATCGTTATCGGAATCTTCCGGTGTCGTCAATGTCGTCATCGGCTACCAGTCCAAGACCATCAACACCGTCACCGCGGGCACGCTGATGCGCGCGCAAGGCTACCTGGAGCGCCGGCTCGCCGACATCACCACCCGCACCGGCACCAGATACGCGGTGCGGTGGCAGGACTACGACACCGGCGCCCCGATCACGGCGCAGATGCTCGCCGAGAAGATCGACATCGGCTCGATGGGCGATTACCCGATGCTGATCAACGGCTCCAAGACGCAGGCCAACCCGCTGGCCCGCACCGAGATGGTGTCGGTCACGGGCTACAACCCCAAGGGCGCGCTGAACATGGTGGTGGTTGCGCCGGATTCGTCGGCGACCGGCCTGGCGGATTTGGCCGGCGCCAAGGTCTCGGCCAGTGTGGGCTCGGCCGGCCACGGCACCCTGGTGCGCGCCCTGAGCAAAGCCGGCGTCAACGGTGTCGAGGTGCTCAACCAGCAGCCGCAGATCGGTGCGTCGGCTTTGGAAGCCGGTCAGGTGCAGGCACTTTCGCAATTCGTCGCGTGGCCCGGGCTACTGGTCTACCAGGGCAAGGCCAAATTGCTCTACGACGGCGCCGAGCTGAACCTGCCCACCCTGCACGGCGTGGTGGTGCGGCGCTCGTATGCGTCCGCGCACCCGGAGGTGCTCGGCGCCTTCCTGCAGGCGCAATTGGACGCTACCGATTTCCTCAACGATAAGCCGCTGCAGGCCGCGCGCATCGTCGCCCAGGCCAGCGGGTTGCCGCAGGAGGTGGTGTACCTATACAACGGGCCGGGCGGTACGTCGTTCGACACGACGCTGAAGCCGTCGCTGGCCGACGCGCTGAAAAGCGATGTCCCGTACCTGAAGTCGATCGGCGACTTCGCCGACCTCGACGTCGGAAAGTTCATTGTGGACGAGCCGCTGCGCGCGGTGTTCGCCGCTCGCGGGTTGGACTATGACGCGGCGCGGGCGCGCACCGGGAACCCGTCCCTGCTCGGCGGAGACCCGGCGCTGGCAAGTGAGCTGTGGCTGGACGGATCCGACACGACGCAAACCGCCGCCGACCCGACCAGCCTGCTGCGAGCGGTCCGGGACGCGAGTGTCCACGGCGCCAAGGTCCGGGCGGCCTATGTGCCCGACGCCGAGCTGGGCACGCGGTGGTTCGCCGACAAGGCCTTCTGGGTGCGCGACGGCCAGGCCTATCGGCCCTTCGGCACCGCGGCCGGTGCACATCGCTACCTCGCCGCGCATCCGGGCAGCGTCGCCACGAATTATCAACAGGCACTGGAAGGTTCGGTATGACTATCCAAGTAGTGTCCGACCGGGTTCTTGACGCGGTCTCGACGCCCATGCCGGCGCGGGCGCGGCGACTCGCCGCGCCATGGCGGTCGCGGCTGGTGCGGCTGGCCTCGGTGGCCGCCGCGATCGGGCTGTGGCAGTTGCTCACCGCCGCCAAGGTGCGGCTGTTGCTGAGATTCGACACGCTGCCCACCGTCACCGAGATCGTGCACGCGCTGGACCGCCGGCTCAGCGCGTATCAGTACTGGCTCGACCTGGCGCAGTCATTGGTCCGCATTCTCACCGGCTTTGGGCTGGCCGCCGTGGTCGCCGTCGCGACGGGTGTGCTGCTGGGCCGTTCCCGATTGTTCGCTGACGTCTTCGGTCCGCTGGCGGAGCTCGCGCGGCCCATTCCCGCCATCGCGATGGTGCCGGTGGCCATCCTGCTGTTCCCGACCGACGAGGCCGGCATCGTGTTCATCACCTTCCTCGCGGCCTACTTCCCGATCATGGTCAGCACCCGGCACGCGGTGCGGGCGCTGCCCACGCTGTGGGAAGACTCGGTGCGCACCCTGGGCGGCGGCCGGTGGGAGGTGCTGCGCCAGGTGGTGCTGCCGGGCATCTTGCCGGGGGTGTTCGGCGGCCTGTCGGTCGGCATGGGAGTGGCGTGGATCTGCGTGATCTCCGCGGAAATGATCTCTGGGCGGCTCGGCGTCGGCTACCGCACCTGGCAGGACTACACCGTGCTGGCCTATCCGCAGGTGTTCGTCGGCATCATCACCATCGGTGTGCTGGGGTTCGCGACCGCGGCGGCCGTCGAACTGGTCGGCCGCCGCGTGACCCGCTGGCTGCCGCGCGCCCAAGAGAGGCAGAGATGACCGCGATAAAGAACGGGATGACCCTCGAGCTTGAGCGAGTTCGGTTGTCCTACACCGGAGATCCCGTCATCGATGGGCTGAGCCTGGTGGTGCGGCCCGGGGAGATCCTGGTGCTCACCGGGCCGTCGGGTTGCGGCAAGTCGACGGTGCTGAGGGCCCTGGCGGGACTGCTGTCGCCCGATGACGGCCGGGTCCTGGCCGACGGCGCCGAAGTCACCACCACCTCGGGCGACCGCGGCATGGTGTTCCAGGACAACGCGCTGCTGCCGTGGCGCACCGTGCGGTCCAACATCGAACTGGCGCTGCGGCTGCGCGGCGAACCGCGTGCCACCCGCCGCGCGGCGGCCGAGCGCTGGATCGAGGAGCTCGGCCTCGCCGGTTTCGCCCACTACCTGCCGAAGAGCCTGTCCGGTGGGATGCGCCAGCGCGTGCAGCTCGCCCGGGGCCTGGCCGGGGCGCCGCGCGCGGTGATGATGGACGAACCGTTCGGGGCGCTGGACACCCAAACCCGCGCCGCGATGCAGCGGCTGCTGATCGAGACCTGGCGTACCCATCCGACCACGATCGTCTTCGTCACCCACGACGTCGACGAGGCGTTGACGCTGGGGGACCGGATCGTCGTGCTGGGTCGGGCCGGTGAACCGCTGCGCGCCTCATTCGAGGTGCCCCATCCCCGAAGCGTCGGGCGCGCGGGTGAATTGCGGGCCGAAATCATTGCCGCGCTGGACCATTCGGTGGCCGCATGACGCGGATTCCGGATCTGGCGCCGGCTCGCCTCGACTGTGATGTGCTGGTCATCGGCGGTGGCACCGCGGGCACCATGGCGGCCCTGTCCGCCGCGGAGCGCGGGGCGCAGGTGCTGCTTTTGGAGAAGGCGCACGTGCGGCACTCCGGCGCGCTGGCGATGGGCATGGACGGGGTGAACAACGCCGTCATACCCGGCAAGGCCGAACCCGAGGACTACGTCGCCGAGATCACCCGGGCCAACGACGGAATCGTCAACCAGCGCACGGTGTACCAGACCGCCACCCGTGGGTTCGCAATGGTGCAGCGGTTGGAGCGCTATGGGGTGAAGTTCGAAAAGGACGAGCACGGCGAGTATGCGGTGCGCCGGGTGCACCGCTCGGGCTCCTACGTGCTGCCCATGCCGGAGGGCAAGGACGTCAAGAAGGCCCTGTACCGGGTGCTGCGGCAACGCTCGATGCGGGAGAAGATCCGCATCGAGAACCGGCTGATGCCGGTGCGGGTGTTGGTGGATCCCAAAAGGGGAAGCCGGGCCGTCGGCGCCGCCGCTTTGCACACGCGCACCGGGGAATTCGTCGCCGTAGGCGCCAAGGCGGTGATCCTGGCGACCGGGGCGTGCGGGCGGCTTGGCCTGCCCGCGTCGGGTTACCTGTACGGCACCTACGAGAACCCGACCAACGCCGGCGACGGGTACTCGATGGCCTACCACGCGGGCGCGGAGCTGTCCGGCATCGAGTGCTTCCAGGTCAACCCGCTGATCAAGGATTACAACGGTCCGGCCTGCGCGTACGTGGCCAATCCGTTCGGCGGCTACCAGGTCAACGCGCACGGCGAGCGGTTCGTGGACTCCGACTACTGGTCGGGGCAGATGATGGCCGAGGTCAAAAGCGAGATCGACTCCGCCCGCGGACCGATCTATCTCAAGGTGTCCCACCTGTCCGACGAGACGCTGACTGCGCTGGAAAACATCCTGCACACCACCGAGCGGCCCACCCGGGGCACGTTCCACGCCAACCGTGGCCACGACTACCGTACCCACGACGTGGAGATGCACATCTCCGAAATCGGTTTGTGCAGCGGACATTCCGCGTCCGGCGTGTGGGTCGACGAGCACGCACGCACCACGGTGCCGGGGCTGTACGCCGCCGGAGACCTGGCCTGTGTCCCGCATAACTACATGATCGGCGCGTTCGTGTTCGGCGATCTCGCCGGCACGCACGCCGCGTCATTGTGCGCGGAAGTCGCTGCGCCACAACAACTGCCGGAGAATCAGCTGCGCGACGCACACGAGCTGATCTACCGGCCGCTGCGGCACCCGGACGGCCCGCCGCAGCCCCAGGTCGAATACAAGCTGCGGCGGTTCGTCAACGACTATGTCGCACCCCCGAAGACGGCGGCCAAGCTGTCCATCGCGGTGCGCACCTTCGACCGGATGCAAGCCGAGATCGCCGAGATGGGCGCCCGTAACCCGCACGAGCTGATGCGCGCCGTGGAGGTCTCGTTCATCCGGGACTGCGCCGAGATGGCCGCCCGATCCTCGCTCACCCGAACCGAATCGCGCTGGGGTCTCTACCACGACCGCGCCGACCTGCCGGTCCGCGACGACGGCCAGTGGGGCTATCACCTCAACCTGCACAAGGGGCCCGACGGGCAGATGGTTTTCCTGAAGCGCCCGGTGGCCCCGTATTTCGTGCCGGTCCCAGGGCTGGACGGCCTGCCGCCGGTGGACCAGACCGTGCGGGAAGTGGAGCAGCCGCCGCTGATCGGCGGCCAGGCCCCGGCCGCCACCCGGTCCCGAGTCGACTCGGCCACCACGGCATTCGAGGCATTCGAACCCCCCTCGCCGCGCATCGCCGAGGTCCTCGCCCTCGAGGAGCCGACGATTGCCGACCTGGGCCCGTATCTGGCCGACACCGATCCCGGGGTGCGCCGAACCGCGGTGGCAACGCTGAGCGAGCACATTCCGGACGGATATGCGCCCGCCCTGTTTGCGGCGCTGGATGACGCTGAGGCCACGGTGCGTCGCACCGGCGCCGAAGGAATCCGTGAGCTGGTCGAGGTGCTGCCCGATCCGGGCGGCGTCCGCGCCTATCTCGGGTCCCGCGACACGGTGGTGCGCGCGGCGGCGGTCTACCTGCTCGCGGCGCGCCGGGCCGGCGCCGTCGACGAATACCGAGGTGCCCTAGCCGATCCCGACCACCGGGTGCGGATCGAGGCGGTGCGGGCGCTGGTTTCGGTCGACGACGTGGCCGGGGTGGTCGAGGCCACCGGCGACGAGAACCGGGAGGTCCGCATCGCGGCCGCCGCCGGCCTGGCCGCGCTGCGTGGTGGCGCCGAGGCCGTGAGCGGGCTTGTCGCCGACCCCGACCCGTTGGTGCGCGCGGCAGCACTTGCCGCGTTGGGTGAATTGGGTTGCGGTCAAGACGACTTCGCTGCCGTCGAGCGCGCGCTGAAGGCGCCGGCATGGCAGGTGCGCGAGGGCGCGGCGCGCGCGCTGTCGGGGGCCGCCGCCGCGCTCGCGATCCCGCGCCTGGCCGAGGCGCTCGCCGACGCGCATCTCGACGTGCGGAAGGCGGCCGTGCTCAGCCTGGTCCGGTGGGCCGGTGAACCCGCCGCCCGGGACGCTCTGAGAATCTCACTCAAGGACAGCGATGCCGACGTGCGGGCATACGCGCGCCGGGGCTTGGAGCAGGGCGCCTAGGCCGGCAAGCCGACGATGTCGAGTGTGCGCGGATGGCTTCGAATGTGCGCACAGGGCGCGAATTTTGGCGATTTTCCGGCCGAGACGCACACTCAAAGCCGTGGACGCACACTTACCCCAGCGTCATTCAGCCATGGCCCAGCGATGCGTTCGTCGCCTGGCCGTTCGTGATGAGTTGATCGGCAACGCGCCTGGCCTGGTCGATGGGGATGGCGAAACCCACGCCGATCCAGCCCACCGCCGCCCCGGGGTAAGCGGCTCCCATCGTGGCGATGGCGGAATTGAGTCCAATCAGTGCGCCGGCCATGTCGACCAACGCGCCGCCAGAGCTGCCGGGACTCATCGTGGCGTCCGTCTGGATAGCGTCGAACACGCTGTTGTTGCTACCGGGGCCGACGATGCCCGACACGGGACGGTGTAGCGCGCTGATGATCCCGGTGGTGACCGTGCTGTCCAGTCCCAGTGGCGATCCGATGGCGACCACGGTTTGGCCCACGTGCAGGCCGGTTGACGAGCCCATCGTGATCGGATGAAGACCCGAGATGCCTTGAACGCGAACGACAGCGATGTCGCTGCCGGTATCGGCGCCGACGATGGTAAACGGCGCGGTGTGTCCGTCGGCCAAAGTCGCGATGGTATTCACCGTCGTGTCCGCTCGTCCTACGCCGGGCATCGACACGACGTGCGCGTTGGTGATCACCAAGCCGTCGGCGCTCAGCACGACTCCGGAGCCCTCGACGGTGCGTGTGTCGGTTGCCGTCTCGAGTTTGACCACGCTGGGTATCGCCTTGGCCGCCGCCTGTTCAACAGTTGCCGCCGCGGGGCTGGCCGCCGGCTGGGTAAGGGCGGCTGAGCCCGTCGGAACGCTGACGGTCGCGGGGGCCGGGCGCAGTTCGACGACGCCGACGGCGCCCGCGGCACCCGAGAACAACGCGAGCGCGGCGGCGCCGACGATGACCCCAAACCGAGGTCGCGGCCAAAGTGCGCGCCGCAGTTCGTGGCGGCCACCGCGAGGCAATTCATGGCGTGCGAGAGCGTGGTGGGGCCCGATACCCATGTCGGTGGTCATCGCTAGGCCACCTTCTCCCTATGCCTGCTCGCGCGGTGCGTGCGGCGACGCACCCAGTGTCGGGTGCCCGCTGAGCAATCCGAGCAAACATCGGATCACGGGCACGGGACGCACACTCAAGGGCCCTGGACGCACGCGCGGCTCGTCGACGTGCGTGATCTCCCATTGGCAATCGCGTGTGCGCAAACGGCTTCGGGTGTGCGCGCAGGGGTGAAAATTCTGTGGGGCGATTTGCCGCCCTGGACGCACACTCGACGGCGGCGCAGGAGCGCGGGTCGCAAGTCACCGCAGTACCTTCGCGTAGAGCAGGCTGTCCTGCGGCTCGCGTCCCATCGTGGGGTAGACGGCGTGGCGGGCCAGCCGCCCCTCGAGGACGAAGCCGACGCGCTCCAACGTTCGCGCCGAGCGCTCGTTGTCGGGGCTGCAGGTCGCCCAGACGCGATACACCTTCCGGTCGGCCTCCAGCGCGTTGAGCAGCACGCCGAGCACCTCGGACATGAAACCCTTGCCCCACCACCGCCGGGCCAGGCAGTAACCGATTTCGACCGAATGCCCCACCGGGCGCCGGCAGCTGGTCAGCCCGATGACGTCGCCGCTGTGCTTCAGCTCGATGACCCAGGTCCGCTCGTCGTCGCCGACATTCATCTTCTCGGTGATCACCCGGCGCGTCGCCGCCACATCGGGATGCGGTGCCCACAACAGATACCTGGTGACCTCGGGATCCCGGGCGACCCTTTGGAAGAGCGCGCCGGCGTCGTCAAGCACGGCGGGCGCAACACAATTCGCTGTCCGGCGATGCGGTCGGGTGGGTAATCGACCATGGTGTCAGAGGCCGAGCGCTTGGTAGGTGCGGCGGACGAACTTCGGTTGCGCGGTGCGGAGTTTCGCCAGCGATGTGTTGCCCGCGACGGCCGTGGCGGCGTCCACGGTCAGGTCGGGCAGATTCTGAATCAGATACAGCAGGATCAGGTCCGCCGACGGGTCGGCCTGCCACCACGTCCCGTAGGCGCCGGGCCAGCTGAACGTTCCGGGGCCGCCCGGCCCGAACAGCGGGGCGGCCTTCGCCGGGTCGGTCACCACCGACAAGTTCAACCCGAACCCGCGGCCAACCCAGTACGGCGCCCCGAGGAAGTTGTGCCGCTTCTGTTCGTCGCTGAGCCGGTCGGTCCGCATCAACCGGACTGACTCGGGGGACAGCACCCGCACGCCGTCGACCGTCCCGTCGCCGAGCAGCATCCGCACGAACCGCAGGTAGTCGTCGGCGGTCGACCATAGCCCGCCGCCGGCGTTGCAGAAGGAGGGCGGCTTGATGTGGGGCGGGCCCATCACGTCGTGCCGTAGCTCGTGTTCCTCGGTGAGCGAATACATGGTGGCGGCGCGGCGGCGCGCTTCGGGAGAGACGAAGAATCCGGTGTCGGGCATGCCGGCCGGGCCCAGGACCCGCTCGTCGAGAACCTGGTAGAACGGCTTGCCGTCGATGCGGGACGCGATGACGCCCAGCAGATCTATGGAGTGGCTGTAGGTGACCCGGTCGCCGGGCTGATGCACCAGCGGCAGCTTCGCCAGCTCGCTCAGCCAGGTGTCCGGCCCCTGATTGAACGGCAGCCGCATGTAGGCCTTCGAGATCGGCCCGGACACCGAGAATGCGTAGGCCAGGCCGCTGGTGTGGGTCAACAGATCCTCGATCAGAATCGCCCGGTTTACCGGATGTGTCCGGTCCAGCGGACCGTGCGGGTCGTCCAGCACCCGCATGTCGGCCAGCTCCGGCGCCCAGCGCACGACCGGGTCTTTCAGCGCCAGCTTGCCCTCGTCGACCAGGCTCATCACCGCCGCGACCGTGACCGGCTTGGTCATCGACGCGATGCGAAACAGCGTGTTGTGGGTCATCGGCAGGCCCGCGTCGATGTCCCGGTAGCCGATCTCGTTGATCTGCAGCGCTTCTCCGCGCTGCCAGACCACTGTCACCGCGCCGGCGAGTACGCCGGCATCGCACACTTCGCGGATGGAGGCCTGGTTGACCTGGAGGTTCACGCGATTGAGGGTAGCCGCCGGGCCCGGACGCTGGCACCGGAACCCGCCAGCAACGCGGGAGGTTTTCACCGAGGCGGGCATCAGCACCAGTCAGCGCCGCTGCGCGCGGACGTACCAGAACGCCATCTCGATTTCCGTGCCGTCCATTTCGCGGCGCACTGTGGGGCTCCAGCGAGCGATGTCCCAGCCCGCGCCGCCGAGGACGTCGCGCAGCGTTTCCTCGGACACCGACGGCCGCGGCCACTCCTCGTCGGAAGGGTTGGCGTCGGAGAAGCAACTGAGCAGCAGGGTGGCGCCCGGCCGGTGGCCCGGTGGGCCGCGGCGGCGTAACTCGTCTGCCCTCGTCGTCGAGGCAGTGGAACATGCCGCTGTCGACGATGGTGTCGAACGCGTCGGTGTAGCCCTCGAGCTTGGTGGAGTCGGTCACCGCGAACTTGACCTCGACTCCGGCGTCCTCGGCCCGCCGCTCGGCGGTGATCAGGGCGGTGGGCGAGATGTCCAACCCGGTGACCGTTGTACCCGTTCTTGGCCAGGTAGACGGCGTTGTCGCCGAGCCCGCAGCCGATGTCGAGGACGTCGCCGTGGACCCAGCCGCCGGTCTGCCACGCGATGACATTCTCCTTGGGCGCCTTGGTGTCCCATGGTGGTGTGGCCACCGCCGGCATCCCGTCGGCCGGGCTTTCACCGCGGTAAAGGGCGTCGAAATCGAGACGCGGGAATTGGGGGGTTTCAGAAGAGCTAACGCCTGTCATTCTCGCCAGCCTACGCAACATGAGGTTTGGCGAGTGCGACACCGATCTGGGCCTCGCGCTGGAGTGGTCCTGCATCCCTGTGGGAGTGATGAATTCGGCTGTGTGAGGTGGTTGACCCACGGTCGAGGTGACGGATTGGTGCATCACAGCGGCGCCTGATTCCGCAACTCGATAAAGGTATCGGCTGACCGAGCATCGATGATGTGGGATGTTGAGCGGATGGAGCAGTTCCGGCGCGCTGGTCTTGTGTTCGACGTCATCGACGAGGGTCCTCGCGATGGGCCGATCGTGGTCTTGCTGCATGGATTTCCCCAGATGAACACGAGTTGGGGCGCGGTCATACCGCGTCTGACCGGCGGGAATTCGGTGTCTGGCTCCAAACCAACGTGGCTACTCTGCCGGTGCGCTCCCGCCGCGCCGCCGCGACTACCTCTTTACGGAATCCAGCGAGGACGTGCGCGCGCTGATCGATGCGGTCGGGGTGGACCGGGTACACCTCGTCGGGCACGACTTTGGCGCCGCAGTGGTATGGCAGGCGGCTTTGGACATGCCGGAGCGCCTCGTGACAGCGACGACGCTGTCAGTGCCACACGGCACCGCTTGGCTCAAGTCCTTCGTGCGATGCCGCCAGGCTCTGGCGTCCTGGTACATCTACTTCTTTCTGGTGCCTCGTTTCTCTGAGCGGCTGCTGCCGGGCATGAACAAGACCGGCTCCGGACTGGCGCTTCTCCTGCAATGGAAGGGCCAGAGTCCCGAGGCCGCCGAGCGCGACGCCCATGCGATGACAGCACCCGGCAGGCTCACCGCGGCGC
>CAVPFT010000064.1:0-24769 GCA_963703795.1 uncultured Actinomycetota bacterium | reverse complement strand
CCGCAACAAGATTGAGAAGCTGCCCATCGTGGACGGTCACGGCCGGCTGACCGGGCTGATCACCGTCAAGGACTTCGTCAAGACCGAACAACACCCGTTGGCCACCAAGGACAGCGACGGCCGGCTGCTGGTCGGCGCCGCCGTCGGCGTCGGCGGTGATGCGTGGGTCCGCGCGATGATGCTGGTCGACGCCGGGGTCGACGTGCTGATCGTGGACACCGCGCACGCGCACAACCGGCTTGTCCTCGACATGGTCGGCAAACTCAAGGCCGAAATCGGCGACCGCGTCGAGGTGATCGGGGGCAACGTGGCCACCAGGTCGGCGGCCGCGGCCCTGGTCGACGCCGGCGCCGACGCCGTGAAGGTAGGTGTGGGACCGGGATCGATCTGCACGACGCGGGTTGTGGCCGGCGTCGGCGCTCCGCAGATCACCGCGATCCTGGAGGCCGTCGCGGCGTGCGGACCGCGCGGCGTGCCGGTCATCGCCGATGGGGGACTGCAGTACTCCGGGGATATCGCCAAGGCGCTGGCCGCCGGCGCGTCGACGGCCATGCTGGGCTCGTTGCTGGCCGGCACCGCCGAGGCGCCGGGCGAGCTGATCTTCGTCAACGGCAAGCAGTTCAAGAGCTATCGGGGCATGGGGTCGCTGGGCGCCATGCAGGGCCGGGGCGGGGGCAAGTCCTACTCCAAAGACCGCTACTTCGCCGACGACGCGCTCTCGGAGGACAAGTTGGTGCCCGAGGGGATCGAGGGCCGGGTGCCGTTCCGCGGGCCGCTGTCCTCGGTGATCCATCAGCTGACCGGGGGCCTGCGTGCCGCGATGGGTTACACCGGCTCGCCCACCATCGAGGTGCTGCAGCAGGCGCAGTTCGTCCGGATCACGGCGGCCGGGCTCAAAGAGAGTCACCCGCACGACGTCGCCATGACCGTCGAAGCGCCCAACTACTACGCGCGGTGAACAGCGAACTGGCGATGGTCGAGATCGGGATGGGCCGCGCCGCCCGTCGCACGTACGAACTCAGCGAAATCAGCATCGTGCCGTCGCGCCGCACCCGCTCGTCGCAGGACGTGTCGACGGCGTGGCAGCTCGACGCGTACCGGTTCGAAATCCCGGTGCTGGCGCATCCCACCGATGCCTTGGTGTCGCCGGAGTTCGCGATCGAGCTCGGCCGGCTCGGCGGGCTGGGCGTGCTCAACGGCGAGGGGCTGATCGGCCGGCACGCGGATGTGGAGGCCAAGATCGCGCAGCTCGTCGAGGCCGCCGAAAAGGAGCCCGAACCTTCCGCGGCCATCCGGCTGCTGCAGGAGCTGCATGCGGCGCCCCTGGACCCGGACCTGCTGGGGTCGGCGGTTGCCCGCATCCGCGAGGCCGGCGTGATCACCGCGGTGCGGGTCAGCCCGCAGAACGCTCAGGCGCTCACGCCGGTGCTCCTCCAGGCGGGTATCGACCTGCTCGTCGTTCAGGGCACGATCATCTCCGCCGAGCGGGTGGCCAGCGACGGTGAGCCGTTGAACCTCAAGACCTTTATCTCCGAGCTCGATGTTCCGGTGGTCGCCGGCGGGGTGCTCGACCATCGCACGGCGCTGCACCTGATGCGCACCGGCGCCGCCGGGGTCATCGTCGGCTACGGCTCCACCAGGGGGGTGACCACCAGCGACGAGGTGCTGGGCATCAGTGTGCCGATGGCCACCGCGATCGCCGACGCCGCCGCCGCGCGCCGCGAATACCTCGACGAGACCGGCGGCCGTTACGTGCACGTGGTGGCCGATGGCGACATTCACACGTCGGGCGAGCTGGCCAAGGCCATCGCCTGCGGCGCCGACGCGGTGATGCTGGGCACGCCGCTGGCCGAATGCGCCGAGGCGCTCGGGGGCGGGTGGTTCTGGCCGACCGCGGCGGCGCACCCGTCGTTGCCGCGCGGGGCGTTACTGCAGATCGCGGTCGGTGAGCGCCCGCCGCTGCGGCAGGTGCTCAACGGTCCGTCCGACGATCCGTTCGGCAGCCTGAATCTGGTGGGCGGCCTGCGGCGATCGATGGCCAAGGCCGGTTATTGCGACCTCAAGGAGTTTCAGAAGGTCGGCCTGACCGTCGGCGGTTGAGGGCGCCATATACTGCAGCGATGAAGCCGGATTACGACGTCCTGATCATCGGATCGGGTTTTGGGGGCAGCGTCAGCGCGCTGCGGTTGACGGAAAAGGGCTACCGGGTGGGCGTGCTGGAGGCCGGTCGCCGCTTCTCCGACCAGGAGTTCGCCGAGACCTCCTGGGACCTGCGCAAGTTCCTGTGGGCACCGAAGCTCGGTTGCTATGGCATCCAACGGATCCACCCGCTGCGCAACGTGATGATCTTGGCCGGCGCCGGTGTCGGCGGCGGTTCGCTGAACTACGCCAATACGTTGTACGTGCCGCCGGAGCCGTTCTTCAAAGACCAGCAGTGGTCGCACATCACCGACTGGCGCGGCGAGCTGATGCCGCATTACCAACAGGCGCAACGGATGCTGGGCGTGGTGGAGAACCCGACGTTCACCGACGCCGACCGCATCGTCAAGGAGGTCGCCGACGAGATGGGGTGCGGCGACACCTGGGTGCCCACCCCCGTCGGGGTGTTCTTCGGCCCGGATGGCACCAAAGCGCCGGGAAAGACGGTGCCCGACCCGTATTTTGGCGGTGCGGGGCCGGCGCGCACCGGCTGCCTGGAATGCGGGTGCTGCATGACGGGCTGCCGCTACGGTGCCAAGAACACCTTGGTGAAGAACTACCTGGGACTCGCGGAATCCGCCGGCGCGCAAGTCGTTCCGATGACGACGGTGAAAAGCTTCGAGCAGCGCTCCGACGGGCTGTGGGAGGTCCACACCGTTCGCACCGGAAGTTGGCTGCGCCGGGACCGGCGCACCTACACCGCCACACACCTGATCCTGGCCGCGGGCACCTGGGGGACGCAGCATCTGCTGTTCAAGATGCGGGACACCGGCCGGTTGCCCCGCCTTTCGAAGCGATTGGGCGTGTTGACCCGCACCAACTCCGAGTCGATCGTCGGTGCAGCGACGCTGGAGGTCTCGCCCGATCTGGACCTGACCCACGGGGTGGCGATCACGTCGTCGATTCATCCGACGTCGGACACCCACATCGAGCCCGTCCGCTACGGCAAGGGTTCCAACGCCATGGGGCTGCTGCAGACCCTGATGACCGACGGGGCCGGGCCCGAGGGCACCGATGTGCCGCGGTGGAAGCAGTTGCTGAACCAAGGCCGCGAAGATCCGCGCGGCATACTGCGGATGCTCAACGTCCACCAGTGGAGCGAGCGCACGGTCATCGCGCTGGTGATGCAGCACCTGGACAACTCGATCACCACGTTCACCAAACGCGGCAAGCTCGGTATCCGCTGGTACTCCAGCAAGCAGGGACACGGCGAGCCGAACCCGACGTGGATCCCGATCGGCAACCAGGTCACCCGCCGCATGGCCGCCAAGGTCGACGGCGTGGCCGGTGGCACCTGGGGCGAGCTGTTCAACATCCCGCTGACCGCCCACTTTCTCGGCGGGGCGGTGATCGGCGACAGCCCCGAGCACGGTGTCATCGACCCCTATCACCGGGTCTACGGCTATCCGACCATGTTCGTGGTGGACGGCGCGGCGATCTCGGCGAACCTGGGCGTCAACCCGTCGCTGTCCATCACCGCGCAGGCCGAGCGGGCCGCCTCGCTGTGGCCGAACAAGGGCGAGAACGATCAGCGCCCGTCGCAGGGCGACGGCTACCGCAGGCTGGCCCCGATCGCGCCGGAGCACCCGGTGGTACCCCTCGACGCACCGGGTGCACTGCGCTGGCTGCCGATCGATCCGGTCAGATCGGCCTCCGAGGCGGGCTAGCGGCTAGCTCGCGACCGCCTCGAGTGGTGCGCCGCTGAGCACGCGGCTGCGCTCCCCGTTCACGCTGACGGGCACGTCGCCCATCAAGGTGACCCGGTGCAGGAGCCGAGACTGGTCGTCATAGTCGTCGATCGCCCGGTGCTGGGTTGCCCGGTTGTCCCAGATGGCCAGGTCACCCGCCTCCCAGTTCCACCGAATAGTGTTCTCGGGCATCGTGATTTGCCGCTGCAACAGTTCGAGCAGCACGTGTGACTCGTGGTCGTCCAATCCGACGAAGCTGCGGACGAAAGCTCCCAACAGCAGCGTTCGCTCGCCGGTTTCCGGGTGCACC
Source organism: uncultured Actinomycetota bacterium (assembly GCA_963703795.1). Lineage (GTDB taxonomy): Bacteria > Actinomycetota > Actinomycetes > Mycobacteriales > Mycobacteriaceae > Mycobacterium. The sequence continues at coordinate 20,572 of CAVPFT010000064.1, read as the reverse complement.
CGCACCACCGGATGTTCGGTCCGGAAGTCCGGCTTCTCGAACGCCTGCCGATGCGCCCGGTGGGCCTCCGTGGCGAGCATCTGGTTCGCCGCGTAGTCGAAGCGGTTGGTGTGCAGTGCCCACAGGTTCTCGGCCAGGTGCTTGAGCGGTTCGGGCAAGTGGGCGTAGGCCGCCGCGGTCGAGGCCCACAGCGTCGACCCGCCGTAGCTGGGCAGCGTCACCGCGCGCAGGATCGAGGCCGCCGGGTAGTTGGCGGCAAAGGTGACGTCGGTGTGCCAGCGCGAGGCCCTGCCGTACTCGGAGTTGATCGGGGTGATGACGGGCTCGTCCTTGCCGGCGAGCATCGCGCCGGCCGGATGGCCGATTGGCGTGCCCAGCCGTCCGGCGAACGCGAGCTGCTGACGGTCATCGAGGTGGTGCTGCCCGCGGAAGAAAATCACCTTGTGGGCCAACAACGCCTCGCGGATCTTCTTGACCGTGCCCGGGTCGAGGTCGCCGCCCAGTTTCACCCCGTCGATCCGGGCGCCGATGCGGCTGCCCAGCTTGGTGACGCTTATCGCGTGTGCCATCTCTTTCGTTCCTCTCCTCTTTGCGTCCCTTTGCCGGAAGCCAGGTGTAGTCAATTGACTACATCGGCTAGTGTAGTCATATGACTACGCGCTCGGCAAGTGCCGACCAGAAAATTCCCACCGGGCGGGGAGCCCCCACCGGGCGGGAAGCGGTGGCGGCGGCGGTCCTGGAGGCGGCCACCGACCTCTTCGCCGAGCGCGGGCCCGCCGCGACGTCGATCCGCGACATCGCCGCCCGATCGAAGGTCAACCACGGACTGGTGTTTCGGCACTTCGGCACCAAGGAACAGTTGGTCGGTGCCGTGCTCGATCGCCTGGGCTCGAATTTGACCGATCTGCTGGAGTCGGGCGCGGCGGCCGACGTCCTCGAGAAGGCCCTCGACCGGCAGATGCGGGTCATGGCCCGAACGGTGCTGGACGGCTATCCGGCCGAGCAGTTGCAGAAGCGCTTCCCCAACGTCGCGGGGCTGCTCGACGCGGTGCGGCCACGCCATGACACCGAGATCGGTGCGCGGCTGGCGGTCGCCAATGCCCTTGCGCTGCAATTCGGTTGGCGGCTGTTCGCGCCCATCCTGCGCTCGGCCACCGGTCTCGACGAGCTGACCGGCGCCGAACTGAGTCAGGCGGTGGACGCCGAAGTGGCCCGGATCGTCGAACCGCACTGAACCGGCTCACTCATCGGTCAGCTGGTGAACCAAGCTCCGTCGGTGCATGGGCTCGCGGCCGGGTGGCTGCGGCGGTGGCGGCAGCAGCGGCTTGCGCCTGCGCACCGCGATCTTCGTGGGCTTCTCCGTGCTCAGTTCGAGCTCTTCGCCGGCGTGCCGGATGGTCAGGTCGCTATTGGGGCCGTCACGCAGGGTGTAGGTGACGTCGGTGTGGTTGGCGTCGACGGTGACCCGGGAATCGCGCCACCGCAAGCGGAACCGCAGTCGCGTAATGCCATCGGGCAGTTGCGGATCCAGGGCCAGGATGCCCTCGTCGTCGCGCAGGCCACCGAAACCGTTGACCAGCGCCATCCAGGCGCCGGCCAGCGACGCCATGTGCAGCCCGTCGCGGGTGTTGCTGTGCAGGTCGCGCAGGTCGATCAGCGCGGCCTCATAGGCGTAGTCATGGGCCAGCTCCAGATGCCCGACATCGGCACACATCACCGCCTGGGTGCAGGCCGACAGCGACGAGTCGCGCACCATGCGCCGCTCGTAGTAGTCGACGTTGCGGGCCTTCTGCTCGGGTGTGAACGCGTGACTCTGCCACTGCATCGCCAGCACCAGGTCGGCCTGCTTGATCACTTGTGCGGGGTAGAGGCGCACGTAAGCCTCGTGCAGGAGCAGCGGATAGGTCTGGTTGGTGTCAAAGTCCCACTCCGCGAACGTGGTGAAGCCTTCGCACTGCTGATGGACACCCAGTTCCTCGTCGTAGGGAATGTTGACCGCGGCCGCCGCGTCGCGCCAGGCCGCCGTCTCCTCGGTGGTGACGAACATTTCCGTCGCCGCCTCGGGATGGCGGTTGCAGGCATCGGCAGCGACGGCCAGGTTGTGTGCCGCCATCAAGTTGGTGAAGACGTTGTCGCGCACGATCGCCGTGTACTCGTCGGGGCCGGTGACGCCGTCGAGGTGCCAGACGCCGTGGCGGTCGTGGTGCCCGAGCGACATCCACAGCCGTGCGGTCTCGATTAGCACCTTGATACCGCAGTCGGCCTCCAGCGATTCGTCGCCGGTGACCACGCGGTAGCGCTCGAAGGCCATCGCGATGTCGGCGTTGATGTGAAAGGCGGCGGTGCCGGCCGGCCAATAGGCCGAGCACTCCTGCCCGCGGATGGTGCGCCAGGGAAAGCTGGCACCCTCGAGGCCGAGTTCGCCCGCTCGATCCTTGGCCAGGTCCATTGTCGAGGCGCGCCACCGTAGCGCGTCGGCGACCGCACGCGGCGCGGTGTAGGTGAGCACCGGCAGCACGTAACCCTCGGTGTCCCAGAAGGCGTGGCCGTCGTAGCCGGTTCCGGTGAGCCCCTTGCTGGGGATCGCGCGGCGTTCGGCCCGGGCGCTGGACTGCAACAGGTGGAACAGCCCGAACCGCACCGCCTGCTGAGAATCGGAGTCGCCCTCGACCTCGACGTCCGCGTTCTCCCAAAAGTCGTCGAGGTAGGCCCGTTGCAAGTCCAGCAGCCCTTGCCACCCGGTATAACGGGCGCTGTGCAGTGCGGCGGCGGCCTGGTCGCGCAGCGCCGGGCGGGAGCGCAGGCTCGACCAGCCATACGCCAGGTATTTGACGATGCGCAGCTTCTGTCCCGGGCGCAGCCCGCAGATCACCGTGGTGCGGGCCAGGTCCTCGCGTGCATCGGTGCTGACCTCGACGCGTCCGGGAACTTCGATCTCGTGATCCATCGCGGCCGCCATCATCAGCGCGCTGGCCCGGGTGCGGTGCATGAGAAGCGCCCCGTACTCGGTGTTTTCGTGGTCGACGGCCTCCAGCGGGTTGTCCAGAATCGCTGCCACCCGCGGGTCGGCCGAGGTTGTCGGTTGATCCTCGTTGGTGACGAGTTCGGACTGCACCGTCACGCGAACGAACTCGTCGACGGCCTCGACGCAGTATTCGATGGCCGCGACGCTGCGTTGCGCCAGTGACACCAGCCGGGTCGACACGATCTTTACCTGCTTGCCCGAGGGCGAGGACCAGTGCGCCCGGCGGGTCAGAGTCCCGGCGCGCAGGTCAAGGATCCGTTCGTGGGATTCCAACTGGCCGTACCGGACGTCGAACGGCTCGTCGCCGACCAGCAGGCGAAAGATCTTGCCGTTGGTGACGTCGACGATGGTCTGGCCGGCCTCCGGGTACCCATAGCCGGCCTCGGCGTACGGCAGCGGCCGGATCTCGTAGAAGGAGTTCAGGTAGGTGCCGGGCAGGCCGTGCGGTTCGCCCTCGTCGAGGTTGCCGCGTAACCCGATATGTCCGTTGGACAACGCGAACAGGGATTCCGATTGGGCGATCAGGTTGAGGTCGAGCCGGGTCTCGCGGACCTGCCACGGTTCGACGGGGAAGGCTTCCTGGGTGATCATGACTGCAGCAATTCTGCGAGGTCGGTCACGACTACGTCGGCGCCGTTTTTGCGAAGTTCTTCGGCCTGGCCCACCCGGTCGACGCCCACCACGTAGCCGAAGTGACCCGCGTGGCCGGCCGCGACACCCGACAATGCATCCTCGAATACCGCGGCCGCGTCGGGGGCGACGTCGAGCAGCTGCGCACCCCGCAGGAACGAGTCGGGGGCGGGCTTGCCGGGCAGGTGCTCTTCGCGCAGGGTGTTGCCGTCCACCCGCTGCTGGATGAACCGGTCCAGGCCGGTGATCTTGAGTACCTCGGGAGTGTTGGCGCTGGCCGACACGACAGCGATGCCCAGGCCCGCGGCCGAGACCGCCTCCAGGTAGCGCCGCGACCCCTCGAACACCTCGACGCCGTCTTTCTTCAGGACCTTGTTGAACATGTCGTTCTTGCGGTTGCCCAGGCCATATACCGTCTCGGCGTCGTCGGGATCGTCAGGCTGGCCGTCGGGCAACTCGATTCCGCGGCTACCCAAAAACGACCGGACCCCGTCTTCGCGTTTCTTGCCGTCCACGTACTGCCGGTAGTCCGCGGCCGCGTCGAAGGGGACGAACTCTGCTCCGGTCTTCTTGGCCCGGTCGGATAGATAGGCGTCGAACATGGCCTTCCAGGCCTTGGTGTGCACGCTCGCAGTATCGGTGAGCACACCGTCGAGGTCGAACAGGCAGGCGCGCACCTTCTCCGGCAGACCCAGCACGGTGGACCTCACTCTCGGGGATTTCGGATATCGGGGTCAGGCGATACCTACTCCACCATGCCGAGCGGTGTGCCGCCAGCCTTCTGCGGTGTTAGCTGCGTCGGACCGCAAGCCGGCATGCTCCGACCGGGACCGTGGTACGCAATCGGATTTCCGCCAGATCGCGGTCAGCCGGATCATCACCGGAAGCCACGACGCCGCGCGCCCGGTTCGGGTTCGGTTCATGAACCGACGGTTCTTCTGACGCTCTGCCGGATGATGCGAACCATCTCCATGGGGCGCTCAAGGGCCGAAAAGTGGCCCGTGCCAGCCACTGTGATGGCCTCGAGATCGAGTTGACGGGCAACCTGGTCGCGCTCCGCCGGATGCGACCAATCGCGCTCGCTGTAGACCAACGTGACGGGTGCCGTCACCTGCGCGTAGCGGCTTCGTGCGTCGATGAACCCGTTAAGGCTGCGCATGACGGCCCGGTTCACCGTGGGGTAGCCGGGTCGGCGGCCGCTTCGCCGTAACTCGCCAACCAAGTCCTCCGGCAACGCGTGGTTGTCAGCGAAGCCGCCCCGCAGCACCGCACGCAGAATCGTGCGATTCTCCATCCGGGCGAAGGCGGGTCCCGAACCGGGCAGACGGACGCCCGTTCCGATCAGGCGGGCAAACCAGTTGCCGCGTTCGAGTCCGCTCGGGTAGTCATAGGGGTTGAAGGCCACCACGTTGCGCACGTTCTCGGTCAGGTCGATCGAGGCCAACAACGACAGGGCGGCGCCCATCGATTCGCCGGCCAGCGTGACGCCTTGCAGGCCAAGAGTTTTGACGAATTCGACGACGGCACTGCGCAGTTCCGGCTCGCCGTATCGTGCGCCGGGGACGATGTCGGACCATCCCATACCGGGCAGATCCAGCACGTAGACCGCGAATTCATCCCAAAGCCCGGGCAAGGCACGCTGGAAGTAGTCCAGCTGGGTACGAACGGTGTGGAGCAGTACGAGCGCTGGGCCCGTTCCCGTGGTGAAGTAGCGCAACCGCGAGCCGTCGGACCGGCGGAGGAACTTGACCTCACCGCGACCGCCGCTCCAGGCCATCGTGTAGCGCTGGTCTGGGATCTCGTTGGGCTGCATGGTGTTCAATCTCCGCCGACCGCCCGCGCGACCGCCTGGATGACGCGAAGGCGTCCGTCCGCCAGGGCTTGGGTGAGGTTTTCGACTTTCCGCTTGAAGTCGGGGACGAAGGCGTGCAGTCCCAGCGGGTTGGCGGGCGTGGTCAGCATGGCCTGCATGAGCGCGCCCGCCTGGTCGGTGAGGTCGGTCCAGTGTTCGACGGCGAACCCGGCCGACTCGACGACGGCGCGCAATTCGCCGACGGTGACCAGATGGCTGCGCGCGGGGTGGTCGGCCCACGGCAGCGGATAGTCGAGTTCGCCGTGAGCGCCAATCGTGATGTCCCACAGGGCAAGCCGTCCGTCGACTCGAAGTACCCGGCGCGTTTCGGCGTAGAGGCTGACCTTGTCGGCGACGTTCATCTGGACGTGCTGGCTGATGGCGACATCGAAAGTGCCGTCGGCGAAGGGGAGTTCGGTAACGTCCGCCCGACGGACCGATATCCGGTCGTCGAGGCCGACGCGGCGATTGAGCCAACGGTTTGTTTCGCAGTATTCCTCGGTGAGATCCACGGCGGTAACCGGACAGCCGTAGCGGTCGGCGACGTAGCGGGCGGTGCCGCCGACCCCGCTGCCGGCGTCGAGCACCAAGGTGTCACTTGTGATCTGCGCCAGGTCCACCAGCTGCGCGGTGGCGTAGCGGCCCATGGTGTGGAAGTCCTCCAGCAGGCCGAGGTCGGCGGGCTGCAGATGGTCGAGGTCCTTCCCGGCCGAGATCAGCGCCCGCTCGATATTGTTCCGCGACAGGCCGGTCGAGTACTGGTTCTGGATGGTGTCGTTCATTTCTGCACCCGAGCCCATGCGGTGATGATGGGCGGCATCGTGATGAGAGCGTTGACCGCAATCGCCTCTTCGCGGAATCGCGGCACGAAGTTGTCGATGTCGGCAACCTCGTCGATTGCGAAGCCCATCTGTTGTGCGATGGGAGATACCAGCCGCCAGACTGCCGCGGCGTAGGCCAGGATGTCGGTGTCGGCGGCCGTGCCGATCGGCGTGCCGAGGGTCAGCCGTGGCGCGCCCAGGCCGGCCTCGGCAAAGATCGAGTGCAGTGTGGTGCCGAACCGCGGGCTGAGTCCCATCGCCTCGAAGGCCCGGACGATCCCCGCCGTGACCTTCCCGAACAGTGGCATGTCCGGGATGCTGCTCGTCGCGGTGATGTCGTTCTCGGAGAAGGCGACCACGCCGCCGGGGCGCACGTAGGAGCTGAGGTGCCGCAGCGTGGCGGCCGGGTCGGGCAGGTGCATCAGGATCAGCCGGCCGATCACCGCGTCCACCGGTTCATCCAAGGTGATCGCGTCAATTGCGGCTTGGGTGAAATGCACTGCGGACAAGTCTTGTTCGGCGGCGCGGGCGCGGGCCAGTTCGACCATCGCGGGTGCCGCGTCTACTCCCAGGACGGTTCCGGTTGGACCGACAAGCCGGGCGGCGATGAATGACACGTCGCCGGGACCGCTCCCGATATCGAGCACCCGCATGCCCGATCGAAGTCCGGCGAGTCGCAGCGCGTGCTCCGTGTAGTCGTTGTACAGCCGGCCCTGGAGGAGCAGCCGCTGCACCTCCGCGTCGGCATGGCCCAGCACATAAGTGCTCCCGCTGGCTGCCGAGGTTGGCGTCGTAGTCATGCTTTTCGTACCTTTCCGTGTCGTAGAGATCGCGTTTTTTCAGGCCTTAGCCAGCGCCGGTTTTTCTGGGGACGGTGCCGATTGCTGCGCCCGCGCCGGCAACAGCCAGCCGACGACGATCGCTGCGCCCAGCGCGATGCCCGCGCACACCAGCGAGCTCACCTGCATCCCATCCAGGAATGCGTGGTTCACGGCGTCGCGGACGTGGCCGGACTGTTGTGCGGGTAACTGCTCGATCACCCTGTGCGCCAGGGCCATTGAGTGGCGCATTGCGTCGACGGGCAGTCCCGGCAACGCCGACCCCGCGCCGAGGTGCCCCGAGTACACCGACGCGAAGATGCTGCCGGCGATGGCAACGCCGAGGGTGCCGCCGAGTTCGCGCGTCGTGTCGTTGACGGCCGAGCCGACGCCGGCCTTTTCGACGGACAGCGATCCCATGATGGCCTCGGTGGCCGGCGCCGTCGTCAGGCCGAGGCCGCCGCCGAGCAGCACCATTTGTATTGCGATCTGGCTGTAGTAGGGCGTGGCGGCGTCCGCCGTGGACGCCCACGCGAGCCCGGCGGCGAACAATGTGAGGCCTGTGGCGACGACGGCGGTGGTGCCGACTCGCTCGACCAGACGGGGCCCCAGGAGGCTGGCCAGCGCGATCGAGACGGCGACCGGCAGCAATCGCACGCCGGCCTGAAACGCCGTGTAGTCCTTGATGAATTGGAAGTACTGGGTGATGACGAAGATGAAGCCGAACAACGTCAGGAAGCCGGCGGTCACCGCCAGGCTGCCGCCGGAGAACCGGCGATTGACGAACACCGAAACGTCCAGCATGGGATGGGTGCTGCGCCGCTCCCACAGCGCGAACCCGGCGAGCACGATGGCGGCGACGACGAAGCCGGCCGCGGTCCGGATGTTCGTCCATCCCCAGGTGGGCGCCTCGATGACCGTGTAGACGAGTGTCGTGATTCCCGCCGCGGACAGGATCAAGCCCGGGACGTCGACGCGCGGTGCCGCCGGGTCGCGCGAGGTCGGAACGAACAAGACGCCGCCGACGATGGCCAGCGCCGCGATCGGAATGTTCACCATGAAGATCGAGCCCCACCAGAAGTGCTCGAGCAGCCAGCCGCCGCTGATCGGCCCCACGGCCACCCCGACACCCACCATGGCCGCCCACAGTCCGATCGCCTTGGCGCGCGGCACCGGGTCGGTGAAGATGTTGGTGATCAGTCCCAGCGTGGTCGGGAAGATCACCGCCGCGCCGACGCCCATGGCGGCGCGCGCCGCAATGAGCTGGTCCGCCGAATTCACCTGTGCCGCAATGCCCGAGGTGATCGCGAACAGTGCCAGCCCGGCGTTGAGCCAGCCTCGCCTGCCGAAGCGGTCGGACAGGCTGCCGGCCGAGAGCAGTAGGCCGGACATCACCAGCGTGTACGCGTCGACGATCCATTGCAGCTGCGCGGTGTCGGCGCCGAGTTGGCGCGACAGCGTGGGCAGCGTGACGTTGACGATGGTGGCGTCGACGCTGATGACGAAGACGCCGACGCAGATGACGGCGAGCGCGACGCCGGGACGATTTCGAAAAATTGGGAAGACTGGTTCGGTACGCATAGACAAGACAGTAAAGTTAATAGACAAATAAATCAAGCTAATGCTTGAAAAAGATGTCCGCTTTGGTATGCTGACCTGGTGACATCCCGCAGGAACTACAACCAGAACTGTCCGATCGCCCGTGGCCTCGACGTCCTCGGCGAGCGATGGACACTGCTGATCCTGCGTGAGCTGGTCGGCGGACCCCGCCGCTACGGCGACCTGCGTGACGAGCTGCCCGGCATCGCAACCAATCTGCTCGCCGAGCGACTCAAAGAGCTACAAGACGCCGGGCTGGTCGACCGGGCCGACCTGCCGGCCCCGATCGGGCGCACCGTGTACACGCTCAGCGACGCGGGCTGGCAGCGGGTGCTGCCGGTCCTGCAGAGCATCGCGTGGTTTGGGCTGGACCGGCTGGACCCGATCGACGATGGCCCCGTAACGGCGCTGAACGGGTTCCTTGCCGGAATACTGCTGGGCTTCAGCCCGGGTGCCGCGGCCGGTTTGGAGGCCACCTGCCGCATCGAGATCGACGGCCGCCGTTTCGAGTTCGCGGTGACCCAAGGCCGCCTGGCGGGTGCTCACGGCGAGCCATCGGTGACTCTCACCGCGAGCGCGGCCGATCTCGTCGCCGCCCGGCTGGGGGCGAGCGAAGCCAAGCGCAAGGCGGCGCTGCGGCGAATCGGTTTCAACGGCGACCCGGATGCGGCCGATGCGCTGCGTCGGGCGTTCGCGCTGTAGGCCACTACACTCACTGCCGTGACCGAACCTGCTGACCTCGATGGGCATGCATCGCCGGCCCGGCCGGTGCTTGTCGTCGATTTCGGCGCTCAGTATGCGCAGTTGATCGCCCGCCGGATCCGCGAGGCGCGGGTTTATTCCGAGGTCATCTCGCACACCGCTTCCGTGGACGAGATCAAGGCCCGTCAGCCGTCGGCGCTGGTGCTTTCCGGCGGACCGGCCAGCGTCTACGCCCAAGGCGCCCCGCAACTGGATCCCGCGGTGTTCGACCTCGGTGTGCCGGTGTTCGGCATCTGCTACGGATTCCAGGCCATGGCGCAGGTGCTGGGCGGGACCGTCGCCCACACCGGCACCAGCGAGTACGGCCGCACCGAGCTGAAAGTCATTGGCGGCGAACTGCATTCGGGACTACCCGGCGTTCAGCCGGTTTGGATGAGTCACGGTGACGCGGTCACCGCCGCCCCGGACGGGTTCGACGTGGTGGCCAGCACCGCGGGCGCGGCGGTGGCCGCCTTCGAGAACCGGGGTCGGCGGCTGGCCGGGGTGCAGTACCACCCGGAGGTGATGCACACCCCGCACGGGCAACAGGTGCTCAGCCGGTTCCTGCACGACTTCGCCGGGCTCGGCGCGGACTGGACGCCCGCCCACATCGCCGGTGCCCTGATCGAGCAAGTGCGTGCTCAGATCGGCGATGGCCAGGCGATCTGCGGACTTTCCGGCGGTGTGGATTCGGCGGTGGCCGCGGCGCTGGTCCAGCGCGCCATCGGCGACCGGTTGACCTGTGTCTTCGTCGATCACGGGTTGCTGCGCGCCGGCGAGCGCGCACAGGTGCAGCGCGATTTCGTGGCCGCCACCGGCGCCAACCTGGTCACCGTCGACGCGGCGGACACCTTCCTGGAGGCGCTGTCGGGTGTGCACAATCCCGAGGGCAAACGCAAGATCATCGGGCGGCAGTTCATCCGGGCCTTCGAGGGCGCGGTGCGGGATGTGTTGGGGGACAACCCCGCTGGCAACATAGAGTTTCTGGTGCAGGGCACGCTGTATCCGGACGTGGTGGAGTCCGGCGGGGGCAGCGGCACCGCGAACATCAAGAGCCACCACAACGTCGGGGGCCTGCCCGGCGACCTGAAGTTCAAACTCGTCGAGCCGCTGCGGCTGCTGTTCAAAGACGAGGTGCGCGCCGTCGGGCGGGAGTTGGGTCTGCCGGAGGAAATCGTTGCGCGCCAGCCCTTTCCGGGGCCGGGGCTGGGCATCCGGATCGTCGGCGAGGTCACCGCGCAGCGGCTGGACACGCTGCGGCGGGCCGACTCGATCGCGCGCGAGGAACTGACCGCCGCCGGTCTGGACCACCAGATCTGGCAGTGCCCCGTGGTGCTGCTGGCCGACGTCCGCTCGGTCGGTGTGCAGGGGGACAACCGCACCTACGGGCACCCGATCGTGCTGCGGCCGGTGTCCAGCGAGGACGCCATGACCGCTGACTGGACCCGGGTGCCCTACGAGGTGCTGGAGCGCATCTCGACCCGCATCACCAACGAGGTGGCCGAGGTCAACCGCGTGGTGCTGGACATCACCAGCAAACCGCCCGGCACCATCGAATGGGAATAGCTGGGTCTCGTCTTTTCGCGACACTTAACCAGCTGCGAAGACACGCCGGCGGGGATCGCACTGGGGTTGACAGTCCGGACGGATTCACCGGGCTTGGCGCGAGTCCCGAAATTTGCCACAGCAGTACCGGAGTTCTCACGCCCCTCTCGCGTTTCTTGACGGTTGTCGGAGGGCGGGTGTTTACTTCGAAATGTATCGAACATACTATTCGAAAAATAGTCGCCAAGAGTGATCCGGGAGGCCAAGTCATGACTGCGGCTTTTGCCTCCGATCATCGCGCTGAGCAGCTCGAATCGCTGCGTCGACGGTTGGCTGAGATGTCCGGGGCGGTCGCCGCCCGCGTCGATGACCTGCTGCCGGAATCGGAGTCCCGGCTGGCGCTCCCGGAGTGGCTGGCGGAGTCGCTGCCAGTCGCATTACCGCAGGGGGACGGTGGCGGTGCTGTCGGGAGCCCGGTCACTGCTGTTGAGCATGGTGGCCGCGGTGACGGCGGCCGGGGGCAACGTCGCCATCGTCGGCCAGCCGGATATCGGACTGCTGGCCGCCGTGGAGATGGGGGCGGATCTGAGTCGGCTCGCGGTGATACCGGATCCCGGAACCGATCCGGTGGAGGTGGCCGCGGTGCTCATCGACGGCATGGATCTGGTGGTACTCGGTCTGGGCGGGCGCCGGGTCCCGCAGACGCGGGCGCGGGCGGTGGTGGCGCGGGCTCGCAATAGGGGGTGCACCCTGCTGGTCACCGACGGCGACTGGCAGGGGGCGCCGACGCGGTTGGAGGCCCGGGTCTGCGGCTACGAGATCGCTCCGGATTGTCGGGGGGCGTACGCCCCCGGCTTTGGACGGATTAGCGGGGTGCGGCTGCAGGTCAGCGGGGTGTGTGCGGGCAGACGGGTGATCGGCCGGGCGCGAGCCGGGTGAATTCGGATGGGCTCTTCCCGAGTGCTGGCGATCTGGTGCATGGACTGGCCCGCGGTCGCGGCGGCGGCGGCGTCGGACCAGCCCGCGACGTCCCCGATCGCGGTCACTCTGGCCAACCGGGTGATCGCCTGCTCGTCGGCCGCCCGCGCGGCGGGGGTGCGGCGAGGGCTGCGACGCCGAGAGGCGGCGGCCCGGTGTCCGCAACTGCACGTCGTGACCGCCGACGCCGACCGCGACGCCCGCTTCTTCGAAGGGGTGATCGCGGCGGTGGACGATCTGGTGCCCCGCGCCGAGGTGCTGCGGCCCGGGCTGTTGGTGTTGCCGGTGCGCGGGGCGGCCCGCTATTTCGGGTCCGAACAACAGGCCGCCGAGCGGCTGATCGACGCGGTGGCTGTGAGTTCAGCGGCCGGCGCCGAGTGTCAGGTCGGGATCGCCGACCAGTTGTCCACCGCGGTCTTCGCCGCGCGTGCGGGCCGGATTGTCCAGCCGGAAGACGACGCGAGGTTTCTGTCGGTGCTGTCGATCCGGCAGCTTGCCACCGAGCCGAGCCTGTCCGGTCCGGGGCGAGAAGAACTGACGGATCTGTTGTGGCGGATGGGGATTCGTACCATCGGGCAGTTCGCCGCGCTGTCTCGTACCGACGTGGCCTCCAGGTTCGGCGCCGACGGGGTGACCGCGCACCGGTTCGCGCGCGGCGAACCCGAGCGTGGACCGTCGGGGCGGGAGCCGCCGCCGGAACTCGAGGCCGTGCTGGACTGCGATCCGCCGATCGACCGGGTTGATGCCGCGGCATTCGCCGGGCGTTCGCTGGCCGGCACGCTGCACCAGACGTTGATGGCCGCCGGGGTGGGCTGCACCCGGCTGGCCATTCATGCCGTCACCGCCAACAACGAAGAATTGCACCGGGTGTGGCGGTGCGCCGAGCCCTTGACCGAGGACGCCACCGCCGACCGGGTGCGCTGGCAACTGGACGGGTGGTTGAGCAACCGGACCTCGCGCAACCCCCGGCCGACGGCGGCGGTGACGCTGTTGCGGCTGCGGGCGGTGGAGGTGGTGTCCGCCGAGGCGCTGCAGTTGCCGTTATGGGGTGGCCTCGGGGAGGAGGACAGGCTGCGGGCCCGCCGGGCGCTGGTGCGGGTGCAGGGCCTGCTCGGCCCCGAGGCGGTGCGGGTGCCGGTGCTGTCTGGCGGTCGCGGGCCCGCCGAACGCATCACGTTGACCCCGCTGGGCGACGAACCGGTGCCGCAGGCCGACCTGGGCCCGCCGTGGCCCGGCCGACTGCCGGAGCCGTCGCCGGCCGTGTTGCTTGACGACCCGGTGGAATTACTTGACGCCCAAGGTAATCCGATACGGGTGACCGGCCGGGGGATGTTCTCAGCAGACCCTGTGCGACTGACCGTGCACGGTCGGGACGAACAGCTGCACTGGTGGGCCGGACCCTGGCCGGTCGACGAGCGCTGGTGGGACCCAGACGCAGGGAAAGGCCGCACCGCCCGCGCCCAGGTCTTGCTGGACGGCGAGCGGGCGTTTTTGCTGTGCTACCGCCAGCGGCGCTGGTACCTCGAGGGAAGCTACGAGTGACTAACCAAGCCGACGCGCGAACGGTCCCACCCGCTCGATGAACCGGTCGAAGAATACCGCGGGGTCCACGTCAACGCCGATCAGCGCGTTGGGTTTTCGGCTCCCTGACCAATCGGGGGTCGTGACGCCCCGGGTTGGGGTATCGGCCAGCTCGATGTCCACCGTCGCCGCCCGGGTCGACACCAGCTCTGGGTCGAGCGCCACCGCGGCCGCCAACGGATCATGCATGTACGCGACGTAGCCATGTCCGCGGTCCCGGTGGGATTCGAAGTAGAAACGCATCGCGTCCTCGATCACCCGGATCAACGGAGACGGACCCGAGGCATCCCCCTCTGCGGCCAGCCTGGCGAGTGTGTCCGGTGTCATGGCCACGCGTCGGGTGAGGTTCAAACCGCAGACGATCGGGAGTTGTTGTTGCCCGGCCCAGCCGGCGAACACCTCGTGCGCCGCCTCGGGATCTACCCGGATGTTCCATTCGGCCATCGGATTGGTGTCAATGCCAACACTGTCGAACGCGCCGCCCATGATCACCAGCCGTCGCAGCAGCGTCGGCAACGCGGGTTCGGCGCGCAAGGCAAGCGCGAGGTTGGTCAGCGGGCCGGTGACCAGACCGATCAGGTTTCCGGGGTGGGCGTGCGCCGCGGCCACCCATGCCGCGGTGGCGTCGTAGCCGGTGAGACGGCGATCGGTGCGGGGGAGGTCGGCATACCCTAAGCCCTTGGGGCCGTGGAATTTTGAGTGATGGGGCCATCGGCCACGCAGCGGCTCGTCGGCGCCTTTCGACACGGGTATGCCTGGGGCCCGGCACAATTCGAGCAAGCCCAGGTTGTTCGCGCATACCTGGTCCACGTGGATGTTCCCGCCGGTCGAGGCGATACCCACCAGTTCGGCGTCAGCACTTGCCAGCAGATACACCAACGCCAGCGCATCGTCGACGCCGGTATCGACATCGACGAAGACGGCGTTCACCGCGACCTCCCTATTGTGATGCGCCGTCGATCTTACGGCCACGCCGAGGCGAAGGTGATCACCAGGACGTCGCACTGCGCCGGCCTGGAGCCCGAGATCGGCCGAATCGGTGAAACACCATGCAGGGTGCGACGATCGTCGCCCAGCAGCAACGTGCCGGGCTCGGCCAACGTCGTCGTCAACAACCGCCGGCCGCCCGAGTCGGAGACGGAGCTCTCACCGCCCCTGGCGTTGCGTCGGCCGATCAGCAGCGTGCTGAGGAGGGTGACGCCGTCGCGGTGCAGGCCCTCGGTCGTCGGATGGCCACAGTCGGAGGATCGGGTGCGGAACGGATACACCTTGACGTTCCATTCGGCCACGTCGTCGAGGGACGCCGCCACCCGGGCCAGCAGTTCGATCACGTTGTGCAGCAAGGGGTCCTCGGCGAACGCGTCGGTCAGCGGCTCGAATTGGCCGCACGTGCGGGGCGGCAGCCGGTACACGACCCCATCCAGCACCAGGTACTGCCCGTACCGGCGCAATCGCTGTTCGCCCGGCTCCGCCGCGTTGTGGCCGGGCGGCAAATGCCACCAATACCGGGCGAATCGGGTCCATGCTTCGCGGTCCACCCCGAGGCTTCGCGTCACGTCCGACGAGGGCATCAAGGCAACGCCCGTCGTGGTAAGCACCTCGGCCGCGGCGGCCACCGGATCGGCATCGGTCCACTGGTCGCGCACAATCCGGACCATGCATTCGGATACCGCAATTCGGCGTGGTTAAAACGCGGCCACCGGGTTGATTACCAATGCACGCCGGGCACCAACCGCGCCAGCCGCTTGACTGCCCGCGGTGTCCGGATGCCGCCGGTGACGGCGCGGACCGGGCGCTTCGGCTTGCGTTTCGACGGCCGCGCCGTAACCGGTTCGGAAGGCAGTCCGCGCGCCGCGGCCGAATCCGGGTAGCCCAGGTAGAGCTGATGCAGAATTCGCCGCGAAGTCCGCGGCGCGAAGTAGTTGCCGGCTTCGGCGAGCGTGCCCAGCGGGGTATCGATGCGCGCCGGCTTGTCGACGAGGCCGCGCACCACCATCGCCGCCGCGCGCTCGGGGCTGATCGCGGGCACCGGGTTGAGCCGGTGCGACGGCGCGATCATGGGCGTGGCGACCAGTGGCATGTGGATGTTGGTGAAGGTGATGTGGTCGGACAGCGTCTCCGATCCGACGACGTCGGCGAACGCGTCCAGCGCCGCCTTGGTGGGGAGATACGAGCTGTATTTGGGATTGCGGGCCTGCACGCCGGCGCTGGAGACGTTGACCACGTGACCGAACCGGCGTTCGCGCCAGTGCGGCAGCAACGCCAGCACCATCCGCACCGCGCCGAAGTAGTTGACCGCCATCACCCGTTCGTAGTCGTGCAGTCGGTCGGTGGAGTTGACCACCGAGCGGCGAATCGACCGGCCTGCGTTGTTCACCAGATAGTCCACGTGGTCGAAGCGGCCCAGGATGTCTTTCACGGTGTGTTCGACCGACGTGGAGTCGGTGACGTCGCAGGTGAACGCGTGCGCCTGCCCACCGTTGGCGCGGATCTCGGCGACCAGCTGATCCAGGGCGTCGGCATTGCGGGCCAGCGCGAACACCGTCGCGCCCCGCTCGGCGATGGCGATCGCCGCCGCCCGCCCGATGCCGCTGGATGCGCCGGTGATGATGACGTGCCGGCCCTGCAGCGGGCCGCCCGGATCGTCGCGACGCGCCCGATCGGGGTCGAGGTGCTCGGCCCAGTAGCGCCACAGCTTGGGGGCGTAGTCGGCGAACTCGGGAACTTCAGGAATACCGTTGTCGCGCAATGTCGTTCGGGTCTCGTCGCTGATAAAGACGGGCCTCAGGTCGACCAGGTCGAAAACCTCGCCGGGAATCCCGAGCTGGGTGCCCGCCATGTTGCGCAGCGCCTTGGCGCGCCCGCGCACCTTGAGCACCGGCGCCGCCACCGAGCGGGGCAGCGACCCGCGCAGCGGCGGCAGCCCCGCCGCCTTGGCGATGCCGCGGTAGATGCCGCGCAGCCCAATGGTTTTCGGAGCGGTGAGGTGGAACGTACGCCCGTCCGATCCCTCGGCGTGCATGAGTGCGACGAGCGCGTCGACGACGTAGTCGACCGGGACGATGTTGGTGCGTCCCGTGTCGGGCAGCAGGATCGGGGTGAACTTGGGCAGTACAGCCAACTTGGCTAGCACGCCGAAGAAGTAGTACGGCCCGTCGACCTTGTCCATCTCCCCGGTGCGGGAATCGCCCACCACCACCGCGGGGCGGTAGATGCGGTAACGGAGTCCGGGCGCCGACCGCACCAGCGACTCGGCCTCGAACTTCGTCTGGTGATACGCGGTCGGCAGTTGCTGGCCGACGTCGAAGTCGTCCTCGGTGTACTCGCCGGCGAAGTCGCCCGCCACGGCGATCGACGACACGTGGTGCAATGTGGCGTCCAGCCGCCGCGCCAGTTCGATCACCGCGCGGGTGCCCTCGACGTTGGCGGCCCGCTGCTCGGATTCACCGGCGGTGATGTCGTAGATCGCCGCGCAGTGCACCAGGTGATCCACCCGACCGTCAGGCCCGCCCAGCTCGGCGAGGGTCGCGTCGGTCAGCGCCAGGTCCGGCAGCTCGCCGACCAGCGGTTTCGCCCGTCCACCCCACTCGGCGAGGAGACGTTCGAAGCGTCCGAGCGACTGGCGTCGGACCAGCACCCACACCTCGGCATCGGGCTCGACCTCGAGTAAGCGAGCTACGACGCGGCGACCGATAAACCCGGTACCGCCGGTAACGACATACCGCATGCAGACCATCGTGGCGGCTCGCGGCCGCGCACGTCAACCGCGTTCAGCCGTTGAAGTTGTGAATTCCGTCCCAATCCTCCAGCGTCCACCCGGTCTCCGGGTTTCCGCTGATGACCACCTTGCTGATGTTGGGCAGCGGATGACTGGTCGCCAGGCTGTACTTGGCGTTCTTGGTGTTCATGAGCACCCAGTACTCGATGGCGTAGAGATGCGAGAACACCACCGGTTTGTTGTGGCCGCTGTTGTAGATCTCCTGGATGGCGTGGGTGAAGCGGTCGTTGAACTGCTTGCCCGAGATCGACCCGGGGATGCTGTTCTGCAGGTCGCCGGTGAGCCAGTCCGCCGGCGCGAGCAGGTATGTCGACGGGGCCATCGTGTTCGGTTTGCCGTTGTACCAGCCGGCGTCGATCTCTTGTATGCCTTGCAGCACCTCGACTTGCTTGCCCAGTTCACTGGCCAGTGGGGCGGCGGTTTGCTGAGCTCGCGCCATGGTGGACGCGTAGACGCTGTCGTAGTTGTTGCGGGCGAGTTGGTGCGCGACCTGTTCGGCCTGCCTCTTGCCCTCCGGGCTCAGGCCCGGACCCGGCACACCGGTGTCGATCGTCCCGCTGGCGTTGGCCTCGGACTGTGCGTGCCGGACGAACGTCAAGGTAATGCTGCGCGCCTGCGGGGATCCGCCGCAGGCACCGACGATTACGGTCGCGGCGAGGACGGCCGCCGCCTTCCAGATCATGCTGCGCTTGGCCATGGCGATAGCCTGCCCTGCCCACGGCACCCCTGGGAAGGCTTTGCGATGGTTAGGTGCAGAAAAGGCGCTAAATTTTTCACCGAAACATTCCAGCGAAGGAGACTCGTATGGCGATTGACCCGAGCGCCGTCGGCGCGGTGACCGAACCGATGCTGTTCGAATGGACCGACCGGGACACCATGTTGTATGCCCTCGGCGTCGGTTGCGGAACCGAGGACCTGGCGTTCACCACCGACAACAGCCACGACATCGCCCAGCAGGTGCTGCCCACCTTCGCGGTGATCTGCTGCCCGGCGTTCGCGGCGGGCGCGCTGATTGGAAAGTTCAACTGGGTCATGCTCTTACACGGATCGCAGTCCATCCGGCTGCATGCCCCACTTCCGGCGGCGGGAAAGCTGTCGGTGGTCACCGAGGTCGCCGACATCCAGGACAAGGGCGAGGGCAAGAACGCCATCGTCATGCTGCGCGGCCGCGGCAGTGATCCGGAATCGGGAACGCTCGTCGCGGAAACGATGAGCACCGCTGTCATCCGGGGCGAGGGCGGGTTCGGGGGATCGCCGGGTCAGCGGCCCGTCGCACCGGAGTTTCCGGACCGCGAGCCCGACGCCCGGATCCCGCTGCCCACCCGCGAGGATCAGGCGCTGATCTACCGGCTCTCCGGCGACCGCAACCCGCTACACAGCGATCCCTGGTTCGCCCGCGAGCTGGCCGGGTTCCCGAAGCCGATCCTGCACGGGCTGTGCAGCTACGGGGTGTCGGGCCGCGCGCTGGTCAGCGAGCTCGGCAAGGGTGTCGCGGCCAACATCACCTCGATCGAATCGCGGTTCACCTCGCCGGTGTTTCCCGGCGAGACGTTGACGACGCTGATCTGGCGCACCGAGCCGGGCAAGGCGGTCTTTCGCACCGAGGCTTCTGGCGACGACGGCACCGGTCCGCGGGTGGTGCAGGACGACGGCGTCGTGGAGTACGTGGACTGACGGCGTCGGTGGGCCGCGGCTAGGCGTCGCGATTAGGCGCTGCGGCGCGCGCGTGCGGAATCGATGAAATCCAGCAGCGCCGCGTTGTAACGGCGGGTTTCGCTGACGTAGAGGCCGTGGCCGGCACCGTCGATCCAGGTGGAGCGGCAGTCGGGGATCAACGCCGCGGTCTTGTGCCCGGTCAGGGCAATCGGCATCGATGTGTCGGCGGTGCCGTGAATAACCAGGGTCGGGACCCTGAGCTGGGTGAGCTCCGATCGAAAGTCGGCGTGCATGAATGCGTCATTCGTCTGGGTCAGGATCGGCACCGGGACATCGGCGATCTTCCTCAGCGTCCAATCCAGGACCTGCTGTGACACACGATGCTCACCGCGGAAGTACTCGTCCTTGCCGCTCATCTCGATCCAGTCGCCGATGTCGCGGATCATGACCGCGCGGAACTGCGCGGCGGCGCTGGCCGGGATTCCGTCCGGATTGTCGGGCCCCTGCAGCAGCATCGGGGTCACCGCGCCACTCAGTACGATCCGGGCGACGCGCCCGGCTCCGTGCCGGGTGACGTAGCGTACGACCTCCGCCGCTCCCATCGAGTGACCGATCAGGGTGATATCGGACAGATCGAGCCGCTCGATCAGGGCGCCCAAATCGTCGGCCAGGGTGTCGATGTCGTAGCCGTTGCCCGGCCGGTCGGAGCGACCATGGCCGCGGCGGTCGTAGGTGATGCAGCGGAGGCCCGCCGCCAGCAGGTCCGGCAACTGGTAGCTCCACATGTCCCCGGTCAGCCCCCAGGCGTGCGCGAACACGACGGGGTCGTCGCCCGGGTAGTCGGTGTAGAACAGCGAAACTTTTTCCGCGGCAGTGATATACGGCATGGGTCTTACACCGGCACCTTGTCGAGGAAGCCGACGACGTGGGCGAGCCGCCCGTCGACGCCGACGGACGCGACGTCGCTGCCCAGCACGAGCGGGTCGTCGTCAGCGCGTCCCAGTCCCCAGCTGAACCGGGCGACGTCGTGGTGGGTATCGACCGGCCCGGCCAAAGTGAATACGTGGCCCGGGAATTGGGCCTGGGTCGCCGAGATGGCCGCGTCGATCGCGTCATGGCCGTGCGCGTCGACCAGGGGATCGACGTAGCTGGCGTCGTCGCCCCACGTCTTCGCGATCAGCTCGCGGCGGGCGGTCGAGTCGGTCTCGTTCCAGCAGGCGAGATAGCCCTCGATGAGGTCATGCATGGTGTTGTTCCCTTCCTGGATGGATTTTGTGGCGTGCCCAATCGTGTTCGACGC
The DNA here is from genome assembly GCA_963703795.1 of uncultured Actinomycetota bacterium. Classification (GTDB taxonomy): domain Bacteria; phylum Actinomycetota; class Actinomycetes; order Mycobacteriales; family Mycobacteriaceae; genus Mycobacterium. The sequence continues at coordinate 248 of CAVPFT010000064.1, read as the reverse complement.
CGGCGCGGGCTGTCGATTACCCGTGAGGTAATCGTGGTCATGAGCCGGCGCGACTAGCATCGTGTCGATGACGACCCTGGCCCAGCGCGCGTCGGCGGCGCCGACCGTCGGGCAGCTGTTGCGCCAGTGGCGGGAGCGGCGCCGGCTGAGCCAGCTCGACCTCTCCATCCACGCCGAGATCTCCTCGCGGCACCTGAGTTTCGTGGAGACGGGACGATCCCGCCCGACAGCGGAGATGATTCTGCGGC
>CAVPFT010000063.1:0-200750 GCA_963703795.1 uncultured Actinomycetota bacterium | reverse complement strand
TGTTGTTTGAGAACTCAATAGTGTGTTTGGTCTTTTTATTTGTTGTTGTTTTTTGGCCATACCTTCCACTCCCCGTGTGTGGGTATGGCTGTTTTTTTGATGCCAGATTTTGGTGTCTTTTTGTTAGGTCAGATTTTCTCTGATTGTGAATTCACCTCGTTATCGAGGGGTTTTTGTTTGGAGAGTTTGATCCTGGCTCAGGACGAACGCTGGCGGCGTGCTTAACACATGCAAGTCGAACGGAAAGGTCTCTTCGGAGATACTCGAGTGGCGAACGGGTGAGTAACACGTGGGTAATCTGCCCTGCACTTCGGGATAAGCCTGGGAAACTGGGTCTAATACCGGATAGGACTAGGCGCATGCCTTTTGGTGGAAAGCTTTTGCGGTGTGGGATGGGCCCGCGGCCTATCAGCTTGTTGGTGGGGTGACGGCCTACCAAGGCGACGACGGGTAGCCGGCCTGAGAGGGTGTCCGGCCACACTGGGACTGAGATACGGCCCAGACTCCTACGGGAGGCAGCAGTGGGGAATATTGCACAATGGGCGCAAGCCTGATGCAGCGACGCCGCGTGGGGGATGACGGCCTTCGGGTTGTAAACCTCTTTCACCATCGACGAAGGTCCGGGTTTTCTCGGATTGACGGTAGGTGGAGAAGAAGCACCGGCCAACTACGTGCCAGCAGCCGCGGTAATACGTAGGGTGCGAGCGTTGTCCGGAATTACTGGGCGTAAAGAGCTCGTAGGTGGTTTGTCGCGTTGTTCGTGAAATCTCACGGCTTAACTGTGAGCGTGCGGGCGATACGGGCAGACTGGAGTACTGCAGGGGAGACTGGAATTCCTGGTGTAGCGGTGGAATGCGCAGATATCAGGAGGAACACCGGTGGCGAAGGCGGGTCTCTGGGCAGTAACTGACACTGAGGAGCGAAAGCGTGGGGAGCGAACAGGATTAGATACCCTGGTAGTCCACGCCGTAAACGGTGGGTACTAGGTGTGGGTTTCCTTCCTTGGGATCCGTGCCGTAGCTAACGCATTAAGTACCCCGCCTGGGGAGTACGGCCGCAAGGCTAAAACTCAAAGGAATTGACGGGGGCCCGCACAAGCGGCGGAGCATGTGGATTAATTCGATGCAACGCGAAGAACCTTACCTGGGTTTGACATGCACAGGACGCCGGCAGAGATGTCGGTTCCCTTGTGGCCTGTGTGCAGGTGGTGCATGGCTGTCGTCAGCTCGTGTCGTGAGATGTTGGGTTAAGTCCCGCAACGAGCGCAACCCTTGTCTCATGTTGCCAGCGGGTAATGCCGGGGACTCGTGAGAGACCGCCGGGGTCAACTCGGAGGAAGGTGGGGATGACGTCAAGTCATCATGCCCCTTATGTCCAGGGCTTCACACATGCTACAATGGCCGGTACAAAGGGCTGCGATGCCGCAAGGTTAAGCGAATCCTTTTAAAGCCGGTCTCAGTTCGGATCGGGGTCTGCAACTCGACCCCGTGAAGTCGGAGTCGCTAGTAATCGCAGATCAGCAACGCTGCGGTGAATACGTTCCCGGGCCTTGTACACACCGCCCGTCACGTCATGAAAGTCGGTAACACCCGAAGCCAGTGGCCTAACCCTTTGGGGGGAGCTGTCGAAGGTGGGATCGGCGATTGGGACGAAGTCGTAACAAGGTAGCCGTACCGGAAGGTGCGGCTGGATCACCTCCTTTCTAAGGAGCACCACGAAAAGCACCCAATTGGTGGGGTGCAAGCCGTGAGGGGTTCGCGCCTGTAGTGGGCGGGGGCCGGGTGCACAACAGCAAATTTTAAGAATCGCCAGACACACTATTGGGCCCTGAGACAACACTCGGCCAGTTCCGTGTGGAGTCCCTCCATCTTGGTGGTGGGGTGTGGTGTTTGAGAACTGGATAGTGGTTGCGAGCATCTAGATGGATGCGCTGTTTAGTGGCGGCGTGTTCGTTTGTGTAATTTTATTCTTGGTTTTTGTGTTAGTAAGTGTCTAAGGGCGCATGGTGGATGCCTTGGCATCGAGAGCCGATGAAGGACGTGGGAGGCTGCGATATGCCTCGGGGAGCTGTCAACCGAGCGTTGATCCGAGGATTTCCGAATGGGGAAACCCAGCACGAGTCATGTCGTGTTACCCGCACCTGAATATATAGGGTGCGGGGGGAACGCGGGGAAGTGAAACATCTCAGTACCCGTAGGAGAAGAAAACAATTGTGATTCCGTCAGTAGTGGCGAGCGAACGCGGAACATGGCTAAACCGCACGCATGTTTAACCGGGTAGGGGTTGTGTGTGCGGGGTTGTGGGATTGATACGTCTCAGCTCTACTCGGCTGGGGGGTAGTCAGAAAGTGTCGTGGTTAGCGGAAGTGGCCTGGGATGGTCTGCCGCAGACGGTGAGAGCCCGGTACGCGAAAACCCGACACCTACCTAGTATCAACTCCCGAGTAGCAGCGGGCCCGTGGAATCTGCTGTGAATCTGCCGGGACCACCCGGTAAGCCTAAATACTTCTCGATGACCGATAGCGGATTAGTACCGTGAGGGAATGGTGAAAAGTACCCCGGGAGGGGAGTGAAAGAGTACCTGAAACCGTGTGCCTACAATCCGTCAGAGCCTCTTTATGGGGTGATGGCGTGCCTTTTGAAGAATGAGCCTGCGAGTCAGGGACATGTCGCAAGGTTAACCCGTGAGGGGTAGCCGCAGCGAAAGCGAGTCTGAATAGGGCGATTCTAGTGGCGTGTTCTGGACCCGAAGCGGAGTGATCTACCCATGGCCAGGGTGAAGCGCGGGTAAGACCGCGTGGAGGCCCGAACCCACTTAGGTTGAAGACTGAGGGGATGAGTTGTGGGTAGGGGTGAAAGGCCAATCAAACTCCGTGATAGCTGGTTCTCCCCGAAATGCATTTAGGTGCAGCGTTACGTGTTTCACCACGGAGGTAGAGCTACTGGATGGCCAATGGGCCCTATTAGGTTACTGACGTCAGCCAAACTCCGAATGCCGTGGTGTATAGCGTGGCAGTGAGACGGCGGGGGATAAGCTCCGTACGTCAAAAGGGAAACAGCCCAGATCGCCGGCTAAGGCCCCTAAGCGTGTGCTAAGTGGGAAAGGATGTGCAGTCGCAAAGACAACCAGGAGGTTGGCTTAGAAGCAGCCACCCTTGAAAGAGTGCGTAATAGCTCACTGGTCAAGTGATTGTGCGCCGATAATGTAGCGGGGCTCAAGCACACCGCCGAAGCCGCGGCAACCGCAAGGTTGGGTAGGGGAGCGTCCCTCATCCAGCGAAGCCACCGGGTGACCGGTGGTGGAGGTTGGGGGAGTGAGAATGCAGGCATGAGTAGCGATAAGGCAAGTGAGAACCTTGCCCGCCGTAAGACCAAGGGTTCCTGGGCCAGGCCAGTCCGCCCAGGGTGAGTCGGGACCTAAGGCGAGGCCGACAGGCGTAGTCGATGGACAACGGGTTGATATTCCCGTACCCGCGTGTGAGCGTCCCTGACGAATCAGCGGTACTAACCACCCAAAACCGGATCGACCATTCCCCTTCGGGGGCGTGGAGTTTCGGGCTGCGTGGGACCTCCGCTGGTAGTAGTCAAGCGATGGGGTGACGCAGGAAGGTAGCCGTACCAGTCAGTGGTAATACTGGGGCAAGCCTGTAGGGAGAGCGATAGGCAAATCCGTCGCTCACTAATCCTGAGAGGTGATGCATAGCCGGTTGAGGTGAATTCGGTGATCCTCTGCTGCCAAGAAAAACCTCTAGCGAGCACACACACGGCCCGTACCCCAAACCAACACAGGTGGTCAGGTAGAGCATACCGAGGCGTACGAGATAACTATGGTTAAGGAACTCGGCAAAATGCCCCCGTAACTTCGGGAGAAGGGGGGCCGGCACACCGTGAACAGCTTTTCGCTGGGAGCGGGAACCGGTCGCAGAAACCAGTGAGAAGCGACTGTTTACTAAAAACACAGGTCCGTGCGAAGTCGCAAGACGATGTATACGGACTGACGCCTGCCCGGTGCTGGAAGGTTAAGAGGACCCGTTAGCCCGCAAGGGTGAAGCGGAGAATTTAAGCCCCAGTAAACGGCGGTGGTAACTATAACCATCCTAAGGTAGCGAAATTCCTTGTCGGGTAAGTTCCGACCTGCACGAATGGCGTAACGACTTCTCAACTGTCTCAACCATAGACTCGGCGAAATTGCATTACGAGTAAAGATGCTCGTTACGCGCGGCAGGACGAAAAGACCCCGGGACCTTCACTACAACTTGGTATTGGTGTTCGGTACGGTTTGTGTAGGATAGGTGGGAGACTGTGAAGCCTTAACGCTAGTTAGGGTGGAGTCGTTGTTGAAATACCACTCTGATCGTATTGGATACCTAACGTCGAACCGTATATCCGGTTCACGGACAGTGCCTGGTGGGTAGTTTAACTGGGGCGGTTGCCTCCTAAAATGTAACGGAGGCGCCCAAAGGTTCCCTCAACCTGGACGGCAATCAGGTGTTGAGTGTAAATGCACAAGGGAGCTTGACTGCGAGACCTACAAGTCAAGCAGGGACGAAAGTCGGGATTAGTGATCCGGCACCTCTGAGTGGAAGGGGTGTCGCTCAACGGATAAAAGGTACCCCGGGGATAACAGGCTGATCTTCCCCAAGAGTCCATATCGACGGGATGGTTTGGCACCTCGATGTCGGCTCGTCGCATCCTGGGGCTGGAGCAGGTCCCAAGGGTTGGGCTGTTCGCCCATTAAAGCGGCACGCGAGCTGGGTTTAGAACGTCGTGAGACAGTTCGGTCTCTATCCGCCGCGCGCGTCAGAAACTTGAGGAAACCTGTCCCTAGTACGAGAGGACCGGGACGGACGAACCTCTGGTCCACCAGTTGTCCCACCAGGGGCACCGCTGGATAGCCACGTTCGGACAGGATAACCGCTGAAAGCATCTAAGCGGGAAACCTTCTCCAAGATCAGGTTTCTCACCCTTTTAGAGGGATAAGGCCCCCCGCAGAACACGGGTTCGATAGGCCAGACCTAGAAGCTCAGCAATGAGTGCAGGGAACTGGCACTAACCGGCCGAAAACTTACCAACACAAATCGCAACCACATTCCAGGCGCACGACGATTCTGTCGTGAAACGCCACACCCCCCACCAGAACAAATTTAAATAGAGTTACGGCGGCCACAGCGACAGGGAAACGCCCGGTCCCATCCCGAACCCGGAAGCTAAGCCTGTCAGCGCCGATGTTACTGCCCATCCGGGTGGAAGAGTAGGACACCGCCGAACATATACAAAAACACCCCCGTCTCGACGGGGGTGTTTTTGCATTTGCTTGCTTCCGCGGCCTAGTCGAATAACGTCAAATTCACCGACGTGCGCTGCTTTTCCAATTCGAGCAGGGTCCGCTTGCGGTCGAGCCCGCCGCCGTAGCCGGTGAGGCTTCCGTTCGCGCCGATCACGCGATGGCACGGAACGACGATTGCGATGGGATTGTGGCCGTTGGCCCATCCCACGGCGCGTGCGGAACCCGGGGCGTCGATCTGCTCGGAGATTTGTCCGTAGGACCTCGTTTCTCCGTACGGAATTGTCAACAGCGCCTTCCACACTCGCCGCTGAAATTCGGTTCCGCGCAGATCGAACTCGATGTCGAAGTCGGTCAGCCCGCCCGCGAAATACGCGTCGAGTTGCTCGACGGCTTCACCAAAAGCCCCGGGATCGGGTGACCAGCCGGCATGGCTCGGTTCGTAGGTCTGGTCGACCATCCGGAGACTCGTCAACACCGAGTCGCGACCGGCCAGGGTCAGCGGCCCGATCGGGCTGTCAATGGTGCGGTGGTGGATCATGCGACCTCCTGTGGTGGCCAATGGTTTACCGGATGCTCGAGAGTGGTCCACAGATGTTGGGTGGCATAGGAGCGCCAGGGCCGCCAACGCGCACTGTGCTCGATGAGTTTGCGCTGATCCGGCGGCAGGCCGAGCTGCTCGGCGGCCAGCCGAAGGCCGAGGTCGCTGGCGGGAAAGGCGTCGGGGTCACCGAGGCCGCGCATCGCGATCACCTCCGCGGTCCAGGGGCCGATTCCGGGCAAAGCCAGCAACCGTTCGCGTGCGCTTTCCCAATCGCTCCCGGCGTCCAGGACGACGCTTCCGTCCGCAAGGCCGGCAATCAGGGCGCTCAGCGTCCGTCGCCGTGCCTCGGGGACCGCGAGATGGATCGGATCGATCTCGGCAAGCTGTTCGACCGACGGAAACGTGTGGGTCAACGCACCACCGGGATCGTGCACCGGCTGCCCGTAGGCCGCGACCAGCCTGCCGGCATGGGTTCTCGCCGCTCTGGTCGATACCTGTTGGCCCAGCACGGCGCGCACGGCGAGCTCGGCCTCGTCGACCGTGCGCGGAATCCGTTGCCCGGGCGCCTTTTCCACCACCGGCGCCAGCTCGGGGTCACGGGTGAGCGCGTCGACCACCGCCTCGGGGTCGGCATCGAGGTCCAGGAGCCGCCGGCAGCGGGCGATCGCCGTCGTGAGGTCGCGGAAGTCGTCGAGCACCAGCTGGCAGCGGACGTGATCGACGGCGGGTGTCAGAGTGACCAGCGCGCCGCCGGCGGGAAGCCGTAGGGTCCGTCGGTACGCACCGTCGCGGACCTCCTCGCAACCGGGTACGGTGCCGGCCGCGAGGTGGCCGAAGACACCTTCATAGGCGAACGGTGTGCGTACCGGAAGCCGAAGGCACACGGCCCCTGGCGAATTGGCTCCGGCTTTCAAGGATCCGGACCGGTTCGCGGCGCGTTTGCGTAGCGCCGTCGGCGTGCTTTCGAACACCAAACGCACGGTGTCGTTGAACTGGCGGATGCTGGAAAAGCCGGCGGCGAATGCGACGTCGCCGAACGGCAGGTCTGTCGTCTCGATCAACACCCGGGCGGTCTGCGCTCGTTGCGCACGGGCCAGCGCCAGTGGGCCGGCGCCGACCTCGGCCTGCAGAAGGCGCTCCAGCTGGCGGGTGGTGTAACCGAGGTGAGCCGCAAGGCCGGCGACGCCCTCCCGGTCCACCGTGCCGTCGGCGATCAGCCGCATCGTCCGCGCAACGACGTCACCGCGAACATTCCATTCGGGAGATCCCGGAGATGCGTCGGGACGGCACCGCTTACACGCCCGGAACCCCGCCCGTTGAGCGGCCGCCGCGGTCGACAGGAACCGGACGTTACGAGCGAACGGCGGCCGCACCGGGCAGCTGGGCCGGCAATAGATCCGCGTCGTCAGCACCGCGGTGACGAACCAGCCGTCGAACCGGGCATCCTTGGACTGGACCGCCCGGTAGCAGCGGTCAAAATCGTCGTGCACGCTTCAACACTTACACCCGCTCACCGACAAAACTGGCGGAAAAGCGACATGGCAGTGGACGGGGCGCTCCCGGTCGTCGCCGGATCGCGACGAAGCCTCCGGGCCGGGCGGGTAACCGCAGGCAAGGCGCCCGGCGATTCCCGGGCTGGTGGCTTCTTGTTCCAGGCTTGCCGGGTCCGAGGGGGTCGAGCGCCCGGCATGGTAAGTCGCCGATGCGGCTTCGACGCCTTAAACTCTCCAGGTGGAGTCGGGGTCGCCGATGCGCGTGTGAATCTGAGTCGAGGGGTATGACATGCGGGTTCGTGAAGATCGCTGCAAAGCGGTCGGAGGCAATGATTGCGGACGGTTTCGATCACGGGTTTGGGCAGGTGGTCGTCGACGCACCTGCTGGCGCCTGAATGCCCTCAGGGCCGCTGGTTTCGGTGCCGCCGCAGTGTTAGCGACGTGGGCGCTTGCGTTCGCCGTCGTTCCGTCCGCGTCCGCCGACCCGTGTCCCGACGTGCAGGTGGTGTTCGCCCGCGGTACCGACGAGCCACCCGGGGTCGGTCCGACCGGACAGGCGTTCGTCGACAACCTGCGCCCGCGCGTCGGCGGGAAGTCTCTCGACGTATATCCGGTCAACTACCCCGCCACCCATGAGTGGAGCACGGGTCTCGACGGCATCAGAGACGCGGACGCGCATGTTGTTTCGATGGCACACGACTGCCCCAAGACGAAGATGGTGCTCGGCGGTTATTCCCAAGGCGCGGCCGTGATGGGCTTCCTCACCTCCGCTGCGATACCGGATGGGGTCGATCCGGCGACCGTACCCAAACCGATGGACGCCGATGTGGCCAACCACGTCTCCTCGGTCGTGCTCTTCGCAATGCCAAACGGCCGCGCGATGGACTTCCTCGGCGAGCCGGCGGTCGACATCGGCCCGCTCTATCAGGCCAAGACCATCAAGGTGTGCGCGCCCGAGGACCCGGTCTGCTCCGACGGGATGAATTTCTCGGCGCACGATACCTATGCAGGCGACGGGGCGATGATTGACAAGGGGGCGGCCTTCGCGGCCAGTCATCTTGACGACGGTTCTAGCGGTCCAACGACGGTCGTCACGTCTCCGTCTCGACACGGAGGCTTCGGAAGCTGAGCTGGCGACCCCGGTCTCGGCCAATGGGGTGAGCAGCGTCCACTGCCGGACGCGGGGGATGATCGGATAGTCCGGACCGGCTGAGGTGCGCACGCAGCGATCTGCCGCACCCGTTGTGTGCAGATTCGTTCGGTCCCAGAGGAATTGGTCCAGTAGGTAGCCATGGGTACCGGGTATCTCGACGGCGTCGAAGCCGACATCTCGCGCGGTGCTTAATTTCCGGGAGCTAATCCGGGCTCGGCAGGTATTGGCGCCGTCGCGGCAGAGACGCAGGGGTTGCCCCGCGGGGCCGGGCAACGAGTCGCTAAAGCGGCGGACTTTGTATCGCAACGTGGTTCCCGCGTGCCATTATTTACCGATGGACCAGGACGATCCCGAAAAGCGCATCGCAGACCTCGAACGTCAACTAGCCGACGCGCGCGCCGCCGGCGACCCCGGCACAGACCAGGGATCTCAGCCGCCTCCAGCCTGGACGCCGCCCCCGGCACAACCCGGCGCCGGGCAACCGGTCCCGCCGCCATCCTTTGATTGGCAGAACCCGCCGCAGGCGATTCCATCCGCCTTCTCGTTTCCCTCCGCGCCGTCCCAAAACCGGGGCGGGCGGGTTGCGTTGATTCTGTTGGCCGCGGGCCTCCCGATCGTTATCGCCCTCGTGGTCGGCGGGATCTTCATGATGTCGGCGTTCCATCAGGCCACCAAGTCCTTGGTGCCGACGGCACCCTCGCAGCAGTCGGCGGGCACCCAGCCGCCGGTGGGGGCTCCCAGCCGTCATTGACGATTTCCCAGCACGTCAGCGACGGGCTCCAAGCCTTCGGCGGCGCAGCCGACTCAGTTGCAAACCGCCGATGGGCTCAACGGGCTGTTCGCGGAGATCCGCAGCAAGTTCGGGGACACGATGGGCTTCCAGTTGACGGTGCATCCCGATTACGCGAACCTCGACCGCGCCGATCCGCAGAACAAGTCAGCACAAAAAGAGCTACCTGTACAAAGGCGGAAGCTGGACCAGACTTTGGCCCGACCGAGCACGTGGGACATCTTCGATAAGCTCGTCGACCTGGGCAAGTTCGACACCGCCGCCGTGGCCGCCAAGATGGCCAGCGCGGCCCAGCCCCTGAACGTCCCCAAACCCGGCACGACCTATCTGATCGTTGAGGGTTCGGACGACGGAAGCACGAGGATTGCGATATACGTCTCCGGCAACGGCGACAGCGGTTACATGAACGTCAACCCGGACGGCAGCGTCAAGAAAATTTATCCTCAGGACTGAGGTGCGCGCGGGTGAACCGAGGCGGTCACGTCATCAAGAATCCTTTCGCGGTTGTGCCGCGATCGCGGCGAACATCGCGTCCAGGGAGCGCAGCAGGCGCTCATGGGTGAATTCCCTTGGAGATACCAGCAGCAGCCGGCCCGATTCCCATAGCACGGCCGTCAGGTGATGGGCCAGCAGTGCGGAATCGTCGTGCAGGCCCGGCGTGCCTGACTGACGCAGTGCCGCTTCGAATTCCCGCACGATCTGGGCACGGATACGTGCGACGCGTCTGAGGAATGTGGGCGTGCCGCTGTCGTTGATCAGGAAGATGGCCCGCCACCGTTCCGGTGCCTCGACCACCGCCCGCAGGTAGGTGTCGAAGAGGTGGTGAAACGAGGCTGCAAGGTCCCCATCGCCCGGGCGCGGCATCGCGTCGTCGACCTGAGCGAGCGCCCGCTGCGTCTCGCGATCGAGTGATGAGCGCAGGATGTGGTTGGTGTCGGTGAAATGGCTGTAGACCACCGGGCGGGTGACGCCGGCGCGCCGTGCGACGGCGTCCATGCTGACCCCGCGGACGCCGTCGGCATCGACGATCTCGAGCACAAGATCCAGGAGTTGTTCGCGCCGCTGCTCGGGCGAGAGCCGCGGTGCGTAGGGGCGGTTGCGCCGCGTCGTGGCCCCGGTCATGCGGAGGTGCTCCTCTCGGTCGCGATCGCGTCTCTTGACAAAAGGTACACCACTTTAGCTACAGTGGTGTAGCTTTAAGCTACAGAACCGTAGCTTTGTTGAGAAGGGCGAGGACGCGATGGACCATACCGACCTCAAGACCGCACCCGCAGGGGCGCGGCCGGACATCGAGGTGCGTGCCCGAGAGGTTGCCGATCTGGCACGTGGCATGGCGGATCAGATCGAGGCCGACCGCCGGCTTCCCGCCGAATTGGTAAGCGCGCTGCGGGATTCCGGTCTGCTGCGCGCGGGCGCGCCGGTGGAGGTCGGCGCTCTGGAGCTGGCCCCCGGCACCGCGTTGCGCTGCGCCGAGGAGGTGGCGCGCGGCGATGCTTCGGCCGGCTGGTGTGTGTCGATCGCGATCACCAGCAGCCTGCTCGTGGCGTATCTGCCGCCGGTGAGCCGCGACGAGCTATTCGGTGCGGGGCGCAGTGTGGCCGCCGGGGTGTGGGCGCCGCAGGGCAAGGCCCGGCCCGCGCCGGGCGGCGTTGTCGTGTCGGGACGCTGGGCCTTCTGCAGCGGCATCACCCACGCCGACGTGATGTTCGCCGGCTGCGTGCTCGACGACCGGCCGGCCGTGGTCGCCCTGCCCACCGAGCAGCTCCAAATCCTCGACACCTGGCACACGCTCGGTCTGCGCGGCACGGGCAGCAACGACGCGGTCGCCGACGACGTATTCGTCCCCGAGACGCGCGTGCTCTCGATATTCGATGGTCCGCTGATCGACCGGCCGCTGTACCGATTCCCCCCGTTCGGCTTCTTCGCCGCATGCATCACCGCGGCCGCAATGGGCAACGCCCGCGCCGCGATTGACAATTTCGTCGAGCTCGCCGGTGCGAAAAAGTCTGGCGCGTCGAGTCGCACACTGGCCGAGCGGCCCACCGTCCAGGCGGCCGTCGCCGCCGCCGAATCGGCACTGGAGGCCGCGCGGACACTGTATTACCAGGCCATCGAAACCGCTTGGCGGGCAGCCCAAGACGAGCCGACGGTGCCGGTGGAAGCAAGGACCCGGTTGCGCCTTGCCGCCACCCACGGCGTGCGCACCGCGGCCGATGTGGTGCGCACCATGTATGACCTCGCCGGGGGCAGCGCCATCTACGACGGGGCACCATTGCAGCGGCGTTTCCGCGACGCATTCACCGCCACGGCGCACTTCCAGGTCAACCAGGCGTCGTACGAATTGCCGGGCCGCATTCTGCTAAACCAGCCCACCGAGGCGGCGATGCTGTGAGGGAGAAAATCGAGGCGGTGCTGCCGTTTTGGCTGGACCGACCCGATGTGGAGGCGGTACAGATCGCCGAGGCGGCGAGCCAAGCCGGGCTGTCCGGGCTGTGGATCGGCGAGATGGCGAGCTTTGACGCCTTCGCGTTGGCCGCCGCGATCGGTACGCGCGCACCGGGGTTGCGGCTCAAGCTGGGCCCGCTGCCCATCAGCGTGCGAACCCCTGTCGCGGTCGCGCTGGGGGCCAGCTCGGTCGCCTCGCTTACCGGCTGCGGGGTCGACGTCGCGCTGGGTGCGTCCAGCCCCGTCATCGTCACCGGCTGGCACGATCGCGAGTGGCGGCACAGCGCGGCGCGCATGCGCGAAACCATCCGGTGCCTGCGGCCGATCCTGCGCGGCGAACGCGTCGACTACGACGGGCGCTACATCCGCAGCCGCGGATTCCGGCTGCGCGACCCGCTGCCGCACTCCCGCATCGCGGTCGGGGCTTTCGGTCCCACAATGATCCGCCTGGCCGCCGAGCTCGCCGACGAGGTGGTGCTCAACCTCGCGTCGCCGCAACGGGTCGCCCAGGTGCGCCAACTTGTCGACGACCACGCCGCGGCCGCGGACCGCGCGGCCCCGCACCTGACGGTGTGGGTGCCGGTCGCCCTGCGACCCGGTGCGGCCTCGATGCGCCAGGCGGCCAATCAGCTGGCGATCTACCTCGCCCCGCCCGGCTACGGCGAGATGTTCAGCCAGCTCGGCTTCCCCGAGCTGGTTGGGCTCGCGCGCAGCGGCGCGCGCCGCTCGGAGTTGGCGGACGCGATTCCGTTTGAGCTTGCCGAGCAGGTCGGCGCGTTCGGTGGCCGCGAACAAATCGCCGCCCGGCTGCGGGCCTACCTGGACGCGGGCGCAGACACCGTCGCCGTGGTGCCGGTCACCGCGGAAGACCCCGCCGGCCGCGCAACCCTTGAGTGCGCTGCCGAGAGCGGCCGGCTCACCGCACCGGAAAAGGAAGGCATGTCGTGACATCCGTGAACACTCAATGCCGGCTCGCCGCCCGTCCGGTGGGCTTGCCCAAGGCCCAGGATTGGGCGATCGTCGGCGAGCCCATCCCGTCGGCCGGTAACGGAGAATTCGTGGTCGAAATCGATTACCTGTCAATCGATCCCGCGATGCGAACCTGGATGAACGCGGGCCGTTCCTACGTCCCGCCGGTGGAGATCGGCGAGGTGATGCGTGCGTTCGCGGTCGGACGTGTCATCGAATCACGCCATTCTGAATTCGCCGTCGGCGACCGGGTATCCGGCCTTTTCGGCGTTCAAAACTATGCGGTTTGCGACGGAGCCGGTGTGAACAAAATCGACACGACCCTGGCGCCGGCGACCGCATACTTGGGAACCCTCGGCATCAGCGGTCTGACCGCATATTTCGGATTGCTCGACATCGGCCGCCCCGAACCGGGTCAAACCGTGCTGGTGTCCGGGGCGGCCGGGTCGGTGGGCCACATCGTCGGACAGATCGCGAAGATTCACGGGTGCCGAGCGGTCGGTATTGCCGGTGGTGAACACAAGTGCCGATGGCTCCTCGAGCACGCCGGATTCGACGCCGCCATCGACTACAAGACCGCAGACTTGCGCGCCGAACTGAAAACGCACGCACCCGACGGCGTCGATGTCTTTTTCGACAACGTTGGCGGCGTGGCGCTCGAGGCCGCTCTCAACCGGCTGGCGCACGGCGCCCGTATCGTGCTCTGCGGTGCGGTGTCGCAGTACAACGACGCCCCGCGCGGCCCGGCGAACTACATGCAGCTGCTTGTCGCGCGCGCTTCGATGACCGGCTTTGTCATCTTCGACTACCTGACGCGCTACCCGGAAGGCGTTGCGCAGCTGGCGAAGTGGGTCGGCACCGGCCAACTGCGGTCACACGAGGACATCGAGCGCGGCGACGTCGGCGACTTTCCGGAAACGCTCTTGAAGCTCTTCAGCGGCGAGAACACCGGCAAGCTGATCCTGGCGTTGTCCGCATAGGTGATCGTCGGAGATTACCGATCGGGCGCGGCGGCCTCGATGGGCGAGGCCAGCCGCGTGGGGCGCTCGTGCCCGCGCAGGGTCACGGTTTCGCCCAAAGACCAATGGGCCCGCTCGTTTTCGCTCGCGCCCTCGAGCGCGTCGGCCGTTGCGAGCAATCCGCCCGGGTGTGACTTGGCGAGCTCGCACAGTCGTGCCGCCTCGTTGACGGGCTCGCCGATCACCGTGTATTCGAACCGCTCTTTGGCGCCGACGTTGCCGGCGACGACCTGGCCGGCCGCCACCCCGATACCGGCGTGGAGCTCACACATTTCGCCGGCAAGCCGCGCGGCGATGCCGCGCGCGGTGGCCAGCGCCTCGTCCTCGGGACAGGCGAGGTGATTCGGAGCTCCGAAGATCGCCAGCGACGCGTCGCCTTCGAACTTGTTGACAAGCCCGTGGTGCCGCTCCACCTCCTCGACGACGATCGCGAAAAATCGGTTGAGCACCTGAACAACCTCGGTCGGCGGATGACTGGTCACCAATTGGGTAGAGCCGACGATATCGATGAAGACGACCGCGACATGGCGTTCTTCGCCGCCCAGTTTCGGTCGCTCGCGTTCCGCGGCCAGGGCAACCTCGCGCCCGACGTGCCTGCCGAACAAATCGCGCACGCGTTCGCGTTCACGCAGACCGTCGACCATCGCGTTGAATCCACGCTGCAGCTCACCGAGTTCGGTGCCGTCGAACACCACCAGGTTGCCCCGCAGATCGCCCCGCTCGACGCGCTGGAGGGCCGCGCGCACCACCCGCACCGGTGTCGCGGTCAGCCAGGACAGGATCCACGTCAGGATGCATCCGAAGATCAGTGTCGCGATCGACACGATCACCACGCTTACGGCGAATTGGGTCTCGGTCAGATTCCGCATCAACAGCTGGAAGATCGCCACCAGCGCGATACCGATGACCGGCAGACCTGACCCCAGGAACCAGACCATCATGGTTCGGCCCATGACCCCTGCCGTCAGGCGCCGCGGCGGTGGTCCCGCCTCGAGCGCCTGAGCGGCCACCGGGCGGAGCGCGAACTCGGCGAGCAGATAGCTGCCGGTGGCCACCAGGATGCCGCAAATGCTCACCGCGAACAGGAACCGCGGGATGAACTGGGTGTTGACCAGGCCGTAGAGGGTTGTCAACAAAGCCGCGCCGATCCCCCACAAGATGAGGTCGGCGATGGCGACTCGCCAGGGGGCCAGGAAGGTGTTGCGCTCGTCGACGCGGGTGGGTTTGCGCTCCTCGATCGCCCAGCGCAGCGCGAGCACTGTTCGGCGGGTAATCCAATAGGCGCCCAGCGCCAAAGCGATTGCGACGTAGGCCGGCACGACCCCGAAGGTGAGCCACCCCGGCGCGTCGTCGAACACGCTCGGTTCGGGAATGGCGACCGTCACCAAAATAAGCGCGACGCCAATGCCGATCAGGTTCGCCCCCACAACCAGCACGGTCATGATGACCTGGATGCGGATGCGACGTCGGCGTTGGCTTTCCGACACCCGCCCGAGAATCAAGGACCCGTACGCAGGCGTTTCGGGTAGGCGGCCGCTTTGACGGGTTACCCGCTCGAGCACCCGGCCCAGGCGCTGCGCCATCGTCTGGTTGGCCAACATCGTGGCGCCAGCCTAATTTGTTGCCCACGCTCTAAGGTGAGTCGGGTGCGTCTTGTGATCGCCCAATGCACCGTCGACTACGTCGGCCGGCTCACCGCACACCTGCCCTCCGCACGCCGGTTGCTGCTGTTCAAGGCCGACGGGTCGGTCAGCGTGCACGCCGACGACCGCGCCTACAAGCCGTTGAACTGGATGAGTCCGCCGTGCTGGTTGACCGAAGACCTCGATGGCCAGGCGCCGGTGTGGGTGGTTGAGAACAAAGCGGGCGAACAGCTGCGCATCACCGTCGAGGAAATCGAGCACGACTCCAGCCATGATCTGGGCGTCGATCCCGGGTTGGTCAAGGACGGCGTCGAGGCGCACCTGCAGGCGTTGCTCGCCGAACACGTCCAACTGCTGGGCGAGGGATACACGTTGGTCCGGCGCGAGTACATGACCGCGATCGGGCCCGTCGACCTGCTGTGCCGCGATGAGCGGGGCGGCTCGGTCGCGGTGGAAATCAAGCGGCGTGGCGAGATTGACGGCGTGGAGCAGCTGACCCGCTACCTCGAGTTGCTCAACCGCAACAGCGTTCTGGCGCCGGTAACCGGGATTTTCGCCGCTCAGCAGATCAAGCCGCAGGCGCGCACCCTGGCCGCTGACCGCGGGATCCGTTGCATAACATTGGATTACGATAAGATGCGCGGCATGGACAGCGACGAGTACCGGCTGTTCTGAGTTGCCCGACTAGACTGGCGGCATGTTGCGTCCTGCAAGTTGGACTGGACTAGCGGGTGGGAGTCCCGTCCCGGTAAGCACCGGAGCGCCGGGTAGCAGGCCCCGGTTCGTCGTCGAGAGGCGGCGGGCTAAGCGGGGCGTCGAGAGCCTCTTCGGAGGGAGCAAGTGCGCGGGCCGTAGCGTTAAGCGAACTCTGCAGCCTCGTCACAGATACAACGGAGGAGCCGAGCCGCTCATGTCACGGCGAAGGCCATGTCCGGCGAGCCTTGGTCCGGGGTCAGCTTGTCGGGTCCTTCCGGGGTACGGGAGGCGGCACGTGCACACAGTCTGGTTCGGAACAGGAGAGACCCGTCTGCCTGGCCTGCGTCGGGCAAAGACCAGGGGTATAAGCCGATGGTGAAAGCTCTTGGAGGGCAGCGGGAGTCCGATGGGGTCGTAGTACCGCTGATCGGCGTGCAACATAACGCGCCGGGAGGAAAGGGCCCCAACTTTGGTCACGCGCACGAAGCGGGTAAGCGTGAGGGCATGACCGAGCTATCTCGGTCCAACCACCCCGGCAAGGCATCGCTTGCCGTAGCTGACGAAGGGCCGTTGGTGGTCTCGCCGGTGAAAGTGCAACAACTGCAACGTGCGCTATGGGCTGCGGCCAAGCAGTCTTCGGGTCGGCGTTTCCACGCCCTGTATGACCGTATCTGCAGGGGTGACGTCTTGTGGGAGGCGTGGGAACGGGTGTGCAAGAACAAGGGCGCGGCCGGGGTGGATCGTGTCACTTTGGTCGCGGTGGAGGACTACGGCGTGGACCGCATGTTGCGTGAGTTGCGTCGGGACCTTCGCGAGGGTGTGTACCGTCCGGCGCCGGCGCGCCGGGTGGAGATCCCCAAACCACGAGGTGGTAAGCGGCCGTTGGGGATTCCGACGGTGCGAGACCGGGTGGCCCAGGCGGCGGCCAAGATCGTGCTGGAACCGATTTTCGAGGCGGACTTTATGTCGTGCTCGTATGGGTTTCGGCCGAAGCGGTCGGCGACGATGGCGATGGAACGCTTGCGGACCGGGTTCATCGAGGGCTACCAGTTCGTGGTCGAGTTCGATATCGCCAATTTCTTCGGCGAGATCGACCACGAGCGTTTGCTTGCGCAGGTAGGTAGGCGGGTTTCGGATCGGCGGGTGCTCAAACTGCTGCGTTTGTGGCTGCAAGCAGGAGTCTTGGTCGATGGGGTGGTGCAGCGGACGGTCGCGGGCACTCCACAGGGCGGGGTGATCTCGCCACTGTTGGCCAACATCTTCCTGCATGTGCTCGACATCGAGCTCTCCCGCCGCAAGGTGGGTGAGTTGGTGCGCTACGCCGATGATGGTGTGGTGTTGTGCCGCAGTGCGGTCCAAGCCGAGCGTGCCCTGGCGGCGGTGGGAGAAATCCTGACCGGGTTGGGGTTGCGGCTGCATCCGGGCAAGACGAAGGTGGTCGACCTGCGGAACGGTCGTGAGGGCCTGGACTTTCTGGGTTGTCATTTCCGGGCCCGCATGTCGGGGCGGTTGTGGGAGCAGAAGCGGATTGTCCGTTACTACCTGCACCGTTGGCCCAGCCAAACGGCCATGAAGCGGTTGCGGGCCAAGGTTCGTGACCGTACTGGCCGCAATCGGGTCGGGATCGATATCCGGGACGTGATCGCGGACTTGAACCCGATCTTGCGTGGTTGGGGTAATTACTTTCGCACCGGCAATGCTGCCAACAAGTTCCGCCAGGCCGACTGGTACGTGGTGCATCGGCTGTTCCGCTTGATGGTTAAGAAGCGGGGCCGCAACCTGCGTGCCGGACAAGCTGATCAGTGGACTGAGGAGTGGTTCAACGGGCACGGCCTGCACCGACTTCGTGGCACCATCCGCTACCCGAAGGCTGCGTAACCATGTCAAGAAGATCATCGGTAAGCCGTGTGCGGGAGAACCGCACGCACGGATTGAAAGGGGGATGGGGAAACGGACCTGCACTGCGGGCACCGCGCCCCTGACTACCAATGGCTCGGCGCCGCACACCGCCACGCCGGCAGCGACCGGCATCGCCGGCGTCGGTCTTGCGACGGGTGGAACGCGGGCCCGACGGCCACGAGTACGAAGTGCACCCGATCTCTGCGTCCCGCGCGGTCAAGACGTATCGGTGTCCCGGTTGCGATCACGAAATCCGTTCCGGCACCGCTCATGTGGTGGTGTGGCCGACGGAATCACCGGGTGCGATGGACGACCGGCGGCATTGGCACACCCCGTGTTGGGCCAACCGCGCGACCCGCGGTCCGACCAGAAGGTGGTCTTGATTGGCTTCAGGAAGCCGGCTCGACCAATTCGATCAGCACCCCGCCGGCGTCTTTGGGGTGAATGAAGTTGATCCGCGAGTTCGCAGTGCCGCGCCTGGCCTCCTCGTAAACCAACCGCACGCCCTGCGAACGGAGTCGTTTGCTGAGGCTCTCGAGATCGCTGACCCGAACGGCCAACTGCTGGATGCCCGGCCCGCGCTTGTCCAAGAACTTCGCGATCACCGACGTCTCGTCGAGCGGGGCCATCAACTGGATCTGCGCAGTGGTCCCCGGCACGGACAGCATTGCCTCGCGGATGCCCTGGTCGTCGTTGACTTCCTCATGCACCAGGATCATGCCGAGGTGGTCGTTGTACCACTCGATCGCGGCGTCCAGGTCGGCGACCGCGATGCCGACGTGATCGAGCCCGCTCACCAAAGAGGCTGCGAGCACCTGACGGGCGTCAACTTGATCGGTCGTCATCACACAACGGTAACGTGGCAGCAAAGATTTCGCTTCTTCGGGTGGCCGAACGGCCCGTCCGCGGACGCTTAGGAGGTAGTGATGACGACGTCGGTAATTGTTGCTGGAGCGCGGACACCCATCGGCAAGTTGATGGGTTCGCTGAAGGACTTTTCGGGCAGCGATCTGGGTGCCATCGCGATCGCGGCCGCGCTGGAGAAGGCCTTCCCAAATAACGAGGTGCCCGCGTCGGCGGTCGAGTACGTAATCATGGGCCAGGTATTGACGGCCGGCGCCGGACAGATGCCCGCACGCCAGGCGGCGGTGGCGGCCGGCATCGGCTGGGATGTTCCGTCGCTGACCATCAACAAGATGTGCCTGTCCGGCATCGACGCCATCGCGCTTGCCGACCAGCTCATTCGGGCCGGAGAGTTCGATGTGGTGGTGGCCGGTGGTCAGGAGTCCATGACCAAGGCGCCCCACCTGCTGATGGACAGCCGCTCGGGTTACAAGTACGGCGACGTCACCGTCTTGGACCACATGGCCTACGACGGCCTGCACGACGTGTTCACCGACCAGCCGATGGGCGCGCTCACCGAGCAGCGCAATGACGTCGACAAGTTCACCCGCGCCGAGCAGGACGAGTTCGCTGCGCGGTCCCACCAGAAGGCGGCCGCGGCGTGGAAGGACGGCGTCTTCACCGACGAAGTGGTGCCGGTGAACATCCCGCAGCGCAAGGGCGATCCGTTGCAGTTCACCGAAGATGAGGGGATTCGCGCCAACACCACGGCCGAGTCCCTGGCCGGTCTCAAACCGGCGTTTCGCCGCGACGGCACCATCACCGCCGGCTCGGCGTCGCAGATCTCCGACGGCGCCGCCGCGGTCGTGGTGATGAACAAGGACAAAGCGCAGGAGCAGGGCCTGTCCTGGCTGGTCGAGATCGGTGCGCACGGCGTGGTGGCAGGGCCGGATTCGACCCTGCAGTCTCAGCCGGCCAACGCGATCAAGAAGGCGCTCGGCCGCGAGGGCATCTCCGTCGACCAGCTCGATGTCGTGGAGATCAACGAGGCGTTCGCGGCGGTGGCGCTGGCCTCGACGCGCGAACTCGGCGTGGATCCCGAGATCGTGAATGTCAACGGTGGCGCGATAGCTGTGGGGCATCCAATCGGCATGTCGGGAGCCAGGATCACGCTGCATGTGGCGCTGGAATTGGCCCGCCGCGGGGCCGGTTACGGCGTTGCGGCCCTGTGCGGGGCCGGCGGTCAGGGCGACGCCCTGATTCTGCGGGCCGGTTAGCCAGATTCGACCCGATTCGACAGCGCCCCCCGCGCTCCCGTCGGCGTTGCTGGCGCGCGGCCGCGTGCGTTCGCTGTGATTTTTGTCATACCGGCCGCCCGCGGCGACTTTTGACCACTTTTTCGGCTCGTTTTGCCGCTGCGTGAGCGTCGCCGCCACCCGGTGGATCGGTGGTCGATGCGCGTGACAAACTTGACGGCGTGACGCGTCCGCGACCCTCAACCGGGCCTGCGATCGCCGGTGCGGTCGATTTGTCCGGTCTCAAGCAGCGAGCCCAACAGAAGGCTTCGGCGGCCGGCCCCGAGGGGCGGGCCACACCGGCGGGACCGGGTACGACGGAGATCACCGAGGCCAATTTCGAACAGGAAGTGCTGCTTCGGTCCGACGAAGTACCGGTCGTGGTGTTGTTGTGGTCACCGCGCAGTGACGCGTGTGTCGAGCTGGTTGAGACGCTGTCCGGCCTGGCCGCGGAGGACGGTGGCAAGTGGTCGCTGGCGACGGTCAACGTCGACGTGACGCCCAAGGTGGCCCAGATATTCGGCGTCGAAGCGGTCCCGACAGTCGTGGCTTTGGCCGCCGGGCAGCCGATCTCCAGCTTCCAGGGCCTGCAGCCGCCCGATCAGTTGCGTAAGTGGGTGGACTCGTTGCTTTCGGCGACAGCCGGAAAGCTAAGGGGATCAGACAGTTCCGAGGAAGGCGCGGTAGTCGATCCCGAGCTGGCCGCGGCGCGCCAACAACTCGAGGACGGCGACTTCGAGGCCGCCAGAAGCTCGTATCAGGGGATCCTGGACGCCAATCCGGGCAGCGCCGAAGCCAAGGGCGCGATCCGGCAGATCGACTTCCTCACTCGCGCAACCGCACAACGCCCGGACGCCGTCGCGGTCGCCGATGCGGCGCCGGCCGACATTGAAGCCGCGCTCGCGGCCGCCGATGTCCAAATCCTCAACCACGATGTGAGCGCGGCGTTCGAGCGCCTGATCACGTTGGTGCGCAGCACATCTGGAGATGACCGGACTCGGGTGCGCACTCGATTGATCGAGCTGTTCGATCTCTTCGATCCCGCCGACCCCGACATCGTCGTCGGGCGGCGCAACCTCGCCAACGCGCTTTACTGAGGGGACATCCGTCGGCCAACGTCGAGTTGTTGGGCCAACTGAGCGATCGCGCGCAACAAGTCGACGCTCGGCGTGTCTGGGACCGCGCTACGCGGGTTCCAACCACAACGCCGACGTGGGCGGCAGCACCAGCACCGCCGATGCCGGACGACCGTGCCACGGGTCCTCGGTGGCCTCGACGCCACCGAGGTTGCCGATTCCGGAGCCGTTGTAGACCGTCGCGTCGGTGTTGAGCACCTCGCGCCAGCGGCCCGGCATGGGCAGGCCCAGCCGATAGCCGCTGTGTTCGGAACCCGCGAAATTGAACACACAAGCCATTACCGAGCCGTCTTTGCCATACCGCAGGAAGCTCAGGACGTTGTTGGCGGAGTCGTTGGCATCGATCCAGGAATAGCCCTCGGGAACGGTGTCTTGACTCCACAGCGCCGAATGGCCGCGGTAGATGTCGTTGAGGTCGCGCACAAAACGCAGAATCCCGTTGGAGAAACCGTGCTCGTCGAGTTGGAACCAATCCAAACCGTGCTGCTCGGACCACTCGGCGCGCTGGCCGAATTCCTGGCCCATGAACAAAAGCTGCTTGCCCGGATGCGCCCACTGATAGGCCAGCAGGCTGCGCAGTCCGGCCGCTTTGACGTGGTTGTTGCCGGGCATCCGCCCCCACAGTGTGCCTTTGCCGTGCACCACCTCGTCGTGGCTGAGCGGCAGCACGTAATTCTCGCTGAACGCGTACAGCATCGAGAAGGTCATCTCATGGTGGTGGTAATTGCGGTAGACCGGATCGCGGCTGATGTAGTCGAGCGTGTCGTGCATCCAGCCCATGTTCCACTTCATCGAAAAGCCCAGGCCGCCAAGGTTGGTCGGCCGCGTCACCCCGGGCCATGACGTCGACTCCTCGGCGATGGTGACGATGCCCGGCGCGGCCTTGTGCGCCGTGGCATTCATCTCCTGCAGGAATTGCACCGCCTCCAGGTTCTCCCGCCCGCCGTAGATGTTCGGGGTCCAGCCGCCCTCGGGGCGCGAGTAGTCCAGGTACAGCATCGACGCGACCGCGTCCACCCGAAAGCCGTCGATGTGGAACTGTTCGAGCCAATACAACGCGTTGGCCACCAGGAAATTGCGCACTTCGGCCCGGCCGAAGTTGAAGACATAAGTGCCCCAGTCGAGTTGCTCCCCGCGCTTGGGGTCCGAATGCTCGTAGAGCGGGGTGCCGTCGAACCGGCCCAGCGCCCATGCGTCCTTCGGAAAGTGGGCCGGCACCCAGTCCACGATGACACCGATACCGGCCCGGTGCAGGGCGTCGACCAGCGCCCGGAAATCGTCGGGTGTGCCGAACCGCGATGTTGGCGCGTAGTAGGACGTGACCTGGTATCCCCACGACCCGGCGAACGGGTGCTCGGCGACCGGCAGCAACTCCACATGGGTAAACCCTTGCTCTACAACATAATCCGTTAGCTCGCGGGCGAGCTGGCGGTAGTCGAGTCCGGGGCGCCATGAGCCCAGATGGACCTCATAGGTGCTCATCGGCTCGAACACCGGGTTGCGCCGCGCGCGCTGATCCATCCAGTCGGCGTCCTCCCAGGTGTATTCGGTGGTCGTCACTCGCGATGCGGTGTGCGGCGGCACTTCGGTGGCGAAGGCGAACGGGTCGGCCCGCTCGGTGACAACGCCGTCGGCGCCGTGCACGCGGAACTTGTACAGACCGTCCAGCGGAAAAGCGGGCCAGAACAACTCCCAGACGCCCGAGGAGCCCAGCACCCGCATGGGGGCGTCGTTGCCGGTCCAGCCGTTGAACTCGCCGATCAAACTGACACCTTTGGCGTTGGGCGCCCACACGGCGAACGACACCCCGGTTACGACGCCGTCGGCCGTCGTGAACGAGCGGGGATGGGCGCCAAGGACGTCCCAGAGCCGCTCGTGGCGGCCTTCGCCGAATAAGTGGAGGTCGACTTCGCCCAGGGTGGGCAGGAAGCGGTAGGCGTCGGCGACGACGTACGGGGCGGAACCCTCGTAGGTCACCTGCAGCCGATAGTCGATCAGGTCGACGAATGGCAGCGCCACAGCGAACAGGCCGGATTCGACGTGCTGCAACGGGTACCGGTCTTTACCGACGAGCGCGACGACTTCCCGCGCGTGTGGACGGAATGCCCGGATGACGGTGTGATCGTCGTACTCGTGGGCGCCCAGGATGGCGTGCGGGTTGAAGTGCGCGCCGGCCAGCAGACGCGCCAAGTCGGTCGGGTCGGGCGCGAGGTGCGTCCCAGCGAGTTGGTCGGTTCGGCTCATAGCCCGTCACCTCCTACGCAGCAACGTCTTTCGGGATTCGTACGGTATGAGTGGCATGTTGATGATGTGGGCGACCGCGCGCCCGGGGTCGATGCGAACATAATTTGATTGCCCCCATTGGTATTCCTGGCCGGTTATCTCGTCGCGCACCCAAAACCGCTCGTAGGGCTCCATACCCAATGCCGCCATGTCTAACCACAGCATCGCTTCCTCGGGCCCGAACGCGTTGAGGGTGACCACCACCAACACGCAGTCGCCGGTGGCCGGGTCGAACTTGCTGTAAGCCAGCAAGGCGTCGTTGTCCACGCCGTGGAAATGAATCGTGCGCAACTGTTGCAGCGCGGGATGCAAGCGACGAATTGCGTTGAGCTGTTTGATGAATGGTTCGAGCGATCTGCCCTCGGCGAGCGCGCCCGCAAAGTCGCGGGGACGTAATTCGTACTTCTCGGAATCCAGGTACTCCTCGCTGCCCTCGCGCACGGCGCGGTGCTCGAACAGCTCATAGCCCGAGTACACGCCCCAGGCCGGACTCATGGTCGCCGCCAGCGCCGCGCGGATCGCGAACATACCGGGGCCGTCATGCTGCAGTACCGCGTGCAGGATGTCGGGGGTGTTGACGAACAGGTTGGGCCGGCGAAAGTCGGCGAGTGCGGCGATGTCGTTGCCGAATTCGGTGAGTTCCCACTTGGCCGTCCGCCAGGTGAAGTAGGTGTAGGACTGCGTGAAGCCAAGCTTGGCCAGGCCGTACTGGCGGGCGGGCGGCGTGAAGGCCTCGGACAGGAAGAGCACGTCGGGGTCGCTGTTTTTGACCTGAGCGATCAGCCAGGCCCAAAAGTCGGGCGGCTTGGTGTGCGGATTGTCGACCCGAAAGAACTTGATGCCGTGGTCGATCCAGTGCCGGACCACACGCAGCACCTCATCGTAGAGGCCCGCGGGGTCGTTATCGAAGTTGAGCGGATAGATGTCCTGATACTTCTTCGGCGGGTTCTCCGCGTAGGCGATGGTTCCATCCGGCAGTTCGGTGAACCACGTGCGATGTTCGCGCGCCCACGGATGGTCCGGTGCGCATTGCAGCGCCAGGTCCAGGGCCACCTCCATGCCGAGATCGCGTGCTGCGGAGACGAAGTCGTCGAAGTCGTCGACAGTGCCAAGATCCGGGTGAACGGCGTCGTGGCCGCCCTCGTCGCTACCGATTGCCCACGGAGATCCCACATCTCCTCGGACAGCGGAGGGTGAGTTGTTGCGGCCCTTGCGGTGTACCTTGCCGATCGGATGGATCGGCGGCAGGTAGACGACGTCGAATCCCATCTCTGCGATGCGCGGAAGCTGCGCGGCCGCCGTCGCGAAGGTGCCGTGCACCGGCTTGCCGTCGGCGTCCCGCCCGCCGGTCGAGCGCGGAAAGATCTCGTACCACGAGCCGAAGCGGGCCAGCGGCCGATCCACCCACACCCCGAACTGGTCACCCCGGGTGACCAGATCCCGCAACGGATACGCCGCCAGGATTTCTTCGATCTCGGGAGCCAGGGCGAGCGCGGTCCGGGTGACCGGGTCTCCGGGGGCGCGCAACGCAGCCGCGGCCGTCAGCAGGGGCTCGCGTCCCGCCCGCGGCACACCTGTCGCGGCACGCTCAAACAGTTTGGCGCCGATCAGCAGATCGTTGGACAGCTCCGTCTCGCCCTGGCCGGCGTCCAGCTTGGCAACCACGGCGTGCCGCCAGGAGTGGATCGGGTCACCCCAGCCGTCGATGCGAAAGGTCCATAACCCCACCCGGTCCGGGATGAACTGACCGTGGAAAACGTAGGGCTCCTGACCCATCGTCATCGGAAGGAGCAGTGGCTTGACCCGCTGCGGCCCGGCGGCCCTGCCGTCAAGTTCGGACACGGGCCGTTCGGGAGCCTCGACCGCCTTGATCCGCCGGATTTCTGTTACCTGCGGATAGCGCGGCCCCAGGTAGCGCACGACCAAAGTTGCGGCGACAGCCTCGTGGCCTTCTCGCCACACCGCGGCGCTGACCGGGACGATCTCACCGACCACGGCCTTGGCCGGGTAGGCGCCGCAGGAAACGACCGGTTGGACGTCATCGATCTCGACACGACCGGGCACAACCACTCCGTTCCGATTGGGTGCGGCCAAACCGCGCTGTGCTCCGTCGCGGAATGCCGCTCGTCGGGAAACTTCCTGTCGTGAGGGACTTCGTCTGGTGGGGGAGCATCGTCGGTAATAACTACCCGATACCCACCCTAGTGTCCGGTCACACGCCCTGAAGCCAAGCGGTCGGTCGCCAGCCCTGCGAGCGCCGGAATCCTCAGTAAGGTAATTACGGTGAAAGCTCTCCGCCGCTTTACCGTCCGTGCTCATCTGCCCGAGCGCCTCGCCGCGCTGGACCAGCTGTCGACAAACCTGCGGTGGTCGTGGGACAAGCCGACGCAGGACTTGTTTGCGACCATCGACCCGACGCTGTGGGCCCGCTGCGGCTGTGATCCGGTGGAGCTGCTCGGCGCGGTAAACCCGGTACGGCTCGACGAGCTGGCGCTCGACGAAGGCTTCCTCGACCGGCTCGATGAACTGGCGGCCGACCTGGACGATTACCTGAGCCGTCCGCTCTGGTATCAGCAGCGTCAGCGCGCGGGCCTGGAGAATGGCCAAGCGATGCCCACCGCGATCGCGTACTTCTCGATGGAATTCGGCGTCGCCGAGGTGCTCCCCAATTACTCCGGTGGCTTGGGCATTCTCGCCGGTGACCACCTGAAGTCCGCGTCCGATCTGGGCGTTCCGCTGGTCGCGGTGGGCCTCTACTACCGTTCCGGGTACTTCCGGCAGTCGCTGAGCGCGGACGGCTGGCAGAACGAAACCTACCCGGCGCTGGACCCGCAGGGGCTGCCGTTGCGGCTGCTCACCGATGCCACCGGGGATCCGGTGCTCGTCGAGCTGACTCTTCCCGACTCCGTGCAGCTGCGGGCCCGGATCTGGGTCGCGCAGGTGGGTCGTGTTCCGCTGCTCTTGCTGGACTCCGACGTCCCCGAAAACGAGCACGAGCTGCGCAGTGTCACCGATCGCCTGTACGGCGGCGATCAGGAACACCGGATGAGGCAAGAGATCTTGGCCGGCATCGGCGGGGTGCGGGCGATCCGCGCGTTCACCGCGATCGAAGGGTTGCCCGCGCCCGAGGTGTTCCACATGAACGAGGGGCACGCCGGGTTCCTCGGGTTGGAACGCATTCGCGAGCTGATCACCGATTCGGGATTGGACTTCGACACCGCGTTGACGGTGGTGCGGTCGGCCACCGTGTTCACTACCCACACCCCGGTGGCCGCCGGCATCGACCGGTTCCCGGTCGACATGGTTCGGCTCTACTTCGACGACCACCAATACGGCGACCCCGACGAGGATCGGGCCGGCAAGGATGTGCCCACCTTGCTGCCGGGCCTGCCGACCGCCCGGATCATCGCGCTCGGCGCCGAGGACGATCCGGCCAAGTTCAACATGGCCCACATGGGTCTCCGGCTGGCGCAACGAGCCAACGGTGTCTCGTTGCTGCACGGCCGGGTGAGCCGGGCCATGTTCAACGAACTGTGGCCCGGATTCGACCCGGGCGAGGTGCCGATCGGGTCCATCACCAACGGAGTCCACGCGCGTACCTGGGCGGCGCCGCAGTGGTTGCAGCTGGGCCGCGAGCTGGCCGGATCGGACTCGTTCAGCGACCCCGGCGTCTGGTTGCGACTGCAAGAGGTCGACCCCGGTCACCTGTGGTGGATCCGGTCGCAACTGCGGACGCTGCTGGTCGAGGACGTCCGGACGCGGCTGCGCCGCTCGTGGCTGGAACGCGGTACGCCGGACGCCGAACTGGGTTGGATATCAACGGCATTCGATCCGAACGTGCTAACCATCGGGTTTGCCCGGCGGGTGCCTACGTACAAGCGGCTGACACTGATGCTGCGTGACCCGAGCCGACTCGAACGGCTGCTGCTCAACAAGGAAAGGCCGATCCAGCTGGTCGTGGCCGGGAAATCACACCCGGCCGACGATGGAGGCAAAGCGCTGATTCAGCAGGTGGTCCGTTTTGCCGACCGGCCGGAGGTGCGCCACCGCATCGCCTTCCTGCCCGACTACGACATGTCGATGGCCCGGCTGCTGTATTGGGGCTGCGACGTCTGGCTGAACAACCCGCTGCGGCCCCTGGAGGCCTGCGGCACTTCGGGAATGAAGAGCGTGCTCAACGGCGGGCTGAACCTGTCCATCCGCGACGGCTGGTGGGACGAATGGTACGACGGCGAAAACGGTTGGGAGATACCGTCGGCCGACGGCGTGATCGACGAAGCCCGGCGCGACGACCTGGAGTCCACCGCGCTCTACAACCTGCTGGAACAGGCGGTCGCGCCCAAGTTCTACGAGCGCGACGAACACGGCGTGCCGCCCCGGTGGATCCAAATGGTGCGCCACACCTTGCAGACCCTCGGCCCAAAAGTGCTGGCCTCCCGCATGGTTCGCGACTATGTCGAGCAGTACTACATGCCGGCGGCAGAGTCGCTGCGCAGGACCATCGCCGCGTCCGAGGGTGCCGAGGATGAGGCAAGCGGCGCCGAGTTCGGCGCTGCCCGCGAGCTGGCCGCCTACCGCAGGCGCGCCGAGGAAGCATGGCCCAAGATCGATATCACCGACGTCGACAGCACCGGCCTGCCGGATACTCCGGTGCTCGGCTCGAAGTTGACGCTGACCGCGACCGTGCAACTGGCCGGGCTGGGTCCCGACGAGGTCACGGTCCAGGCGCTGGTGGGCAGGGTTGACGCCGGTGACGCACTGCTGGACCCGACCACCGTCGAGATGTCCTATACCGGCACCGCCGAAGCGGGCAACCAGGTTTTTTCGACCACGTTGCCGCTGCCGCTGGCCGGGGCGGTTGGATACACGGTGCGCGTGCTGCCGCACCATCCGATGCTTGCCGCCGGCAACGAGCTCGGCCTGGTCACCCTGGCTTAGGCTCTGGGGCGGTGCGCAGCCGCTCCAGCGCCCCGCGGACCTGCGCCGCGTCGGTGGTCTGCCAAAACGGTGGCAGCGACGCGCGCAGGTAACCGCCGTAGCGGGCGGTGGCCATCCGCGAGTCGAGCACCGCAACCACGCCGCGGTCGGTGACACGACGCAACAACCGTCCCGACCCTTGCGCCAACAAGAGGGCCGCATGGCTCGCGGCAACCGCCATGAATCCATTGCCGCCGCGCGCGGCGACCGCGCGCTGCCGTGCGCCCAGCAATGGATCGTCGGGCCGGGGAAACGGGATCCGGTCGATCAGGACCAGCGACAGCGACGGGCCCGGAACATCAACGCCCTGCCACAGCGACAGGGTGCCGAACAGCGAGGTCTCCTCGTCGGCGCTGAACTGCTCGACCAGTGCGGAGGTGCTGTCGTCGCCCTGACACAACACCGGTGTCGACAGCCGTTCGCGCATGGCCTCGGCCGCGGCCCGGGCGGCCCGCATCGACGAGAACAGCCCCAGGGTGCGCCCGCCGGCGGCGGTGATGAGCTCGGCGATCTCGGTCAGCTGCTCGGCGGAGCCGGTGCCGTCGCGGCCCGGCGGCGGCAGGTGGGCGGCCACATAGAGGATTCCCGCCTTGGCGTGCTGAAACGGCGACCCGACGTCGAGCCCCCGCCACCTCAGATGGCCCGGCTTCTCCTCCCGCCTCTGCGTGACCGGCATCGTCGCGGGGCGTCGCGGATCGTCACCGGCGTCCGATCCGGTCAGGCCCCACGCCGCGGCCATCGCGTCGAAGGACCCGCCGATTGACAGCGTCGCCGACGTCAACACCGTGGTCGAACGGCCGAACACCTGGTCGCACAGCAATCCGGCGACCGATAGCGGCGCCACCCGCAACACGGGGCGCGGCGAACCCCGGATGTCCTCGTGCTCGAGCCAGGCCACGTCGGTGCGGTCGGGGATGGCGGGGGCGAACGATGCCAGGATCCGCGACGCGGTGTCGGATATCTCGCTCAGTGCCGCGACCGCTTCGGCCCGCGCCGCCGCCGCCCTGGCGTCGCTGGTGGTGTCGATGGCCGACCGTGCCGCGGCGGCCACGTCGCGCAGCGCCGTCAGGTAGGTCGCCATCTCGTCGTCGAGGTGATCGACGCGGCCCGGCGTGGCGTCATGGATCGCCGCGGCGAAGTTGGCGGTCGTCGCTTCCAGCCGCTCGGTCAGTTCCGGATCCACCAATCGGGTGATCCGCCGCGACACGACGCCGAGGGCGGCCGATGTCAGCTCCGCGGTGGCCACCGACGTCACCCGGTCGGCCAACTCGTGCGCCTCGTCTACCACCAGCAGCGCGTGTTCCGGCAGCACCGCCGATTCGGCGACGGCGTCGATGGCCAACAGCGCGTGATTGGTGACGACAACGTCGGCCCGGCCGGCGTCCCCTCTCGCTCGTTCGGAGAAGCACTCGGAGCCGAACGGGCAGCGAGCCACGCCGAGGCATTCCCGAGCGGAGACGCTGACCTGGGACCAGGATCGGTCGGCTACACCGGGCTTCAGGTCGTCGCGGTCGCCGGAATCGGTCGTCGACGCCCAGGCCGTGAGCCGTTGTACGTCGCGACCCAAGGCGGTAACCGCCATGGCGTCGAAGAGTTCTTCCTGCGGCCCGTCACCGCCTTCGTCGTCGGCGGCACCTCCGTTGTGGATCTTGTTCAAGCACAAGTAGTTTCGTCGCCCTTTCAGCAGTGCGAACCGCGGGCGGCGGGGCAGCGCATCGGCGAGCGAATCGGCCAGGCGGGGCAGATCGCGATCGACGAGTTGGCGCTGCAGTGCGATGGTCGCCGTCGATACGACGACGGGCGACTCGTCGCCGAGCGAGCGGACAATCGCGGGAATCAAATACGCGAGCGACTTGCCGGTGCCGGTGCCGGCCTGCACCACGAGATGCTCACCGGTTTCGAACGCCCGCGCGACCGCGGCGGCCATCTCCTGCTGGCCGCTTCGATCGCTGCCGCCAAGCGCGGCCACGGCGATGGCCAGGAGCTCCGGCACGGACACGTCGGACGTCGTTACTCCCTTGGTTGGGCCCTGAGGTACCTCGAAGATATAGCTCAGGCCGGGATATGCGTGGTCGGGATCGCGGGCTCCCCGTGGGACAAGTTCAGACCCTCCCACGGCAGGCTGCGCAGCCCGGATGCGACCAGCTTCCGCGCGGCCGCCAGGTCGCCGTCCCCGGCGCCGGCGACGGATTGGCCGCCGCGCACCAGCGGGACGGTCAACACCCGCGACGGTTCGGCGGTGTCGGGCGGGCGGCCAGCCGGATGCACAACCTCCTCCGTGACGGTGCCGGTGGGCCGTGACAGGCGCAGCGCCTCTTTGTGACCGCCGCTGGATTCCTTGTGGGTACTGCGCTTCTGTACCGGGATGCCGTCCACTTCGACCAGTTTGTAGACCATGTTCGCGGTCGGGGCGCCCGAGCCGGTCACCAGCGACGTGCCGATGCCGTAGCTATCCACCGGTTCGGCGCGCAACGCCGCGATGGAGAACTCATCAAGATCGCCGGACACCACGATGCGGGTCTTGGTGGCCCCAAGCCGGTCCAGCTGCTCGCGCACCTGGCGGGCCAGCACGCCCAGCTCGCCGGAGTCGATGCGGACCGCGCCAAGCCCGGTACCGGCGGCGGCCACCGCGTTGGCCACGCCGGTCGTCACGTCATAGGTGTCCACCAGCAGTGTGGTGTCGACACCCAGCGCGTCGACCTGGGCACGAAACGCAGCCAGTTCGGTCGTTTCGGGGGGACCGTCTCGCCGAGCGTGCAGCATGGTGAACGCGTGTGCGGAGGTGCCCTCCGCGGGTATTCCGTATCTCCGCTGGGCCTCCAGGTTCGAGGATGCGGCGAAGCCGGCGATATAGGCGGCTCGAGCCGCCGCGACCGCCGCGCGCTCGTGGGTCCGGCGTGACCCCATCTCGATCAGCGGGCGTTCCCCGGCGGCGCCGACCATGCGCGCCGCCGCGGAGGCGACCGCCGTGTCGTGATTGAAGATCGACAATGCCAGCGTCTCGAGCACCACGCATTCGGCGAAGCTGCCACTCACCGAAAGTATCGGCGACCCGGGAAAGTACAGCTCGCCTTCGGCGTAGCCGTCGATGTCGCCGGCGAACCGGAAATCGCGTAGGTAAGCCAACGTGTCCGGGTCGAGGAACTGCTCCAGCAATCGGCACGCGTCGTCGTCGAACCTGAACTGCGGCAACGTTTCCAGCAGCCGCCCGGTTCCGGCGACTACTCCGTAACGACGGCCATCGGGGAGCCGGCGTGCGAACAGTTCGAACGTGGTCCAGCGATCCGCGGTGCCGTCGCGCAGCGCCGCCGCCAACATGGTCAACTCGTATTTGTCGGTTAGCAGCCCAGCTAATACCGGGTCGTTCATTCCGCAACGGTAACGGTTCACAGCGGCCGACCCGACGCTCGCTATCCTAGGGGCCATGGTTGTTATGTCGGCGCCCACTAAGCCCGGCACTACCGGACAGCGCGAGCGCGATCCTGTTTACGTCGCGGCCAGTCCGTGGGTCACCATCGTGTGGGATGACCCCGTCAACCTGATGACCTATGTGACCTATGTCTTCCAGAGGTTGTTCGGTTACAGCGAGCCGCACGCCACCAAGCTGATGCTGCAGGTCCACAACGAAGGCAAGGCAGTGGTGTCCGCCGGCAGCCGGGAATCCATGGAAGTCGACGTGTCCAAGCTGCACGCTGCCGGTTTGTGGGCGACCATGCAGCAGGACCGGTGAGACCCGAGGCCGCCCGGGACTCCTTGTGCGCAAATGGAAGCGCGTCGAGACCGCCAACGGTCCCCGTTTTCGGTCCGCGTTGGCTTCCCATGAGGCTGCGCTGCTCAAGAACCTCGTCAGCGCGATGGTCGGCTTGCTCGACGAGCGCGAATCTTCCGCGCCGCCGGACGAACTCGAGGAGATCACCGGCATAAAGACCGGAAACGCGCAACCCCCGAGCGATCCGATGCTGCGTCGACTGCTGCCGGATTTCCACAAGCCGGCCGATGACGACCCATTGGGCGATGACACCTTCGAGGGGCTCAACGCCGCGCTGCGCGGCCTGCACGAGCTAGAGATCATAGACGCCAAACGCGTTGCGGCACAGCGGTTATTGGACACGGTTCCGGACGACGGCGGCCGTTTCGAGCTGACCGAAGAAGAAGCGAATGCCTGGATCGCGGCCGTCAACGACATTCGGTTGACCCTGGGGGTCATGCTCGAAATCGGTCCGGAGGGGCCGGAGCGCCTGCCGGGAGACCATCCGCTGGCCGTGCACTTCGACGTTTACCAATGGCTGACCGTGCTGCAGGAATACCTGGTCCTGGCGTTGATGGGGCGTGATCGATCGTGATGGCGGCCGGATGAGCTCCATCACCGACGTCGGGGGTATCCGCGTCGGCCACCACCACAGACTGGACCCCGACGCGTCGTTGGGCGCGGGTTGGGCCTGCGGCGTAACGGTCGTGCTGACGCCGCCCGGGACCGTCTGCGGCGTCGATTGCCGTGGCGGCGCGCCCGGCACCCGAGAGACCGATCTGCTCGACCCGGCCAACACCGTGCGGTTCGTCGACGCGGTGTTACTGGCCGGCGGCAGCGCGTACGGTCTCGCGGCCGCGGACGGCGTCATGCGCTGGCTGGAGGAGCACGAACGTGGCGTGGGCATGGATGGCGGCGTGGTGCCCATCGTGCCGGGTGCCGTGATCTTCGACCTGCCGGTCGGTGGCTGGGACCGCCGGCCGACGGCTGAGTTCGGCCACGCGGCCTGCGAGGCCGCCGCGCGAGGTGACGTCATGGCCGTCGGGACCGTCGGCGCCGGGGTGGGCGCGCGAGCCGGGGTGCTCAAGGGTGGCATCGGGACGGCGTCGACGACTTTGACGACACCGGCGGCTCCTGGCGTCACCGTCGGCGCGGTCGTCGCGGTGAACTCCGCGGGCGACGTCGTCGACCGGGCCACCGGTCTGCCCTGGACGGCGGACCTGATCGAAGAGTTCGCGCTGACGGGGCCGCCGGCCGAGCAGATCGACGCGTTCACGCGGTTGCCGTCCCCGCTGAGCCCGCTGAACACCACGATCGCGGTGGTGGCGACCGACGCCGCGCTGAGCCGGGCCGGGTGCAGGCGCGTCGCGATCGCCGCTCACGACGGCCTCGCCCGCACGATCCGGCCGGCCCATACCCCGTTGGACGGCGACACGGTGTTCGCGCTGGCCACCGGGGCGATTGAGGTAGCGCCGGGAGCCAATTCCAACTCGGTGCCCGCCGCGTTCTCGCCCGAGACGGGGCTGGTGACCGAGGTGGGTATCGCCGCGGCCGATTGCCTGGCCCGTGCGGTTCTGGCCGGGGTGCTCGCCGCCGAATCGGTGGCCGGAATACCGACCTACCGCGACATGTTGCCCGGGGCATTCGGCTGACAAGAGTCCGCCTGCGCCTGTGCCGGTAGCCTGGATGATGCCGAAACCGCTCTAGAAGGGCAGCTATGGGCATGACCGGGCCGATGAGACATCAGGGCCGCCAGCCGACAACACAATCGAAAAAACGGCCCATGTGGATGGTGGGCGGGGCCACGATTCTCACCTTCGTGGCCCTGCTTTACCTTGTCGAGCTCATCGACCAGCTGATGGGCGGCAAGCTGGATGCCAACGGGATCAGGCCGGACACAACCGACGGCCTGTGGGGGATCATCTTTGCGCCGGTTCTGCATGCCAACTGGCAGCACCTGATGGCCAATACAGTCCCGCTGCTGGTGCTGGGGTTTCTGATGACGCTGTCGGGATTGTCTCGGTTCGTCTGGGCCACCGCGATCGTGTGGATTCTGGGCGGCTTTGGCACCTGGCTCATTGGGAACGTGGGCAGCAGCTGCGGCCCTACCGACCACATCGGGGCCTCTGGCCTGATCTTCGGCTGGCTGGCGTTTCTACTGGTGTTCGGGATATTCGTGCGCAGGTTTACCGACATCGTCATCGGACTGGTCGTGTTGTTCGTTTACGGCGGCGTCCTGCTCGAAGCCATGCCGGTACTCCACCAATGCGGCGGCGTGTCGTGGCAGGGCCATTTGTGTGGTGCCCTCGCCGGCATCGTGGCGGCGTATCTGTTGTCCGCTCCCGAACGCAAGGCCCGCGCGGCGAGGAAAACCGGAACACGGAACGCCAAGACATGAGCTCGCCACTAGCGCCCGTCGGGGTCTTCGACTCCGGCGTCGGGGGACTGACCGTCGCGCGGGCGATCATCGACCAACTGCCCGACGAGGACATCATCTACGTCGGCGACACCGCCAACGGTCCCTACGGTCCGCTCACCATCTCCGAGGTCCGCGCGCACGCCCTGGCGATCGGTGACGACCTGGTCGACCGCGGCGTCAAGGCGTTGGTGATCGCGTGCAACACGGCGTCCGCGGCATGCCTGCGGGATGCCCGGGAGCGCTACGACGTGCCCGTCGTCGAGGTGATCTTGCCGGCGGTGCGCCGCGCGGCCGCCACCACGCGCAACGGCCGTATCGGCGTCATCGGCACGCAGGCGACCATCGCTTCGCACGCCTATCAGGACGCGTTCGCCGCCGCGCGTGACACGGAGATCACGGCGGTGGCCTGTCCGCGGTTCGTCGACTTCGTCGAGCGCGGCGTGACCAGCGGTCGCCAGGTGCTCGGACTGGCCGAGGGCTATCTGGAGCCGCTGCAGCGCGCGCAGGTCGACACGCTGGTGCTGGGGTGCACGCACTATCCCCTGCTGTCCGGGCTGATCCAGCTGGCGATGGGCGACAACGTGACGCTGGTTTCGAGCGCCGAGGAAACCGCCAAGGAAGTGCTTCGGGTGCTCACCGAGCGGGACCTGCTGCGTCCGCACCCGGATGATCCCGACGCCGTCCCGCCCTCCCGGGTATTCGAGGCCACCGGCGACCCCGAAGCGTTCATCAAGCTGGCGGCGCGGTTCCTCGGCCCCGCCGTGACCGGCGTTAAACCAGTGCGCCGTCATACTCGTGTCCATTAGATGCGAACGCAGATTCTCATCACACCAAAGCGGCAATGTTTTCTCCATCCTGCTACTGGGCATGGCAAAGTAGTGATCGTGCGAATAACCGTGCTCGGCTGCTCAGGCAGCGTGGTCGGTCCGGATTCGCCTGCATCGGGTTATCTGCTTCGCGCACCGGATACCCCGCCGCTGGTTCTCGACTTCGGCGGGGGTGTACTGGGCGCGCTGCAGCGATACGCCGACCCCGGCTCCGTGTGCGTGCTGTTGTCTCACCTGCACGCCGACCATTGTCTGGATATGCCGGGACTGTTCGTCTGGCGTCGCTACCATCCGTCGCGCCCGCAGGGTAAGTCGTTGTTGTACGGGCCGAGCGACACCTGGTCTCGGTTGGGGGCGGCGTCGTCACCCTATGGCGGGGAGATCGACGATTGCTCAGACATCTTCGACGTCCATCACTGGGTCGACGGCGAGCCGGTGATGTTCGGCACGCTCACGGTGGTGCCGCGGGTGGTCGCGCACCCGACCGAGTCCTACGGCATGAGGGTCACCGACCCCAGCGGCGCGTCGTTTGTCTACAGCGGCGACACGGGCGTCTGTGATCAGCTCATCGAGCTGGCTCGTGACGCCGACGTTTTCCTCTGCGAGGCCTCCTGGACGCATGCGCCGGATCGTCCGCCCGCTCTACACCTCTCGGGCACGGAGGCCGGCAGGGTCGCGGCCCAGGCGGGCGTGCGTGAGCTGCTGCTGACGCATATTCCGCCGTGGACTTCGCGTGAGGACGTGATCAGCGAGGCCAAGGCCGAGTTCGACGGTCCCGTGCACGCGGTCGTGTGCGGTGAGACGTTCGACGTCCGCCGCTCCGAAAGGGTCTGAGCTAACCGGGCTGGGGTTGGTTAGGGTTGCTGGGTGTCCAAACGAGAAGACGGCCGCCTTGACGACGAGCTTCGCCCCGTAGTCATCACCCGCGGGTTTACCGACCACCCAGCGGGTTCGGTGCTGATCGAATTCGGTCACACCAAGGTCTTGTGCACTGCCAGCGTTACCGAGGGGGTACCGCGGTGGCGCAAGGGGTCGGGACTGGGGTGGCTGACCGCGGAATACGCGATGCTGCCGTCGGCCACCCACACTCGCTCCGACCGCGAATCGGTGAGAGGCCGGCTCAGCGGACGTACCCAGGAGATCAGCCGGCTGATCGGCCGGTCGTTGCGGGCATGCATCGACCTGCGGGCATTGGGGGAGAACACAATTGCCGTCGACTGCGACGTATTGCAGGCCGACGGCGGCACGCGCACCGCGGCCATCACGGGCGCCTACGTAGCGTTGGCCGACGCGACGACCTACCTGTCGGCGGCGGGCAAGCTTTCGGACCCGCGGCCGCTGTCCTGTGCCATCGCGGCGGTCAGCGTCGGGGTCGTCGACGGCAGGATCCGGGTGGACCTGCCCTATGACGAAGACTCGCGCGCCGAGGTCGACATGAACGTCGTCGCGACCGACACCGGGACCCTGGTGGAGGTCCAGGGAACCGGCGAGGGCGCGACGTTCCCGCGTTCGACGCTGGACAAGTTGCTCGACTTGGCGCTGAGCGCGTGTGACGAATTGTTCGCCGCGCAGCGCGAGGCGTTGGAGCTGCCTTACCCGGGTGTGCTGCCGGACGGACCTCCATCGCCTAAGGCGTTCGGCAGCTGACCCGGCTTTTGGTCGCCAGCCGCAATCCCAAGAAGCTGGCCGAACTGCGCCGGGTGCTGGACGGCGCCGCCGTGTCGGGCTTGACGCTGGTGTCGCTCAACGACATCGCGCCGTTCGACGACGCGCCCGAAACCGGCGCAACGTTCGAGGACAACGCGTTGGCCAAGGCACGGGACGCGTTCGCCGCGACGGGTCTGCCCAGTGTGGCCGACGACTCCGGTCTGGAGGTGGCCGCGCTGGGCGGCATGCCCGGCGTGCTGTCGGCGCGCTGGTCGGGCAACCACGGCGACGACGCCGGCAACACGGCGCTGCTGCTGGCGCAGTTGCGTGACGTCCCCGACGAGCGCCGCGGCGCGGCGTTCGTGTCCGCCTGCGCGCTCGTCTCGGCGGCCGGCGAGGTCGTCGTCCGCGGCGAGTGGCCCGGCACGATCGCCCGCGGGCCACGCGGAGACGGTGGGTTCGGCTACGACCCGGTCTTCGTTCCGGACGGCCCCGATGTCGGGGGGCGCACCGCGGCGCAGCTCAGCCCGGCGGAGAAGGATGCGGTCTCACACCGCGGTCGAGCGCTGAGGCTGCTAGTGCCGGCAGTTAGAACGCTCGCCGGCTCGCAGCCTTAACCACACCCGCCGCAGGAGTCTCGGCGGGAGACGGGCGGGATCGCCGATTTGTCCACCTCTAAGCGACAAGTCGCTGTGAGGCGGACAAAAAGTGTGCCCTGCAGCGGTGCATGTGCCAGGTGTGACTCAACTGGCAGCGACACCCAGGATGTTCCTAAAGCCCGAAGCGCGCCTTGACGTCCTTGGTCTGGAAATGCTCGACGATGATGCCCAGCAACGGGATGGTGCCGGAAAGCAGCACACCGATGATCTTAGCGATGGGCCAGCGGACCTTGATCGCCAGATTGAACGCCGCCAACACGTACGCGAAGTACACCCACCCGTGCACCACCTCGATCCACCGGATCTCGTGGTGGAAAGCCAGGTGCGAGACGATCTCGTAGCACAGCGCGATGAGCCAGATACCCGTCGTCCACGCCATGATCCGGTAGCCCAGCAGCGCGGTGCGGATCTTGTCGACGGGGACCGCGGGCGCTGGTGCTTCGGGTGTCTCGGGTGTGGTCATGTGCTCGTCCTGTTCTGCTTCTCGGCGTCTTTGTCTGCGAGCTCTGCCAGGTAGGCGTTGTACTCCCGCAGCGCGGCATCGTCGGGCGGCTGTTGTGCGGGCTTGGGCCGCTCCGGCAGCAGCCCGGCCGGTATCTCGGTCATCTCGCCGTTGTTGCGCGGTTCCGGAGGCTCCTCTTCATAGCGGACGAACTTGCGGTACGCGTACACGCAGAACCAGGCGAACAGCGGCCACTGCAGCGCATAGCCAAGGTTCTGGAAGGTGCCCGAGACGGACTGAAACCGGGTCCATTGCCACCAGCCCAGGGCCAGGCAGCCGCATGCCGCGACGATCACCAGCGCGATGAGCGCGGGCCTGCGACGACGCGTAGTGGACACCCCTTGAAGGTACCGCTCACGATTTGGGCCCGACGAATTCGTCGAGGCGCGCCACGGCGGCCTTGCGGTAGACGGCAATGATGTAACGGCTTGGCCGAGTCCATGGGATTCCAAGGTTGTCGAGCGCCCCGGTGAACAAGCCGAGGATGTCCTCCGATCGGTTCGAGAAGTGGTAGCGGACGCTGCGGACGCCGCGGTCATTAGCGACCACACGGCACCCGTCGCTATCGATCAGGCCTCGAATGAATTCCTCCATGGCTTGATTGACGAGCAGTTCCTGCCACGGCTCCAGTCGGATCGGCCTAAGGTGCTTTTTCCCCGGACCGTGCTGCGGCAGCAGACAAGGCCAGTGTTTTGAGTAGTGCGACACGTCGACACATCCGTATTTACGTGGACTGATCGATGCATGTTGCCTTGGGAACAGCGTGTCGATGGCTGCGC
The DNA here is from genome assembly GCA_963703795.1 of uncultured Actinomycetota bacterium. Taxonomy (GTDB): domain Bacteria; phylum Actinomycetota; class Actinomycetes; order Mycobacteriales; family Mycobacteriaceae; genus Mycobacterium. The sequence continues at coordinate 161,701 of CAVPFT010000063.1, read as the reverse complement.
AACAGCGATCGATGATCGCCGGATACTTCTTGTCGAGGGTGATCCTCAGACGCCATACGCGACGGGCGTGTTGTGAGATGCACCCATCGCCCAAGTACAGACCAAGCAAGTAGCTGTACGCACCCGCTAGTAGGCCATCGAAGTCGTGTGCCTTGCAGGGCAATTCACCCGAGTCCCTTGGCCGAACTGGTAACCGACGTCGCCAGTCCGAAACGGTGCGTCGCGGGACGCCTGTCTGGCGTGCGATTGCGCAGTTGTTAAGACCATCCGCGATGAGGCGTTGCACAATGGCGAACTCCTGCGCTGGTCGCACTTGTTTGCCCTCTCGCCGCCGTGATCAACCCAACCTAGGAGGAAACGCCGACAAGTCTCTTCGAAGCGCCGAGCGGTACGATCGGCACCGCTGCGGGCGTGATGGAATGGCAGACATGATGGCTTTAGGTGCCATTGCTCGAAAGAGCGTGAGGGTTCGAATCCCTCCGCCCGCACGAATGCGGTCGAGTTGTTTGCGCTGGTGGATAGTCGTTTCCATAACCGCCGCACACCGCCCTCAGGCCGCCTGGTTCGGCGGCCGGAAGTTCCAAGGGCACAAGTCGTTAGGAGCCCGAGGACATGGCACTGTTGTTGCTAATCCTTAAGGTTGCGCTGGTCGCCTTTATCGTCGTGGGCACGTTCGCTCTGATCACCCGCGGGGTTAGGCGCTCACGGGCGCGTAGATCGGATCCACGGTGGAAGGGGCACAGCGCACAACCCGGCTACGAGGCGACAGCTCGGGGGGCTATGCCCAATACACCGCTTCCCGAGTGGGCCTACTGGGACGGCGACAACCCCGAATCTGACGCGAGGGACCGCGAACGGTAGGCCACCCGCCCGATCCAGCGACCTGCCGGGTTGTCGGTGCCTGATATGGGGTAGTCACCGTACGAGACCACGACAGAGGAAGGACTCGCCATGAGTGGCTCCAATAAGGCCAGGAACAAGGCTCAGCGGTTGAAGGGCACGCTCAAGGAGGCGGTCGGTCGAGCAACCGGAGACGTCGCACTCGAACGGCAGGGCAGGCAGGACCGGCGCGAGTCTCATCTGAGAGACGCCGGCGAAAAGGTCAAAGACGCGTTCCGGCCCAGGGGTTCGCGCGGGCGCCGGATATAGGCTCGGCTTCGCCGGACTGAAGGATCAGCTCGCGGCCCGCACCCTGCGCTGCGCAGGCGTCCCGTCGACGCTTCATTTGGCGAACCGCGCTCTGTGAAATCGGTCACCATCGCCCCAGAACGGGCAGCACTCCTATCGCGCTGGCGTTCCAAGGTAAATCCCGGCATCACAGGGTGACCTAGAGCGAGGCAGACATGTGGGACACCACCAGCGGCGGACGCCACCGCACACTCGCCGCCGCGGTGTGGATAGGTGCCGCGTTGTGGGGCGTCGTCGGCATCGTCACCATGATCGCTGTCGACGGCGGTTTGACGCGGGGGGCATTGTTACTCGCGATCGTGATCACGGAGTGGTGGCTCGTATCCCAACTTGAGGATCGCTTCGAGGGACACGCCGCCAGGAGCGAGGCACCGACCCGTCAACGAGGCCTGAAGATGGCTTCGGCGCACGCGTCGTCGGTCGGCCCCAGCGCCGCGTAACACCACCGCCCCGCATTTTCAGCCGAACATGTCCCGGTGCTCTTCGACGTATTGCCGCACGGTCTGTGCGCCGTGGCCCGTGATGGATTCGACATCGTTGGTTGAGCGGTTGTAGCGGTCTTCGCTGTGCAGCCGGGCCATCGTGGCGATGTGTTGCTGCACGTGCGGCGGCAGTCCCATCGCGTTGAGCCCGTGCAGCCATTCGTCGTAGGACGGCGTCACCGCGGTGACGGTTCGGCCCAGGGCTTGGGTGTACTGGTCGGCGAGCCCGTCGACGTCAAGCGTTGCCGGGCCGGTCAATTCGTAGACCGCGCCGATGTGGTCCTGGGGTGCGCTGAGCACCGCGGTGACGACGTCGGCGACGTCACTGGAGGCGACGGGCGAGGTGCGACCGCTTCCGAACGGCAGCGACAGCCGGCCGCTTTCGCGGATCGACCGGGCGGCCGACATGGAGAAGAGCGGGTTTTCCAGCAAGACCGTCGGCCGGATGTGCACGGCAGGGACGCCCGACCAATTGATGACGTGCTCGGCGAGCCAATGCAGGCGATGTTGCTTCGATTCCTCCGTGCTGGTGGCGGTCATCTGGGAGACCGTCATCTGCGACATGTTGACCAACACTTCGAGGGCGTCGAGTTCCTTTGCCGCCACGCACACCACGGTGGTGGCCTGCAGGTAATCGGGTGAAACGCTCATGTTGAAGAACATCCGGCTGACCCCGGACATCGCCGCGAAGACGTCGACCGGGTTGGTCAGGTCTCCGGCGACCACCTCGGCGCCAAGGTCACGCAACGCGCCGGCGCGAGAGTCGTCGTGGTGCACCATGGCGCGAACCGTCTCGCCGCGGCTGAGCAGTCGGGCCACCACCTGCGGGCTGATGCCGGCCACGCCGCCACCGGCGCCCGTGATGAGGTAGATCGGTGCGTTGGTCATGAAAGCGCCTTCGTCTCAACGGATTTCCCATCGCGGCCGCCGAATTCGCGGCGGCGGCGATCTCAGCAGGTAATCCTAGTGCTGCGACGACCGTGCCCACCACGCAAATTCGCCCTCAATATGCGCGGCCTTGACCGCAAGTAAGGTAACCCTTAGTTTGTGGCGGTTAGGTACTAGCCGGAAGGTGCCGGATGCAACCGCTTGCGTCCCGCCAGGGGGAGGAGCGCTGATGTCGCGCGGGTTGCAGGGCGTAATTTTGCGGGGTTTCGGCGCGCGCGACCACACCGCAACGGTCATCGAAACCATCTCCATCGCACCATATTTCGTGCGGGTACGGATAGTGTCGCCGACATTGTTCGAAGACATAAAGGCCGAACCGGCGGCGTGGCTGCGGTTCTGGTTTCCCGATCCGGACGGATCGAACACCGAGTTCCAGCGCGCGTACACGATCTCCGAGGCAGACGTCCCCGCCGGGCGCTTCGCGGTCGACGTCGTGCTGCACGAGCCGGCCGGCCCGGCGTCGTTGTGGGCGCGCACCGTGGAACCCGGGACGACGATCGCGGTCATGTCACTGATGGGTTCGTCGCGCTTCGATGCGCCCGACGAGCAACCGGCCGGCTATCTGCTGATCGGTGATTCGGCATCGATCCCGGGGATGAACGGCATTGCCGAAATCGTCCCCGACGATGTCCCGATCGAGATGTACCTCGAGCGACACGATGACAATGACACGCTGATCCCGCTCGCGAAACATCCCCGCCTGCGGGCGCGTTGGGTCGCGCGCCGCGGCGAGAAGTCGCTGGCCGAGGCGATTGAAAGCCGCGACTGGTCGGACTGGTACGTGTGGGCGACACCCGAGGCCGCGACTCTCAAGCATGTCCGAAAGCGGCTGCGTGACGAGTTCGGGTTCCCCAAGTCCGGGATACACGCCCAGGCCTACTGGAGCGCTGGGCGAGCGATGGGCACCCGCCGCGGCGACGAGCCGGACGCGCCAGCGGCAGGTCGCCGGATGGCGCGTCTTCGCCGAATAGGTCAGCGTGATTGACCGCGGCTGTTGCCGTATCCCTTACAGTTGATCGGTCGATCGACCGTCCGAGTAGTGGAGGCGTGCCGCTGATGAGTGCCGTGGTGTCGATTCCGCGATACCCCGGCGACGTCACCCCCGAATGGCTGTCGGCCGCGCTCAGCGAACGCCGCACGCCCGTCGAGGTGTCCGACGTCGACGTGGTTCCCATCGGCACCGGCCAGACCGGGGCGACCTACCGGGTGACGGCCAGATATGCGACAGATCCGGGCGACTTGCCGCAGACATTCGTGATCAAACTGCCCGCCCAGGACGACACCGTCCGCGACCGGGTCGTCATCGGCTATCGCAGCGAATGTGCGTTCTATGCAACGGTCGCCGACCGCGTACGGGTACCGACGCCGCGGTGCTTCTACTGCGAGATCACCGAGGACGCCCTGGACTACGCGCTACTGCTCGCCGATCAGGCACCCGCTGTGCAGGGGGACCAGATCGCGGGCTGCGGCGAGCAGGAGGCGCGCCTGGCGGTCGTGGCGCTGGCCGGATTGCACGGGCCCAGCTGGTGCGATCCGTTCTGGCTCGATCTCCCCGGCCTCGCGTTTCCCGTTCCGGACGAGGCATCCGCCAAGGGCCTCGGAGACGTGGCGAAGATGAGCGCCGACATCACCGTGGAGAAGCTCGGCGACCGAATGAGCGCCGAAGACCGCGAAACCTTCGCTACGGCAATGGGTTTAGTGACACCCTGGCTTTTCGCCGAACGGGACCGGTTCGCCCTGCTGCATGGTGACTATCGGCTCGACAACCTGCTGTTCGATCCGGACCGGAGCCGGGTGAGCGTGGTCGACTGGCAGACGCTCGGGGTGGGTCTTCCGGCACGGGATCTCGCCTATTTCACGGCGACCAGCCTGGATTCACGGCTGCGCCCAACCATCGAGAAGGACCTCGTCGACGAGTATTACCGTGCCCTGCTGGGCTACGGAGTCACCGGGTATGACCGTGACACATGTTGGCGCGATTACCGGCTCGGGATGATTCAGGCCCTGCTGATCTCGGCCCTGGGGTTCGCCTTTGCCACCGCCACCGAGCGCGGTGACGATATGGTGCTGACGATGCTCGGACGGGGCGCTCAGGCGATCCGCGACCTGGAGACGTTGGAATTGCTGAGCTGAGCCGCCCGGTCATGCGTGGCGGGCGGCTTCTTGAACCAACTGCATGCGCGACGTGAGCCCGAGTTTGGCGTACACGTGGGTCAGGTGGGTCTGGACGGTGCGCGGGGAGATGAAGAGCCGGCCGCCGATGTCCTTGTTGCCCAATCCCTCGCTGACCAGGCGGACTACATCGCGCTCGGTCGGGGTCAGTGAATCCCAACCGCTGGGCGGCCGTTTGCGCTCACCCCGCCCGCGGCGCGCGTAAGCAATCGCCTCATCGGTGGACAGGGCCGCGCCGGCGCCCCAGGCGGCATCGAATTCCTTTTCTGTCAACGCTTTACGAGTCGCATCGACCGATGCCTTGTGTTCTGGGTCGTACACCTTAAAGCGAACCACACCGGTACGGAGGCGGATGGCGTGCGCCGCGCCGAATAGCCGCGCCGCTTCGGGATGGTTGCCGGCACCATGGGCTAAAGTGGCGAGAAGCTCCAAAAGGTCTGGGACAAATAGGTGGGCACGCAGCTCGGCGGCGCGCGTCAGTGCGTCGTGGGCATCGCGTTCTGCCTGTCCCGGCTCGTTTTCCGCCAAGGCCACGCGCGCCCGGGTAGTCAGCGCCTGTACCGTGAACCAGCCCACCGCGGCGGCAACGTCTTCATCTGCGAAACGACGCGCTGACCTCAGATCCCCACGGGCGAGTGCTGCCTGCGCCGCGGGCTTGGTAGTAGTGGTCGCAAGGCGGGGCCCTCCGTCCAGCCGCTCGCGGGACGCCTCGCTGGCATCGAAGGCCGCGTCGACATCGCCACCGGCCAGCGCAGCGAAAGCGAGCGCCGAATACACGACACCTTCCATGTACCTGCCGATGTCGGCGGCGCCGTCGAGCGCCTTGAGCGCGATGGCGCGGCCCTCGTCTGCCTGCCCTCGATGGGCCAGCACCTGGGACAGGTGCTCCCGGGCAGACACCTGCCAGATCAGTGCGTGCGCCGCGTCTGCCTCGGTCATCAACTCGCGAAACTGCGCCTCGGCCCCGGCGACATTCCCGAGCACCCATTGCGCCCCACCCAGACACCACCGGCACCCCCGCGAATAGCCCCGGTCGCCGATCTCGTCGGCGAGGGCGCGGCCCTCCGTCGCGGCCGCGAGTGCGGTGTCCAGATCGCCCGCGCCGACTGTCGCTGTGAACGCCTGGCTGTAGAGGATCTGGCTGAGCCGCCACCGATCACCTATGCCTCGGGCCAAGTCGGCCGCCTCCGACAAGTACGGCCGGGCCAGGTCGGCGTTCCAACCGGCGACACGGCCGCAAGTGGTGAGAGTGCGCGCCAGCAGCGCTTGATCATCGAGCTCGCGCGCGATGGCCAGCGAACGCTGCGCTCGCGCAAGGCTTTCCGCATCGCGCATATTGTCCAGGAATGCCTTGTCGGCCAGCGCCCGCGCGATCGCCCGGGGTGTCACATCGGCGCCCGCGGCCTCGGCGTCGGCCAGACCGAGATCGAGCCAGTCCGACCCCTCCTTGAGGAGGCCCCGCGTCAGCCACAGCGGCTGCAGGGACGTGGCGAGCTGCAATGCGCTGTCGGTGTCGGAGTTTTCCCGGCTCCACGCGAATGCGGCTCGCAGATTGTCGATTTGGGCCTCCGCCTGGTCGAGTAGGAGCTCGAGACTAGTGCTGCCCGGAGCGTCGAGTGCAGCCGCCATCGCGTTGTAGTGGTCACGGTGGCGTTCTCGGACGGCGATGGCCTCGGTGGACTCGCCCAGTTTCTCCTGGGCATACTGTCGGATCGTTTCCAGCAATCGGTATCGCGTTGGGCCCCCGGCCGTTTCGGCGATCACCAGCGACTTGTCGACAAGCAATGCGAGGAGGTCGAGCACCTGGTGGGCCGCCAGGCTTTCGTCACAGACCACCGTCTGGCAGGCGTCCAGGTCGAATCCGCCCTGGAACACCGCCAACCGGCGGAGCAAGATTCGCTCGGGCTCGGTCAACAACGCATGCGACCAGTCCACGGAGGCCTGCAGGGTCTGCTGACGGCGCACTGCAGTCCGTGAGCCGCCGGTCAGCAATCGGAACCTGTCCTGCAGGCCGGCGAGAATATCCTTGGGCGACAACGCCCGGACCCGTGCCGCCGCCAACTCGATGGCCAGCGGCATCCCGTCCAGTCGACGACAGATCTCACCGATCGTGGCGGCGTTTTCGTCGTTGATGCTGAAACCGGGCCGGGCGTGAGTGGCACGGTCACTGAAGAGTCGGATGGCGTCGCCGGCCAGGGATAAGGACGGCACCCGCCACGTCGTCTCGCCAGCCACCCCGATCGGCTCGCGACTGGTCGTAAGCACCGTCAATTGGGGGCAGCCACCCAACAGTGTGGTAACCAGCGCTGCGCTGGCGTCCAGCAGATGCTCACAGTTGTCCAGCATCAGCAGCATCTGTCGACTACCGATGAACTGCAGCAGGCTGGTCTCCGGGGAGCGCCCCGGCTGGTCCGGCAGCCCCAGCGCCCGTGCCGCGGTGACCGGCAGCAGATCGGGGTCGGTGATCGGTGCCAGGTCGACGTACCACGTTGCATCCGCGTAGGTGTTGCCGAGGCGGGCAGCGACCTGCAGCGCCAGCCGGGTCTTGCCCACGCCGCCGGCACCGGTGAACGTCACCAGCCGGTTGTGCGCCAGAATGTCGCGTACCTCGACGATTTCCGCGTCGCGCCCTACAAAACTGGTGAGATGCACCGGAAGATGTTGGGAGACAACGGCGTCGCGCATCCGAAGTGGCGGAAACTCGTTGCACAGATCGGGATGACAAAGCTGCACTACGCGTTCCGGCCGGGGGAGGTCTCGCAGCGGATGGGTGCCCAGATCGGCCAGCCAGGCGTCGTCGGGGAGTGTGTCGGCAGCCAAATCTGCGGTGGTGCCCGACAGCACCGTCTGGCCGCCATGCGCGAGCTCGCGGAGTCGTGCGGTCCGGTTGATGGCCGGACCGACATAGTTGTTCTCGTCGCGGAGCTGCACCTCGCCGGTGTGCACCCCTACGCGCAGCCGCAATGGCGCAAGTGGCGCTCGTTGCAGCGAAAGTGCGCACGCCACCGCGTTGGACGCTCGGCCGAACGCGATGACGAAGCTGTCGCCCTCGCCCTGTTCGACCGGGCGGACTCCGTGATGGATGCCCACCAATTCGGCCAGGGTTTGATCCAGGTTTGCGATCGCCGCGGTCATTTCCTCGGGACGGGAGTTCCACAACTGGGTCGAACCTTCGACGTCGGCCAACAGCAGCGTCACGGTCCCAGTAGGCACAGGCTCGTTCATGGCTTCGTTCAGGCCCAGTTCGCTCCAGTCCAACGACGGCATATCCGCCCGTGGATCGATTTCGCTCATGTTAGCCAGCATGCGGCGACCGCATGCGGCAAAACATCGGCGTATGCGCGTATATTTCTCGTTCGGTCGGCCGTCAGCTGCGCGTTGCGCTCACCGCTGTGCCGCCCTGACCAGGTTTGACCCAATGATCAGACGCTGGATCTCGCTGGTGCCCTCGTACAGCCGCAGCAGGCGAACGTCGCGGTAGATGCGTTCTACGGGAACGCCGCGCATGTAGCCGCTACCGCCATGGATCTGCACCGCGAGATCCGCGACCTTGCCGGCCATTTCGGTGCAGAACAGCTTGGCCGCCGACGGGGCGATCCGGCGGTCTTGATCGGTGACCCACATCCGTGCGGCATCGCGGACCAGCGCGCGGCCGGCCAGCACTCCGGCCTGCTGGTCGGCGATCATCGCCTGCACCAACTGAAAGTTTCCGATCGGCGTCCCGCCCTGCGTCGCGGTGGCCGCATAGGACACGGATTCGTCGAGCGCGCGCTGGGCCGCGCCCACCGCGAGGGCGGCGATGTGGACCCGGCCGCGCGCCAAAGAGGTCATCGCCGCCCGATAGCCGATGTCTTCGCTGCCGCCGATCAGCGCGTCATCCCCGACTCGAACGTCGTCGAAATTGACGTCGGCGGTCCACGCGCCTTCCTGGCCCATCTTGGCGTCCTTGGCGCCCACTTGGACGCCCGCGGTGTCCGCGGGCACCAGGAAGACGGCGATCCCGGGGCCCTGATCGTCGGGGGGCCGGGTGCGCGCGAACACCACAAACAAATTGGCGACGGGCGCGTTGGTGATGAACCGCTTCTCCCCGGAGATCACCCAAGCTCCGTCCTCTTTGGAGCCGTCGCGAACGGCCTTGGTCCGCAGGCCCGCCGGGTTCGATCCGGCACCGGGCTCGGTCAACGCGAAGGAGGCGACGACGTCGCCGGAGGCCATCGACTCCAGCCAGCGGCCCCTCTGTTCGTCGGTGCCGAAGCCGACGAGAACCTGCCCAGCGATGCCGTTGTTGGTGCCGAACATCGAGCGCAGCGCCAGCGACGTGTAGCCCAATTCCATTGCGAGTTCCACATCTTGCACGAGGTTCAGGCCAAGACCGCCCCACTGCTGGGGAATCGCGTATCCGAACAAGCCCATCTTTTTGGCCTGATCGCGAAGGTCGTCGGGCACCCGGTCGTCGGTCAGGATCTCCTGCTCGCGCGGAACCACGGCGGTGCGAACGAAGTGACGGGTCTGGGCGAGGATCTCCCCGAAGTCGTCGTCGGAGACTTCGGGGACTTCAGCGGTGGTCATCGGCAGACGCTCCTCTTCGGCAGTGGCCGCTCAACGGGACCCGGCACCGGGCAGGATCCTATATGAAATATGATATTCGAGCGATGGGGTACCCCAGGACGCGCAAGCAAACCAAAGGGAGGCGTGATTCAGGTGTCGTTGCTGGACGGTCAGACTGCAGTGGTCACGGGTGGTGCACAGGGCCTGGGCTTCGCCATTGCGCAGCGATTCGTCGCCGAAGGCGCGCGGGTCGTGCTCGGCGATGTGAACCTCGAGGCGACCGAAGTCGCGGCCAAGCAGCTGGGCGGTGGTGATGTCGCCGTGGCGGTCCGGTGCGACGTGACGCAAGCGGCCGACGTCGAAACCCTCATCCAGACGGCGATCGAGCGCTTCGGCGGCCTGGACATCATGGTGAACAACGCCGGCATCACCCGCGACGCGACGATGCGGAAGATGACCGAAGAACAATTCGATCAGGTCATCGACGTGCACCTGAAAGGAACCTGGAACGGGCTCCGCGCCGCGGCGGCCATCATGCGGGAAAACAAGCGGGGCTCGATCATCAACATGTCGTCGGTGTCGGGCAAGGTCGGCATGATCGGCCAAACCAATTATTCGGCGGCCAAGGCCGGCATCGTGGGGATGACGAAGGCCGCGGCCAAAGAGCTGGCCTACCTGGGCGTCCGGGTGAATGTCGTCGCTCCCGGCCTGATCCGGTCGGCGATGACAGAGGCCATGCCACAGCACATCTGGGACCAGAAGGAGGCAGAGGTCCCGCTGGGCCGCGCCGGCGAGCCCAGCGAAGTCGCCAGCGTCGCACTGTTCCTGGCCTCCGACCTGTCGTCGTACATGACGGGCACCGTCATGGAAGTGACCGGCGGCCGGCATATCTGAGCAGGTCCGAGGGAGAACCGAGATGCGAGACACCGTCGTTTGCGAACCCGTACGCACGCCGATCGGCCGCTACGGCGGAATGTTCAAGTCGCAGACCGCCGTCGACCTCGGTGTCGCCGCGCTGAAAGGACTACTCGAGCGGACCGGGATCGCGCCCGAGGCGGTGCAAGACGTCATTCTCGGCCATTGCTATCCCAGCAGCGAGGCGCCGGCGATCGGGCGGGTGGTGGCGCTGGACTCCGGGCTGCCGGTCACGGTTCCCGGCATGCAGGTCGACCGACGCTGTGGATCGGGCCTGCAGGCGGTGATCCAGGCGTGCCTGCAGGTGGGCAATGGCGACCAGGACCTCGTCGTCGCCGGCGGCTGCGAAAGCATGAGCAACGTCGCCTTCTACTCCACCGATATGCGTTGGGGCGGCGCGCGCGGCGGTGTACGCGTGCACGACGGGCTGGCGCGGGGACGCACCACCGCCGGCGGCCACCACTACCCGGTGCCGGGCGGAATGCTGGAGACGGCGGAGAACCTGCGTCGTCAGTACGGCATTTCACGGTTGGAGCAAGACGAACTCGCGGTTCGCTCCCACCAGCGTGCGGTGGCCGCGCAGAAGGACGGGATCATGGCCTCGGAAATAGTTCCAGTGATCATCCCGGGCACCCGGCAGGGCGAGGAGTTGGTCGACACCGATGAGCATCCGCGTGCCGACACCTCGGTGGAGTCGTTGAGCAAGCTCAAACCCATTCTGCTGGGCGATGATCCGGACGCAACGGTTACGGCCGGCAACGCCAGCGGGCAAAACGACGCGGCCTCGATGTGCGTGGTGACCACACCAGAGAAAGCGGTCGAATACGGTTTGACGCCGTTGGTCCGCATGGTGTCGTGGGGGTCAGCGGGTGTGGCGCCCAACATCATGGGCATCGGCCCGGTGCCCGCGACCGAGGTCGCGCTTGCCAAGGCGGGCCTGCAATTGTCCGACATCGACCTCATCGAACTCAACGAAGCCTTTGCCGCACAGGCGCTTGCGGTGATGCGGGAATGGAATTTCGGCGCCTCCGACCATGACCGGACGAACGTGCACGGCTCGGGAATCTCACTGGGCCACCCGGTCGGTGCGACCGGCGGCAGGATGCTGGCCACCCTGGCGCGCGAACTCGATCGCCGCCAGGCGCGCTACGGGTTGGAAACCATGTGCATCGGCGGCGGCCAGGGACTTGCCGCGGTGTTCGAACGGGTTACCTCGAGATGAACGCTCCCGGGTTGCTGCCCCTGAGCGACCTCACCGTCGTGGAGGTGTCCAGCTTCGTCGCCGCACCGCTGTGTGGCATGACGTTGAGTCAGCTTGGCGCGCAGGTGATCCGCATCGATCCGATCGGCGGCGCCTCCGACGTCCACCGATGGCCCCTGGCGGCGGACGGCACGTCGATCTATTGGACCGGACTGAACAAAGGAAAGCGTTCGGCCACCGTCGATCTGCGCTCGGCCGAGGGCCAGGAGCTGGTCCAGCGGCTTATCGTCGAGGGCGACGGGATCGTCGTGACCAACGCCGCGGGCCTGTCCTGGCTGAGCCATGATCACCTGGCCGCCAAGCGTTCCGATGTCATCCACGTTCAGCTGCTTGGCCGCGGCGACGGTTCCACCGGGGTGGATTACACCGTCAACGCGGGTATCGGGTTCCCCCTCGTCACCGGTCCGGCCGAGCACGCCGGCCCGATCAACCACGTGCTGCCGGCGTGGGATGTGTGCTGCGGCCTGTACGCGGCGCTGGCCGTCGTCGCCGCCGTCCGCCGCCGCGACCAGGCCGGGCTGGGTGCGCGCATCAGCCTGGCACTGGAGGATGTCGCGCTGGCCACGGCGGGAAACCTCGGGTTGTTAACGGAGCCCCAAGTCAACGGCACGCAACGGCAACGGCTGGGCAACTCCATCTACGGCCAGTACGGCCAGGATTTCACCAGCCGTGACGGGGCCGCAGTCATGGTTGTGACCTTGACCGGACGACACTTTCGTGACCTGGTCGACGTGACCGGCACGGGTGCCGCGGTGTCGGCGCTCGCGGAAGCGCTGGGCGTGGACTTCGGCTCCGAGGGCGACCGCTATCGGTACCGCGACGCGCTGTCGGGGCTGTTTGCCACCTGGTTCGCCGATCACACCGCCGAACAGATCACCGCGGCGCTGTCAACGACCACCGTGTTGTTCGAGCGGTACCGCACCTTCGCGCAGGTGGCCGAAGACCCCAAAGTGACCGACAATCCGCTGTTTTCCCCGTTGAGCCAGCCGGGGGTCGGCGACTATCTGGCTCCGGGCCTGCCGACCGTCTTCGACGGCACCCACCCCTCCTGCGCACCGGCGCCCGCCCTCGGGCAAGACACCGCCGACGTCCTCACCGAGTGCCTGGGATTGACGAACGCCGACATCGCGCGTTTGACGAACGCCAACACGATAGGGAGCGATAGCGCATGACCAAACTCGCCCAAACCGTCGGCCTGACGGAGTTCCAGACCGAGATCATCGCCACGGTAAGGCAATTCGTCGAGAAGGAAGTCATCCCCAACGCGCCGGAACTCGAGCGTGGCGATACCTACCCGCAGCACATCGTGGATCAGATGCGCGATATGGGTCTGTTCGGCCTGATGATTCCACCGGAGTACGGGGGTCTGGGGGAGTCGCTGTTGACCTACGCGCTGTGCGTCGAGGAACTGGCGCGTGGCTGGATGAGCGTGTCGGGGGTGCTCAACACCCACTTCATCGTCGCCTACATGTTGCGCCAGCACGGCACCGACGCGCAGCGGCAGCGCTTTCTGCCGCGCATGGCGACCGGCGAGACGCGCGGCGCGTTTTCGATGTCGGAGCCGGAGCTGGGTTCCGACGTCGCCGCGATCCGAACCCGGGCCCAGCGCAATCCGGACGGTGGCTACACCATCAATGGGCAGAAGATGTGGCTGACCAACGGCGGCAGCTCGACACTGATAGCGGTGCTGGTGCGTACCGACGAAGGCGCGGACAAGCCGCACCGCAACCTCACCGCGTTCCTCGTCGAAAAGCCAACGGGGTTCGGCGAAGTCGTCCCCGGCCTGGTGATACCCGGCAAGATCGACAAGCTGGGCTACAAGGGCATCGACACCACCGAGCTCATCTTCGACGGCTACCAGGCAAGCGCCGACGACGTCCTGGGCGGGACCCCGGGGCAGGGCTTCTTCCAGATGATGGACGGCATCGAAGTTGGCCGGGTCAACGTGTCGGCGCGAGCATGCGGTGTGGGCATTCGCGCCTTCGAGCTCGCGGTCCGCTATGCCCAGCAGCGCGAGACCTTCGGCAAGCCGATCGCCGAGCACCAGGCCATCGCGTTCCAGTTGGCGGAGATGGCGACCAAAGTCGAAGCCGCACATCTGATGATGGTCAACGCGGCGCGGTTGAAAGACTCCGGGGAGCGCAATGACGTCGCCGCCGGTATGGCCAAATACCTTGCCAGCGAATACTGTTCCGAAGTCACCCAGCAGAGCTTCAGGATTCACGGCGGCTACGGCTACTCCAAAGAGTACGAGATCGAACGGCTGATGCGCGACGCGCCGTTCCTGCTCATCGGTGAAGGAACGAGCGAAATCCAGAAGTCCATCATCAGCAAGCGGTTACTCGCCGAGTATCAGGTATGAGACGATGACCATTCCGGATTTCGCTGCGCGCCCACAACTTTCCGACGATGTCGCGCGCTTGATCCGCAAGCGAATCTTCGACGGCGCCTACGCCGCGGGATCCTACGTTCGCCTGGACCAATTGGCTGCGGAGTTGGGGATCAGTGTCACGCCGGTGCGCGAAGCGCTGTTCGCGCTGCGCGCCGAAGGCTTGATCGCCCAGCAGCCCCGCCGCGGCTTCGTCGTGTTGCCGGTAACCGGGCGGGATGTCACCGACGTCGCGAACGTGCAGGCTCACGTCGGTGGGGAGCTGGCCGCCCGGGCAGCGGTCAACATCACCGACGACCAGCTGCGCGAACTCAAGGAGATCCAGGCCCAGCTCGAGGAGGCCTACGCGGGCGATGACCACGAGCTGACCGTTCGGCTGAACCACGATTTCCACCGGGCCGTCAACGTTGCCGCGGATTCGCCGAAGCTCGCTCAGCTGATGTCGCAGATAACCCGCTACGCGCCCGAATCGGTGTTTCCCGCGATCGAAGGCTGGCCGAGCCAGTCGATGAAGGACCATCGGCGGATCCTATCCGCGCTCAAAAAGCACGACGACAAGCTCGCCCGGGCCGCGATGTCGCAACATCTCGCCGCCGGCGCGGTTCCGTTGATCGAGCACCTCGTTGGGCGCGGCGTGGTCGTCGATTCGGGCGGTGCGCCGTCGCACTGAGCTGGGCCATCTGTTGTTGCTGGCGCCCGTCTCGGCCTAGGCTGCCATTGGGGTGGGCAAACAAAATAGGGAGAGAACAATGCCCCGAATGCTTCGCGCAACGGGCCTGTGCGTTGCCTGTGTGGCAACGATCGCCCTCGCGCCGCCGGCCGTTGCCGATCCGATGGACCCGATCCCCGGGAACGGTGTCTTTGTCGTGGGGCCTGATATCGCGCCGGGCCTCTACCGCACGAGCGGGTCGGCGTCGACCTTTGGGGTTTGGATAAACAATGTGCCGACCCAGGCCTCGATGTGCGCGTGGTTTACGTACGGCACGCCCGATGCGAACAAGGACCATGTGCTGCAGACGAACATGTCCGTCGGTCCGATGTTCGCGAACATCAACACAGCCGTTAAGGCCTTCGAGTCGCAGAATTGTCAACCCTGGACGCGGGTCCCTTAAGGCCGGCCCGCGTCGATCAACATGTCCCGCAACCGGCGGATGTCGACCTTGCCGGTGCCGCCCCGCGGGACGTCGTCGTCGGACCCGAGCACCAGCCACACCGTGGGGACCTTGAAGGCGCTCAGCAGTTTGCGCGCGGAGATGTGCAGCTCATCGGCCGCGGGCGTGCCGCCGCCGCACACCACGGCCGCGCCCACTCGTTCGCCCCGGGCACCCGGCACGTTGGTCACGAACGCGTTCTCGACGCCGTCGATCGTGCGCAGCGCGCGCTCCACCTCGCTGGGGTAGACCGTCGCACCGCTGACTTTGAACATGTCGTCGGATCGGCCGTGGTAGAACAGGAACCCATCCTCGTCGAGGTGGCCCAGGTCGCCGGTGGGGTAGAAGCCATCGACGGTAAACAGGTCCTCGCGGCTGCGACGGCAGATGCCGCGCAGCGTGTGCGGTCCCCGGATCTGGATCGTGCCAACGGTTCCCGCCGGAACCGGCTCGCCGCAATCGGGGTCGACGATGCGGACCTCCATGCCGGGGAACGGCTTTCCGCAACTGCCCCACGCGGATCGCGGCATGTCGGTGTCGGCGGGATAGCCGCAGTACGGCCCGAACGCCTCTGTCATGCCGAACAGCGTGGCCCGCGCGCCGGGTTGGGCCCGCTGCTCCGGGGGCAGCAAGGCTTCCAGACTGCCCGGCCGCAACGCCGAGAGATCGGCGCCGACCGCGTCCGCGTGCCGGGCCAGGGCTTCGGCCTGGTCGGGCCATCCGCGAAACAGCGTGACCCGCTCGCTTTCCAGTAGCCGCAGGGTGGTTTCGGGTCGCGGCATCTCCTCGGTCACCAGGGTGGCACCGGCCAGCAGCACCGACAGTATCCCGCTGCCGAAGCCGCCCACCCAGAAGAACGGCATCGGCAGGTACAGACGGGTGTCGGCGCTGATGCAGCGCGCGGCAAGGCCCGACCGCACGGCGCCCAACGCGTTGCCATGGGAGTGCACGACGCCCTTGGGTGCCGCGCTGCTGCCCGAGGTGAACATGATGGCCAACGGGTCGGCGGGCGTGACCGTCTCGGTCATGGCGTCGACGATCCGGCGGGTGCGCTCGCTCGCGGTGACATTGGCGAGCCGGTCAGTCGTCCAAACCTGTCGTAACGCAGGAAGGTCGAGTGTGCTCACGCGACCGGAGATCGTCAGGTAACGGTGGCCGCGGAACTCCTCGACGCTTATCAGCAATTGCACCGACGCGGTCCGCAGCTGGGCGACGAGCTCGCCGGCCGCCAGCAGGGTGCTCAACGGAACCAGCACCGCGCCAATGCGAGTCAGCGCGATGGCCACCTGCACCCACCGGGCGCTGTTCGGCATGATCAGCCCGACCCGGGTGCCCTTGCCGACTCCGGCCTCGACGAAGGCGGCCGCCAAATCGCGTGTCGTCGTGTCGAGTTCGCGATAGCTGATTCGGCACGTCGGGTCGATCACCATCGGTTTGGTGCCATGTTGCGCGGCGCGCGACCGGACCAGTCGGTCGATGGTGGCGCGGTCGGCGGCTCAGGCATCGAACAGCTTCCTCAGCTGCCGCGCGTCGACCTTCCCGCTGGACAACAGCGGTATCTCGGCGCGGGGCAGGGCGATGAACCGCCTGGGAATTTTGTACGCCGACAGCTCCGCCTTGAGCCGCTCGCGCAAGCGCCGCTTCGTCGAGATCCGGCCTCGGACGACGACCGCGGCAACCAGCTCGCCCCGCTCGGCAGTCGGGGATGCCCACAACGTGAGCCTCGGCGCCGGTGACCTTGGCGATGGCCTTCTCGACTTCGGCCGCGGAAACATTGGCGCCCGCCGTCTTGATCATCGCGCCGCGCCGGCCGACGAAATACACGAATCCGTCGGCGTCGGCGCGCACCAAATCGCCTGTGTGGAACCAGCCGTCGGCGTCGAAGCAGTCTTCGCGGCTGCGCTTGTAGTACCCCTGCATCAGGTACGGCCCCCTGATGCAAAGTTCGCCGACTCCCGCGGAATCCGGTGTCGACGATCATGGTCTCGAACCCCGGCGCCGGCTTGCCGAACGATCCGCGGCGGTTTCGGGTTGGTCGGATTCGTCACCGCTGATCAGCACGACGCTGCCGGCTTCGGTCATCCCGAGCATGTTGTGCCGCAGTTCCGGGTCGGCCGGGCGGGCGTCGGGCGCCATGATCGGGTACAGGTTGCCGCGACGCATCGATGACAGGTCGCGGGCGGCAAAGCTCGGGTGTTCGGCGAGGTGAGTGATGCCGGCGACGAAACCATTAGTCATGGTGGGCTTTTCGGCTTCCAGCAAGTCGAGCGTCCGCCCGGCTCCCTGGGTGTTAGAGGCGGCGTTGGAGCACACCAGGGTCGACCCGGCGACCAACGTGGCGAGCAGGCCGAACGCGAACCCGCCGATCCAGAAGAAAGGCGAATTGCAGAACAGCCTGTCTTCCGCCGTTAAGCCGCGGATCTCGTTGAGGTTCCGCTGGTGTCCGAGCAGGGCGGCGTGTGTGTGCACCACCCCCTTGGGCGTGCTGGTCGAGCCCGACGTGTACACGATGGCCAGCGGATCGCAGCCTTCGACATCGTCTTCCATCGCCCCGAGCAGCGCAAGGTCGACGTCTCCCGCCGAGCCGGCACACACGTTCGGAATTCATTATCACGTGGCGCAATTGTGGTGTAGCGGTGAGGAACAGCCGCTCATCACTGGCTATCTCAGCATGCGACAGCGCCTCGCCCAGGCGTCGCACGTAGTCGTGGGAGCGAAACGACGCGGCGGCCAGGAGGATTTCGACATCGCCGTCGACCAGCTGCTCACGCATCTCGCGAGCGGTAACGAAAGTGGAGAACGGGATCACCACGGCGCCGATTCGTGCCGCCGCGAGCATCCCGACGACGAACTCGGCGCCATTCGGGTAGAGCAGCCCCACGTGCGTTCCCTTGCCGGCGCCTTGGGCGATCAGTCCGCGGGCGAGCTCCGACGAACGGCGGTCGGCGTCGGCATAGCTGATGCGGTCACCGTCGCAGACCAGAAGCGCGTGGCCGCCGCGCGAGCGGGCTTGGTGTCGCAGGGTATCGGCGACGGTGGGGGAGTCACCGGGCATGGTCGCTGTGGGCGGTGGATTCGCTGAAAAAACGCTGGATTGCGCCGAGGTCGGCTTTGCCCGAGGGCGTCCGCGGGATCGTGTCGACGATCGCGATTTCGGCGGGGATTTCGTAGGGAGCCAGTCGCGTTCGCAGATATTCCACCAACGCGTCGGCATCGGTGGATGCGGACTCGCGCAGTTCCACAATGGCGACCGGCGTCTGGCCGAGGCGCTCGTCCGATCGCGGGACGACCGCCGCGCCCGCCACGGCGGGGTGTCCCTCCAGCGCGATGCGCACGTCGTCGGGCATCACCTTGAACCCGCCGCGGATGATCGCCCGGTCGGCCCGCCCGACGATCCAGACGAAGCCGTCAGCGTCGATGCGCGCCAGATCAGTGGTCCGCATCCACGTCGCCGACGGCCCCAACTGTCCCGGCTTGACCTCCAGCAGGCCGACCTCGTCCGGCCCGAGCGTCGCGCCGTCGGGGTCGACCACCCGCAGCCGTGCACCCGGGTTGGGCCGGCCGACGCTGCCGCGTTTGGCTTGCCAGTGCTTTTGGTAGTCGGCAAGGGTCCAGCCGGCCACGCCGCCGCCGAACTCGGTTGCGGCATAAGAGGTGAGGACGGGAACGCCGTACTTCTCGGCGAAGGCGTCGGCATCGTCGGCCGATAGTGGGGCCGTGCCGCACGTGACGGCACGGATGCTCGCCAAGTCCGCCCGCGTCAGGTCGGAGTGCAGCACCGTCCGCAATGCGGCCGGCACCAGCGACACCGTGCGCGGCCGGTGCTTGCGCACCGCCTGGGCCCATGCGTTGAGCTCGAAGCGTTCCAGCAGCACAAAGGATCTCGCCTCGGTGACGCACTGCAACACCCGGAACACACCACCGATATGCACCAGCGGCGAGTTGACGATCGCGACGCCGCGTCGCGGCTCCGTAGGCGCCGGCGCGCGTTCGGGGTCAGGACCCATCACACTGCGCGCCAGCATGTCGTAGCTGAGGTCGATTCGTTTGGGTGGGCCGGTCGTTCCGCTGGTCAACATCCGCACGGCGACGCCGGGCGCAGCAACGCCTTCCGTCGCGTTTCGGGCCGCCCCACCGCCGTTGTCCAAGACGCCCGAGATCGGTACCGTCGGGGTCCCCGGGTCGACCAGCGTCGCGAGGTCCTCGGGTTCGCCGACGATCAGCGGCAGTCGCAGGGCGGCGATATCGGCCCGGGTCCGCTCGTCGCCCCGGGCCGGGTTGATGGTCACGACAGTCCCGCCGCCCAGCAGCACCCCGAGGAAGGCCGCCACGTGACCGGGCCGGTTGCGCAGCAGCATCCCGATCCCCGCCTTGTGCTCGGCGGTCACTGACAGCGATACGCCAGACCATGTCGCCGACTTGGCTCCACGAGATCCATTGGCCGCCATACTCGATCGCATGCGACTCCGGCCGCAGATCCAGCACATCAGCGATGCGCTGACTCAGCGGGTGACGAGGCATCAGCGGGTCTTCGGTTCACGGGCAGTGCCCTCGCTCTTCTGGGCGGCCAGCTCCGCCGTGCCGAGCGGGTTGCCCAGCCGGGTGTAGATGAGCCCCTGCTCCATGGCGGCGCGATAGGGCTTGTCCAGCGATTCCCAGATCGCTTTCACGGTGCCCTGCGTCGCCGACGGTGGTTTTGCGGCGATGGCCGCCGCGATCTCGTGGGCACGATTCCACAGTCGGTCGCCGGAGACCACCTCCGAGACCAGTCCGATCCGCAGCGCGGTGTCGGCGCCGACCCGCTCGTCATTGCCCATCAGCGCAATGCGCAATGTTTCGCCCAGACCGATGCGACGCATCAGACCGATCGGCTCCAACGCGCAAACCAGGCCGGCCGACACATGCGAGTCGAAAAACGTCGCGTCGTCCGAGCAGATCACGACGTCGGATTCGTTGATGAAGTAGAACGCGCCCGCTGTGCACATGCCCTGAACGGCGCACACCACCGGCTTCCACATCTTCTGCCACTTGGGGCTGAGCAGCTCGCCGGGATCTTCGTGGTTCCAAACGTTTTCCGGTTGCCCGTACGGCGTTTTGATGTCCAGGCCCGCGCTGAACGCCCTGCCGGCGGCCCGCAGCACCACCGCATGCACCGACTCGTCGAACTTGACCGTGCGCCACGCTTGGGCCATCTCCTCACACATGGTGCGATTGAACGCGTTCAGCTGCTCGGGCCGATTCAGCGTGATGGTGGCGACGTGGTCGCCCGCGTCGACGTCGAGAAGGATGGTTTCGAAGGTCATCGACATTGCCAATCGGGTGGCCGCTTTTCGACGAACGCCTTGGGTCCCTCCTGCGCGTCCTCGGTGCGCAGCACGCGCTCGCGGAATGTCTCGGCGAGCATCTCGGCCTCATGCAGCGGCAGGTCCAGGCCCTTGAGAATGGCCAGCCGGGTTCCCCGGACCGCAAGCGGGGCATTGGAATTGACGATCCCGGCGATCTCATGGGCGCGCTCGAGAAGCCGGTCGTGCTCCACGATCTCGCTGATCAAGCCGAGTTCGAAGGCGCGTTCCACGTCCATCCGCTCGTGCTTGCCCATCAACGCCATCCGCAGCGCGACCGAGCGGGGCAATACCCGGGCCAGTCGCACCAGCTCGCGTCCGGCCACCAGTCCGATGCTGACGTGCGGATCGAAGAACGTCGCCCGATCCGATGCGATCACGATGTCGGAAGTGGTCACCCAGTCGAGGCCCGCGCCGCAGCACAAACCGTTGACGGCGGTCAACACCGGCTTGGCCATCCGGCGAAACGGGGGCGTACCCTCCTGGGGCGCCTCCCACTGTTCGTACGTCGACAGGTACGGCCGCTCGTAGATCACCTTGCCGTCGCCCGGGATGGCGTTGACGTCGGCGCCGGTGCAGAAGGCGCGGCCCGTGCCGGTGACGACGAGCAGCCACACGTTGTCGTCGTTCTCGGCTTCGTCATAGGCGGCCCGTAGTTCGGTGATCATCTGCGGGCTCAGCGCGTTGAGAGCTTCCGGGCGATTCAGCGTGATGGTGGCGGTATGCCCGTCGACCTCATATTTGATGGTGTCGAACGAGTCAGCGGGCATTCGTGCTCCCTTGGTTTAACGCCCGGCGCGACCGGCGAGTGTGGGGCGTATGGACGGATTCAAGGCGGTTCCCGTACGTAGGGCCCACACTCGGCGCCCCGGGGTTGATGCCGATCTCGTCAACGACCACGAAAATCGGTGTCCCGTCGTTGTTGAAACGCTTCCAGTCCTTCTTTGAAATCGCTTGTACGACAGGATAGTTCGAGGTTGAACAGCTCCTGAGTCAGGGATTGGCTCAGCGTCGCGTGCTGGCCGAAGCTCAGGGCCTGCTTGGCCAGCCCGATCGCCACCGTGGGTCCGCACGCCAGCCGTTCGACCAGCTCCTTGGCGGCGGCGTCGAGTTCTGGCCGGCTTACCGCTTGGTGAATCAACCCCCAGTCGGCCGCATCCGTTGCGCTCACTTTCTCGCCGAGGAGCAGCATCCGCCTGGCCCGGGCCAGGCCGACGAGTCGGGGCAGCAGCCACGTCGAGCCCGAATCCGGGCTGAAGCCGCGGTCCACGAACGGTTCCCAGAAGACGGCGTCGGTGGCCGCCACCGTGAAGTCGGCGGCGAGCGCGAGGTTGCAGCCGAACCCCACCGCCCATCCCTGCACGCTGCAGACGACCGGCAGCTGAATGCTTCCGATGAGTTCGATCACCCGGTGCGCGGCATGGGGAATCCGCCGCACCAGATCACCGGTGCGGGGACGTTGCCGATCGTTGGCGGCCACCCAATCCGCGCCGGCGCAGAAGTCGTCCCCGGCGCCTCGGAGGTGAATCGCGCGCAACGAGTCGTCGGCGGCGGCGCTGGTCAGCGCGTCGACCAGATTCTCGGTCATCAAGCGGTTCAACGAGTTACGCCGGGAGGGGCGATCGAGCGTGATGCGCAGAACCGCGCCATCCCGGGACGCCGTCACCGAACCCTCGGCGTCGGTTGTGTCGGCCTCGTGACTCACCGTCTATCCGGCCTTTCTCCGCCGATACGGTTACCCATACAGTAGGCAATACGATTGATCCAAGGTATAAGTTAGCAAGGAAACCCTTGCTGCGGAAATAGCCGGGCGGAATCCGGCGAAAAGAAGGGGATGCATGAGCACCCGCGACGCCAAATTCGGCGAGGCGCCCCTCGCCCAGACGGTGGCCGCCGCCGCAGCCATGCGCCGCCTCAGCTCACTGCTGCTGTCCCTCGAACACAGTCATCCCGCGGTGGCCGCCATGCTGGCCAAGTTCGCCGAATGGGAGAACGAGCTGGCCGCGGCGGTTCCGAGGGACAACGCGCCGCGGATCGGTGAGATTCCCGACGATCCCCGGCGGGTCTATCTCAACCACGCCACCGACATCGGGGCCTACAACCCGTGCTTTCCCGAGTACCGCTTCGATCACGTCGATGCCGAAAAGGCCGGCGGCAGGATCTGCTTCCCGCTGGTCTATGAGGGACCGCCGGGACTGGTGCACGGCGGTTTTCTCGGTGTCTTCTTCGATTGCGTCATCCAGCACCACAATTGCGTGACGGGACTTTCCGGCAAGACGCGATCGCTGGCCGTCACCTTCCGCCGGCCGACCCCGGTATTGACGGAACTGCAATTCGACATCGCTCGATCGCCGGTGGAACGGGGCATCGCGTCGACGGCGCGACTGCTCCTCGACGACGAAGTGCTTTGTACCGGTGAGGTCAACACGTTGGCGTCGCCGCCGGACAAACTGACCGGATTCAAGTTCGGCAGGCGGCGAAAGGAGCCCGATAGATGACTGCTTCCGAGGTTTCGGACGATCGGGTGCTTTTCGAGATCGATCATGATGCGCGCATCGCGACGATCACGTTGAACAACCCCAAGCAACGCAACACCTACGACGCCACGATGCGTGAGACGGTCGCCCGCTGTCTGGATCGCGTGGCCGAGGACGACGACCTCACCGTGGTGCTCCTGCGCGGGGCCGGAGGGGCCTTCAGCACCGGGGCCGATATGAACAATGCGTACGGCTGGTACGGCTCGCCGGACGCGCGAGGACAAGCCGGCGGCGACGATCCGAGCGTCAAGCGCCGGCCGAGCCAGCGCCGACGACTCACCGTGGACCGCAAATCTTTTGGCTTCTACCACAACTTGATGGGGTTTCCGAAGGTGACGGTGGGGGAGATCGCCGGTTACGCGCTCGGCGGCGGCTTTGAGATGGCGCTGATGACCGACATCTCCGTCATTGCGCGCGACACCAAGATCGGCATGCCGGCGACCCGGTTCCTTGGCCCCGCGCTCGGCAGCCTGCACATGTTCTTCTACCGGTTGGGGCCCGTGCTGGCCCGACGCCTGCTGCTGACCGGTGACATCATCCAAGCGGGCGAGATCGAACATCTCGGAATCTTCACCGACACATGCGATCCCGGCGCAGTCACGGCGCGCGCACGGTACTGGGCCGAGAAGGCGGCGAAGATGCCCGCCGATGGAGTCGTCATCGCCAAGGAAGCCTTCCGCCTCGTCGAACAGACCCAGGCGTACAACGGTGAGGAGGTCGCGAGCTATCTGTTTCACGCCTTCGGCACCAATCTGCAGTTCGCGCCCGGTGAATTCAATTTCGTGAAAACGCGCGCGGAGCACGGCGCGAAGGAAGCGTTCCGGCTACGCGACGAGCACTTTCATGTGCCGGAACCTGAGGCGTAACAACAGCGTTGGTTCACTTCCGCCGCACCTGATTCGGCAGGTCAGGGATCGACAATGGCCTCGAGGCTGCCACATCCGCCACACGGATGTCCGCTGGGGGGCACGATTCTTGTTCACCTCACAGCGACAAGTCCATCAGGCCGCGCGGGCTATCGGGCCGCTGCGTCTTTGGTTCGCGACTTGGGCGACTTGCGTTCCCGAGACGGAGCGGCTTTAGCATCCTTGTCGATTAAACGGCCGGCGTGGTCGAGGATGCACTCCAGGCCGAATTCGAAATTCGTTTCGTCGGGGGCCCCGATGCGGTGACCCTGCCCGGTCACCTGAGCAATCAGCGGAGTGGTTGCCGGATCGATGGCGACGGCTTCCTCGAGGGCGCGTGGTCCGTTTTCCGCCGACTGGTTCTTTTCGTAGAGCCGATGCAGCACCACCGATCCGCGGACATGAACCGAAACCGCGGAGTAAATGTCGAAGGCATCCTCGGGCGACAGCCCGGCCTCCACCAGGTTGGCGATCGCCCGTTCCACCTCCGCAGCGCCCACCCGCGCCGCTTTAGGACTGAGGGCGGCGCGAATCAGAATCAGATCGCACAGAATTGGGTTGCCCATGAACGTCTTACGCATTAAGCGCGCATGGTTGCGCAACGTCTCACGCCAGTCGCTGGCTTCGACGTACGGCGTCGCGAACACGTACTTACTCAAGGCGCGGTCGGTCATCGCGTTGAGCAGATCGTCCTTCTTGCGGAAGTACCAGTAGATGCTGGTGACCCCGACGCCGAGGTGCTTGCCGAGCAGCGGCATGCTCAGGTTGTCTATCGATACTTGTTCTGCGAGTTCGAATGCGCCGCTGATGATGTCATCGGGATTGATGGACCCGCGTTCGCGTCGCTGACGCTTATCAGCGGTTGCCTGCTTGGCCACTGCGGGCACCTCCGTTTACGGCTGCGTGTCCAATTCTTCGTCTGCTACTGTAATACCTATCGTAGGCTTTTTGGTAAAACGGCTGGACAGGCGAAAATGACCGGGCGGAAGGCCACGGACTAGGCCATGGATCTGGGGCTGGCGAACGCCACAGCGGTGGTAATCGGTGGTAGCCGCGGCATGGGTTTGGCGACGGCCCGTTGCCTCGCCGACGAAGGTGCCCGGGTGGCGGTGGTCGGCCGCAGCCGTGACGCTCTCGACTCCGCGGTGACGGACTTGACGGGCCGCGGTAGCCCGGATGCCCTTGGGCTCGCTGCCGACATTGGCGACGCCACTGCGGTCGACAAGGTGTTCGCCGAGCTCGGCGAGCGGTGGGGCGGTGAACTCAACGTGCTCGTCAACACGGTCGGGCCCGGCGCGGCGGGCGCCTTCGAGGATCTGACCGACGAACAGTGGCGCCAGTCCGTCGAAGACGGCGTGCTGGGGATGGTGCGTTGCGTCCGTTCGGCACTTCCGTTGCTGCGCAAGGCGCAATGGGCGCGGATAGTCAACTTCTCGGCGCACTCGACCCAGCGGCAAAGCGTCATGTTGCCCGCGTACACGGCGGCCAAGTCGATGTTGACGAGCGTCTCGAAAAACCTGTCCCTGTTGTTGGCCAAGGATGAGATCTTGGTCAACGTCGTGTCGCCGGGCAGCATCGCGTCCGAGTCGCTGGTCGGCTGGGCCACGTCGGTCGGTGTCGACGGCAACGACCCCTACGCATTGATGGACGCCATTGCCAAGCATTTCGGCCATCCGGCGCACCTGCCCCGTGCCGGCCTGACGGAAGAAATTGGGCCGGTCGTCGCGTTCCTCGCGTCGCGGCGCAACTCCTACATGACCGGAGCCAACATCAACGTCGACGGCGGTTCGGACTTCACCTAACCGCCGAGCCGAAGGAATCGTTTGACCGACAGAAGGAGTCGACCATGGCGACGGCAGGTGAGGCGCGTGCCTGGGCGCGCGGTGCACTGCGGGGAATCGGCGACTCCCTGTACACCCCGTTCTGCGGCCCGGACGGCGACGACATCGACTGGGACGCCTACCGGACACTTGTGCGCTACTGCGTGGGCGAGCTCGGGCACGCGATGTTGTGGTGCACCAGCGGCATTGCCGAGTTCTGGTCGTTGACCCTGGATGAGCGCAAGCGCTTGCTGGAAGTGGCAATCGAGGAGGGGCGCAGTGCGAATCCGGACGTAGTCGTGCAGGCCTGTACGGCGGCCACGTCGGCGAAGGACTGTTTGGACTTGACGCTGCACGCCCAGCAGGCGGGCGCCGACATCGCCTACATCCAAACGCCGATGATGGAGGCGCACGGCGGCGAAGGCGTGCTGCGATTCTTCAAATACATCGCTTCGCGGACGGATATCGCGCTGGGCATGTTCAATTCCCCGTCCTCGGGTTATGTGCTGACCCCGGTCGAAGGCGCGCGGATCTATGACGAGGTGCCCGCGGTGTGCGCCACCAAGGAGGGCGCCTTCCGGCCCGAGGCCAGCCGAATGCTGCACCAACTGGCGCCCGCGCTGGCGGTCTGGGAATGCGACAGGACGGTGTACCGCGCCGGATGGCTGCGTGCCGGAATCGTCTGCCCGGCACAGCTGGGCACCGCCGGCTATCTGTTCGAGACTCCCCAGCGGCGATTGTTTTCCGAGTATTGGGATTTGGTGCAAAGCGACAAGCTCCTCGAGGCGATGGACTATGGCCGTGAATCGGGTCTCGATCAGTTCGATCTCGACATCGGATCATGGTGGACCTGCTACCCGGGGCGATCGGACTACTTCACCCACTGGGGTGGTGCGTTCAAATACGCCGCGTCAGTGCTGGGTCTTCCGATCGGCGACTATCCGCATTCCCGGCCTCCGCAGGCTGAGTTACCGGCAGAGGCCAAGGCCCAGATCGAGAACGCCTACCGGCGACTCGGGCTTATCGATGCGTAGCGGACCGCCAAAATGCGTGCGGCACAGGGACTTGCGGCACATACAGGAAGGCCCGATCACCGACGGTGACCGGGCCTTCCCGGGGTGGTAGCTAAGCTACTGTTCGGCCTTCTGGCGCTTCTCGGCGACCTTAGCCGCCGCACGGGCCGATTCAGCTTCGGCCTCCTTCTTTGCGGCGTTGCGCTGAGCTTGGGCCTTGTCCTGCTGGGCCTTGCCCTCGTTGAACAAGTTGTCACGACCCGTCAACGCGCCGATGACCACCTTGGCCTTGCCCTTCACGTCTTCCACGACGCCCTTGACCGCTTCGGCCAAGCCACTGTTGATGTCAACCATTACGCTCCCTCCCTTGGCTAATCGCTGACTTTGGAAGGGGTTCCCTGCCACGGGGTGAGGGGAAACATGTCGGGGTGTGGCAAACACCACAACCTCCTGGGCATACGGTGGTAGCCACGCGAAAGGATCGGGAATGCTCGCTCTGAGTGTCATCGGCTGGATAATCATCGGCGGCTTGGCGGGCTGGGTCGGCAGCAAGATCATGGGGACGGACGCCCAAATGGGGCTGATTCTCAATATCGTGGTCGGCATCATCGGCGGCCTGGTGGGCGGTTTTGTGCTGCGCGTGTTCCATGTTGACGTCGCCGGCGGGGGGCTGCTGTTTTCGTTTCTGACGTGTCTGCTGGGGGCGGTGATCCTGCTGACGATCGTCAAACTCATCACCGGTCGACGGCTGTCCCGTTAGAGACTCGAAAAGCCCCGCAAATTCGCTGTTGGGTCGCGGTTCGCGAGGGCTTGGCGACAGTTGTGGAATGCGGTACCGATAGGTATACAGTAATGCGTACAAAGTAGGCTGAATCCGACTGTGCTAGCGCGAGGAGGTGCCGCGGGAGATGTCCGGCAGCGACGGCGCTTCCGACGACGCGGTGCTCTACGAGACCACGGCGCGCGGCGTCGCAATCCTCACCTTCAATCGCCCGGAGCGCCTCAACGCCTGGGGCCCCGACATCGCTGCCGGGTTCTACGCAGCGATCGACCGCGCCGAACAAGACCCGGCCATCCGGGTGATCGTGCTGACCGGTCGGGGCAGGGGGTTCTGCGCCGGCGCGTATCTGGGCGCACCAGGGTCGGCCCCCAAGGTCGGCGAGACGATGAAGAAGGCGGGTCAGACGAACCTGGCCGACCTGGTGGGCGAGCGCCCACCGCATTTTGTGACCACGCTGCGCAAGCCCGTCGTCGCGGCCATCAACGGTTCCTGCGTCGGCATCGGTCTGACCCAGGCGCTGATGTGCGATGTGCGGTTCGCGGCCGCCGGGGCCAAGTTCGCCGCCGTGTTCGCTCGCCGCGGACTGATCGCCGAGTTCGGCATCTCCTGGATACTTCCGCGCTTGACCTCCTGGGGCGTCGCCCTCGACCTGTTGTTGAGCGGCCGCACCTTTCTCGCCGAGGAGGCGGCCGGGCTGGGCCTCGTCAAAGAGGTCGTCGCGCCCGAAAACCTGATGAAGCGCGCCCTCGAGTACGCGGAGGACGTCGCGCAAAATTGCTCGCCGGCTTCGATGGCGGTGATCAAAAGACAGGTATACGGCGACGCCACTCGCGATGTCGTAGAAGCCACTTCGCGGGCCGAGGTCTTGCTGCACGAGGCGATGCCGCGGCCGGACGTCATCGAAGGGATCACGAGCTTCCTCGAGAAGCGGCCCCCGCAGTTTCCTCCTTTGTTTGGGAAGCTCACTTCAACCGACGCTTAGCCGCTGACACCGGAAAGGATGACCATGGGCAACTTGGGCTACCAGGCGATCGACGTCGACAACCATTACTACGAACCGTTGGACGCCTTCACCCGGCACCTGGACAAGAAGTTCCGCAGGCGTGGCGTTCAGATGTTCAGCGACGGCCGGCACACCCAGGCGATCATCGGCGATCGGGTCAACCGTTTCATTCCCAACCCGACCTTCGATCCGATCATCGTGCCGGGTTGCCTGGACCTGTTGTTCCGCGGCGAGATTCCCGAAGGCGTCGATCCGGCGTCCCTGCTGCAGGTGGAGAAACTCGAGCTGCGACCGGAATACCAGAACCGGGACGCCCGGGTCGCGATCATCGACGAGCAGGGCATCGAGACGGGCATCATGTTTCCGACCTTCGGTTGCGGGGTCGAGGAAGCGCTCAATGGCGACGTGGAGTGCACGATGGCGTCGCTGCACGCCTTCAACCTGTGGCTCGACGAGGACTGGGGTTTCGATCGGGACGATCACCGCGTCCTCACGGCGCCGATGATTTCGCTCGCCGACCCGCAAAAGGCCGTCGAGGAAATCGATTTCGTGCTGGAGCGCGGCGCGCGGCTGGTTCACGTGCGGCCCGCTCCCGTGCCCGGGATACCGAAGAACCGCTCACTTGGGCACCCGTCGCACGACCCGGTTTGGGCCAGGCTCGCCGAGGCAAACGTCCCGGTGGCATTCCATCTGGGCGACAGCGGTTATCTGAAGATCGCCGGTATGTGGGGCGGTAAGGACACTTTCGAGGCCTTCGCGGCCCCCGACCCGCTCGACAAGATCCTCGTCGACGACCGGGCGATTCACGACACCATGGCGTCCCTGATCGTGCACGGAGTGTTCGACCGGCACCCCAAGCTTCGGGTGGCCAGCATCGAGAACGGCTCGGAGTGGGTGGCCCGACTCATCAAGCGTTTGAAGAAGACGGCGAACCAGCAGCCGCGTTGGTTCCCCAACGATCCGGTTGACGCATTGCGCCAACACGTTTGGGTGGCGCCGTACTACGAAGAAGATTTGACGGCCCTCAGCGAAAAGATCGGCGTCGACCGCATCCTGTTCGGCTCCGACTGGCCGCACGGCGAGGGCCTGGAGTCGCCGCTGTCCTTCACCGAGGAACTCAAGGGATTCAGTGAATCCGATGTCCGGAAGATCATGCGCGACAACGCGGTGGACTTCCTGGGTGTGAAAGCGGCTGTGGCCGCCTAGCGGCGCAGAGTCAGAGCAGCCAGCATCGTGAGCGAATGGACCGTCGGGGATGTGCTCGACGCTATCGCCGATGTCGTTCCCGACCGCCTGATGACCGTATGCGGAGACCGCCGCAGCACCTTCGCCGAGTCGGCGAGCCGAACCAACAGGCTGGCAAACTATCTCAGCGACAAGGGATTCGGGGTTTACGCCGCACGCGAGACGATCGAGCGCTGGGAATGTGGTCAGGACCGGGTCGCGCTGATCATGTACAACGACCTGTACCCGGACATGGTGATCGGATGCCTCAAGGCGCGCGTCGTGCCGGTCAACATCAACCATCACTACTCGGTGCGTGAGATCCGCGACCTGCTTGACTACATCCGGCCCCGCGGCATCATCTATCACCGCTCCCTTGGCGCCCGGTTCGCGGACGTGTTGCCGCCCATCGGCACGGAGTTGCTGGTGTCCATCGACGACGGAAGCGGGGCCGCCGAACTGCCGGGAGCGATCTCGCTGGATGATGCCCTGGCGACCGGCCGCTCAGACTTTCACCTCGCGGGGTCGCCGGATGACCTGATCATGATGTGCACCGGGGGGACCACGGGGCGGCCCAAGGGCGTCCTGTGGCGACAGAGCGACATGTATGTGTTGTCGATGGTGGGGGCCGACCACGACAGCGTCACCGAGATCCATGACAAAGTCCGCAACGGCGGCCCACCCTGGTTCGCCGTTTCTCCGCTGATGCATGCCGCCGGCATGTGGACCGCGTTCTCGGCGCTCTGCGCCGGCCTGCCTGTCGTGCTGTACGACGATCGCCACAAGCTCGACGTGCGGTCGGTGTGGGAAACCGCCGAGCGCGAAAAGGTGGGCATGATGACGATGGTCGGCGACGCGTACGCCGGACCCCTGATCGCCGAACTGCGCGCGCATTCGTACGACTTGTCGTCCCTCAACTCCATCGGCACCGGCGGGGCCGCCACCAACGCGAAATACAAACGGGCACTGATGGAATGCCTGCCACACGTCACCATCATCGAGGGTTACGGATCCTCGGAGACCGGTAACATGGCGTTCGGGTACAGCCACGACGGAACGGCGAGCGAAACCTTTCAACCCAGGTTCGGCGCGACCGTCATCTCCGCCGACCGAAGCCGGTTTTTGCGGCCCGGTGAGGAGGAGATCGGCTGGGTGGCGAGGAAGGCCCGGACTCCGCTCGGGTATTTCGGCGACGCCGAAGCCACGCAACGAACCTTCCCGGAGATCGAGGGCCAACGGGTAGTGATCCCGGGCGATCGCGCATCCCTGGAAAAGGATGGCACCATCCGCCTGTTCGGACGAGATTCGTTGGTGGTCAACACCGGTGGCGAAAAGGTGTTCGTCGAAGAGGTTGAAGAAGTGCTGCGCGCACATCCGAACATCGCCGACGCCCTGGTAATAGGACGACCCAGCGAGCGCTGGGGTGAGGAGGTCGTCGCGCTCATCGCGCCGCACCCGGGCGCCGAGCTCAGCTCTGACGGGCAGGCCCTCTACACGTTCTGCACCTCGCAGCTGGCGCATTTCAAGGCGCCGAAGGCTTTCATCTTCGTCGAGCAGATTGAGCGTCTCGGCAATGGAAAACCCAACTACCGGTGGGCCAAAGAACGAGCCGAAGAGAAGGTGTCATGACCGCCAAAGCGATTGACTGCCTGGTCAACGTGCACTTCGGCGAAACCGACTCGCAGCCCACTTGGATGCTCAAGGTCAGGGACGATTACTTCAAGGGTCCGGAGTCGATGTTCGCGCCGGTCGATCTGTCCGAGCTGCTTGACGAGATGGACGCCCACGGCGTGCGGAAGGCGATCCTGATGGACTCGCTCGCCAGCCCGTCCACCACCGCGCGTAAGTTCGTCGACGCCAAACCGGACCGGTTCGCGCTGGCCATGGGTGGCGCTAACCTGTTGCGTCCGGTGCGGTCGTTGCGCGAATTGACCGCTATCGTGGCCGACCTGCCGGTCGCCTATGCCGCAGTGGGACCCAGCTTTTGGGGTGACGGGCAGTATCCGCCCAGCGACGCGGTCTACTATCCGCTCTACGCCAAGTGCGCCGAACTCGATCTCCCGCTGTGCGTCAACACCGGCATCCCCGGGCCGCCGATCCCCGGCGAGGTGCAGCATCCCATGCACCTCGACCGGGTGTGTGTGCGGTTCCCCGAACTAAAGCTGTGCATGATCCACGGTGCCGACCCGTGGTGGGACGTCGCGATCCGGTTGCTGCTCAAGTACGCCAATCTGCGCCTGATGACCTCGGCGTGGTCACCCAAGCGACTGCCGGAAAGCCTGCTGCACTACATGCGAACGCGTGGTCCCGACAAGGTGATTTACGCGTCGGACTGGCCGGTGTTGCGCATGCGCCGAGTGATACCCGAAGCTCGCGCGCTCGACCTGCCCGGCGAGGTGCTGGACAACTACCTTTACAACAACGCGCGGGAGTTTTTCTTCGGGAAGGAACGCTGACGATGGACCGCTTCGAACTGCGCAGACTGGACTACAGTCTCTCCGACGACCATGTCGCTCTCCAGGACGCCTATAAGCAGTTCTTCAAGACCCACTGTTCGATCGAAACGGTGCGCGCCGCAGAACCTTCCGGTTTCGACAAGAACCTGTGGGAGCGGTTGTGCGCGATGGGCGCGACGACGATGGCACTACCGGAGTCCTGTGGCGGTGACGGGGCGACGCTTGTCGACCTCACCCTGGTGGCCGAAGAGATCGGCCGGTCGCTGGCGCCGGTTCCGTGGATCGACCATGTGTGCGCCGCCCGGCTGCTGGGCCGCCTGGAAGCATTGGACGCCGATACCGCCGGCCTGGCCAACGGCGAACAGCTCGCCGCGCTCGATGCCCGGATCGACAGTCCGGCGGGTGTCCGGCTGATTCCAACGGGATCGATCGCCGACCACATCATCGTCGCCGACGGCGATCAGGTCGTGCGCCTGACCTTCGGCACCCGGCCGGCGAAGGTCGACAACCTCGGCCGGTTACCGATGGCCTGGGTGGACCCGGCCGCCGCTGACACCCGTGCGGTGGTAGCTGAAGGGCCCGAAGCGTTGGCCAATTACCAACGGGCCCTGGATGAATGGCGGCTGCTGACCGCGTCGGCCCTGGTGGGTCTGGTCGAGGAGACGATGACCATCGCGGCGGAGTTCGCCAAGAACCGCTACACGCTGGGCGTGCCCATCTCCACGTTGCAGGCCATTTCGCACCCCCTGGCGAACATGGCCATCACCGTGCAGGGCGGACGCAACCTCGCCCGGCGCGCCGCCTGGTTCTTGGACAACGAACCCGACGAACGACCCGAGTTGGCGCCCGCTGCCTTCGTTTTCATGGCGGAGGAGGCCGCCAAGGCGGCGACGATGGCGGTCCACATCCAAGGCGGCCTTGGCGTTTCGGCCGAGGCCGCGGCCACGGCGTACCTGGTGCGCGCCCGGGGATGGCCGCTGGCCGCCGGCGATCCGGGAGCCACCGCACGGCGCGTTGCCGAGTTCGTGGCCGCCCGCGAGAGCGCATAACGGTAAGACAGGAGCGAAACGATGGATTTCTCCCGGGTCGAGTTGTCCGACGAAGACCGGGCCTTCCTGGAGGAAGCCCGAAGCTTTCTGGGCACACACATGACCGAGGAGGTCAGGCGTCGAGACCGCGAGACGGGCGATAACTTCGATGAGGGTCTGCATCTGAAGTTCGGCGCCGCAGGCTATTTGGAGGCCGAGTGGAAGCCGCATTCCGAGGGCGGCTTCAGCCGGGTGCGCCGCCGCATCTGGGAGCAGGAGAAGCGGCGGGCGCACGTGCCGTGGGTGACCTGGGGGACCACCGCCATGGTGGCGCGGTCGGTGGCGAAGTTCGGCTCGCCCGAACTGCAGGACGAGGTGATGCCCGGGGTCTTCACCGGCGAGATCCGGTTGTGCCTCGGCTACACGGAGCCCGACGGCGGGTCCGACGTCGCCACCTGCAAGACCCGTGCGGTGCGCGACGGCGAAGGCTGGGTGATCAACGGGTCGAAGATGTTCACCACCGGTGCGCACAACTGCCGATACGCTTTCCTGATCACCAACACCGCGCCGGACGCGCCGAAGCACAAGAGCCTGACCATGTTCCTGGTTCCGCTGAACTCGCCGGGCATCGAAATCCAGGGCGTCCGCACCGTCGACGGCGACCGGACCAACGTCGTTTACTACAGCGACGTCCGCGTTGACGACAAGTATCGGCTGGGGGACGTGAACGCGGGCTGGACGGTGCTGCGCGAGCCGCTCAACACCGAGCACGGGGCGGTCGCGGCCGCACCCGACGGCCTGCAGGACACCTCAATCATGATGCACCAGGCCGGGTCCATGGCCGAAGCGGTCGACAAGGCCGCCGCGGGCGTGACTCGACCCGACGCCAGCGGCCGCCGGCTCATCGAGGACAAGTCGGTCGCGTATCGGCTGGGCCGCAGCGTCGCCCGGGTGGAGGGGGCGCTCAGCGCGCCGAACATCTTCGGCCGGGTGGCGATCGCACAAACGATGCGAGACATCTCCCCGGACCTGATGGACATACTCGGGGCCGCGTCGACGCTGCCGTTCGGGACCGACGGGGCCGCCGACGACGGCAGCGCCGAGTACGTGTACCGCTTCGCCCCGTTGGTGGGAATCTACGGCGGCACGCTCGAGGTGTTCCGAAACATGATCGGGCAGCACGCGCTTGGTCTGGGCAAGCCCAATTACTCACCGCCGAAAGCCTCCTGACGCGCCCAACGTGTAATCAGTGCGAACGGGATCGGCGTGTCGTCGCAGTGATTACACGTTCGGCGAACTATTTCGGAGCCGGTATGAGTGCGGCAAAGCTGCTACGACGACGCCGCGGCATTCGTCGGCTGCGCGTCGCTCTCGAATGCCTCGCGTCGGATCATCTCCCACACCGTCGGCGTGTGCTCGGTCGTGGAGACAACAACGGTCTTCAATGTTGCCGTCCGGTCTTGGGTGAGTTTGACGAGGTAGTCCGCCAGGTCGATGCGGGCGGTAAATGCGCCGACCGGATCCGTCTCTCCAGCAACATAACTCGTGGCCTGCGGCAAATCGAATAACCCCGACGGACGCACGATCGTCCAGTCCAGGCCGCTCTCGCGCACCAACGCTTCCATCCGCCGGATATCGTCGTAGACAGTCTTGCCAATGGTGCGGGTGATGATGGGCTCAAACAGCCGTAACATCAGTGGCGCATGGCGCCGGCCGGGCGCAGGGTAGGCACCGGTGGAACTCACGACGACGAGTCGATTGACGCCGGTCTCGCGCATCGCGTTCACGACATTGCGGGTGCCGATCGAATACGTGTCGACGGGCTGGCGGGTGAACGGCACACCGAGCGTCGACAGCACGGCGTCGGCGCCGGTGACAGTCCCGCCGAGGCTATCGCGCCGCACGTCCGCATCCGCGACCGTCAGCCGCGGATCGGTGAGGGGGAAGTCGTCAGGCCGCCGCGTCACGGCCACCGCCGAGTGACCGGCGTCGAGCACGCGACGCGTGAGCAGCCGTCCGGTCAAGCCATTGGCACCAAAGATCACTATTTGCATGATCACTCCTTTGATAGTTACCGGCGGCGGTTTGCCGTCGTGTCCCGCTGGGGCAGAGCGGGGATCAGAACTCCAGCGGCGACACAGTGCAACGCGGTCAGCATGATTTGGGTGTCTAGGTTCGCGGTGGTCCGGAAGACCGGCACGATGGACAGCATGAGAACGACCAGGGTCAGCGCGATCCACACGCGCCGGGGGGATGAGGTGTAGCGCTCCAGCAGGGCGATCACCACCCAGCCGGCCAGTCCCGCGGCCCCGGTGGCGACAATCGTCAACGCGAGCGTGATTGCCCGGGCGCCGATTGGCGTGTCCACGATGTAGTCAACGTGGGCCAGCCGTCCCAAGAGCCACGCCAGGCCGGTTGCCGTGGCGGCGATCGCGATCGTGACGACCCGACCGGCACGCCACCGAGTGTTGCGGACGATCGGTTCTGCAGCCATGTTCGACATCGCGATTCCTTTCGGCGGACCTGTTTTGCGGGCAAGCGCTGTTGCTTGCTCGCTACTAAGACGAAACGGGCACGGCGAAAGTTACTGACGCGCCCAACGTGTAATCAGTGCGACAAATCAGCCGAATTTTCGCGCTGAGCGCACGTTGGGCGACGGTTAAGTCGTCAGGATCGTGGCGGCGGCGGTGCCGGGCGCCCCGTAGAGCTGAGCGAACCCGACGCGGGGCTCACCCGGCACCTGACGATCGCCCGCCTCGCCGCGAAGTTGTCGCACCAGCTCGTGGATTTGGCGCAGACCGGACGCCCCGATCGGCTCGCCGTTCGCGATCAGCCCGCCGTCGGTGTTGACCGGCATCGCGCCGGTGATCTCGGTGGCTCCGTCGGCCAGCAGCTTTTCTTGCTCTCCGTCGGCGCAGAAGCCGCATTCGGCCATGTGGATGATCTCCGCGCCGGCGTCGGTGTCCTGCAACTGGATGACATCGACGTCTTGGGGTGAGACGCCCGCCTTTTCAAACGCGGCGCGCGACGCGTACACGGTAGGAGCGACATCCTCTTCGACCGGCGCGAACGTGGTGTTGACCTCGTAGGCACCGTAGCGGCGGGTGCGGACTTCCACGGCCCGCAGATAGATGGGCTTGGACGTGTAGCGCTGCGCGATATCGGCCCTGCACATCACCACCGCCGCCGCGCCTTCGTCGGGCGCGCAGAACATGTACTGGGTGAGTGGGTAGTTCAGCACCGGCGAGTTGAGGATGTTCTCTTCGGAGATCGGCTTGCGGCGAAACGCGTTGGGGTTCAACGCTCCATTGCGAAAATTCTTGGCAGCGACTTTGGCCAGGGTCTGCTGCGAGATGCCGTGGTCATGCAAGTAGCGGTTGGCTTTCATGCCGAAGAATTTGGTGGTGAGGTACTGCCCGTTCTCGGCATACCAGCGCGGCATCCCGACCAGAGCCGGGTCCTCGGTGAACGCCCCGCGCGGGTGCTTGTCCAGGCCGATGGCGATCCCGATGTCGTAGTCGCCCAGCCGGATACCATCGGCACAGGCTTTGGCGGCGCTGGCCGCGGTCGCGCATGCGTTGAACACGTTGGTGAAGGGAATGCCGGACAGACCGACCATGGCGACGATCGCATCGGGATTGGCTACCGTCCAGCTGCCTCCGGTGGCGGCTTGGATGTCCCTCCATTCGATGCCGGCATCGGCGACCGCGAGCTGGATTGCATCCGCGCCCATCTCCATCGCGGACTTCCCCTCGAAGCGACCGAACGGGTGCAGTCCCACACCGATAACGGCAACGTCGTTCATGAGCGCCACTCTCCCCCGCAAGCGGGAGGTGCCCCCACCTCATCGCTCCGCTCTGCATCGTCGCCGGCGCGGTTCAAGCGATGGCTCCCGATTCCTTGAGTTCCTCGATGCGGTCCCAGTCCATGCCGATCTCCATCAGCACCAGCTCGGTGTGCTCGGACGCCTGCGGCGCCCGGGTTGTCACCAGCGGTTCGTGGTTGAACTGGACGGGGCCGCGGACGACTTTGAACGGCGCTCCGCCGCTGGCGAGCTCGACTTCGGAGATCATGTCGTTGGCAAGCGCCTGCTCGTCGTCGGCCAGATCGAGGAGGCTCTGGAACGGCGCCCACTGACCTTTCATCGTTTTCAGGTGCTGCCGCCAATAGTCAAAAGGCTTGCCGGCGACGGCTTTAGCAATCAACTCGGCGGCCGCGTCGGCGTTTTGGATCAGCGGGAGCACTTCGGAGAAGCGGGGGTCGTCGGCGGCCTCCGGGATGCCCAGGTGCTCGAATGTGTCGCGGATCAGCCCGGTCGGGCTGATGATGCACAGGTTGATCGTTCCGCCGTCGGACGTCAGGTAGTTGCCCATGAAGGGGTTCACCGACATCGCGGTGGCGGACCCCGGCATGGGCGTGCGCATGACTTCGCCCGCCTCCATGCCTTGGGTCATGCTCGCGCCCGCCGCCCACCAGGCCGTGCTCAGCAGTGACACATCGAGCTCGACGGCTTCGCCGGTGCGCTCGCGGTGCAGCAACGCGGCCGAGATGCCGCCGGCGATGAACATGCCGCCGATGGAATCGCCGAACGCCGGAATGCCTTGTCCCAGAGCGCCGCCCAACTCCTCAGGCGTCAGCGCGTACCCGACGCCGCTGCGCGTCCAGAACGCCGTCCCGTCGTAGCCACCCACGTCACGTTCCGGTCCCTTGTCGCCGTACGCCGACCCGCGGGCGTACACGATGTTCGGGTTCACCGCGCGAATGTGCTCCACGTCGAACTTGTGCTTCTGCCGTTGCGCGGGCTTGTAGTTGGTCAGGAACACGTCGGAGGTCTTGGCCAGTTCGTAGATCACCTCCTGGCCGCCCGGCGTGGAAACGTCGACCCCGACGCTGCGCTTGCCGCGGTTGGGGTGCTCCATCAGCGGATGACGGTCCGGGTCGACCTGGATGCCGCCCATGTTGAGGAAGCCGCGTTGAGTATCGCCGCGCAGCGGGTGCTCGATCTTGAGGACGTCTGCGCCCCAGTCGGCGAGAATGGCTCCCGCCGCAGGGACGAACGTGAACTGCGCCAGCTCCAGGACCCGAAATCCCGCCATTACCTTGATCATTCCCTCAGACCCTAACTACTTTGCGTCGAACGTCACCGGAAGCGCCGTCGGCGAACGGAAGGGCTGACCGTGGA
Organism: uncultured Actinomycetota bacterium; assembly: GCA_963703795.1. Lineage (GTDB taxonomy): Bacteria > Actinomycetota > Actinomycetes > Mycobacteriales > Mycobacteriaceae > Mycobacterium. The sequence goes on along the minus strand of CAVPFT010000063.1, from coordinate 123,356 downwards.
TGTGTGGGTCGTGATCGGTCAGCAGCCCGATGTTCGTCAATCTAGTGAGCAGGCATTCGAGTGCGACGCGCGTTTCCAGCCGCGCCAGGTGAAGGCCCAAGCAGGTGTGCTCGCCGGCGGCGAACGAGATGTGCGGTACGTGCCTGCGGAAGATGTCGAATTCCTCCGAGCGTTCCCAGCGCCGCTCGTCGCGGTTCGCGGAACCGATGCACACGCCGATCACCGAGCGCGCGGGAACTTCGACCCCTTCCAGCTCGGTGTCTTCGGTCGCAAAACGCTGGACGGTGGTCAGCGGCGTCTCGACGCGCAACCCTTCCTCGATCGCCTGCGGGATCAGCTCTCGGTCCGCTTGTATCGCGGCGAACTGGTCCGGATGGGTGAGCAGCAGATAGAGCAGGTTTCCCGACGACCGGTACGTGGTTTCCAGCCCGGCGGGCAACAGCAGCCGCAGGAAGGAGTAAATCGCTTCGTCGCTGAGCTTTTCGCCGTCTATCTCCGCGGTGACCAAATCGCCGATGATGTCCTCGGTGGGCCTGGATTTGCGCTGCTCGATCTGGTCGAGGAAGTAGTCCTTGAGCGCCGCCGACGCCTCGAAGGCGCGTTCGTAGTCGACGTGGTAGCTGATCAGCTGCTCCGCGCGCATGCGAAACATCGGCAGGTCGCCGGCCGGCAGTCCCAGCAGTTGGGCGATGATGCGGGTGGGAAATTCGAACGTGAAATCGCGGACCAGATCGGCCTCGCCGGCGTCGATGAACTCGTCGATCAAGGCATTGCAGACCGGCCGCACGATGGTCGGCTCCCACCGGGCCAGCGCCTTGGACTTGAACGCCGCCGACACCAGGTTGCGATGGTCGCGATGCGTCTTTCCATCCATCGCCAGAATGGTCGGCCCCATGAACAGGCCGATTGTCTTGTCGTACGGTTTGGAGCTGAACACCCGCCCGTCCCGAAACACCTTGTTCACCGCATCGAACGACATGGCGGAGTACTCGCGCTTGGGCAGTAGGGACTCAGGAGTCTTGGAGTAGTCCATGACCGTCCCGGAGAAGACGCCGGCCGCCCGGCGTTTTCGGGCGAAGTACGGGTAGGGGTCACGCAGATCAACGGACTGGTCGCCGGTGCCGGCGGGCGTGTGAACGTTGGTCGTCACCGAGATCTCCAGCATCCTTCAGCGTGAACGGGCTGTCCTTGCGTAAGATCGTACTGTAATTATTACAGTAGACAACATGGGTAATGCCCGGGTTAGCGGGGCGGGCTTAACCCGTCAGCCGTTCAACGCCTGCTCGCGTGCCCACCGGTAATCGGCCTTGCCGGACGGGCTGCGCTCTATCACCGGACGGAACAGCACGGCTTTGGGGAGTTTGTAGCGAGCCAGGGACTGCGCGGCGTGCGCGACCAGCTCGTCGGCATCGGCGTGGGCACCCTCGGCGAGCGCGACGACCGCGACGACCTCCTGCCCCCAACGGTCGCTCGGCCGCCCGGCGACCACCACGTCGACCACCGCCGGATGCGACGCGATCGCGGTTTCTACCTCTTCGGCGAAGATCTTCTCGCCACCGGAATTGATCGTCACCGAATCGCGGCCCAGCAATTCGATAGCGCCGTCGGCGCGGTGGCGCGCGCGATCGCCCGGGATCGCGTACCGCGCACCGTCGATCACGGGAAATGTCGTGGCGGTCTTGGCCGCGTCGCCCTTGTAGCCCAGCGGAACGTAGCCTCGTTGCGCCAGCCAGCCGATGCCGTCGTGACCAGGCCGCATGATCGCGGTCAGATCCTCGGCCGCCACGACGGTGTCGGGTCCGGCGTTGAACGTGCCGGTCGACACCGCCCCCGACGTGGACATGTGGTGCATCTGAGCGCCGGTCTCCGACGATCCGACGCCGTCTACGACGACGGCGTTGGGCAGGGCTTCGATCAGGCGCTCCTTGACGTACGGGGTGAGCAGCGCGCCGCCATTGGCGACCACGGCCAACGACGACACGTCGGCGCTGCCCTTCTCGATGGCGGCGACCAAGGGCCGCGCAATTGCGTCACCGACCACCGTCACCACCGTCACGCGCTCACGCTCGATGGTGCGAACCACATCGTCGGCGTCCAAATGATCTACGACGGAAGGGAAGACGACGGTCTGGCCGGTCGTGAGCGCCATCATCACGCTCCACTGTGCCGCGCCGTGGATCAGCGGCGGCAGGATCAGCATCTTGGTGCCGGGGCCCGCGGCCGCTGCCGCGACGATCTCGTCGACGGAGCCGAACGGCTCGCCGGTCATGAGATTTCGGCCGCCAAAGGACGTCATGAAGATGTCGTGCTGGCGCCACAGCACTCCCTTCGGCATACCCGTCGTGCCGCCGGTGTACAGGACGTACAAGTCGTCGGGCGAGTGTCGGACGGGAGGAGGTTCGGGCGAGCTGGACGCCAGGGCGGCCTCGTAATCCACTGCACCGTAGATCAAGTCGTTGCCCGAGTCGTCGGCGATCTGAATCAGGACGCGCAGCTGCGGAAGATCCGGCAGGACTTCGGCCACCCGCGGCGCGAACGCGGCGTGGTAGATCAGGGCGGTCGCCCCCGAATCGGTCAGCAGATATTGCAGCTCATCTTTGACATAGCGGAAGTTGACGTTGAACGGGGCAACCCGGGCCGCGAAGGTGCCGAGCAACGCCTCCACGAATTCATTTCCGTTATAGGCGTAGAGGCCAAGTAAGTCCTGACCTGCCTCGTGGCCGGCGAGCGCCGAGCGCTCGGTACGGCAGCCCAGTCCCCGCGAGTGCAGGTATGCGGCGAGCCGGTTCGACCGCTCGAGGAGCCGTGCGTAGCTGTGATGCTGTTCCCCCCGGATCACCAGGTCGCGGTCGGGAATCGCCGCGGCGACGGCCTTCGCGACGGCGGGCACCGTGAATTGCGTGGTGGTGTCCACTATTTCCTTTCTTCGAGCAGACGCAGAATCGCACGCGCGGCACCCGCGCCGTGCGATTCTGCGTCTGCTCGCGCAGCGGGTGCTGCGCCTTTCACGGCTGGTGGGGTAGCAGGCGGACCATCAGGCCGTTGGCTTCGCTGAGCAGTGTGCCGTCCGCAGCCGTCATGCTAGCGGCAATGAAGTTTTTCCTTCCGTCGACCTCGACGATGCGGCCATGGGCGGTCAACGGTTCGTCGATCGGGGTGATGTTGCGGTAGTCGACGTGCAGGTACGCCGTGCGAGTTGGGTGGATGCCCGCGGTGGATACCACCATGCCGAATAGCCAGTCGTAGAGCAGCGGGATGAACCCGCCGTGCACGGCGTTGTTTCCGCCCACGTGGGATCGGGTGAAGTGTCCTTTCATCACCACGCCGTGGGCCCCGGAGTCCGTGAGGGTCCATGGCGGTAGCAGGGGGTGACCCAACCCGGGCAGTTCGAGGATTCGGCCGGCCGTCGCCAGGGTTTCCGGAACCTGATGGCCGTCCAGTAACGCGCAAGCATTTTCGACCTGTTGGGCCGCGGTGGACCATATCGAACCGTCGGGATTGGTGGAGACCGTCAGGTCCTGCAGGCGGTGCATCGCGGCCACAAAACGGCCGAGCCCCGGCGGCGCATGGTCGACCTGTTTGACTTCGGGGAATCCGCCCCGGACTTCGGGTGCTGTGTCCGTCATGAACCCTTCCAGAGGTTGATCAACTCGTCGGTGGTGGTGATGGTCGCCAGCAGCGACAGCGTGTTGGCAATGATCGCGTCGCCGTACTCGGTGGGTATGCCGGCCACGGCATCGCGCGGCACGACGACGCGATAGGCGGCATTGACCGCGTCCATGACGACGTTGGGGATGGCGATGTTCAGCGAAACGCCAACGACGACAATGGTGGACACCCCGAGGTTCCGCAGCACCGCGTCGAGGTCGGTGCCCCCCATCGGTCCGACACCATGCCACCTCCGCAATATCAGATCGCTTGGCTCGGGCCCCAATTCGGGGAGCACTTCCGCTCCGGGCGTGCCCGGGGCGATGTCGACCGCGCCGCGGCTCATGGTGAAGATCTTGGCGTTGTGGTTGGACCCCAGCCCGTCGGGGCGCCGCTGCACCAGGCAGTGCACGATGTGTACACCGGCGGCCCGCGCCACCGGCAACAGCCGCACGATGCTGGGCAATGCGACGCGACGGGCTTCCTCGGCGAGCATGGCCAGCCCCGCATCTGGGCCGATGACCGCGCCCTGGCACTCCTGGGTGACGATCGCGGTGCGCCCGGGCTCAACGAGATTGGCGAGTTGGGGCCTCATGCCGGGACGTCATAGAACTGGGTGGCCCATTTACGAAGGGCCATGTACCCTTTCGCGTCGACCTTGGACAGCGCAGGATGTTCCACGTACTCCTGATAGCGCCAGATCTGTAGATCGTCGAAGACGGTGGACAGGAATTGCTTTTCGATGAGCCCGCGCAGCTTGCCCTCCGGCACAGCGGAGTCGTCGCCCGGGATTCGCGGCCACCAGATCGAATAGAACAGATCGGACACTTCGTCGTCGACGGGCGTGCAGGTGAAGATCAGCCGATGATTCTGCGCGCCCTCGAACACGCTGATCGCCCCGCCGAGGCCGAACAGGTGGCTGTGAAACCGCAACGCGAGATCCTCGGGGTTGTCACTATCCGCGTCGGGCCAGCCCGCGATGAATTGCCATTCGTGGTCGACGATCCTCCAGTCCAGCACCCTGGGCGTCACGGTGGCGTGGTGCACGTATTCGAAATGGGCGCTGTCGGGGGCGTTCTCCGCCACGATCTGCGGGTGCACCGGTTCGCGCTCCGCACGCCGCGAAAACTCCGGATACGCCCGGTAATAGGCCGCTGGGTCCGTCTCGAACTGCGGGAACTTGTGGAAGATGTCCGGCATCTCCCACTGCGGCTCCTTGCCGTCCGGCTGGTGCCAGATGAACACGCAGTCGTACTGCTCCCGGACCGGAAACACTCGCAGCCGCAGCGCGCGGTTGGGTCGGTCCGGTTGGTAGGGGATGTATCGATTGGTGCCGTCCGGGCCCCAGCGCCACCCGTGGAACGGACACTCGACGCAGTCGCCGACCACCTTGCCGCCGTGGCCGATGTGCGCGCCGAGGTGCTTGCAGTGGGCTTCCAGAACGTGTAACTCACCGGATTCGTCGCGGTAGGCGACCAGGTCCTCGCCGAAATAGTGGAGTGGCCGCACCTCGCCGGTCGGGAATTCGGGCGACCACCCGACCATGAACCACCCGGTTACCTTCCAGGTGAAAGGCACTTTCACGCCGGCGCCTCCCGCACTCATTGATACTAAGTCCGTTACAGTATAGATTTCAGCAGTCGGCCGGTTCGGGGCAGGGGAGCTCTATGTGTGGAGAGGACGTTCGCGCGGCTGACGAGCGGCGAGCGCTTCGTCACTTGAAGGCGCGAGATGGCGAGTGACGCCGACGCGCACTTCGACGCCCTGGTCATCGGCGCAGGATTTTCCGGCCTATACATGCTGCATCGGCTGCGGCAACTGGGCATCCGGGCACGGGTGTTGGAGAGGGCCGAAAACGTCGGCGGCACCTGGCTGTTCAACCGATACCCGGGCGCACGATGCGACATCGAAAGCATCGAGTACTCCTACAGCTTCGCCGACGAGATTCAGCGCGAATGGGTTTGGACGGAGACGATGCCGGCCCAGGCCGAAGTCGAGGCCTATCTGAACTTCGTCGCCGACCGGCTCGATCTTCGCCGCGACATCCAGTTCCACACCGAGGTCGTGTCGATGGCGTTCGACGAACAGGCCGGCAGTTGGACCGTGCGGACCGCGGCGGGTGAGTCCTTTACCGCCCCGTTTGTCGTCGCCGCCACCGGCATCCTGTCGGAACCCCTGGAGCCCGACATCCCCGGCATGGCGACCTTCACCGGAACGTCGCTGTTCACCAGTCGCTGGCCGAAGGAGGGTTTCGATCTCACCGGGAAGCGCGTCGCTGTCATCGGGACGGGCTCGACCGGCGTTCAGCTCATTCCTATCGTCGCCCGGGAAGCCTTGCAGCTCTATGTGTTCCAGCGGTCGCCGGCATACACGCTGCCGTGGCGGGTGCGGCGATTCGAGCCGGGCGAGCTGGACGAGATGAAGGCCCGCTACGACGAGATCCGGGCGGCCCAGCGCGCCCATCCGGTCGGTGCGGCGCGGCTGAGCGCGTTCTCGGTGCTCCTCGAGATGCTCGGCAGGCCGCCGTTGAAGTCGGCGACGCGCGAGGAGCAATTGCGTGCCATCGAGCAGAACGGCGTGCTGGGCGCGCTGAACTGGGGCGACCTCTTCTTTGACATCGAAGCCAACCGGATGGCCGCCAAGCTGTACGGGGAGGCGGTGGCCCGGATCGTCAACGAGCCGGTAACCGCGGCGGCGTTGGTGCCCGACCATCCCTTCGGGTGCAAGCGACCGATCATCGACCAGGGCTACTACGAGACGTTCAACCGAGACAACGTCACGCTCGTCGACCTGCGCACGGCGCCGATCCGCGAAGTCGCACCGACGGGTATCCGCACCGAGCGCGATTCTTACGAACTCGACGTGATCGTCTACGCCACCGGGTTCGACGCCATGACCGGCGCGCTGAGCCGCATCGACATTCGCGGCCGCGGCGGCATGTCGCTCGGCGAATTCTGGGCGGGCCAGGGGCCGCTCTCCTATCTCGGGTTGGCCGTGGCCGGCTTCCCCAACCTGTTCACGGTGCAAGGCCCCGGGAGCCCCAGCGCCGCAACCAACTTCGTGGCTGCGCTCGAACAACACGTGGAGTGGATCGGCGACTGCATCGCCTACCTGCGCACCAACGGGATCCGCACCATCGAAGCCCTGCCCAGCGCTCAGCAGGAGTGGATCGACCACGCCACCGCGCTCGTCGCGCCGACGGTGCTGGTGCACCCGTCGTGCAAATCCTGGTACAACGGTGGCAATGTGCCCGGCAAGAAACGGATGTATATGGGCTATACCGGCGGAATTCCCGAGTACCGTCGCCGCTGCGATGAAATCGCGGTTGGCGGATATACCGGCTTCAAGCTCGGCTAGGTGAGCACCGTGTCATGGGCGACGCGCGGGCTGGGCATCTCCAGGGAGCTGGCGCGCGAGTTGGGCATGCTGCTGCCGCGTACGGTGGCAGGCCTCAACGAATCGACCGGCTGGGCTCCGGCGTCCCCGCGCGGGATGCGGCAGTTCGGCGAGGTCATGCTGGACGAGCTTGTGCTGAGTGGCTTCTCGCTGCTGAACGGGGGCCCGCCGGCGGTGCGGCCGCTCAACGCGTGCACCGCCGCGGCCGAGGAATTGTCGGCGCTGGGCATCGACGGGGCACACGCCGAGCCAAAACCGTTGCGGGCGACGTCGGTACGGCAGCGGCAGATCGGCGGCCTGGCATACGAGCGGATGACTTTCGAGCACGACCCGAGGCTGCCCGCGACGCTCGAAGCAGCGGGCTTGGGCGGCCCGGTGCGCGCGGTGGTGCACCTGTGCCGGCACCGGGATGGCAATCGGCCCTGGCTGGTCTGGGTGCACGGCGCCGGTCAGGGCGGCACGGAAGACTTGTTGCTATCGCGAATCGGCGGAATACATCACAAGCTGGGGTTCAACGTCGCGCTGCCGGTGCAGCCGGGCCACGGGTGCCGGCGCCGTGAATGGCCCGTCTACCCGGACATTGATCCGCTGGGCAACGTCGCGGGCATGATGCGCGCGGTGTCGGAGGTTCGCGCCGTGGTGCGCTGGGTTCAGCCGCAAGCCACGGCCGTTGTGGTGTCGGGGATTTCGATGGGCACCCCGGTGGCCGCTTTGGTTTCACACCTGGAGAGGCAGGTCGACGCGGTCGCCCTGTACACCCCGATCCTGGGACTCAACGCGATGATCGCGCGACACCTGGCGCGCTGGGGCCCGTCCCGTGACGGATTCCGGGAACTGCTGGAGTCCCCCGAGGTCTCGAAGCTGACGTCGGTGATCGATCCGCTCAAGGTCGACCCGGCGCCACCCCCACACCGCCGGCTCATCGTCGGGGCGTGGCACGACCGGATGGCGATGCGCGAGCCCGCCACCTTGTTGCAGGAGCGCTGGGACGGGCAGCTGTATTGGTACGACGGCAGCCACGTCGGCCACATATTCTCCCGGCGCGTGCAGCGGGTCACCGAGCGGTTCCTGGGCGAGGTGGCCGAGGAGGTAAAGGGCCGTACTGCCGAATGATCCGGGCGCGGACGCAGTCCAGTTCGTCATCGAGATCGTGGGCGTCGGGTACGGCGACCCACTGGAACGCGATGCCGAACACCGCGGCGGTGATGTCCTTGACCGCGGCATCGATGTCGATGTCGGATCGGACCGAGCCGTCGTCGATGCCGTTGCGCAGGCCGGCCTCGACCTTGACCGCTCCACTGACGAGCTGGGTTTGGACCCGGTCGCGCAAGGGTGACGTCGTCTTTGCCGCTTCGAAAGTGGCGACGAACATCGCTCGCAGGAGTTCGCGGTCCTCGGCATGGATTTCCTGAATCCGGTCGAAGTGCGCGAGCACCTGCCGCATACCGCTCGTGCTGGGGTCGGGCTCGGGGTTGAGGCGCTTCACGTACTCGTGCAGGAAGGCCTCGAGGATGGCGTCCTTGCTGCCGTAGCGGGCGTGCACCATCGCACGGCTGTATCCCGCGCGGCGACCGATCTCTGCGGCCGTGGTTGCCTCCCAGCCCTTCTCCACGATCAGCTCAGCCGCAGCGTGCAGCAGGCGGCGGCTCGACAACTCCACGCGCTCCGGTTGGGTGAGCCCGCGTACGGGGGAAGGCACGGTTGCATTTTAGACGGTCGACAACTATCTTAGTTGTTCACCGTCAAATATATTTCTCGGGAGTTCAATGATGAGCCTGGCCGGAGTGCGGGTGCCGAGCGGCATCGACGAGGTGAGCACCCACTGGCTCAGTGAAGTGCTGTGCCCCGATGACTCCACACCGGAATCGTCGGCGGTCAAAGCCATTCGTGTGGAGCAGATCGCCCAGGACACGGGATTCTCGTCCTTGTTGTACCGGCTCCACCTGACCGGCGGCCCGGGCGTGCCGTCGACGGTGATCGTCAAACTGCCCGCCCAATCGGAGGCTCGGTGGGCGATGGACATGCTGGATGGCTACCGGCGGGAGTTGTCGTTTTACCGGCATGTCGCACCAAGTGCCCCGATAGCAACTCCGCGCGTCTACGCCGCCGGGATGATCGATGACTCTGCGGATTTCGTCCTGGTCCTTGAGGATCTGCTGGACTGGGACAACGCTGACCACTTGGCGGGCCTGTCACTGCAGCGAGCCAGGTTGTGCATCGAGCAATTGGCCGGCATGCACGCCTGGTCGGTGACCGCCGCGGACGCCAAAGCGCTCGAGGTGTTTCCCAGCCTCGACTCGCCGACGGCCCGTCAAATCCTGCTTCCCGCTTTCCAGACGGGCTGGCGCGTGTACCGCGATAGGTCAACGGCGGCGGTTCCAGCCGGGGTTGCTCGATACGCGGAGCGGTTCGTCGAGGTCGCCCCGAAAGCGTTGGCGGCATTGACGGAACGCCCGATGCTGTTGCATGGCGACATCAGGGCCGACAACATGTTCTTCGACGGGGACTTGCTGAAGATCGTCGACTTCCAGTTTGCGTCCCGGGGTGTCGGCGTGGCCGACATTGGTTACCTCGTCAGCCAAGGATTGCCGACGGAGGTAAGGCGCGGACATGACGAGGAACTGGTGCGCGAGTACCTCGACCGCCTCGCTGAACGCGGCGTCGCGGACTATTCGTTCGACGAGGCGTGGCGGCACTATCGCTTTGCTGTTGCCTATCTCATGCTGCTGCCGGTCATCACCCTCGTCGGTTGGGATGCGATGTCGGAACGCTCACGCACGCTGTGCCTGACGCTCACCGACCGGGCGGTAGCAACCATCGATGATGTGAACGCAACTGAGGTGTTCGAATGAGCTCGACAGCCCGGACGGCAAGCGAGGTGGTCGAGCTTTACAACCTCGTGGTCTGGAATGAACGCGACCTCGACCTGGCCGAAGAGTTGTTCGGCGACAGCGTCATCCGGCACGAGGTCGGTGAGGCGCACACGCTGACCCACGCGCAGGCGGTCCACCGGGTCGCCGACATGTGGCAACACTTCGACAGAATGCGTTTCGACCTGAACGTCGTGATCGCCGGCGACGACGGCGAGCACGTCGCGATCGTCTACGACTCGACGATGACCACCAAGGACGGCACCGAAACCAACGTCGCCAGCATCGAGGTGTTTCGCGTCGTCGCCGGCAGGATCATCGAGGTCTGGAATTGCGGTTACCAGCAAGGGGTTTGGAATTGAGCGAGCGCGCACTTGACGAGCTGGGTTACTACCTGCTGGCCGGCGCCGGTGGCGAGGGGCCGGCGACCCTGATGGACGAGGCCCGCCGGGGCGAGGAATTGGGCTTCGGCACCGCCTTCATCTCCGAGCGCTGGAACGTCAAGGAAGCTTCGTCACTGGTCGGAGCGGCGTGCGCGGTGACCAACCGGATGCAGATCGCCACCGCCGCAACGAATCACAACACCCGCCATCCGCTGATAACCGGATCGTGGGCGACCACCATGCACCGGCTCTCCGGTGGGCGGTTCATGTTGGGCATCGGACGCGGCATCGCCGCGATCTACGGGGCGTTCGGCATACCGGCGGTGACGACGGCGCAGATGGAGGACTGGGCCCAGGTCATGCGTCGGCTGTGGCACGGCGAGGTGATCTTCAACCACGACGGCCCGATGGGCAAGTACCCCATCCTGTTTCTCGACAAGGACTTCAACGAGGACATTCGCTTGGCGCTGGTGGCTTTCGGGCCCCAGACGCTCGCGCTCGGGGGCCGTGCTTTCGACGACGTCATCCTGCACACCTACTTCACCCCGGAGACGCTGCAGCGCTGCGTGAAGACCGTCAAGTCCGCCGCGGAAAAGGCGGGCCGCGACCCGGACAGCGTTCGGGTGTGGTCGTGCTTCGCGACGGTCGGCGACCATCTTCCCGAGCCGCTGCGGCTGAAGAAGACCGTAGCGCGGCTGGCCACCTACCTGCAGGGGTACGGCGATCTGTTGGTACGGACGAACAAGTGGGATCCGGCTGTGCTGCAACGGTTCCGGGACGACCCGGTGGTGACGTCCATCGCGGGCGGGATCGATCACAAGGCCACGCCCGAGCAGATCGAGCACATCGCGACGCTGATTCCCGGTGAATGGCTGGAACCGTCGGCCACCGGGTCGGCGCAGCAGTGCGTGGACCGCGTCCGCAAGGAATTCGACTATGGGGCCGACGCGGTGATCATGCACGGCGCGACACCCGACGAGCTCGAGCCGATCGTCGCGGCGTATCGCGCCGGCGGCTAGCGCCGCGAGCGTGCGCAGAATGACGCGTGGCACCGGCGTGTCGTGTACAGACACGCTCGCCCCTCGCGGCTAGCGGTGCTAGGCGCGGCGCCGGTTTTCCTTGAGGTAAGCGGAGCTGCGGATCACGAACCATGTCGCGAGGGGTCGCACGAGGCGGATGACGGGCACCAGCATCCCGAAGTCCTTTCTCATGTCTTCCAGTTGCTCGTCGAGCCCTCGCTCCTGGTACTCGAGCAGGCGCTGGCTTTCGTCGGTGTCTACCCAGTCCCCGAAAAAGCGCGGTGGCCTTCGTCGCACAAAGGCGTCGTGCGGCACGGGGCCGATTCCGATCGCGCCCATCAGGGCGTTGATGAAATCGCCGTATGTCATTCGGCAGTTTGGCCCGCCGGCTATGAGAAGGGTCTTTCCGATCGACTCCGTACAAGCCGCGGTACGCGCGAACGCCGTTCCGGCGTCGACGGGATGGAGGAACTCGAATCGTGCGTCCGGGCTGAACTCGAACATGATGCTGGGATCCTGCGCCTGCAAGTGGATAGGGGTCACCGCCGCAAGCCGGAGAATGCTCCAGTGCAGCCCCGATTGCCGGATCGCTTCCTCGCAGGCGATCTTCTGGCGTCCGTACTCGTCGGTCGGAGAATCGGGCGTGTCGACACGCAGCGGCGGGTCGCGATCCTGGACGTCGCCGCACACACCCAGCGACGACGCGAAGACCAGCCGTTTGGCGGTGGGCGAGGCCTCCATCTGCTCGATCAGGTTGCGCGTGGCGTCGAGGTTCACTTTGCGGGCCAGCTCGGGCGCCTTTTCGGAGTAGGGAGGGATGATGCCCGCCATGTGGATCACCGCGTCCACGCCCTCCAGCGCATGTCGCAGCGATTCCGGGTTGGTGATGTCGCCCCAGACGAACCGCGCCCGTGCGTCGAAGCCGGATGCGAGTTTGCGCGCTCTGCGAGATTCGAGGTCGAAGCCGACGACGTCGTGGCCCTCTTCGAGCAATGCCGTCAAAGTTGCCAGGCCGATGTTGCCCAGCGCACCCGTCAACAACACCTTCATGTGTCTCATCCTCTCCGAGGCATCGGCGCGCTGAGTTCCCGTAGCGCGGAAAGGAACAATTCATCCATCTGCGGGCTCAAGTCGGCCAGCGTCGCCGCGCTGGCATAGCTGGCGGAGCCGAAGACACGCTCGAGCGTATCCGTGGTGGCTGCGCCGATGGAAAGGCACAGGCAGGCAACGCCTTCCATGCGGAGCTCTTCGAGGGCTTTAGCGGCGTCGGCTTCGGCGTAGCGGCCTTCGTAGCCATCGTCGTAGGGGAAACCATCGGAAAGGACGATCAGCAGCCGATTCGGCGTGCCGGCCTCGGTCTTGAGGATCTCGCCCGCACCACGGATGCCGGCGCCGAGGCGCGTGTAGCCCGATGGCTGGAGCTGGCTCAGCCGGGCTCGCTCCATGGCGCCGAACCGATTTCCGAACCCTTTGATCGACGGCAGATGCACAGCGCGCCGGCCCTGTGACCGAAAGGCATACACGGCAACGCGATCGCCAAGCTCTTCGAGCGTGACCGCCAGCGTCGCAGCCGCCCGTCGCTGGTGATCGTGTACGGCCAGGCCGTTTGGATCTGTCTCGGTGGCCGATCCCGAGGCATCGAGCAAGACGAGGACGCCGAGATCGCGGGCAAGTTGGCGGCGTTCCAGGTAGACGCATTCTGGTGGCGAGTAGCCGGAGCGCAGATCGACGAAAAGGTTGATGAGCGCCTCGATGTCGAGCTCGTCGCCATCGGGACGGCCGCGCAGCACCTTGGGGCCGAGGCCGACGCGAGACAAGCGACGGCGCAGCACGTCGTCGTGCGGAACCCCCGCGGCGGCTGCGACGTCGCCGGCGGCCGTCAGCGGGAAGTCGATGACCCGGCACCACTGCGGCCGATAGCGGTTGTTGTGTTCGTCCCACTCCGGATAGAGCGCGCCGCCTACGCCCACCGTGGCGCCGGGGTTGCGGTCATCGGTGAAACGGATCCTCGTGGGCAGAGGACGGGCGTTCGCACCGACCTCGTTTGCGCGCCGGATCGCGCGAACCCCCATCTCCGCGCCGGCCGCGCTGTCACCGGGAGAGCGTGAGCTGCCAAGCATTCTCCGAAAAAAGTCCGACACGGTCCGGGAGTGAAAGAGGGGATTTTCAAACAGCTTGAGGATCTTGCTCTCGCTGGCCCGCTCCCCGTCGCCGTCGTTGGCGGCCTCGGGCAGGTTGATTGGATCGAATTGCAGACGCAGCTCTTTGTCGGCGGCCTGCGAGCCCAATCCGGCTGAAGGCGCCAACAATCGGGAGGGGCGGATGACCCCGAACCACCCGGGTGGGTCGGCGATTTCGGCCGGGCTCTTGGCCACATCGAGCGATTCAGCGGCGGTCGCGGTGAGCGGCGCGCCGTCGGGACACAGCGCGGCGGCGAACGGCATCCGCACGGCGAGTTCGGCAAGCACCCGGTGACCTTCGAGCGCCAGGTAGCGGCGCGCCAGCGAGGGCCGTGCCCGTAGTGCCTTCACCAGTCGCCGATCCAGACTCCCCGCACCGAGCAGAGCGCTCTGGACCAGCGTCTCGCGGCGCTGCTCGGCGAGAGGACGGCCCGCCGAGACGAATATGACCTTGCCGTCGGTGTGAGCGGCCTCGCCCGCCGATGCCTCCGCGACGTCGACGGACCTGCCGGCAATGTGGGTGGCGAGGAGCCGAAACCGGTTAGGGTTCTTCAGATCTGAGGAGGTCACGTCCGGGACAAAACGGCGTCGGCGAGTTCGCCGAGGGCGCGAACGACGTCCGGATCGTCCGTGAGCGCCTCGACGATCGCCGACTGGACGGCGCTGCGCAGGCTCAGTCCTTCAGCGACCAGCCCGCCGGCGAGGATCAACATCCGGGTGGAGGATACTTCGCGCAGTGGTGAGCCGGCCAGGTTCCGGATCGCGTCACCCAGCGTGACCAGGGCGCGGGCGGTCTCGAAGTCGATACCCGCCTCGTAGGCAACCACTTCCGTCTCGATCTCAACGGGTGGGAAACCGAGCGTGATGGCGACGAAACGCTGGCGGGTCGACTCCTTGATGTTCTTCAGAACGCTTTGGTAGCCGGGATTGTAGGAAATCACCAGCTGGAATCCGGGGGCCGCCTTCAATGTGGTGGCGAGCCGATCGACCGGGAGCTCACGGCGGTGATCGGCGAGCGGATGGATGACCACGGTCGTGTCCTGGCGCGCCTCCACCACTTCGTCCAGGTAGCAGATGGCGCCGTTGCGCACGGCCCGGGTCAGCGGCCCGTCCACCCAGACCGTTTCTCCGCCCTTGAGCAGGAACCGGCCGACCAGGTCCGCCGACGTCATGTCCTCGTGTCCCGCCACGGTGATCAGGTCGCGACCGAGCTCGTGGGCCATGGCCTCCACGAAGCGCGTCTTCCCACATCCCGTGGGACCCTTCAGCAGCACCGGCAGACCGCGGCGGGCCGCGGCCCGGAAAACCTCCACCTCTTCGCCGACCGCTCGATAGAACGGCGCCTCCGCAACGGGTTCCATAACGGCGGGCGGACTGTCCAACAACTCACTTCCCCCGATCGAAGGGAACGACTGCCGGAAGCTTTACGCCATCTGGAAGCACGAGCTTGCCCTCGGGATTGATGTAGCCGGAGTTTTTGTTGGGGACCGGGAGCGACGGATCGGGGCAGAGTCGGTCTGTTCCGTCGCCGCAGATTCCCATGAGGAAGTACGACCGCTTCACGATGTCGGCGGGCCAGGGGTCCTGATGCATGGCGAACCACTGAGCCGGAATGTTGTAGAAGACAAAGAAGAACATGCTGCACGCGGCGAAGATCGCCAGGAAGCGGGTGAGTTGCTGCTTCGCAAACCCGCCTTGGACTCGTTCGAGTCCTCGTTCGACAAATGTCCTGCCACGGTCGTCGGTGAAGTAGCGCAAACTGCACAGCCCCGCTTGCACGCCGCCCCACATCAGACCTTCGTACACCGGCCACTGGTAGTAAGTGCCGGCATTGATGGACAAGGACTTGATCGCGCCGGGGTAGATGTAAAGCCCCATCGGCATCAGGAACAAGCCCTCCATGACCAAGTCGAAGAAAAACGTCCAGACGATCAAGACACCGATCAGACCGGCGTTGCTGATGTTCGGCCAGCGCGATTTCGCTCGGCGCATGACCCAGCAGCCGAGAATCGTGCACAGCAGAACCCCGTACGAGTAGCCCGGCGCATTCATCAACAGCGGTTCGGCCATCATGCGGCCCGGTTCGCCGTACGACACCCAACCCGGGATGTGCTGCACCCATGAGCCCCGGTTGAACATCCAGCTGTTGTAGGTGCTCCACGTGTTCAAGTAGTTCAGCAGCGGGTCCTGAAAGAACAACAGGCCGCACGCCACCAGCAGCATGCCGTCCAGCGTGATTCGCCGTTCCCGCCGCCAGGGCCGGACGATGAAGTAATAGATGCCGACGGGCAGGCCGAGCATGATGACGGCCGTCCAGGTAAGCAGGACCACCTTCATGAGCGTCGGCGGATCGCTGGGACCCGCGGGCACCCGCTTGAAATAGGGGCCGGTCATCCACTGGATCCACACGTATAGCTGAAAAGCCAGGATGACACCGCCGGCGATGGCCCAGTACCGCACGGGCTTGGCCGCCGACTCGGGCCGGGTACCGAGCGCGGCCACCGTATCGAGCGATTCGGTCACAAAAGGCGCGCTCTTCTTCTCCGACAGTTCGCTCATGGGTCTGTCTCCTTGTGGATCGCCCGCATGCGTAAATATACCAGCTGGTATCTAAATAACAATAGTGTTTCGTTTCTCAGATTCCGTGGCACAATCGCTCACATGGCTGAGCGGTGGACGCGGGAGCGACGCGTCAAACACACCCGTTCGCTTCTCCTGGATGCGGCGGAGGCGGTATTCGCCGAAAAAGGCTTCACGCCAGCGACTCTCGATGACATCGCGGACACGGCGGGCTACACCAAAGGCGCGATCTACAAGCACTTCACCACGAAGGAAGACCTCTTCCTGGCGGTGAGCGACCGGTACTGGCGTCGCTACTTCGACAATTTCGCCGAGGTGCTGTCGGGAGCCAACGAGCTGGGAGCGCGCGAACTCGACGACATTGCCCAGCGGTGGCGCCAACTCAGTTATGACCGCGGTGCCGCGCACGCCGCGCTGGGCCTCGAGTTCACTTTGTATTTGCGGCGCAATCCCGAGGCGCGGGAACGCGTGGCGGCCAAGAGGTCAGAGGTCGTGGAGGCGCTGGGGAGGTTCATCGCCGAGGGCGTCGACCGACTGGGCGGAACCCTACTGATCCCGCCGCTGACGTTCGCGCATATCCTCATCGCCACAAGCGATTCCGTCATGCTGGGAAGCCAACTCGACGACGTTGACCTCTACCGGCCGATCCTGGAGATGTACGTATCGGTGATCAAGCTGCATTGATTCACCGTGCCAGTGGCTCAACCCGTTCGCCGGGCTCGTGGGCGTTTGGCCGCAGCAGGCTTGGGCGTCACGTTGGACATCACCATCTGTAGGAACGGCTCGTAGAGATCCTTGCCATCCAGGTGTGCGCTGATGGTGACACCCTCGTGGCTGGCAATCAGAACACGCGCCAAGGCGTCGGCCGGGATCGTCAGTGTCCCGCCCAGGCGCGCGATATTGCGGGTGATGTAGTCGGCCAGCGACCGGATGGTTTCTTCGCGCTTGGCCGCCAGCCGCTCCCGTGCGCCGGGGTTGCGTAGCAAAAATAGCGAGAACTCGTACCCGAGGGCCGCGCTGTCCGGCCCAGCGATGGTCAGATCACGCCACCGCTCGGCGAATTGAGCGACGTTGAGATCCTCGAGGCTCTCGAAGGCGCCAATGATGTCTTCGAAGCCGTTGATAAACCGGAGCAGGTGACGCTCGATGGCGGCCAGAAATAGTTCTTCCTTGGTGCCGAAATGCGAGTAGATCGCCCCTCGGGTATATCCGGCGGCCTCAGCGATATCTTCCAGGGCTGCGCCGCCGAACCCGCGCTTGGCGAACACTTCCTCGGCGGCGTCCAACAACACACCGCGGGTGTGCTCGAGGCGCCTCTGCCGTGTCCATCGTTCCGCCACGGTTTACATCTTCGCAGTTACGGCATGATCGCCGTGCGGCTCACCGGTTCGGCTGCGGCCTGCCGGCTACAGATGCCCCGCTGCAGGGAAGCCAGCAGGGCGTCCCGTGTCTCGCGGGGATCGATGAGCTCGTCGAATCCCATGTGCTCGGCTGACCGATAGGACGCTTGCAGCTCGGCGTTGCGCAGCTTGGCGGACAGGTCCTCACCGGCATGCGACGCGCGACTGAGCGCCGCGGCACTCATCGCTCCCATCGTGGCGCCGGGGTAGGCGAAGGTGGCCGACTGGTGGTCGAACCCGAGCAGCGACATGACCATCGAGCCGAAGCCGTACGCCTTGCGCAGCGTGACGTGCAGCTTCATCGTGGTCGCGGCGGTCTGGGCGGCGAACATCCTTGCGCCGCTGCGAAGTACGCCCTCGCGTTCGGAGCGGCTGCCCGGCAGCATCCCGGGGTTGTCGGCCAGAAAGACGATCGGAAGGTGGAAGGAGTCGGCCACCATGATGAAGTGCGCCGCCTTGTCGGCGGCGCTGGAATCGATGGACCCGGCCAGCACCTTTGGCTGATTCGCGACGACGGCAACGGGATGCCCGCCGAGGTGCGCCAGCGCGCAGATGATCGCCTTGCCGAACTGTGGCTGCACTTCGAACCAGTCGGGGCGGTCGAAGACGACGCCGAGCACCGCGCGCATGTCATAGACGCGGCGGTTGTCGCGCGAGACGATGTCCAGCAACTCCGGCGTCGCCCGCGGTTCGGTCGTCGCATCTCCCGGTCCCGAAGCGGATCGCTTCGGGGGGTAGGACCAGGCGCTCGGCGGGAAATACGACAGATAACGGCGAATGTCGTCGAGCACGGCTTCGTCGTCCTCGGCGACGTTGTGGATCACCCCGCTGGGCAGCGCGACGTCGGGCCCACCCAAGTCCTCTTTTGCGATCTCTTCACCGGTGGATTCTTTGACGACCGGCGGCCCGGCGGTGAAGATGGCGCCCTGCCGGCTCATGATCCGGAAGTCGCACACCGGGGCGACCAGGGCACCGTGCCCGGCCGAGGGTCCGAGCACCGCGGCGACGGTCGGGACCCGGCCAGAACATTGAGTCTGGGCGAGCAGGTCGGTCGGGGTGCGCCCGTAATGGCCGCCGGTCGGACGGAAGCCGGCCCCGTCGAGCAGCATCACCAACGGGATCCTGTCGCGCAGTGCCAGTTCGGCGATCCGGTAGCGCTTGGAGTTGCCTCCGGGCCCGATGCTGCCGGCCAAGGTGGTGAAGTCCTCGGCGCCCACCATCACCGGCACTCCGTTGATAAGGCCGGAGCCGGTGACGATCGCGTCGGCGGCGATCTCGCCGCCGACCATGGTGCCGATTTCGCGGAACGTGCCCGGATCGAGGAGTCGCGCGATGCGCGCGCGGGCGTCGAGTTTGCCCTTGCCGCGATGCTTGTCGAGCCGCTCCGGGCCACCCATGGCCGACGCGTGGCGACGACGACGGTCCAGATCGTCGAGCGTCTCCTCCCAGTCCTGGCCTTTAGTCATGGTTTCGTCCTACCTCGCCGAAGGGTGGTCGGTCCATACTGAAGTGCTTACTGTAGCGTCTGCGACACGCGGGCTCACACCGGCCAGGATTGGGGCGAAGCGATGATCCGGTTGACCGAAGACGAAGCATGGGCAGAAATCGCGGCCGCGCACACCGGAATTCTGACAACGCTGCGCCGCGACGGAATGCCGATCGCGTTGCCGGTGTGGTTTGTGGCCGAGGATCGCACGGTCGCGACGAGGACGCCGGCCGGCACCAAGAAGATCGCCCGCGTCCGCAACGATCCTCGGGCGTCGTTTCTGGTCGAATCGGGGGAGCGCTGGGTCGACCTGCGCGCCGTCCATCTCACCGGGCGCCTCGAATTCGTCTCCGACGAGCTGGCGATACGCCGCATCGGGGAGGCCATCGACGCGAAGTACTCCGCGTTTCGCCCGCCGTCTGCCGGCCTGCCCGCGGCAGGCGCGTTAGCGCCGCAAAGGTCCTAGCCAGCTCGGTCTATCTGCGGTTCGTTCCCGACGGCAGGATCCTGACGTGGGACAACGCCCGCATCGCGGGGCGGAGTTCGTGACGTTGACCGTACCGAATCGCTTACTGTAGCTTCCTTCCATGACGCCGGTGTCGGACCTCAAGATCGACGGCGGCATCCCCAATCGGCTCGAACGGGCGGCTGATGGGGCCGCAGCGCTGGAACGGGACGGGTATGACGGGGGCTGGACCGCCGAAACCAGTCACGATCCGTTTCTGCCACTGCTGCTGGCCGCCGAGCACACGTCGCGACTCGATCTGGGCACCAACATCGCGGTGGCCTTCGCGCGCAATCCGATGATCGTCGCCAACCTCGGCTGGGACCTGCAGGCGTACTCGAAGGGGCGGTTCATCCTTGGTCTGGGAACCCAGATCCAGCCGCATATCGAGAAGCGGTTCAGCATGCCCTGGAGCCATCCGGCGCGCCGGATGCGCGAATTCGTCGCCGCGTTGCGCGCGATCTGGACGGCGTGGACGGACGGCACCAGGCTGCGTTTCGAGGGTGAGTTCTATACCCACAAAATCATGACCCCGATGTTCACGCCCGAGCCGCACTCCTATCCCGCGCCGAAGGTTTTCCTCGCCGCCGTCGGCGAAGCGATGACCGAGATGTGCGGCGAGGTCGCCGACGGCCACCTCGGTCACCCGATGGTCTCGAAGCGCTACCTCGAAGAGGTGACATCGCCGGCCCTGACGCGCGGCATGCAGCGCTCCGGGCGCGATCGCAATGCCTTCGAGGTATCGGCCGAAGTGATGGTCGCGACAGGCGCCAACGGCGACGAGCTGGCCACCGCCACGGCTGCCACACGCAAGCAGATCGCGTTCTACGGATCCACGCCCGCTTACCGCAAGGTCCTCGACTTGCATGGCTGGGGTGACTTGCACGCTGAACTCAACCGCCTCTCCAAGGAAGGTGAGTGGGACGCCATGGCATCGCTGATCGACGATGACATGCTGAACGCTTTCGCCGTCGTCGGTCCCGTCGAGGCCATTGCCACCGCGCTCCGCAAGCGGTGTGACGGTGTCGTCGACCGCGTGCTGCCGATCTTTTACTCCGCATCGCAGGACTGTATTAACGCCGCACTGAAGGAGTTTCGCGAGTGAGTACAACGACGATGGATGAATCGGCCAGGCTTTTGGCGGATCCGTTGGCATACACCGACGAACAGCGGCTGCACGCGGCGCTGGCTCGGTTGCGCGCCAACGCTCCGGTGTCGCGGGTCGAGGCGCCGCACTATCGCCCGTTCTGGGCGATCACCAAACACGCCGACGTCATGGACATCGAACGCGACAACATGCTGTTCACCAACTGGCCGCGCCCGGTCCTGACCACCGCCGCGGGAGATGAGCAGCAGGCGGCCATAGGTGTCCGCACGCTGATTCACTTGGACGACCCCCAGCACCGGGTGGTGCGTGCAATCGGTTCCGACTGGTTTCGCCCAAAGGCGATGCGGGCGCTGAAGGTTCGGGTCGATGAACTGGCCAAGGTTTATGTCGACAAGATGATGGCCGAGGGTCCCGAGTGCGACTTCGTTCAGCAGGTGGCCGTCAATTACCCGCTCTACGTGATCATGTCGCTGCTGGGGCTGCCGGAGGCCGACTTTCCGCGCATGCTCAAGCTGACCCAGGAGTTGTTTGGCAGCGATGACTCCGAGTTCAAACGCGGTGCCACGATTGAAGAACAGCTGCCCGCGTTGCTCGACATGTTCGGTTACTTTAACGAGGTGACAGCGTCACGCCGCGAGCATCCGACCGAGGATCTTGCGTCGGCGATCGCCAACGCGCGCGTCGACGGCGAACCGCTGTCGGATATCGACACTGTGTCGTATTACCTCATCGTCGCCACCGCGGGTCACGACACCACCAGCGCGACCATTTCCGGTGGCCTGCAGGCGCTCATCGAGAATCCCGACCAGCTCGAGCGACTGCGTGACAATCTCGACCTGATGTCGCTGGCCATCGAGGAGATGATCCGCTGGGTCACCCCGGTCAAGGAGTTCATGCGGACCGCCGCCAAGGACACCGTCGTGCGCGGCGTACCCATCGCCGCGGGCGAATCCGTGCTGCTGTCGTACGTATCGGCCAACCGTGACGAGGACGTCTTCGACGACCCGTTCCGCTTCGACGTCGGCCGCGACCCTAATAAGCACGTGGCCTTCGGTTATGGTGTGCACTTCTGCATGGGTGCGGCCCTGGCCCGTATGGAGGTCAACAGCTTCTTCTCCGAGTTGATACCGAGGCTCAAATCGATTGAGCTGAACGGTGATCCGGAACTCATCGCCACCACCTTCGTCGGCGGCCTCAAGCACCTGCCGGTTCGCTACTCGCTGACCTAGATGGGGGACTAGGCAATGACGCGTAGGACGATCGTCATCACGGGTGCCAGTGACGGCATCGGTGCCGCCGCGGCGCGCCGGCTACGCCAGAGCGGCGAAAACGTTGTGGTGGTGGGGCGGTCGGAAAGCAAGGCCGCGGCCGTGGCCGCAGAATTGGACGCCGCCTATTTCGTGGCCGACTTCTCCGACCTGTCCCAGGTGCGAGCATTGGCGGACAAGATTCGTTCCGAGTATCCGCGCATCGACGTCTTGGCCAACAATGCCGGCGGCATGTTCACCAAGGGCCACAAAACCGCCGACGGTCACGAGGCAACTTTTCAGGTCAACTACCTGGCGCCGTTTCTGCTCACCACGCAGTTGATGGATGTGCTCGTCGATTCCAGCGCCACCGTCGTCAACACGACAAGCAACTCGCAGAAACTGCTTCCCAGAGTCACCATCGACGACTTCGAGACCACGGACCGGCGCCGCCCCAGCGCTGCCTATGCACTCACCAAACTGGCAATCGTATTGTTCACCAGGGAATTACATCGGCGATACCATGCCAGCGGACTCTCGACCGCGACGTTTCACCCCGGCTATGTGGACTCCAATTTCGGCGAGGCGTCGGGGTCGCGCTTCCTCATCTTCATGAAGTACCACGTAACGATAGTTGGCCGGTTCACAGCCACCGTTGACCAGGGAGCCGACCAGCTGGTCTGGCTCGCGTCGAGCACGCCCGGTGTCGATTGGACACCCGGCGAGTACTACTCGAGGGGCAAAATCGCCAAAGCCAATCGGGCGGCCTACAAGCCCGCCCTTGCGCGCGAGTTGTGGGATCGCACTTTGGCCACGCTCGCTTAGCTACGCGGGTCAGCTAACCCTGGCTGGGGGACCCCCGTTGTTTCGCTCGACATCAAACGGGACGCCGCATTGTCGCCGAGAACATCGACAAACGCGCCGGGTTTGGCCAACGATCAGTCGCGGAGGTGCGCTGCAGTCTCTACCCGGCCGAGATCCGCGAACGTGTACTAGCCGCCGAGTCGCGCTGAATCGGGCCCGGCCGGTACGTCAGGTGCCGACCCCGGTCATTGTTTCGATGACAAAGTTGACACGAATTTTCGTTTCGCAGCCACAAGCCGACTTTCCGCTGCGCGCCCTACCCTGCGGCGCATGGGTAGCGACGGCGTGCAGGAGCAGGTCTCGGAAGTGGCGGAGGCGGTCGGTCAGCGCACCGACCAGCTTGCGGTGACGTTCGCGCGCACGATTAAGCGCGAAGTACACCTTTACCGAACGACCGTTCCACTGGCTTTCGATATGGTCGTCGCCGGCTGCGCGGCCAACATTCGGCCGATCTGTACCGCGATTGCGGCCGGCTCCGCATTCGATACCACGGCGGCCGCCGAGTTGGGTGTAGAGCGCGCCCGCGCCGGGGTGCCGCTGTCGTCGGTGATGGAGGCCTACCGCATAGGGTTCCGCCACCTGTGGGATGCCGCGGTGACCGAATTGACCGGCCGTTCTGGCGTCGATGCCGGCGTATTGCGAGCCTTGACGGACAAATTGTGGGCCGCACAAGAGGCCTATACCGACGCGATGGCCGTCGGGCACCGCGGCGAACAGACCCGCCGGCTACGCGACGACGAGGCACAGCGGGCGACGCTCGTCGACGCGCTGTTGCACGGCCGGGTTATCGATGAGTACAGCCTCTGGGAGGCCGCCGATTATCTTCGGCTGCCCACTACCGGGCCGTATGTGGTGATCGCCGCCGCGGCGGATGGAGGCGGGGAGGCGCTGCCCCGGATCGAGTCGAAGCTGCGCAGCCTGGATGTGTTTTCGGCGTGGTCGCTACTTCCCGACATCCAGGTAGGCATCGTGCATATCAAGAATGACAAGCACTTTGGCGATGTGCTGGCATTGGTTTCCCAGATCGCTACCGCCAGGGTTGGAGTGAGCGCACGCTTCGAAGACCTGCGCGACACCGCGCAGGCGCTGCGTCTTGCACGGGTGTCGCTGCGAGGGCGCCTGGATCCGGGCCTGCTGGTGTCGTTGTTCGACGGTTCGATCCTGGCAAGCGCGGCGGTCAGCGCACCAGATGTCCTCATCAAGCTCGTCGCTCCCACATTGGACTGCTTCGCTGGATTATCCGATCAAGAGCGCGACATTCTGTTCGAGACGTTTCAAGCGTGGGTGGATAACGATGGGTCGACGCGTGCGGTAGGGGAATTGCTCTTCTGTCATCCCAATACGGTGCGGTATCGGCTGCACCGCATCGAGCTGCGCACCGGGCGTTCTTTGTCCAAGCCGCGCGACGTGGCGGAGTTGTGCGTCGCCCTGGAAGTGCAACGCCGCCTCATGCATCCGGATAATCGAGCCCTTGCCGGTTGAGTCCGTTTACCTGGCACAGGTTCCTTCGGCGGTGTGTCCCGGCACATCACGAGGCCATCGAAGCTGTTTGCTGCCACAACGACAACGAAGCGCACCGGCGTGACGATTGAAGCAACCGGGGACGTTGTTGCGAAAGGACCTCGATGAACACCGTAGTGGACGAGCCGGCCGATCTGCTCAGTCTCGTCGGCCGGCCGCTGGGTACCACCGACTGGATGGAGATTACGCAGGAGCAGGTGAACTTGTTCGCCGACGCCACACGGGATCATCAGTGGATTCACACCGACCCCGCGCGGGCGATCAACGGCCCATTCAGGGGCACCATCGTGCACGGCTACCTCACCTTGTCACTTGCACCGGCGGTGATTTCGGAAGTCCTCGAGATCCGTGAGCTGACCTCTGCCCTGAATTACGGCGTCGACAAAGTGCGCTTCCCCGCGCCGGTGCGAGTCGGATCGCATGTTCGCGCCACCGTGACGGTGATGTGTGCGCGACAGAAAACCTCCGGCGTGGAAGCCGTGTTCACCCTCACCTACGAGATCGAGGGCGAACCCCGCCCGGCATGTGTGGCTGATGTCGTCGTGCTGTACCCATGACCGCCGCCCATTTGCGGCTGTGGCCAGTGCGGCTAGGGGGTGAGCACGACCGAGCCGACGGTCTTGCGGGCCTGTAGGTCGCGGTGGGCTTGGGCCGCGTCCTCGAGCGGGTAACGGGCGCTTACGGTAACGGTGATGGCGCCGCTGGCGATCGCGTCGAACAGTTGGCTTGTGCGCCAGGTGAACTCGTCGCGGGTGCGCATGAAATGCGGCCGCGACGGGCGGGTCAGGTACACCGAGCCGGCGGCGTTGAGCCGCTGCGGGTCCATCGGGGGCACCGGCCCGCTGGCGGCGCCGAACAGCGCGAGCGTGCCCCGCACCGCCAGACTGGCAAGGCTGGCGTCGAACGTCGATTTACCCACACCGTCGTAAACGGCGGGGACCCCCTTGCCGTCGGTGAGCTGTCGGACCCTGGCCCCGAATTGCTGGGCATCGTCGGGATAATCGAGCACGTGCACCGCACCGGCCCGGCGTGACAGCTGCGCCTTGTGGGAAGTCGAGGCCGTCGTGATGACTTGCGCCCCAATGCTGGTCGCCCACTGGGTAAGGATCAGTCCCACCCCGCCGGCCCCGGCGTGCAGCAGCACCGCGTCGTCGGGCTGCACGGGATACACCGACTTGATCAGCAAGTGCGCGGTCATGCCCTTGAGGATGGCCGCCGCGGCGACGTCGGAGGTCACCGCATCCGGCACCGACGCCACGACATCGGCTGGCGCGACGCAGTATTCGGCGTAGGCGCCGACGGCGTCGGCGGTCGCGAGCCTGTCACCGACGCGCAGCGCGGTCACGCCCTCGCCCACCGCGGCGACAGTGCCGGCCACTTCGGCGCCGAGAATAAACGGCAGTTCATGTGGATACAGCCCGGACCGGAAATACGTGTCGACGAAATTCACGCCGATCGCCTCGGCTTTGATCGACACCTCACCGGGCCCCGGGGAGGGCCGCGGCTTCTCCACGTAACAAAGGACTTCCGGGCCGCCGGTTTGCTCGACCTCAATCGCGTACATGGTCAGACATTCCAACACGACATCCGGTCGCCGTCGATGACAACGGCGTGCCGTCGACTCCTCGGCAAACGCGTTTGCCGGCGATTTCGCTTGTGGTCGGCCACAGTGACCGGCGGACGCGGTTGTCCTTCAGAACATCGACAAGACCAGCGGGACGAATCTAGTGTCAGCGACGTTGGCCATGAAGACGCGACAAACACGGAAGGACCGGCAGGACGATGACAGACGCGAAATCCGTCCACGAGGTGACCTACGACCTGCTGCGTGAGCTAGGGCTGACGACGGTGTTCGGCAACCCGGGCTCGACCGAGGAGACGTTCTTGAAGAACTTCCCCGACGACTTCACCTATGTCCTGGGATTGCAGGAGGCGTCGGTGGTGGCCATGGCCGACGGATTCGCCCAGTCCACCGGCAAACCCGCCTTGGTCAATGTGCACACCGCTGCGGGGATGGGAAACGCGCTGGGCAGCCTGGTAGCGGCGGCTAAGGGCAACACCCCGCTGATCGTCACGGCCGGTCAGCAGACCCGCGAAATGGTGTTGTGCGAGCCATATCTGACCAACAAGGACGAAACCGTGTTTCCGCAGCCGTGGGTGAAGTGGGCGTACGAGCCCAAGCGCGCCGAGGACGTGCCGGCGGCGATCATGCGCGCCTACGCGGTGGCGTTGCAGCCACCGGCCGGCCCGGTGTTTTTGTCGATCCCGCTTGACGACTGGGATAAGCCCGCGCTGGGTCCGGCCGTGATCCGCACGGTCAGCCATCGAGTCAGCCCGGATGCCGAGCGGCTGCGCGGATTCGCCGAGCGCATCAACGGTGCGCAGCGGCCATTGCTGGTGTTTGGGCCGGAGGTCGATCGCAGCGGTGCGTGGGACGCCGGCGTGGCGTTTGCGGAGAAGGTCGGGGCGCCGGTGTACGCCGGCCCGCTGCCCGACCGGGCGTCGTTCCCGGAGGATCACCATCTGTTTCAGGGGCAGCTGCCGATGACCATTGCCGGTGTGACCGAGGTGCTGCGCGGCCATGACCTGGTTGTGGTGATCGGGGCGCAGGTATTCCGGTACTACCCCTACGTGGCTGGCGAGTACCTGCCCGAGGGCACCGAACTGTTGCAGATCACCGCCGATCCTGGACTGGCGGGTGCGGCACCGGTCGGCGACAGCCTGATTGGTGACACCCTGGTGGCCTTGGAGCAGTTGGTGGACCTGGTCGACGATCACAGCGACCGGCCGGTGCCGGCCGCACAGAGGCCCACCTCCGCAGTTGACGTGACCGGGTCGGCACCACTGGAGCCGGATGCGGTGTGGTCCACCCTGAGAGACGTCACGCCCGCCGATTCGCCGTTGGTCACCGAATCGACGTCGACGATGGCCCAACAACTGCGATTCCTGCCCAGCACCCGGCCAGGGTCGTTTTTCGCCACTGCCAGCGGCGGTATCGGCTGGGGGTTGCCCGCGGCGGTGGGCATCGCCCTGGGGGACCGCGCCCGTGGCGTCAAGCGCCACGTGCTTGCAACCATCGGCGACGGGTCGTTCCAATACTCGGTGCAGGCCCTCTACACCGCCGCCCAGCACCGGCTACCGATCGTGTTCGTCGCGATGCGCAACGGGGAATACTCGATCCTGAAGTCGTTCGCGCTATTGGAAAAGACGCCCGGCGTGCCGGCACTGGACTTGCCGGGCCTCGACATCGCCTCCATTGCAACGGGTTTCGGGTGCCGCGCGGTTAATGTGGACAACTGCGAAAAGCTCGCCCACGAATTCAATGCCGCGTTGAAGGCCGACGGGCCCACCGTGATCGTGGTGCCGACCAAAGTGCAGGCCGCGCATCTGGGCTGATCAAGGAGTAAACGTGCCGATCTATACCTGCACAACGAATGAATCAACGTTGTCCACTCAGACCAAAAAGGCGCTGGCGGGTGAGATTGCGACCATCCACTCGGAGATCAACCACGTGCCGAGTACCTACGTCAACGTGGTTTTCCACGAACTGCGCGCTGACAACGTCTACACCGACGGCGTACCCGCCAGTCCAGTGCTCGTCAGCGGCTGGATACGGGAGGGCCACCCGAAGACGGAGGTCACGCGCCTTGCCACCGAAATCGCCACTGCCGTAACGCGGATAGCGGGCGTTCCCGCAGAGCGGGTGCTCGTGGTCTTTGAGAGCAGTCCGGCTAGTTTCGCCATCGAAGGTGGGCGCGTGCTACCCGAGCCGGGGGAGGAAGCGGCCTGGATCGCCGGCAGCTGAGGGATGTCGGTCGTTCGCCCGGCAGCCGCCTCTCGATGATCAGGCGCTAGCCGCTGCGTCTGCGCTGATGAAGGCGGGGGCGACGTAGCGACGAAGGATGGACCGGTAGCGCTTGACGTCGCCGTCACCATCCTCGAGACCGCGCATCACCGTCTTCGCTACGTTGCCCAGCCACAGGTGGATGTCCGACCGGGGCAGCCCATGTGGCAGTTGATTGTTCGCGACGGCGGCGTCGAGGAAGGGATCCCACCACTGGGCTCTCAGCGTCTCCGATGCGCCCGAAGCGATCATTCGTCGACCAAGGCTGGTGCCATTGGGGTCGATCGAGTGCCGCATGATCGGGTCGCGGCGGGCGTGGTCGGCGACGTAGAGGACACTCTCGACGATCTGATCCGGGAGGCTGCTCTGCCGGGAGATCGTCTTGCGTGCGCGGTCTACCAACGCGCGCCCATGCCGTGAGATCAGCTCCACGAGCAGATCGTCCCGATCGGCAAAGTAGCGGTAGACGCTGGGCCGCGACAATCCAACCTCGGATGCAATGTCGTCCATCGTGGTCTTGCGGATTCCGTGGCGATCGATGCAGCGTTCAGCGGCGGCCAGGATGCGCTCGCGTGCATCGTCTGTACTCATCGCCGGCTCACCGCGTGACCATCGGAGCATAAAACATCTTCGCCAATCTCATTGCGGTCCTTCGTGACTCATCGCACCCACGCGGAGCGGCTGGGTCGTGGCCGTCTCGTCGGCCGGCTGCTGAATCCGGGGCCGGTTATGGTCGCCGCGGGGATAAACAACTTGCGGCCACCAGAACCACCGTCCCAGGAGTGTGGCGATCGAGGGCATCAGCAGCGAGCGCACGATCAGGGTGTCGAGCAGCAGGCCGATGGCGATGGTGGAACCGAGCTGAGCGACGATGATCAGACTGCTTCCGAGCATGGAGGCCATGGTGACGGCGAACACCAGGCCCGCAGAGGTCACCACTCCACCCGTGCCGGCCATGGACCGGATCATTCCGGTCTTGAGTCCGGCGTGGATCTCGTCCCGGATCCGGGAGACCAGCAGCAGGTTATAGTCCGATCCGACAGCCAAGAGGATGATGACCGACATCAGCATCACCAGCCAGTGGATTTTCATGCCGAAAAGGTCCTGCCAGATGAGCACCGAGAGCCCAAAGGATGCCGCAATGGAGCTGGCCGCGGTGCCGACGATGACGGCCGCGGCAACCAGGGCTCGGGTGAGGATCAGCATGATGATGAAGATCAGCGTGAGCGAGGACACCACCACGATCATGAGGTCATATTTGGCGCCGTCGTGCATGTCTTTGAAGGTGGCGGCCGTCCCACCCAGGTAGATTTTGGCGTCCGACAGGGAGGACATTTTCAGCCCGTCCTGGGCGGCTTTTCTCTCCGCGTCGACACGCGCGATTCCCTGCGGGGTCATCGGATCTTCCTGGTGGGTGATGAAGAAGCGAGCGGACTTGCCGTCGGGTGAGAGGAACATTTTCAAGCCCCGCACGAACTCCGGGTTTTGGAACGCTTCGGGTGGCAGGTAGAAGAGGTCACCGTTCTTGGCGGTGTCGAAACTTTGCCCCATGACGATCGCGGTGTCATTGAGCGCCGCATTTTCGTTCTGTATTGCCGTAAGGGTGCTTAACGTCGCCAGTATCGATTCCCGGCTGGACCTCGTGATCTCGATAATCGGGACCAGCAGCGCGACCGTCTGCGGCAAGAGCGTATCCAGTTTTTGGGTGTCTTGGTTGACGTTGTGCACCTTCTCGGTGAGCTGATCTACGCCGTCCAAGGCGTCGAACAACGACCTCAGCGACCAGCACACTGGAACATCGAAGCAGTGCTTGTCCCAATAGAAGTAGGACCTGAACGGCCGATAGGTATCGTCGAAATCCGCAATGTGATCGCGCAATTCGTCAGTGACACCCGTCAGGTCGTTCGTGTTTTGAGCCAGGTCGTGAGTGGTGGCGGCGACCTGCTGTAGAACACCGTGCAGCCGCTCGGTGTTCTCGGCGAGGAGCTCCAAATCGTCGGCCGACTTCTGCAGATTAGCGATGGCAGTTAGCTGGAACGGATATTGCTGCATGGTGCTCTGGCCCCCCATGCTGTTGACGAACGGTATCGAGCTGTGCTGAATCGGAATTCCCAGCGGCCGGGTGATGTCCTGGACCATGGCGATACCCTCGGCGTTGAGGACGTTTCTGGCCACCTTGTCCAGAACCAGCATGTCGGCTGGATTGCGCATGTCGTGGTCGGCGTCCACCATCAGGATGTCGGGATTCATCCGGGCCTGGGTGAAATGGCGGTCTGCAGCGGCGTATCCGAGATTGGCCGGGGTACTGGCGGGCTCGTAGTAGCGGTCGTTGTAGCTCGTCGTATATCCGGGCAGGGCGACCATGCCGATCAGGACCACCATGGCGCTGACGGCCAGGATCGGGGCGGGCCACCGGACCACCGCGGTGCCCACGTGGCGCCACAGTCGGCCCCGAGCCGCGCGCTTGGCTTCGAAGAGACCGAAACGGCTGCCCACGAAGAGAACAGCCGGCCCCAGCGTGACCGCGGCCGCCACCAAAACGAGCATGCCGATCGCCACGGGTGCACCCATCGTGGTGAAGTAGGGCAGCCGCGCAAAGCTCAGACAGTACGTCGCCCCGGCAATCGTCAGGCCCGAGCCCACGATCACCGGAGCAACCGACCGAATGGTGGTGTAGTAGGCGGTTTCGCGATCCTCGCCGGCCGAACGCGCCTCGCGGTACCGGCCGAAGATGAAGATCCCATAGTCGGTGGCGGCCGCGATCGCCAGCATGGTCAGGATATTCGATACGAACGTGGTGAGCCCGAAAATGTTGTTGTCGCCCAGAACCGCGACAAATCCCCGGGACGACTGCAACCCGATCCCGGTCAAGAAAAGCTGGATCAGGGTGGTGACGATGGAGCGGTAGACCAGCAGCAACATGCCCGCGATCGCCACGAGAGTAAACAACGTGATCTTCTTCAGGCTGGCGTTGCCGACGACGTGCTGATCAAAGGTGAGCGCGGCCGGGCCGGTGACGTAGGCCTTCACCCCGGGCGGGGCAGGCGTTGCTTCCACCGCCTTGCGGACAGCCTGGACGGATTCGTTGGCTAACGTCGTGCCCTGTTCACCGGCGAGATTGAGCATGACGTAGGCGCCCTTGGCGTCGGCGCTCTGGGCTCCGGCCGCCGTTAACGGATCCCCCCAGAAGTCCTGGATATGCTGGATATGCCGGGGATCCTGCTGCAGCTTGGCAATGATGCTGTCGTAGTAGTGGTGCGCGTCCGGGCCGAGGGGCTGCTGGCCCTCGACGACGATCATCACCGTACTGTTGGAATCGAATTCCTTGAAGTTGTTACCCATCAGCATCATCGCCTTCAGCGACGGCGCATCTTTGGGGGCCATCGGCGACGAATGCGTCTCCCCGACCACTTCCAATGAGGGGGCGATCGTGCTCACGACGACCGCGAAGGCGACCCACCCCAGGATGATCGGCACCGCCAACACGCGCATGGCATGGGCGAAGAACGGCCGCTTGGCGTGCGGCACGGCGTGCTTGGTGTTCGTCTCGGTCATGCGGACTTCACCAGGCAAAAGGTCTGGGCGTTAACCCCATCGGTACTTTTCTCATCCCGGACCGTCCCGTCCACGGTGATACGACAGCCGATGTGATCGCTGTCGCCCTGCACCATGATGTTGGCGCTGACCGCGGGCAGGGTCGTTGATATCTTGGTCGACCACGGCAGGGCCGTATTGACTTCGTGAGTGTTGGCGTCCGCGTCGTAGTAGTCGATCTTGGCGGTGGTCCCTGCCGGGCCGAACACGTCATACACCACAATCTTCGGGTTGAACTGCACGATCTCTATACCGGCGCCGGCGTTGGCATTGAGGTCCTGGGAGCCAAAGACTTTGTGCAGCCGATCAACGATCAATCCCGAGACAGCCAACACAACCACGAGCACCAGCGGTATCCACACGCGTCCGACGACGCCGGTAACTGGAATAGCCTTCACCTAAACACCTTTCGCTAAGCGATCAGTTTCGCGCGTCGCTCCTTAGGCCTCCGTCATAGTCGGTCCATCGCCCGAGACATCCGCGCCGCCTCGAAATAGGCGAGCTCACGGCGCGGGTAGCGCGGCCGGGGCCGTGTCAGCGCGGTGAGGATGCGGGCGAGTCCGCCCATCGGGGTTGTGTCCAGCCACCGGCGGCGGGTCGTTGGGGCTGCCGCGGCCGCCGCAGTGCTAAATGCAATTTGGTTCTCGGTAACCAAGACCGGTGCGTGCTTACGCTGCTCGGTTTCTGAAGTCGCAAGAGGCGCGGGTGTCACGTGCGACATGGCAGTTCCTGTGTGAATGGCCCCTTTTCGAGGGTCGTCCGCATACCTTGTGGGCTGAAGAGTCCGAGGAGGCCGGGGAATAGCACACCGCCGGGATCAATGGGCGCCGAGTGGGCCAGCGTGCCGACTCGGATTGGCGCAAAGCCGGTTTGAGTGATGATTTCGGCGGTGATCCAGGCGGTATCGTTGTCGTCGGCCGCGTACCCGATACCCCATCGGCCGGGTTCCCGGCGACCTCGGAGCCACAGCGATTCGGCGAGCTGGTGCGAGAAAGCTCGTGCCACTGATGATTTCGGGAACAACTCAGCCGTCACCATGCCGGAAGTCTTGCCACCGAGATCCTTAATGGTCATCACACCGTCGTCGTGCCAGAGGAACGGGTTGGAAGGATCAATGATGACCGCGCCGGCCAACCGATCGCGATAGACCTCTGCGAACGGTGCGACGGCTGCGTTCGGGATCGCCAGGATCGCCACTTCCGCCCCGTCGATTGCTTCCTCAATGGTGCGGACCGGGTAGTCGATGTCCGCCCGCTGATAGTCGGGCGGATTGAAGGCATCAGGGCGTCGCGCTCCAACGATGACTTTGTTTCCGGCCAGGATCAGGTGACCGGCCAACGCCGACCCGATCAATCCGGCGCCGACTATTGCGATCCGGTGCGGCAGTCCCATTGGCATCCTTGCCTCCTACTGACAAAAGACGAAAAATGTCAGCAGTCAGTATGCTCATATCAAGGGGGTCGTGTCAACAAGCGCCACTAGGTAAGACGAGCCGCACGGATGACACCAGATGACTGACGTTCCTAGTAAAGTGGTCGTCATGCCTCGACGATCGGCCGATCAGCTAGCCGCACCCACGAGCACAGACGATGCGCGCGAGCGCATCCTCGTCGCCGCTGAACGCTGCATCGATCGCCACGGGATCCGCAAGACCACGATGGACGATGTTGCGTGTGAGGTTGGATTGTCGCGGCCGAGCGTCTACCGCTATTTCGCTGACCGCGATGATCTGCTCATCGAGCTGATCACACGGCACGCGCGGGCATTGTTGGCGCGGGCACGCAAATCGATCTCCCGGCAGAGCAGCCTTCCCGATCAGATCATCGAGACTGTCCTCTACACCGCCGACCACGGCCGGCGCGACCCCCTGACAAGGCACTGCATCGACCCCGATGGCACGAGCCTTGGCAAACGAATGATCGCTTCGGGAACGACGGAGCTGATCAGAGCCGAGATGTGGGATGCCATTCTCGACGCCGCCGTGGCGAACAAGGAACTGCCACCCGGGCTGCCCCGGTCGGACATCCACTTGTGGCTGGGCAACGTCACGGTGATGGTGATGCGCGGCCTTGAGGATGGTGACGGCGACGTCAGGCGCTACCGGTCCATACTGCGTCGCTTCGTCGTCCCCGCCTTCGCCGGCGCAAAAGCGCCAGTCGGCGCTTGAGCGACCACCGCTGAACGTGCCGTCAATTCGCGGCGGGTGGCAGGAACTTGTGGTCGATGAGCGATTGCAGAGCGTTGCGGAACGTGTCCTCGGTGTCCATGGTTTCGGTGAACCCGGCCTGGCGCAGCTTGACGGTGCTCACAAAGGCCCGAGGTCCCGCCGGCGCGCCGTAGGCGAACGCAAAGTCCGCGTGCTGGTCACCCTTGCCGACCAGTTCGCGCAGGCTCAGCGGACGAAGACCGTACCTGACGACGATGCGGTCCCACACGTCGGAATTCTCGGCGAGGTAGGCGGCCAAACTCATGGGCGTATCCGGTCCGGCGTCGGCACCGAGCGTTTCGGCCAGCGCCGGCCATACATTCCGCCATTCGAAAACGTCGCCGTTGGTGATGTTGAACGCCTCGTTGGCCGCGCTGGGTGAGCCGCCGGCCCAGACCATCACGTCGGCGACAAGGTCGGCGTCGGCCGCTTCCCAGACGAACGACGGCCCGCCGGGAAAGCCGAACGGTTCGCCCTTCTCGCGCCGGATGGCGGCGTAGGCACCGATGGCCGGAAGCACGTTCAGCGCACCAGGAGTGGGACCGGTGACAAGTTGCGGACGCAGTGCCGTGTAACTGAAGCCGTGCCTGGCGCCCCATCTCTGCGACGTAGTCCTCTTGATCCAGGAAGAAGTTGTCGTGCGGGTCGCGAGGGTCGCGTTCGCGCGCGGGGATGGGGATCGGGTGCAGATGCACACCGTAGACCTTTGTTCCCTGCAGGATGCTGATGTGCTGAAAGTTTGTGGCGTTAGCCAAGATCGGTTCCACGACGTTGCGCAACATGGCGTTGTTGGTCTCGATCTGATCCTTGCTCGACCAGCCTGCGACCAGGTCGGGCTCCTCGTGCAGCGCCGCATAGGCGACATGGGTGACGTCGGTCAGCGGTGCGAATGCGGCGCGAGCCGCTTCGCTGTCCCGCAGGTCGACCGATAAAAACTCGATCGACCGGCCGCTGGGGAGCTCGGGCTTGCGGCGCGCGACCCCGACCACTTCCCAGCCTGCCGACAAGAACTTCTCGATCGCGGCCACCCCGAGCAAGCCGCTCGCGCCGGTGACCAGCACCTTGTTTGACATGAATACCTCCGTTGCCTGGTAGTCGGGCGCTAGCCACCGATCGCTAGCTGACCACCGGTGACCTGCAGGATGGCGCCGTTCACATAGCTCGCTGCCGGAGAGGCCAGAAACGTGATGGCGTTGGCGATCTCGTCGGGCGAGGCGGCCCGCCCCAGCGCGGTGTACGCGGCAAAGGCGTCGGCAAGGCCTGGCGTCGCGTCGGTGCCGGGAGTTTCGGCGGGCCCGGGCTGCACCGCGTTCACCCGCACACCGGACCGACCGAATTCATCCGCCCAGACGCGGGTTAACAGTTCCACGCCGGCCTTGCTGGCACCGTAGATGCCTCCGGTCTTTGCGGGAGTGGTGGCTGCGACGGTGCTGAGGTTGACGACGACGCCGTGGCCGCGCTCGGCCATACCCGGTACCAGCTGCTGGACCAGGATGTAGGGGGCGCGCAGGTTGATGTTGATGTGCTCGTCGAAGAATGCGTCGTCGGTGTCAGTGGTCGCACCGAACTTGTAGACGCCGGCGTTGTTGATCAAGATGTCGACCTGGCCCGCCTCGGTGGCCAGCCGGCGCACGTCGTCGGCGTCGGCGAGATCGGCGGCGATGAAACGCGCCTTGCCCCCGGCGTTTTGGATCTCCTGCACCACCTCGGCGCCGCGTTCGGCGCTGCGGCCGTGAACGATGACCTCGGCGCCCTGCTGAGCGAGTTGCAGTGCGACAGCGCGACCAATCCCAGAGGTGGCCCCGGTTACCAATGCGGTCGAGCCGTCAAATTTTGTTGCCATCGGACTTGCCTCCCTAACGGAAATGCTGTGGACGATCCGCAATAGCGCGGGGCCGGGTCACTTTAATCCGACATGCCAACGAAGTCATGCGTCTGACTGATCGGACCTATTAGCGCGGCCGGCAGCCCAGCGCGGCGATAGGCTTGCAACGGTCATGGAGTTACGGGAACTCAGCGCTTACGTCGCGGTCGTGGAGGAAGGCGGCATGTCCGCCGCGTCGCGTCGCCTGCATGTGAGCCAGTCGGCGTTATCGCAGACGGTGAGCGCTCTGGAACGTGAACTCGGGGTCACGCTGCTCGAGCGGACCAGCACCGGCGTGCGACCCACCGAAGCGGGTACGACGTTGCTCGCCGAGGCGCGCGCGATTCTGGCTCGTTACCACCAGGCCGTGCGAACAATGAGCAACTACACCACCGAATCCAGCGGTGCCATCAGGCTGGGCATTCCACTTGAGCTGGATGCCGACGTGCTTCCCGCCGCACTCGCCAAATTCGCGGCGGAGTTCCCGGATGCGCGCGTTGTTCCTCAGCACCTTTCGACGGCGGCGCAATTCATCGCCCTGCGCAGCGATCAACTCGACGTGGGTTTGGTGCGCGAACGCCCGTCCGGATCGGAATTCGACGCGATGCTCGTCGCCCGGGAACCCCTTGGCGTACTCGTCTCCTCGAAGCTCGTCGCTCGACTGGCCGGCTCCGACGGTATTCAGCTCGACAAACTGGCCAAGCTGCAGTGGGTCGGTTTCCCCCGCTCCGGTAGCCCCGCCTGGTACGACGAACTGACGGGGATCCTGGGCAGCCACGGCATCGACATCGGACCGCCGGCTCCCGACGATCAGGCATTGATCGCCGCCGTGAAGTTCGCGGCCGTGAGCGGCGGTCGGGCGTTCGCGCTCGCGCCCGAAAACGGGCTGCAACCGGTGCCCGACAACGTGTCGTGGATGCCGTTAGAGGGCCAGCCGATCGTGCGCCGAACCTGGGCGGTGTGGCCCGCCGAGTCGCGGCGCCGCGATGTCGCACGTCTCGTCGCGTCGTTTCCGCCGCCCCCGGAATAAGCACGGAATAAACCGGACCATAGTCCGGTTACCAGCCATCGAAGGCGCCGGGCAGGCCGTCGCCCCGAACAGGAGAGACCCACAACCATGACTGCAACCGCAACCACCCAGCTCGGCGTCGGCACGTGGGCAATCGACCCGGTGCACTCGTCGATCAACTTCTGGGTACGTCATCTGATGGTCAGCAAGGTCCGCGGCAAGTTCGACAACTTCAGCGGCGCGATCGTGGTTGCCGAGGACGGCACGCCGTCGGTGCACGCCGAGATCGGGGTGGATTCCGTCAACACCGGCAATGACCAGCGCGACGCTCACGTCAAGTCGGCCGACTTCTTCGACGTCGAGAGGTACCCCGTCGCGACATTCACCTCCGGCACGGTGGAGGCGAATGGCGACAACTATGTGCTCCGCGGTGAGCTCACCCTCAAGGGCGTCACCAAGCCGGTCGCGCTCGACCTGGACTTCAACGGCGTCAACCCGGGCATGGGCAACGGCGAGGTCGCCGGCTTCGAGGCGTCGGTGGTGTTAAACCGTAAGGACTTCGGCATCGACATCGACCTGCCGCTGGAAACCGGCGGCGCGGTCGTCGGCGACAAGGTGACGATCACCCTCGAGATCGAGGCGGTCAAGCAGGCCTGACGCCGCATCGAAATCGACGCCGGGCCGGGCATTCGACATCGAATGACCGGCCCGGTGCGATTGTTCTGGGCGACGACGGCTGGCGCTGATCGCTGTCACCGGATACATCGACAGTTGACTTCCTGTTGGACAGGATGATCAACCGTGGCCTGACCCACATCTGCGGTCCTTCCTGGCCGAACTCGATTTGTGTTTGGCGGTATGCGGATTCAAGGACATAGCGACCCTCAAAGAGGCCGGTGTCGAAGTGGTCATCAATGTCCGGGCACTGCTCCCAGCTGAGCTTCCTCGAGTCGATGAGTCGGGACCATGAAGATCACCGACGTTACGCTGCCGATACTCCGCACCGCGGTGGAAGGCCTGACGCTGCAACGCTTCTGAGCGAATGCGGCAGCGTTAGCCATCTGGCCATCACGGGCCGACTCGTCAGGGTGCATCATT
Organism: uncultured Actinomycetota bacterium; assembly: GCA_963703795.1. Taxonomy (GTDB): domain Bacteria; phylum Actinomycetota; class Actinomycetes; order Mycobacteriales; family Mycobacteriaceae; genus Mycobacterium. The sequence goes on along the minus strand of CAVPFT010000063.1, from coordinate 85,534 downwards.
ATGGCGGGGCCAAACGCCCCGACCAACCCAATGACAAGGAAGCTCATGCCGGGCATTCATCACGCCGCGATATGCACCGCCGATGTCGACCGTTCGCTGAAGTTCTGGCGCGACGGCCTGGGATTCGCCGAACTGTTCGACCACACCTTCACCGGTGATTGGCCAGAACTGTTTGGCGCCAAGACCAATCGGCTGCGGTCGATATTCCTTGGCGATCCGCAGGCACCCGACACCGGCATCGTCGAACTGGTCGTGTTCGAGGGTGCCGACGACGCGTCGGCTCTGCCCCAGCGACCGCGGCACGGATTCTTCCTGCTGTCGCTGCAGCGCGAGGTCGACGCCGCGCTATCCGGCCTGGCGGACCTGGGGTTCACCGACGGTGTCCGCCGCATAACCACGCCGGCCCCGGGGGACAAGGCCGTCGCGATGGCGGTCATCGCCGCACCGGATGGCGTACTCGTCGAGTTGATCGGGCCCGCGCGATGACGGCCCTGGTGACCGGAGGTGCGTCCGGGATCGGGTATGAAGTCGCGGGGCGGCTGCGCGATGCCGGCCACGACGTGGTGGTGTGGGACCTCGTCAATGCCGATATCGCTTGCGATGTCAGCGATCCCGACGCGGTGTCGGCCGCGATGGAACACACCGTACGCGAACGCGGCGTGCCCAGCCGGATAGTGACCTGCGCCGGGATCGGCGCGTCGGGCATGTTGCTCCAACAGTCGCCCGCGGAGTGGCAACGGGTGTTGGCGGTAAACCTCACCGGTACCTGGTTGACCATTCGCGCCGGTGCGCAAGCCATGATCGACGCCGGGGTGGGCGGCTCGATCGTCGCGGTCTCGAGCATCAGCGGCACTATCGCCGACCGGGATATGGGCGCGTACTGCGTGTCGAAAGCCGGTGTGGACATGCTCGTGCAGGTCGCCGCCGTGGAATGGGGCGTCCATGGCATCCGGGTCAACGCCGTTGGACCGGGTGTGACCCGAACCCCGATGCTGGCGAAGCCGGAACAACTGCCCGGCTGGGTGGAAGGCTTGTCCGAGCGCACGGCGCTGGGTGGCCTGGGTGAAGCCACGGACGTGGCCAGGGCCATCGTGGGCGTCCTCGAATTGCCTTGGGTAACAGGGCAAATCGTGCACGCCGACGGCGGCTTGTCGCTGCACAGCCCGATCGACGTGTACGGCCAACTGCGGCGCGTGATGGCCCGCAAGAAATAGCTTCAGGCGATACCGAAATCGACGATTCCCCTGATGATTTCGCCGTTGCGGAGGTCGTCGTAGGCTTGGTTGATGTCGTCGAGGCGATAGCGCCTGGTGATCATGTCGTCGAGCTGAAGCTGTCCGGTCTCATACAGCCTGGCCAGCCGGGAGATGTCCGCCTTCGGGTTGCACGATCCGAATATGGTGCCCGCCAGCGTCTTGTTCATCAGGATGAAGTCCTGCAGGTCGATGTTGACCGACCGAGTCAACTGTGAGGTCATGCCGGTGAGCACACAGGTCCCGCCCTTGCGGGTGAGCTGCACCGCATCGCGGACGTCGTCCGCGGTGATCAGGGAGGGCGAGACCACGACGGCGTCGGCCATGACCCCGTAGGTCAGACCCCGCACCAAGTCCAGCGCCTCGGCGGTCGTTGCGGTGCTGTGGGTCGCGCCGAACCGCAACGCCGACTTCTGCTTGAACTCCACCGGATCGACCGCGACGATCTGCGCGGCGCCGTTGATCCGGGCGCCCTGGATCGCGCCCGTACCGATTCCGCCGACGCCGATCACCACGACGGTATCGCCGGCGCGCATACTCGAGCGGTTTGCGACGGAGCCGTAGCCGGTCGGGATGGCGCACGACAGCAGCGCGCTCGGCGCCAGCGGTAGGTGTGGCTCGATCTTGACGAGTGAATTCGTCGATACCACAGTGTGTTCGGCGAATGCGCCGACCTTGGCCAGATGGCCAAGGGGCTTGCCGTCCGCGGTGTGATGGCGGAACGTGCCGTCGGTGGGCATCCCCGGAGTCAGGGTGAAGGCGCCGACGTCGCAGATGTACTCCATTCCGCTCGCACACCAGCGGCACTGTCCGCACACGGCGACGAACGACATCACTACGTGGTCGCCCGGCGCGAAATCCGTCACGCCGTCACCGACTTCACGCACGATGCCGGATCCCTCGTGACCGCCGATCGTCGGGAACATGGTCGGCAGCCCGAGGGATCGCATCACGTCGTTGGGCGCCGACATGTCGCCGTTGAGTATGTGGTCGTCGGAGTGGCACAACCCGGCCGCGGCCATCTGGACGAGTACTTCGCCGGCGTGGGGTGGGTCCAGCTCGAATTCCTCGACAGACCACGGCCCGCCGACGTCGTGCAGGATCGCCGCGCGGCTTCTCATGTGGCCGGGGTGAACGTGACCGGAAGTTTGTTGGGCGACCGGAAGGTGAGCCCGACGATCTTGGACTCTTCGCCGCTTGCGTCGTCGGGCACAAAAGCCAGGTCCTTGACGCGGTCGAGCAGGCTGTTCAACATGACCCGCGTTTCCAGTCGCGCCAAGTGCATGCCGAGGCACATGTGAATGCCGGCTGCGAACGCGATGTGGGCATGCCGTGGCCGGTGGATGTCGAACGTGTTGGGGTCGGGCCAGCGGCTTTCGTCGCGGTTGGCCGAGCCCACGCACATGTCGACCTGCGCTGCGGCCGGGATTGTCTTGCCCCCTATTTCGATTTCTTGGGTGGTCGTCCGCATGACCATCGTGAGTGGCGTTTCAACCCGGAGGCCCTCTTCGATGGCGGCCGGGATCAGTGACCGGTCCTGCTGGACCATCGCGAGCTGCTCGGGGTGGGTCAGCAGCAGGTACAACAGATTGCCCGACGAGCGATAGGTGGTCTCCAGGCCGGCGGGCAGCAGCAGGCGCAGGAACGCGATGATGGCCTCGTCGGTGAGCTTCTCGCCGTCAATCTCGGCGGCGACCAGGTCGCCGATGATGTCGTCGGTGAGTTTGCGCCGCCGCTGCTCGACCTGGTCGAGGAAGTAGCCGTGCAACTCGGCCGCCGCGTTCAGCCCGGCCATGATGTCGGTCGGAATCGAGATGAGGTCGAGCGACAGCCTCCGGAACAGGTCGAGATCCTCAGGGGGAAGCCCGAGCAGTACGGAGATGATCCTGGTCGGAAACTCGAATGTCAGTGCCCTGACTAAGTCGGCGTGGCCGTCGTTCTTGATTTCGTCGATCAGTTGATCGCAGACCGGCCCGATGACCGACGGCTCCCACCGCTCCATCGCGGTGGCGCGAAACGCCTTGGCCACCAGGCTGCGGTGGTCGTGGTGTTCCTTACCGCCCATCGCCAGGATGGTGTGCCCCATCACCAAGCCGATCGTTTTGTCGTACTCGGCCGAAGTGAAGACGCGATCGTCGCGGAACGCCTGAAAGAGACCGTCGTAGCCGAACAAGACCCATTCGTCGTTCGGCAGCAATTCCTCGGGCATCTGTGAGTGGTCCGTCATGGCGCCGTGCCAGACCGGGTCGGTGCGCCGCATGTATTCAAAAAACGGATAGGGGCTGGTTTCACCGGTGAAGTCGAGTGTGACGGGCTGGCCGTCGGGGTCGGTGCTGAGCGTCATCAGCGCTCCTCCTGAGCAGCCGGTAGGCCGGGGTTTGTATCGAGGCGAATCTCGCTATCATAGTATAAATAGCAACGACGCCCAACGGCTTGGGAGGCGGTGACCCTCAGGTGCCCAAGCGGCGATTCGTATGCTCCCTCGACGAGCTCCCGCCCGGCGGGATGAAGCTGGTCGACGCGGGGAAGTTCGGTGTGGGCGTATACAACGTGCGCGGCGTGCTTTACGCGATCACGAATTACTGCGCGCACGAGGGCGCCCCGCTGTGCCTGGGCTTGATCGGCGGCACCAACGAGCCGGCTCCCGAATCACCCGACGGGATGCGCCGGGTGCGCGACGGGCAGATCGTTCGATGCCCCTGGCACAATTGGGAATTCGACGTGACCACGGGTCAAAACGTGGCCGATCCGCGACGCCGCATCCGCACGTACCGAGTCGACGTCAGCGACGGGGAGGTGTATCTCACCGCTTGAGCCCGATCATTGACGCGTGCGTCCAACCGCACTTCCGCCACAACGCAGAGATACGACGCTATCTCCCCGACGCCCACAAGCTGCGGTCGATTCCCGACGTCGAGCAGCAGTGGTATCAGGCGCCCGGCGGCGATTACCGGCAAGACCTCTACGGAGAGCACTACCCGGGATCGGATCCCGAGACCGTCGGCCGGCACCTGTTTGACGACGCCGGAGTCGACTTTGCCATCCTGAACCCGCTGACCCGCGGCAACATCGCCGATTACCTGCTCAACAGCAGAATCTGCGCCGCGGTCAACGACTGGCTGCTCGACCGGTGGCTGGAGCCCGACACCACCAACCGATTCCGGGGCACCATCCGGGTAAATCCCGAAGACCCCAAGGGCGCCGTCGGCGAGATCGAACGCCTCGCCGGCCACCCCAAGTTGGTCCAGGTCGGTGTTCCGATGCAGTCACGCGAGCCGTACGGCAAACCGATGTTCGAGCCCATCTGGGAGGCCGCCGCCGCCCACGGGCTGCCGGTCGCGGTGCACATCAACGGCGGCAACGGCGTCGACCATCCGCCCACGTTCGCCGGGCACGCGCACACCTACCCGGGATACGCGGCGTTCATGCCGCTGAACTACTTCGTCCACCTGGCCACGCTCATCGTCGAGGGCGTATTCGGCAGGCACCCGGGCCTCAAGTTCGTTTTCGCCGACGGCGGATATGACATCCTCACCCCGCTGATGTGGCGGCTGGATACCTTCTGGCTGTCGATGCGCGACCAGACCCCGTGGGTCGACCGTTATCCCAGCCAATACCTGCCCGGCCATGTGCGGTTTTGTTCGTCGGCATTCGACGGGCCGATCGAGACCGCGAAGGCGCAACGCTGGATGGACTTCTCCGGCAAGGCTGACCTGTTGATGTACGGATCGAGTTACCCGCATTGGTCCACACACCGCTCCGGGGGTGATGGCCGAGGGTCTCGATGCCGCGCAACGCGACAAGGTGTTGTGGCGAAACGCCAGTGAGCTGTACGGGCTCCAGCACCGGTGGAAGGAAGTGTGCGATGACCACCATCGAACGGATCGAGACGCAGACCGAAGTCGCGGTCACCATGGTCGACACCGATGTGCATCCGCTGCCCGTATCGGTCGACGTCTTGAAGTCCTACGCGCCCGCCGAATGGGTGGACAAGATCTGGCCGACCGGAAACGCGGTCAGCCCGGTGCCGCATTTCTATGACACCCCGGATTCGTACAAGACGAATTCGCTGCGCCTGGACGCCGCGCCGCCGGGTGGCGGATTCGCCGGCAGCGACCCGGATTTCGCCGCCAAGCAGTTGCTGGTGGACGCCGGTGTCAGCATCGCGACCCTTCTGCCGATGTGTGACGCGCAGCTGCCGGAGGCCGAACACGTTCTCAAGTCGGCTTATAACGATTGGCTCGCCGACGTCTGGCTCGACAGGTACAACGCGCACGGCCGCTGGCGCGGATCGATCAGCGTAAGCGCGCAGACTCCGGAGCAGGCGGCGCGCGAAGTCGAACGGTGGGCGGGACATCCCTATCTGGCGCAGGTGCTGATGACACCGCAGACTCGTGGAATCCCTTTCGGCAACCCACATTTCGACCCGCTCTACGAGGCCGCGTCGCGCAACGGGCTCCCGGTGGCCACGCATCTGATGGGTCAGACGCCGTTCGAATTGATCCCGCTGTACCCGGTCGGCAACCCCGCGCACTGGCACGATTTCTTCGCCTCCTGGCCGCTGCTGTACGTCTCGCACCTGATGAGCCTGGTGTTCGACGGCGCGTTCGATCGCCATCCCGACCTACGGGTGGTCTTCATCGAAGGCGGCTTCACCTGGGCGATGCCGGTGATGTCGCGGATGGACCGGATCTGGGAAGCGCGCCGCGGCGACTTGCCGCACGTGCGTCGCCGCCCGTCGGAGTATGTGCGCGAACATGTCCGGTTCACCACCCAGCCCCTGGAAGACACCGATACCGTGCAGTTCCGCGAGTACCTGGAGATCATGGACCTCGGCGACAACCTCATGTTCTCCACGGACTACCCGCACTGGAGCTACGACTCGCCGACGTACGCGATCAACCGGTTCCCCGCCGACCAGAGAGAGCGGATCATGCGGGGTAACGCGACGGCGCTGTACGGACTTCCGGCGACCGTCAAGGCCCTTCCCGGGGAACGGCCGGGGTTTGACCCGAGGCGCGACGACGAACCCGGAAAATGAGAGGGTATGACACAAACGAATCTGACACGACCACAAGGCCTTAACCGCATCGACCCAACGCTGCGCGAGGCTGCGATCGAGCTGGGCGTTGTCGAATTCCGCGCCGAGACGCTGGCCGCCGAGCGGGAACATGCCAACCTCCTGGCCGCTGAGCGGGCCGCGGCGGTCGACACCGACGGCGTGGCCGTCGAGTCGCGATTCATCGCTGGTCCGGACGGCCGGCAGCTGGGCGTTCGTCTGTATCGCGGCGTCACCGGGTCCCCGGCGCCGCTCGTTGTATACGCCCACGGCGGTGGCTTCGTGACGGGGAACCTGGACACCGACCACGCCCAGTGCGTGGAGCTGGCGCATAGCGCCGGCTGTCTACTGATATCTGTCGACTACCGGCTCGCGCCCGAAAATCCGTGTCCGGCCGCACTGGCGGACGTGGCAGCGGCCCTCCGATACGCCGTCGAGAATGGCGCCGATCTGGATGCGGATGCCGGCCGCATCGCGGTGATGGGCCGGGACGCGGGTGCGGCGCTGGTCGCGGGCCTGACCCAGCGGATGTTCGACGAGGAAGGTCCGGCGATCCTGGTGCAGATCCTGCACCAGCCGATGCTCGACTCCGATGCCACGCCGTCGCGACGCGAGTTCCAGCGCACGCCGGGCCTCAACGGCCCTGCCGTGAGCCGGGCGTGGAGCCACTACCTCGGCCACGCAACCGCGAGCGGTCAACACGTCCCCGCGCACCGGCCGAACCTGGAGGGGCTGCCGCCGACGTTCATCAGCTGCTCCGAGATCGACCCGTGCCGCGACGAAGCCATCGACTATGCCAACCGACTCCTGCATGCCTACGTTCACACCGAATTACACGTTATCGCAGCGACATTCAATGGCTTCGATTCGTTGGTTCCGGATTGGGTTGTCTCCCAGGAAAACCGGGCCCTGCACGCGCAGACGCTCCGCCGCGTGTTCGCAATGTAGTGGTGCTAGATCGGGTCGAACTTCGTTATCAGCCAGGTGTCGTTGATCCGAGTCATCTGCACCAGCGCGCTACTCACCGCCACGGACGGTTGGGGGCTGTCCTTGGTGGTGGTGACCTGATCGGCAAAAACCAGAACGATGGCCGAATCGGGGCGAAGTTCGGACAATCCGGCGCCCGTCACCCTTGCTGTGGCTTTCATCGCCTTCTGCTGTGGCGAGCGGACCCGCGCTCTGCGAAGTGAATTGGTCGTAGTACGTGAGGAAGTCCCCGCCGAGGTGCGCTCTGGCGGCGGCGAAGTCCTTATCGAGCGAGTCGTATGAATAAGACAGCAACGCCGCGGTTCCCTCGGACGCGGCGCTGACCACCGTCCGGGCGACGCGGGCGTCGGTCTGTTGATCGGGCCGGTACTGCTTGAAGTACAGCCACGTCGCCACGCCGCCGGAGATCAGCAGGAGCACAACCAGAAGCACGGAAATTATCCTGGGCAGCGTGCGCGGCAGGCGAAGTCGCCGGCGTTTGACCGCTTCGAAGGAGTCGACCTCTGCGTCGTCAACGGTGTCCTCGTCGTCAATGGTCTCCTCGTCGTCAATGGTCTCCTCGGTCTCCCGGGCCGCCGAGTCTTCGGCTTCGGTTGTGGTTTCCGGTGCGTCCGAATCGGTCTCGCCCCCAACCCCGGTGGTGTCGCGCACATCGTCAGTCACGGTACGTACTCAACTTTCGACATCTTGTACTGCCCACCGACATCGGCAACGGTCACTCTGAGCCGCCATATCTGTGGTGGTTCGTCCCTGCCGGGCGGGGAATTGGTGACCTGCGATGTCGCCGAGACCAATACCACCGCCGAGTTCCGTTCCATGGACTCGATGGCCGCCGCGTTCACCCTTCCTTCGGTGACCGTTTTCGACCGCGCGACCATCGCGATGAGATCGTTGGCCCGCTGCTGGAAGTCGGTTTTGAACTGGCCGGTGGAGCCGTCGATCACACGCTGGACGTCTTCCTTGGCTTTGTTGTAGTCGAGCGAGATCATGTTGACGACGCCCTTCTTGGCCCCGGCAACGAACGCCGCTTGCCGCTGTTGGTGCCCGGTGGTGTCACGATGTTGGAGCACCATGTACGCGCTGACGCCGGCAAAGCAGATGATGAGGATGATCGTGGCCGCTGCGGCGATCGCCGGTATCCAGGCTCGCCATGCGGGTTGCTCCGTTACGGATTCGTCGTAGTCCTCGTCGTCGTAGTCCTCGTAGTCCTCGTCGTAGTAGTCCTCGTCGTAGTCTTCATCGTCGTCGTAATGCTCAGCAGGGTCGGGCAGGCCGAGCGCCTTTCGTCGCAGCCGGGCGGCCCGGGCGCGGGCCTGCGCCGCGGCGGCCGCCGCTTCGGCCGCGGCGGCTTCCGCATCAGCCTCATCGAGCAATGCCTTAACCTCGGCCGCGGACTGGTCCGCATCCTCCGGTGGCTCGTTCGTCTCAGCCATCGCGCTTACCGCTCATCAACATCATTATCGACTGAACTCCGGTATCTCTTACCGTATCGCTCACTGCTAGCATCAGAGTCTTCTAGCGAACTCCGACGAGAACCGATCAGGCGGATGATCAACCACCCCGACTTTCTCCCGTGCATCCTTCGCAACGGCCATCGAACGCTGAGGAACCTGCCGGCACCATGACCGTCGTCGACTCTCCCGAAAAGATACTATTCGCTTCGACAACCCAGGCCTTTCTGCAAAAAGAAGCGCCGCTGAGCCGCGTTCGCGAACTGCATGCCGCGGGGGAGTCCTTCGATCCGGCATGGTGGCGGCGCGCCGCCGAACTCGGGTGGACGGCCCTGCTCGTTCCGGAGGATTTGGGCGGCGGCAGCGTCTCGGGCAGCGGTGTCGAGGATTTGGCCATGGTCGCCGAACAACTCGGCAAGACGGTGGCACCCGGACCGTTGTACCCGGTCAGCGTCGTGCTGGCGGCACTCGTCGACTGCGCAGACCCGCAAGCGCACGCTGCCACCATCGAGTCGCTGCTCGCCGGTGAAACGGTGGCATCGTGGGCGGTTTCGGAGCCGGGCCGCGGATGGGCGCCGCTGGATCCATCGGTGACCGCCACCCAGACCGACACCGGCTTCCGCATCGACGGCACCAAGGATCGCGTCGAGGCCGGCGCCCAAAGCGGGGTCCTGCTGGTGGTGGCGCGATGTGGCCCAAATGCTTCTGAGGTTCGTCAGTTCCTGGTCCCAACGGACGCGCCGGGCGTCCGGATTGAGCCCCAGCAGTCGGTGGACTTGGTCAAGCAATACGCGCGGGTGCATTTCGACGGGGTGGTCGTGGAGCGGTCCGCGGCCGTCGGCAGCGCTGCCGAGACGGCCCGGCTGATCGACCGGCAGAGCCAGCTTGCCCAGGTGCTGCAGTGCGCCGAGGTGGTCGGCATCGTGCAAACGGTGTTCGACTTAACCGTTCAATGGGCGTTGGACCGCCACACGTTCGGCCGTCCGCTGGCGTCGTACCAAGCCCTCAAACATGGGTTCGCCGATATGAAGCTGTGGCTCGAAGCGTGTCGTGCCACCACGGGCGCGGCCGTCGCCGACGTTGCGGCTCGCGCACCCGGCGCGGGCTTGTCGGCCAGCGTTGCCAAGTCCTACGTCGGCGAGATGGCCGGCCGGATCGTTCAGGCCTGCGTGCAGATGCACGGCGGCATCGGGGTCACCTGGGAACACGACCTACACCTCTACCTCAGGAGGGTTACGTTGTACCGCTCCATGTTCGGCACGCCCGAGGAGCACAACCTGAGGGTGTATGAGTCGGAGAAGGCGGCCCGATCGATGACGAAAGCCAGATGACGCCCGTCGAACCCGTCGCCGAGTTCGCCGCTCGGGCCCGAGCATGGTTGGCGGACAACATGCCTGCGATCGATCCCGAGTCGCCGCCCGCCGTCCCGCGCGACGACCAACGGTCCTGGAACCGCGCCCGTGAACTGCAAAAGAGGCTCTACGAAGGGGGATTCGCGGGTATCTGCTTCCCGCGGGAGTACGGTGGCCTGGGCCTCGAGTACGACTACCAGAAGGCATTCGACTCCGAAAGCCTCAACTACGAGATGCCATTGATCCTCAACACCCCTACGTTCACCATCTGCTGTGCCACGCTGCTCGACTGCGGTAGTGAGGAGCAGAAGAAGCAGCGCATTGCCGCCGCCCTGCGCGGCGACGAAGTGCTGGTGCAGTTATTGTCCGAACCCAGCGGCGGATCGGATCTGGCCGGTGTCATCACCCGGGCCGAACGCCGCGGCGACCGTTGGGTGATCGACGGCGCCAAGACCTGGAGCACCAGCGCGTTCGCGGCCGACTACGGCCTGTGTCTGGCCCGCACCGATTGGGACGTGCCCAAGCACGAGGGCCTGACCATGTTCCTGGTGCCGATCGCTCATCAGGGAATCACGTTGCGGCGCATCACTATGCTGAGCGGTTCGACCGAGTTCTGCGAGGAGTTTCTGGACGGGGTAGACGTAGGTGACGACGCCGTCGTTGGTGAGGTCAACGGTGGTTGGGCGGTGGCCTCGCGGCAGCTGTATCACGAACGGCGCGCGGTCGGACAGGGCTCGGAGTTCGCCAGCGGCAGCGGCCACGAAGGCGGCCACACGACGCCGGTCGACTATGCCGACCTCGCCGAGAAGATGGGCCAGGCCGATAACGAACGCGTGCAGGTGATGGCCGGCCGGGTGCTGGTGCACCGGGCGGTGGGCGAGCAGCTTATCGATCACGTGTACCGCAATGTCAGAGATGGCGTACTGCCCCCGGCCGCCGGAACGCTCATCAGGCTGTTCCACTCCGAGACCGTGACATTGGATATCGATACGGCAATGGCGATCGCGGGAAGTGCCGGTGTCGTAGGGGAATTCGGCGAAGGCCTGCAGATGGGGCTGCGGTACCTGTCTCGGCAGAACGTCGCCATCGGCGGCGGCACCACGGAGATGGCGCGCAACGTGATTGGTGAACGGGTGCTGGGATTCCCACGGGAATTCGCCGCCGACCGCGACGTGCCGTTCAATCAGGTGCGGCACGGCCAGGCGCGCTGACCGCGAACCGACTTATCCTTATTCTTCGGCGAAGATGCTGTCGGTGTCGCCGCTGACGACGGGCATCTGAACCAGCGACAAGACGTGATGCGCCGGGCTCCCGGCGGGGGCTATCAGCACACAGTCACCGCCCTGTCGCCGCGCCCGGTCGCGGGCGGCGGCCAGCGCGCTGACGCCCGCCGATCCGAGGTGGGTGACCCCGCTGAGGTCGATCGTCAAAGGCGCTATGCCGGAACGGCTCTCGACCGCGATCTGGCGGTCCAGCGTGGATGCGGTGGTGGAGTCGATCTCACCGCTGACGACGATGTGGCCGGGCTCGCCGACCAATGAGACGAATTCGGAGCTGACCGGTCGCTGGTGGTTTCCGCGGCTGACGGTTGTGTCGGTGACGAAGTTGGCCGGCCGTGATAGACGGCGGATCAGGCTGGCCGTCGTCCCGTCGGCGCCATGCGTGATCTGCGCCTCGGACACCAGGGCTTCGGCCATCGCGAGTCCGCGCCCGCGGCCCCGCTCTCCCTCGCGGTAATCCTTCCACTCTCCATGGTCGATCACCGAGACGTGCAGGTTGCCGTCGCCGGCCAGGGCGGCCTCGACGACAATGTCTTTTAAAGCCCCGTTTGCAACCTCGGTGGCGTACCCGTGCTCGACCGCGTTCTCGACCAACTCGGAGACCGCGTGCACGACATCACAGACGTCGTCCGGGCCGGCGCCGATCTCCGACAGCCATTCGCGCAACCGGGCGCGAACCGTGCGTGCGGCGCGGATCGTCGAGTCCAGCATCATGTGCAGCGGTGGCGGCGGTGTGCGCCGTTGCGCCGCAAGCAAAGTGACGTCGTCGTTGTAGCCGGTCGACCGGAGTAGCAACTCGAGTGTCTCCGAGCAAATGCGCTCGATCGGCCGTTCCGGCGCATCCATGACAAAACCGCGGTTGCCGCCCGCGATATTCGCGGCCAGGTCGGCGAATTCCGCGGTGCTGGCGCCCAGCGGCCGGCCGGGACGTTCGATCAGTCCGTCGGAGTACAGCAAGACCGAATCGCCCACGTCGAGCACCTCGGTGCGCACCGCAAACCCGGTGCCACTCCCGAGCGGACCCCCGCCGGACGGTTCCGCGTACCGTGCCTTCGCGTCGGCGCTCACCAGCAGCGGTGGCGGGTGTCCGGCGGTGCAGTACAGGAACTCGCCCGTGGCGAAGTCGAGAGAGCCGACACACAGGGTGGCCGAGTTCGACCCGGGCACGTGTTCGTGGAAGCGGTCGACCGCCTCGAGCGCGTCGACGATGGTGTGGCCGGCGGAAATCTGCATCCGCAGCGCGGTGCGCAATTGGGACATAGCCGCGGCGGCTTCAACGCCATGACCGACGACGTCGCCGACGATGAGTACGAGTCGATCCCCGAGGGCTACGGCATCAAACCAGTCCCCACCGGCCGCGGTGTCCTCCGCGGCGACGAGGTACTCCGCGGCGATGTCCGCACCGGGAACGACGGGCACAGACGGGGCCAGTAACGCCTGCTGCATGACGGTGGCCGAATCGCGAACGCTGCGGAAACGCTCGGACAGCTCCTCCATGCGCGCCTCGGCGCTCAGTCGTGCGCGCACCCGACCGGTGACATCGTCGAAGAGGAGCTGCACGCCCTCGATCGTTCCGTCCTCGCGGCGACGCGGTGTGACAACGAAGTCAAAGAACCGGTCCTCGATTAGTCCCGAACCGTAGTCGGTCTGTACGCGCCACTCCGTCCCCGACTGTGGCTCACCGCTTTGGTAGACCCGGTCGAACATCCCAGCGACCAGCTGGCTCTCGAGCTCCGGATACACCTCGCGCACGGGAAGCCCGATGGGGGCGGGCGTGGGGCTAATTGCCAGGAAAGCCGCGTTGACCGCGACAAACCGGTGGTCAGGCCCGTCAAAGCCAACCAGCATCGCGGGGATATTCTCGAAGACGCGGCGCACGGCGTCGGCCGCCCCTATGGTTTTGTCCCAGTCCTTTTCGGCCACCATATGGCCGTCCCTCCTACGGAGCCTTTGTACGGACCCGCTTAGGGACCGAGTCACATAACCAAGTCAATATTGCGTCGACCCATTCGCGAAATGTCGTTAGTGAGATTATTCAATATTCAATGGGTGCCGGGCGTTCAATGCAACAGTTTGCTAACGGCGCGGGAGGCCGTCGATTCCACCGGTCCTAGGGCGGCTGTCGATTGTCGTGAAATTCGATCAGGCTGAGACCGGTTTCTTCGAGACGGGCTTGGAGACCTTCATCAGCTTCATCAGGTTGCCGCCCATGATCTTGGCGACGTCCTCTTCGGAGAAGCCGGTGAGCTCGTCGACGAAGGTGATCGGGTCCTTCAGCCCCTCGGGGTGCGGCCAGTCGGACCCGAACATCACCCGGTCGGTGCCGACCATGTTGACGATCTCGTTGAACCTGTCCTCCCAGAATGGGGTGATGTAGACGCACCGCTTGAACGCCTCGATCGGGTTCTCGCTGAACGACTGCGGCATCTTCTTGTAGACGCCCTTGAGGCCCTTGAACAGGTCCGGCACCCAGTCGGCGCCGTTTTCGATCGACAGGACCCGCAGCTCGGGGTTGCGCGACAGCGCGCCGTGGCACACCAGCGCGCCCATCGCGTCCAAGATCGGCCGATGGCCCATCGCGAAGCTGCGGAACGCGGTCGGCTTGAACGGCAGGAACTCGTCGCCGGGCTCCCAGACGTTCGCGAACTCGGAGTAACCGCTGTCCGAGGCGTGCATCGAGACCGGGATGCCGGCCTTGATGCAGGCCTGCCAGACCGGGTCGAACTCCTCGAGGCCGAACGACCGGCTGCCGCGGTAACCGGGCACCGGCGCCGGGCGGACCAGCACGGTGCGGGCCCCGCGCTCCAGGCACCATTCGAGTTCTTCCAGCGCGCGCTCGACGATGGGCAGGGTGATCACCGGGGTGGCGAAGATGCGCTCCTGGTAGTTGAACGTCCACTGCTCGTGCATCCACTGGTTGAGCGCGTGGATGACGTCGTGGGTCATCTCCGGGTCGTCCTTCATGCGCTCTTCGACCAGGCTGGCCAGGGTCGGGAACATCAGGGCGTAGTCGATGCCGAGCTCGTCCATGACCTCAAGTCTTGGCCCCGGCTCGCGGAATGCGGGGATGGCCTTCATGGGCTCGCCCAGGATCTCGCGGTAGGTCTTGCCCTGCGCGCCGTTTCGGAAGTAGTCCTCCTGGGCGCCCGGCTTCGCGACCTTCTCGAACGTCGGGTTGGGGATGTACTCGCTGATGTGACCGCGCACCACGATCTTGGTGCGACCGCGGACCTGCACGTAGTCGATGACGTTCTTGCGCTTGTCCGGGAGGTACTTGGTCAGCGCCTCCTGAGGCTCGTACATGTGGTTGTCCGCGTCGAACACGGGGAAGGAAAGCTCGCGAGACGGCATGGCGATCTCCTTGCGGAAGTCTTGGATTCTCGGTAGATGGTAATGACGTTACCACTTTTGCGTCCCAAGGTGCACCGGGGCCTATGGATCCGCCGGAAGACCGACCGTCGGTGTCGCTCCGTTGATGATCGCGAAATTCACGGTCGCAGTGGCGGCGAGTTCGTCGCCGTCGCCGTCGCCGTATATGTCGACCTGCATGACCATCGCCCGCCTGCCGGACCGCAGCATTCGCGGCACCGCGCGCGCCGAGCCCTGCCGGATCGGTCGCAGGTAGCGGACGAAGAGGTCGGCGGTCGTCATGGTGGTGCCCGGCTCCAGATAGTCCAGCCCGAACTGTCCCCCTGCTACGTCGACCAGCGTGGCGATCAGGCCGCCCTGAAGCGCGCCGGAGGTGTTGACCACATGGGGGCTGACCGGCATCGTCATCGCGAATTCGCCCTCGTGGGTGCCCGGACGCATTCCGATCTGGGCGAACAGCTCGGCCAGCGAGGGCGTGGCCGTCTCGTCGTCGGTGTCGCGGATCCCCAGGGCGCGGCTGCAGAAGTCATAGAGCTGGCCGGCGGCGATCGGTGTTCCGTTCAATTCGCTACCCAGCCAGTGCAATCGCTGCGCACCCACCACCGTCTGCATGACGATCGCTGCCGCGGATCCGACGTCGAGTCCCGGGTTGAAGACACCCTCGGTGATGCCCTGCCCGACGATGTCGCGGATCAGTTGATGCAAGGGGGAAAGCACGCGGGCGTATTCGCGGGGGCGGGTCTCGGCCAGGTGCTGGTTGTAGAGGCTCAACGCCCTGTTGAGGCTGTCCTGGGTGCTTGATTCGGGTTGTTGGCTGATGCGGTCGATCACCAGCTTCAGCGCGGCGGTGCTGTCGAGCCCGTTGGTCTCGGTGCGCCAGGCGCGCGCCGATTGGGCGATCGTCCTGTCGAACAGCGCGAGCAGCAGTTCGTCCTTGCTGCTGAAGTGCTGGTAGAACGCCCGCAGCGAGGTTTTGGAGTGTGCGACGACCTCTTGCACGGTGAAGTCGGTGCGCCCGGTTTCGCTCAGTATCGCCACAGCCGTCTTGATAAAGCGGTCGGCGCGCGTTACTTCAGCTTCCTCGACGGGGTGGCCCATGAGCGCTTCGTCCCTTCCGTTGCGCACTGGTTGCGCTTCGAGAATGAGGTTACCGCGCATCGCGAATATCAGTCGCGCATCTCAAACAGCGAACGCTCAAAATCCGGTACCGCCGGTACGAATAACCGCCCGTCGATGTGGGTAGAACGATCTTGGCGAAGTTCCGAGCGGCGGCTGGTGCGGCGGTGCAGGCGGCGCGATCCGAAGGGTGCCCGGCGCGTTCTGCTCTTGGATCGACGCTTCCAAGGAAGAAAAGGGACCGACCGCGCGGTCGGTCGGCAGGAGGATTTTTATGCCAGAGGTCGAACTTCACCACGAGGGACACCCGCAATATCGCCGGATGGTCCGTTTCGACTGGTCGGACACGCCGCTGCACTGGGTGCCCGACGACCCGTTCTCGACACACATGATCAATGTCCTGCATCTGCTGTTGCCTGAGGGCGAGCGGCACTTCATCAAGGCCGTTCTCGAGGCGTCGTCGCTGGTCGACGATCCGGAGTTGGAGGCGGCGATCAAGCCGTTCATCCAGCAGGAGTCCTGGCACGCCTGGGCGCACCAGGTAGTACTGGACCATTTAGCCGAACAAGGCATCGAAACCAAGCCGTACACCGATCGGCTGGGGAGACTGTTGTCGGCGACGCTGGGTGATGCGCCCAATTGGTTTCCGCCCGCGATGAAGCGGTGGTGGCTGTATCGACGTCTGGCCGATGTGGCAGCGCTGGAACATTACACCGCGATGTTGGGCCAGTGGGTGCTGACGAACCGAGGCCTGGACTACGCGAAGGCCGACCCCATGATGCTCGACCTGCTGCGCTGGCACGGCGCCGAGGAGGTCGAGCACCGTTCGCTGGTGTACGACGTCTTCCAGCACGTCAGCGGCAACTACTGGATCAGGGCGTTTTCCATGTTCTTCACGTCGCCGTTGTTCATCGGCTGGTGGATAGCCGGGGCTCGCTACCTGATGGCCCAGGATCCGACCATCGATCAAAAGTGGCGCTGGCGGGACTGGCTGTGGGCCGCCCGCGAATACCGGTTGCCGGGCCCGTGGAAGCTTATGGTCACGACGCCGGTCCGCTATCTGCGGCCCAGTCATCACCCCAACGATGAGGCGTCCACGCAGATGGCGGTTGACTACCTGAACTACTCGCCGGTAGCGAAAGCGGCCCGTGAGCGAGCGATGTCCCACGGAAAGTCACCCGACCAAACGCAAGGCATCGAGACTTCTAACGGCGAAGCACGGAAGGCCCAGGTTCCATGAAGGTTTCGGTTGATCTTGACACCTGCGACGGGAACGGCGTTTGCATGAGCATCTGCCACGAGGTGTTCGACGTGCGTGAAGACGGACTACACGTGCTCCAAGAGCAGCCGCCCGAGGACATGCGCCAGCAGTTGAAGGGCGCCGAGGTGTCCTGCCCCACCCAGGCGATAACGGTGAAGGACTGAACCCGTGCCAACAGCGCGTCAGCTAAAACAGGTGGTCGTAGTAGGTGCCGGTGTGGCGGGCACACGCGCGGCGGAGACCCTGCGCCAGGAGGGCTACGACGGAGACCTCACCGTTGTGGGTGCCGAACGCCAGGCCCCCTATCACCGGCCGCCGCTGTCGAAGAAATTCCTCACCGGCAAGGTGTACCGGGCGGGTATCGACCTTGCGCCTCAATTCGATCTCGATGCGCGTGTGCTGCGCGGCGCATCGGCGCTCGGATTGGACACGTCCTCGCGGACCGTCCGCGTGCGCGACGACAACAAGGAAGTGTCCGTGCCGTTCGACGGACTGGTGATCGCCAGTGGCGCAGTCCCGCGCGAATGGCCGGGCGGCGCGGTTCCCGATGGGGTGCTGCTGCTCCGCACGGTCGATGACTGCCTGGCCATCCGGGAACGACTTGGATCGCGTCCGCGGGTCGTCGTGGTCGGAGGTGGATTCATCGGCGCCGAGGTCGCCGCGAGTTGCCGATCGATAGGCCTGGATGTGGTGCTGATCGAGAAGACCGCCGCCCCGCTGCTGGCCGCTTTGGGCAAGGAACTAGCGCCTTGCTGGACCGAACTGCACCGTGAGCACGGTGTGGACCTACGGGTCGGTGTGGGCGTCGACGCATTCGCCGGTAACGGTCGGGTGGAGGCGGTTCGGCTCACCGACGGGTCGCAGGTTCCGGCCGATCTCGTCATCATTGGCTTGGGTGTGACTCCCGCAACCGACTGGCTCGAGGGGTCGGGACTGCGTGTGGACGACGGCGTGGTCTGCGATGCCACCGGTGCGGTCGAAGGCGGCACCGATGTTGTGGCCGCCGGTGACGTGGCGCGCTGGTGGCATCCGCTGTATGAGCGACACCTGCGGACCGAGCATTGGGAAGATGCGGGACGCCAGGGCGAGGCTGCAGCCCGGACTCTGTTGGCAGGCCCGGGTCGCGCGGAGGCGTACGACGAGGTGCCCTACTTCTGGTCCGATCAATACGACACCAAGGTCCAGATGCTCGGTGTGCCAACCGATTACGATGCGCTCGAAATCGTCGAAGGTGACCCCGACAAATGGGAGTTCGTCGCTGCATATGGTCGTGGCGGTCGCACGGTCGCGGTGCTGGGGACGATCACGAATCGGGTGTACGCCTACCGCGAGACCATCAAAGAACGCGCCGAGTTTCCGCCAAGGCGACCGGATTAGCACGGGAAGACACGGGAAGACTTAGCCGCCCCGACCTCGGCATCGAGCCGACACCGGTGAGTTGGTCGGCTACAGACGCCCGAGGTTGAACACGCCCGCGATGCCGGTACCCATGTTGCCGAGGCCGGAGCTAAAGCCGCTCAGGAAACCGCTAGGGTCGCCCTCAAGGGGGCCGGTGACGCCGGTGTTGAAGAAGCCCGAGATCAGGCCGTTAAAAAAGGAACCGCCGGTGGCGGTGTTGAAGAAACCCGAGATCGCTTGGTGCGCAATGCCGCCGCTGGCCCTGTTGAAGAAGCCCGACATCAGAGCGCCCGTGTTTCCAAAGCCCGAGTCTTCGATACCGGTGTTGTTGAAGCCCGAGTTAATCTGGCCGCTGTCGGTGGTGAACCCGAAGCCCGTGTTCACGTTGCCCGAATTCCAGAAACCCGTGTTCACATTGCCCGAATTCCCGAAACCGGTATTCGTGCTGCCCGAATTCCCGAAACCCGTGTTTCCACTGCCCGCATTCCCGATGCCGGTGTCGACCTGGCCCGAGTTTCCGAAGCCGGTGTTGAACTGGCCCGAGTTCCCGAAGCCCGTGTTGAGCTCACTCGAGTTCCCGTAGCCGAAGTTGCCGACGCCGGAGTTTCCGATGCCAATGTTGTTGATGGCGCCCGGAACTCCGGTACCTGGCACTTCGGTATTTATGCCTGTGTTGAAGATGCCGATGTTGCCGGTGCCCGAGTTGAAGAAGCCGATGTTGTTCGTGCCGGAATTCCCGAAACCGATGTTGCCGCTGCCCGAGTTCAGCAGGCCGGCGACGTTGATGCCCACCTGATTGTTACCGGTGAGCCCGATCCCGATGTCGTTGTTGCCGGTGTTGCCGAACCCGAAGTTGTTGTTGCCGGTGTTGCCGCCACCGATGTTGTTGTTGCCGGTGTTGCCGCCGCCCATGTTTGCGTTGCCGAAATTTCCCAGGCCGATGTTGTTGTTGCCGGTGTTACCGATGCCGACGTTATAACCACCGGGATTAAAGCCGCCGGCGAAGGTGCCGGTGTTCCCGAACCCGATGTTGTTGTTGCCGAAGTTTCCGGACCCGACGTTTCCGCTGCCGCGGTTGCCGTTGCCGATGTTGGCGTTGCCGATGTTGCCGCCCGCCAGGTTGGAGTTGCCGGTGTTTCCGGGGCCGAAGTTTCCGCTGCCGGTGTTCCCGCTGCCCACATTCAACGAGCCCTTGTTACCGAAGCCGAAGTTGAGGCCCGGGGTCGTGTTGGGGTGCGGGAAGGCCGCAGATGTGGCAGCCGCAACCGCACCCAACGGCGAAGCGTTAGCCAACTCGGCGGCCGTATAGGCACCCCCCGCCCCGCTCAAGGCCTGCACGAACTGGGCATGAAACGCCGCCACCTCGGCGCTGAGCGCCTGAAAGGCCTGTCCGTGCCCGGAAAACAGCGACGCCACCACCGTCGACACCTCGTCGGCGGCGGCGGCCAGCAAACCGGTCGTCGGGGCCGCCGCTGCCGCATTCGCGGCGGTCAGCGTCGAGCTGATGTTGGAAAGATCCGTTGCCGCCGAAGCCAGAAACTCCGGTGCCGTCGCCAGATATGACATCGCTGCCCTCCACTCAGGTCGCAGACATATCTAGCCAATCGCACACCATCAACAGCATCGACAATGTCGGCAGATTTCATGGCGAACTCATATCTCTCGTTAGGACCAGATCACCCTTAAGGATGGACGGGCTGCCGGTTATCGATTGTCGGTGACGCGGGCTGGCGGCGAGATATACGGAAACGTTCGGTTTTACCCGCCCCGGGCTGCGATCATGGCGGACCGATTGACCTTGGTGGCCGCCGTGCGGGGAATCGCGTCGACGAACTCCACGGTCTTGGGGACCTTGTAGTGGGCGAGCCGGCCCTTCGCGTACTCGATGACCTGCTGTTCGGTGAGCGGTGCGTGGCTGTCTGCGTCGGCGAGCTGTACCACGGCGTGCACCCGGCGGCCCCACTGCGGGTCGGAGAGCCCGATGACCACGACGTCGG
This sequence comes from uncultured Actinomycetota bacterium, assembly GCA_963703795.1. Lineage (GTDB taxonomy): Bacteria > Actinomycetota > Actinomycetes > Mycobacteriales > Mycobacteriaceae > Mycobacterium. Next base: position 65,011 of record CAVPFT010000063.1, on the reverse strand, counting down.
CGATGCCGGGGTGGCCCGCGAGCGCGGACTCGACCTCGGCGGGAAAGACATTGGCGCCGCCGCTGATGATCATGTCGACGCGGCGGTCGACGATGTAGAGGTAGCCGTCCTCGTCCAGGTACCCGATGTCGCCGGCGGAACGGAAGCCGTCCTCGGTCGACGGCAGCGGCGTCGCCCCACCCAGATAGCGGGATCCCGCGCTCATCGGCGCGCGCAGGTAGACCTCGCCGTGTTCACCGGGGCCAAGGAGTTTCCTCCCGGCGTCCAGAATCCGGATCTCGGTGTCCCGGAAACCGCGCCCGACACTGCCCGGATGAGCAAGCCACTCGTCGCCGCGCAACGCGGTGAGTCCCAGATTCTCGGTCATGCCGTAGGCCGTCACGATCTGCTCGGGGCTCAGCAGCTCGAACCAGGTATGCATGAGCGACGGCGGCATCACCGCGGCGCCCTGCAGGATGAAGACGATGCTGGACAGGTCCCGCTGCCGGACATCGGGCCGGGCCGCGATGCGCGACAACATCGTGGGCGTGGCCGTGAAATTGGTGATCCGAAAGCGTTCGATCACGTCCAGAACCAGTGCCGCGTCGAACTTTTCGAGGACCACCAGGTGGTCACCCGCCAGCAGGAACAGGAAGGTGGCGAAGCCGTTGGTGTGGTACAACGGCGCGGGCACCATGATGGTCTGGGGCTGAGCCACCGGTGTCCAATTCGACAGAAACGGCTCGCCGTGCTGATCGGTCCACAGCGACGGCGCGAGGCTGAGGATCACTTTCGGCACACCGGTTGAACCGCTGCTGCAGATTCCGTTTGAGTGGGGGGAAACGGCTGTGGGCAGCGGACTTTCGGACTCGTCCGCAGCGTGCGCTTCCAGCTCCCATCGGCTCGTTTCATCGACGACCACCGCAGGATCGATCACCTCGCGCACCCGGTCTCGCTCCCATTCGGGCAGATCCCAGTGCATGGGGACGGGAACCGCGCCGATCTTCCAGCACCCCAGCGCCGCCAGCACCAGATGCTGTGAATTCGGGATAGCGAGTGCCACGAGAGAACCCGTTTGGGCGCCGGCGGCGGCGAGTGCCCGCCCCCACTGGTTCGCGCGGGCGTCGAGCTCACCGAAGGTCAGCGAGTGCGCGGTGCCGTCGAGCGCGACGACGGTCACAGCCGTCTGGTCGTGGCGTTGTTCGGCGAGCTCGGCCAGCTTGGTCCCGAACGGGATTCCGTCCTCTAGCGGGTTGGGGGAGACTCCCGATGCGATGGGTTCGGTGCTCACGTGCGCCTCACGCCGATACCGGTCTGCTGAACAATGTCTCCAGGGAGCCGTCCGGTACGGCGGGTACCAGGCGCAACGCGAGCGCCTCGGCACCAAGCGGCAACCGGATCAGCGGCTGGGTGTGGCGGTCGAGCACGCTGACATCGGACTCGTCGCAAAAACCCAGGGCGCCGAGCAACTGATGGGAGGCGCGCAGCACCTGCCGTGCGGTGTCGGCGGCTTTGTACCGAAGCACGAGTGCATCGGCCGAATGCGCTTGAACCGGCAGCGATTCCGCCCGCGAGATGGTGTACTTGGCCAGTTCGTGAAGTCCGCGCACCGCGACGGAGGCGTCCGCGACGGCGAACCTGACCGCCTGGAAGTCCGCCAGCGGCTTGCCGAACTGGATGCGCGCGCGCACGTGTTCGGTAACGATCTGCAGCGCCTGCTGCATTGCTCCGAGAATCCGCCACGATCCCAGCACGAGATGAAGGTTAACGTCGGCGCCCGGGACGGTTCCGTCGGGTGCGCTCAGCGTGGCCGGCACCAGAAAGGGGCCCAGCTTGGCGCTGGTCCGCGACCCCGCCCGCGGGTGGTACCGAACGCCGTCCAGGTCGGCGGCGATCCACTCACCGGGCAGGTCGCCATGGTCGATGCGCGGCGCCTCCGGATTGACCAGTGCGAGTCGGGCGCCGTCGATCGCGAGCAGCTCTTCGACGAGGGGATAGGGCACAGCGGCCGCGCCGGCGGCCTGGCAAAGCACCGCGGCGGCGAGCAAGTCGTCGGGCGCGGACCGGACGTCGAGCTCGAACGCGCCGACCTCGCCCAGGGAACCCCGGGCCGCGTCCCGAATGCTGTCGTCGGTCTCGGCGCGCAACGCCGCCGGTGGTCCGCCCAACCGGGCGAGACGCTTGGCGGCGACGGCCGCAAAATCGTTAATCTCTTGTGGCAGTGCGGTTTTCACCGATGTTCTCCCAAGACGTCTCGTGCCACCAACATTCGCTGTACCTCGATAGTTCCCGATGCGACGGTGGCGGCCTGTGCGTAGCGCCAATGGTCTTCGATCGCCCCGTGCAGCGGCGCCGACGCGCCGCTGTCCAGTGCGGCCGGACCCAACACGTCGAAAAGCAGCTCGGCGACCAGCTGATCGCAGGTGGTGGTGGCGATGCGGGCGGCGCTGGCCGCCGCACCCGCCGACGGGTCGTCTTGCAGCGAGATGGCCCGATACGCCAGTAGCCGGGCCACCCGTAGGTCGACGAGCGCCCGCACCCAGCGGGCGCGAATGGATTCGGGAAGGTGGTCCCAATCGTCGCCGAGCTGATTGCGCATCCGTTCGAGCAGCGATTCGCACCGCGCGTAGCGCGCGATCCCGACCCGTTCGAATGCCAGCGCTTCGCGCATCACCCGCCAGCCGTCGCCCGGCTCGCCGAGCACGTCGCCGGGGGACGCCTGCACGTCGTCCAGGAACATCTCGTTGAGGTGATGGGGTCCCAGCATCGACGGGATTGGCCGAACAGTGAAACCGGGCCGGTCCATCGGAATCAGAAACAGCGTGAGCCGCTGGGACTTTGGCGCGTCGGGATGGGTGCAGGCCGCCAGCACGCACCACGACGCCATCTGGGCATACGACGTCCATACCTTCTGCCCGCTGATGCGCCAGCCGTCGCCGTCGGGCACGGCGCGGGTACGCAACGAGGCGAGGTCCGTTCCGGCTTCCGGCTCGGAAAACCCCTGGCACCAGATCACATCCCCGGACGCGATGGCCGACAGGTGCTTGGCCTTTTGCTCGGCCGTGCCGTAACGCATCAATGCCGGACCGACCCAGTTGATCCCCATGTACTGCGGACCGCGCGGCTCGTGTTGGGCCCACATTTCCTCACGCAGCACGGTCTGTTGCCAGATCGAACCGCCACCGCCGCCATGCTCTTTCGGCCACGCCAGCGCCAGCAGCCCCTCGGTGGCCAGCAGCTTGCAGAAGGTCTCGGTGGTGGCCAGGTCCTGCGGGTCGTCCGTGCAGGCCCCGAGAAAGTCGGCGGGAATGTGGTTGGATATCAGCTCCCGCAAATGGTTTCGCAGCTGTCCGGCGTCCTCGCCGAGGTCGTAATCCATCCTCGTCACCCCTTCGGCAGCCCGAGCAGCCGCTCGGCGATGATGTTGCGCTGGACCTCCGATGTTCCGCCGTAAATGGTCGCTGCGAGGGCGTCCTGGCGTTCGAAGAGCAGATCAGGGTCGCTAGCCGAAGCCGGTCCTGCGGCCGCGGCGGCGAGTTCCCAAACCCGTTGCAAGGTAACCGATCCGAGCAGTTTTAGGATGTCGGCTTCTGGGCTGGGCCGTCCGGCCAGTTCGTTGCCCAGTGTCCGGTATCCGGTGGCCCGCAGCGCCTCGGCGTCGGCGAGCAGCGAGCCGAGTTCGGTGTAGATGTCTGGGTCCTTCTCCGCGTCGCAGGCACCGCGGACCGAGTCGAGACCGCGCTTGATCTCGACCCAGTTCATGATCCAGATCATCTGGCGCTCGTGCTGCAGCGACGACAACGCGACGTTCCAGCCGCCATTGAGCGGCCCCAGCAGGTTTTCCGCCGGCACCTCGACGTCGTCGAGGAACACCTCGCAGAAGGTCTCGTCGGAGATCGACGCCATCCGGATGGGCTCGATCCGTATTCCCGGCGAGTGCAGGTCAAGGATCAGGCAAGAGATGCCGCGATGTTTCGGCGCCGCCGGATCGGTGCGCGCATACAGCGTGCACCACCGGGAAAGGTGGGCCTGTGTGGTCCAAGTCTTGTGCCCGTTGACCCGGAACACGTCTCCGTCGCGCTCGGCGCGGGTGCGCAGGCCGGCGAAATCCGATCCGGCTTCCGGCTCGGACATGCCCAGCGCCCACCATTCGTCGCCGCGCAGCAGCGGAACCAGTAGACGCTCGATCTGCGCGGCGGTGCCGAACTGACGGATGCCCGGCGCGACGACGCCGGGACCCTGAATGTTGGGCAGCTTCGGCGCGGACCGCAGCGCAGCCTCGATCCGGACTTCCATTGCATCGCGCAAACCCAGCGATCTACCGCCGTGCTCGCGGGGCCAGGTCGGCTGTAGCCATCCGGCCTCGAAGGCGGCCCGCTGGTAGTCGCGCCGCAGCGTCAGGTCCCAGCGACACCGTCGATAGTTCTCGTAGTAGTCGTTGGGCAGAAACTCCGCCAACCACGCGCCGAATTCGTCGACCACTGTGTTCACGCCGCGCCTCCCGCGAAACGGTGGCCTACCGCGTGGTAGAGCGCGCGACTGTCTCCCAGCATCGCGGCCCCTTGCCAGGCGTGCCGGACGTAGAGGTGAATGTCGTGCTCCCAGGTCTGCGCCAGCGCGCCGTGCACCTGGACTGCGGTGCGCGCACAGTTGGTCGCCGCGTCGCCGGCCGCCGCCTTGGCCAGTGCCGCGGCGGTCCAGACATCCGCGGGCGCGGTGTCCGGATCGCCCAGGCGGGCCGCCGCCGCGTACGTGAGACTGCGGGCGCGTTCCAAGCCGACGTAGTTGTCGGCCAACGCATGTTTGATCCCCTGGAATGCGCCGATCGGCGTGCCGAACTGCCGACGTGTCTGCGCGTGCTCGACGGAGCGGTGCAAGGCGGCGCTCGCCACGCCGACCAGATCGGCGGCAGCGGCGACCAACGGTGCCGTCAACGCCGGTCCGACATCGACCCGTGCGGTTGCCAACGGCTCGGCGTCGATCTCGACGTCGGCCAGCGGCTGTGCGGGGTCGGTGGACTCGCCTGCCGGCACCGGCGTCACCCCGTCGCCGCAGCGCGCCACGGCCACCAGGACGCCGTCATCGGATCGGGCCAGTGTGACGATCAGTTCCGCCCGCGACAGGTTGGGGACCGCGACCGCCCGTCCGCGCAGACGTCCGTGCTGCAGTGTCATCGGTGCCCCGGGTAGTCGGCGTCCGGGGGAGTGGACCGCCAGGGTGGCGACCACGCCGCCGGCGATGTCGGTGAGAACCGCGTCAAGGCCACTGGCACGCAGTGCGCCCGCCGCCAGCCCGACGCTGCTGAGCAGCGGGATCGGCGCGATGGCGGCGCCGCATTCCTCGAGAACCACTGCCAGCTCGACGGGACCGTAGTCACCGACGCGGCAAGTTTCGGGCGCCGCAAGTTCCGTCCAGCCGAGGTCGACGACCGTCTTCCACAGCGTCCGCCAGCGCTCGGGATCGCTCAACGCCTGGCGGGTGGCGTCGGGGGGACATTCGGTGCGCAGGACGTCGCGCACGGTGTCGCGCAGCGACAGTTGCTCCGAAGTCAGTCCGATGTCCATAAGACCCCTAACATAATAAAAATAGTAAACTAGCGACGCTGTTGCAATCGCACGGAACGCACGCAGGGTGGTCGCATGGTCGAGTGGTATCTGTTCCTTCCGCAGGTGCGGTTGCCCGCGGCAGACATCGCGGAGCGGGCATGCCATGCCGAGGCCAGTGGTTTCGACGGAATCGCGTTCATCGACCATCTCGAGGCACCCGGGCTGCCCGATGAAAACATCTGGGAGGCAATGGGTATCGCCACCTGGGTGGCGGCCAAGACGGAGCGGCTACGGATCGGCCATCTGGTTCTCTGCGACGCCTTTCGACACCCTGCCGTGCTCGCAAAACAAGCCGTTACGCTCTCGGACGCGTCGGACGGCAGATTCGAGCTCGGTCTCGGTGCGGGATCCTGGCCCGCCGAGTTCACCAGATTCGATGTCGGTCAGCAGGATCCGGTGGCCAGGGTGGAGCAACTCGAGCGCCACCTCGGCCTGATCAGGCAGTACTGGGGCGACGACGCGGGGACGGGCAAGGTCGCGCAGGCTCCGCGAAGGTCTCATCCGATACCGCTGGTGCTGGGCGGCACGGGGCGCCGGATGATGGAACTCGTTCGTAAATACGCAGATTGGTGGAATTTGCCGTTGAACCACATCGACAAGCTGCCCAAGCTGGCACCTGCGGCGGGAGCGGCCCGGGTGTCGGTCCAGCAGATGGTGGGCTTTGTCCGGTCGGGCACCGATTTGAACACCGTTCGCGAAGCGAGCACCCGGCGATTCGGCAACCTGGGGTCGGGACTGGTCTGCGGCGATGCCGACGAGCTGATCGCACACTTCACCGGCCTGGCCGCCCAGCGGGTCGAGCGGTTCTATGTGTGGTTCGCCGATTTCGCCGTCCCGGACTCCCTGCGCGAGTTCGGCGAATCGGTGATCAAAGCGTTTCCCAACGGGTAAGGGTCAACCGCGCTGGGCGATGCGCCGCCGGCGGGCTTCCGTCGGCTCGATCGGCGGTCGGGCGTACGGACCCCGCTGCACGGCGCCGAGCCGGATTTCCGGCAGATCGACCGACGGGTCGACGGTGTCCAGCCAGGCGACCGCCTCGGCCACGTCGGTCACCCGGATTGCGTACATCTCGAACGGAACGTCCTGCAGCATCTCGGTTTCCACCGGGCCCGGCGTGACGATGTGCACGGCGATGCCGTCACGGTCGACTTCGAGCGCCAGGGCGCGGGCGAACGCGTTCATGCCGGCTTTCGATGCGGAATACGCGGTGCGGGCCGGCATCGGCTCGTGCGCCGCCGACGACGAGATGAACACGATCCGCGAGCCCGCGCGCATCCGCGGCAGCACGGCCGCGGTCACCACGAAGCACGAATCCAGGTTGGCCGACATAATCGTCTGCCACTGCTCAAATGTCTGCTTGCGCGCGTAGGTCCCGCCCAGCGTGCCGGCCGCGTGAACGACCAGGTCGATCGTCTCCAAAGCGCTTATCGCGGTTGAGAACCCGTCCGGATCGGATGCGTCGGCAACGATATGGCGCGCACCGATCTCCTCTGCGGCCGCGCGCAGCGGGGCTTCGCGTCGTGCCGCCAGCACCACGTCGTAACCCAGCTCGCACAGTTTGCGGGCGCATCCCTTTCCGATCCCGCCGCTGCCGCCGGTGACTAAAACGGTCCGCTTCGATGTCAAGGCGTTGCAGGGTTTCAAGGGCGGCGGATATCCCGCGGGCGCGACAATGCCTGCGGCGAAAGCGCATAGATGCGTTGATCGGGCCGGCCCGACAGCACATAGGTCTGGGTGTCGGCGAGGTGGCGACCCGCGATGCGGCGGGCCCGGTCGACGTCACCCTCCGCGATGGTCTCGGCCAGCTTGATATGCGTGCTGAGCACCGCGCGGCGCTTCGCCAACGACGGGTAGGTGCCACGTGCCGCGCTCTCGTCGGCCCACTGTTGTTCGTGACTGGTCCACAGCGTCTCCAGGCTGCCGACGACCGCGATGATGGTGTGATTGCCGCAGCCCCGGACGACGAGATCGTGAAACTGGCGGCCGATTTCGGTGAAAAGCCGACCATCGTCGAGATGCTCGGCCATCGAATCGTTGACCCGCTTGAGTTCTGGCACCAAGGTGTCGGCCCGGTCGGGCCGTTGGGCCGCCAGCGCGGCGCAGGCGGGTTCGAGTTCCTGCAGCGCCATACCGAGATCGGCGACCTCAACTGACTCGCTCTGCAGCAGCAGGCCCAGCATGTATGCGGCACTTGTCTTCGCCGGCGCGTGCACGACGGCGCCGCCGCGGTTGCCCCGTCGGACCGAGACCAGTCCCTCGGTTTCCAAGATCCGCAGCGCTTCTCGCAGGGAAACCAGACTCACGTTGAATTGCTCGACGAGCACCTCCTGGCGGGGCAGGAGATCGCCGTCGCCAAGTTCGCCGTCGATGATCTGGCGGCGCAACTCGTCGGCTACGATTTCGGCGATCCTCGGCGCCGACAAGCGGCGACGGGCGTCGGGCCCAATTCCCAGAGCGGTCATCCAATCCTCATGACGAAACAAAAAGAGCGCGCGGCCATTGGCTCCACGTACTCGACTGGCTTAGCTATTTTAGCAGTAATGGTATAAATACCGGGGTGAGTCGCGGGTCCGACAGCCGGCCGACACCGCTGCAGGAATTGCGGGTTGTCGAGGTCAGTGATCGGATAGCCGGCAGCTACTGCGGGAAGCTGCTGGTCGATGCCGGGGCCCAGGTGCGTAAAATCGAACCGCCGCAAGGAGATTGGTTCCGGCGCTACTCCGCGACCGGTTCGCCGGTGCCGGATCGCGATACTTCGCCATTCTTCAGCTATCTCAACGCCGGCAAGCACAGCCTGACCATCACCGAAGACGCTGAAGGTTTGGCGCGCTATCGCGCCGAACTGGCCGCTGCCGACGTCGTGGTCGTCACCGCCGGCCGGTCGCGGGCCGCGGCGCTGGGCATCGACCCGCAGCGGCTGCTGGCCGACTCGCCGGGAGCGGTCATCGTCACGATCTCCGACTTCGGCTGGAGCGGTCCGTATGCTGACCGCGCCGCCAGCGAGTTCACGTTGCAGGCGTGGGCCGGCTCGCCCGGCTTTCGCGGCGATCCCGCCGGGCCTCCCATCGCTATCGGTGGGGACCTGGGGGAGTACATGGGCGGCGTGTTCGCCGCGTTCGGCACGCTGGCCGTGCGGCGCCGGGTCGAGCATGGCGGCCCCGGCGAGCATCTCGACCTTTCCATGCTCGAGGCGCTGACCACGATGCAGAGCAGCGAATGGCTGCATTCCCAGCTGCTGCGCGTTCCGCCGGTCCGCCGCACCCTGGAAGTGCCCTCCATCGAACCGGCCAAGGACGGCTACGTCGGGATCACCATGGTCACCGGTCAGCAATGGCTCGACTTCGTGGCCATGGTGGACTGCCCGCAGCTGGAGGAGATCGAACAGCTGCGTTTCCAGATCGGCCGGTGGGGCTACCGCGACCTGATCCGTGAACAGATCGGGCCCGTGGATGACCCAACGCACCGTCGAGGAGATCGTCGAGCTCGGGCAACTGTTCCGGTTACCGATCGCGGCGTTGGGCAACGGCTCCACGATCCGGGATATGGAATACGTGCGGCAGCGTGGGGTGTTCATCCACAACCCCGCCGGCTTTCAGCAGCCGCGCCCGCCATGGCTGATGTCTGCGTGTGCACCCGCGCCGCTGGGCGCCACACCCGCTCCCGGTGAGGCGAACGACGAATCCCCTTGGCAAACAACTAAACCCGAATTAGGCCCAATGCCGAGCGGGCTGCCGCTCGAGGGCGTACGCATCGTCGATCTAACGGCTTTCTGGGCCGGGCCCGCCGCAACCCATTTGCTGGCCGCGTTCGGTGCCGACGTCATCAAGGTGGAGTCGATCCAGCGGCCCGACGGGATTCGATACTCGGGCGGCATGCGCAAAGACGTCGACGACTGGTGGGAGTACGGCTGGGTCTTCCATGCGATGAACACCAACAAGCGTTCCGTCACACTGGATTTGGGCTCCGCCGAGGGTCGGAGCCTGTTCACCGGTCTGGCGGCCGACGCCGACGTCGTGATCGAGAACTTCTCACCGAGGGTGATGGACCAGTTCGGGCTCACCGCCGACGTGCTGCTGAAGGTGAACCCCAAATTGGTCGTCGTCCGGATGCCGGCGTTCGGGCTCGACGGGCCGTGGCGCGACCGGGTCGGATTCGCCCCCACCATGGAGCAGATCGCGGGCCTGGCCTGGGTGACCGGATTGCCGGAGGCGCCGCCCGTGACGCCGCGGGGAGCCTGCGATCCACTGGCGGGCGTGCACGCCGCCTTCGCGGTTGTGGCCGCGCTGAACTTCGCCGAACGAACCGGATCGGGTCAGCTGGTCGAGCTGCCGATGATCGAAACGGTGCTCAACGCCACCGCGATCCAGGCGATCGAGTGCGAGGTGTTCGGGAAAACGCTGGGTCGGCGCGGCAACCGCGGCCATAGCGACGTGATCCAGAACCTCTACCGGTGCGCCGGGGACGACGACTGGATCGCGGTCACGGTGCGCGACGACCGGCAGTGGCGCGCGCTGGTCGATGTGATGGACCGGCCGACCTGGTGTGACGAGGGCTTGGCCACCGTCGCCGGGCGTCGAAAGCGAGCCGACGACATCGACCACCGGCTGCGGGATTGGTTTGCCGGACTACCGCTGGAGCCGACGGTGGAGCGGCTGGCCCGCGCGGGCATTCCGGCCGCGCCGGTCGTGTCGCCGTCACTGGTGACCGACAACGCCCAACTGCGCGATCGCGGGTTCTTCGAGGCCCTGCACCACCCGAGTACCGGCACGGGCCTTTATCCCTGTCCGCCGTTCGCCAGGTTGGCCGGCCAGGAAAGGTGGCTGCTGCGCCCGCCGCCCAGGCTGGGCGAGCACAATGGCGAGGTACTGCGCGATCGGTGCGGGCTGACCGAAGAAGAACTGGAAAACCTGGCAAGAAGTGCAGTGATCGGGACCCGTCCGGCGGGCCTCGAGAAATAAGGGCGAGGAGGGCATCTGATGCGCGTGACGGTCGATGAGAACTTGTGTGAGGCCAACGGCTTTTGCGAATCGCTCGCCCCGGAGGTGTTCGAACTGGGCGACGCCGACGTCGTGCAGATCGCGGACGGCCCGGTGCCGCCGCGCTTGGAGATCGACGTACGCGCCGCGGTGGACCAGTGCCCCAAGGCGGCCCTGCGGCTACGCGACTGATTTATCGCCGCGCGACGGTTCGCCGAACGTGCGCTGAGCGCGAAAGCCAAGCCGAAAATTCGCACTGAGTGCACGTTCGGCGAATCGCCAGCCGTACGTCAACCGATTCATCTCGGTGATCACCGTCAGGGACCGCAAGATCGTGCACTGGCGGGACTACCTGGACCCGCTGGCAGTGTTCGCCGCATTCGGCAGCGCACCGGCGCTCGACTGACCTATCGCCGCTCGGTCAGCGATATCGCCATCTCGTCATAGATCGACATGTTGGTGAGCAGGTTCGGATAAGCCACCTTGGGCGGACCGAGCGTGATGTCGTTGCATCGCAGCAGCAGTTCGTCGAACACCGCGCGGAGTTCCGCGCGCGCCAGCATGGCGCCGAGGCAGTGATGCGGCCCGCCGCCGCCGAAAGCCACCTGCGGGTTGGGCTGGCGTCCGATGTCGAAGGTGAACGGCGAGGAGAAGACCTCCTCGTCGCGATTCGCCGAACGTAGCATCGACACCACCCGCTCGCCCTGCGCGATGTGCTGTCCGTCCATCTCGACATCGACCTTCGCGGTGCGCGTCCAGTACGCCACCGGTGACGCCCAGCGCAACACCTCCTCGATCGCGCTGGGCCGCGCCGCTTCCTGCTCGCGATAACGCTCGATCTGCTGCGGGTTCTCGATGAACGCCTGCACCCCGATGGCCATCGCGTTCTTGGTGGTGTCGCTGCCGGCAAACGCGAGCACAAAGAAGAAGAATTCGAGTTCGCTGGCGGGCAGGCTGAATTCCTCGCCGTCGTCGCCGGTGATTACCGCGGTCGCCAGCGTGCTCCAGATGTCATCGGCGGGGTTACGCCGCTTGTCTGCGGTGAGTTCCATCGCGTACCCGAAAGATGGTGGCGTAGAGATCGGTATAGTCCTGCCGGCTCGGCCGCGCGTCGGGCGAGTTGGCCTTCAGGATGCGGTCCAAACCATCGAAGATTCGCGGCCGATCGGACTCGGGTATGCCGATTATGTCGCCGATGACCGTCATCGGCAGGGCATCGGCGACGCCCTCGATCCAGTCGCCGCCGCCCTCGGCGAGCAGGCGGTCGATCATCTGCGCGGCGCGGGCCCGGATGCCGTCCTCGAGTTTGGCGATCGCTCGTGGGTTGAACGCGTTGGAGATGAGCTTGCGGCGCTTGTTCAGTGCCGGGGGGTCCATGTTGATGATCGTCGGGTACGACGAGAACATCCCCACCGGCTGGATAAGGGGGCCGTCGACCGCGGTGAACGATTCGGCATCACGGTGCAGCCGGACCGCATGCCGGTGCTTGGTGGCCACCCAGAACTCGCGCTGGCCCGTCTGGGAAAACAGTCGCGCGACACCGGGCGTCAGCTCGTGGCGGAAAAGCGGCCTGGCGCTGCGCAGCTCAGCGAACAGCTCGTCGGGAAAGCCGTTGCGCCACAAGGCGAAATCGGAAAGATCCACTGCCGCAGCCGTCATTTGAAACCCCGCTCTACTCGGTCATGCTGGCCCCGCGTTGACGTTCAATGCTTAAAATAGTAAAAATAGAGCTAGTCGTCGAACCGCGGTGAGTTAAGGGCGGCCCAGTTGCGCTCGGCCGCGTGGGATACGGAGTACTCGTGACGCATACAATTTCGGATCCGGCCTCGGATCCGGCCGGAGATCCGTCGGAACGTGAGTTCGGGCAGGCCGGCATCGCACTGTCGACCTACCGGTTCCCCACGGGCTGGTTCATCGTCGCCTTCGGGTCCGACCTGGCTGAGGGTCAAGTCAAGCGCGCGCACTACTTCGGCGAGGAGCTGGTGCTGTTCCGCACCGAGTCCGGCCAGGTGCACGTGATGGAAGCCTATTGTCAGCACCTCGGCGCCAACCTGGGCGTCGGCGGCACCGTGGAGGGCGAGAACATCGTCTGCCCCTGGCACGGCTGGCGCTGGCGCGGCGACGGCACCAACGCGCTGATCCCCTACAGCAAGATCGGCTGCAAGAACAACGTCCGGATCCGCACCTATCCGAGTATGGAGTGGTACGGCTTCATCCTGGCCTGGCACGAGCGTCACGGCCGGGCGCCGTACTGGCGGCCGCCGGTGCTGCCCGAACTGGAAACCGACGAGTACTACCCGCTGCACCCGCACACCCAGATGCTCAACCGGGTCAAGGTGCACCCGCAGATGATCATCGAGAACGCCGCCGACCCGTATCACGTTCAATACGTGCACAAGGCCGAAAACCCCGCAACCACCGCGTCGTTCGAAGTCTCCGGTTACCACCTGCACGCCACCGTCAACGCCCATTTCGGCGGCGGCCGCGCGTCGACCTGGTTGACGCCGAACGGACCGGTGGACGCCAAGATCATCTACGACAACTACTCGCTGGGACTGGGGCTCGTCCGCTTCCCGAGCGAACTGGTGGCCACCGTCCAGGTCACCGGGCAGACACCGGTCGACGAGGACTACACCGACTACTTCTACACCCAGGCTTCCGTTCGCGAGCCCGGCGATGCCGGTGACGTCCCAACCGGGCGGGCCGCCAAATTCCTGGCGCTGCAGCAAGAAGTCATAAAACAGGACTTTTTCACTTGGGAGAACATGAAATACCTGGAGAAGCCCAACCTGGCCCCCGAAGAGGCACACGACTATGCCGCCCTTCGCCGCTGGGCGCACCGCTTCTACCCGGGCACGCAGCCCGCTCCCGCCGACTTCGGCTACACCGCCGACGGCGAGCCCGACCCGGCGGCCGCGAAAGCCTGACTGGACGCCCGATGTGCGCTGACCGGAGCGATCCTCTGGGACCCTCCGATTTCGGCGTCGAGAGTTTCACGGTTCCGGCCGTGCTGGATCGCCGTGCGGAGCAGTATCCGGAACGGGTGATGATGTCGATCGCCGGTATCGACGTGACGTTCGAGCAGATGCGGCAACGGTCCTGCGCGGCGGCGAATATGCTGGCCGAACTGGGTGTCGGCCGCGGCGACACCGTGGCGTTGTTCACCACCACCTGCCCGGAATGGGTCTACTTCTGGCTGGGCGCGGCGCGCATCGGCGCGGTGAGCGCCGCGGTGAACGCCGCCAACAAGGGCGACTTCCTGCTACACACCCTTCGGTTGGCGCGGGCCAAGGTGATCCTCACCGATGCGGAGCGACGCCCCCGCGTCGACGAGGTTGCCGACGCGTTAGACACCGTGACGGACATTGTGGTGCAAGATGATTCGCTAGGTGAAGCCCTGAGCCAACGCGTTGCTGACTGCTCGCCAGTGGACAGCTCGATGGGGGAGGTGGGGACGCTGTTCTACACGTCGGGCACCACCGGGCCGTCGAAAGCGGTTGCCACGACTTGGCACTACCTGTTCTCGGTGGCCGCAACCGCCGCCTCGGCCTGGGAGTTTCGCGCGGGGGAGGTGCTGTGGACGGCGATGCCGCTTTTCCACCTGAGCGCGGCGCCCAGCGTGCTGGCCCCGATGCTGGTCGGCGGAACGACGGTGCTGGCGAAGGCCTTTCACCCCAGCGAGGTATGGGACGACATACGGGCGCGGGAGGCCATCGGTTTCGTCGGCGCCGGCGCGATGGTCTCGATGCTGCAGAATCTGCCCGCGGATCCGCGTGACGCGCAGCTGCCGCTGCGATTCATCTCGGCCGCACCCATCGACGCTAACGCCTACCGTCACATCGAAAAGCGTTACGGCTGCCGCATCGTCACGATGTACGGGATGACCGAGGCTTTTCCGATCGCCGTCAAAGGCGTGGCCGAAGAAGGGATTCCGGGGACGTCGGGCAGGCCAAATCCCAATTTCGACGTGCGCGTCGTCGACGAGCACGGCGATCCGCTGCCGCCCGGCACGGTCGGAGAGATCGCGTGCCGGCCGAGGTACCCGCACTTGATGAGCGAGGGCTATGTAACTGAGGGTTCGCAGGTGGACCCCCACCCGGAGTGGTTCCGCACCGGCGACCTCGGCCGACTCGACTGTGATGAGAAGGGGGAACAGAACCTGACATATGTGGACCGCATCAAAGACTCGTTGCGCAGGCGCGGCGAAAACGTTTCCTCGGTCGAAGTCGAGGCCGTCGTCATGCGCCACCCCGCGGTGGCCGAAGCCGCGGCGGTCGGAGTGCCCAGCGAGTTGGGCGAGGACGACATCCTGTTGATCGTGGCGTTGCGCCCCGGCGCCACCCTGGATTGCGCGGAGTTGCTCGACTTCTGCGCGGCCCGGATGCCGTACTTCTGCGTGCCGCGATTCGTCGAGAAGGTCGATGAACTCCCGAAGAACGGCATTGGGCGGATACGTAAAGACTTACTGCGCAGCCGGGGCCTGAATCCGGGCGCGTGGGATCGTGAAAATCAGGGGTATACCGTTAGCCGATAAGTTACATCAATGTTACGAAACCGCCGGTAGGTTACGTTACTGTTACATCGGATCTTTTATCGGCTGGCATTCCCGGAGAGGCTGAGCGCGCAACATGACGACGATGAGCTATCAGGAAGAGCAATTGCTCCAGGCCGCCACGGCGCGCGGTCTCATCCTGGATCTGTGCGCCCGGCAGAATCGAGCCTATTCCGACGGCGACCGCGAGCGCTGGGTCGCCACGTTCCGCCACTCCGGTGCCCGGTACAGCCGCGACGGCGAGATGTTTGAGGATCTGCGCGCGGCTTTTGACGGCGGCGACGGGCAGCGCCTGGTCACCCTCGACCACGAGGTCAAAGTCGACGGGGTCAACGCCGCCCACCGCTGCGTCGCGGTGCTTTTCGCCACCATGTATGGCGACACCACGCTCCGGGCCACCGGGACGTTCCGGGACCAGCTGGTCTATGAGCGCGGCGGCTGGTACTTCAGTTCCCGTGCGCTCGAATGGGATTCGGTGCCGAGCCGCCACCCGCTCGTCATGTGAGCGACGCCGAACTGAGCTACCAGCTCGCCTTTGGTACCTACGAAGATGCGCGGCGAATGGTCGGCGCGAAGGGCGAACCGCGCACCGCGGCGACCCCGGTGAGCGGAGCGCGCATCCAATTGTTCGCCGCGATGGTCCACGACGGTAATCGTTCGTATTGGGACGTCGAGTTCGCCCGCAAGCGATGGGGAGGGCTGCTCGCACCGCCGGCCTTGTTGATGGGATGGCTGATACCTCCGCCGTGGGAGCCGACGGGCAGGCCGCCCGCGGCATCGGTGGTGCTGCGCGTTCCGTTGCCGGGTACCACATTCATCAACGCGGCCAACGATGTTGAGTTTCTGCAGCCCATCGTCGAGGGCGATCTGCTCACTGTCGTCGAGGAGCTGGTGTCGGTGTCCCCAGAAAAGCGGACTCGGCTGGGGGTCGGCCACTTCGTCGAAACGCTGGAGACCTACCGCCGCCAAGACGGAGCGGTCGTCGCCAGATGTCGAAATACCCTGTTCCGCTTCACACCTGGAGCGCCCGAGTGACCGGTGCGGATCTGGGCTGGAATGAGATCAACGTTCCGGTCGACCTGCCCGAGGTGGTCGACCAGATCAGCTACCAGCGAGTGGTGGAGAACGCGGGTGCGACGTGGGACTATTTCCCCGGCCATTTCGATCCCGGCTATGCCAAAAGCCAAGGCAACCCGACGATCTACGTCAACACCATGCATCTGGCCGGTTTCGCCGACCGCGTCGCGACCGACTGGGCGGGTCCGAGCAGCCGGGTGGTGCGCCGGTCCCTGCGGTTGGTCGGCTCGATCTATGCCGGTGACACGATGATCGGCCGCGGCCGGGCGGTGGCCAAGCGGCGGGACACCTCCGCGGACACGCCGCGCTGCCTGGTCGACATCGAAATCCAGGTGACCAATCAGCACGGCGCCCTGTGCTGTCCGGTTGAGCTGACCCTGCAGATGCCCGAAAGCTGCAAGTGAGAGATGTTGACGTAGCCGAGCTGCATCTGGCGGTCTGCCGACGATTTGGCGAGGCCGTTCGGTCGGCACATGGCAAATGGGATCGCCGCTCCCCGTGCGATGAGTGGGATGCCCGAGCGGTGCTAGAGCACGTGATCGGATTTCACGATGTACTGGTGTTGCGTCCGCTCGGATTGAAGCCCAACCGGCGACGTGAAGATCCGCAGCAGCGATGGCAACTGACTTACGACTCGCTGGCACAGGCCTTGAGAAAGGCCACAGCCCCCGGCAGGGCAATGCAGCTGGATTCGCATCAGCTGATACCGAAACTGACCCGTGATGTCTTAGTGCACACCTGGGATCTCGCTCGCGCGGTAGGAGCCGACGATCGGCTCGATCCCGAATGGTGTGAGCTGTGCTACGCCGGATTGCCGGCAGATCTCCAGACCTTGAGCGCCACTGGAATGTTCAAAGCCCCGCTCGCCGTGAACAGTGAGACCGATTTGCAGGCAAGGCTTCTCGCGGGGCTTGGCCGAGACCCGTCATGGCGGTCGAAATCTTCATAGCGGCGGAAACGTCCCTTTGCATATCGTCGTCTGAAGCTCGACGTACTCGTGGAGGCCCTCGGGGCCGAACTCGCGCCCGATTCCCGATTGCTTGAAGCCGCCGAACGGGGCGCCGATGTCGAGCGTGTACATTTGATGCCGTAGGTGCCCGTGCGAACACCGGCGGCGATCTCCATGCCGTGCGCGATGTCAGCGGTCCAAACCGAACCGGCCAGGCCGTAGTCGCTCTCGTTGGCGATGCGGATCGCGTCGTCCTCGTCGCGGTAGCGCAGGACGGTCAAGCACCGGGCCGAAGATTTCCTCGCGGGCGATGCGCATGTCGTTGGAGGCGTCGGCGAACAGGGTTGGCCGCACGAACCAGCCGCGCTCGGCCGGACTGTCCTCGCCACCCAGGACGATGCGGGCGCCCTCGTGCTGCCCGGAGCGGATGTAGTCCCGGACGCGGTCCTGTTGCCGTTGGGCGACAAGGGGTCCGATGTCGGTTGCCTCGTCGGCCGGATCGCCGACGTTCAGGGCCGACATCATCTCGGCCAGCGCGTCGACGACGTCGTCGTGCCGCCGTTCGCTGACCAGGATGCGCGTCTGCGCGACGCAGGCCTGGCCGTTGTTCATCAGGCCGGCGGTCTTCAGCCCGGCCACTGTCTTGCCGATGTCGGCGTCGTCGAGAATGATCGCCGCGGACTTGCCGCCCAGTTCCAGGCTCGACCCGCTTGAGTTGCTCGCCGCAGAGGGCCGCGATCCGGCGCCCGACGGCACTGGAACCGGTGAACGCGATCTTGTCCACGCCCGGGTGGCGTACCAGCGCCTCGCCGACGTCGGGTCCGCCGGGCAGCACGGACACGACCCCGTCGGGCAGGTTGAGCTGCTCGATCATTTCGGCCAACCACAAAGCGTCCAAGGGTGTTTCGGGCGCGGGTTTGATGATGACCGTGCACCCCGCGATCAGGGCCGGGATCAACTTGGGCATGATCAGGAATTGCGGCACGTTCCACGGCACGATCGCCCCGACCACCCCGACGGGGGCCCTGCGTAGGTGTACTTCGCCGAGCACGCCCTGGCGGCGTTCCGCCCAGGGGAAGTCGCGGGCTGCTGCCAGCGCGAGGTGCATGAGCGACGCCGCGGCCGCTGCCTGGCCGAGCCGGCTGAAACTGCGCGGAGACCCCATCTCGGCGGTGATGAGGTCGGCCATCTCGTCCAGGTGGCCGGCGTAGATCGCGGCCAGCTCTTCGACCTTGGCCATCCGATCGGCGTGGGCCATTCGCGGCCACGGGCCGTGGTCGAAAGCGTGTCGTGCGGCGGCGACGGCGGCTTCGACGTCCTCGGGCCCCGCCACCTGCACGTGGCCGATGGGCTCTTCGGAAAGTGGCGAAATGACCTCGAGCCGTTGCGGATTAGCGGGTTTGCGCCACTGCCCTCCGATGAACAGTTCGTCATACGAGCGATGGCCGGAATTTTCTGTCATCGGGGTACTTCCTGAGGGGATGGGGTGCAGGGTTGGACAGTGACCGCAACTTCGCTATTGACGCTAACATAGCCAAAAAAGCGGAATCGCCGTCCCCCGGCGAGGCGAGGCTGAGATGACAAGCGATTGGCGTAGTTACCCGTTCCGGTTGGTGCCCGGTGATCCCCAGCTGGACTTCCCCGGCGCCGAAGGCGAACACCCCGGCCAGGAGTCGGACACCTGGTTTATCGCCGGTCGCCTCGACGCCGCCGAGGCCGACCGGTCATTTGCATTCCTGGCCATCTTCAACAAGAACCGGCCCGGTGGCACGGTGGTCGCCGACTTTTACACCCTGGCCCTGTTCGACCTGGATACGGGCGATTACGGCACCTACACGGACTACGACATGCCGCCGGCCAACCTGGAACCGGGGGCCCAGCGCAAATTGGCGATGGCCGCCGGCTACCTCGACATCAGCTACCACAGCGGCGCCGGGACCGCGTCGTGGACCGCCTGCCGTGACGCCGATGGAGAGCTGCTGCCCTACACCTACCGGGTCAGCCTGGTGGGCGAGGACCACTCCGGTCGGCGGATGCGGCTGGATCTGGCCGTAACACCAACGCGCGCACCGACACCGGTGGGTGCATCGACTTACAACGGGAAGATCGTCTGCTTCGGCCAAAGCGACACGTATTCGTATTTCCAGACCGGAATGACGATGACCGGAACCCTGCGCTGGGGCGATATCGTCGAACAGGTCTCCGGCGGCGGCGGGCATGTCGACCGGCAATGGTTCCCGAAGTATGCCGGCGGCGGGGGAACCGGGGGAGATCCGCGGGCCAGGTCTCACGAATGGCGCACCATCAACTTCGACAACGGCGTGGACTTGAGCATTTGGCGACAGTTCGACCGCACGAACGGCAATGCGCTGCAGCCTTTTACCGGGGTGACGACGAGCTATCCCGACCCGGCCATGCCGCCGGACTGCGCCGAAGACATCGAGGTCACCATCAGCAGCTACGTCCGGTGGCCGGATACGGTGCGGCCGTTGGTGCGTCCGCTTGCCCCGGCCCGATACATGCCCGACCGCCACCGGATCACCTGCGCCACACTGCAACTGGATGTCACCGGGGAGCCGCTGGTGGCGGCCCCGGCGCACGGCCTGCCGATCGAATACATGGAAGGTCCGTACCGCTACCAGGGAACGCTCGGGGGCAGACCCGTGACCGGCTTCGCGTTCAATGAGCGCTCGCTGGCGCTGTACCGGGATTGGGAACTTATCGAGGTGCTGGCCGCGACCGTCGCGAACGTCGAACCCGCCACCTCCGACCTGCGGGCGATGGTGGATCAGCTGGTGGCGCTGGTGGCCGCCGGACGTCGCAGCGAGGCCGTTGAGCTGCTCACTCAGGCGCCGCCCGTCGAAAACGACGCGCTGGCAACCATTGTCGACGACCTCGTCGCCGTGCTTGCCGACGATAGCGCGCGTCGAGACTGAAACCGCGCACACGTTTTACGGCGTGTCGTGTGCGTGGTTGCAGTGTCGCGAAAGGCGGCCGCTAGTTCTGGCGGAACTCCGCCAGCGCCTGGGCCCAGGTGATGTGGCGATGCTGCAGCCCCGGCTCGTTGCGCCCGAACAGCAAGTGATCACGAGCGCCCGACTCGAGGTTGGCTTGCAGTCCCGCGACCAACCGGTAATCCTCGTCGCGCACCGTCGCATGGGCATAGTCGAAGACGGCTTGGGCGCCGGCGGCCACCGAGTCCTCGGAAATGTCCAGCGGTGTCGAGTTCTGGTGCACGGTGGTCGACCTGCCCGGTCGGTCGCCCGGGTAGATCCGGAACAGCTCGCCGTTGGCGATCGTCACCGACAGCACGATGTTGGGGAATAGCGCGTAAATCACGACCATGTTGTGGAACGGATCCCACTGTGCTTCGGGAACGTTGTCCAATTCGAGGATCGTGTTGAGCGGGAAGATCAACCGGTGGTGGGCTCCATACGAGTCGAACACCGTGCAGTTGCTGCGGGCGATGGTGGCAAAGGTCTGCCGGTGCACGGTGGCGAAATGGTAATTCTCCGCGAAGGTGTCGACCGCCAGCTTCCAATTGATCGGGCAGTCGAGGACCTTCTCGCCGAGCGGAGACCATCGCCCGATGCCCCAGGAATCGAGCTCGTCGGCCAGCGGTCCCAGGTGTGTGGCGACGTCCAGCGTGGCACCGGGATCCAGCGCCACCCAGAGGAATCCGGCGAACTCGGCGGCCGGAAGTTCGGTCAGACCGTCGGACTTGACGGCCACGTCGGGGAAGCCCTCACGGCCGGGCACGCTGACCAACCGCCCGGTGTTGTCGTAGGTCCACGCGTGGTACGGGCAGGTGAACCGCTTCGCGCTGCCGCACCCGGTCACCACCTGCGACTGGCGGTGCAGGCAGACGTTGTCGAACGCCCTGACGGACCCGTCGGACGTTCTGGTCAGCAGGATCGATCGCCCCATCACCGTCTTGGTGCAGTAGGCGCCGGGATCGGGAAGCTCCGAGACATAGCCGACGAGTTGCGGGCTGGCCAGCAGCAGGGCGCGGTCCTGATTGTGTCGTTCGAGCGAGGTGTATTCGCGTGCGCCGACCCGGTGCTGGGCGGGCGCGAGGTCAGTCGTCTTGTCGCGCGCCAACTTCAGGGCCCGCCGGGTCAGGTCGATGAGTTGGTCGCGATCCATCTACTCAGTACAGACCACTTGACGTGTCAATGTGATACATACGTGACCATTGTGGCTGGTGTGTCACTTGGTGTTTCTGTCGTACCCTGTGGCATATGTCGGTCTCGCGGCGCGACGTGCTCAAACTCGCGGCCGCGACTCCAGGTCTGCTAGGGCTGGGCGTCGCGGCGGCGTCGTTGTGCGCCGCGCCCGCATCGGCCGCACTCGGCACCCTGTTGGACTATGCGGCCGGAGTCATCCCCGCCGGTGAGATCAGGGCGGCCGGTGCGGTGGGATCGATTCGGTACGTGTCCGATCGCCGGCCCGGCGGCAACTGGATGCTGGGCAAGCCGATCCAAATCACCGAGGCGCGCGACCTGAGCAGCAACGGACTGAAAATCGTTTCGTGCTACCAGTACGGCAAGGGCAGCACCGCCGACTGGCTGGGCGGAGCCGGCGCGGGCCTGAAGCACGCGGAACGTGGGATGCAGTTGCACGCCGCCGCCGGCGGTCCGGCCAATGCCCCGATTTACGCCTCGATCGATGACGACCCGTCGTACGACCAGTACAAACAGCAGGTAGTTCCCTATCTGAGGTCCTGGGAATCGGTGATCGGACACCAGCGCACCGGCGTGTACGCCAATTCAAAGACCATCGACTGGGCCCTGCACGACGGCTTGGGCTCCTATTTCTGGCAGCACAACTGGGGCTCGCCGAAGGGGTTCACCCACCCCGCCGCGAGCTTGCACCAGGTCGAGATCGACAAGCGCAGCGTCGGTGGGATCGGCGTGGACATCAACGAAATCGTCAGGCCCCAATTCGGGCAGTGGGCCTAAAGCGCGTCGAGAACCCGCGGACGTGCCCAAACTTCCAGCAAACACTCGTTCGCTCATTTTGCGGTCGCGCGGACACGAGCGACAGCTAACTCGACGCGGCTGACGCGGCGTCAGCGCTTGCGCAACGGTCGATTATTTTTACATAACGATTACATAACAATACAGCTTTGATCAGCGCAGTTATAGCTACTCGACCGTAACCACCTGCATGCAGGACGTTTGTTCGCCGCACCCGCACCGCCGGTTAGACCCGGTGTTACCCACGACACGGTTACCCGCGCGTAGTACTCACCAGTAACCAATCAACACGCAAAAAGGGCACTGATCGCTGTGACACCCTTAGTACAGCCGATGCTGTCCGCCGCCCGCTCGACCCACGGGGCGGTCCGCCGACAACACGCCGGTCAGCCGTTTCGCGGCTGCGATTCGACGCGGAATCGACCGGAGCCGGCCGGCCTCCATCTTTGGGTGGTGACCGGCCGAACGAACCGATACCGAAAGACGCATGAAGGACGCATACAGGGAGATATAGAAGGTGACGATCCACGAGCACGACCGGGTGTCCGCTGACCGCGACGAGAACACCCCGCATAGCACCCATGCTCTGGTCGACCGTCTGACGGCCGGCGAGCCGTACGCCGTTGCGTTCGGCGGCCAGGGCAGCGCCTGGCTGGAGACCCTCGAAGAGCTGGTCTCGTCGGCCGGGATCGAATCCGACCTGGCGACGTTGGTCGGGGAGGTGCAGCTGCTGCTCGAGCCGGTGGCAAAGGAACTGGTCGTGGTGCGTCCGATCGGTTTCGAGCCGCTGGATTGGGTGCGCGCGCTGGCGGCCGAGGATCCGGTCCCGTCGTCCAAGCACCTGACGTCTGCCGCGGTGTCGATTCCCGGCGTGCTGCTCACCCAGATCGCCGCCGTGCGTGCCCTGGGGCGGCAGGGCATGGACTTCAACGGGACACCGCCGGTGGCCATCGCCGGGCATTCGGCAGGTGTGCTCGCCGTCGAGGCGTTCAAGGCGTTGCAAGTTGGAGACCCCCGCGACGTCGAACTGCTGGCGTTGGCCCAGCTGATCGGTGCCGCCGGGACGCTGGTGGCCCGCCGCCGCGGAATCTCCGTGCTGGGCGACCGCCCGCCGATGGTGTCGGTCACCAACGCCGACCCCGAACGCATTCGCCGGCTTCTCGACGAGTTCGCGCAGGAGGTCCGCACCGTCCTGCCTCCGGTGCTGTCCATCCGCAACGGCCGGCGGTCGGTGGTCATCACCGGCACACCGGAGCAACTCTCGCGCTTCGAACTGTATTGCCGGCAGATCTCCGAGCAGGAAGAGGCCGAGCGCAAGAACAAGATCCGCGGCGGCGACGTCTTCGCCCCGGTCTTCGATCCGGTGCGGGTAGAGGTGGGCTTCCACACGCCGCGGCTGGCCGACGGCATCGACATCGTCGGGGGCTGGGCCGAGAAGGTCGGCCTCGATGTCGCAGCGGCCCGCCGGCTGACCGAGGCCATCCTGGTCAACGGCGTCGACTGGGTCGACGAGATCACCCGCGTACATGACGCTGGAGCGCGGTGGATTCTTGATCTGGGTCCCGGCGACATCTTGACGCGGCTGACGGCGCCGGTGATCCGGGGCCTCGGTGTCGGCATCGTGCCCGCGGCGACCCGCGGCGGTCAGCGCAACCTCTTTACCGTCGGGGCCACCCCCGAGGTGGCCCGGGCCTGGTCGACCTATGCCCCCACCGCGGTTCGCCTGCCCGACGGCAGGGTCAAGCTCTCGACGAAGTTCACCCGGCTGACCGGACGGTCGCCGATCCTGCTCGCGGGCATGACCCCGACCACCGTCGACGCGAAGATCGTCGCCGCCGCGGCCAATGCCGGGCACTGGGCCGAGCTGGCCGGCGGTGGGCAGGTCACCGAAGAAGTCTTCGCTGATCGCATCGAGGAGTTGTCCGGCCTGCTCGAGCCCGGGCGCACCTATCAGTTCAACGCGCTATTCCTCGATCCGTACCTGTGGAAGCTCCAGGTCGGTGGCAAGCGTCTGGTGCAAAAGGCCCGACAGTCCGGCGCGGCGATCGACGGTCTGGTGATCAGCGCCGGCATCCCGGATCTCGAGGATGCTGTCGAGCTGATCGGTGAGCTCAATGACATCGGCATCAGCCACGTGGTGTTCAAGCCCGGCACGGTCGAGCAGATCCGTTCGGTCATCCGCATCGCGACCGAGGTGCCCACCAAGCCGGTGATCATGCACATCGAGGGCGGGCGTGCCGGCGGCCACCATTCATGGGAAGACCTCGATGACTTGCTGGTGACGACCTATTCGGAATTGCGGTCGCGGCCCAACATCACCGTCTGCGTCGGCGGCGGCATCGGCACCCCCGAGCGGGCGGCCGAATACCTGTCCGGACGCTGGGCCGAGTCGTACGGCTTCCCGCTGATGCCGATCGACGGCATCCTGGTCGGCACCGCGGCGATGGCGACCAAGGAGTCCACCACGTCGCCGTCGGTCAAGCGGATGCTCGTCGAGACGCAGGGCACCCCCCACTGGATCAGCGCCGGAAAAGCCCAGGGCGGCATGGCTTCCAGCCGCAGCCAGCTGGGTGCGGACATCCACGAGATCGACAACAGCGCCTCGCGTTGCGGCCGGCTGCTCGACGAGGTCGCCGGTGACGCCGAGGCGGTCGCCGAGCGCCGCGACGAGATCGTCGCCGCAATGGCCAACACCGCCAAGCCGTACTTCGGCGACGTCGGGGAGATGACCTATCTGCAGTGGTTGCGGCGCTACGTCGAACTGACCATCGGCGAGGGCAATTCGACGGCCGACACCGCCTCGCCAGGCAGCCCCTGGCTGGCCGACACCTGGCGCGACCGGTTCCAGCAGATGCTGCAGCGGGTCGAAGCACGTTTGCATCCAAAGGATTTCGGGC
Organism: uncultured Actinomycetota bacterium; assembly: GCA_963703795.1. Taxonomy (GTDB): domain Bacteria; phylum Actinomycetota; class Actinomycetes; order Mycobacteriales; family Mycobacteriaceae; genus Mycobacterium. The sequence goes on along the minus strand of CAVPFT010000063.1, from coordinate 39,996 downwards.
CGATCGAGACGGCGTTTAGCGACGGGGCGCTGCTGGAGAAGCCCGACGAGGCGATCGCCACCCTGCTTGCGCACTACCCGGACGCCGAATCCGTGCAGCTGCACCCGGCCGATGTGCCGTTCTTCGTCACGTTGTGCAAGACGTTGGGTAAGCCGGTCAACTTCGTGCCGGTCATCGACAAGGACGTGCGGCGTTGGTGGCGCAGCGACTCGCTGTGGCAGGCGCACGACGCCCGCTACGAGGCCGACCAGGTGTGCATCATTCCGGGTACCGCGGCGGTGGCCGGCATCACCCGGATGGACGAACCCGTCGGCGAGTTGTTGGACCGCTTCGAGCAGGCCGCCATCGACGAGGTGCTGTCTTCTGACGCGCAGCCCCGAGCCGTTACGTCACGCCGGATGGGGCGCCCCGATGTGACCGGACCGCTCTCCGTCGTGCTCGACGCCCCCGACGTGCAGTGGGCGGGCCGCAACACCGTCAACCCGGTTCATCGAATCGCCGATCCGGGCGACTGGCTGGTGCACGACGGGCCCGAAAGCCTGCGTGCCACGCACTCCTCCACCGGGGCGCGGCTTGCGGTCAACGGCTCACGGGTCGTGCTGAGCGTGCCGATATCCGGCACCTGGGTCGACATTCCATTTAGCTTGCCCGCCAACACTGTTGACGGCGGTACTCCGGTGGTGTCCACGGAAGACGCCGCCATCGCCATGCGCGCCGTCCTGGCGATCGCCGCGGGCGTCGACGGGCCGGACCGCTTGCCGGCGGTCGTCGACGGTACGGCCACCGTGACGGTGGACTGGGACCCCGAGCGGGTCGCCGATCACACCGGCGTCACGGCCACCTTCGGAGAGCCCTTGGCACCCAGCCTCACCACCGTGCCCGACGCGCTGGTCGGCCTGTGCTGGCCGGCCGTTTTCGCGGCGATCGGTTCGGCCGTCACCGACGCGCGCTTCCCGGTGGTGGAGGGCTTGCTGAGCCTGGTGCATCTGGACCACGCCGCCCACATGGTCGGTCAGCTGCCAAACGTGCCGGCCCAATTGACCGTTACCGCAACGGCTTCGCGGGCCATCGACACGGACATGGGCCGTGTCGTGCCGGTCTCGGTGACCCTGAGAAACTCGGCCGACGCCGACGGCGCCGTGATCGCCACCCTCGAAGAGCGCTTCGCGATCCTTGGACGCACCGGTGCCGGCGAGCTCACCGATCCGGTCCGCGCCGGCGGCGCGGTGTCCGAGAACGCGACCGACACCCCGCGTCGCCGCCGCCGCGACGTCACGCTGGCCGCGCCGGTCGACATGCGCCCGTTCGCGGTGGTGTCGGGTGACCACAACCCCATCCACACCGATCGGGCGGCGGCGCTGTTGGCGGGCCTGGAATCGCCGATCGTGCACGGCATGTGGCTGTCGGCCGCCGCACAGCATGCGGCGACGGCCACCGACGGTCAGGCCCGCCCACCCGCTCGCCTGGTCGGCTGGACCGCGCGATTCCTGGGCATGGTGCGCCCCGGCGACGAGGTCGACTTCCGTGTGGACCGCGTCGGAATCGATCAGGGTGCCGAGGTTTTGGAAGTGGCCGCGCGGGTTGGGTCGGATCTGGTGATGTCGGCCACCGCGCGGCTGGCCTCTCCCAAGACGGTCTACGCGTTCCCCGGCCAGGGCATCCAGCACAAGGGCATGGGCATGGATGTCCGGGCCCGGTCCAAGGCGGCCCGCAAGGTGTGGGACAGCGCCGACAGATTCACCCGCGACACACTGGGTTTCTCGGTGCTGCACGTGGTGCGCGACAACCCGACCAGCATCATCGCCAGTGGCGTGCACTACCACCACCCCGAGGGCGTGCTGTACCTGACGCAGTTCACCCAGGTCGCGATGGCGACGGTGGCCGCCGCGCAGGTCGCCGAGATGCGTGAGCAGGGCGCCTTTGTCGAAGATGCCATCGCGTGCGGTCACTCCGTGGGGGAGTACACGGCTTTGGCCTGTGTGACAGGCGTTTACGAGCTGGAAGCCCTCCTCGAGATGGTCTTCCACCGTGGTTCGAAGATGCACGACATCGTGCCGCGCGACGAACTGGGACGCTCCAACTACCGGTTGGCCGCGATCCGGCCGTCGCAGATCGACCTGCCCGACGATGAGGTTCCCGCGTTCGTCGCCGGAATCGCCGAGCGCACAGGGGAATTCCTGGAGATCGTGAACTTCAACCTGCGTGGCTCGCAATACGCGATCGCCGGCACGGTGCACGGTCTGGAAGCGCTGGAGGCCGAGGTGGAGCGTCGCCGTGAGCTCAGCGGTGGCCGGCGCTCGTTCATCCTGGTGCCGGGCATCGACGTGCCGTTCCACTCGCGGGTATTGCGGGTTGGAGTGGCCGAATTCCGCCGCTCGCTGGAGCGCGTCATGCCGCGCGACGCGGATCCCGACCTGATCGTCGGGCGCTACATCCCCAACCTGGTGCCGCGGCCGTTCACGCTGGATCGCGACTTCATCCAGGAGATCCGGGATTTGGTGCCCGCCGAGCCGCTCGACGAGATCCTCGCCGACTACGACACGTGGCGTCGCGAGCGGCCGGTCGAGATGGCGCGCAAGGTATTCATCGAACTGTTGGCCTGGCAGTTCGCCAGCCCGGTGCGCTGGATCGAGACCCAGGATCTGCTCTTCACAGAGGAGGCCGCTGGCGGTCTGGGTGTGGAACGGTTCGTCGAAATCGGTGTGAAGTCGGCGCCGACCGTCGCCGGGCTGGCCACCAACACCCTCAAGCTGCGCGAATATGCGCACAGCACAGTGGAAGTGCTCAATGCCGAGCGGGACGCCGCGGTGCTGTTCGCCACCGACACCGACCCCGAGCCGGAACCCGAAGAGGCCGAAGAGGTTGTGGTCGATTCCGACGCTGGCGCGTCGGCTGGCGCGCCCATGTCTGATGTCGCGCCAGCCGTCGCTGCGGCTCCTGCCGCAGCTCCGTCCGGCGCTCCGAGGCCGGATGACATCGTGTTCGACGCCGCCGACGCCACCTTGGCGCTGATCGCGCTGTCGGCCAAGATGCGCATGGACCAGATCGAGGAGCTGGACTCCATCGAGTCGATCACCGACGGCGCGTCGTCGCGGCGCAACCAGTTGCTGGTGGACCTGGGTTCGGAGTTGAACCTGGGCGCCATCGACGGCGCCGCCGAGGCCGACCTGGCGGGCTTGCGAGCACAGGTGACCAAGCTGGCACGCACCTACAAGCCTTATGGCCCAGTGCTTTCCGATGCGATCAACGACCAGCTGCGAACGGTTCTAGGACCCTCGGGCAAGCGGCCCGCCGCCATCGCCGAGCGGGTCAAGAAGACCTGGGAGCTCGGCGACGGTTGGGCCAAGCACGTCACGGTCGAAGTCGCGCTGGGAACCCGCGAGGGCACCAGCGTTCGTGGGGGCGCCATGGGCCACCTGCACGAGGGCGCGTTGGCCGACGCCGCATCCGTCGAAAAGGCCATCGATGCCGCGGTCACGTCGGTCGCCGCACGTCGTGGCATGTCGGTGGCGTTGCCGTCGGCGGGCGGCGGTGGCGGTGCGACCATCGACGCGGCCGCGCTCGGCGAATTCACCGATCAGATCACTGGTCGCGAGGGTGTGCTGGCCTCGGCGGCCCGCCTGATACTCGGCCAGCTGGGCCTCGACGATCCGGTCAGCGCGCTGCCGGCGGCCAGCGATGCCGAGCTCATCGACTTGGTAACCGCCGAATTGGGCGCGGATTGGCCACGTTTGGTGGCACCGGTGTTCGACGCCAAGAAGGCCGTCGTGTTCGACGACCGGTGGGCGAGCGCCCGCGAGGACTTGGTCAGGCTGTGGCTGACCGACGAGGGCGACATTGACGCCCGGTGGGTGAGTCTGTCGGAAAGGTTCGAGGGCGCCGGCCACGTCGTCGCCACCCAGGCCACCTGGTGGCAGGGCAGGTCGCTGGCCACGGGCCGTCAGATCCACGCGTCGCTGTACGGCCGGATCGCCGCCGGTGCCGAGAATCCCGACCCGGGCCCGCACCGCAGCGAAGTCGCCGTCGTGACAGGCGCTTCGAAGGGTTCGATCGCGGCGTCGGTGGTCGCACGGCTGCTCGACGGCGGTGCCACCGTCATCGCGACGACGTCCAAGCTCGACGAGGAGCGGCTCGCGTTCTACCGGGGGCTGTATCGTGACCACGCCCGTTACGGGGCCGCGCTGTGGGTGGTCGCGGCCAACATGGCGTCCTACTCCGACATCGACGCCCTGGTCGAATGGGTTGGCACCGAGCAAACCGAAAGCCTTGGGCCACAGTCGATTCACATCAAGGACGCGCAGACCCCGACGCTGCTGTTCCCGTTTGCGGCACCGCGCGTGGCGGGAGACCTGTCCGAGGCCGGTTCGCGCTCCGAGATGGAGATGAAGGTTCTGCTTTGGGCCGTGCAGCGGTTGATCGGCGGCCTGTCGAAGATCGGCTCCGAGCGCGACATCGCCTCGCGGCTGCACGTGGTGCTGCCGGGCTCGCCCAACCGCGGAATGTTCGGCGGCGACGGCGCCTACGGCGAAGCCAAGTCGGCGTTGGACGCAGTGGTGAGCCGCTGGCGCGCCGAGTCCTCGTGGGCGGCCCGGGTCAGCCTGGCGCACGCGCTGATCGGCTGGACCCGCGGCACGGGCCTGATGGGCCACAACGACGCCATCGTCAGCGCCGTCGAGGAGGCCGGCGTCACCACCTACTCGACCGACGAGATGGCGGCGATGCTGCTGAACCTGTGCGATGTGGAGTCCAAGGTCGCCGCGGCCAGCGCGCCGATCAAGTCCGACCTGACCGGCGGTCTCGCCGAAGCCAACCTCGACATGGCCGAACTGGCCGCCAAAGCGCGCGAGGAGGCCACGTCGGGCGAGCATGTCGCCGAGGAGGACGGGGCGGCCGAGGCCGAGGGCACCATCGCCGCGCTTCCGACGCCGCCGCGCGGATTCACCCCGGCGCCACCTCCGGAATGGCATGACCTCGACGTCGACCCCGCCGACTTGGTGGTGATCGTCGGTGGCGCCGAACTCGGCCCGTACGGTTCGTCACGCACCCGGTTCGAGATGGAGGTCGACAACGAGCTGTCGGCGGCCGGCGTGCTGGAGCTGGCCTGGACCACGGGGTTGATTCGCTGGGAAGACGACCCACAACCGGGTTGGTACGACACCGAATCCGGCGACTTGGTCGACGAGGCCGAGCTGGTCGAGCGCTACCACGACACCGTGGTGGAGCGTTGCGGCATCCGCGAGTTCGTCGACGACGGCGCGATCGACCCGGACCACGCGTCGCCGCTGCTGGTTTCGGTGTTCCTGGACAAGGACTTCAGCTTCGTCGTGTCGTCGGAGGCTGACGCTCGCGCTTTTGCCGAATTCGACCCCGAGCACACGACCATCCGGCCGGTGCCCGATTCCACCGATTGGCAGGTGATCCGCAAGGCGGGCACCGAAATTCGGGTGCCGCGAAAGACCAAGCTGTCACGGACCGTCGGGGCACAGATCCCGACCGGGTTCGACCCGACGATATGGGGTATCAGCGCGGACATGGCGAGTTCCATCGACCGGCTGGCCCTCTGGAACATCGTCGCGACCGTCGACGCATTCCTGTCCGCGGGCTTCAGCCCCGGTCGAGCTGATGCGGTAGGTACACCCGAGCCTGGTCGCCAGCACCAAAGGCACCGGTATGGGCGGCATGACGTCGATGCAGACCATGTACCACGGCAACCTGTTGGGCCGGAATAAGCCCAACGACATTTTGCAGGAGGTACTGCCGAATGTTGTTGCCGCGCATGTCGTTCAGTCTTATATCGGTAGCTACGGCTCGATGATCCACCCGGTCGCGGCTTGCGCGACCGCGGCGGTTTCGGTCGAAGAGGGCATCGACAAGATTCGGCTGGGCAAGGCCGAACTGGTGGTGACCGGTGGTATCGACGACCTGACGCTGGAGGCCATCATCGGTTTCGGTGACATGGCGGCCACCGCCGACACTTCGAATGATGCGCGGCCGGGCATCCACGACTCGAAGTTCTCCCGGCCCAACGACCGGCGCCGGCTGGGCTTCGTCGAGGCACAGGGCGGCGGCACCATTCTGCTGGCGCGCGGCGACCTGGCGCTCAAGATGGGCCTTCCGGTGCTCGCGGTGGTGGCCTTCGCGCAGTCCTTCGGCGACGGCGTGCACACCTCGATCCCCGCCCCGGGTCTGGGGGCGCTGGGCGCTGGGCGCGGCGGCAAGGACTCTGCGCTGGCGCGCGCGCTTGGCAAGCTGGGCGTGGGCGCTGATGACATCGCGGTGATCTCCAAGCATGACACCTCGACATTGGCCAACGATCCCAACGAGACCGAACTGCATGAGCGGCTGGCTGACTCGCTGGGTCGCTCCGAGGGTGCGCCGCTGTTTATCGTCTCGCAGAAGAGCCTCACCGGACACGCCAAGGGCGGCGCAGCGGTCTTCCAGATGATGGGGCTGTGCCAGATGCTGCGCGACGGCGTGATCCCACCCAACCGCAGCCTGGATTGCGTCGACGACGAATTGGCCGGTTCGGCCCACTTCGTCTGGGTCCGTGAGACGCTGCGGCTCGGCGGGAAGTTCCCGCTCAAGGCCGGGATGCTGACCAGTCTCGGGTTCGGCCACGTATCCGGGCTCGTCGCGCTGGTGCACCCGCAGGCGTTCATCGCCTCGCTGGACCCGGATCAGCGCGCGGACTATCAGCAGCGAGCGAATGCGCGCCTGCTGGCCGGCCAGCGCAGGCTGGCCTCGGCCATCGCCGGCGGCGAGCCGATGTATCAGCGGCCACCGGACCGTCGCTTCGACCACAGCGCGCCGGAGAAGCGTCAGGAGGCTGACGATGCTGCTCGAATCCCGCCGCCCGGTTGGGTGACGACGGTATGCTACGAGGCCCAGACCGGATGACTTCGGTTATCCGTTAGCCTGGCCAGCCATGGGCATTGTCGGAGTGGGGATCGACCTCGTCTCCATTCCTGATTTCGCCGAGCAGGTCGACCAGCCGGGAACGGTGTTCTCCGAGACCTTCACCCCGGGCGAGCGGCGAGACGCCTCCGACAAGAGCTCGTCGGCCGCACGCCACCTGGCAGCTCGCTGGGCCGCGAAGGAGGCGGTGATCAAGGCCTGGTCCGGGTCGCGGTTCGCGCAACGGCCCGTGTTGCGGGAGGACATCCATCGCGATATCGAGGTGGTCACCGACATGTGGGGGCGACCGCGAGTGCGGTTGACCGGCGACATCGCGAAGCATCTCGCGGATGTGACGATCCATGTGTCGCTGACGCACGACGCAGACACCGCGGCCGCGGTCGCCATTTTGGAAACCTCCTAGGCGATGACAATGCCGCCGAGCGTGCGTGTCTGCCCGCGACACGCCGACGGCGAACGGCATTCTGCGCACGCTCACGCCGATAAAGGGGAGCTCATGAGCGACCTGGCTAAGCGCGTCCGCGAGTTGTTGCCATCGGTGCGGCGCGACCTCGAGGACTTACTGCGGATCGAATCGGTGTGGGCCGACCCGGGCCGCCGCGACGAGGTGCATCGCAGCGCGCAGGCGGTGGCGGATCTGTTGTCGCAGGCAGGTTTTCGTGATGTGCGCATTGTCAGCGAGGGCGGCGCGCCGGCCGTCATCGCGCAGCATCCGGCGCCCCCCGGCGCGCCCACCGTGCTGCTGTACGCCCACCACGACGTGCAGCCCGAAGGTGATCGCAGCCAGTGGGCGTCGCCGCCTTTCGAGCCCACCGAACGTGACGGGCGCCTCTACGGCCGCGGCAGCGCCGATGACAAGGCAGGTATCGCAACGCATTTGGCAGCGTTTCGGGCGCATCGCGGCCAACCGCCGGTCGGCGTGACAATCTTCGTCGAAGGCGAGGAGGAATCGGGTTCGCCGTCACTGGGCCGCTTGCTCACCGCCCACCGCGACGCGCTCGCCGCCGATGTGATCGTCATCGCCGACTCGGACAACTGGAGCACCGAGATCCCGTCGCTGACGGTTTCGCTACGCGGCCTGGCCGACTGCGTGGTCGAGGTCGCCACGCTGGACCACGGGCTGCACTCCGGCATTTGGGGCGGCGTGGTTCCCGACGCGCTGAGCGTGCTGGTCCGGTTGCTGGCCAGCCTGCACGACGACGACGGGAACGTGGCCGTCGCCGGTCTGCACGAAAGTACCGCCGCCCCTGTGGATTACCCGCCCGATCGGGTGCGTGCCGACTCCGGGCTGCTGGACGGGGTGTCCGAGATCGGCACGGGTTCGGTGCCCCAGCGGCTGTGGGCCAAACCCGCGATCACCGTGATCGGCATCGACACCACGCCCATCGAGAAGGCATCGAACACGCTGATCCCGCGAGCCCGGGCCAAGATCAGCATGCGGGTCGCGCCCGGCGGCGACGCCGCGGCACACCTGGACGCGTTGACCGCCCACCTGCAGCGGCATGTGCCGTGGGGCGCGCAGGTCAGTGTCACCCGCGGCGATATCGGTGAGCCCTACGCCATCGACGCCAGCGGCAGCGTCTACGACGCGGCGCGCCAGGCCTTTCGGCACGCGTGGGGCACCGATCCGATCGACATGGGCATGGGCGGATCGATCCCGTTCATCGCCGAGTTCGCCGCCGCGTTTCCGCAGGCGAAGATCCTCGTCACCGGCGTCGAAGACCCTGCGACTCAAGCCCACAGCATCAACGAGAGCCTGCACCTGGGCGTGCTGGAGCGCGCGGCGATCGCCGAGGCGCTGCTGCTCGCCAATCTGGGCTAGGCCGACACTTTGCCCCACGCTTGCCACACCAGTGGCTGACACGTGAGGGTGCCCGGCGTGTCGAGGTGGTTCCGCAACGCCGTGCTGTAGGACTCGAATTCGTCGTCCGTGATGTTTCCGTCGGCGACGATCACGTCGCGCACCAGACCGGCGATCGTCAGCAGAAACGTCTGGTAAAAGTCCCCAACCTGGGTGACGCGCGCGGTGGCACGGACGCGGACGCCTTCGAGCCCCATGTCGCGCAGCATCCGCGCGGCGCTTCGCCCGATGTTGAAATTTTTGCCAGTTCGTCGGTAGGCATCGATGACCTCGCTGCGCAGGATGTCGAAAGCTGGATGTGGTGGATCGCAGGCCCAGGCTGAGGCGTCGGGTTCCTGGATCGCAACGATGCCGCCCGGCCGGGCGATCCTGATCATCTCGGCGAGGATCTCTTGGGGATTGCTGACGTTCAGCAGCACCGTTCGCGCATGCACAAGGTCATAGGCATCTTCGGGCAAGCCGCTTGCCGTCGCGTCTGCTTCGACGAACTTGACGTTCAAGGCCTGCTGTTCGGCAAGGCCGCGTCCTGCCTCGAGGATGCGCGGCTCACGGTCCAGACCGACGACTCGTCCACTGGGGCCGATGCGCTCCGCGAGCAAGTGCAGCACTCCCATTACGCCGCACCCGATGTCGATCGCAGCGGTACCGGGTTCAACCCCGATGAGGTCGAAAAGCTCGTTCGCCTCGGGAGCGTAAACCAAGGCCTGCTCGACGAGATGGCGGATCTCAGCCGGGCTGTCTCCGAGCAGATACCGTCCCGAACCGGCGGCATTGCCGCCGGGCGGTGGGCTTGCTGTGCTCACGGAACTGCCAATCTCATCGGTCCGTCTGGGTGATCACGAGGCGTCAAGCTGTATGCGCAGCCTGACATCGTACTGCGCCACCGCGATCCTGCTCCTTTTCGCGACGCGGCTCACCCGCCCGATCACCTACCGAGGTGCCGGACGGTACCGGCGTTTGACCATCCAGATCACATAACACAGCATCGCGAGCAACCAGATGCCGATCGGCAGCACAATCCAGAGCGCCGACGCGCCGGTTGGGTCCTTCGACATCAGCGCCATATTCACGGGAATGAAGCTCAACGCCAAGAACGGCATGCTGAAAATGACGGCGGCGTCCCACATCATCATCTGCCTGGCGGTCGGCGCGCGCTCCGGGGTCGTCCAATAGTCCTTGTTGGGAATACTCAGGAACCGCGTCGGCACGAACCGGCATACGCAGAGCGCAGCGACGGCGAGCAGCAAAAGCGCAGCGCCGATGCCGACGAAGTACGTGATCGCGCCCGCACGCGACGTGGATTTGTCGACCTGGCCGGCCATGTTGACATGCATCGCGACGTTGTCGGCGGGCAGTCGAGCGGCCGCGGCCCACGTGACAAAGAGGTAGGCCGCCGCGGCGGCGGTGACCAAGAGCAGGGCTCGCTTCATGCCCATGGCATCCATTGTGCATTCGACGACGCTAAATCGGCATGGCGTTCTGCTATTTTCACGGTCGCTTTCCACTTTCCCGATCAGCCCCGATCAGCACGGCGAACCGGGGTATCGGGCGACGTGTTGCGTGTTCAATCTAGCTGTGCGGCAGGGATTCTGACGGCGCCCCGTAGGTGAAGGGTGCGAGCCCCTACGATGGCGACGCGCAAGGCCGCAGCCAGCGTTGCTGCGGGCGAACCTGCGCTAGATCGACAGGTCGCGCCGGAGTTTGGCGACGTGGCCGGTGGCCTTGACGTTGTACTGCGCGACGGCGATCTTGCCCTTTTCGTCGACCACGAAGGTGGAACGAATCACGCCCTGGACGGTCTTTCCGTACATCTGCTTCTCGCCGTAGGCGCCCCAGGCCGTCAACACCTTGCGGCCGGGATCAGACAGCAGCGGGAACGTCAGCTTCTCGGCGTCCCGGAATTTGGCGAGCTTCTCCGGCTTGTCGGGGGAGATGCCCACCACGTCGATGCCGGCATCGTTGAGGTCGTGCAGATTGTCGCGAAAGTCGCACGCCTGTTTTGTGCATCCCGGTGTTGAGGCGGCCGGATAGAAGTAGACGACGACTCGGCGTCCCTTGTAGTCGGCCAGCGACACCTTGTTGCCGTCGGGGTCGGGCAGGCTGAAGGCGGGCGCTTTGTTGCCGGGCGCCAGCCGCGTGGTCACGGTCAACTCGGCTCCTTTCTGTTCACCGGGGCGATGGCATCGGTGCCGGCTGATCTAGGGTAGTTCCTCAGGTGCATCCGGCGAGAGCGCGGAGGAATTGGGAGGACACAGTGGCCGATCGGGACCCCGAGAGCATCAAGCAAGACATCGACCTCGCCCGCGACCAGCTTGCGTCGACCGTCGATTCCCTTGCTGAGCGCGCCAATCCTCGCCGTCTCGCCGACGATCTCAAGGCGCGGGCGATCGACTTTGTGAAGAAGCCCGTGGTGATCGTCTCGCTGGCCGGGATCTCCTCGGTCGTCGTCGTGGTGGTCGTGCGCAGGATCAGGAATCGCTGACGGCGCCCAACTCAGCCCGACGCTGTTGGCCAGGGAGTGGCGGTGGTTCGCACATTGCTTTTGCTCGGCGCGCTCGGCGCTGCCGCTCTCGGCGTCGCCCCGCCGGCTAGCGCCGACACCGCGGACTTCATTAAATACCTGACAGCCCACGGCGTGGACGTGCCGACACCGGAGCTCGGTAACGACTTCATCAACCTCGGCCAGGCAATCTGTGATCACCTCGACGCGGCGCAAGATCCCAACAGAACGGTCGACTACCTGGTCAGCATCGGTCATACGAACGCCAACGCCAATATGTGGCTGGCCGGCTCAGTGCTGAACCTCTGCCCTCGCTTGAACTACCTCACGCATTATCCGACCAACCGGTGAACGCGCAGAAGTCCCGAAAACAGGCTTGAAGTGCGCCGTCAGGGTTTCGAACCCCGGACCCGCTGATTAAGAGTCAGCTGCTCTACCAACTGAGCTAACGGCGCGTCGGCCGAGACCGCGGTTGCGACAATAACAGGCGTTCTGTCGCAGAACGAAATCTCGGATCTACCCAGTCTAGGGCCTGCGAAGCGGGCAATCCTCTGGCATTTGCGACCCCGGCCGCGCTGGCTTAGGGTCACAAGCCTGTGCCCAAATTCGGCCGAACCACCGGGCACCTCGCGAATTGGTGTGAAATTCGTCGCGATGGGACGAAACGACCTGGACAAACCAGCCCATGTTGCCGCCGCGGGAGGCCCGAACCTACTAAAATGCTCGAAACTATTCAGGGTCAGCGGTGACCTAAATAAGCGGAGTGTCGGGAAGGTCAGTTGATGACGCTTTTGCACAGACGTCGATCGTTGCTGTCCGTTGGGATGGCGATGTTTGCTGTGCTCGGCGTTGCGTGCAGCACCACCCACACCGCCGCGCCGCCGAAGGTCATCTTCGACAAGGGCACGCCGTTCGCCGATCTGCTCGTGCCCAAGCTCACCTCCTCGGTGACCGACGGCTCCGTCGGTGTCACCGTCGATGCGCCGGTGACGGTGAGCGTGGCCGACGGCGTGCTGGCGTCGGTCAGCATGGTCAACGAGAACGGCAAGACGATAAACGGTCAGCTCAGCCCCGACGGGCTGCGCTGGTCGACCACCGATCAGCTCGGCTACAACCGCCGCTACACGCTCAACGCGAAGGCGCTCGGGCTCGGTGGCAGCGCGGCGAATCGACAGATGACGTTCCAGACCAGCTCGCCGGCCCATCTGACGATGCCCTACGTCAATCCGGGCGACGGCGAGGTGGTGGGCATCGGTGAGCCGGTCGCGATCCGCTTCGATGAGAACATCGCGGACCGCGCCGCGGCGCAGAAGGCCATCGTCATCACCACCAACCCGCCCGTCGAGGGCGCGTTCTACTGGCTGAACAACCGCGAAGTGCGTTGGCGTCCAGAGCATTTCTGGAAGCCGGGCACCACCATTGATGTGGCGGTCAACACCTACGGCGTCGACTTGGGCGACGGAATGTTCGGCGAGGACAACGTCAAGAGGCACTTCAGCATCGGCGATGAGGTCATCTCGACCGCCGACGACACCACCAAGATGGTGACCGTGCGGGTCAATGGCGAAGTCGTCAAGACCATGCCGACCTCTATGGGCAAGGACAGCACCCCGACGGCCAACGGCTTCTACATCGTCGGTGGGCGGTACACGCACATCATCATGGACTCCTCCACCTACGGCGTGCCGGTCAACTCGCCCAACGGATATCGCACCGATGTCGAGTGGGCCACGCAGATTTCGTACAGCGGCGTCTTCGTGCACTCGGCGCCGTGGTCGGTGGGCGCCCAGGGCCACACCAACACCAGCCACGGGTGCCTGAACGTGAGCCCCAGCAATGCGGTGTGGTTCTACGACCACAGCAAGAGTGGTGACATCGTCGAGGTTGTGCATACCGTCGGTTCGACGCTGTCCGGCACCGAAGGGTTGGGCGACTGGAACGTCCCCTGGCCGGTGTGGAAAGCCGGCAACGCCAATACCTAACCGCCAGGCAAGATCAACCGGGCGTTTTCGTCGAGGTCGACGTCGAGCGCGTTGAGCATCAGTGCCAGGCCCGCGTATCGGCTTATCACCATGAGCACTTCGATGGTGGCCTCCGAGTCGAGGGCTTCGTGCACTTGATGGAAGAGCGCGTCCGAGACGCCGCGGGTGGTGAGCAATTCGGATGTCAGCTGAGGACCCAGCGTTCGGTGTCGCTGAAATCGACGGAATCGACTTGCTTCCAACCCGATTCGGAGGTCAAGGCGTTGATCTCCTGCTCGGTGACCCCGGCGGTGGGCGCGATGTCGTTGTGCTGGCCCAGCTCATAGGGGCAGTCCATCAGATAGGCCGTGCGCAGGACGACGAGCTCGCGCAGCCGGGCGGGCAGCACGTGGCTGGCCAGCGCGGCGCGACCGGCCTCCATCCATCCGGTGAAGACCTTCTCGGCGGTGGCCAGGGCCCGGTACACGTTGAGGTTGCCCCGCTCCAGGGTCAGTTCCCTGGCCCGCTCGGTCATCTCTTCGGGCCGACGGAAAGGGATTCGGGTCACTGGTGTTCTCCTGTCACGCTTGCAGCCGGGAGGTGGTGTCGGCGTCGGGCTCGACGGCGTTGAGCACCAGCGCCAGCCCGTAGTAGCAGCTGACGATCATCAGCAACTCGGTGATCGCCTCGTCGCCGAGCGCGGCATGGACCGCGGCGAAGGAATCGTCGGAAAGGTGTCGCGTGGTGCACAATTCGGTGACCGCATCGAGCACGGTGCGCTCCGTCGGGCTGAACCCGGCGTCTTCGGGGTCACCGGGATCGCCGGCGTCGACGATCGCGTTGAGCTGTCGTTCGGTCAGGCCCGCCGAGCGGGCCAGGTCGGTGTGCTGGCTGAGCTCGTAGGGTGCGCTCTGCAGGTGGGCCACGCGCAGGATGATCAGCTCGCGCATCCGCGGGGTGAACGTGGGGCTGTCGAGAAGCTCGTCGACGAACTGTGCCCATCCGGCGAACACCGCCGGCGCGTGGGCGAGCAGTCGGAACACGTTCAACTCACCGCGACGCGTCATGAACGCGCGGATAGCTGCGGATTGCTGATCGGCGGGGGTGAGGGGCATACGTGACATCGGCTTGGCTCCTGCTACTTTCCGTCTGCTACTTTCCGTCTGAGTGGGCGGCGAGGACGAAGGTCCAGTCCAGGGTCACGAATGGCTCTTCGACGGTCGTTCCGTCCGGGGCGATCCCGGGCTCGTGCCGCACGAAATCGGCCTGCAGCGAGTCCACGTCCGCGAAGACCGCGTCGCGGCCGATGTACGGATCGTCCCGGTAGAACAATTGGGTAATCAGCGGCTCGTAGCCGTCGGCGTGGAACCAGAAGTGCACGTGCTGGGGCCGCATCACGGATCGGTTTGCCGCACGTATGATTTCGCCGCACGGACCGTCGGTGGGCACCGGGTAATAGCGAGGCGTGATGGACCGGTACCAGAATCGGCCGTCGTGGTCGGTGGTCAGCAGTGCCCGCATGGCGAACTCGTCGTGCAGCTTCTCGGCCTGCTGTACGTCGTAGCAGCCTTCTCCGTCGCTGTGCCAGGTGTCCACATGGGCGCCGGCAATCGGCGCGCCCTGTTCGTCGACAACCCGACCGGTGACGAACATCGGTGTGCCCGCCACGCCGTCGGAGATATCGGCGCCGTTGTCGGCCGTCGGTCGGCCCTCGACGTAGAACGGGCCAAGCAGGGCGGAGTCGGTGGCCGATGACCCGCCGTGATGGTTCATTGTGTCCAGCAGCATGCTCATCCCTAAGATGTCGGAGAGCAGCACCACCTCCTGGCGGGTCGGGCTGGAGATCTTGCCAAGCCGCTCAAGGAAATCCATGGCGGTGAACCATTCGTCGCCGGTGAGCCGCACCTCACGCGCGAAATCATGCAGGTGCTGCACCAGACACACGAACAGCTGCCGGAAGCGCGCGTCCGTGGAGGTGTCGAAGGTCCGCTGGACGGCCTTGGTGATGGTTTGTTCGGTGAGGTTGCTCGACATTGCCTTGCCTCTCTTTGAGATTGGGCTGATTGGGTCAGGGGTGGATCACGACGCGGCCCGCTTTGTGGTCGGCGACGGTCTGGTAAGCCAGGCTCGCGTCGTCGAGGGAATCAACCGCGCGGCTTCCGCCGCCCCGCACCACGCCACCACGAAGTTCACCCCGAGCGTGGAGGCTTCGTCGAAGCTGAGCCGCTCGGGCTTGCGCACCAGCGCCGCCACGGCACCGACATTAGTTGGGCGTGGGACCCGTCGCGGCTGAACCCGACGTGTCCACCGGTGGCCCACACCGCGGCCCCTTGCCATTCCGGTGGCCCGTCGACCACCACACCGCCAAAGTCGCGCCCGGGTGTGCGCGGCGCCGCCGGCGTTCATCCGATCGGCGCCTTCGAAGTGGCCGACTACGCGATCGCCGCCGAACTCGTCCCGCCCCGGCTGCGATCCTGCGCGTCAGCGCGGCAAACCGGTTTCCAAGACTTACGTACAGTCCCGGTGCACCCGGCCTTGATGTGGACATTGTCATCGCCTCCGCCGCGCCCCGATACATCAGCCGCGCGGCCGGCACTCTGGCCGCCACTCTTGTTGGGCTCGTCGACCGGTGATGCCGGGGTAGGTGACGGGACCAGAAACCGTGACACTCGGGATCACAAACGAAACGCAAAAATAAGGTGTTTGCACCGGCATCGGCCATGTTTCATTGCTGCCCCCGCCGCCCCGGCGTTGTAGGGTGCCGGGACATGAGCACTGTTTCGCCCGGGCCCGGCTGGTGGCTGGCGTCAGACGGTAATTGGTATCCGCAGCCGTGGGAAAGCATGTTCGTCCATTACACAGATGAGTCTCTGGACGCCGTAATAGACGAGGTGAGTCGTCAGACGAAGGCCTACGGAGAGCTGGGGTGGGAGATCGTGAACTCTGCGGTGCAACGTGTTCAAGTGGTTCACCACTTCAAGGGCTATGACAAAGAGGGTGACCTTTATTTCGAATGGAGCATCGTCTGCACCTTGAAACGGCCTCTCGCGCCCAGATAACGCGGGCGAGGACTTCTTAGCGAGATTGAAGAGCCACCCGGGGGCTTCGAGTACTCGAAGATTTGATTGAGGAGCTTGATGACCAGAGCAAAATGCGATGGAGCGAGCGCGAGTAGTTTTACCCGGCACGCCAACGACGCGCCTTCTCACTGTGGGGTGAGTGACGGGACTCGAACCCGCGACATTCAGGATCACAACCTGACGCTCTACCAGCTGAACTACACCCACCACGGCCGTGCCAGCCCAGAGAGCTTGCGGGCATAAGCGCGGCGACGTCGATACTAGCCGGTCGTTGGCTCGGTGTCCGAATCGTTTGTTTCAGTTTCACCCTGAAGATCCTCGACCACCGCCTCGATTTCGCTGGTAGACGGCCCGGGCAGGGGCACGAATGCGGTACGCCGATAGAACCGCAGTTCGCGGATGGATTCGTGGATGTCGGCCAGTGCGCGGTGCTTGAGCCCCTTGGCGGGCTGACCGTAGTAAATGCGCGGGTACCAGCGCCGGCAGAGTTCCTTGATCGAGCTGACGTCGATCATCCGGTAGTGCAGGTACGAGTCGAGCTTGAGCATGTCGCGGGCGATGAACGAACGATCGGTGGCGATCGAGTTACCGGCCAGCGGCGCCGTTTTGGGTTGCTTGACGTGCGTGGTGACGTAGTCGAGCACCATCGCCTCGGCCGTCGCCACGTCGACGGTGGAGGCCTTGACCTCGTCGATCAGCCCCGAGCGCGAGTGCATTTCGGCGACCACGTCGATCATCGACGACAGCGCGGCGTCGTCGGCATGGATCACGACGTCGACCCCATCGCCGAGCACGTTGAGGTCGGCGTCGGTCACCAGGGCCGCGATCTCGATCAATTTGTCCGAACCCAGATCGAGCCCGGTCATCTCGCAGTCGATCCATACCAATTCGTCGCGCACAGCGCTCAAGAGTAAAGCGTGTCAGGCCCGCGCTCGCCCTGCCCCCGGCTGCCCTCGGCAAGTAGGGTGGGGTTGCTCACGGGAACGGGGGAGAGGGGCGCGGCACAGGATGACTACCGAATCAGCGGCCGGCGGGTCGGAAGGGGCCGCGAAGCGCATCGCGAACGGCTACGCCGTCTCGGGTCAGGCGCTGGAACTGGGGACGGTCGTCGTCGACGGCGCCGCCGACCCGGACGCGCGGATTCGCATCCCGCTGGCCACGATCAACAGGCACGGCCTGGTGGCCGGCGCCACGGGAACCGGCAAGACCAAGACGTTGCAGCTCATTGCCGAACAGCTCAGTGCCGCGGGCGTACCCGTGCTCATGGCCGATGTGAAGGGCGACCTGTCCGGGCTGTCCAAACCGGGGGAGGCCAACGACAAGACCGCCGCGCGAGCGAAAGATACCGGCGACGACTGGACGGGGACGGGATTCCCGGTCGAGTTCCTGTCGCTGGGTACCGGGGGAGTGGGCGTGCCGGTGCGCGCGACCGTTGAAAGCTTCGGTCCGGTTCTACTGTCAAAAGTATTGGGGCTCAACGCTACTCAGGAGTCGACCCTCGGGCTGATCTTCCACTGGGCTAAGGACAAACGTCGGCTGGTCACGCTGAACGATCTGCGTTCTGTCATCAGTCACCTGGCCAGCGACGAGGGCAAGGCCGATCTGAAAGATCTGGGCGGGGTGTCGTCGACGACGGCGGGTGTCATCCTGCGAGCGCTGGTGAACCTGGACGGCGAGGGCGGCGACACGTTCTTCGGCGAGCCGAAGCTGGACCCGCAGGATCTGCTGCACGTCGACCAGGGGCGCGGCACCATTTCGCTGCTGGAGTTCAGTGGTCAATCGGTGCGTCCGGTCATCTTTTCGACCTTCCTGATGTGGCTGCTGGCCGACCTTTTCACCGTCCTGCCCGAGGTCGGCGATATCGACAAGCCGAAACTGGTCTTCTTCTTCGACGAGGCGCACCTGCTTTTCGCCGATGCGTCCAAGGCGTTCCTCGAACAGGTCGAACAGACCGTGAAGCTGATCCGCTCGAAGGGCGTCGGGGTGTTCTTCTGTACGCAGCTGCCCACGGATCTGCCCAACGATGTGCTTTCCCAGCTGGGTGCCCGGGTCCAGCACGCGCTGCGGGCGTTCACCCCCGACGATCAGCAGGCCCTCAGCAAGACCGTCCGCACGTATCCGAAAACCGATGTCTACGACCTGGAGTCGGCGTTGACGTCGCTGGGAATCGGCGAGGCCGTCGTCACGGTGCTGTCCGAGAAGGGCGCACCGACACCGGTCGCGTGGACGCGCATGCGGGTGCCCCGGTCGCTGATGGCCTCGATCGGCACCGACGCGATCACCGCTGCGGCGAAATCCAGTTCGCTGCAGGCGAAGTATGGCCAAACGGTTCAACAACCGGAGCAGCCCCAGGCCGGCCCGCAGGACTCCGGGGGCCAACCGGGGCCGCAGCCGCCGCAAGCTCAGTCCGGCTACCCCCCGGTCCCATCGAATGATCCGGTCCCGC
This sequence comes from uncultured Actinomycetota bacterium, assembly GCA_963703795.1. Classification (GTDB taxonomy): domain Bacteria; phylum Actinomycetota; class Actinomycetes; order Mycobacteriales; family Mycobacteriaceae; genus Mycobacterium. Next base: position 21,233 of record CAVPFT010000063.1, on the reverse strand, counting down.
CGATGCCCGCGCCCGCGGAGCCAAAAGGCCCCGGGATGTGGGAGGAAGTGCTGAAGAATCCGACCGTGAAAAGCGGCATCAACACCGCGATACGCGAAGCGGTGAAAGCCCTCCTCGGCAGCGGACGCCGGAAATAACGAGGTCGCCGCAAAGAAAAACCCACGGCCACCCCTATCAGGTGGCGCCACAACCTCACATATCGCCAATTCATCGGCCCAACTCCCCGGGCCTACCCGCCGCCAAGCCTTTTGTAGAAACTGCCCACGATCGGCGCGACGATCGCGCGCGGGCCGTACCCACTGGCCACGGACATGGCTTTCGACGTCAGCCCCGGGACGACGCGCATCTTGTTGCGCGCCAACCCATCCAGCGACAGTCGGGCGGTGTGCTCCGTGGAGATCCACAGGAAGTCCGGCACCAGCCTTTCGACCAGCGAGGCTTCGGCTTCGTCGGGAAGGTCGGTTCGCACCGGGCCCGGCGCCAAGAGCGTGACGTGCACACCGGAGCCGCGCAGCTCGCCGCGCAGCGATTCACTGAAGGTGTTCACAAAAGCTTTGGTGGCGGCATAGGTCGCGTTGTACGGAATCGGCGAATTACCCGCCGCCGAACCGGAAATCAGAATGCCCCCGGCCTTGCGGTCGATCATGCCCGGCAGCACCGCCAACGTAAGGTCGTGCACCGCAATGGCGTTCAGCTGTACCTGAGCCTTTTCGCCCGCCGGGTCGAGGCCCGCGACCGGACCGAACGTCGCCGTACCCGCGTTGGCGCACAGGATCGAGATGGGGCGCGCGGCCAGCTCGTCGCACAGTTTGGCCCGCTCGCCCGGGTCGGCCAGGTCGGCGGGCCGCACTTCGACCACGACACCATATTTGTCGGCCAGCCGCGCGGCCAATTCATTGAGCAGGTCTTCGCGGCGCGCGGTGACGATCAGGCTGTGTCCGCGCGCGGCAAGCTCGGTGGCCAGCGCTTCGCCGATATTCTGCGAGGCTCCGGTGACAACGGCGCGCGCGTCGGGGCTGGGAGCGGGTACCGGCATGCGGCAATCGTAGACAGCCGCCCAAGCAATAGAGTTCGGGCATGAGTCGGCGGGGGTCGCGTTCGGCCACACCTGTGCCGTCTCGGGTGGTGGCGTGGGCGCTATGGGACTGCGGTTCCACCGGCCTCAACGCGATCGTGGCGACCTTCGTCTTCTCCGTCTACCTGACCAGCAGCGTGGGAGCGGGCCTATCGGGCGCCACCACGCCGGCCAGCTGGCTGGGTCGGGCCGGGGCTATCGCCGGATTGACCGTCGCGCTGCTGGCGCCGGCCGTCGGCGTGTGGGTGGACTCCCCGCATCGCAGGCGAGTGGCGCTCGGCGTGCTGACCGGCCTGGCGATTGCGCTGACCTGCGCGATGTTCTTTATCCGCGATAGCCCCGGCTACCTGTGGGCCGGCTTGGTGCTGCTGGGGGCGACGGCCGCGTGCGGTGACCTGGCCAGCGTTCCCTACAACGCGATGCTGCGCCAGCTCTCGACGCCGCAGACGGTCGGCCGCATTTCGGGCCTGGGCTGGGCATCGGGCTACCTCGGCAGCGTCTTGCTGCTGCTGCTGATCTATACGGGATTCATCTCCGGATCGGGCTCGGGCCCGAATGCGGTGCGTGGGCTGCTGCGGGTGCCCGTTCACGACGGCCTCTACATCCGGGAGGCGATGCTGGTGGCCGCCGCGTGGCTGGCGGTGTTGGCCCTGCCATTGCTGCTGGTCGCACACCGGCTGCCCGAAACGGCGCAACTGCATGAGCCGACGAGCATGCTCGGCGGCTATCGCAAGCTGTGGAGCGAGATCTCCGCGGAATGGCGGCGCGACCGCAACCTGGTCTACTTCCTGTTCGCCAGCGCGCTCTTCCGGGACGGCCTTGCGGCGACCTTCGCCTTCGGCGCCGTGCTGGGTGTCAACGTGTACGGCATCTCGCAGGCCAACGTGCTGATATTCGGCGTGGTGGCCAGCGTGGTGGCCGCGATGGGTGCGGTGCTGGGTGGGTTCGTCGACCACCGGATCGGATCCAAACCGGTCATCGTGGGGTCGCTGCTCGCGATCGTCGCCGTCGTGTCGACAATGCTGGTGCTATCGGGTCCGGTGGCCTTCTGGATTTGCGGACTGCTGCTCGCGATGTTCATCGGGCCGTCGCAGTCGTCGGCGCGCGCCCTGCTGCTGCAGATGGCAAAGGACGGCAGGGAGGGCGTCGCGTTCGGCCTCTACACGATGACGGGACGGGCCGTCGCATTCGTGGCGCCCTGGCTCTTCTCCGTCTTCGTCGACATATTCGGCGCCGTGCGCGCCGGCCTAGGCGGGATCTGCCTGGTGTTGGTCGCCGGACTGGTGGCGATGATGATGGTCCGAGTTCCGTTGCGCGGCAAGGCCATAGCCGATCAATCGTCAGCGGAAGAGTCGTCGAACGCTTAGCCCGTCGCGTCGCACATCGTAATACCCACCCCGACGCGCTGGCTGACCTGGACGCCGGCGACGCTGACCGAACAGGTCACGTTGTGACCGATGTTCACGACCGTGACGTTTGCCGGGTGGACGGCCGACTTCGACAGTGTGACCTCTTTGCTCCATGGCAGCGCGACGTTGAACTCGGTCTGTATGACGTCGCCGGTGTCGATGTACATGATGCTGATCGCGCGACCTTCGCCGGCGACGTTATAAACCACGTCTTGCATTGCCGCCGGGCCGCCCGTCGCGGTGGGCGTGCCGGACTCGCTGGGCGGCTCCGGCGCGGGGATGACGGGAGGGAGGGGCAGGCGTGATGCACGCGTTGATGTGGTGGGTGTGTTCGAACTCGGCTCGGGCATGGCGGGCAACGGGGGGACGGCGGTCTGAGTCTTGATCGCATCGTTGGCGAGTACCAGCGCGATCACGAGCGCGGCGACCAGAAGCACCGCCGCCCCGGCGCCGATCCACAACCAGCGCGGCGACTTCGGGGCCGCCGGCGGCGGGGGAGCCAGACCATCGGGATGCAGCTCACCCGACGGAGGCAGCTCTTGCTGCCAGTACGGCGGCAGCTGTCTGGTCGGGTTGGTCTCGTCGAAGCTCGGTGCCCATTGGGGCATCTGCCCGCCGTACGCAGGTGCGTAGGGAGTTTGCTCGGCGTACGCCGGGTCAACGCGCGGATACTGCGGATACGGAGGAGCCTGCGGCCCAGGCGCCCCGGCCGGGCCTGGTCCCGATAGAGGGGGACTAATCCGCTCGGGTCGACGCGGATCGTTCATGTCCACCTCATGGCTTGCAGGGTACCCGGACCGGGCGCCCTGGCGGCGATTCACCTTATGCGGGGCTAATGCGCGACTTGTGCGCGACTCATGCGCGACTCAGGGTGCCCGACTCAGGGCGCGTGATTTCCCGCTCCTAGCGCGGCGACGGTCATCGCCCGCATGACGGCGCGGGAGCGCGCCGCGCGGGCGGGCTTGGTGCGCGAATCGTCGGGGGGCTTCATGCTGTGCGGTGTCGAATTCAGCAGGCCGAATACCGCGTGCGCGGTCAGCCGGGCGTCGGCCTCAGCCAACTTGGGGTTCAGCTCGCGCAGCACACCGACCCAGACCTCGACATACTGGCGCTGCGCTTTGCGCACCTGCTTCTCGGCCGCCTCGGGCAGGTGCGCGAGGTCGCGGTCCTGGATACGGATCAGGTCGGGCTCGCCCAGAGCAAAGTCGAGATGAAAGTCGATGAGGTCGTCAAGGGCGGCGGCCCCGTCGGCGCTGCGGGCGCTTGCTTCCCGGGCGCCGGAGAGTAGCCGGGTGCTGATCCCCACCAGCAACTCGACCAACAGCGACTCCTTGTTGGGGAAGTGGCGGTAGATGGCCGGGCCGCTGACGCCCGCTGCAGCGCCGATGTCTTCCAGCCGCACCGCGAGGAAACCGCGCTCGGCGAATAGCCGTTCGGCGGCCGATAGCAGTTGCAGGCGCCGGTCGGATTTCAACTGGCTGCGACGATTTGGGGCGTCGGTATGGCCGGCCCGGCCCTCGGGGACCGACGTTGTCATGACGGACCTCCGTCCGCGGCTTGTCCGGTCGGTTAATCGCCACTAACGTAGCACGAGTTATTCGCGGTTAACTCGAATAGCATAGCGGCGTGGTAGCAGATGCCGTGACGGTCTCAGGCCGGCCTAAAACGGGTCTAAGTTGATAACCGAACCAGCCGGAGGAACCGTGGCAGCCGCAGGAGCCGCAGACGATCCGCTCTCCTTCGATCGAGGACCGGGCAAACCTCCGCTGCTCGAGACCACGATCGGCGCGAACTTCGCTGATACCGCCGCCAAGTACGCGCAACGGGACGCACTCGTCGACGTCGCCGCCGGGCGACGCTGGACTTACGCGGAACTGCTGGTCGCGGTGCGCCGACTGGCCACGGGGTTCCTGCGGGCCGGGATCGGCGCGGGCGATCGGGTCGGCATCTGGGCGCCGAACCGGTGGGAATGGGTGCTCGTCCAGTACGCGACCGCCGAGATCGGCGCGATCCTGGTGACCATCAACCCGGCCTACCGCGCCCGCGAATTAGAGTATGCGCTAAGGCAATCCGGGGTCGCGACGGTGATTGCCGCCCGGCAATTCAAGACCGCGGACTACGCCGCGATGCTGGACGAGGTGGCGCCGCGTTGTTCTGACCTGAGCCACGTGGTGCTGCTGGACAGCGATCGCTGGGACGAGCTGGCCGGTACCGAAACCGACCCAACCGCGTTGCGCGAGATCGCGGCGGCCCTTGATCGCCACGATCCGATCAACATCCAATACACCTCCGGCACAACGGGATACCCGAAAGGGGCCACGTTGAGCCACCGCAACATCCTCAACAACGGCTACCTGGTCGGCGAACTGCTCGACTACCGCGCGCAGGATCGGATCTGCATCCCGGTGCCCTTCTATCACTGCTTCGGCATGGTCATGGGCAATCTGGCGGCCACCAGTCACGGTGCCTGCGTTGTGATCCCGTCGTCCGCGTTCGAACCGGCCGCCACTCTGCGCGCTGTGCAGGCCGAACGCTGTACCAGCCTCTACGGCGTGCCGACGATGTTCATCGCCGAACTCGGCCTGACGGAATTCGCCGACTACGAACTGAGCAGTCTGCGCACCGGGATCATGGCCGGCTCGCCGTGCCCGGTCGAGGTGATGCGCAAGGTCATTGAGCGCATGCACATGCCGGGCGTCTCGATCTGCTACGGCATGACCGAGACGTCACCGGTCTCCACGCAGACACGCACCGACGATGCGCTGGAGCGGCGGGTCGGCACCGTCGGCCGGGTGGGTCCGCATCTGGAGATCAAGGTGGTGGACCCGGCGACCGGCCAGACCGTGCCGCGCGGCGTGGCCGGCGAGTTCTGCACGCGGGGCTATTCGGTGATGGCCGGTTATTGGAACGACCCGCAACGAACCGCCGAGGTCATCGACGCGGAGGGCTGGATGCATACCGGGGATCTGGCCGTGCTGGACGCGAGCGGTTACGTCCGGATCACCGGCCGAATCAAGGACATCGTCGTTCGCGGCGGCGAGAACATCTCCCCGCGTGAGATCGAGGAATTCCTTCATACCCACCCCGACATCGTCGACGGCCACGTCATCGGGGTGCCCGACGATCGGTACGGCGAGGAACTCATGGCGGTGGTTATGTTGCGTGAGGGGGCACCGGAATTGACCGTCGAGGGCCTGCGCGAGTTCTGCGCGGGCCGCATCGCCGGATTCAAGATTCCGCGGTATCTGTGGATCGTCGACGAGTTCCCGATGACCATCACGGGGAAGGTACGCAAATCCGAGATGCGGGAACGGGCGATCGAGCACCTGGGTGGCCAAGATCATGGCCAAAATTGAGCGCCCAATTCCCTCCCTGTTGCCTCCCTGTTGCCTCCCTGGACGCGGTGGTGTGGGCGATGGTATCCTAACCCTCAGTTAATCAGCATTAACTGAATTGAGCTGAACTGAATTGTGCTAGGGCGGACAATCGGGAGGCACTCGTGAGCGTGTCCGTGACGGCCGCGCCACCGTTCGCCGACGAGCACCGCCGGCTAGTTGACGAGTTGAACACCAGGCTGGCGGCAGCGGCTCTGGGCGGCAACGAACGCGCGCGGGAACGCCACGTCAGTCGCGGCAAGCTACTGCCCCGCGAGCGGGTGGATCGCCTGCTCGATCCGGGCAGCCCGTTTTTGGAGCTGGCCCCGCTGGCCGCCAACGGCATGTACGGGGACGAGTCGCCGGGGGCGGGGATCATCACCGGGATCGGCCGGGTGTCGGAGCGCGAATGCGTGATCGTCGCCAACGACGCGACGGTCAAGGGCGGCACCTACTACCCGATGACGGTCAAGAAGCACCTGCGTGCGCAGGAAGTCGCGCTGCAGAATCGACTGCCCTGCATCTACCTGGTGGATTCCGGGGCGCCTTCCTGCCGCGCCAGGACGAGGTGTTTCCCGACCGCGAGCATTTCGGGCGGATCTTCTACAACCAGGCCACCATGAGCGCCAGGGGCATTCCGCAGGTGGCCGCGGTGCTGGGTTCGTGCACGGCGGGCGGTGCCTACGTGCCGGCGATGAGCGACGAGGCCATTATCGTCCGCGATCAGGGCACGATCTTTCTGGGCGGTCCACCACTGGTGAAGGCCGCGACCGGAGAGATCGTCTCGGCCGAAGAGCTGGGCGGCGGCGACCTACACTCGCGCGTTTCCGGTGTCACCGACCACCTTGCCGAGGACGACGAGCACGCGCTGCGGATCGTCCGGTCGATCGCGGCCACCTTCGGCCCGCGAGAGCCCGGCCAATGGGAAATGCGCCCCTCGGTCGAGCCCAGGCACGCACAGACGGAGCTCTACGACGTGGTGCCGCCGGACCCGCGGGTGCCCTACGACGTGCACGAAGTGATCGTGCGGCTGGTCGATGGCGGCGAATTCAGCGAATTCAAGGCCAATTACGGCAAGACGCTGGTGACCGCCTTCGCGCGCATCCACGGCCACCCCGTCGGAATCATCGCCAACAACGGGGTGCTGTTCAGCGAATCCGCCTTGAAGGGCGCCCATTTCATCGAGCTATGCGACAAGCGCCAGATTCCGCTGCTGTTCCTGCAGAACATCGCCGGGTTCATGGTCGGCCGCGACTACGAGGCCGGGGGAATCGCTAAGCATGGCGCCAAGATGGTCACCGCGGTGGCGTGCGCCCGGGTGCCCAAGCTGACCGTCGTGATCGGCGGATCCTACGGCGCGGGCAACTATTCGATGTGCGGCCGGGCGTATTCGCCGCGCTTCCTGTGGATGTGGCCGAACGCGCGGATCTCGGTGATGGGCGGCGAGCAGGCCGCGTCGGTGCTGGCCACAGTGCGGGGCGAGCAGCTCGCCGCGGCGGGCCAACCGTGGTCGGCCGACGAGGAGGAGGCATTCAAGGCGCCGATCCGCGAGCAGTACGAGGACCAGGGCAACCCGTACTATTCAACGGCCCGCCTGTGGGACGACGGCATCATCGATCCGGTAGATACGAGAACTGTTGTTGGACTTGCGCTTTCGGTGTGCGCTCACGCGCCGTTGGAACCGGTCTCCTACGGCGTTTTCCGGATGTGAGCGATGTTTGACACCGTATTGGTAGCCAACCGCGGCGAGATCGCGGTGCGGGTGATCCGGACTCTGCGCCGGCTGGGCATCGGATCGGTCGCCGTCTACAGCGACCCCGACGCCACCGCGCGGCATGTACTCGAGGCCGACACGGCAGTCCGACTGGGGCCCGCCGCGGCGCGCGAGAGCTACCTGGACATCGACAAGGTGGTTGACGCGGCGGTGCGCACTGGGGCTCAGGCGATCCACCCGGGCTACGGCTTTCTCTCGGAGAACGCCGATTTCGCCGCAGCGTGTGAACGTGCCGGGGTGGTGTTTTTGGGTCCGCCATCGCGAGCGATACGGGTGATGGGCGACAAGATCACCGCCAAGAACGCCGTCGCCGCCTTCGACGTACCGGTGGTGCCCGGTGTGGCGAAGCCCGGGCTGACCGACGACGAACTCGTCGCGGCAGCCGAAGAAATCGGCTATCCCGTGTTGATCAAGCCGTCGGCGGGCGGCGGTGGCAAAGGCATGCGGCTGGTGGAGCACCCGGCCCGGCTGCGCGACGCGCTGGTGGGCGCGCGGCGGGAGGCCGCCTCCTCGTTCGGTGACGACACGCTGTTCCTGGAGCGATTCGTGTTGCGCCCGAGGCACATCGAGGTGCAGGTACTCGCCGACACCCACGGCAACGTGGTGCATCTGGGCGAACGCGAGTGCAGCCTGCAGCGCCGCCACCAGAAGGTCATCGAGGAGGCGCCCTCCCCGCTGCTCGACCCCGAGACACGCTCGCGGATCGGAGCGGCGGCCTGCAACACCGCCCGCAGCGTCGACTACGTCGGTGCCGGCACGGTGGAGTTCATCGTCTCCGCCGACCGTCCCGACGAGTTCTTCTTCATGGAGATGAATACCCGCCTGCAGGTTGAGCATCCGGTGACCGAAGCGGTCACCGGCCTGGACCTGGTGGAGTGGCAGCTACGGGTGGCGGCCGGTGAGAAGCTGGCGTTCGCTCAGGACGACATCGAACTGCGCGGGCACGCGATCGAGGCCCGCGTGTACGCGGAGGATCCCGCGCGTGGATTTCTGCCCACCGGGGGCCGGGTGCTGCAAGTGTTCGAACCGTCGGGTGCCGGTGTGCGGGTGGACTCGTCACTGCTGGCCGGAACGCTGGTCGGCAGCGACTACGACCCGATGTTGAGCAAGGTGATCGCGTACGGGACCGACCGCGATGAGGCGCTCGCGACACTCGACCGGGCGCTGGCGCAGACCGTGGTTCTGGGCGTGCAGACCAACATCGAATTCCTCCGCTTCCTGCTGGCCGACGAACGGGTGCGCGCCGGTGATCTGGACACCGCGTTGCTCGACGAGCGGCTGGCGGACTTCGCACCGACACCGGCGCCCGACGACGTGCTGGCCGCCGGCGGCCTCTACCGTCAGTGGGCGCTGGCTTTCGGGGCTCGTCGGGCTGCGGACAACCCGTGGGCGGCTCCGTCCGGATGGCGAGTCGGTGGCGGCGCCGCGCCGGTCCGTACCGCGATGCAAACCCCGTTGCGCAGCGAGACGGTATCGGTATGGGGGCTGCCTGAGGCGGCCATGGTGCAGGTAGGTGACGGTGAGATCCATTCCGCCAGTGTAGAAGTCGACCGTGTGCGGATGAGTGTGACGCTGGACGGCGTGCGCCGCGAATACCGGTGGGCCGAGGCCAACCGGCACCTGTGGATCGCCGACGAACGGGGAATGTGGCACCTGCGGGAGGCCGAGGAGACGAAGATCCACCGGGCGGCGGGCGCGCGGCAGGCGGAGGTTGTGAGCCCGATGCCGGGCAACGTGATCGCCGTGCAGGCGCAATCCGGCGCCGAGGTCTCCGAAGGCGATGTGGTGGTGGTCGTCGAGGCGATGAAAATGGAACATTCTTTGGCCGCGCCGGTTTCGGGGCGAGTGGAGGTGCTGGTTTCAGTTGGTGACCAAGTGACAGTGGACCAGGTGTTGGCCCGACTGATCCCGGACTCCGAAAAATCTGAAGAAAGCAAGGATGAGACATGACGACATCGATTACGGCGGGAACGCTACCCAAGGAATACGAAGATCTGCGCGACACCGTCGCCGAGTTCGCGCGAACCGTGGTCGCGCCGGTGTCGGCCAAACACGACGAGGAGCACAGCTTCCCGTACGAAGTCGTCGCCAAGATGGCCGAGATGGGGCTGTTCGGCCTGCCGTTCCCGGAGGAGTACGGCGGCATGGGCGGTGACTACTTCGCGCTGTCGCTGGCGCTCGAGGAACTCGGCAAGGTCGACCAGTCGGTGGCGGTCACGCTGGAGGCCGGTGCAAGCCTCGGCGCGATGCCGATCTACCGGTTCGGCACCGAGGAACAGAAACAGAAGTGGCTTCCCGACCTCACGGCCGGTCGGGCGCTGGCCGGCTTCGGGCTCACCGAGCCGGGCGCCGGCTCCGACGCCGGCGGCACCCGAACCACCGCCCGACTCGAAGACGGCGATTGGGTGATCAACGGTACCAAGCAATTCATCACCAACTCAGGCACCGACATCACCTCGCTGGTCACCGTCACCGCGGTCACCGGAAGCCTTGCGGGCGACAGGAAGGAGATCTCGACGATCATCGTGCCAAGCGGCACACCGGGATTCACGGTCGAACCGGCCTACAGCAAGGTCGGCTGGAACGCATCGGACACCCACCCCCTGACCTTCGCCGACGTGCGCGTCCCCGAGGAGAACCTGTTGGGCGCCCGCGGGACCGGCTACGCGAACTTCTTGTCCATCCTGGACGAGGGCCGCATCGCGATCGCCGCGCTGGCGACCGGGGCCGCGCAGGGCTGCGTCGACGAGAGCGTGAAATACGCCAAGGAACGCCAGTCGTTCGGCCAACCGATCGGCTCCTATCAGGCGATCAGCTTCAAGATCGCGCGAATGGAGGCCCGCGCCCACGTCGCCCGCACGGCGTACTACGAAGCGGCCGCGAAGATGTTGGCCGGCAAGCCGTTCAAGAAGGAGGCGGCGATCGCGAAGATGATCGCGTCGGAGGCGGCGATGGACAACGCACGCGACGCGACCCAGATCCACGGCGGCTACGGCTTTATGAACGACTATCCGGTGGCGCGGCATTACCGGGACAGCAAGATCCTCGAGATCGGTGAGGGCACCACCGAGGTGCAACTGATGCTCATCGCGCGATCCCTGGGGCTTGGATGACCGGGGAAGACACGGACAGCGAGCAGGGCGGCAAAACTCGAGTCCAGCGGGGCTTGTGGTTTGAGGAGTTCGAGATCGGCACGACGTACTTGCACCGGCCCGGCCGGACGGTCACCGAAACCGACAACGTGTTGTTCACCACGCTGACGATGAACACCCAGTCGCTGCACCTCGATGCGGCCTGGGCCGCGCAGCAGCCGGGCTTTCGGGGCGAGCGGCTGGTGAACTCCATGTTCACCCTCTCGACGTTGGTGGGGCTGTCGGTCGCGCAGCTGACGCTGGGCACCATCGTGGCCAACCTCGGCTTCTCCGAAGTGTCGTTCCCCAAGCCGGTCTTTCACGGTGACACTCTGTACGCGGAGACCGTTTGCACCGGCAAGCGCGAGTCGAAGAGCCGGCCGGGCGAAGGCATCGTCACCCTCGAACACACCGGGCGAAACCAGCATGGCGACGTCGTTGCGCGGGCCGTGCGAACCACTCTGGTGCAGAAGCGGCCGGCCGATGAACGTTCGTGAAGCCGGCCCGGGGTGGCTTTTCTGCCCGGCCGATCGACCCGAGCGTTTCGCGAAGGCCGCCGCGGCCGCCGATGTGGTGATCCTCGATCTCGAGGACGGCGTGGCCGAAGCGGACAAGCCCGCCGCACGCAAGGCGCTGCGCGAGAACCCGCTGGACCCCGAGCGCACCGTGGTGCGGATCAATGCCGCCGATACCGACGAGCAGGCCCGCGACCTGGACGCCCTGGCCGATACCGCCTACACGACGGTCATGCTCTCCAAGACCGAATCGGCCGTGCAGGTGGCCGCGCTGGCGCCGCGCGAGGTCGTTGCCCTTGTGGAGACCCCGCGCGGTGCCTTGTTCGCCGCCGAGATCGCCGCGGCCGAGGGCACCGTGGCGATGATGTGGGGCGCCGAGGATCTGGTCGCCACCCTTGGCGGCAGCTCGAGCCGGCGGTCCGACGGCAACTATCGGGATGTTGCGCGCCACGTGCGTTCGTCGGTTCTGCTCGCGGCGTCCGCCTTCGACCGGATCGCGCTCGACGCCGTGCATTTGGATATCCGCGACATCGAGGGCTTGCGAGCCGAGGCCGACGACGCCGTCGCGGTGGGTTTCGACGGGACCGTCTGCATCCATCCGAGCCAGATCGCGGTGGTGCGCGACGCGTATCGACCCAGCGAGGAAAACCTGGACTGGGCGCGACGGGTATTGGCAGCCGCGCGGACCGAGCGCGGGGTGTTCGCGTTCGAGGGACAGATGGTCGATTCGCCGGTGCTCAAGCACGCGGGAATGATGCTGCGGCGGGCGGGGGAGTCCGCGTCGGACTGACGGGTGTTGCTGCTGCTGCTGTACCTATGCGGGCGAGCGATTCGTGGGTCTGGCCTCCGAGGACACTGCGGCATTTTCCATCTTCTTTCCAATGGATTAAGGAAGCTCTGTTGTCGGTCCCAACGGCGGTGATACCGGTCCTCCTACCTCTGCGGGAGGTGGTGCCGGAACTGGCATACCTTCACCGGGAAGAACGGGTGCACTCGAAAATCCAGCCGGTTCCATATGATCTTTGCACGCATTCGGAACAGGAACCGTAATATACCATTTCCAAGCGCCAGGGGGATTTGGTGCCGGTGCCATGCTGTTGTCGGGGCACCGCCATGTGCAACTGAGACCGCCGACACCAGCGCCACCAAGGCCGAGAGTGGCTGGGCCGCCAATATTCGCCTCAGAGTTAACACCCACGCCCGCTTGCTCACAGTGCATATGTGATCCATTGATTTCAGTAGGCCAATCACAGTAAGCACCGCCGACAAGGAAAGTGGTTGATGCGGTGGTGACAGCTGGATAATCACAGAAACCGGCATTAGCCCTCGCTGGCGGGAAAATGAAAATCGCACTAGATACCGTTATCGGAACGAGCCAGATTTTATTCATTGACATACTTTCACCAACTTTCTGCTAAGTGATCACGTGAAACTTGATTAATTTCAGATCGGGCATTTTATTCGTCAAACTCCTTGCGGTGTTGGATTGATAGCAATTGATAGCATTTGCTAATGCTGCGAGACGATCGTCAAATTGGGACGGTAGCGCCGCCGCTGCGCTTAAATTGCTGCCATCTTGTTACATCGCCGGAATCCGGCCCTAGACCCCCGCCCCGAGGCGCGAGTTGTGGCGCGGCACACCGACCAACCAGGGGGCATGGGATCAACGGGATGGCCGGTGGCCGCTGAACCGGCTTGGTGCAAGGATTTGACTCCCGATGAGGAGGGCTACTTGCGTCGCGCCGCGGCCAATCTGCTTGCAAACTCCGGCGATTGGATGGAGTACACCTGTGGCCCGAGCTCCGTGCGCATCGCGAGTTCGTGATGTTCGTTGTCCAATGAACCCGGGCTGGCCGTGGCGCGCATCGTCGCCTTGGTCGCCAACACCACCACGCGCGGAGCGGCCGCGGGCCCCGCGGCCAGCTCCATGGCCGCGGCGACGGCGTCGTCGGCAACGCGGAGCGCCAACCCGTGCCGCACAGCGGATTCGGCGTCGAAGCGCATGCCGAACAATAGGGTGGCCCGCGCCACTTGCGGACCCACCGCGCGTTGCAGCATCCAGGTCGCGCCGCCGCCGGGATGCAGCCCCAACTTCTGAAAACGCGCGTCGAACAACGCGCCACGCCCGGCGATGCGCACGTCGGCGGCCAACGCCAGGTTCAGGCCCGCGCCGACGGCCGCGCCATTGACCGCGGCGATCGTGGGCAGCCGGCAATTGCCGACGGCCATGAACCCGTCGTAGATCCGCTTCAGTCCCGACTCGGCCGCTCCGCTGCCGGCGGACCCAGGGCGCTGAGGTCCGCGCCGGCGCAGAACGCCTTGCCGGCGCCCGTGACCACGACGGCGTGCACGTCGGGATCCGCCTCGGCGCGCTCCACGGCCGCGCGCAGACCCGAAGACATCTCGTCGGTGAGGGCGTTACGCCGATCGGGGTCGTTGACGGTGATGAGCGCGACGCGGTTTTCGATGCTGAACAGGACGAGCTCGGTCTGGGCCATTGGGGGTACCTTCCCGCCTCGGCAGGGCTGTTAGACCATTGGGCCACGCCAGAGTACTTCTCCGCTCGCCAGGGAAGATGCAGTCCCTGTCTTCGACCTCGATGCGCAGCGCATTTCGCGGGCACGATGAGGGTTCGCCGTGCGATTGTGAGACGAGATATGGCCGCAAAACCGAGGAGGGCTGATGCCCACGTACATGTGTTACGCCCATGAAGGCCAAATTACCGGTGAGCAGAAGGCGCTTGTCGCGGCGGGAATTGCGCGGATCCATGCCCGGTTCACGAATGCTCCCGTTGCGTTCTGCCAGTCCGTCTTTCGCACCCTCGAGTTCGGCGAACATTTCATCGGTCTACATCCCGCGCCCCTCAACGGCGTGTTCGTCTACGGCCACATTCGTGCCGAGCGGCCCACCGAAGCCAAGAATCACATCCTGATGGGAATTCGAGATCTCCTCATGGAGGTGCTGAATGTCCCCGAAACGGTGGTGTGGGTGTATCTGAACGACCTCAACCACACGGACATGGTCGAGTTCGGCCAGGTCTTGCCCAAGCCTGGGGACGAGCGGCGCTGGCTCGATGAGATCCCGGCCGGCTTGCGCGACGAATTGGCGATGTTTGGGGGCGGTGATCAACCCCAATGGGGTTGACGCGATGCCACCGGAAGATGGCTAGGCATCCCTCGAATTCTCAACGTCGATGTGCCAGATCCAGTTGCCCAAGAGGGGCCGGTCAACGGTAAGAGCGCCAAGCGGAGCGATGACAAAGATAGACAGTAGTGTCCATATCGTTGCGGCGTCCATGCTTTTGATGATTCGCCGGCCAACGGGCATTCACTACGGGTCTTGATGTTGTGGGCTCACAAAGCCCCGTTGTGAGCACCGTTAATGATATTGCGGATCATCGGGTTTGAAGTGAGGGACGTCGTCCCCACGCCGCGATGAAGCCAGGTGCGAGATCCCAGAACTCTGGATCGGCGAGTAGCTTCTGCGCTTCATTGATCTCGTTGTCGTCGATCAATCTGGCGTCCAGGATGCGAGTTCGCAGGGTCTTCCAGCGTAAGGCTCCAAAACATGGAAGCCGGTGTCCCTCCTTGGAGCGCGGGCACCAACGCGGAGGCCGCTATTTGTCGGTATCCGTGGCGCTGCAGCGGCTCGGGAAACGTGCGCGTCCACTCGTAATCGGTGCCAGTCATGGCAATCACGTTCACCCACGCCTCAAGGGCCTTGCGGTAGACGATGTTTCCGCTGCTGAATATCGGGAAGGACGCACAGTCTACGAGTACTAGTGCTCCCTGTGGTGCGAGCCAGGGAACGATCCGGTCGAGAACCTCCTCACGGAGGGCAAGGTGCTCGAAAACGCAACGGGCATGGATGATGTCGAAAGAGCCCGGTGGAAAGTCATCGGTGACGACGTCATGTCGAAGCACTCGGATGCCTTCGTCTGAAAGCGGTGTGAGCAACCGCGGGTCAATGTCAATTGCAGTGACAAGCCCGGGATCGCCAGTCTGCTGGGCGAACCACCTGGCAATAGATCCGGATCCTGCGCCGATCTCCAGGCAACGAAAGCCTGGACTGAATCCGGCGGCAAGAATCGCGGCAACGCTGAAATCGTCGGCAATGCTCTCAAGCAATCGAAGGCGATCCTGCTCGCCAGACCACTCCTTGGTCAGAACGTATTCGTTGGGTCGACCAGTTGAGGTCGCAGTACCCTCGTCTGCAGCCTTGACGGACCCACCAACACCCGGATCAGTTGCCATTGTCGACTCTCCCGGCCCGGCTACTGGGGCAGTAGCTGTGTATTCATGATGATGAACCTTCCAGCTAACTGCGACAACCCCGAAAGATGGTCCTGAGCATTATCGGTGAAGTTGGTTGGCAAACGGTGTGAGCTATGTCCACCGGTTCCGTGCCCGGCACATTCGCCGGACACCCGTAGCGAACGCAGAGGTTCGATCTAGCTCTTCTTAGCTGATACGTCAGCCCGCGCTTCGGTCTCCTGGTCGAGGCCGAAAATCTGCACGGCGGCTGACTTTCCTTTCAGGACATGGAGTCCCCGGTCGGTGAGTCCGGGCGGTCGAGAGGCCAAGGCGTCGACGCACTGCTGGGTGAGAAGGATCGTGTCGCCCGTGGTTTTCGTGAACTGTTCGACGCGGGCGGCGACGTTGACGGTGTCGCCGATCAGGGTGAACTCCAGCTTGCCGCCGCCGCCGATGGTTCCGGCGATCACCACACCGGTGTTGATCCCGATGCCGATGCGAAGGGCACCGTCGAATCGCTCGGCGACGAGGCGCTGAATCAGAACAGCGGCGGTCACGGCGGCATCGGCATGATCCGCAAGGTCGTTCGGGGCCCCGAAGACCGCCAAAGCCCCATCCCCGAGGAACTTGTTGACGTGTCCACCCGCGTCGACGACAGCGGGCACGACGATTTCGAATAGCGCGTTGAGGCGGGCGACGGTGTCCTCGGCGGTGTTGGCTTCGGCGAACGGCGTGAAGTCGCGCACATCGACGAACATCACCGTCACTTCACGGCGCTCACCTGTGAACACATCATCACCCTGCTCAAGCAGCCGCGCCGCCAGCATCGGGTCGACGTAGGTGCCGAACGCCGCCTGAAGTCGTTGCCGCTCAGCCAAACCCGCCTGCATACGGTTAAACGACCCCGCCAGCGCACCGAGGTCGTCGTCCTGAACCACCGGCAGACGTTGGCTGTAGTCGCCAGCGGCAACCCGCTCGGTCCCTGCGGCGAGGTCGCGAATGGGACGCAGCGACGGCGAGAATCCGACGCCGATGGTGATGGGCACCGCTAAGCCAAACGCCAAAACGCACCCGATCATGACCCAGAGCACGGGGAACTCGGTGGCCCGCTTAAACGAGGCCGCCAGCATCGCGCCGCCCTGGGCGAACGAGAACGCGACCAAGAGCATTGAAAGGTTCGACCAAGCGGCAAACGTCGGTCGTGAACGGGGCAGGGAGTCACCGATTCCCGCGTCGCCAGCGAGCGCGACCCTGACGGGTCGCAGCGCTCTTCCACGACGCTATGTACAGCGATCAGTTGGACCGCAATTCCGACGCCACCGCCCAGGATTGCGTACTGGGCGAGCCGCGACCAGCTCGCTCCGGCAATAGCGCCCACGACAACCAACAGCACGGCGGACAAAACAGCGTGGACCGCCACCAATCTGGTAACCGGCCGCCGAGCATAGGCGTAGGTGTCGTTCAAGGCTGCCGCACGATCCACCTCGTTGCCGGCCGCCCATTCCTGGGCAAGACGCAACCGCCGGTGTCCGGGAGGAAGGAACGCGTAGCACATCGCCAGCACGGCAACAACGGTGACGGCGGCCGCCTCGATGTAGTGACCGGACTTCTCAAAAGCGATAACAGCAAATGACGCAAGTAGGTAAATCGGCAGCACGACAGGAGCCGCGATTACGCACATCGCCCACGAGTACCTCGCCCCGTACCGGTCCCACGCCCACTGCCAGATACGTTCCATCAGCCGAGACTAAACGGCGAGTCACCTCGTTCTCTGTGTTTGAACGCGTCTCTACATCGCGTCGCCGACGGCTCGGGTACCGGAGCGGCAATCTTCGTCCTGTGCCGGTGGCAGGTTCATGAAGGCGTGGGCGCCGACGCCGAACACAGCAGCAACCGTCCGCTCCGTTGAAGAACTTCAAGGGAACCACGCAACGCGAAGTCATCATCAGCGACGACACGCTGGAAAAATTGGTCAAAGGTACGGGGTTTTATGCGCCCGAATCCGCTTGATGGTGAAGGACGTAACTTCGGCCGCGCCCTTTTAAAGCCCGGCCGCCGCAATCCCGGCAGCACCGCCTCCACCTGCGGGCATCTGGTGCGGACAACTTATCGGCCGGGTGCGACCAGTCGACCAACCCGTCGAGGTCCTCAGCCTCATAGCGGGCTAACCACGAGTGCAACGTCTGACGTGACACTCCCACGCCTGATACCGCTGCTCGGCCGCGCTCAACTCCCCTATCTAGGGAGTGTCAAGGATCAGCCGAAACCGCTGTATGACCCGACGACGCCGGTTGTTGTTGCCTAATTTTCCTGCGGGACAAGTCGATTGGTGATCTAGATGCTCCCGTGACAACCGGTCAATTCCGGTCGACTCCAGGTCAGTCGCGGTGAATAAACGGTAACCGGATCCCGATGTCTATTCGGCGCTCTCGGTCAAAAGGGCTATGCACCGGCAAGGTGCTCAGGCTCCCGGCGTCGTTGCTGCTGTGGCCGCCGCCGTTCGAGGCATCCTGTTAAGCCCAAACCCGCAACCACCCTGTCTTGCAGCGAAGAGCCACCCGCGGTCAACCCAGACGCCCGCGGCATCCCTGCGCAGCATCAGTTGGTACGCCCCCGAGCTGAGCTTGATGACGATGTCCGCCCCGGCGGCCGACCACTTGACCTCCAGCAAATGACGGTAACGCGTTTTCCCAGTTCGTCGTCGTCCTTCGTGGTTGATGTGCGATACGTGCCGTTCAGGAGGGGTCTGCTGTCGTGCCGTCATCGTTTCTTCGCCGAGCGTCCCGACGCAAGAGGCCAAAGTCTCTACCTCACCGGTACCCGGGGTGTACCTCAACCAATTTCTGGTGCCGTCACGGTGTTGTTCGTCGCGCCACCCGGTCCAGAAGGTTTTCAAAAGGTCGTGGTATCGGCATAAGCATTTGAGGTGGCGGGAAGTTTATCGGTTCTGAGCCCGCCGGCTTTACTGTGCTGGCGGGTGTTCGAGGTCGTTGCTGAGGAGATGCTCTGCGGCGATGGCGTAGCGGGCTGCGGTGTGGTGGCAGATCCCGAAGACCAGCGCCAGGTGCGGTGGGTCGGGGCCGGCGGTTGCGGTGAGGGCTTCGTGCAGGATGCGGTCAGCGCGGATTTGGCCGACCGTGCAGCCGGCCCGCTGGATGCGCCTGTTGACGAACACCTCGTTGACCGGTGCGGTGCCGTGCACGGTTTCTGGATTGACCAGCACATGCGGGTTGTCGGTTTGTGACCAGGTGGCGCGGCGGTGCTCAAGCCAGCAGCGTAGGGCGCGGTGGGTGAGCTCGCCGCAGCGCTGGCGGTGCCCGGCCAGGGTGATGCGGTGGTTGGCCAGGTGGACGTCGTCGAGTTTGAGGTGCCGGATGGCGCCGTTGCGTGCGACGTTGTCGGCAGCCAGGGCGATGATGACCTAAATTTTGTCGCATGTCGGACAAGAGCTATTTGTCGCATGTCGGATAAGAGCTAATTTGTCGCATGTCGGACAAGAGCTAATTTGTCGCGTCTCGGACAAGAGAAAAAAGAACAATGCGCAACGTTGAGTCGTGCGTGTAGCTCACACGCTATGGTTTCAGTACCGCAGTACGGGGAGTGCGTCTGGGCGTGACGATCTTCGTCGCGCCCCGCGCAGGGTCTTGCGAAATGGCCAGGTGTTTGACACATAAAGCTACTTCTGCTTGGTGGGGAGCGCTTCGATGGGGCTTGCTGATCGGGTGTTTCCGCTGACGCGGGGACAGCTGGATATCTGGCTTGCGGCGGAAATGGGTCGCTTCGGTGCCAAGTGGCAGCTGGGCATGCTTGGGCAAATCGAGGGCACGGTAGAGCCTGCGTTGCTTGAGTCGGCGATCCGTCAAGTGGTGCGCGAGGCCGAGCCACTTAGAGCTTCGTTTTTCGAGCTAGATGGCAAGGTATTCCAAAAGGCGATTGATTGCCCGGACGTCGAGCTTGCTCGCTACGATCTAATAGACTCGCACGATCCTGCCGGGGACGTCTATCGGATAGCCTCATCGATCCAACGGAGTCCGCTTTCGCTTAGCGGACCGCTGTTCAAATTTGCTCTGCTTCAGACGCGGGTAGACGAATTTTATATGTTCGTTTGCTGCCATCACATAGTGATAGACGGAATCGGCATCGCTCTCATTTCTCATCGGATTGCAGATGTCTATTCTGCAATGGCTTCTGATGCGCCGATTCCGCCGGCCTTTTTTGGGTCGCTGAGTGATCTGATTGATTGCGAGTCGGAATACGAAGCGTCCAACGATTATCTTGATGATCAGGCCTATTGGACGACAAACATTCCAGCGGAAAGCGAACCGCGTTATCGGTTGGCGCACGCCGCGGGTGGGCGTGATCCCCGTGAGTCTTCCGCGCCGGTTCAATTGGACCCTTTCGTCGTTGCCGAGACCCGCCGGTTGTCACAGGCGTTGGGGGTGCGTCGAGCGTCGGTGATTACCGCGGCGTGCGCGCTCCTGGTGCGTGGCCGCGACGTCGAGGGTTCGGAGGTCGTGCTCGATTTTCCGGTAAGCAGGCGCGTGCGTCCGGAGACACAGACGGTGCCCGGAATGATTTCCGGGGTGGTACCACTGGCGCTGAAAGCTTCGCCGGGGTCTTCGGTTGCTGGTTTTTGTGAACACGTCGACACGCGAATGCGAGAAGCGCTGCAGCATCAGCGGTTCCCGGTGCACGTTATTGAGAAGAAGGCGCGTCTCCGCGGCTCCGGGCAGGCGTCGAATCGGGTAGTCGTCAATTTCATTCCCGCGACCCGGCTAGCGGATTTTGCTGGTGCTGCGGGATCGGGGGCCGTGACCCATTCTGGCTTCGAGGATCAGCTTGAGCTTTGGTTTATCAGGGCCGATGACCAGCTTTTTCTCGACACGGCCGGTCCCTGGCAACAACTGTTGTCGAATTCTGATGTCCGCGATTTAGCAGAGCGGTTGGAGCGGGTGTTGGTGGCGATGACCGCCGATCCCACCCGGTCGCTGTCGTCGATCGATCTGCTCGACGAGGCTGAGCGCGCCCGGCTGGATGAGGTGGGTAACCGGGCGGTGTTGACCCAGCCGGCGACTGCGCCGGTGTCGGTTCCGGTGTTGTTCGCCGCGCAGGTGGCGCGCACACCGGAGGCGGTGGCGGTGGTGTGCGGGGATTGTTCGCTGGACGTATCGCGAGCTCGATGAGGCCGCTAACCGGTTGGCGCACCTGTTGGCCGGCCATGGGGCGGGCCCGGGTGGGTGTGTGGCGCTGCTGTTGTCGCGTTCGGCCGAGGCGATCGTGGCGATTTTGGCGGTGCTGAAGACCGGGGCGGCCTATCTGCCGATCGACCCGGCGCTGCCGGCGGCCCGGATCGGGTTCATGCTCGATGATGCCGCGCCGATGGCCGCGATCACCACCGGCGGGCTGGCCGACCGGCTGGACGGGCACGGGCTGCTGGTCATCGATGTCAACGACCCCGCTGTCGACAGCCAACCCGGCACCGCATTACCGGCGCCGGCCGCCGACGAAATCGCCTACCTCATCTACACCTCGGGCACCACCGGTGTCCCCAAGGGGGTGGCGGTCACCCATCACAACGTCACCCAGCTGTTCGAGTCGCTGGACGCCGGGCTGCCGGCGGCGGGAAGGTGTGGACGCAGTGTCACTCGTTGGCCTTTGATGCCTCGGTGTGGGAGATCTGGGTGCGCTGCTGCATGGCGGGC
>CAVPFT010000062.1:0-9161 GCA_963703795.1 uncultured Actinomycetota bacterium | reverse complement strand
CTTGACGTGCTGTGTAGAGGCGGATAACCCCGGCGAAGCGTGGGTCGTCGAAGTATCGCTGCGTGGCCGCGACGTCTTGCTCGATGGGGTGCGGACCTCGGTGTCCGATTCGATGATGGCCATGGGGTTACGCTCCTCTTCAGCAGGACTGCCTGAACGTGAGTTTATCCCCGGAGCCAGCGGCTCAATCAGGGGCCGAGGGGCGATCACCGGGGCGGCCCGAAGCTGTTGATGGCGCCGGCTCCGAGCGCCTGGCCGCTAATTCAGAGTTTGCAATGCTTTTAGCTATGGCGACGTGATTAACCCCCATCTCAGCAAACAGTGGGTAAGGCCTTCGCCGTGCCGACAGGATTGCGCTGCGCACCAGCGTTGGTATCTGGCCTTGTCCGTTCCGCTCGGAGCTCGGGCCGAAGCGCGGCGAGGTGCGGGTCGAGGACGGGACGCTGCGCGTGAAGATGGGCAACCCGGACGCCCTCATCGCCGCGTGAACGCCGGCCCACACCTGCCGGGCGCTGAGCCCGACCGTCGGCTCAGCCAGTCCCGTTGCCGGCGGACGAACTCGGCGTCGACGACCTCGCCGTGTCCCGGGACGTAGATCGCGTCGGGACCGCCCACCGCGAGCACCCGATCAAGCGTTGTCGGCCAGGCAAGCCCCATCGGAATCGGGATGGATTGCGGGTCGGCGGACTCCTCCACAACATCACCGGTGAACACCACGCCGGCTGTTTGGTGTGGCCCGCCTTTTCTGCATCCCGAATAACCGCGGATGCGATTCGGACGTCGTGTGACCACGTCCCGGGTGAGCGATCGTCACGGCGCGGTCCCCAAGGTCGATGACGGCGTCGTAGATCGCGTGCTGCGGAGGGCGTAAGGCCGCTATGGCGCGGTCAATCTCGGCGGCGTCCGCGCCGTGGCTCAGCGCGTCGTCGCGAAGCGGTTCGGTCTCCGAGGTCAGGTAGTCGACAACCTCCGGTGCGCAGTACACGTCGGCCTCGGCGAACACCGAGGAACCCAGGACATGATCGAAGTGTTTGTGCGTCAACACGACATGGCTAACTGGATGTCCGGCAATCTGGCGGACGTCGGCGTCGATCGCGGCCGCTTCGACCAGGGTGGTACCGGTGTCGATGAGCACCGCTCCGGTGCGCCCCCGCACCAGCCCGATCGTGACGTCGCAGAATGGCAGCCGGCAGCGATGCACGTCGGCGGTCAGGCTGCCACGTGGACTGCACACCAGGAACGTAGCCGTCGTTCGGGCGACAGCGCATATGTCGGAAAGAGTTGACATGTCGGAAATCTCCGACGTATATTTTCGGCGTGCCGACCGCCGATCGCATCTTTCTTGCCCTGGCGAATCCCGCGCGGCGGGAACTGCTCGAGATCCTCACTCGGCGGCCCCTGTCCGCGGGGGAGCTCAGCGACCGGTTCGAGCTCAGCCGCCCGACCGTCGCCGAGCACCTCAAAGTGCTGCGCGACGCCGGGCTGGTGACCGACGAGCCGCAAGGCCGCCGGCGCATCTACCGCCTGACCGCCGAACCGCTGGCGGAACTGGGTGAGTGGCTGCATCCGTTCGAAAAGTTCTGGCGTGCGCGACTGGCCGAGCTCGCCGACGCCGCCGAGGAGTTGGAGTGACCGCAACGATCCGGGTGGACCAATTCGTGGCGGCGCCACCTTCGAAGGTGTGGCGGCTGCTGACCGAGCCGGATCTGATGCGACTGTGGTGGGCCGAGGGCGACGTGGCCGCGGTGGTTGGCCACCAGTTCACCCTGGACATGCCGGGCTACGGCAAGCAACCGTTCAAGGTGCTCGAGGTCGATCCCCCGCACCGCTTCGTCTACACCTTCACCGCAGCCTGGACGCTGGCCTGGCGCCTTGAGGAGGAAGGCACCGGCACCCGAGTCTTCTTGGAACACAGCGGCTTTGACCTGGACGACAAGAGGATGGCCGAGGCCTTCGACCGCATGGGCCCCGGCTGGCGCGACGTCGTTCTCCCCCGCCTTGCCGATGTGGTCGCGCGGGTATGACCCGATAGCCGGCGTGTGCAACCATCGGCGAGTGGGCCCGCTGGGGGCTCTTGACGAAGACACGAGGGAACACGATGCGCGCAGTGGTCATCACCAAGCATGGCGACCCGTCGGTCTTGCAGGTCCAGGAGCGGCCCGACCCGCCGCCGCCCGGCCCGGGCCAGCTGCGGGTCGCGGTACGGGCCGCGGGGTGAATTTCGCCGACCACCTCGCCCGCGTCGGCATGTACCCGGACGCGCCGAAACTTCCGGCGGTGGTTGGCTACGAAGTCGCCGGGACGGTCGAGGCCGTCGGCGAGGGTGTCGATCCCAACCGCGTCGGCGAACGGGTGTTGGCCGGTACGCGATTCGGTGGCTACGCCGAAACCGTCAACGTCGCGGCCAACGATTCCGTGGCGCTCCCCGACGCGTTGACCTTCGAACAAGGCGCCGCGTCCCGTCAACTACGCGACCGCGTGGGCGGCGCTGCACGGCTACGGGTCGCTGCAAGCCGGCGAGCGGGTGCTGGTGCACGCCGCGGCCGGCGGTGTCGGCATCGCGGCCATCCAATTCGCGAGGCCGCCGGCGCCGAGGTGCACGGCACCGCGTCGCCCGGAAAGCACTCGAAGCTGGCCGAGTTCGGTGTGGACCGAGCGATCGACTACCGCCGCGACGGCTGGTGGAAGGATCTCGGCCCGTATGATCTGGTGCTCGACGCGCTGGGCGGCGCGTCGCTGCGGCGGTCCTACGCCCTGTTGCGGCCGGGCGGAAGGCTTGATGCCTGCGGGGTCTCGAACATGCAGCACGGTGAGAAGCGCTCGCTGCGCGCGGCCGCGCCACACGCGTTGACGATCTGCGCGGGTTCAACCTGCTCGACCAGCTCTAGGATTCGAAGGCCGTGATCGGCCTGAACGTCCAGAGCCTGTGGGACGATCGCGGCACACTGAAGCCCTGGATCACACCGCTGGGCAAAGCGCTCGAGGCGGGACGATCCCTCCCGTCGTCCACGCGGCGGTCCCGTTCGCCGAAGCGCCGAAGGCCCACCGCATCCTGGCGGCGCGGGAGAACGTCGGCAAGGTCGTACTGGTGCCCTGAGTTTCCGACGGCGCTGCAGTGGTTATTTCTCTCCCATGGCTATCACCGACACTCGCGAAGTCGTCATCGAGGCTTCGCCCGACGAGATCATGGACGTGCTGTTCGACCTCGAGTCGTTGACCGAATGGTCCTCGGTTCATAAAAAGGTCGAAATCTTGGAGCGGGACAAGGAGGGCCATCCGAGCAAGTCCCGGCAGGCCGTCAAAATCGTGGGCGTCACCGACGAGCAGGTGCTCGATTATTCCGTTCACGACGACGGCGTGAGCTGGAAGCTGGTGAGTGCCAAACAACAACGCGCGCAGGAGGGCCACTACACGCTGACGCCCGAAGGCGACTCCACCCGGGTCCATTTCGAGCTCACCGTGGAGCCGTCCGTGCCGGTCCCGGGTTTCCTGGTCAAACGAGGGGCCAAGGGGCTGATGAAAACGGCAACCGATGGCCTGCGCAAACGGGTGCTCGAAGTCCATAAGCGCGGTGAGTAGTCTTCCGGGCCGACCAGCACGCGCGCGACACTGTTCTCTATGAGCCCTACGTTGGCGATCACGTTTCATCGAACCGCGTCGGTTGCCGGCGGGCTGGCACTCCTGGTGGTGCTGGTCGGCTGCGGCGGCCACGGTGGCAGCCGCGTGACGGGTCCATCGACGCCGAAAGTGACCACCGTGGCCCGGACTATCCCCGCAGCACCCGGCGGCCCGTTGACGATCACGAGTCCCGCATTCGCCAACGGTGCGCCCATACCGGTGCAATACACGTGCAAGGGGGCCGACGTCGCGCCGCCGTTGACATGGTCGGCGCCGTTGGGGGCGGCACTCGTTCTCGACGACCCGGACGCCCCCGGCGGGCCGTATGTGCATTGGATCGTGACCGGAATCCCGTTCGGTCCGGGCAGCAGCGGCGATGGTCAGATTCCAGGTGGAGGAATCATCCTGCCGAACTCGGCCGGCCAGCCGGGATACAAGGGGCCGTGTCCGCCCGCGGGCACCGGGACACACCACTACCGGTTCACGCTCTACCAGCTTCCCGAACACCTATGAGGTTCCAGGCGCGCTCGCCGGCGTCCAAGCGGCGCAGACGATAGCGGGCGCCGCGACCGCACAGGCGCAGCTCACCGGGACCTTCAGGGGCTGACCGCCGCCATGCCGACGCAGCCGACGTTAGACGTCACCAGGGCAATCGAATTCGGTCAGCTGGTCAACGCGACCTACGCGACGTCGCCCAGCGATTTGACGAATGCGGCGGGTCAGGCGCTGAGCGCCGGCGGCATCGACTACACGGTGGTCACGACGATCTATGCCAACGATCTGGCGACGGACATGAACCCGGGCCGGGTCAACGACGAAGTCTCCATCGGGCTGATCTGCCAGGCGAACCAAACCGGCGACGTGGTGATCGCGATCCGGGGCACCGAAGGAATCCTGGAATGGATTCACGACGCCGAGTTCCTTCAGGTGCCATGCCCCTTCCTGGCCGGCGCGGGCCACACCGAGGACGGGTTCACCGACATGTACCAGTCGTTGCGCACCGGTGCGAAACCGAATTCGCCTACGGTGGTCAGCGCCCTGCCGAAGCTATCGTTCCCCAAGCCCGTTGGGTCCCTGACGATTTGCGGGTACAGCCTGGGCGGAGCCCTGGCGACGCTGCTCGCCCTCGACGTGGCGGTGAACACGAAGTTTTCCGACCCGGCCGCGTATTCCTACGGCAGTCCCCGCACCGGGGACTCGCTGTTTGCAAGCACATACGACCAGGTGGTCAAGGACTCGTATCGGATCGCCAATCGCCTCGACATCGTCCCCGCGTTGCCTCCGCCCATCGATTACCAGCATGTGCTCAATCCGTACGAGCTCGTTCCGGTGCGACTGGTGCCGCTGCCGCCGAAAGTCTTGGTCAAATACAGTGTGCCTTGCGAACATTCGCTCGCGACCTACCTGTATTTGCTGTCCTTGCGGTCCGGAGGTCCGGTCCTTGCCCTGGAGTCAGCCTGTCAACCGTGACACAGAATCACTATCAGGATCAGTTTCAGGCCCGGTCGTCGAGCGCCTGATAGGCGGCGTTATACCCGGGAGTGAATGTGATACCCGGTCCGCCATGGCATCCCGCGCCACCGAGGTAGAGGCCGTCGATCGGAATCGGAAAG
This sequence comes from uncultured Actinomycetota bacterium, assembly GCA_963703795.1. Taxonomy (GTDB): domain Bacteria; phylum Actinomycetota; class Actinomycetes; order Mycobacteriales; family Mycobacteriaceae; genus Mycobacterium. The sequence goes on along the minus strand of CAVPFT010000062.1, from coordinate 3,930 downwards.
TCGAGGAATCCCTTCGGTCCGGGGCGATTGGGTCCCATGAGGTCGGGATGCAGCAGCCCGTGGCAGAAGTCACCGGCGGGTGCGCCGAACATGGTGTTCATGTGATACGGGGCAAACGTGATGTGCCGGATCACGATGTCCTTGAAGTTCGGGGCCAATCTGGCGATCTTGTCGATGACACGTTGTGCCATTTCGTTTTTCAGGTGGCCGTGCTGGTCACGGCTGACCTCGACCGGGAAGGCGTAGGCGAACGCGCTCGCCGCGTGCTTACCGGGCGGCGCCATGCTCGGATCGTGCACCGAAGGGATCTGCATGCCCATCGACGGGTTGTCCGGGACGATGCCGCGACGGCAGTTCTCCCAGTGCAGCTGTTGCTCTTCCGGGGAGCCGAAAATGCCGACCGACTGTTGCATGCCTGCCTCGTTCAAAAACTCATACGGCGCAGCGAATTCGGGCAGCCCGTCGAGGGCGAAGTGGATCTGCACGAAAGACGCGCGGTGATCGCGGTCGGACACCCGTGAGACCAGTTCGGCCGGGTACGTGGTCGGGCGCGATGAGCTCGGTGAGCGTGACGTCCGGCGAGAGGTTGGATACCACGATCGGCGCGGTGATCGTGGACCCGTCCTTCAGGCGTACGCCGGTCACCGCGCCATGGTCGACGAGAATCTGTTCAACCTTCGTGCGGAATCGGATCTCGCCGCCGTGGGAGACGAAGAGCTCACGCAGGTGCTCGGTGAGCGCGCCGATGCCGCCCTTGAGTTTGGTCATCATCGCGGTGCCCTCGTCGGGCACCGCCAGGGCGAACGCCAAGCAGGTGGCGCTGCCCGGGGTGTAGGGCCCGCGGTAGGTGGAGTTGATGGCCAGGAACGCGAGCATCCCCCGCATGACCGCATGCTTGTCCTTGTCGGGCAGGTATCGGTCGATCACGTCCATCGCCGACCCGAACAGCATTTCGTGAATGGCCCGGCGTTCGGCGTCGTTGGCCGCACAGGCATACATCTCGTCGAGGGTCTTGGGGGGTTTGCGGACATCGAAGCGGCCCAACGCCTTTGCGGGTCCCTGACTCCAGGTGATCAGTTCGGCCATGCCGGTGACCGCCTCGAGCCCGTGCTTCTCGCCGAGGTGCGTCATCAGTTGTATGGGGTCGCGGTAGAAGACCATCGGCTCCTCGCCGGAGTCGCCGATGTTGGCGGACATCACCTCCGGCTCCAGCGTGGGCAGGGTGTCCAGACCGAGTTCCTTGGTGATTTGACTAGCCGTAGGGAACTGCACCGAACCCGCGATCTCGTAGCGGAAGCCGTCGATCAACTCCACCGTCGCCGCCATGCCCCCCGCGTAGGTGTTGGCCTCGAGACACAGTGTGCGCAGGCCCGCACGTTGTAGAACCGCGGCAGCGGTCAGCCCGTTGTGGCCGGCTCCCACCACGATCGCGTCATAGTCCGTCATCGCGGGTCCTCCCTCGGTCGGCGCGTGACAAGAATATGTCAGTACTGACATAATTGGAAGATGTCAGCACTGACTAATTCGACCAACCGTCATGAGCTCCGCCGACGGTCGACGCGCGAGGCGCTGCGCCAGGCGGCATTAAAGAGCTTCGCCCGCAAAGGATTTGCGAATGCGACGGTGACCGAACTGGCCGCCGAAGCCGGTGTCACCGAGCGCACGTTCTTCCGCCATTTCCCGACCAAGGAGGCGGTGCTGTTCCAGGACTACGAGACGCAGCTGGAATGGCTGGCCGAGGCGCTCGCGCAGCGCCCGGCCGCCGAGCCGCTGTTCGACGCGGTGCTGGCGAGCGTCGCCGCCTTCCCGCACGACCTCGAGGTGGTGCGCCAGGCCGCGACGGCCCGCGCCGAGTTGATCAGCGCCGACCGCATCGCCGGCCACCTGCGGGTGGTGCAATCGTCGTTTGCCCAGGTGCTGACCGACTTCGTCAGGAACCGCAACCCGGACGCTGCGAACATCGATCTCGGCGCCGAGGTCGCGGGCTCCGCACTGGCCGCCGCTCTTGTTGTGGCGGTCGAGAATTGGGGCCGCAACGGCTGTGCCGGCGACCTCGGCGAACTTGTCGCTGCGAGCCTGGGTCTGTTGCGCTCGGGTCTGGCGCCGCTCGCCTAGCCCGTGGGTGTGCGGGTGGCCAGCCGCAGCAACCCGCGGCGCAACTGCTTGTCGCGTTTACCGGCGGCAAGCTCGATCAGGGCGATCTCCGCGACCGCCGCGACGAGCAGCACCGCGACCGGTTCCGGTGATGCCCAGTCGAGCGCCAGCAGGTCGGGCACCACCTGTGCGGCCGCGCTCTCGTTGCGGGCGATGACCAAATCGCTCAGCCCGGCTTCGGTGCGGGACTGGACGAGCAGCGCTTTCGTGGCCGGTTGCGCCAAGCAGCCGTCCAGGTAGGCGTTCATCCCGGCCTCCAGCCGCTCGCGTCCCGGTGGAAGGTCGGCCATGGCGGTTGCAATCGAGTCCTGCAGCTCGTCGTGGAACCGGGCATGCAATGCGCGCACGTAGTCGGCCCGGCTGGGCCAATGCTGGTAGAAGCTACCCTTCGCCATGCCGGCCTCGGCGACGATGGCGTTGACGGAGATCCGGGCCAGATCGGCCGATCCCAACAGCCGCTGTCCCGCGTCCAGCAGCGCATTGCGTCCGGGCTCGGGCGGTCTCACCGGACCCTCTCCGGGCCCCCGACCTTGCGCCGACTGCGCCGAGCCAGCATCTCGCCGTACTGCTCGCAGACGTGGATCACGCCGGTGAGTTGATAGGTGATCCATCCCTTGTGGGTCGACGGGAGGTTCTTCTCGAAGAACCGGTGGCCGACGATCTGGATGGCCCATCCTCCGACGAACATCACGGCACCGACTTTTGGCTTGGCGAATACCAGTGGCAGGCCGGCCGCGATGATCGGTGTGCCGACGAGATGGGTTGCCCTTACTCCCCGTGATGTGTGTTGCGTTCGGTAGTAGGCCATCTTGTCCGCAAATGGCGCTTCGGGCGGCGGCGCTTGTTGCATTCCCGGGTCCCTTCTTGTCAGGTCGTTCGCATCGTTGTAGCGTACAGGGCGACCGACCGGTCGGTCAACCATCCGAGAGGAACCACCATGACGACCATCCAGACCCGGGCTGGGCGCGTTGCCTACCACGAATCCGGCAGTGGGCCAACGGTTTTGCTGCTGCATGCAACGCTGCATGACCGGCACGACTTCGACCCGATCGTCGAGACGCTGGCCAAGCGCTACCGCACCATCGCCGTGGACTGGCCCGGGCATGGGGATTCGGACCCAATCGATGCCTCCATCCAGGCGAGTGCGCCGCTGTTCGCCGATGTGCTCGAGGATGTCGCCGACGGTCTGGGCGTGTCGCGCGCCGTGCTGATCGGGAATTCGGTCGGCGGGTTTGCGGCCGCGCGGTTGGCGATCAACCGTCCCGAAGCCGTCGCGGGTCTGGTCCTAGTCAACGCGGGCGGGTTCGTACCGTGGAATCCTGTGGCCCGCAGCTTTTGCCGCGTGCTCGGGACGCCGGGGGTGTTCCGCCGGATCGCTCCCCTGTTCGTCCGCGGCTACATGAAGGCGCAGACCGACAGCGACCGGCGGATCATCGAGCGTGCGACGGCGGTGGCGAAAACGCCCGAGGGCGTCCGTATCGGGACGGGACTGTGGCGAAGCTTCGCCACACCGGAGCACGATCTGCGCAGCCGCGCGGGCGAGTTGTCCGCCCCAACTCTGATCGTGTGGGGCAAGAAAGACATCGCGATACCGGTGCGCGGCGGATACGCGACCCACGACGCCATTGCCGGCTCCCGGCTCGAGGTCCTCGATACCGGGCATGTGGTTTTCTCGTCGGATCCGGACGGTTTTCTCGCCGTCGCCGAGCCGTTCCTGGAATCGGTGAGCCTGCGGAGGTGATCACGCGATTGCGTGTGCGGTCACGGCGGCGACAC
>CAVPFT010000061.1:0-105801 GCA_963703795.1 uncultured Actinomycetota bacterium | reverse complement strand
GATTCAACGGCTGGGAACCCCCGGTACCGAGCCCGTCGGGCTGCCACAACGCGGCGGCGCGGCGCCCCATTAACCGGGCCGGGCGCGAGATACGCAACCGTGACCCTTTCGAGGCTCAGTTAACAGCCGCCCCACGCGTAACTAACGCAATATTTTGCCAGCGCTGGTGGTACGGTTCGCTGCTGTGGCGGCGGAGTTCGGCAACACCCGCATCCCGTATACCGGGGCGCGTGGGCGCGGGGCGCACCGCAAACCATCGGCGAGGCGCGGTGTCCGGTTCGCCATCTCGCCGGAGCTGAGCCGGCGCCGTTTCCTCGGCGCGCTGGCCGCAGCCACCGTTGCCGGCGTGGGCGCGGCTCGTCTGGTGGTCGACCCGCAACCCCGGACATTCGCCCGGGCGGTCGCGCCGAACGCGGCGACCTCGGGTCCCACCGCGCCGTCGGCCTTGTTACCGCCGCCATCGCTGAGCACTCGCATCCCGTTGCCCGGTGGTGGTGCGCTGAGCAAGATTCCCGGCCACGGCGATTTGCTCGCACTGACCGTCGACGACGGCGCCAACAGTGAAGTGGTCCGTGCCTATGCGCGGTTCGCCAAGGACACCGGAGTCCGGCTGACATTTTTCGTCAACGGAATGTACAAATCCTGGACCGAAAACCTGGACACGCTTCGGCCGCTGGTGGACTCCGGACAGATCCAACTGGGCAACCACACCTGGTCACATCCGGATTTGACCACACTGCCGAAAGACCAGATCGCCCAACAGATCACCCGTAACGACCAGTTCCTGAAGAAGACGTATGGCATCGGCGCGAAACCTTATTGGCGGCCTCCGTATGGAAAGCGCAACGCGGCCGTCGACGCGGTGGCGGCCGACCTCGGCTACACCGTCCCGACCTTATGGTCGGGTTCGTTGGCGGATTCCACGGTGATCACCGAGGACTACATCGTGAAGATGGCCGATGCGCACTTCACCCGCAGGCCATCGTTCTCGGGCACCTCAATCACCTGCCCGTCACGCACGTCTACGCGCAACTCGTCGACGTCATCCGCGGCCGAAACCTTCGCACCGTCACCCTCAACGACGTGTTCGTCCAAACCGTCTAGCTGCGCCGAGATCGTTGGCGGCGGCGATGCCCGGTGCGCGCGTCGGCGCTCACAGACGCGCGAACAGCTAACCGAAAGGTCCTGCCAATTCGATAACTCCCACTTTGATGTCCATTGTGATGGACACGAAAGTGTGATTTGCTGAAGTCGCCATGGACGCTACAAAGCGCAGCTACGAGATGCGCGCCCGCAAGCACGACGACGGCCGCCACGCGCGCCGCCATCGTGCGGGCAGCGATCGATTCCGTCGTGGCGGAACGGTCATTGGGAATCACGCTTAGTTCGATTGCCGATCGTGCCGGCGTCACGGTCAAGACCGTGCTGCGCCACTTCGGGAGCCGCGAAGAGCTGATCGAGGCCGCCTACTCGCAGCTTCTGCAGGATGTGATGGCCGAGCGGACCGTGACATCGCGCGACCCCGAGCGGGCGTTGACGGTACTCATCGAGCACTACGAGCGTCGGGGAGACATGGTGCTCGGCCTGATCGCCGAGGAGGACGGCGACCCTCGGGCGCGGCGGATGTGTGACACCGGACGGACCTTGCATCGCAAGTGGGTAGCCGAGGTCTTCGGCGCCGAACTGCCCGACAAGCCTTCCGAACGGGCGCGAATCGTTGATGCGCTGGTCGTGGTCACCGACGTGTATTGCTGGAAGCTGCTCCGGCGCGACCGAGGCCTGACCGTCGAGGACGTCCGCGACCGGATGCTGCTCCTGAGCCAGGCCGTTCTCTCCGTGTCGCGAGAGGCCGTCGGGAGGAGCTGAACATAAGATCCTGTTTGTCGTGTTCGACGGCGGCGGGAACCTCCCACCGCAGTTAGGCGTCGCGCGCGCGCTGCGTGAGCGCGGAGCCGACGTGCATTTTCTGGGACATGCGGGCGTGCGTGAACGGGTGCAGGCAGCGGGATTTTCGTTCGACGCGTTCACGATTGGAACCTCATTCGACCCGACCCGTCAACGTCCCCTGCTGAACATGATGGGCAACGTGACCAGGGTGGCCACGGACCGCCGCTTCGGCCGCGAAGCGCTGGAGGTGGCGCATCGTCACAGTGCCGATGTGGTCATCATCGACGTCATACTGACCGCCGCGATTTATGAAGTTGTGGCAGCGGATCTTCCGACGGTGGTCTTCGTGCACTTCTTCTATCGGGGGGTACAGGACCTTGCCGCCAGTCCGATGGGTTGGCTGCTTCGACTTCGAGGTACCCCGCCGCTCGCATTGCCGCGATGCGGAGCGTTGCACATCGTCAGCGCCCGCGCCGAGCTCGACCCCGTCCGTGGCACACCTCCCATCCGTCATGTAGGCGTTGTGTGGCAAGGGGTTCCGAAGGCGGCGACACCCATGCCCGTCCCCCGGCTGCTGGTCAGCTTGAGCACATGCGCATTCGCGGGCCAGCGACGCATGCTGCAAAACATCCTCGACGCCATCGAACCCCTACCGGTGCAGGCGACGGTGACCGTCGGTCCGGCCATCGAAGCGTCGGGATTGCGCGTCCCCGCGAACTCCTCGATGCACAGCTGGCTCGATCACGACGAGGTCCTCGCCACCGCGTCCGTGGTGGTGGGTCACGGCGGTCACAGCACGACGATGCGAGCGCTGTCCTTTGGTGTGCCCGTAATAGTGATGCCCGCGAACCCGCTGATCGATCAGAAGCGCGTTGGCGCCGTGCTGGAGAAGGCCGGTGCCGGCGTGTTACTAGGCAAACGTGCGAGCGTTCGGCGCATCCGCGCCGCGGTTAGCGAGGTATTGCGCGATCCCGGCTACCGCGCAGCGGCCGCCCGCATCGGGGACAGCATTCGGCAAAGCGATGGCGCCGGAGTTGCCGCGGACGCCATTAGCCAGTTCACGAAAACCCACGCAGCGCACTGAACCGGACAAAACACTGAGTCGGCTGGAAGAATCTCCGGGTATGAACACACCCGATCCGCAGCGGCTCGGCGGTCTCGCTTGGGCCAGACGGACCGGTGGTGAGCTATCGCGGACGGAGCGCCGCCGGCTCCTGTTGGCAATTGCGGTAGGACAGTGGGAGAACGCGGTAGGAAGGGTCAAGCTCGCGCTGGGCCGGCTGCCGGCGGCGGCCGCGAGCGTCGACTTGGACAAGTTTCAGGTGCCCGACTCGAAGTTCGCGCGGGAGGCCGAGGAGGCGTGCGACGAATTGCCGCCGACCCTTCGGGGCCACTCCTACCGCACCTGGCTATTCGGGCGTGCGCTCGCAGCGGTCGACGCATACACGATCGACGACGAACTGTTCTACTGCGGAGCGCTGCTGCACGACTACGGCATCGTGAGTCCCACGCCCAACCGTGATTTCACCCTTGGCAGCGTCGATCGCACACTTGCCTGTGCGAACGCTGCGGGTGTCGACGGCGAGCGTGCGGAACTGCTCGCGGACGGCATCTGTGTGCACACAACACCGGGTGTCAAGGTTGAGACCGACGGCACCATCGGCTGCTACCTGCAGTGGGGGGCGATGGTCGACGGCGCCGGACTGCGCAGCTGGGACGTCGCCCCGGCAACGTCGAGGAGGTCCTGCGGCGTTACCCACGGGGTGATTTCAAGCGGGAACTCGTTGGCATGATGCGTGCGGAGGCGGCGGCAGTGCCCGCGGGACGTTTCGGGCTGCTCGTTCGTTGCGGATTGCCGCTGGCCGTGCGGATGGCTCCGTTCGACTCCTGAGCTATGCCGTAGCCAATCGAGCGAGACGCTCGTCGAGGGTGGCATGGAAATGCCCGATCGCGCTCTCGTGCCGTCCGAACTCCACGAATTCGTTTGCGCCGGAGCGCAGGCCGCGTTGCACTCCCTCCGACATCTCGTTGTCCTCCACCAGGCCGGCCCCAATTAAGCTCCCCGCGCCCACGAGATTGCGCGGTCGGTCGAGCGACTCCCGCTCGGCGACCTCGGGCCTGACCATCGAATAGACCGTTACCGTGGTGTGGTCGACGTCCACTGGTTCGAGCGCGACCACGGATATCAGGTCCGGGAACGTCGCCAACATGACGTTGGGGAACAGCTGATACACAAACGTCACCCGTGCGCCGATCGTCCAAGTGCTCTCGGGACGATCGCGCAGCCGCTCAATATTGCGGTACGGGAACGTGATACGGCTATTCGGGCCGAATGTCTCGACCACGTTGAGATCGTCGTATTGCAACGGGTAGAAGGTGTTCTTGTGCGTCGAACGGATGTGATAACCCTCCAGAAACTGCTCGGCAAGCACCTTCCAATTCATCACTCGCAGAGTCGATTCCACAAAGACGAGCCGTTCAAAAGGCAAAACCTTGTCACACCAAGGACTCCCGTCCATGAGCCAGCCCATCGCCTCGTCGACGTCGTCTCGCGGGCCCGCGCCGCCCGAGTCGAGCGCACCGATGACGATGAGCCCGTCCACCTCGCGGCTGGGCACCTCGACCAAACCACGGGTCGACATGTCGAGACCGGGGAAAGCCTCGGCGTGCGGCGCATACGAGAGCGAGCCGTCCAGCCGATATGTCCAGCCGTGGTAGCGGCACACGAACGCTTGCGCGCAGCCGGGCCCCTCGACCAGGGCGAAACCGCGATGCCGACATGCGTTGCGGAACACGCGCGCCCGTTGATCACGCCCCCGCACAGCGAACAACGGCGTCCCGAATGCGACCCGCTCGACATGGTCCCCCGGTCTCGGGATCGTCGCGGAGGGGACAAAGACGCTCGGCATCGCACGAAGCAACCGGAGCTCTTCGGCGAACCGACCTGGGTTCAGGTAGTTTTCGACGGGCTCACGCCAGGACCCACCCTCGTCGGTGGTACCGGCGTCGATATGCGCGAGGATGCGCCGAATGATCTCCACGTCATCGGCAACCATCGACTTCGTCGGCGAGGCCATGCCCGTCAGTATCACACTATGATTGTCACGCGTCAATGATTTAGTGATATTGCGGGGGATCGGCCAAGATGGACGCGTGCCCGCAACCTCGCGATCCCGCGTGAGCGACCTAATCGGCAACCGGCCGCTCAGCGCGCGCTCGGTCCTGGCGTCGGCCTTGTTGGGAGCCGATCACGGCAGTCTCACGGTCGCGGAGCTGGTGGTGGTGTCCTCGCTGTTCGGCATCAGCGCCGGCGCCGCTCGCACCTGCCTGTGGCGGATGGTCTCGAACGGCGAACTCAGCGCCGACGAGGGTAGCTACGCGCTCGCCGGTCGGTTGTGGAGCGTCGTCAACGTGTTGACGAGGCGTCCCGCATCGATGACGTGGCCCCCCGCCGATGGGACGGGACATGGGAACTCGCGATCGTCGCGCTGGAGCGCAGGTCGGCGGGCGATCGCCTCGAGCTGAGGAAGGCGGCGGTGGCGCTGCATCTGGCCGAGCTTCGCGAGGGCGTATGGATTCGTCCGGATAACCTCGACCCGCAACGGTTTCCGACGTTCAGGTCGGTGCTGGACCACCAGTGCATCCACTTTCATGGCGCCGCGACGGACATCACCGCCGACAAGGTGCGGTCGATCTTTTCTCTCGGCGAGTGGGCGGACGACGCCAGGGCACTCATCGAGGCCATGGATGCCGCGTCGGGCAAAGGCGACGATTCGACCGAAACCATCACAAACGAGTTCGCCCTGTCGATCGCCGTGGTCCGGCATCTTCAGCTCGACCCGCTGCTGCCCGTCGAGCTCGTTGGCGAGCACTGGCCGGGGCACGCGTTGCGTAGCGCTTATCACCGGTTCGACCATGCCTTCAAGCAACGCATGTACAGCGCCTTCCGCCGCGGATAGGCGTCAACGAAAACCCCTCACAGGGAGTCGATAACGTCCTTCGCCTCGCGGAGTCCCGCACCGGTCAGCTCGCGGTACAGCTTGATCGCGGCGATGGCCTTCCCGGCGCGGGCAAGGGAGACGACCTCCGCGGATACGCCGCCGTGCCCGTCGGTACCTACGTCGCTGAAGAACGTCGGGCACGGGACCCCGGCCGTTTCCGACAACAGGCGCACCTGCTGTTCGAGCAGCGCAAGACGACGGTTGATGAGAACCAGTCTTTCTTCCATTCCGTCACGATAATTCGGTGTCCGGCGATCCGGCCGGCCGGATGTTCTGATTGATGTGGAACACGTTGTCCGGATCGTATTGCGCCTTGATCTCGGTGAGCCGGGAGTAATTCGGACCGTACGTCGCCCGAACTCTCTCCTGGCCCTCGTCCATCATGAAGTTGACGTAAGCACCGCCCGCCGAGTACGGGTGCGTGGCGTCCCAGTAGTCCACCGCCCAGCGCTTTATGAGTTCCGCGTTCGCCGGGTTGGGATCGACCCCCGCAATGACTTGCGAGAAGTTCACATCCCGGTAGGCCCAAGCGGTTTCGGTTTCGCCGACCCGGTGCACGGCGCCGTCGATCGGGTAGAGGTGCATCGTGGAGTGCATCGTCGGCAGTTCCTCGGTGAATTGGGCGTGGGCCTCGACCGCGGCGTCTGGCACCGTCCGGACGAAGTCGCCGCGCCAATACCATTGCAGCCCTTTCGGATACAGATCATCGAAGGTGGACTGAAGCGCGGGATACGGGGCTGCAGCGAGGCCTTCGAAGGCCGGCTCCATCTGCCGGACCGGAGCGAACGCCTCGTCGGCACCGGCGGGATCGCCGGCGTAGCACCAGACCACGGCACAGGCCTTCTGCAAATGGAAGGCCTCGGGGAACGTCGGCACCGGCGGGACGGTCATGCTTGCGAAAAAGCCGTAGAGATCCTCGTTTTGGGCGGGCAGGAAGTCCCGGTACCACCGCAGGACGTCGGCGGTGGCCGATGCGGGCCACGCCGTGGGACCGCAGATCACGGTGTGCACCGGGTGGAGGCGGAACGTGAACGAAGTGACCACGCCGAAGTTTCCGCCGCCGCCGCGCAGCGCCCAAAACAGGTCGGGATGCTCGGATTCGGACGCCGTCACCACGCGGCCGTCGGCGAGCACCACCTCGGCCTCCAACAGGTTGTCGATGGTCAGGCCGTGCTTGCGGGTCAGATAGCCGTGCCCGCCGCCCAGGGTGAGCCCGCCGACTCCGGTGCTGGAGATGATGCCGGTCGGCGTCGCCAGACCGTGCGCGTGCGTGGCGCGGTCCACTTGCGCCCAGGTCGCGCCGCCCTGTACCCGGGCGGTACGCCGGTCGGCGTCCACGTCGACGCGGTTCATCGGTGACAGGTCGATGACGATGCCGCCCTCAACGGAACCGAAGCCGGGGCCGTTGTGACCGCCCCCGCGGACGGCGACGGCGAGGTTGTCGACGTCAGCGCGAATTCGAGGGCGCCGACGATGTCGGCGGCGGACCCGCAGCGCACGATCACCGCCGGCCGCTTGTCGATCATGGCGTTGTGCAGCGCCCGTGCTTCGTCGTATCCGGGGTCGTCGGGCAGGATGACCTCTGCTCCGACCCGGTTCCGTAGTTCGTCGGTTGCGGTTGTCAGGCTCATGGCCCGCACCTCCTGTCGTGCCTCCGCGGGTCTTGATGCCGCGACGCTACGAGGCGGGAAGGCCGCGCGTCATGACCACAACGAAGCATTTCCGAGGCCCCCAACGATAGTCAGATCTGACTATCGACCGGCCAAAACTGCGCGGTTACTTTGATTGGATGGCGCAGTGGGTGCCGCCACCGCTTCCAGCGGAGCTGATGGTACGTCGCCGCGGCCCGCTCGTGGGTCGCGCCGCGGAGCTTGCGGCGTTCGAGCAGGCCTGGGAGCGGGTCGAGAGCGGCAACCGCCAGGCGGTGTTCATCGGCGGTGAACCCGGAGCGGGCAAGACGCGCTTGGCCGCCGAGGTGGCCGGCACGCTGGCCGACCATGGCGTCGCGGTACTCGTCGGCAGCTCGACGGCCGACGCGGACATCCCGTACGCACCGTTCGCCGAGGCGCTGGATCGGCTGCTCATCGCCAATTCGCCCGGTTCGATCGCGGAGCCGCTCGGTGATGCGGGACCCCAACTGCGGCGGCTGTCGGCGCAGGTGGATAGGCATTTGGCCGATTCCGGTCCCCCTGAAGAGGTCGGGTCACCCAGGCAGGCGCTTTTCGAGGCCCTGACCGGCTTCCTGCGGCGCCTGGCGATCGATCGCCCGGTCGCGTTGATCCTCGACGACCTGCATTGGGCCCATCTGCCAACCCTCGCGATGCTCGAGCGCGTCTTGATTGGCTGCGCCGATGTCCGCCTGCTGGTGGTGGCGACGTTTCGCACGACCGAGCCGGACCGCTCCGACGAGCTCACCACCAGGCTGGCCGAACTGCACCGATTCGACGGTGTCCGGCGCCTGGATCTCGCCGGGCTGGACACCGAGGCGATCGCCGAGTTCGTGCGGCGAACTCAGCAACTGGCTCCGGCGTCGGCACGAACGGCCGCCGCCTTGCTGCGCGACAAGACCGGCGGCAATCCGTTCTTCTTGACCGAACTGGTCAACGACCTGGAGGTCCGGGGCGGGCTGGCCACGTTGGGTGCGCAACAGACCGTCCCGGCATCGATCGGGGATGCCATCGCCCGCCGCCTCGCCGGACTGGGTGCGAGCGTCCGTGGGGTGATCGAACAGGCTGCGGTGCTGGGCGAAACGTTCGATCTGCCCGCGCTCATCGCCGCCAGCGAGACCGATCTCCCCGCGACGCTGGCGGCGGTCGATTCGGCCGAAGGCGTCGGACTGATCCGACCGGTTCGCGACTCCGACGGCGAGTTCGCGTTCGTGCATGCGCTCACCCGCGAGGCCGTGGTCGGCGGGATGGCGGCGTCGCGGCTGCGGATCATGCACGCGCGGGCCGCCGAGGCCCTCGAGGGCCGGGCGGACCCATCGGTCGTTCCCCGCCTGGCGAACCACTATCTGCGGGCGCACGTGCTGGGCTACCACGATCAGGCGTTGCAGTACGCGCACCAGGCGGCCCGGATGGCCGAACAGAGCCTGGCCTACGAGGACGCGGCGAGATGGTTCGAGCGGGCGGCGTCGCTGCCGGAGTTGAGCCGCGCCGATCGGGCGAGGCTGGACCTCGACGCGGCCGCAAATCACGTGCGCGCCGGCGATTTCGCCCGGTCGCGGGCGATCTACGAACGCCTCAGCGCGATGGATGACCCGCTGGTCCGCCTGGGCGCGGCCGTCGGCTACGAGGAAGCGAATTGGCGTCGCGGGCAGTCCGATTCGACGGCGGCCGACCTGCTGGCGTCGGCTCTGGAGTCCAGCGGGTTGGACACCGGCGACCTGCGCTACGTGCAGGCGCTCGGCAGCTTCGGCCGGGCGCTGGCTTTCGCCGGCGAGGCGATGCGCGCGCGCGAGGTCGGCAACAACGCCATCGACTGCGCGCGGGCCGCCGATGATCCGGCGGTGCTGATGCACACCCTCAAGACGAGCCTGTGGCACGGGCTCACCCCGGAGCTGTGCGAAATCCAGGCAGAGCGCTCGGCCGAGGTCTCGCTCATGGCGTTGGCGCGCCGTGACTACGAGGTGCTGGGCGCGTCCTCGCACTTTCGCGCCATGGTCAGCTATCTGGCCGGCCGGCCCGACGACCTGGCCGCGTCGACCGCGGACATGCGGCGAGCGGGCAAAGCCATCGGACAACCCGTCTTCGGCTTCGTCGGCGCGTGCGTCGAGCAAGCGCTGGCCTATCTGCGCGGCGACTTCGCCGGCGCCGAACGGTGGGCCGACATCGCTTTGCGCACGGGCGATTTGTTCGACGCGGACGACACCGAGGGCTCGCACGGGGTCCAGATGTTCATGATCCGGCGCGAAACTTCCGACCTGAAGAAATTCGCCGGATTCGTCGACGGCAGTGAGACGTTCGCCGGGCGCTGGGTGCCCGGCCTGCTTGCGCTGTACACCGAGCTCAACTGCGAAGCCGGCATGACCCGCGCCCTCAATCATCTGCTCAACCGCAACCTCGGCGACCGCACCGACGAGGCGCAGTGGCCGATGGAGCTGGTGTTCATGGTCGAGGCGGCGTTGGAGCTGGGCAACCGCGACGCACTGCACGCGCTGCGCCCATACGTATTCCGCTATGCCGGCAAGAATCTGGTCGCCGGCCAGTTCGTCGCCCTTTTCGGCAGCGCCGACCGATATCTCGCCCGGATGGCGGCGCTCGACGGGGACAACGCCGGGGCCGAGCGGCATTTCGGCGCGGCGCTCGAGATGGACCGCCGCATGGGCTCGGTGGTTCATGCCAGCGAGACGCTCGCCCGGCACGCGCTATTTGCGGCGTCCCGCGGTAACGCCGAGGACGCCCGACGCCTGGCCGACGAGGCCCGCGCCATCGCCGCGCCAATCGGCCAGAACCGGGTCGTCGACCTGATGGACTCGTTGCTGGCAACGGATTTTCAGGGGCCCGACGGTCTGACGGACCGCGAGGTCGAAGTGCTGCGGCTGCTCGCGGAGGGGCTGAGCAATCGGGCGATCGGCGAACGCCTCTACATCAGCACCAACACCGCCGCCAACCATGTGCGCAGCATCCTGATCAAGACGGGCGCCGCGAACCGCACGCAGGCGGCGATGTACGCCGCCGATCACGAGCTGCTCGGGTGAGAGCCGTCAGATTTCGGACAACGCGCCGTCGGGCATTATGCGATCACGCACTTCGACGATGACATCGGCGGGGAGGCCGGCTCGCGCCGCCGCGGTTCTGATGGCCTCCGGCGACGGTGCCTCATAAAGGCAATACGTCTTTCGTTTGTCCGCCGACAGGAACGAGTACATCCAACGAACGCCCTCGTGGTCGTTGATCCGATTGATGCCGTCGGCGGCCTCGACGCTGGGTTCCAGTTCCTCGGCAAAGTTGCGCTCGACCATGAATATGGGCACGACGGACTCCTGTTCATTGTCTTGGGTCGAACCTACGCCCTGCGGAACGGTCTGTACTGCGAATTTCCGGCCGACGTCAGGTGCCCGCCGCCTCGGCCTCGCCGGAGAGCAGCAGCTCTAACGTCTCGCGCAGTTCCCCCAATCGCTGTGGCCCCAGGACGTGTTCCCATCGCTTCTCTAAATCGACTGCATTGGAACGCATTACACGCAGTGCCTGCCGACCGCGCGGCGTCAGCTCAATGATGCGGGCGCGGGCGTCGACGGGGTCGGGCACGCGAGTGACATAGCCATGCCGTTCCAAGGCGGCTATTCCCTGGGCTACCGCCTGTCGGCTCACCCGGAGTTGGTCGGCCAGGTCCGACGCGTGCAGTGCGCCGGACGCCAGGGGTACGAGCGCAACCGCTTGCGCCGGGCGAATCCCGTCGAGTCCGGCCGCGGCGAATGCCGCTCTCAGGCGCGGCGCCCCCGACGCGGCCACCAGGTTCACCAGCGCCGGCACGGTGGGCTTCCAATCGCCATTCACAGCACGTCGCATGGCCACGAGTGTGCCACCCCGCCCGTGATTGACAAGTAACTTGTCAAATGCCGCTCCGGCTGCGAGGATGGGTTCATGCGATCTCGCGGCGCTCGAGTCCTTGGCGCGTGCCTCGTCCCGGTTCTGGTTGGCGTGCTCGGCGGGTGCTTTTGCGACGGGGACGCGTCGGGAGCGCCTGGCTCGCAATCGATCCCGGTCGGGCAGTCCACCCACAACGTCGAGTTGGGCGGGGTCAGCAGGACCTTTCATCTGTATCGGCCCCAGGGATTGACCGATGCGGTGCCACTGGTGGTGATGCTGCACGGCGGCTTTGGCACCGGTGAACAGGCTGAGCGTTCCTATCACTGGGACGCCGAGGCGGACGGCGGGCATTTCCTGGTCGCCTACCCCGACGGCCTCAACCGCGCATGGAATGCGGGGACGTGCTGCGGTGAACCCCAGCGCGTCAACGCCGACGACGTCGGCTTCATCAACACCATGGTCGGGGCCATCGAACAAGAGATCCCGATCGATCGCGCACGCGTTTATGTCACCGGCATGTCGAACGGGGCCATGATGGCGCTTCGGCTGGGGTGCCAGACCGACACCTTCGCCGCGATCGCCCCCGTGGCGGGCACATTGCTGACCGACTGTTCCCAAGCGCGACCAACATCGGTGCTGCAAATCCACGGCACGGCCGACGACCGGGTCCCGTACAACGGTGGGCCTGGAAAAGCCTTTGCGCTCAACGGAAACCCGCGCGTCGACGGTCCCTCGGTTGAGTCGGTCAATGCCACCTGGCGCTCCATCGACGGGTGCGGACCGCCGGCCGCGAGCACTGCCGGCAGCGTGACCACCCAAACGGCCGGATGCGCGGACGGGCGCACGGTGGGGTTGATCTCGGTCGCCGGTGCGGGCCATCAGTGGCCCGGCGGCGCGCCCAGTCCCCTCTTGGAGCAGTTCGGTATCCCCGCACCCTCGACGGCGCTCGACGCCACCGACACCATCTGGCAATTCTTCGCCCAAAGCCACCGCTGAGGCGACCTTCCGCCGTACCAGCCCGCGAGGCGTCATACGCCGGTATGGTGGGCGCACCACGACAGATTCTCCAAAGGAGACTTTTCGGTGCGACTGAACCGGTTAATGATCGCGGCGATCGCAGCGATCGCGGTGGGCACAGTGGGTTACTCTCCCTCGGCACAAGGCGCGCCGCCCGACGAATCCACCTGCTACGACCTCGGCATGGCCAAAGACAGTCTCATGATGTCCACCAAACCCGAGAACGCACGCAAGTACGCGGACACATTGGAGAAGTACGACCCTCCCGACCCGGTCAAGTCCGCTATCGAACATTTCGTCACCACCGGCGGCGCACAGCCTTCCGATCCCGATCTCGACGCCCAGAGGACGCTAATCGCCAACTGGCTGAAGCAAATTTGTCCCAAATTGAATACGTACTGATCCGCCGAGACTAATCTTCGTCGAGCATCGCGTCGATGAGCCGATGCAGCACCTCTTCGGTTTCGCGGCGAGCGCGTTTCGGATCGTCGGCGGTGGCGATGAACATGGCGGCCTCGTCGAGCGCGCCGATCAGAACGTGAGCCAAGGGCCGGACTGGTTGACGGGGCAGCTGCCCCGCGCCGATGGCCCCGGTGAGCAACTGTTCGGTCATGCCCAGGCTGTACCGCTGGGCGACATCGCGGAAGGCGGCCCAGCCCAGCACGCTGGGCGCATCGAGCAAGACCAGCTGACGCACCTCCGGATCACCGGAGACCTCGAGCCAGGCGTCGACCGCGGCCCGGATCGCGTCCGCCGGCGTCGTCGCCCCCGACCCGGCCACCACCGTGGCCATCCGGGCCATCACATCCTGCTCCACCGTTTCGACAACCTCGCTGAATAGCGCTGCCTTGTCGGCGAATTGGTGGTACATCGCCCCACGGGTAACGCCCGCGGCCGCGGCGATCTCGGGCGTCCCCACCTCCGCATAACCCCGCAGGCCCCACAGCTTGCGGGCAGCCGAGATCAGCGCCTCGCGGGTGGCCGCGGAGCGCTCCTCCTGGGTGCGCCTCTTGATTTCCATACAACCTGTTGGTAACTTACGAACAGACAGCCTGTTTGTAAATATACCTCGAGTAGGGAGTTATCGATGCCGACGATCGACATTAGTGCCGGAACCATCCATTACGAAGCAACCGGACCCGACGACGGCAGGCCCGTCGTGTTCGTGCACGGGTACATGATGGGCGGCAATTTGTGGCGCCAGGTCAGCCGGCGACTCGCCGAACTCGGCCTGCGGTGCATCGCCCCCACCTGGCCGCTGGGCGCCCACCCGCAGCCGTTGCGGCCAGGCGCCGACCGAACCATCACCGGCGTCGCGGGCATCGTCGCCGAGACACTCGCCGCCCTCGACCTCGAGGACGTGGTGCTGGTCGGCAATGACACCGGCGGGGTCGTCACGCAACTCGTCGCGGTACACCATCCCGACCGGCTCGGCGCGCTCGTGCTCACCAGTTGCGATGCGTTCGAACACTTTCCGCCACCGATCCTCAAGCCGGTGATTATGGCGGCCAAGTCGAAGACGACGTTTCGGGCCGTGGCCCAGGCCATGCGCGTGCCGGCGGCGCGCAGGCGCGCGTTCGACGGCCTGGCGCATAGCAACATCGACGCGCTCACCGAGGAATGGGTGCGGCCCGGGTTATCCGATCCGGCGATCGCCGAGGACCTGCGCCAGTTCACCCTGTCGCTGCGCACCGAGGTGACCACCGGCGTGGCGGCCCGGCTGCACGAGTTCGACAAGCCCGCGCTCATCGCGTGGTCGGCCGACGACACCTTCTTTGAGCTCGCGGACGGCGAACGACTGGCCGCAACCATCCCGAATGCCCGCCTCGAGGTAATCGAGGGAGCCCGGACGTTCTCGATGGTGGACCAGCCCGACCGGCTCGCCGATCTGATGTCGACGATCGCGGTGCGCGCCTAGGGCCTCCCAAGCGTCGAACGTCGAGTTGTTGGGCCGACTCCAGCCATTCTTGCCCGACAACTCGACGTTCGACGGCTAGCGTTGCCGCCATGTCAGATACGACGTCACTGCTTCAAGGCCGACGGATCCTGGTTACCGGCGGAGCGACCGGTATCGGGGCGGCCGCTGTCGGGGTCCTCACCGAGGCGGGGGCCGCGGTCGTCGCCACCTATCACAAGACTTCGCCGCCGGATGATCTCGTGGCCACCTGGCTGCAGTGCGACGTACGCGACGCCGACGCCGTCTCCGCAATGGTGCAACAAGCCGTGGAGCACCTCGGCGGACTCGACGTCCTGGTGAACGCGGCGGGGCTGTGGCAGGCCGGGATCCCCGGGTATGTCGGCGTCGACGAGATTTCGTTCCTGTTGGACACCAATGTGAAAGCGACCATCCTCACCAATCAGGCCGTGTACGCCGTGATGAAAGACCAAGATCCCAAAGGCGGCCGGATCATCAACTTCGGATCCTCCGAAGCCGTTATGGGCAGCCCGATCTCGGCCGTGTACGCCGCCACCAAGGGCGCGGTGCAGGCGTGGACCCGATCCGCCGCGCGCGCCTGGGCCGCCGACAATGTCACCGTGAACGCCTTGGCGCCGGCGGTGCAGACAGCCGGCGCCGATCGCTTGCGGGATTTTCTCGGCCCGGAGGCCGGCGCCCTCATCGATCAGCAGATGAAGATGATGATTCCGCTCGGCGGGGGGCTGGGAGATCCCACGCGAGATGTCGGGCCAATGCTGGTTTTTCTGGCCGGAACCGGTTCTGGCTTCATTACCGGACAGCTGCTGGCGGTGGACGGCGGCCTGATGATGGTGGGCGGCTAGGGTACCCGACGGCGGATCTGCCCCTTCGCCCGTCGCACCCGCTTGACGGGATCTCGGCTTGTGCCCCTGGCGATCTCGTCGCGCAGCTGCGCAATGTTGGAGATTTCCGCATACAGACCGCGGATCGCGTAGTCGAGGACGGCGAAGGAGAAACGCTGGTCCGGGTCGTCGCTTATGCCGAGTTCGCGCGACCGATCCCGCGACCACAGCGCCTCGTCCAGCCGGGCCCGGGTCGCTTCGAGGTGCCGGTCCAACGCATCGATGACGTGTTCCGGATCCTCGCCACGGGCCAGCCAGGTCTTGAGGATGACGGGGTGCTTGATGACGACCTGATCCTGACCTGGGAAGTGTTGAACCCACCGGCGCAGCGCATCGCGTCCGGAATCCGTTGTCTCGTACAACGTGATGGCGCGCTTGCCGGATTGGGCGCCGATCTCGCCGACCATCCCTCGCACCAACAAGCGATTCAGTTCACGCCGCACGTGACTCACCGACGGCGACCAATAGAAGTGGCCGACGGACAGCTCGGCGCGCATCTTGATCTCACCGGCGGTGAGCCGCTCGTCGTTGGCCGCCAGCACACCCAAGACAAGGTAGGCGGTTACCGGCAGGCCGTCGCTGGTGCGCGCGGGGCTCACGGCCGTTTATTTCCGGCCGGTGAAGTAGGGGAGCGTCACGCCGCCGTCGACGGCATGGAATTCCACTCGCACGCGCATGCCGATCGCCAGCTCGTCCGGCGCCACACCGACGACGTTGGTCAGCATCTGATAGCCCTCGTCGAGCGTCACGATCGCCGGCGCGTAGGGCGGTTGGAAGTCCGCCGTTACCGGCCGATGCACGACCGTCCAGCTGTAGATCTCGCCGACACCGCCGCTCTGCTCCCACCGCAACTCGGCCGAAAGACATTGGCGGCAATGCTCGGTCGGCGGGAAATTCGACTGGCCGCAAGCCGCACAGCGTTGGTAGCGCAACTCCCCCGATTGACATCCCCGCCAGAACGGAAGGCTCAGCTGACTGCTGGCGTGTGGCACGGGACCGGCCTGGGGTCGCAGGGCTTCGGAAGGCTTGAATGTCATAGCGGATGGTCTCCCAGGAGCAGCACCGTGGTGAACAAGGCGCCCGCTCCCCGTTGCTGCACAACGCAACATGCGCGTCGGGCACCTGCAGGTTGCCCGCCTGGCCGCGCAACTGCTGGACGGCGCGAATCGCTCGCTGCATCATCTGCGGATTGGCGCCCGCGTGGCTGAAGGACATCGTTCCTCCGTCGGTGGTGATCGGATGGCTCCCGTCGATGGCGATGTGACCGTCGGCAACGAATGGTCCACCCTCGCCGTCGCCGCAGAATCCGAAAGCTTCGAGCTGGCGGATGATCTCGAAGGAGAACGGATCGTAGAGTTCCAGCACGTCCACGTCGTCAGGCCGCACCCCGGCGCGGCGGAACGCGCGCTCGGCCGCGCGCCTTCCGACCACGCCGTTAACGTGATCGCCGCGTCGACCGACGAGGTCGAATGCGGGCGGGTGCTGATACGACGGGCCGTGGAAGTCCGCGCCGCTGCCCAGCACGTAGATCGGCCGGCTCGCGACGTCTACCTTGGCTGACACTTTCTCCAAGTTCGCTATCACCAGCGCGCACCCCCCTTCGGAGGTGGTGGCGCAATCGAGGACATGGAACGGGTCGGCGACCGGCCGTGATGCGGTGATGTCGTCCGGCGTGAACGGTCCGCGTTGGTAATAAACGGCTTCGGGATTCTGCGATCCGTTGTTGCGGATGGTCGCCGCCACCATGGACAATTGTTCGCGTGTCGTCCCGTACACGTGCATGTGGCGTCGGGCGATGAGCGCGAACTCGGCGGCGGTGAACATCCCCCAGGGCGCCACGAATTCGTTTTCGGGTCGCGTCCACGGGGCCGTGGCCTCGTGGTCGCGGTATTCGCCCGCTTGCGCGGCGACCAGTACCACCACGTCGGCCATGCCATGCTCGATTGCGGTAGCCGCCTCGGTGATCATGCCGACCCCGAAGGCCAGACCTTGCCAGGCCGGGCCGATGCGCAAGTCATAGATCAACGCGGTCGACAGCGGGCTCGCACTGATGCCGTCTACGTCGTCGAGGGTAAGGCCGGCATCGTCGAGCGCGCCCTGAATTGCCTTGAGCGCCAGGCCGCGCGACGTTTCGCCATCCAGTCGGCGGCCCTGCCGGGTGTTGTGCACCCCGACGATGGCCGCGGTCAGCTTCGCCGGTCCATCAGTTCTCATCCGCTACCACCCCGAGATAAGTGCCCAAGACGTCGCACTGCCGCCCGTCACGCACGATGCCGCCGATCACCTTGGTCCGTGCGTCGGCGACCGCCGACCCGGCATCGACGACGTCGATCCGCACATCCACCGGCCGTGCCGTTTCGGGGTCGGTGATCTCGACGACCATCGCCACCGCGCGTTCGCTCTCGTCCCACTCGACGCTGGTGATCCGGTGCCGCGCGGTCAGCTCCATCACGACGGAGTCCTGACGCACCAGGAAGCGAATCGGTGCACACAGCTCGCCGGCGCGCGGCGGCATGCAAAGCGTGACCGCCACGTCACAGTCCCGCCGGGCGCGTGCCAGTGGCCCCCAAGGCGCGCAATTCGACCAGATCCTGTTGGGTGCGCCCCAGCACGCCCGTGAACACTTCGTCGGTGTGCTGGCCGTACAGCGGGGGCGCCCGGTGAATCCAGCGCCTTGGTTTCCCGACGAATGCGAACGGCATTCCGGTGCACAGGAACGAACCGACAACGGGATGGTCGACGGTCTCCCAGAAGCCCCTCTCGAGCAATTGCGGGTCGCTCAGCAGCGCCGGGGGGGCCGTGACGCGCGCCGCGGCGACCCCGCTCGCGCGCAGCGCACCGACCGCTTCGGCCACCGAGCGTCGCGTGGTCCAGTCCGAGATCAGCTTGTCGATTTCGTCGGCGTGCTGTCGCCACGCCGGCTCATCGGGGCCGAGGTCGGATCGGGCGATGAGCCTCGCCAACGAAACCCGAGCCGTGTCGCCCATCGCGGCGAGCGCGACCCATTCGTCGTCGCCCCGACAGCGGTACACGCCCTGGGGGCTTGCGCCGGGACCACGGTTTCCATCGCGGCGCAGCTCAATTCCGTTGCGCGAGTTTTCCACCAGCATCTCGGCAGCCACGTTCAGCACCGACTCGACCATGGCCGATTCGACATGCATTCCGGCCCCGTCCCGGTCGCGGATCACCAGCGCCGCAACGGCGGCGAACGCGGCGTGCAGCCCCGCCATCGGGTCGCAAACCCCGCGCGGAATTACCGGTGGGCCGTCGGCATGTCCGGTCATCCACGCCATTCCCGTCGCCTGCTCCATCGTCTGCGCGAAGCCGACGCGGTCGCGCCACGGGCCGTCGAGGCCAAACGCCGGCATTCGGACCATGATGGCGCGCGGGTTTGCCGCTGCCACCGCATCCCATTCCAGGCCGAAATTCTTCATCACCCGCGGTGAGAAGTTCTCGAGCACGAGATCGCTTGCGGAAATGAGCTCTAACGCGGCGGCACGCCCGGCGTCGGTACCCAGTTCGACGCTGACCCCGCGCTTGTTGTTGTTGCTGCACAGGAACACCGGACCCCACTCCCACCACTGGTCCCAGTCAGCTGGGCGGCCCGCAGAGAACCGCATGCCGTCGGGGCGGCGAACACCCTCGAGCTTGATCACATCGGCGCCAAGGGCGCCAAGGAATTGGGTGGCGACGGGCCCGGCCCAAAACGCGGTGAAGTCGGTTACCCGTATGTTGGACAACGGAAGTGCGTCGGCATCGGCACACTGCGGACGATCGGCTCGTGGTGGCCAATGGACGCGGCCGTTGTCGGCGCCCAACAGCGGAGGACGTCCGGGGGGCCTGGTCGTGATGGCGTCGCTGCGATACGGCACCCGCGGCTGCAGCACCCCCAGCTCCGATTCGACGAACACGCCGCGTTGCACGAAGTGGTCGAACTTTGGCAGCGCGGCTGGGGCGCCGATCGGCGCTACCGGGATCCGGAACGCCACCGCGAGATCGATGATCTCTTGCGTGGTACGAGTTTCCGTCCATTGGGTGACCATGCCGAGGAACTCGTCGCGGCGCTCGGCCCGCCCCGCGAACGATGCCAGGTCGGCGTCGTCGACGAGATCCGCGCGGTCGATCATCACCAGAAAGTCCTGGAACTGCTGGGCGGTGATGGTGCAGAAGCCGACCATCCCGTCGGCGGTGGCAACGATGGACGGCAACTCCAGGCTGCGTTGGTACAGCTGCGAATCCACGCCCAACACGCTGGCCGACATGGTGGATAGGCCACCCATCGCGATGACCATCGCCTCGTACATCGAGACGTCGACGATCTCGCCACACCCGCCCCGCGCGGCGTGGCGCGCCGTAGCGGCGGCGACCGCCGCCGCGAATGTGCCGGCCAACCATTCGCCGAGCCGCCCGCCCGCTTGCACCGGCTCGTCGCCGGGCCATCCTCGGCTGGCGATCGAGCCGCACAACGCCTGCAGGATGAACTCGTTGGCGACCACGTGGTCCTCGACGTAGGGACCCGTGGTCCCGAACGGCGTCACGGCCACGACTACCGCCGACGGGCCGGTGCGCGCGGTGATGTCGTCGAGGGTCCAACCGTCCGTGAGATCGGTGAGCACGATGTCGGCGCCCGCCAACAGTGCGGTGCCCGCGCCATCGAGATTGACCACCGATCTCTTGCCGGCGGCCAGATAGCCGAACAGGGCACCGGCCGTGCCGCCGGGGAAGGCCGACCATCTCCGCAATGAATCACCCTGCGGGGATTCGATTTTCACGACATCGGCACCCGCATCGGCAAGCATCTTGCCGCAGTAGGAGACGGCGATGCCGTTGGACAACTCCACCACACGCCAGTCCGCGAACGGCGCCCGGGCTGCCACGTTCAGTTGCCCAGTGTGGTGGCGCGCCGCCGGGCGATGCCCGGAAATATCGGAGGCCTCGACGGTCGGCGGCGCCTGTCCCTGCGCCAGCGCCTGCAGACCGGCTTGGGTCATCTGGGTCCATGTGTCGAGGTCACGCTGGCTGGCGCGGTGGCCGACATGCGTGACGACGTCCACATCGGTGGCTTGCGAGCGCAGGTAGCCGGCCCGGGCGTGCTCCTTGGGGATGTGCCGAAACGGATCGAAAGAGTAAGCAGCCATGGCGTTTTCGTGGGTGATCTTGTTGATGACGGAGTCGTCGAGATGACCCATGGTTTCCATGATGTCCTCGGGGCCGAAGGGCCAATTGCTGTCCGAGTGCGGGAAGTCGGATTCCCAGCACAACATGTCCTCGTTGAACCAGTCCATGTTCCTGACGCCCACCTTGTCGCTGATGAAGCAGGTGTAGAAGTGTCGCTTGAACACGTCGCTGGGTCCGCTATAGCCGGGAGGGAACGTCGCCAGCGTCCAGCCCGAGTGACGGTTGTAGACGTGCTCGGCGCGCCAAAGGAAGTACGGTATCCAGCCGACGTCACCCTCGGTGAGCGAGAACTTGATGTCCGGGAAGTCCGGGTAGAACTCGGCCCAGATCAGCTCGGTGAAGGTGAACATGCTCATCATCGACGACGCCGTCATCATCACGCTGGGCGGTGCGTCCGTCGACACCTGCGGAGATCGAGACGCCGAGCCGACATGGGTGCACAGCACCGTGTTGTTCTCGCACACGGCCCCGAACAGTGGGTACCAGTACTTGGTGTGAATGCTGGGCATTCCCAACGCCTCTGGGTTCTCCGAGAACGTCACCGCGTGGCAACCCTTGTCGGCAAGCCGTTTGACTTCCTTGGCCGCTTCGGCCACGTCGAACAGCGGCAGGATGCCGCAGGGGACGAACCTCCCCGGGTATGCCGCGCACCACTCGTCGACGTGCCAGTCGTTGTAGGCCTTGATCATCACCAGGTTGACGTCGCGGTCCGGGCCCTGGTTGAGCACCTGCCCCGAGAAGCCGGTGAAGTTCGGGAAGTTCAGGCCCGCCAGCTGCCCGCCGGCGTTCATGTCGCGGACCCGTTCATCGACGTTGAAGCACCCCGGCCGCATCTCGTCATAGCGTGAGGCGTCGACGTTGTACATTTCGCGGGGTTTGCCCGCGACGGCGTTCAGTCCCATGTTCCGTCCGCGAACCTCGCCGTAATACCACTGCTGGACGCCGTCGGGCTCGATAACCACTCGGGGCGCGAGGTCCTTGTACTTGGGTGGGACATGCGCGTCGAACATGTCGGCCGGCTCGGCGATGTGGTCGTCCACGCTGATCAGGATCAGGTCGTCCTTGTTCATGCAGCGCTCCTAGCGTCACAATATATTGACTAGTAGACAATGTTTTAAGTCACATAGTCAATGAGACGAACTCAGTGTGATCGCCTGCTGCGGCCTCCTCAAAAGGCCATCTTTCCAAGCCAAACCGCAGACCGGCACCAGCGGCGGCGGGGCCGCCGGGTCACGGTGTACGGGCCTGATACTACGGACTATTAGTCCATATGCCCGGCCGGGTAATCGCAGCTGGGGCGCTCCGGATCGCTATCGCGTGCCACCATGAGGCATGTCCGGGCCCGAGAGGTGGTGCAGGTGAGCACGAACAAGGCCGTGCGGCCCACCACCGCCGATGTGGCGCGATTGGCCAGCGTGTCGACCGCAACGGTCAGTTATGTGCTGAACGATGCCGAGGGCCGCAGAATCTCCGCGGAAACACGGGAGGCAGTCCACCGGGCCGCGAAGCTACTCGGCTATCGACCCAACCCCGCCGCGCGAAACCTCGCCCGCGGCAAGAGCGGCGTGGTCCTGTGGGTGTTGCCAAACGTGGCGGTCGGCGAGATGCCGATGCAGGCCGGCAGCCGGATGACCACGGAACTGGCGCGCCAAGGCTTGCTTCAGGTACAGGTCTTCGAGACCGAGGACGATCACTATGTGGTCGACGCGATCGAGAATCTCGACCCCGTCGCGGTGACAAGCCTGTTCCCGCTCAGCGGGGCCGCCTTGAGCGCGGTGGAGACGGCGGGCATACCGCACATCGAGGTCGGTTCCCTCCCCGCCCTCCGATGTCCGCACCTGTCGGTCGGTGAGATGCGGGTCGACCATCTCGTGTCGCGCGGTCACCGACAAATCGCGTTTGCCTACACCGGGATCGCCAAGTGGCGGGCCCTGGGCGACTACTGGTTCGAAGGCGTCGCGCGGGCGGCGCAATTGCGCGACCTTCCGCCCGTCCGCGTCGGTGTCATCACGCTGGACGACGCCGCGGCGACGGTCACCGGTTGGATGCGGGACGGCGTGACCGCGGTGTGTGGGCAAAGCGACGAGATAGCCTGCCTCGTCCTGTACGGCATGCACCAAGCGGGGCTGTCCTGCCCCGGCGACCTCGCCGTGATCGGCGTCGATGCGAGCCCCATGGGTGTGACGAGCACGCCACCGTTGACGACGGTGGAGTTCAACCCGCGTGCGGTCGCCGATGCTGCGGTCGATGCCGTCTTCGAGCGGTTGGGGCTCGCAACGTCACCACCTGGCGCGCCGACCGACGTCGCCCGCCTGATCGTGCGCTCGTCGACCTAAGACAATCGGTGGTTGCCTGGACAATCGATGGTTAAGCGCATAACCTCAGGCCTGACGAATCGCAAAGTCGCGAGAAGGGGTTCTTATGTCGCTGCAGGCTGTGCTGGATGAAATCCGTGACCGACCCGGCACTGGTGACGTGATTACGGTTGTCGACCCCGCCACCGAAGAACAGGTCACCGAGTTCAAGGATTGCGGCCCGGAAGCCGTCAACGACGCCGTCGCGCGGGCCAAGGCGTCCTTCGAGTCGGGTGTCTGGCGGGATAAGCCTCCCAGCGAGCGGGCCAAGATCCTGTGGCGAGTCGGCGAGCTGATCGACCAGAACGCCGAATTGCTGGCCGAGCTTGAATCACTCAACGCCGGCATGACCCCGCTGCAGGCGCAGGGCACCGTCACCGTCGGCTCCGAGTTCTTCCGCTACTACGCCGGCTGGTGCACCAAGATCGAGGGCATCGCGGCAGACGTCCACACGGGTGGCCTCACCGGCATCGACTCCCATCAGCACGCCTACACGCTCAAGGAACCCTACGGCGTGGTCGGGCTGATCTTCCCCTGGAACGGTCCGGTCTTCAATTTCTGCGCCAAACTCGCGCCGTCGCTGGCGGCGGGCTGCAGCAGCGTGGTCAAGCCCGCCGAGGAGACCCCGCTGTCGGCGCTGGTGCTGGACAACATCCTGCACGAGGCCGGCGTGCCCGAGGGGGTGGCCAACCTGCTGCTGGGCTACGGGCACACCGCGGGCGCGGCGATCACCGCACACTCCGACGTCGAGAAGGTCGCCTTCACCGGCTCGACAGAAGTGGGCAGGGCGATCGTGCACGCGGCGGGCGAGAGCAACCTGAAGAAGGTCACGCTGGAGCTCGGCGGCAAGTCGCCGGTGGTCGTCTTCGATGACGCCGACCTGTCCAAGGCCGTCCCGATGGCCGCGTTCGGCACGTTCATCCACTCCGGTCAGGCGTGTGTGTGCGGATCACGCATCTTCGTGCAGCGCGGCGTCTTTGACCAGTTCGTCGAGCAATTGGCGAACGTCGCGAACGGACTCCCACAAGGCGGCCCCAAGGACGAGGGCAGCTTGATCGGCCCGCTGATCAGCCAGAAGCAGCTCACCCGCGTCATGGGTTACCTCGAGCAGGGTAAGTCCGACGGCGTCGAGATCGTCACCGGCGGGAACCGGCTCGATCGCAAGGGCTACTTCGTCCACCCGACCGTGCTCACCAACGTCGCCTCCACCAGCAGGCTGTTCCAGGAAGAGATCTTCGGACCGGTCGTCGCGGTCATACCCTTCGACGACGAGGACGAAGCGGTCGCCTTGGCCAACGACAGCACCTACGGACTGGCCGCGACGGCCTGGACACGCAGCCTGGGCCGCGCGCACCGGATTGCCAAGCGGCTCAAGGCCGGAACCGTGGGACTGAACTGCCAGATGCAGTTCGACCACTCAATGCCCTTCGGCGGCTACAAGCAGTCCGGTTGGGGCTACGAGTCCGGCAAAGCGGGCCTGGAGACCTACCTGCAGACAAAAGTCGTCTGGGCGCAGATGTAACTCAGGAGCCGCGCGCCGAGATCGACGCCCTAGTCGGCGGGCTCGTAGCGCAGCATGGTGACGTCGTTCTCGGGGTAGTCGAAGAACACCGGCCGCACCCGCATCCCGACCCTCAGGTTCTCGGGATCGACGTTCACCATTTCCGTGGAAAACCTTGGGCCCTCGCCCCATTCGACGATGGCCAGCAGCTGCGGAACGGCGTCGGCGAAGTGCGGGCCGACGGGTCGGCGGGCCACGGTGAACGAGTACAGCGTTCCCATGCCGGAGATCTCGCGCCATTCCAGGTCATCCGCCAGGGTGCGCGGCGCGCGCACGCGCGGGTAGAACACATAGCTCTGCGCGGACGGCGAATACTGGATGACGATGCGGTGCTGGGCCAACGCATCCCAAAACGGCGCGGTCGTAGGCGTTTTGACCGGCATAGGTCGTTCGAAGGTCGTCATGGTTTGTCAGTCTCCCTGCAGGATGAGCGTCGTCTGCTCGGACAGGATGCCGCCGTTGCCGGACACGAAGGCGCGATCGCAACCGGCCACCTGGGCGGCGCCCGCACGTCCCATGATCTGGCGGGTGGCGTCGCACACGTGGTGCATTCCGCCCGCCAATCCCGCTTGGCCGAAACCCAGTTGGCCACCTGCGGTATTGAGCGGGAAGTCCCCACGGAAGGTCAGGTCGTGGTTGGCGACGAACTCCATCCCGGTGCCCTTCTCGCAGAAACCGGCGTCCTCCAGGGACAGCAGCACGGTGATGGTGTAGCAGTCGTAGATCGACACCATGTCCATCTGGTCGCGACCCATATCGGCCATCGCGAACGCGGTGTCGGCGGCCGCCGCGATCGGAGTTCGCAGCAGGTCCTCGGCGTAGGTCGGAGTCTTGAACGGGACGTGTTCACCGAATCCCCTGATCCACACCGGTCGATGGCGCGAGCGCTTGGCGAGGTCGGCGTTGGCGACGACCACGGCGGCGCCCCCGACGCAGGGCATGACGATCTCCAGCATGCGCAGCGGGTCGGCGATCACCGGGCTGGCCAGCACGTCCTCCACGTTGAGTGGCTTGTCTTTCCAGATCGCGCCTTCGGTGTGGTTGGCGTTGACCCGTTGGTCGACAACGATCTTGGCCATCGCCCGCTCGTCGTAGCCGTAGACCGCCGCGTAGCGGTTGGCCACCTGACCATAGGGCCCGTTTTGGCCGAGATTCCCGTAAGGAATCTCGAATTCTGCTTGTGGAGAGCCGTATTGGTTGCTCGACGATCCGAAGAACATCGCATCGATTATTGGCCTGGGCTTCTTTTTGGACGAAGGCGTGATGTACCGGGCGGGCAGCGCGCACAGCACCGCGTCGCAGATGCCGAGTTCGATCGCCGCGGCCGCCCGCCACACCATCGCCGCCGCACTGGCTCCCCCGAGGTCCACCAGCTCGGCGAATCTGGCCCCTACACCGAGATATTCGGCGATGGTGGAGGGCACGAAGATCTGTGACTCGGCCAGATGCGACGCACAGATTCCGTTGATGACATCGCCCGGCAGTCCCGCATCCGCGAGGGCGGCCGCGCTCAGCTCTGCCCATTGTTCGAGGACGAACGGCGCTGGCGAGGCTTTGTTGAGCCGCTCGGGTGGAAGCTCAACGTATCCGACGATTGCGGCTTCTCCACGTAATCCCATGGGGTCTCCTACTTTCGGGGCAGGCCGAGGATCAGCTGGGCGATGATATTCAACTGAATCTCTCTGGTTCCGCCGCCGAGCAGCTCGGCGGGCAACTGAAGATACGGCTGCACGACCGCCGGATCCGTTTCGGAAACCATCGCCACTCTCCCGACCAACTCCAGGGTTGCCCTGAACGTGCGTCGCAGCAGCACGTTCATCGCCACTTTGGCGATGCTGGACGCCGGCCCGGAAGCCTGTCCGTCGAGCAGCCGGATGGTCTCCCGAACACCGAGGGCCTTGATGGCATTCGTGTAGGCGTCCAGTTCGCCGAGGGCACGCTGCGCATCGTGGCGGTCCGGCCCAGGTTCCGCCGCGAGCCGACGCAGCGCGACCGCCCGGTCGAACTTGACGTATCCGCCGATCGCCGAACGCTCTTCGGCCATCGTTGCGATCGCGAGGTCCCAACCGCCGGTGGGACCACCCAGCAACATCTCGTCAGGCACGAAGAGATCGTTGAGGAAGACCTCGTTGAAGTGCGCCTCACCCGTCGCGGTTCTGATGGGTTCGACTTGTATCCCCGGGGATCGCATGTCGACGATGAAATAGCCGATGCCGCGGTGCTTGCTCGCATCCGGGTCGGTGCGCGCCAGCAGCGCCCCGTAGTCAGCCCGGTGCGCGGCCGACGTCCAGATCTTGTGCCCCTTGATGCTCCACCCGCCGTCAACCTTGGTTGCGCGGGTGGTCAGCGAGGCGAGATCGGAGCCGGCGCCAGGCTCACTGAACAGCTGACACCACGCCATCTCGCCGCGTTGCGTCGGCGGGATCAGCCTGTCCTGCAGCGCTTTCGGTGCGGCGCGCAGAACCGAGGGAACGATCCACTCGGCGATGCCCAGCGAGGGCCGGACCAGTGCGGGTCGCTTGTCGAACTCCTCGTCGATGATGAGCTGCCGCAGCGGGCCCGCGTCGAGTCCCCACGGAGGCGGCCAGTGCGGCGCAATCAGGCCCGCGTCGGCGATCAACGTGCGTTGCGGCCCCGTCTCGAAGTACGCGTAGTCACCCTGGCGTCCGGGTTGGTCGTTGCGGACGGTCGACGCAGCATCCAGGGTTTCGGCCACCCACGCCCGGAATTGCGATTCGGCGTCGCCGAGGTCGACCGACATCTCGCGCTGCTGGGTGCAGGTAAGTTGCCCAAGGTGGCGGGCCCAACGGCTCGCCGGACCGATTGATGCGGCCAGGCTGGTGGCCCGCCGCCAGTACAGGTGCACGTCGTGTTCCCAGGTAAACCCGATCGCACCGAACATCGTGAGCGCGTCGAGCACGAGATCCGGTATCGGCGAGATCGCGATCACCGCCGCCCCGGCCGCGGCGAGCCGGAGTTGGTCGAGCGATTCACCGACGGCGCGGACGGCGTCCCACGCCGCCGCGGTGGCCAGCTCGCTGTTGACCAACAGCATCGCCGCGTTGTGCTGCAATGCCTGGAAGGTGCCGATCACCTTGCCGAACTGCTCTCGGATTCGCAGATGCGCGGTAACCGCTTCGACGCACCATTGCGCGATCCCCGCCGTCATGCTGGCCACGAGCCCGAGGACGATGCACTGTGCGCGGTCAGCGTCGATGCCGATCAGCACTTCGGATTCGGCGGCGCAATAGTCGCCCAGCCGTAGGATTCCGGCATCGGTGACGAGGTCGGTTCCGTGTACGGATTCGACTGTGGCCGTGGGCTTTTTCGTATCGATCGGCACCCAAACGAGATCGTCGTCCTGGGTGCGAGCGCCGACCAGGATCATTCGCGCCGAACACGCGCCAACTGTGACGTCAGAAGAGCCGCTGACCACCCATCGCTGACCGTCGGAACGGGCCTGGAAGTCGCCGCCGTCGGGAAGGACGACGGCCGCGGGGGCGCCGGACGTGAGATTACGCAGCACTGATTCAGTGCCCGGTGACGGGTCGGCCAGCAGCGTGACGGCTCCCGTCGTCACCGTCGGTAGCAGCGGTCCCGGCAGCAGCGCCTTGCCTGCCGACTCCAGCACGCACGCGGCATCGACCAGGCGTCCGCCCTGTCCGCCGAGGTGTTCGGGCAGGTGCACGGCGTGGAACCCATTGGTAACCAGCGCATCCCACCACTGGGGAAGCCGGCCCGCCGCAAGCGTGGCGAAGCTGTCGCGTGTCGCAGTGATTGGAGCGTGCCGGCCGGCGAACTTTCCGACGGCGTCGCCGAGGTCCTGCTGCTCCGGGGTCAGTCCCAGCGTCATGACGGCGGCCCCGCGCGGCTGAGACGACACGCCATCAAAGACCGCTACCTTTCATTGCAAGACGAACCGTCTCGTCTTGTGGCAGACTACGGGGTGGGGCAGGATATGTAAAGCGAGCCGCCCCCGGGCGGGAAGCGTTCCGCATCGCGAGGTGCGTGAGAAACGAGGGTAACTGGATGCCAACCGATCTCACCCAGACGAACCCGCGGGCGAGCTCTCCGAGGCGGCGCAGCGAGAAGTCGCGCACGGCCATCGTCAGGGCCACGCGAGAGCTGCTTCTCGAGCGCGGGTTCGATGGTTTGACCATCGAGGCGGTGGCCGCCCGGGCCGGTGTGGGCAAGCAGACCATTTATCGCTGGTGGCCCAGCCGTCCCGTGCTTGTCGCCGATGTCATGCTCGAAGACGCCGACAGCATCCTCGCGTCGGTAGACCATACCGACGACCTGTCTGCCGACCTGGTGGCGT
The DNA here is from genome assembly GCA_963703795.1 of uncultured Actinomycetota bacterium. Taxonomy (GTDB): domain Bacteria; phylum Actinomycetota; class Actinomycetes; order Mycobacteriales; family Mycobacteriaceae; genus Mycobacterium. The sequence continues at coordinate 77,137 of CAVPFT010000061.1, read as the reverse complement.
GGGTGCGCAAACTCACCACAACTCTGACGAAACCCCGCGGCTCGGCCATGCTGCGAATCTTGACCGTCGCGTGCATGGAGCACGAGGAAACCGCCGCCAGATTGCGTGCCGGATTCAGTGCGCCGCTGCACGATAGCGTCCGCACCCGGCTTCTCGCCCACGGCATCGATGAGGCCACCGCCGAGTCAGCCGCGGACGCCATCGTTGGCGGCGTGGTGTATCCAATTCTCTCTGACGCGCCGTCATATTCACGACGGCGTGCCGAGGTGACCACGCGCATCATTGCCGACGCCCTGGTGCCGGGCGGCCGGCAAGGCAAAAGCCAATGAATTGTTGTGGAGGCCACGCAGATCGGACGACCGCCTCATGCCGGCCGGGTCCGCGCGGATATTGACTCCGGGTTCACATCCTTGGTTTTCTGGGAAGCGGTAATCACACTGAGGAGCGGCCGTGGACGAAGATTGCCTGAAGCTCAGTGTCTATCTGGCCGAGCGCCGACGGACCCGCGAGGGCTTTGTCTCCGACGTGCTGCTCGGACTTTATGAACAGCACCGCATAGCCAGCAGCATCGTGCTGCGCGGCATCGCCGGCTTCGGGACGGGGCGGAACTTCAGGACCGATGAGTCTTTGACGCTGTCCGAGGACCCACCCGTGGTGGTCGTGGCCGTGGACACCCGAAAGGCCATCGAGGCCCTGCTCGATCCGGTACTCGCCATCAAACAACGCGGCCTGCTCACCCTCGAGCGTGCGCGGCTGCTGCGCGACGACATCGGGCCGCTGGAGCTGCCCGACGATCTGCACGAAGCCGTCAAGTTGACGGTCTACCTCGGCCGCAAGGAGCGCGTCTACGGGGTGCCCGCCTACATCGCCGTGTGCGATCTGATGCATCGGCGAAAGCTTTCCGGCGCATCGGTATTCATGGGCGTGGACGGCACCGCCCACGGACAGCGGCAACGCGCTTCCTTTTTCGGCCGCAACCCCGACGTCCCGATGATGGTCATTGCCGTCGGGTCCGGCGAGCGCATCGGTCGGGTGTTGCCGGAACTCGGCGGGCTGCTCCGGCGGCCCATGATCACGCTGGAGCGGGTTCGCGTGTGCAAGCGCGACGGTGAATTACTGGAACGACCGCACTCCCTGCCGGGAGTCGACGAACATGGCCTACCCCTGTGGCAGAAGTTGATGGTCTACACCTCCGAGTCGGCACGCCACAATCGCATGCCCATTCATCGCGGCTTGATCCAGCAGCTTCGGAAACGCAAAACGCCCGACGGTGCAACCGTCGTGCGCGGAATCTGGGGCTTCCATGGCGATCACCAACCCCACGGTGACAAGCTGCTTTCGCTAAGCCGTCATGTGCCGGTTGCCACCATCCTCGTCGACACGCCGGCCAACATCGCCGAATCCTTCGATGTCGTCGACGAACTGACCCGGGACGACGGGTTGGTGACAAGTGAGATGGTGCCCGCGTTGGTGTCGGACGAACGCGACAGCGGCCAGGCCAGACCGCCGATGGCCCGCCACCGCTACTAGTCAGCCGGCGACCGAGGCGTCGTATATCGACTGGATGGCCTTGTCCAGCGTGGCATCGAACTGCTCATCGGACTGGTCTATCGAGAGCCCCTCGGTCAGCGCGCGGCTGAAGCTGGCGATCAACCCCGTGTTTTTCGCCAACAACTCGTTGGCCTCTTCGCGGGAGTAGCCGCCGGAGAGGGCGACCACCCGCATCACCTTCGGGTGTTCGATCAGGGGCCGGTAGTAGTTGACCTCGGTGGGCAGGCTCAGCTTGAGCATGACGCGTTGCCCGTCGGGGACGGTTTCGAGCTGCTTCGTGAGTTCGTCACGCAGGATGCCCTCGGCCTGCGCCTTGTCCGAAATCGAGATGGTTACCTCGGGCTCGATGATGGGCACCAAACCGTGCGACAGCACCTGGTGGGCGACCTCGAACTGCTGGGCGACCACCGCGGCGATTCCCTCCGGGTTGGCCCCGCCGATCACCGACCGTTCCTTGGTACCGAAAACACCCTTGCCCACGGCCCGCTCCAGCAGCCCGTCCAGCCCGGGTATCGGCTTCATCAGCTGCACATCGTCGGCCGCCTCCGCCAGTCCCTTGTCGATTTTGAGGATCGGCACCACACGCTTGGTTTCCCAAAGGTAGGTGGTCGACGGCTTGCCCTCGATGTCGCGATCCATCGTTTGCTCGAACAGGATCGCCGCCAGCACCCGGTCGCCGTTGAATGCCGGGGACGTGATGATCCTCGAGCGCATCTCGTGGATCAGGTCGAACATCTCCTCCTCGGAGGAATACGCGTTCTCCTCGATGCCATACAGACGCAGCGCCTTGGGCGTCGAGCCCCCGCTCTGGTCGAGCGCCGCAATAAACCCCTTGCCCGACGTCATCCGGTCGGCTTGCTGCTGGTTCGGCATGGAAACTTCTCCACTCCCTCGTGGCACTGTCGGTGACCGCACACCGTCAAGCTCGAATCGTGCCGATCATATTCATCCGATCAGGGCGCGAGCAGGCAGGTCGTCAGTCCCGTTCCGGAACAGGGTGCTTTTTATCCGCGCGAGCAGACGCAGAATCGCATGCTTTCGCCCCAAATCGTGCGATTCTGCGTCTGCTCGCTAGGAAAGTCAGGTCACACCTTGGGCTTGGTGGGCCACACTGCCATTCGATCAAGGAGGCGGTCACGCAGAACCAGCGTGTGAAATAGCACCGCGCAGACGTGGGCGGTAAACGTCGCGAAAAGCAGGAAGGCGCAGACGCTGTGCGCCTGTCGGAGCACCGCATAAACGTCGATGTCGTGCGGTGCGATGCCGGGCAGGCGAATCGGCCCGGCCAGGACGATCGGGAATCGCGCCGCCGACAGCATGGCCCACCCGATTAGGGGCTGGACGAGCAACAGGGCATAAAGCAGGTATTCCGACCAGGAGGCGATGCGGCGTTCGACGGGGCCCATGGTGGCCAGGAACGGCGGGAGCCGGTGGGTGAGCCGGTTCGCCAGGCGCACCACGGCGAAGACCAGGATCAGTATCCCCAGTGGCCGGTGTATGGCCAGGAGCAGCGGGTAATAGCTCAAAGAGGCGATCATCGTCACGCCGATGAGCAGCTGCACGATGACCATCGGCGCCATCAGCCAGTGCAGAACCCGGGACGGGAGGGCGAAACGCGCCGGGGCGGTGGCGGTTTCGCTTGTCTTGCCGGTCATGAGAGCACCTTGGCCACGTTGACCTCGCTGGGCGACTTCGGCTCCTCGGCGCGGCGGGTGAAGGAGCGCGCGTAAACCGCTGATCTCGCCGCGGGTAAGGGATCGTCGGAGGCGGTGATGCCGTCCGGCAGCACCAGGGGGTCGAAGTTGACGTCGCGCCCGTTGCCGGCTTCCTCGGTTTGTACCGCGGTGATGGTGATGGTGCCGGCGTCGATGGATCGGCGCGACTGCGGCCACGGCTTGGTGGCGTCGTTGGTCGGATCGCCCGGCTCACCCGCGGTGAGTATCAACCGCCACTTGAGTGGCCGCTCTGCCAGGGTGCGGATCAGGTCGTCGAACAGGTAATCCTTGTCATGCCGTGGGCCCGGGACAACGGCCCCGCCGACATCCTGCGGAACCACGGACCAGCGCACCGGAACCGTTGCGCCGGCGCCGTTGGTGAACCAGAAGGCGTTCAGCCCGTGAAACGTGCTGTCCTCGAATCCCGCGCTGGGCGGTGACTGCTTGATGATTTTCATCGCAGCGGCGGTCTCGGGATGAGAGTCGAGGAATGCGGCCATCTTCTGGGGGTCGGGCTTGCCCGTTTCGGGCAGCGGTTTGGACGCGAGCAACCGCTCGTAAAACCCTTGGGGGGTGCTGTCCGTGAATACGGGAAGGTTGATCATCGCGGTACGCCATTGCTGGCCGTTGGGCCCCTGGAACAGCAGCCCCAGTCCACGGACGGTGTCGGGCTTGTCGGCCTGATCCGGCAGCCCGCCGCCCAATGAAAACCGACCGACCAGCGGAACCGTGCCCTGCTGGAAGACGGCCGCCCGGCAGATCGCCGCGCCCGCACCGCTGCTCACGAAAGTTCCTGTGGCGCTGAGACCTTTGGCATGGTTTCGACGAAACCCGTCGTGGCGGCCATAGATGTGTTCGAACCGATCGGCGAACCTCGAGGGGAGAAGCGCGGTGGCGGGCCGCAGCCAACCGCCCGCATAGGCAAACCCGCCCACGTCCACCGCGGCGAAGCCGGCGACGGCGCCGATCCCCAGCAAGGCGCCCCGCCGGCTCAGCGCGGTGCGCCAGGGGGACTCGGTGCGCATCGGTTCTATGGGCTTCTCGGATTCGTCGTCCGGCTCATCGCTCTGATCGCTGTGGTCGCCAGGCTCCATGCCCACCATCCTTCCGTCCCACGCAGGCAAAGCAATTTACGCACGGCTGAACGCGGCGCGCTCCGTTGCGGCGACCCACGCACCCAACTCCAACCACGACGCGCCGCCGGAATTCGTTCAGTTCACCAGCCGGGCGCGGCCCGTCCCGGATTACTCGGTGGCAAGCTTGCGGTGCTCGATCAGATCCCGCACGCCCCCCGCGCCGAGCCGCTCGCGGAACGCCGGCGCCGTGTAGCCGACCACGGTCGCGTCGGTGCGGGCGCGCGCGCTCGCCGCGCGCGGCATGTGAAACAGCACGCCGATTTCGCCGAAGTAGTCTCCGGGCCCGGCGACCTTGACCAATTCCTCACCGCCGTCAGCCAATTCGTGCACCAGCTCGAACTCACCTTTTTCCACCACGTAGATCAGCTCGCCCATGGTGGACTGCTCGAACAGCACCTCGCCGGCCTTGACTTCCACCGTTTCCGGTGGCTTGTTCGTCTCGGGGAAATCGGGCGTCAGCTCGACGACCCGGTCAGCCATCGGCAGGATCCGGGCGTCGTGGGTAGCGACCACGACCACGCGATCCCCGTCCGCGAGTTCGCGAATAAGCCGCAGCACCTCTTCGACCTGAATGAAGTCGAGGTGCGCGGTCGGTTCATCGGCGAGGATCAGCGGTGGATCCAGCGCGACCGCGCGGGCGATGGCGACACGTTGCTGCTGCCCACCGCTCAGGTCACCCGGGCGGTGTTTCATCCGCTCTTCGAGGTTGACTCGCGTCAGCAATTCCTCGGCACGCTTGCGCGCGGCGCGGCGCGACATCCCGGCCTCGCGCATCGGAACCATCACGTTCTCGACGGCGGTGAGGCTGGGCACCAGGTTGAACGCCTGGAAGACGATGCCCACCTTGTCGCGCCGATAGTTCGCCAGCGCGGCGCGGTCGAGGGTGGTGATGTCGACGTCCTCGAACTTGATTGCCCCCGACTTCGGCCGCAGTATGCCGCCGAGGCAGGACAGCAGCGTCGTCTTCCCGCAGCCGCTGGGCCCGAGCAGGATCACCAACGACCCCGCTGCGACGTCCAGGTTCAATCCGTTGATCGGCCGAAGGGCGTACCCGCCGCTGTAGTACTCGACGACGAGGTTCTGAATGCTGAGGTCGCCCACCGCTAGGGACCTCCGAACGCGAGCGCCGGATCGACGGCCACCACGCGCCGCAGTCCGGCGAGGCTGGCCAAGAGACCGACCACAATCGCAACCGCCGGTAACAGCACGTAGGCACCGACGGGTATCGCGACGATCATCGGAAACATCGGTGCTATCAGCTGCGCAAGCCCGACGCCCACCGCCGCCGCGAGCAGAGCCACGACCAGCGCCTGCAAGGTCAGCCCCGCCATAATCGAGCGCGTCCGGGTGCCGATCGCCTTGAACACCGCAAAGTCGCGCACCCGCTCGAGCGCGGACAGGTAGACCACCGATCCGACGATCAGCGCCGCCACGACCCACAGCAAGATGGCCACGATCGAGATCGAAGTCACCGCGACCTTTAGCGCACGTACCAGGTCCTTCACGGCGCCCGCCCGATCGTAGGTCTGGTAGCCGTCCGGGAGGAGTCGGGGTGTGCCGACGACCCCGATCGAGGTGACCATCGGCTGTCCGTTGTACGCCACCTGCTGTAGGCCCTGGGTCGTCAGGAAGATGTTGGGGATCTTCGCCAGCGCGGTCGAATTGGGCACGATGCCGACGATCCGCAACACGTGCGCACCGACCTGCACGGTGTCACCGATGTGCAGGCCGAGCACGCTCGACGCCGCGACCTCGTCCGGCATCGACGGCGCCCGACCCTCCGAGGCTCGCGGCATGCCGGGCCCATGCTCGGGCGCGCCGAACGCCGTGACGTTTCGCGTTGTCCCGCCCTCCTTCATGATCGTCCCCACGCAGCCCAGCGGGGCCGCGGCCGTGACGCCGGGCTCAGCCGCAATGCGGGCCAGGTCGACGTCGGGGAATGGTGTCGAACCCAGGAACGGTCCGGCCGCGCCGGTTTTGACCACGAATGCGTCGACACCCATGGAATCGACGGTGTGCTGGGCCTCGACCCGGAAGCCGTTGCTGAGTCCGGTCATGACCAGCGTCATCCCGAAGATCAGCGCGGTGCTGAGGATCGTGATGATCAGGCGCCGCTTTTTCCATTGCATGTCGCGCAGGGCCGCGAAGAGCATTTCCAGAACCTACCAACGTCCCCATATTGCAGAACAGAGTTTGGCCCGACGGACTGTCTGCGCTGATCAGCACCCAGAGTCATTGACGGAATCCAGGCGCTCACCCGCGAGCGTGATTTCCGCGTGCCCTACGATCGACTAAGCACGTGCGGCTGTGCCTCCACTCGGCGACGCAGAAATCGACGGAGTGTTTCGCCTCTACCAGCGTGTTCCGGCGGTTGAATGAGCAGCTTCCGGTCCAGCAGTGGCTCCTTGGAAGCCAAGGTGTCCCGCAGGCACGAATGTGAGTGATGAACATGGTCGAACAATCCGGCGATTCCGTCGATCAGACGGGGTTCCAGGTAGGGAACCAGCAGATAGATGGGGCCGTCGTACTCGCCGTCTCGGGTGAAGTGGACATGCTCAGCGCGCCGCGGCTGGCCGAGGCGATACACACCGCGCTGGCCGCGAGTCCCGCGGCGCTGATCGTTGACCTGTCGAAAGTTGATTTTCTCGCCTCGGCCGGGATGACCGTCCTACTGACCGCGCAGGATGAGGTCGTGCCGCCTACCCAATTCGCAGTCGTCGCGCACGGTGCGGCCACCAGCAGGCCGATCCAGCTGACGAAATTAGACAGCGTTTTGCCGCTTTACAGCACGCTTGACAGCGCGCTGGAAAGTGTCGCCGGCGGGTAAGCCTTGACGGGCGAGGTGTCCAAGATCCGTGACCGATCCCGCCCGCTTGATGACCTGGAAACCGTTGCGGCACTGAAGGGTTCTCTATAACCGCGCCCAGGCCGCTCCCACGCGCAGCCGCGAAGTTCGCACGATTCATTGACTCGATCTCCCGTCGGGCATATCGTCGGAGTTACGATACGCTGAGTAGCGTAATCCCGCGTGCCTGGCGTCGATGACGCGTGGCGAAGGAGAGACCCTCATGTTCGACCTGAAGATCATCGGCGGCACCGTCGTCGACGGCACGGGTGCGGAGCGCTACCAGGCTGACATCGCGATCAAGGATGGCGTGATCGCCGACGTTGTCCGTCGCGGCGCCGACGACCCGGAACTGGGCGGCTTGAATATGGCCGACGCGGCCGAAATCGTTGACGCGACAGGGCATGTGGTGGCCCCCGGCTTCGTCGACATCCACACCCACTACGACGGGCAGGTGAGCTGGGACGGCCTGCTTGAGCCGTCCAGCGGTCACGGGGTCACCACGGTGGTCACCGGCAACTGCGGCGTCGGCTTCGCCCCGGTCCGGCCGGGCACCGAGCAATGGCTGATCGAGTTGATGGAGGGTGTCGAGGACATCCCGGGCACCGCGCTGACCGAGGGCATCACCTGGGGCTGGGAGACCTACCCCGAGTACCTGGACGCGATCGGCACGCAGAAGTTCTCGATCGACGTCGGCAGCCAGGTCGCCCACGGCGCTATCCGCGCCTACGCGATGGGCGAGCGGGGCGCCCGCAACGAGCCGGCCACACCGGAGGACATCAGGGCGATGGGCCGATTGATCACCGAGGCGATCGAAGCCGGCGCGCTCGGATTCTCCACGTCCCGAACTATGGGACACCGCGCGATGGACGGCGAACCCGTCCCCGGCACGTTCGCCGCCGAAGACGAGCTGTTCGGTCTTGGCCGCGCCATGGCCGCCGGCGGTCAGGCGGTGTTCGAGCTGGCCCCGCAGGGGTCCGCGGGCGAGGACATCGTCGCCCCCAAGAAGGAGCTGGAGTGGATGCGGCGGTTGAGCGGCGAGATCGACCGGCCGGTGTCGTTCGCCATGATCCAGGTGGACGCCGACCCGAACCTGTGGCGCGAGATGTTGGACCTCTCGGCGGACGCGCACGCGGCGGGTAGCCGGCTGTACCCGCAGGTCGCGGCGCGCCCGTTCGGCATGATGATCGGGTTCCAGGGGCACCACGGTTTCAGCCATCGGCCCACCTACCGGCGGCTGGCGGCCGAATGCAGCCGCGAAGAGATCGCGCAACGCCTGGCCGACCCCGCTGTCAAGGCCGCGATCCTGTCCGAGGAGGACCTGCCCGCCGACCCGGCCCTGCTGTTCGACGGGATGTTCGCCTTGGTGCAGCACTCCCTGAAGCGTCTGTACGCGCTCGGCGATCCGCCTGACTACGAGCCCACCGCGGACCGCACCGTCGCCGCCATCGCCAAGGCGCGCGGCGAGGACCCGCTGTCGACCCTTTACGACCTCATGCTCGAGCGGAACGCGAGCGCCATGTTGATGCTGCCGCTGTTCAACTACGCCGACGGCAATCACGACGCGATCCGCGAGATGCTACTGCACCCCGCCGGCGTGCTGGGCCTTTCCGACGGCGGCGCACACTGCGGGATGATCTGTGACGCCACGTATCCCACGTTCCTGCTGACGCACTGGGCGCGGGACCGGTACCGCGGCGACAAGTTGTCGCTGGAGTACGTCATCCGCAAACAATCGCGAGACACCGCTTACCTGTTCGGTCTCACCGACCGCGGCACCATCCAACCCGGCAAGAAGGCCGACATCAACGTCATCGACATGGACGCCCTGACGCTGCACCCCGCGGCCATGGCCTGGGACCTGCCGGCCGGCGGAAACCGGATACTGCAGCGGGCAAGCGGATACGCGGCGACGGTCGTCAGCGGAGCGGTGACGCGGCGCGGCGACGTCGACACCGGGGCCCGTCCTGGCCGCCTGGTGCGCGGGGCGCGTTAAGAGCTCGGCGCATGAGCCTGACCGCCGGCAACCGGGCCCGCGCCCGCGACGAGGACGCGATCGGGACCCCGCCCGCGTGCCCGACCCTGGTGCCGGCCGAGCGCTATTACTCTCCGGCGTTTGCTCGACTCGAGGTCGAACGGATGTGGCCGAAGGTGTGGCAGCTCGCCTGCATGGTCGACCACGTCGCCGAGCCGGGCGACTACTTCGAGTACCGCTGCGGTCCGTACGGGGTGTTGATCGTCCGCGGCGACGACGGCGTGTTACGCGCATTCCAAAACGCCTGCCGACATCGGGGCAACTCGCTGTGCGAGGGCTCGGGTTCGGGGCTGCGCGAGCTCAAGTGCGGCTATCACGGCTGGACCTGGGACCTGGCCGGCACGCTCAAGCGGGTGCCAAACCGCAAGGGCTTCGGCGCGCTTCGAATGTCGGACTTCCCGCTGGTTCCGGCACGGGTCGACACGTGGGAGGGGCTCGTCTTCGTCAATCTCGACGTCAACGCGATGCCGTTGCCCGAGTACCTGGAGGCCGTGCCCGACGACATTGCCTGGTGCCGTCTGGGCGACTTTCGCTGCTATGCGACGCTCACCGTCGAGGTCGACGCCAACTGGAAGACGATCGCCGACGGCTATAGCGAGACCTACCACCTTCAGACACTGCACCCGGAATTGCTGCGCTGCGTCGACGACATCCATGCGCCACAACAGATCTGGGGCCACACCGGCAAGTCCGACCAACCGTATGGGGTGCAGAGCCCACGCTTTGACGGCGCGCTGAGCGACGAAGAGGTCTGGGACGCTTACGTTTACACACAGGGTGCGCTGATGGGCGCAGCCGAAGGAACGCCCTTCCCTGCCGACGAACGCCGGCCCGGACAGACCGTTCAGGACCTGATCGCGGCCCGCACGCGCGCATTCGCGGCCGGCCGCGGGGTGGACCTCGACTGGGCCGACACCGACCGGATTACCCGGCTGCACCAGTACAACGTGTTCCCGAATATGACGTTTCTGGCCAACGCCGACCACCTGACGATCATGTGCTCGCGGCCCGGCCCGGACCCCGATCGCGGCGAGATGGTCATTTTCTTGATGACGCGGATGCCGCCGGGCGCCGCGCGCAACAAACCCGACGGATGTCCGCACCACCGCCGGCCAAGCCGAACCGGGCCTGGTGCTCACCCAGGACATCCGGCTGCTCGCCGGCTTGCAGCGCGGCATGCACCAGCCCGGCTTCACCCACCTGGCGCTCTCCGGCGAGGAGCGTCGCGTGATCAACATGCATCGCAACCTCGAGCGCTACCTCGACCTGCCCGAAGCCGAGCGGATGAGCGACGGCACGGCCGATCGTGCGGTGCCAAACTAATTCGTTTCAAAACGCCGCAAGCGGCCCGAAGCGAACTAGACTCCCGGCTTGTGACGACCCCGTCCAGCGCCTGGGGCAACGAACGACGGCAACTCTTGCATCAGCTGCAGTTGCAATGCCCGGCGCCTGGCCGAAGGCGGGCACGGCGACTGTGCCGGTGCTTCGAGCGCGTCGGCGTTCACACCGCCCCGGAGCGCCTTCGGGCGATGCTGGCGGGCGTCCCCGTGGCAGACGACGAAGTCACGGATGTCAATTTCGCGTTGATCGCGATCCGGCTCAACCGGGAGGCCCGGGCGGCGAAGTTCAAGCGCCTCAAACGCCGAAGCAGCCGCTCACTACTGTTCGCGGGCTTGGTTCTGGTCGTGCTGAACTTCCTGTTCTGCCTCGCCTACGTCTTGCTGAACCTGACTCAACAGGCGACCCCGTACTGAATCCGCTCGACCGCCCGACGGCGTCTGACGCCCCCGATTAGTTTGACGTCAGGCGGCGTCGAGCCTGAACACCGCGCATCGACCCGCGAGGGCCTCGAATTCTTCAGCGGTTCCATGTTGCACCAGCCCCGAGCGCTTATAGAAGCCGACGCCCCGCGGCACCTTGTTGGGAAATGCACGTAGCACCGGACGTGCTTCCTCCGCGGTGAGTTCGACGAAGGTGACCCGCTCACCCTTGCGGCCCCGTGTAACGATTCCCGTGCCGGCGGCACGGGCGTTGAGCACCCAGTCGGCGCGGGGATAACCACCGACGACGTAGAGGCTGTCTTGAAACGTGAAGGGAGTCGCCGGCGTACGGCGCGGCTCACCCGACTTGCGGCCGGCCACGGTCAGCACCCGCACCGGTCCGGTGACGATACCGAGGTTCTGCATGGCCATGACGGCCTTGTTCATCGGTTTGAGCCACGCTGGCGGTTTCAGATCAGACATCTCGTCCCCGGTCACTGGTTGGCGAATCGGTTTTGAACGCTCATTTTCCTTGATATCAACCTACCTGATATATGTCAAGGTGACTGATATGGCTTTAGTCGCGATCGTGATGGCACACAGCTTCGAGCTTGAGGCCGAACGGGTCGTACCAGAACGTGGCGTAGTAATGGCCGGGGTACTGCGGGAAATGCTGAGGACGGTGGATGACTGTGCCGCCAATCCGCACGACATGGTCATGCACCTCGTGCACCAAGGACCGGTACCGGACGATGAACGCCAAGTGTTGCAAACCTGTTCGTTGCGATGAGTACTCGCCCGGCTGGGCCGCCGGGTAGAAGAACAGGTAGGTGCCGGGCTTGTTGTCGGCAGGCCTATAGGCAAATTCGTCGTCGGCCTGAAAAAACGGCTCGAATCCGACCAGGGGCATCAGCTCGTCGTAGTAGCGCCTCGCGGCCGCGAGATCCGGCACGTTGATGCCCAAGTGACCTAACATCACATCACGCCGGGCCAAGCCCGTCACCTGACAGGTTCAGCAGAAGGCGCGTGCCGCCCATCGGACTGGCGTGCAAAGAGGCTGTGCCGCCGTGCAGTTCGGCCTGTTGGGCGACGAGCGCCAGCCCCAACCCGGAGCCCGCGCGCGATGCGGTCGACCCGCGGGAGAAGCGTTCGAAGACCGCGGTGCGTTCCGCTTCGGGGATCCCGGTGCCGTTGTCGTCGATGGCGATTTCGACCCCGGCGCCGGAACTGCCTACGTGGAGATGGATTTCGGTGGCACCACCATGCTTGACCGCGTTGGCGATGGCGTTGTCGATCACCAGCCGCAGGCCCGTGGGCAACCCGATCATCAACACCGTGGGCGACGGCACCAGCGACACCTCCACACCGGGGTAGATGCGAAGTGCGTCGTGCGCGGCCCGATCCAAAAGCTCGGTGATGTCGAACGGGACAAAGTCGTCGACGGTGGTCAGCTCGCCCTGCGCCAGCCTTTCCAGCGCGGTGAGCGTCGCTTCGATCCGGCTCTGGGTGCGTATGACGTCGCCGATGACCTCGTGGCGCTGATCGGGTGCCAATTCCAACGTGGTCAACACCTCGAGGTTCGTGCGCATGGCCGTCAACGGGGTGCGCAGCTCGTGTGAGGCGACGGCGGCGAAGTCGCGGGCCGACTCGAGCGCCGCCTTGGTGCGCTGCTGCTCGTTGCCGATACGGGCCAACATTCCCTCGACCGCCTCGGCGATCTCCACGGCCTCACGCACGCCACGGACCTGGACCTCGTCGGGGCTCGACTGGGCATTGATGGCGCGGGCCTGCTGGGCCAGGAGCAGGAACGGATTGACCATGATCAACGAGATCACCCAGCCGACGAGGACCGTACCGCCGATCACGCTGCCGCAGATCAACAACACCCGCAGGTGCAGTTCGTTGATCCGATGTTGGGCTTCGGCCAACGGCGCCGCGAGCGCAATCGAGGCCGGCCCGGCGGTGAAGGTGCGGACGCGATACTGCACGCCGTTGATGGTGGTGTTCGCGTAGCCGTTTGGAAGCTTGGGCAGAACTATGTTGCCGGGCACGGACACGGACACATCACCGATTCGTACGGTGCGCACCAGGTCGCCGTCCGGCGTGGGCCGATCGGGGTTGGTGAGCTGGGTGCTGTTGAGCAGTGTGTTGATATCGCCCAGGCTGCTCACCGAATCCAAGCGGCGGTCGAGCTGGCTGTATTGGTCGTTGGTGACGCCAATCCAGACCCACGCGCCCAGGATGACGACGAGAACAACCACCGAGAGCTGGGCGACGATGACGATGGTGCGCAGTGACAGCACCCGCTTCAGCAGCTCCACATGCCGAGACATGCGAATATCGTGCCCCACTACCGAGCTCGCACGGCCAGGCCCCCGTCCTGGGACCGAGCGCTAGTGTCTGCGTGGCAGTAAGTTTCTTCGAGAGATGGACAGTCGGCACGAATGACCGTTCGTAGCAGGCCAGCGTGGCTCACGCGAAACGTGCTGGTGCTGTCGCTGGTTTCGCTCCTTCAAGATGCTGCGAGCGAATTGCTGTATCCGCTGCTCCCCATTTATTTGACGACGGTTTTGGGCGCGCCGCCGTCGGTCGTCGGGGTCGTCGAAGGTGCCGCGGAGGGCGCCGCATCGCTCACCAAGGTCGTGTCGGGCCCGCTGGGCGACCTGTTCGCCCGCCGCCCGCTCATCGCGACGGGCTATGGGATGGCGGCGCTGGGCAAGCTCATTGTCGCTGCCGCCGGCGCGTGGCCCGGAGTGCTGGTCGGACGCGTTGTCGACCGATTGGGAAAGGGCCTGCGGGGTGCGGTGCGCGATGCCTTGCTGGTCGACGGGACAAAGCCGGACGAGCGCGGTCGGGTATTCGGGTTCCACCGCACGATGGACACGCTCGGCGCGGTGATCGGGCCGCTGCTGGGGCTGGCCGGATACGAGCTGTTCCACCACCGGATCGGCCCAGTGCTCTATCTGGCCGTGATTCCCGCGGTGCTCAGCGTGGTACTGATCGCCTGGGTCCGGGAACGACCACACGACGCGCCGCGTGCCGCCCCGTCGTTGCTGGCCGGGGCCCGGCGGCTGCCCCGCCGATACTGGCAGGTGGTCGCATTCCTGGTCATGTTCAGCATCGCCAACTTCCCTGACGCGCTGCTGTTGTTGCGGCTCAAGCAGATTGGATTCTCGGTCGTCGGCGTCATCCTGGCCTACGTCGGCTACAACGTGGTGTACGCACTGGCGAGCTTCCCGGCCGGAGTTCTCGCAGACCGCTTGGGTCGGCCCGTGGTGTACGGGATTGGACTGGTGTTCTTCGCGTTTGGCTATCTCGGCCTGGGCATTACCACGAACACTGCGGCCGCATGGGCGCTGATTGTCGTGTACGGGCTGTTCACCGCCTGCTATGACGGCGTTGGGAAGGCCTGGATCTCAACGCTTGTCGGGGCAGAGCTGCAGTCCAGCGCCCAGGGCGTCTTTCAGGGATTGAGCGGGTTCGCGGTGCTGGCCGCAGGGCTGTGGGCCGGATTTCTATGGGGCGCCGACGGGCGGCTGCCATTGCTGATCTCGGGTTCGGTCGGCGCGGTGTTCGCCGTTGCTCTGCTCGGCGCGGCGGCCGGTAGGAGACGCCCTCGGGCAGCGATTTGAGTTTGCGTCTGGTGAGTGAGTACTCTCTCACCATGCTTACCGCGCCCATTCGGGGACGTGATCGGCTGCTGGCCGCGGCGCTGCGGCTTTTTGCCGCCAAGGGGTACGCCGCGACGTCGGTGGCCGACATCCAGCGGGCGTCCGGCCTGGCGCCGGGGTCGGGCGCGCTCTACAAGCACTTCGGCTCCAAGCGGGAGCTGTTAGAGGCCGCGGTCGCGCACCGGATCGACAGCATCGTGGCCGCGCGCGAGCAGTACGACGCGGGTGAGCCGGGCAGCGTCGAGCAGGCGGTGCGCATCGCGGGGCAGCTGATTTGGAACAACCTGAAGCAGGGCGAGGATCTGCTCAAGGTCATGCTGCGCGAACCCGACGAACTCGGGGATCTGGACGAGAAGACGTGGCAGGTCATCACCGACAACGCCTATCAGCGGTTCGCCGGCGAACTGGACGCGTCCAATCGCTCGGGCCGCACCCGCATCCCCGATCCCGAGGCGGCCGCGGCCGTGGCGATCGCGTCGTTGTCCTATGCCGCGACGCTGCAGGCGCTGACCGGCCGTCTGCCCGGCAACGTCGATGAAGACCGTTACATGGAGGCCTGGGTCAACCAGACGCTCAGCGTCCTCACGCAATACAGAAACCCGAAAACCTCTGACAGCAACCGATTTCAGGAGTAAAGCTATGACCTTCTCACTGCAACTGAGCGATGACGTGATCGAGGTCCGCGACTGGGTGCACAAGTTCGCCGCCGAGGCGATCCGACCCGCAGCGGCCGAATGGGACGAACGCGAGGAAACTCCGTGGCCCGTGATCCAGGAGGCCGCGAAGGTCGGTCTCTACTCTCCCGATTTCTTCGCGCAGCAGGCGGCTGAGCCGACGGGCTTGGGAATGCTCACCGCGTTCGAGGAGATGTTCTGGGGCGACGCCGGCATCGCGCTGTCCATCATGGGCACCGGGCTGGCCGCGGCGGCCTTGGCGGGCAACGGAACTCCCGAACAGCTGGGCCGCTGGCTTCCCGAGATGTTCGGCACGCCCGACGACCCCAAGCTCGGCGCGTTTTGCTCCTCGGAGCCCGACGCGGGTTCCGACGTCGGCGCCATCCGCACTCGGGCCCGCTACGACGAGGCGACCCGCGAGTGGGTTCTCAACGGCACCAAGACCTGGGCCACCAACGGCGGTATCGCCAACGTGCACATCGTGGTGGCATCGGTCTATCCCGAACTCGGGACCCGCGGTCAGGCATCATTCGTCATCCCACCGGGTACCAAGGGTCTGGCTCAGGGGCAGAAGTTCAAGAAGCACGGGATCCGCGCGTCACACACCGCCGAGGTGGTGCTCGACAACGTGCGTCTGCCCGAGGACGCGATTCTCGGCGGCCGCGAGAAGTTCGAGGCGCGCATCGCCCGGGTAAAGTCCGGCGCCTCCGCGGGTGGACAGGCGGCGATGAAGACCTTCGAGCGCACCCGGCCCACCGTCGGCGCGATGGCCGTCGGCGTGGCCCGGGCCGCCTATGAGTACGCGCTCGAATACGCCTGCCAGCGTGAGCAATTCGGTCACAAGATCGGCGAGTTTCAGGCGGTGGCGTTCAAGCTGGCGGACATGAAGAGCCGCATCGACTCGGCACGCATGCTGGTGTGGCGGGCCGGTTGGATGGCGCGCAACAATCAGAGCTTCGACTCGGCGGAGGGCTCGATGGCCAAACTGGTGGCCAGCGAAACCGCGGTCTATGTCACCGACGAGGCAATCCAGATCCTGGGCGGCAACGGGTATACCCGCGACTACCCGGTGGAACGGATGCACCGCGACGCAAAGATCTTCACGATCTTCGAGGGCACCAGCGAGATCCAGCGCCTGGTGATTTCGCGCGCGCTGACGGGGCTGCCCATCCGTTAACTCGGGCTGCGCGACATGATGGCGGCATGACCGCCGAGATTCGCGTTCTCGACAGCGAGGACGACCTCGTCGCCGCGGCGAACGTGTTTCGCGCCGCCATGGTCGGGTTCCCGCGCCTGACGAATCTGGCGCCGGGCCAGATCACCAGGCTGCTCGAGCCCGGCCGGACGATCGGTGCTTTCGTCGGCGGCCAGCTCGTCGGCACCGCCGACGCCGTCACGAGCGGACTGACGCTTCCCGGCGGAGCGATCGTCGACCATGCGGCGGTGTCACACATCGGGGTGCTGCCGTCGTTCACCCGAAAAGGCATCGCCACCGAGCTGATGCGTCATCAGTTGCGCGACATCGGGACGCGAGGCGAGGTCGTCGCGACGCTGCGGGCCTCGGAGGCCACGATCTACGAACGCTACGGCTACGGGGTGGCGAGTTCGTCGCAGACCGTAGAGGTCCAGACGGCGCGGGCGACACTACGCGCCGATGTCGGACCCGGCGGTCCGGTCCGACTGCTGGACGCGACCGAAGCGTGGGACATTCTGCCCCGGATCTATGCCGACAATCGTCCGTCCCGTCCGGGCACGATCGATCGTCCCGAGGTCTGGTGGCAGGGTGCCCGCATGCGCGCCGAATCCTCCTCTGGGCCTGCGTATGTCGCGGTACACGGCAAGCCCGGAGCCGAGTCGGGATTTGCGCGCTACCGCCCCGTCGGCACCGAGTCGTGGTTCATCAGCGACCAGCGCACCATCGCGGTCGAGGATTTCTTTGCTCCCAACACGGAGTCCTATCTCGGGCTACTGCGTTTCCTGCTGGGACTCGATCTCATTGACCGCGTGGTGTTTTGGATGCTGCCGGTCGACGATCCACTGCCGTGGCTGGTTGTCGATCGCCGAGCCGCGCGGGTGACCGCGATGCACGACGAAACGTGGCTTCGTGTCGTCGACGCCGAAAAGGCGCTCACAGCTCGCCGATATGCCGGCGACGGCGCGGTCACCATCGCGGTCAATGACCCGCTCTTGCCGAATAATTCGGCTAGCTTCAGCATCGACGGAGGCGGTGTCGAACCGACGGACCGGCGCCCCCAACTTCGGACCCGCGTTGAGGGGCTGGGCGCGGTGCTGCTCGGTGGCGCAAGCTGGCACACTCTCGCCGTCGCCGGGTTGGTCCGAGCCGACGATCCGTCGGGCCTTGCCGTTGCCGATCGGTTGTTCGCCGTGCGCGAGGCACCGCACGCGGGATTCTTCTTCTAAACGGCGTCAGCCGTGTGGGGCCTCGGAGATCTTGGTATCTGGCTTGCCCACCGTTTGGCAGTACGTCATCGCCGACAACCGCGTCGCCGAGATCTCCAGATTGCTCGGATCAGCACCACTCTTGTCCTTGAGCATCTTGCTGACCTCATCGTTCTGCTTCTTTTCGTCCTGTGCGGTGAAGTCCTTACATTTGGTGTCGCCGCCGGTGTTGATGATCTGTGAGGCCGAACAGCCTCCGAGCAGTAGCGCGGCGACCGCGACCGTAGCGCCTGCAATTCGCTTCATGGTTTGCCTTCCTCGATAGGAGTAGTGATATCAGTACACCAAGTGGCCCGATTTCAAACTCCGACCGTATTTGCGCCGACGAACGATGCGTTGCAGGCAACACCACCCCGTTGGGATTGCTCACCACCATTCGAGTCAACCGCGCACGAGTCTCACCGCAGAAATATCGGCGGAGCTATGTATGCGTTGACGTATAACTATGCCCATGGCCAACGTTGCCGCCGATGACGACCACGCCGACGTACCCCCGTCGATGGCGCGGTCATCGTTGCTGCGCGAGCCACCGGCTACGGAGCGTGGCCTTCGCACTCGCGCCGCCTTGGTCGCAGCGGCGCGGAAAGTGTTCGAGCGCGACGGGTATCTGAACGCTCGGCTGATCGACATCACACGCGCGGCGAAGTGCTCGTCGGGCACCTTCTACACCTACTTCGCCGGCAAGGAGGAAGTTTTCGCGGCGGTTCTCGAGGCCGCTCAAGAAGACATGTTGCATCCCGGCATGCCGCACGTCGCCGGCGATGACGATCCAGCCGCCGTCATCGAGGCCAGCAATCGGGCCTATCTGCAGGCCTACAAACGCAACGGCAAGCTGATGGGGCTGCTCGAGCAGGTTGCCAACATCGATCCCGAGTTTCGCGAGTTGCGGACGTCGCGATCGAACGCGTTCGTGCGGCGCAACGCGCGCAGCATTGCGAGGCTCCAGGCCAAGGGCCAGGCGGATCCGGATTTGAATCCCCTGCTCGCGTCACG
This sequence comes from uncultured Actinomycetota bacterium, assembly GCA_963703795.1. Classification (GTDB taxonomy): domain Bacteria; phylum Actinomycetota; class Actinomycetes; order Mycobacteriales; family Mycobacteriaceae; genus Mycobacterium. The sequence continues at coordinate 58,297 of CAVPFT010000061.1, read as the reverse complement.
CGCATTGTCCGCAATGATGAGCCGCATCGCGTTCGGGCACTTCGTCACCAGCGAGGACCGCGACGACACGCCGAGGGCCACGGAGGAGGACTTGGTGCAGATCGCGACCCGGCTGTGGGTGAACGCCCTTCGGATTCATCAGTAACCGCCGCTCGAAAGTATCGGCGCGGGCCAACGAACTTGAACTTGACGTCGGTTTCAACTTTAGATATAAAAAGTGGGCCGCGCCTTCGCGCCGAACCCCTAAGGAGCAGCATGTCTACCGTCGAGACCGCTCGCGGTCCGGTCGATACCGTTCCGATGACGCGCACCACAGCGCTCATCGACTTCGGCGGTGTGATTACCACCAGTGTGCTGCGGGCGTTCGAGCAGTTCGGCGAACTGCTCGGCGCTCCCCCAGGGTTGGTACTGGGTTTGCTCAGCCACGACACCGGCGCCCGAGAGCTGCTGGTCGAGCACGAGTGCGGACGCATCGACGCCGACGCCTTCGATCGGGGTTTCGCCGACCGACTGTCCGCCCACGGTCTGGTGGTTCAGCCCAGGGCCTGTCGGCACGGATGCAGGCGGGGCTGCGTCGCGACGACGACACGGTGCGGCTAATCGGGGATCTGCGGACCGCCGGAGTTCCGATTGCCTTGGTATCCAACGCCTTCGGGCGCGACTGCTATGCGGGCTTCGATCTCGACGCGCTCGCCGACGTGGTGGTGATCTCCTCGGAGGTCGGCATTCGCAAGCCGTCGCGAAAGATCTACGCCATCGCGTGCGAACGGCTTGGCGTCGACCCACACCAGGCGGTCATGGTCGATGATCTGCAGCAAAACCTCGACGGGGCGGCCCGGCTCGGAATCGCCGGCGTGCTGCACACCGACGCCGCCGACACCCGCAAACAGCTCAGCGAGCGATTCGGCATAGGAGCAAAAACTCGATGAAGGTCGCGGGCAGGGTCGCCATCGTCACCGGCGGCGGCGGAGGCATCGGCGGCGCGCTCGCCGAGGAACTCGCCGCCCACGGCGCCCGGGTCATGGTGGCCGACCTCAACGCCGCCGGCGCCCAGGCCGTCGCCGACAAGGTCAACGCCACATCACCCGGTTCGGCGGTCGCGGCCGGCGCGGACGTGTCCGACACCGCGGCCATCCGCGACCTGATCGCGTTGGCGGAAAAGGAGTTCGGACCAGTCGACCTGTACTTCGCCAACGCCGGGATCGTCGGGGTAGTCGGCCTGGAGGCCAGCGAGGCTGACTGGGAGCGGTCGATCGACGTGAACCTGCGGGCGCACATCCGGGCCGCGCAACTGCTCATTCCCGGCTGGGTTGAGCGTGGCGAGGGCTACTTCGTCAGCACCGCGTCGGCGGCCGGCTTGCTCACCCAGATCGGGTCGGCCACGTACTCCGTCACCAAGCACGCCGCCGTCGGGTTCGCCGAGTGGCTTGCGATTGGCTACGGCGACCAAGGGGTGCGGGTCAGCTGCCTGTGCCCGATGGGCGTCAATACCGAGCTGCTCTACGCCGGGGAGAAGACCGGGGATCCGCGCGGCGTCGCCGCCACGCGCGCCGTGACCTCGGCCGGCGAGGTGCTCGAACCCGCCCAGATCGCCCGTGACGTCCTCGCCGCGGTCGACGAGGAACGATTCCTGATCTTGCCGCACCCCACCGTGCTGGACATGTTCCGGCAGAAGGCCACCGACTATGAACGCTGGCTGCGCGGCATGCGTCGCTACCAGGCGTCGCTGCTGGACAGCATCCAATGACCCCTTTCCAAGTTAGGAATTCCCATGTCCCTGTTTGACATTTCCGAACGCGCCCAGCAGCTGCAGACCGAGCTGCTCGACTTCGTCGAGGCGTATGTGTACCCGGCCGAGGGGATATACGAAGACCAGATGCGTGAATCCGGCGACCCGCACTTCCAGCCGCCGATCATCGAGGAGCTCAAGGTCGAGGCCCGAAAACGTGCCCTGTGGAACCTGTTTCACCCGCACCCGGGCACCGGCGCGGGTCTGACGAACCTCGAGTACGCGCCGCTGGCGGAAATCATGGGCCGCAGCTTCATCGCCCCCGAGGCCTGCAACTGCAGCGCTCCGGACACGGGCAACATGGAGGTGCTCGAACTGTTCGGCACCGAGGAGCACCGCGACAAGTACCTCAAGCCACTGCTGGACGGCACCATCAGATCGGCGTTCGCGATGACCGAGCCGCGGGTGGCCAGCTCGGACGCCACCAACATCGAACTGTCCATGGTTCGCGACGGCGCCGACTACGTGCTCAATGGTCGAAAGTGGTTCGCCTCCAACGCTATGCACCAAAACTGCAAGGTCTTGATCGTGATGGGCAAGACCGATCCGGCCGCCCCGCCACACCGGCAGCAGTCGATGATGGTCGTCCCCATCGACGCGCCCGGGGTCACCGTGTTGCGCAGCCTGCCGGTGTTCGGCTACATGGACCGCGAGGGCCACGCCGAAATCGAGTTCACCGACGTGCGGGTGCCCGCCAAGGACGTGCTCAAAGGTGAGGGTGAGGGTTTCGCGATCAGCCAGGCCCGGCTCGGTCCCGGCCGGATCCACCACTGCATGCGGGCCATCGGCATGGCCGAACGTGCGCTGGAGCTGATGTGTAAACGGGCCCAGTCCCGGGTCACCTTCGGCAAGCCGATCGCCGACAACGCCAACATCCAGGACTGGATTGCCGAGGCGCGCATCGAGATTGAGATGATCCGGCTGCTCACCCTCAAGGCCGCCCACATGATGGACACGGTCGGCAACAAGGAAGCGCAGACCGAGATCGCCGCCATCAAGGTCGCGGCCCCCAACATCGCGCTGAAGATCGTCGACCGCGCGATCCAGGTGCATGGCGGCGCCGGCGTCACCGACGACTTCCCGCTCGCCATGGCCTATGCCCACCTGCGCACGCTGCGGTTGGCCGACGGGCCCGACGAGGTGCACAAGCGCGCCATCGCGCGCCGCGAACTCCGCCAATATCGCGACCTGCGGCCGGTGGGCGTGTGAGCACGTCCACGGACCTGCGCGGCGCGCAAGATCGCCGACGCCGAAGGAATTCAGCAGTCGATCACTTGCTGATCTCACGGACGATCTCGATGGCCCTGGCCAACGTGGCGAGCCGCGCGTCGAGTGTGTCTCCTGCGGGGTAGAGCCGCACGGTCGTGACGCCGGCGTCGCGCCAGACCCGCAATCGTTGCCGCACCATGGCTTCGGTGCCGATCAGCGTTGTGGCCAAAACCATCTCGTCGGTCACCAACCCGGCGGCGCCGTCACGGTCACCGGCCTGCCAGCGCCCGCGGACCTCCTTGGCGATATCGGCCCAGCCTTGGCGGCTATAGGCCTGGTTGTAGAAGTTGGTCGACGCCGAGCCCATCCCGCCAAGGCTGAAGGCGAGTTCCTTTTTGCGATCGGCGACCATCTCTCGCAGCGCCTCCTCGTCGGGCGCGAAGGCAACTTCGGCGCCCTGACAGATGTCGAGGTCGGCGCGGCCGCGTCCGCTGTGCGCCAAACCTTCGTCGAGGTAATCGAAGTAGGCGCTACCGGCGCCTTCGGGCACGAAGCTGGTACCGAGCCAGCCGTCGGCGATCTCGCCGGTGAGTCGCAGCATGGCCGGGGAGAGCGTCGCAAGGTAGATCGGAATCGGGTGCTCGGCGCGCATCGACAGCCGCATCGGCACCGCGTCCCCGCCGGGAAAGGGAATCTGAAACTCACGGCCGGAGTGGGAGATCTTGCCTCCCTCGCATGCCTGGCGCACGACCTCGACGGTTTCCCGCAATCGCGCGAGGGGCCGCGCGAACGACACCCCGTGCAGGCCCTCGATGACCTGGGGACCCGACGCGCCCAGTCCGAGGAGGAACCGTCCGCCCGACAGGTTCGACAGCGTGATCGCCGCTTGCGCCACCGCGACCGGCGTCCGCGTCCCGACCTGAATAATCCCGGAACCCAAGAGCATTCGATCGGTGCACGCCGCGTAGTAGCCCAACGCCGACGGCGCGTCGGAGCCCCAGGCCTCGGCTACCCAACAGATATCGAGCCCGAGCTTTTCGGCTTCGACCACGAAATCCCGTCCGTCGCGCCAACGTGGCAGGCCGGAGGCCTCGATCGTGGTGGCGGTGCGCATCAGCTTTCGGCCAGCTTCTTGATCTGCTGCAAGGTCAATCCCATGTTCTGCTCGAACTCGCGCATCCGGACGAACACGATCTTCTGCTCTTTGTCCGGCATGCGATCGATCGCGAACGACAGCCCGGAGCGCCCGGGACCCATCTGCATCCACTCCGACAGCTCGGTTCCACCGTCCTTGGGCTCGAGCCGGAAACGCCAGACCGCGGTCGGGTTGGCGGGATCCTCGACGGCCCAGGCGAACACTCGCTCGGGCTCGCACTCGACCACATGTGATGTCGTCGACCACTCCCCCAACGCTTCGTGCTTACTGTGTCCGATGAACCTGGCCCCGACGGCCGGCCCGGTGGCGCCGTCGAGCCATTCGATCGACTGCAGTTCCGGGCTCATGGTCGGCATCAGCTGAATGTCGGACACCAGCTCCCACACCCGCGGCGGCGACGCGTCGATCCACGTCTGCACCTCTACGGTCGGTGTGTCCGCGTACCGCGCACCCGTCCACTCCATCCGCCGCTACCTCCGTTCTCAAGTGCCGCGATTGCCGCGATGCATGATCAGGCCGCGGCCGACGACCGGTTCGGTGTCGCGGGCATTGATGTCCCGGCCACAGTGTGAACAGACCACCCGGACGCCGACGCGGTGCCCACAGGGCTTGTGCAGCAGGTCAACCGGCGGGGCCGCGAGACCCGTCCACTCGTTACCCCATTGCATCAGCGCGACATAGACGGGAAACAGTGCGCGGCCCTTGTCGGTCAGCCGATACTCGTTGAGGTCGCGCGCGGTGTGCTCGGCGTAGGGTCGACGCTCCAGGACGCCGTGGGCGACGAGCCAGTTGAGGCGGTCAGTCAGCACGTTGCGCGCCAAACCGATGCCGCGCTGGTAGTCCTCGAACCGCCGGGCTCCGTTGAACGCCTGGCGCAGGATCACCCAGACCCAGCGTTCACCGACGATGGCGGTCGAACGCGCGATCGCGCAGTTCTCGTCAAGCAGATCGGCATGCTTCACCCGAAAAGGATAACGCCGATGCTAGTTGCTTTTCAAAACTTAAATCAGGCGATCGTCAGTCCGCCGTCGACCACCAGCGTGGTGCCGGTGATGTAGGACGCGGCGGGGCTCGCGAGGAACACCACCGCCGCGGCGAGCTCCCGCGGATCTCCCGTCCGCCCGGCGGGCAGGCGCGGCAGTTGGCTGTCGATGTAGCCCTCGGGGAACTCATCGGTCATTTCCGATGGGAAGAAGCCCGGGGCCAGGGCGTTGACGCGGATGCCCTTGCGGCCGGTCCACTGCACGGCCAGGTCCCGGGTCAGGCCCGTCACGCCGGCCTTGCTGGCCGAGTAGGCCGCCTGGGGCAGCCCGCCGCTGGTCAGCGCGATCACGCTGGCGACGTTGATGATCGCGCTGCCCGGTTTCATGACGCGGCCGCACGCCTGGGCCATCCAATACGAGCCGTTGAGGTTGATGTCGATCACCTCGCGGAACTGCTCGGGCGTTTCGCGGGTCGCCGGCACGGCGGTGCCCTTCCCCGCGTTGTTGACGAGCACGTCGACGTGGCCGAACTCCGTCATGGCCGCGTCGACGACGGCCTGTGCGTCCTCGGGACGCGCGATGTCCGCGGTCACTGTTAGAGCGCGCCGACCCCGCTCCTCGACCAGGGCACGGGTCTGCTTGAGGCGATCGGCGCGCCGCGCGGCCAGAACCACGTCGGCGCCCGCCTCGGCAAGTGCCTCGGCGAACGCGACACCCAGCCCGGACGACGCCCCGGTGACGATTGCCACCTTGCCGTCGAGTCGGAAGCGGTCGAGGACCGTCGTCGTAGTCATCTCGTTGTCCTTTCACCGGGACTCGTCGTCCGTCGAGGGTATTAGTTGCAAATTACTACTAGCGAGGTACCGTGTGAAGCCATCAGGCCAAAGGGAGTACCGCTGTGGCGCAGCCGTCGGAATCTGAGTTGACTTACGAACCCGAACTGACGGGGCTGCTCATCGTCGATCCCTACAACGACTTTCTGTCGGAGGGGGGCAAGCTCTACGAGCGCAGCCGCTCGACGCTCGAGGCGAACAATGTCGTCGAGCATATGCGGCAGGTCCTCACCGCAGCGCGGGTGGGGGTGTGCAGGTCTTCATCGCCCCGCACCATCGTTGGCGTGAGATTGATCCATACGGTCATTGGAAGACGATGCCGCCCGTCCAGGCCTCGGCCGCGAAGGGACATGTTTTCGCTGACGGAACGTGGGGCGGAAGTTTTCACCCCGATTTCGAGCCGTGTCCCGACGAGGTCGTCGCTCAGGAGCATTGGCTCTCGAGTGGATTCGCCAACACGGACCTGGACCTCCAACTCAAGAAGCACGGCCTCCGCAATGTCATTCTGATCGGCATGCGGGCCAACACCTTCATCGAGTCGACCGTTCGCTTCGCAGCCGAGCTCGGCTACGCCGTCACGCTGGTGAAGGATGCTATCGGCAGCTTCGGGCACGAACAGATGGACGCCTCGCTGCGGTTCAATATCCCAGCTTGTGCGAGCGCCATCGTCTCGACCGACGAGATCGTCGCGAAGCTTTCGATCTCTTAGCAGCGATCGATCGCGAACTAGGGGCACCGGGGGTCGCGCATCGGATTGGCGGCCAGTGGGAATAACTCCCTAAGCGGCATTGTCGTTTGACCTGGCCAGCACTGCGAGACGGATTCAGCTGGCCCGATCTCGACAGACATCGGTGTCGGTCGGCCACCCACCAAAGACCCTGGGGAGGAAGTCTGTGATCTGGTCGAACGGGTCGTCCGACCCAGTGCACCGATCGGACTCGGGCCTGGCGACGATGGATCCGCCCGACGGGCGCGGCGGGTCGGGTTCGAGGCGGGCCCTGTTCGTCTGTGTCCTGGGCCTCATGCTGGCAACGGGATGGGTCGCCAACCACTTCGTCGCGTTGATGCCCCTGATCAGCGCTCACCAACACCTGGGCGCGGCCACGCTCAACGCCATCTTCGCGATCTACGCGGTGGGGTTGCTGCCCGGCCTGCTCATCGGCGGGCGCGCGTCGGATGCGCTCGGGCGCCAGTCGGTGGCGCTGGCGGGTTCGACGACGACCCTGGTGGGGACGGTGACGATGCTGCTCTCGCAGCAAACCGACGTATTGCTGGCGGGGCGTTTGATCGTCGGGCTCGGGGTGGGTCTCGCAATGACCTCCGGCACCGCATGGGCCTCCGATCTAAAAGGCCCGGCCGGCGCAGCCGCGGCGGGAGCGCTGCTAACCGGCGGTTTCGCCATCGGCCCGTTCGCCGCCGGGGTGATCGCCCGGGCCGGACAGCCCGGCATTCGGGTGTCGTTCGGGGTCGCGGCCGCCATTGTCATCGCGGCGACGTTTGCCGTCATCGTGACGGCGCGGCGCGCGGACGTCACCGCGCCGGCAACAGCGCATGACTCCGAGCCGTCCCAAATGCCCCCGCCGCCGTGGTCGGGAAGCGCGCGGGCGTTGAGTTGGGCATTGCCGCTGGCACCGTGGGTTTTCGCCTCGGCCACACTCGGCTTCGTCGCGATTCCTACCCGAATACACATCGGGCTCGCGGCCCCCATGGCCGCGGGCATAGCCACGCTGATCGTCAATGGCGTCAGCGGGGTTATTCAGCTGGTCGCCCGCGCGGGTAAATGGGGGCCACAAGCCGGCACCGCAGGTGCGGTGCTGGCTGCGCTCGGCTACGCGGTGGCCGCGGTGGCACCGCCGACCATGACGCCGGCGTTGGGCCTGCCACTGTTCCTGGTCCTGGGGTGCGCGTCCGGCCTCCTGCTACGCGAGGGCTTGATCGATCTGGAAGCGGCGGCACCACGACGCCTGCGCGGGGCCCTCACGGGAGTGTTTTATGGCGTCACTTACGTCGGCTTCGGCCTCCCGCTGATATTGGCGACGGTCAGCCCCGCGGTCTCGGCGACGATTCTCTTCGTGATGGCACTGGGGGCGTCAGCAGCAGCGGTCAGCCGAGCGGTGCGGCTACGACGAGATGGTCACCGCCAGCCCTGATTTAGGGGCGCGCGACTTCTGAGGCTCATGCCGCCACCCCCACCGTCTCCCGTCGCAGCGAATCCGCCTCAGATCCCGGGCACATCGCAGGTAAGTTCATAGCCGTGAACGCCGAGCAGCCCGCCATCATCTACACGCTGACCGACGAGGCGCCGCTACTGGCGACCTACTCCTTTCTGCCGATAGTGCGTGCCTTTGCCGAACCGGCGGGCATCGAGGTCAAGGCGAGCGACATCTCGGTGGCCGCGCGCATCCTCGCCGAGTTCTCCGACTACCTGACCGAAGAGCAGCGGGTGCCGGACAACCTCGCCGAACTGGGCCGACTGACCCGCCTACCGGACACCAATATCATCAAGCTGCCGAACATCAGCGCCTCGGTGCCGCAGCTCGTGGCCGCCATCAAGGAACTGCAAGGCAAGGGTTTCAAGCTTCCGGACTATCCCGAGGTTGTGAAGACGGACGAGGAAAAGGGCATCCGGGACCGCTACGCCAAATGCCTCGGCAGTGCGGTCAATCCGGTTCTGCGAGAAGGTAACTCAGACCGTCGCGCACCCAATGCGGTCAAGGAGTATGCGCGCAAGCACCCACACAGCATGGGCGAGTGGTCGATGGCCTCGCGCACGCATGTGGCGACCATGCGACATGGCGACTTCTATCACGGCGAGAAGTCGATGACGCTGGACCGTGCGCGCGACGTGAAGATGGAATTGGTCACCAAGAGCGGCGAGACGATCGTGCTCAAGCCGAAGGTGTCGTTGGGGGACGGCGACATCATCGACAGCATGTTCATGAGCAAGAAGGCCTTGTGCGAGTTCTACGAAGAGCAGATGGAGGACGCCCGCAAGACGGGCGTGATGTTCTCACTGCACGTCAAGGCCACGATGATGAAGGTTTCGCACCCGATCGTCTTCGGGCATGCGGTGAAGACCTTCTACAAGGATGCCTTCGCCAAGCACCAGAAGGTCTTCGACGAGCTGGGCGTCAACGTCAACAACGGGCTGGTCGACCTCTACAACAAGATCGAGTCGCTGCCCGCGACCGAACACGATGAGATCATCCGCGACTTGCACGCCTGCCACGAGCACCGCCCGGAGCTGGCGATGGTCGATTCGGCCAAGGGTATCTGAATTTTCATTCGCCCAGCGACGTGATCGTGGACGCTTCGATGCCCGCGATGATCCGTGCGGGCGGGAAGATGTACGGCGCCGACGGGCGGCAAAAGGACACCAAGGCCGTCAACCCCGAGTCCACGTTTTCCCGCATCTACCAGGAAGTCATCAACTTCTGCAAGACCAACGGCGCCTTCGATCCGACGACGATGGGCACCGTTCCCAACGTCGGCCTGATGGCACAGCAGGCGGAGGAGTACGGCTCGCACGACAAGACGTTCGAGATTCCCGAGGACGGCGTCGCCAACATCGTCGACGTCGAAACGGGTGAAGTCCTGTTGACGCAGAACGTTGAGACCGGCGACATCTGGCGCATGCCCATAGTCAGGGACGCCGCGATCCGCGACTGGGTCAAGCTTGCGGTAAGCCGCGCGCGTAACTCACGCATGCCGGTGGTGTTCTGGCTGGACCCGTACCGCCCGCACGAGAACGAATTGATCAAGAAGGTCAACGAATACCTGGCCGATGAATACACCCATGGCGTCGATATCCAGATCATGTCGCAGGTGCGCGCGATGCGTTACACGCTGGAACGCCTGATCCGCGGGCTGGATACGATCGCCGCGACAGGCAACATCCTGCGCGACTACCTCACCGACCTGTTCCCGATCCTGGAGCTCGGCACGAGCGCCAAGATGCTGTCGATCGTTCCGTTGATGGCCGGCGGCGGAATGTACGAGACGGGGGCGGGCGGTTCGGCGCCCAAACACGTCAAGCAGTTGGTAGAGGAAAATCACCTGCGCTGGGATTCGCTTGGTGAATTCCTCGCGCTGGCGGTCAGCCTGGAAGACCTGGGCATCAAGTCCGGCAACGAGCGGGCCAAGATTCTGGCCAAGACCCTGGATGCCGCAACCGGAAAACTGCTGGAAAACAACAAGAGTCCGTCACGCAAGACCGGTGAGCTCGACAACCGTGGAAGCCAGTTCTACCTGGCCATGTACTGGGCGCAGGAACTTGCCGCGCAGACCGATGACCAGGAGCTGGCGGAGCGCTTCGCCGCTCTGGCGGACGCGTTGACGAAGAACGAAGAAACCATCGTGGCCGAACTCAACAGGGCGCAGGGCAACGCGGTGGACATCGGCGGCTACTACGCGCCGGACAGCGAGATGACCAACGCGGTGATGCGGCCGAGTAAGACGTTCAACGCCGCATTGGCGGATGCGCAAGGCTGACGTCATTGGTGGACCGCTTACCGTGAGCCGGCATAGAGCGATTTCCACTGCGCTATCACCGGCGCTATCAGTCGACCAGGTTGCGAAGTGTCTCGATCAGCTTGATGCGCTCGGCCGGCGTAGCCGCGATGGGTGCCACGTTCAAGGTCGTCACCCCCGCCTCCCGGAACGCCGCTAAACGTTCCTTGACGAACTCGCGGGTACCGATCAGGTTGACGTCTCGCACGAGTTCGTCGGGCACGACCTTGGCGGCGCCGTCCTTGTCGCCGGCCAGGTAGAGCTCTTGGATCCGGTCGGCTTGGGGGCCGTAGCCATACTTGGTGGCCAGGGCGTGGTAGAAGTTCTTACCCTTGGCGCCCATTCCGCCGATATAGAGGGCCAGGTGCGGTTTGACGAATTCTCTTAGCGGCTCGACGTTTTCACCGATGGCCAGTACCGGCCCGGCATAGACGTCAAGCTCACCCAAACCGGGGTCCCGCTTGGCCCGGCCGGCGGCCAGCGCCTTTCCCCACACCTCCGGTGCCTTCTCGGGCAGATAGAAGATCGGTTGCCAGCCCTCGGCGACCTCGGCGACCAGCTCGACATTCTTGGGCCCCAGCGCGGCCACCAATACCGGGATGCGTTCCCGGACGGGCTCGTTGATGAGTTTCAGCGGCTTGCCAAGTCCGGTGCCCTGGTCGGCGGGCAGCGGGATCGTGTAGTGCTTGCCCTGGTGTTGCAGGTACTCACGACGCCACACCTGGCGGCAGATATCGATGACTTCGCGGGTGCGGGATATCGGGGCGTCGTAGGGCACGCCGTGGAAGCCCTCGATGACCTGTGGGCCAGAGGCGCCCAGGCCAAGCGTGAACCGGCCATCGGAGACGTAGTCGAGGCCGGCCGCGGTCATCGCGGTCAGGGTGGGCGTTCGGGTGTACAGCTGCAGGATGCCCGAGGCCAACTGAACCCGTTCTGTGCAGGCGGCCAGGTACCCCAGCGCGCTCACCGCGTCGAACGAATACGCCTCGGGGACAAAGACAATGTCCAGACCGGCGCGTTCGAGGTCGGCCACTTCGGCGGCCACCTCTTTGAACCCGCCCGCGTAGTTGATCCCCAATCCGATCCGCATGTTTTCCTACCCCTACGCGGTGGTGAACTGACTGGCCAGTTCGACGGCCTCTTGCTGAATCCGATCGAATTGCGCGCCCATCGCCTCGGACAATGCCGTCGCGCCCGACAACGGCCGCACCATCACCATGAAGTCGTCGATCAACCCATCGTCGTTGACGTGCAGGAAGTCGCAACCGTTGACCTTCTTGCCGGCCACGGTTGTCTCGAAGACGAGCGCGTGGTCGCGCCCGTTGGCGTCGGCGATTTCACGGACGTAGCGGAAGTCCTCGAAGATCCGCAACACACCGCGCAGGAGCGCCGCGGTTATCGGCTTGCCGACATACGGCTTGAACGCCACGGGGCTGGTGAACACCACGTCGTCGGCGAGCAGCGCCTGGATGGCCGCCTCGTCACGGTCCTCGACTGCCTTGCGGAAGGGATGCTTAGAACTCACGAGACACCTCGCATCGTCAATTTGTTGGGTAAGCGTGGTTGACGCTAGAGGGTCCAGCGTCATAAGTCTATATGCGATTAATCACTTTGTTGATTATTCGCGTCGTTGTATGATCGCCTGGTGTCGCTGCGAGACGCGGTGTTGGCCGCACTCCTCGAAGCCGAGTCTTCCGGCTACGACCTGGCCAAAAGCTTCGATGCCTCGGTGGCGAACTTCTGGATGGCCACCCCGCAGCAGCTCTATCGCGAACTGGACCGGCTGGCCGAGGAGGGGCTCATCCAGGCGCGCGTTGTTCACCAGGAGCGCCGGCCCAACAAGCGGGTGTACTCGCTGACCGATGCGGGCCGCGACGCGATCCAGGAGTTCACGAGCAGGGCGCCGAAGCCCTGTGTGATCCGCGATGAACTCGCGGTCAAAGTTCTGGCCGCAGACGCGGGTAACGCGCCGGCTGTCCGGGGTTTCGTCGCCGAACGGCTGCAATGGTCCACGGCCAAACTGCAACGCTACGAACGGTTTCGGGCTCGCCTGCTTGACGGGCGCAGCGAAGAGGAATACCTGGCCGAGGCCGAGCGAGTGGGTCCCTACCTGACGCTACTGCGCGGAATAGCGTTCGAAGAAGAGAACATTCGATGGGCCGAGCGTGTGCTGGCGATCACTGAGCACCGGTTGGCGGCGCAAGCTTGAGGTAGCCGACCGGTGAGCACCAGCCGTCGCGCCCACGACCAATAGGTGCGTTTTGTTTGTGATAGCGCCGGTGATAGCGCACATTGAAATCGCCCTACGGCCGGCTCACGGTACGCACGTTGCTCATGTGATTACTGGTACCTACCGGGCGCGCCGCGCGGCCTACGGGGAAGACGGAGTATGCACCGAGTCACCGGGTTGCTGCTCGCCGAGGAGTTCGTCGGCGCCGATCTCGGGGACACCCTGATCACCGTTGGGCCCAACGCGTTTCGCCGACTTCTTCTTTGGCGCCTTCTGCCGCGCCGGCGAGGCCGCGCGCACCGCGGACCGGTGACCGTTGCCGGCCGTCGCACCGATGGATTCGCCCAGCATTTCGATGGCCTTCTCGGTGTACACGCGGTAGCCGAAGTCCGGTAAGTAGCCGTGGATTTCGGGCGTGTCGAGATCGCGCATGAACTGCAGTATCTCGCGGCTGAACACCTGGCCGGGCACCAGGACCGGAAATCCTGGAGGGTAGGGCGTGACATAAGTCGCCGAGACGATGTCGACTCCCGCGTCCAGCCGTTCATCAATCCGCTCGCCGGTGAGGTATTCGCAGTTGGTGTCGTCGTAGGAGAGGTAGAACGCGCGGCGGACATCCCCTTCGGGCGTCGCCTCCCTTCCGCTGTGATCCAGGAACGCGGGGTGGAAGCCGCTGAAATCGGGAAGGGGCAAAGACATTTCGGTTAGCCGGTAGACGGCCCGCTCGAAGTGCTCGCGCTCACCGAGGCTCATCTCGGAGATGCTTTGGTCGAGCTCGCGGGCGATGCTGACGAGGACTTCAACCAGGAATGCGACCGAGCTGCGCGTGGTGCCGATATTCGTCATGAACAACACGCTGTTGCGCGACGTCTTGTTGATCTGAATTCCGTAGCGGTCCATCAGCTGTTGGCGCTTGAAGGTGTCGCCGTCGTAGCCGGTCTGCCCGATGTACAGAGTGATTCTCGACGGATCGAGCACGAATTCGTCCTGCTCCCAGGCCGCCATCATGTTGCGCAGGCCCGAGCGCAGCGGTTGTTCGATGGCCGAAGGGCGGAACTCGTCCGGGATCAAATCCGATGTGCGAAGGCACCTCATGTACTTGCTCAGCAAGGGGTGATTGTCGATCGCGTCGCGCAGCTGCATCGCATTCTCGATCTGCCGCTGCACCAACTCGACACCTTCCAGCGCCACCTGCCGGCGGCCCAGGTCCAACGACGCGAGGATCTGGTAGTTCGGTGACGTCGAGGTGTGGGCCATGTAGGCCTCGTGGAACGGCACGGCGACCTTCTGGTCGAAGTCCTGGTCGTAGACGTGGATCATCGATCCCTGCCGCAATGCGGTCAGCGTCTTGTGCGTGGACTGGGTGGCATACACCCGCACCCGTGCCCTCGCCGGGTCGGGCACGAGGCGACGATCCACAAGCTCTTCGTCGCTGGGTGGTTTCGCGGTATCGGCGGCGAGCTGCTTCTCGTACCGACGCATGTAGTCGGGATCCTGCAGCCGCTCCCGCAACGCCTCAGCCGACGCCATCGCGGTGCGATTGCGGTAGACCGGGTGGAAACGCGCGAACGCGAACCACGCCTCGTCCCAAAGGAACACGAGGTCGGGCTTGATGGCGAGGCACTCCTCCATCACACGCTGGACGTCGTAGACGATCCCGTCGAAGGTGCAGTTCGTCAGCGACATCATCTTGACCCGGTCGAGCTTGCCGGCGCGCTTGAGCGCCAACAGCTTCCCCTTGATCTCGCGCAGCGACACCGCACCGTACATCGAGTAGTCGTTGAGCGGATATGCCTCGAGGTAAACGACATTCGCGCCGGCGAGCATCATTCCGTAGTGATGCGACTGGTGGCAGTTTCGATCGAGCAGCACGATGTCGCCCGGCGCCACCAGGGCCTGCGTGACGATCTTGTTGGCCGTCGACGTTCCGTTGGTGACGAAGTAGGTGTGGCGCGACCCGTAGGCCTGCGATGCGAGCTGCTGCGATTCGCGCAGGGGCCCGGTCGGCTCGAGTAAGGAGTCGAGGCCGCCGCACGTTGCCGAGGTCTCGGCCATGAACACGTCGAGGCCATAGAAGCCGACCATGTCCTTGATCCAGTGCGAGTTGACGATCGACTTGCCCTGCGAGATCGGCAGGGCGTGAAAGACACCCGTGGGCCGGTGACTGTATTGCTTGAGCGCGCTGAAGAACGGAGTGCGGTAGCGAGCCGCGACGCCGTGCAGGATCGACAGGTGAAGTTCGAGCATGCCTTCCCGGGCATGGAAAACCCTGCGGAAGTACTGGCCAAGCCGCCCGGCGATGTCTTCCACGTCGATCTCGGTCATCATGTACAGGTCGAGCTCGGGCCGCAGCTTCGTCAGTGAAACCGCCAGGATCTGCGCGCGTTCCTCGGGCGTCACGTGATCGGCCAAATCGTGCGAGACCTCGGTATCGACGAACTCCGCCAGACTCGACAGGTCCCGGGTCGATTGGTGCGAAAAACGCCGCCGGATCACCACGGCCTGCAGGTTGACGTTGAGCCGTGCCGCTATGAGAGCCTCGTCCCCGCTGGACACCACCACCAGCTCGTAGACGAATTCGTCGTCCGGACGCCGCCATTTGCGGACCTCGTTGCGCAGCGCCCGTTCCTGGTCTTCGGTCATCTTTTCGACGACGAGCACCTCGAAATACGGGCGGTCACGCTGCGTCGCCGGTTGATGCTCGATGAGCTGACGGGGATCGGACGGGAACATGTCCAGGTCGTCGGCGCCGGCGTTGTCCACGTCGCCCGAGCGGAACGACTCGGTGGTCAGCGCGCGGTTGATCTGTCCGACCGCCTGTGCGAACTTGTCATAGCTGCCGGCGGCGAAAAGTCGTTGCACGCGGGCGAATTGGGCGAGCCGGGATAGGCCCAGTACGGCTCCAATGTGCTCAGGCGGGTCAGCAATTCCTGGCAGGCGCTGGCCCACTTTTCTTTGTACGCCCCGGCGGTGGTCGGGCGCGTCAGCCGATCGGCGGCTTCCTCCAATCGGCACCACGAGTCACTGCGGACCTGCCACAGACTGTTGTAAGCGCGTAGATGTTCGGTCATGGTCGCCCTTTCTCGAGTCGCGGCGACTGCTGCGTGCCGGAGCGTCGGTCAAGGTTTGCAGACGCAATCCGCCCGCTGGTTACCGAAAGACCAACAATGCACGTCCGTCAGATGATAGCCCGGATAGGCGCCGGTAACGGAGTCGTTGCGGCGACCGGCGAGGCATCCGGGCGCATCCGGGCCCACCCGGCGTTTACCAACGCCGCCCACGGGGTAAAGCCCTCGGACGCCCGTCGTTGCAACATCATTGCCGCGACCTACATTCGAGGATCGAGAAGGGTCGAAGACATGTCGGAAGTCTCCGGTAAGGACCGAATCGACGACGTCAGCCCCGGCGACATCATCGCCGTCGCTCGCGGCCCCGCCGGCGAACGGCACCACAAGGTGGTATTCAAGGACTTCGCCGACGCCCGATACCTCGTCACACTCGAGGGCGACTACGGCGAAACTTTTCAGCTCGAGCTGACGCCCGGCACCACGGTGAAGCGGTCACTCGGGTCGAAGTGGGAATCCGCCCAGAGTCCGACCGCGCAGCTGGAAAGTTAAGGCATCGCGTCGATCCGCAGCAGTTCGGCGAGTCGGGCCGCCGAGTAACGGCTCGGACCAAGGCCGCTCCGGACCGCTTCACGGGCTACGCGCGCCAACGCGGCGTTGAGTGGCGCCGTGATGCCGTGTCGGTGAGCGAGTCGGACGATCTCCCCATTGAGGAAGTCGGTCTCCACGCTGCCGGTGTTGCGGCTCAACGACTGCCAGGTCGAGTTGCTCGGCCCGCCGTCCCACCCGGGTACCGGGCGTATCGTCGGCCCATCCGCCCGTACCGCCGTGGATGTCTCGAACGAGACGAAGTCAATTCCCGCGTGCCGCAAGACATTCTCGCCTTCGCGGCGTATCGCGATCACAACATCGTTCGCGTCGGCCGGCTCGGCGGACAGGGCGCCTACCGCATTGCCGAGGTTGCTCAGCAGCTTGTTGTACTTCCAGGGCGCGACGTCATCGGGAGTACGCACGAGGATCCCCGCGGCGCTCCACGCCTCGCCAAGCGCCGCCAATAGCTCGGCGTCGCGCCGCGTACTGACGGACGCGGGCCACCTCGCCATATGAAACTGGCCGACTACCGGCCACGACCGCACGATCACCTCACCGGGTTCGAGATGCACGGCGGGCAACCACACGCAGACTCCGAACACCCGACGGAAGTAGCGCAGCGCTTTCTCCTCGGCGGCGACGCCATTGAGTGCCGTCATCGCCGGCAGCAGCTCGCCCGCGGTTCCGATGACGCCATGCGGGCCATATACCGGCTGATCCACCCATTCCTGCAGAGCCGCGTCGAGTTGCTGGGTTTTGGTGGCGAAGATCAGCACGTCGCGGTCGATCAACCGGACATCCTGCGGCCCGCGATGCCGCGCCGACCGCCGTGCGGAATGTGCCGTCCGGCGTCCTCAGCGTTATGCCCGCGGCCGCCAGGACCTCGGCGTTTCGACCCCGGGCAACCAGCAACGTGCGGGCACCGGCCCGCGCCAGCACGCCGCCCACGGTGCCGCCGATGGCACCGGCGCCCACGATCACGTATCGGTGGTCGTCATGACGGGACAACTGCGCCGCCTTCCGTCGCTTCTGACCGGTCGGTGTCCACGGCCGCGTTCCCTTCGCTTGTGAGTGAGGTGACTTCCACCATCACAGCCGACATTGCTGTGACCCGCCTGAATATCTCTCTTGCGTACCGACCAGCGGATGGCGCGGTTGACTGGTTCTGCCAGCATGGACACCATGGCCGCGGGCGCAGCGGTCAGGGGAGGCTGGGAGTCCGAATGGCTGACATCACCGTCCTGATCCGTGCCGACCATGACTGGTTCCGCGAGCAGTTCGCCAGGCTGGACGATCTGCGGGAGCAGACACCGGTCAACCGCGCCGCGCTCGAGCGGATATGGCGTCCGCTCGGCGACAAGCTCGACGTACACGCCTACATCGAAGAGAAGATTTTCTACCCGCAACTGCTGAAGCGCGGCGCCGACGATCCCGAAGGCGAGACGCTCGATGCCATCAGCGATCACAACGACATTCGCGACGGAGTGCGCGATGCCAACGCCGCCCGGGTCGGAACCGAAGAGTGGTGGGCGGCGGTCAGCCGCACCCGGTCGGCCAACGACGACCACATGAGCGAAGAGGAACGGGAAGGCCTGTCCGACTTCCGTCGGCATGCCCCAACCGGCCTTCGCGAGGCGCTCGGACGCCAGTACGGCGAGTTTATGGCTGCGCATCCCACCACCAAGGGACTGCGATCGTCGACCGCGACCCCGAGGGCTACGTCGAGGACCTCGAGAAGCGCGCCCGCCAAACCCGCGGACCATTCGCTTGGCATCGGCAGCCTGAAAGGCAAATAGGCTTGGCCGCGCGTGACGGCGGATGGTTAACTGCGACCGTGCGCAGACAACCGGAGTTGGCGCGACGCTTCTTCGATCGATTCGAGCCGGTCCATGCGGTGACCTACTTCGCGCCGGAGGCGCGGGCCGCGTTGGACGGGCTGGGTTACCGAGGCTTCTGGATGGGTTACTTCGCCGCCCGATCGGCGCCGCTGGGCATGGTGCCGCGGGAGGTCGTGACCGCGATCTTCTACAACTTCGCTCCCGAGCGGGTCGCCAAGGCGCTGCCGGCGGCGTGGGAGATCGCCGGTCCCGACAGCCGCCTTGCACGCGCGGCAGGATTCCGCGGTCGCGGCATTGCGCCGCTACGGCATCAGCGCCGATGAAAACGTCAGCGTCGCAGCCGAATTGGCGGGCAGGGCGGCCCGCCAGGCGCCGCTCGACGCGCGACCGCTGTTCGCCGCGAATCTGACGCTGCCGTGGCCGGAGGATCCGCTGGCCGCGCTGTGGCATGCCGCGACACTGTTGCGCGAGCAGCGCGGCGACGCCCACGTCGCGGTGCTGGCCGCCGCCGGTGTCTCAGGGCGCGAGTCCAACGTGCTACACGCCGCGGCCAGCGGGATCCCGCGCGACTACATCGCCCGCGCCCGCGACTACGACGAGTCCGCGTGGCGTCACCACGAACAACGGTTGGCCGAGCGGGGGCTGCTCGACGACGGCGGGTCATTGACCGCGGCTGGCCGGGAGCTGAAGGACCACATCGAATCGGCGACCGACACACTCGCCCTGTCGGCGCTCGACGCGCTCAGCGACGATGAGGTCGAAACGCTGTTCCAGGCGCTCACTCCGATCACCCGGGCCGTAATCGCCGGCGGCGATGTCCCCGCTTTGACCCCGATGGGTTTGCGCCGCGACGAATTGGCCGACGACAGCGCGCATTTGGCGGACGCTCGCTAAGCGATCACCCGTCGGGCGTGAATGTGTATGTCTCACCGTGCGCGAGGTATACGAACCTTGTGGTCGTGGTCGAGGCCTGGGCGGCCTTCTTGAAGTCGTCGAGTCCAGACAGGAATACCGAAAAGTCGTTGTAGTGAATCGGAATGGCGGTGCGGGGTTTGGTGATTTCGACAGCCCTCACTCCCTGCTCGCCGGTCATCGTGACCACCGTGACAAGGAAGGTCGTGCCACCCGTGTGGATCAAACCGAGGTCGATGTCGGGATAGCGGCGCGGAATGTCCTCGAGGCTATCGACCAGCATCGTGTCCCCGGTTATGTAGAGCCGGTAGAGGTGCCCGGCGTTCCGGCTGAAGTCGAGCAGGTGCCCGTTGACCGGCATGAGCAGCTCGTTGACCGCCTCGTCGGTGGCGTGCTTGGCCGGCATCGCGGTGATCTTCAGCGTCGCGTCGCCCTTGTGCACCTCAAGCGATTCCCAGGTCTCGAGGGGATAACCCCGCTCGAACCCCAAAGCGCTCAGCTTGTCCACCGCATCAGCCGTCGAGACGATCGGGAGGTTCTTATCGAGCTCCTGCGCGGCGACGTCATCGAAATGATCGCCGTGGTAATGCGACAAGACGATCAGATCGATCGGTGGCAGGTCAGCGATCTGGCAAGCGGGCTCGACCTCTCGCCGGGCCCAGATCCCATGGCCCAGGTAAACGTGCTCGCCTTTGTGCAAGAAGGCGGGATCGGTCAGGATCGTCAGCCCGCCGAAACGGATCAATGTGGTGGCGTTGCCGATGAAATAGACCTCGCCCGCACTGAAATCTGCTGTCCCAGAGCCGGTTAACTCCAAGGGCGCCATCGCGCACTCTCCTTTGAGTGGTCATTCTTCCCGTTGCTACGAATTCGTCGAAACAGGCAACAAACACATTGTCTACCCAGTACGGCGAGGCACGCGCGGCGCCGGTCGGCTCCGCATTGATAAGCATCGGTTATCGCGTGGTCAGCGATGAGTCTTGGACACGAACTTCCAGGTGACGGAGTGTGAAAGCAGAGAGCACAACGACCAAGCACACCGGGAGATCGAGCATCATGACAGCCCTACATTCACCCGACACCGTCGTCGATGGCACCGGCACGCGGCAAGAGCTCACCGATGGTTCCCGCCTGGTCGTTGACGCGCTGAAGCTCAACGACGTGCAGACCATCTACGGGTTGGTCGGCATCCCCATCACCGACCTCGCTCGGATCGCGCAGGCATCAGGCATCCGCTACATCGGCTTCCGACACGAAAGCGATGCGGTCCACGCGGCCGCCGCGGCCGGCTTCCTCACGAAGAAGCCGGGAGTCTGTATGACGGTCTCGGGCCCGGGTTTCCTCAACGGCCTGGTCGCATTGGCGAACGCCACCACGAATTGCTTTCCCGTGGTGCAGATTTCGGGATCCAGTGACCGCCACATCGTCGACCTCAAACGCGGCGACTACGAGGAGCTCGACCAGATGACGGCGGCGGAACGCTTCGCCAAGGCTGCGTATCGGGTGGACCGCGCCGAGGACATCGGCCGCGGCATTGCCCGGGCGATCCGCACCGCGGTGTCCGGTCGGCCCGGCGGCGTTTACCTGGACATTCCGGCCTCGGTGCTCGGCGAGGTCATCGACGCCGAGAAGGGCACCAAGTCGCTGTGGCGGGTGGTCGACCCGGCGCCGCGCCAACTGCCCGCCCCGAGGGCGGTGAACCGCGCCATCAGGCTGCTGGCCGGCGCTCAGCGCCCGCTGGTGGTGTTGGGCAAGGGAGCCGCATACGCCCAGGCCGACAACGAGATCAGGACATTCGTTGAAAGCACCGGGCTCCCGTTCCTGCCCATGTCGATGGCCAAAGGCTTACTGCCGGACGACCATCCGCAGTCCGTAGCCGCTGCCCGTTCGCTGGCATTGCGCGAAGCCGATGTCGTCATGCTCGTCGGCGCCCGGCTGAATTGGCTGCTCGGGCATGGCGAAGCGCCCCAATGGAACCCCGGCGCGAAGTTCATCCAGGTGGACATCGACGCAATCGAATTCGACAGCAACCAGCCCATTGCCGCCCCGATCCAAGGAGACGTCGGCTCGGTCATGGACGCACTGATCGAGCAGAGCCGCGGCCAGATCGTGGCTCCGACGCGGTGGCGCGACAAACTCGGCGCCTATTCGGCGCAGAACTTGGCCAAGATGTCGCAGCGGCTGTCTGCGGATCCGCGTCCGATGCAGTTCTACGGCGCGCTGCGCGCGATACGCGACGTGATTCGCGCATCCCCGCAGGCCTACATCGTCAACGAGGGAGCCAACACGCTCGACTTCGCCCGCAACGTGATTGACATGCGGGTGCCCCGGCACCGGCTCGACAGCGGCACCTGGGGAATCATGGGCATCGGCATGGGCTACGCGATCGGCGCGGCCGTCGAGACCGGCGCTCCAGTCGTCGCCATCGAAGGCGACAGCGCTTTCGGGTTTTCCGGCATGGAGCTCGAGACGATCTGCCGTTACCACCTGCCGATCGTGGTCGTCGTCTTCAACAACGGCGGTGTCTACAAGGGCGATGACGTCAACACCGCTTCCACGGACCCGTCGCCGACGACGCTCATGCCGGGCGCCCGCTACGACCGGATGATCGAGGCGTTCGGCGGCACAGGTTATCAGGCCACCACACCGGCCGAACTCACCGCCGCCCTTGCCGAGGCGCTGGCCAACGGCGGGCCGGCACTCATCGACTGCGTCATCGACCCGACGGCCGGCACCGAAAGCGGCCACCTCACCAACCTCAACCCCAAAGGCCTCGGGCACGCACCGTCGACGACCTGCGGGGAATAGCCGGGCCGGGCGACCGTGTTCAGCCCGACATGAAAGCTTTCACCGAGACCGAACGTCAGGACTTCCTCGCGGAAAAGCACGTCGCCGTGCTGTCCGTGGCTGCCGCCGACGGCCGCCCCCCGGCCGCCGTGCCCATGTGGTACGACTACACGCCCGACGGAGTCATCCGGATCAACACCGGCGCATCGGCCCGCAAGGCCAGGCTCATCGAACAAGCCGGTGCCGTGACTGTGGTCGTCCAGAACGAGGACCCGCCCTACCAATACGTCGTCGTGGAGGGCACCGTCATCGAGACCACGGCACCCGCTCCGGTGGAGGTGCGGGAAGCCATCGCGATCCGGTACCTCGGTGAGGAAGGCGGGCGCGCCTTCGTCCGCAGCCTTGAAGGCAGCGACAGCGTGTTGTTCACCATCCGCCCAGATCGCTGGCTGAGCGCCGACTTCTCCAGCGACCTCTAGGGCTCTCTAGAAGACCGCGAACCAGATGGCGATGTATTGGCAGATTGCCGCAGCCGCGGTGCAGGCATGGAAGAGTTCGTGATAGCCGAAGGTCGTAGGCCAGGGGTCGGGCCGGCGAAGCCCATAAAAGATCGCCCCAAGGCTGTACAGCGCGCCGCCTGCGGCCAGTAGCACCATCGCGGCCACCCCGGCGCCGTCCACGATCATCCGGGTACACCAGACCGCCACCCAGCCCAGCAGCAGATAGAGCGCCACGTTCAGCCAGCGCGGTGCCGTCGGCCAGAACAGCGTCAGCGCGATTCCCGCTAGCGCGCCGCCCCAAACGATCGCTAACACCAAATTCCCGGTCCCACGCGGCATGGCCAGCCTGGCGAATGGCGTATAAGTGCCGGCGATGAGAACGAAAATCATCGAGTGGTCGAGCCGCCTCATCCAATTCCTGACGGACGCCGACTCCCAGTCCACGCGGTGGTAAATGGCGCTCACCGCGAACATCGCCACGATCGCCAGGGTGTATGTCAGCGTCGAGTGCCCGGCCCGCTTGGATGCCTCCGCCCACGACACCGCCACCAGTGGCGCGCCCACAATCACGGCCGCGATGGCGCAGTATTGGTGGATCCATCCGCGCAGCCGTGGCTTGGCGACCACATCCGTCGGGTAGCTCAATGTCCCTCCCTGACACGCGGGCGGCTCGCTGTTAAGTGCGTTCGTCCGCAAGCGATCTAGAGCCTGACTACATCATTCCGCTGCGCCCTAAGAAACCGCTATGCCGAAACTGTGACGTACCTGTAACGCGGTTCCGCCGATTCAGCGACCACGCGAGGCGCAAACTCGTGGCTATTTGCTTTCGTCACGGTGACGTCGCGGCCACCCCCGCTGTGCTGCGCGAACTCGTTGCGCGGGAAGTAAATGCGGCACCGGGTGGTTGAACGGCAAATGCGTATTGGAGTTGTGTTCCCGCAAACCGAGCTCGGTGGAGACCCCGCGGTCGTACGCGCGTATGCCGAGCGCGTCGAAGAACTCGGGTTCACCCACATCCTGGCCTACGACCACGTCGTGGGCGCCGATCCGAAGGTGCACCGGGGCTGGCACGGCCCCTACAACATTTACTCGACGTTCCATGAGCCGTTCGTCATGTTCGGCTACCTGGCGGCGATCACGTCGCTGGAACTCGTCACCGGCGTCATCATCCTCCCGCAACGACAGTCGGTGTTGGTGGCCAAGCAGGCCGCCGAGGTCGACCTGCTCGCCGGCGGGCGATTCCGGCTTGGCATCGGGTTGGGCTGGAACGCAGTCGAATTCGAGGCGCTCGGCGAGAACTTCAGCAACCGCGGCAGGCGCTCCG
The DNA here is from genome assembly GCA_963703795.1 of uncultured Actinomycetota bacterium. Lineage (GTDB taxonomy): Bacteria > Actinomycetota > Actinomycetes > Mycobacteriales > Mycobacteriaceae > Mycobacterium. The sequence goes on along the minus strand of CAVPFT010000061.1, from coordinate 34,571 downwards.
AGGAGCAGGTCGAGGTCATGCGCAAGCTGTGGACCGAACGGTCGGTCACGTTTAACGGGAAGTACCACACCGTGACCGGCGCCGGACTGGCCCCGCTGCCGACCCAGCGGCCCATCCCGGTGTGGTTCGGAGCGGCCTCCGAGCGCGCCTACGAACGCGCTGGACGGCTCGGCGACGGCTGGTTCCCGATGATGGGCCCCGGACCCGGCCTCGACTACGCGCAGGCGCAGGTGAAGCGCGCCGCGACGGCCGCGGGCCGGGACGCCGAGGGCCTCGGGATGGAGGGCCGGGTCGCCTGGACCGGCGACCGCGACAAAGTGGCCGCCGAAATCGCCGCCTGGAACGCCGCCGGCGCCACCCACCTGGCGGTGAACACCATGAACGCGGGCCTGGCGACCGTCGACGATCACCTCGCCGCGCTGGAGCGCGTCGCCGCCGACCTGAAGTAGCGCGACACGGGTCAGCGCCGGAAGACCACCCATCTCATCGCGCTGTACATGTACACCGCTTCACAAATACCAGCCACCACTCGCGACAGCTGGTAGTGCACTCCGATGGCCGACAACACACTGGACACGCCCAGGATGAAAACCAGGTAGTTGACGAGAACCACCACGACATAGACCCCGACCTGTGGTCCGACCGGAGCGTGGGACTGAAAGTTGAAGGTCCGGTTGAGCAGGTAGCTCAGCGTGAAAGCGCACGCGTAAGCGACTGTGACGGCGATCGGCACCGGAAGGCCGAGCCCGCCGCGTAGACCCGTGAGGATCGCCAGATCGACGCCGAAGGTGAGGCCGTTGATCAGGCAGAAGCCGAGAAATGTCGGCGCAACGACAGAGCTGAGGCCGAACGGAAGCCGAATGACGACCGCCTCACACAACTTATGGAATCGGTCGACCGGCCGTGATCGACTGGTACGCAATTCGGCTCGCACACGGGTACGGTGCCATGCCCAGGTATCCGCCGAGTGATCAATTGGCCAACTGCTCGTCGCGGGTCGGGTGGACATTCGGAATGAGAATTGGACACGGAATTTGCGGACCTACGGTTACGTATAAATCGGCTTCGGGCCGAGGTCCACGGGTTGTCGCTGAACTGCCGGGGTGTACAGCGGCAGCCGCTCGGAATATCCTCGACCGCGGGGTTCTATTGAAGATCACCGCTAATGCCCGCCGCCAAAGGCAGTAACACACCGTGACAGATACGAGGGGACGATGGGTTCAGACAATCCGGAAAAAGGCGAAGCTCCAATCATCATCGGTATGGCCGATTCGGCGATGCACATGTACCGCGCCGCGATCGCTGCTTTGCCCGATGACCACGACGTGGATTTCCATTCCCGAGCCGAGGTGATTTTGACTGGCTTGCGAAAGCTGCGGAAGACGCTGACCGACGCCGGATCGCGCAGCAGGCTTACACCCGGGGTGATAGTCGCGCTCAGCGAAGTTCGCCGGCGCTACGACGATCTGATGGAACGCGCCGCGACCGCACCGGGGTCCACGCTGGGCCAGCAGCTTTACGTGGCGCGCCGCCGCGCCAAGCTTTCGGCGCAGGAGACGGCCAATGGAGCGGGCGGACTTCGCGCGGACCTGCTGGACGCGCTCGAACACGGCGAGATCCCGACCGAGGATGAGGCGGTGAAGATCAAAGGGCTGATCGAGGCCCTCGGCGGGGTCATCGGTAACGAACAGGAGTGAAGGGCAGCGGTTAGGCGTCCAGTCGTTGAGAATCGCCGGGCAAACTCATCGGTGCACACGCGCAGCGAGGTAGTACTCGTGCTGTCGGGTGCCGTCGACGGTGTAGTCAATCGCCCGCTGGACGCCCTCAGTGTCGAAATCCAACCAGCGCTCGGTGCGCTGGCGCTCAAATTCGCTCCAGGACGCCACGGTGAACCTCTCGAGGAACGTATCGGGTTGTCCGACACTGTGATACAACCGCCAACTATGGCCGCCCGTTCGCAGCCGTGATCGCCTGACCGCGCTCATCGCCGTGACGAATTTTTCGAGATTCTCGGCCGGCACTCGGTAGCGGACGACAACAAGCACCGGCCCATCCTTGGGACATGGTTCGAACACGAGCGTCGGCGTCGGCCAGGCGGAGGAAATCTCGACGTTCACCTTCCCGGTGGACGGCCGCAACGGAAGCACGGCAACGCTGAGCGCAACGGCGCCCAGCGCCACCGCCGACCAGAGCATGGCGGTGTGAAGTCCCGCCCGCGTGGCAACCGCACCCCAGACATACGAACCGATCGCCTGAGATCCCGTGGAGACCAGCAGGTAAACCGACAACCCGCGGGCCATAACCCATCGCGGCAACGACAACTGCGCCGCCGCGTTCAAAGTCGTCAACGTAATCAGCCAGGCCATCCCCGACAACACTAAAAAGGGCGTCGCCTCGGCGAACGGCAGCCAGATCACCGCCAGCGGTGCGATACCGTACGCGGCGGCAGAGGCCGCCAGCAGCACGTTGTTTGACACTTTCCGGCGCAACCGTGCGGCAACCCCGACAGCGAGTACGGCGCCAAAACCGATGGCCCCCAACGCAACCCCATAGCCGGTGGCTCCCAGGTGCCATCTGCGGGCGGCAGCCACCGGCAACAGCGCCAACAGAGCCGAGGCGGGAAACAGGAAAAGGGCTGTGCGCGACAAGATTCTGCGGAAAATTGGAGCGTTAAGCACGTATAGCAGTCCGCTGATGATGGCCTGGCCGAAGTGTTCGCGTTCGATCGGCGCGCTTTGTTTCGGCCGTTTCCAGGCCCTCAGGGCAACGATTATTCCCGCGAACGATACTGCGTTGATCGCGAAGACCGCCGCCGGGCCGGCCAGTGCCACGGCAACGCCGCCGATTGCCGGTCCGATCGCTCGGGAGGCGTTTGCCGAGACGCTCGACAACGTCGCCGCGGCCGGTATTTGCTCGCGCGGGACGACCTCGGGCTGAATCGCCTGCCACGCCGGGCCGGTCAGCGCAGCAGCGCCGCCAATGGCCACGGTAAACATCAACAGCGATGTCGGGCCGAGGCGCCCGAGGTACGCCAGCACCGCCAGGGCCAGCGTCACCAGCACCGCATACGACTGCATGAATATCAGGAACCGGCGCCGGTCGAACAGGTCGGCAAGCGCTCCGGCGAACAATCCCAAAAGCAGCGTCGGCCCCAGGCTCGCCGTCTGGACGAGTGCCACGATGACGTCGCTGCTGTGCGCTTCTACCAGGAACCATTGAGCCGCCACACCTTGCATGAACGTCCCGACGTTGGAGACGAACTGCGCGGTAAACAGGCCTCGATAAATGTGATTGCGCAACGGTGCCCATGCCGACGGTTGCCCACCGTCGGCACGCTCCTGACCGTGAGTCACCACTGAACCGATTGTCGAGGGCCTCTCTGACATACGGGCAACGCCTTTCGCGTTGTGCAGGGATTAGAAGTCTAAGACACGCAACCAGCGCAGGCACTACGGGTTCTTTCCTCCGCAACGCCCTTGTCACCTAACGGATTCCCGCCTGCGTCTCGCGGACGATCCGAGCGCCGGGGCACCCGAATCGGCTAGAAATTCAGCCCGGAGAACATGACCCGGCCGGGGTCATACTTCTGCCGTACGGCGCTCAATCGGGACAGGTTCGGGCCGAAATACCGTGCCGGCGGTTGGTTTGCCTCGATGTAGTTCACATAGCCGCCGGCCGAATACGGTTGCACCGCTTGGTGTGCCGTGTTGAGCCAGTTGGTCGCCGCCGACGGGTCGCCGGATGGTTCGACGTACCACTGCACCAGCGCGGATTGCCGACGCCACGGAAAGGCCGTGGCTCCCGGTGCCACGCTGGCCAGGGCGCCGTCGAGGGCATGCATGATCGCCAGCATGCGGCCCGCGCCACGAGGAAAGGCGTCGACCGCCGAGGCGATCCCCTGGGCGGCAGCCGGAGTGATCGTCGGAAAAACATCAGAACCACCGACATAGCCGACCGGCGATGGGTTGAGGTTGCCGACGGCCAGATATCTCACCAGGTCCAAATAGTTGAAGGTGTGGCTGTCGGTCCCGGTCGGTTGCAGTCCGACGGCTGAAGTGATGGCGTTCGCCACGCTGTTACCCGACCCGGCCGGGCAGGTCGCCATGATGCGACAGTGGACACCCATCGGGTCGGTGGTGCTTTCCGCCAGGGCCCAGCTGCTTCGGTCGGCGGTCCGCAGCCAGTTCTGCCAACCGACCAGGACCTGCGCGAACGACTGCGGCGGGAAATTGAGGTTCACGACGTCGACGTCCGTGGTCGGGAACGTGGCGAAGGTCAGCGAGGTGGTCACGCCGAAGTTGCCGCCACCGCCACCCCGCAACGCCCAGAACAGGTCGGGGTTGTTGGCAGCAGACGCGGTGACGGCCTGGCCACCGGGTAGCACCACGGACGCCGATGTCAATTGGTCACAGAGCAGGCCCGCGTGCCGGGATTGGGCGCCCAGGCCGCCGCCCAGGGCGTGCCCCGAAGCGCCGACCGAAGGGCAGGTACCCGTGGGGATGCCCCGGCCGGCCCCGGCCAGGGTCTGGTGCATCGTGTACAAACTGGTCGCGGGCGTCACCGTCACCTGCCCGGTGGACGCGTCGTACTTGACGTCCCCGGGCAGCTGACGCAGGTCGAGCACCATGGCGCCGTTCGCCGTGGACCCCCCGATATAGGAGTGGCCACCACTGCGCGGAGCGACCTTGAGGTTGTGGGCGGCAGCGAACGCCATCGCCTTTTGCACGTCCGCCGGTGATGTCGGGGTGACGATCGCCGCCGGCGTAGAGCCGTTGTAGATGGTGTTGAAAACCTGTTTGGCCGTTGCGAATTGCCCGTCACCCGGCGTCAGAACCTTCCCGCCGAGGGCGGTAGACAGGCCGTCCCAACCGGTGGCATTCGGAGCGGCGGTGGCCCGGCCTGAGCCGACTTGGCCCGACCCAAAAGCCGCGCCTATGGCTAACGCTCCAGCGGCGCCCCGCAGAAACGTCTGGCGGGAGATCTCACGCGCCAACGCCCGCCTCCCGCGCTTTCGTCATATCCCGCATTGTCAGCCACGGAAACCACAGTGCCGCATGACGCCTCGCGGGATGACTGAAACGTGCCCGAACCGTTACCCCCACCCGGGTTATCTGGCAGTCGCCTGGGAAAACGGTTCCTCGGCACCTGCCAGAGGGCGCAGATCGGCTAGTCTGCGTTCGACATACACGTCGGCCACAGAAGAACCAGTAAGGCTGCCAACCGTGGGTGACACGTTCCAGAAGCTGGGCGATTTGGACGCGACCGCCGACGAGGCGCCGCGCCTGGCGGCCAGTGTGTCGGCCCGGCTCGTTGCGGAAGACATCGTGTCGGGTGAGCTCACCGATTGCGTATTCGTCGGTCTGGGGCGTCCGCCTGGTCTTCGTCATGGCAACGCGCTCGAGAATCTCGATGACGCCGACGGTGTATGGACGACGTTGTCTACCAACGGGTTACACATCGACGTCGGACGCCAGGTCTACCACGGCGGACAAGGCGGCGTGAGCGATGCGGCCTGCCCGAACTGCGGAAGCATCGAGCTATTCAGCGATTTCAGCGCTGCGCTTGACGACTGGTACAAAACGGGCACCGCCGATCATGGCTGCCCAACCTGCACTCGACACAGCCCGATTAACGACTGGAGGCTCGAACCCCAATGGGGTGTCGGGCACCTTCAGCTCACCTTTTGGAACTGGCCGCCACTTAGCAAGCAATTCCAAAAAGCCGTCTCCACCTACCTGAACGATCACCGCCTGCTCTACATCTACGACAAGTTCTAGCGGCTGTCGAAGGTTCTTCTCAGCGTCGTTCACCTGGCCACGTCGGCGAAACGCGACAAGTGCACCTGGAACTTCGCGCGCGGGTTACTTCTCCAGCGTGTACTGGGCGATGTCGAGGTAGCCCTGGTGGAACAACTGCGCGCACTTAGTCAGGTACCTGTCATAGCGGTCGTAGACCACTTGGCCCTGCAGCGCGATGGCCTCATCCTTGTGTGCCTTGAGCCCCGCCGACCACGCATCCAGGGTCTTGCAATAGTGCGACTGCAGCTGCTGCACGCGGGTGCAGGTGTAGCCGGCCTTGGCGGCATAGTCGGGCACCATCTCAAGCGTGGGCAGCCGACAGCCGGGGAAAATCTCGGTGAGCATGAACTTGGCGAAGCGTGCCAGCTCAAGGGTGATCGGCAAACCCCGCGCGGTCATCTCTTTGGCATTCAACACGGTGATGGTGTGCAGCAGCATCACCCCGTCGGCGGGCATCGACTTGTAGGTGATGTCGAAGAACTCGTCGTAGCGGTCGAAGTCGAAGTGCTCGAAGGCGCCGATCGACACGATCCGGTCAACCTGGCCTTCCCATTCTTCCCAGCCACGCAACTGGACCGACTTGGAGCGCGTGCTCGGGTTCTTATCCAGAAGCGACTGCACATGGGCGGCCTGGTTCTTACTCAGCGTCAAACCGATGACATTGACGTCGTAGTTGTCCAGGGCCCGGTTGATACAGGCGCCCCAGCCGCAGCCGATGTCGAGCAGTGTCATCCCGGGCTCTAGGCCCAGCTTGCCCAGTGACAGGTCAATCTTGGCGATCTGTGCCTCTTCGAGGGTCATGTCCTCGCGCTCGAAGTACGCACAGCTGTACGTCTGCGTCGGGTCCTGGAAAAGCCGGAAGAACTCATCAGACACGTCGTAATGCGCCTGCGCCATCTCAAACTTGGGGACTAGTTTCTGCGCCATGATTTTGGGTGCCTTTCTGGACCGCGGACGGCCCGAGGGTTCCGTCGCTGTGCTGGTGGGGCCGCGCCGTCTTATTCAGCGCTGACGCACATAATTCGGAGCCGTCTGGGTCATGGATGGGAACTAGTCGAAGTCTCTAGCGTCGGGCAACGACCCTTGGCGATGATGCCCACGTAGTGACTGCTCCGACGGCTTGAAGCCGTCGCCTTCTCTTCACGCGGTTGAGACCCTAGACGCGGCCGAGCGTCGGTCACCTCGCCATGTTGGCGAAACGCGATAAGTGCAGTTGATGCGCGACGGTGACCGTCTTGGTCGGGCCGTTGCGGTGTTTGGCCAGAATCAAGTCCGCCTCTCCCCCGCGTGGGTCGTCACGGTCGAACGCGTCGGGCCGGTGCAGCAGAATCACGACGTCGCTATCTTGTTCCAAGCTACCGCTTTCGCGAAGGTCGGCCAACATCGGCTTCTTGTCGGTGCGCTGCTCGGGACCGCGGTTGAGCTGACTGATCGCGACCACCGGCACCTCGAGCTCTTTCGCCAAAAGCTTGAGCTGACGCGAGAACTCGGACACTTCCACCTGACGCGACTCGTACTTCTTGCCTGACGTCATCAACTGCATGTAGTCGACCACGATCAGCCTCAGGTCTGCCTTCTGTCGCAGCCGGCGCGCCTTGGCGCGGATCTCCATCATGGTCAGGTTCGGCGAGTCGTCGATATACAGTGGGGCCTCGCTGATTTCACTCATCCGCCGCGCCAGCCGTGTCCAGTCGTCGTCGCTCATCCGGCCCGAACGCATATCGGAGAGCTTGATTTTCGCCTCCGCCGAGAGCAGCCGCATCACGATCTCGGACTTGCTCATCTCCAGCGAGAAGATGACACTGGCCAGCCGATGTTTGATCGAACACGACCGCATGAAGTCCAGCCCGAGGGTGGAGTTGTGTGTCGGCACCATCCCGCGCCCGGCCAGATACAGATGCGCGGCGTTGTCCACCTGCACGCAACGAACAGGAACGCTGTCCACCCGACGCACCGACTCGAGCTGCACTACCGGAGCCAGAAGTGCAGTGGTGCTCCGATAGTCGGATCCTCCGCCGAACGTGTAATCAGCGCGAAAAATTTGCCGAATTCTCGCGGTGAGTGCACGTTCGGCGGAGGCATAGTGCGGCGTCGAGCCGGCCGCAGCAATGGTGTCCAGGCCGCAACGCAATTGAGCCGACGTCCGGATGCCCCGCGTCGTCGGCCATTGGTGCGCGGCGTCGGCGGTGATCACCGTGCCGTCGGAAAATCCCACTTCGTAACACGGCCGACCCAGCATCACCTCGGTCGCGGCAACCACTCGGGTCGGCCGCCCGTCGGCGTCCAGCAACTCATCACCAACGGAAACGTCGCCCATCGTGGTCCAGCCGGTTGGTGCCGGCAGCGGCGTATCCAATGCCAGCGCCTTCCCCACCCCAGGCCGCGCCGCCACGATGATCATCTGCCCGGGATGCAGACCATTGGTCACGTCGTCGAGTTCGTTGAAACCGGTCCGCACTCCGCGCGATGGGCCTCCGCTGGAGGCGATGGCGTCAATCTCGTCCATCGTCGGCTGCAGCAGGTCCTCGAGCGGAACGAAGTCCTCGGAAAGCCTGCGGTCGGCGACGTCATAGATTTCCGCCTGCGCGCGGTCGACCACCTCGGCCACGTCGGCGCCCTCGGCGCCCGCGTAGCCGTATTGCACCACCCGGGTCCCGGCCTCCACGAGACGGCGCAGCAGCGCCTTCTCGGCCACGATGGTCGCGTAGTAGCCCGCGTTGGCGGCGGTCGGCACCGTCGAAATCAGGGTGTGCAGATACGGTGCACCGCCGACGCGGCGCAACAATCCGCGGCGGTCCAGTTCCGCGGCCACGGTCACGGCGTCGGCCGGTTCCCCGCGGCCGTAGAGGTCCAGGATCGCGTCGTAGACGTTCTGGTGGGCCGGCCGGTAGAAGTCACCGGGCCGCAGTCGTTCCAGCACATCGGCGATGGCGTCCTTGCTCAGCAGCATCCCGCCGAGCACCGACTGCTCGGCGGCCATGTCCTGCGGGGGCTGACGACCGAACTCTTCATTGGCCGGCGAGGCATCCATGCCAGGCGCCAGATCATCGACGACCGCCACGGACCCTCACCTCCCCTGATACGACTAGCCGAACATACATTCGATAACCGACACTCAGAGCGTAGGTCAAGGCGCCGACACCCAACGACCCATAGCATCCATATCGCATCGCGCGGGGACGACGGTAAACGTTGCTGGCGAGTACTTAAAGGGGCCGCTGTTCATAACGCTGTGCATCGTGTGTGCATATCCATCGACACCTGTGTTGAGCGGGGTGTGGAGAACCTGTGGATTAATTCGAGGCACTGCTACATCACTGCTGATAAGAGCAGTACAACGCATCGTGTTTCGTGTGGACAGCAATTGCTTCGGCGTGTCGGGCCAGGTTACTGTGTCGGGCGTGTTGGCTTTCGGCCATATTTTCGCCGAGTTACGAGCCGGTTAAGGCGACCCCCCGGGAGCCCCAGCAAAATAGTTCGCTAGGCCGCCCCGTGGTGACTGCCGCAAGGAGCCACCGGGCGCGCCCGAGGCACGACCGAGTGCGGCGCGGGCCGACCACGGGCCGCCGCCCCTTCACAAGCAAACGGTGCTGAGTTAGCTATCGGCGACGACGTCGAGTGCAACCTCGACGTCGACCTCGGGGTGCAGGTGCACCGACACCCGGTGCGCGCCGACGGCCTTGATGTGCGTGTCGGGCAGCCGGACGATGCGCCTGTCGAGGTTTGGTCCCCCGGCCTTCTTGATGGCCGCGACGACATCGCCGGTGGTCACCGAGCCGAACAACTTGCCGGAGTCGGCCGCGGCCTTCACCGGCAGCGGGACCGGGCCAAGCACCTCGATCGCCGCCTTGATCTCGTTGGCGTGCTCGAGGTCGCGCACCGTCTTGGTTTCGCGAGCCCGGCGAATCTCATCGGCCTGCTTCTGTGCGCCGCGCGACGCGACGATCGCCAGCCCCCGGGGGAGCAGGAAGTTGCGGCCGTATCCGTCCTTGACCTCGACGGTGTCGCCCACGGTGCCGAGGTGGTCGACATCAGACGTCAAAATCAGCTTCATGGTTTACGTACTTTCGGTTCGGCTTTCGGCGGTTATCGCGTCGCGGACGTGAAGGGCAGCAGGGCGACCTCGCGGGCGTTCTTCACCGCGATGGCGATGTCGCGTTGGTGCTGCACGCAGTTGCCGGTGACACGACGCGCCCGGATCTTGCCGCGTTCACTGATGTACGTGCGCAGCAGCGTAGTGTCCTTGTAGTCGATCGCCTGGCCCTTTTTGGAGCAGAAGACGCATTTGCGCGCTTTGATCGGCTTCTCCGGAGCCGGGCGCCGCTTGGTGGACTTGGCCATGTGAGTCTTTCTTTCCGTTTCTTACTGGTCTGAAGTTCTGTGGTCAGAACGGTGGTTCGTCGTTGCCACCACCGAACGACCCCGATGCCGGGGCACTGCCCCACGGGTCGTCACCGGCTCCGCTGCTCGCCTCCGGCGCCGCCGGAGCCGGCGCCGGCGCCGGGCGGGAGCCACTGCCGAAGCCACCGCCTCCGCCGCCACTGCGACTGGCCTTGTTGACCTTGGCGGTGGCGTACCGAAGCGAGGGCCCGATCTCGTCGACCTCGACCTCGACGACGGTGCGCTTCTCGCCTTCACGGGTCTCGAACGATCGCTGCTTGAGCCGCCCGCTGACGATCACCCTGGCGCCACGCGTGAGGCTTTCCGCGACGTTCTCGGCGGCCTCGCGCCAGATAGCGCAGCGCAGGAACAGCGCCTCGCCGTCTTTCCATTCGTTGGTCTGCCGGTCATAGATCCGGGGCGTCGATGCCACCGTGAAGTTGGCCACGGCGGCACCCGATGGAGTGAACCGCAGTTCGGGGTCGGCAGTCAGGTTTCCGACGACGGTAATGGTGGTGTCACCAGCCACGATTTCCTCCTGGGTCCGCCTTTGTACGGGGCATGGTCATGAGCGTTCTCGCCGAGCCTACGCAACGACGCTGACAGCGCGTCGCCGGATTAATGCTTGTCGGTGCGCATCACCTTGGTGCGCAACACCGACTCGTTGAGACTGAGCTGACGGTCGAGCTCGGATACCGTCGCCGGCTCGGCCTTCAGGTCGACGACGACGTAGATGCCTTCGGCATGCTTGGCGATCTCGTAGGCCAGCCGCCGCTTACCCCAGATGTCGACCTTTTCGATCGTTCCGCCGTCCTTGCGGACGACGTTGAGGAACGCGTCCAAGGACGGGGCGACGGTGCGTTCGTCGAGCGTGGGGTCAAGAATGACCATGATTTCGTATGGACGCATGGAAACCTCACCACCTCCTCTGGTCTGCGCGGCCACGGTCGGTCCGTGGCAGGAGGGTCGCCTGCGTCGGCAACCGCACTAGGTTACCGGACGCAGGGCCGCCCCGAGAAATCCGGGCGAGACGGTCCGATTACTGCCGGGCTTGCAGGTATTCGTTGGCCCTGGCCACGGTGGCTTCGTCGGCCTTGGCGAGCGCACCCGAGTCGAACGGTGGCTGCGGGTCGTATTCGATGAGCAACTGAGCGGCCTGCGCGGCCTCTCGATCGACGAGGAGTTCGACCAGCCGCAAGGCCATGTCGATGCCGCTGGACACACCCGCGGCGGTGATGATTCGCTGCGGTAGGTGCTCGACGACGCGTGTTGGCACATACCGCGCACCCAACTCGTTGAGCAGGTCTGCGGCCCTCCAATGGGTCGTCGCGGTGAGGCCATCGAGCAGGCCCGCGGCGGCGAGCAACAGCGCGCCGGTACACACGGAGGTCGTGAGCCTGGTGTTCGCGTGTACCGACTGCAGCCAAGCGCGGATGGCGTCGTCGCGGATTCGCTCGCGGGTGCCGATACCGCCGGGAACGACCACCACATCGGGCGTGCCGACCTCGTCGAAGGTGGCATCGCAGGTGACGCCGAGCATCCCGTTCTCCGTGCGCACCTCACCGCGACGGTGTCCCACGAACACCACGTCGAACGACGGAATCCGTTGCAGCACTTCGTAGGGACCCACAGCGTCGAGTGCGGTGAACCGGGGGAACAGCGGGATTGCGACCAGCGTCATGCCTGGGCCACCGGTGCGGATGCCCGCCGCAGCCCGGGCGGGCGAAGCCAGCCCGGCAGCCAACCGGGCGGGGCGTCATGGGCGCGGTCGAAGGGACCGCCCGCCGGGTCGTCCACACGACCGTCCCAGCGCACCAGGTCCTCGCCGGGCCGGTAGATCTGCCGGATTACCAACGCGCACAGCACCACGACCGCGATATCACGCAGCAACACCGTCGTGGTGAAGAATTCGCCGGGCAGTGAGCGGTTCGGATTGTCGTACAGGTAATACATCCGCGGCACCCAGACCAGCGCGTCAATCGTCATCCACGCCAGCAGTATCCGACGATGCGGCAAAGCCAGCACCGCCAGCGGTACCAGCCACAACGAAAACTGCGGGCTCCATACCTTGTTGGTCAACAGGAAGGTCGCCACCACGAGGAACGCCAGCTGTGCCACCCGCGGTCGCCGCGGGGCGGTGAACGCGACGTAAGCGATTGCCGCACAACACACTGCGAATAACACGCCCACAACTGTGTTCAGCACCATGGGCGGTTGCCAGAAGCCCAGGTTGGGATCGAAACCGCGCCAGCCGGTCAGTGATTTGACGACGTTGTACAACGAGTCCATGTCGTCGCCGCGTCGGGTGTTGAGCCGGAAAAATTCCGACCAGCCCCGCGGAAAGAGCACCAACACAGGCAGATTCACCAACAGCCAGGTCGCCGCGGCCGCCCCCGCGGTGCGCCAAAAAGCGCCGAGACGTCCGGTCCGGATGCCCAGCACCAACATCGGGCCCAGGAACAACAGCGGATACAACTTGGCCGCAGCGCCCAACCCGATCAGCACACCGGCCAATACCGGTTTACGACGCGCCCAGGCCAGCAGTCCGCCCATCGCGAATGCCGTTGCCAGAGCATCGAAGTTGGTGAATATCTGAAAGATCACCAGCGGCGAGGCGGCCACCAGGGCCGCATCCCATACGCGCCGCCCCGACAGGCCTGCGGTTGCCCGGACGGTCGCCAGCCACGCCAACGCCAGCCCGAATGCCGACGACGTCGAAGAAGAGCACCACCTCGGCGACCACCGGCAACGGAGCGAGCTTGCTCAGCGCGGTGTAGGTCTTGGCCACCGCCATCGACGCGTACTGATACACGCCGGTCAGCACCGGATACTCCATGTATCGCAGCGCGGGCAGTCCGTCGTAGCGGGCCTGCGGGGCGCCGTTGCCGTCGGTCTCGATCCAACTCGATTTATACGGAAACTTGCCCTGGCTCAACAACTCCGCGCCGTAGAGCGGCACCGTATCGGAGTAGCACAACTCGTAGTAAGCGCGTTGATTTTCCCAATTGGCGACACGTTGATCACCCGTCCCCGTGCCAGTGCTCTGCAGACAGGCCGCCTTCGTCGACCAACCGAGCGCCAAAAACACCAGCGCCAACAAGAACATGATCCGCACCGGGGTCATCACCCGGGTGCGGCCAATCAACGCGTGCCGACCGACGGGTCCTCCCGCAACCTCCGCCAGAGCCGCGCCCAAAAAGTCGGTGCGGCTTGGACAATCACGGTTGTCGGCGCTGCGAAGGTCGGTGGCCAAGGGCAGCGGTGAAATGGCGGCGCTCTCTTGTCGGGCGTCGGTCACGGTGGCGGTTGGGGAGCTTGCGCGCCACCGGGCGGGACGCCGCCCGGCTGTGGACCGCCGGGCTGGTTGCCGCTGGGCGGTGGCGGCGTGATAGTGATCGTGGTGGGGGGACCGACCGGAATAGTGATGCCCGGCGCCACTTCGATCGTGGGCTGGATGACGGTCTCCGACGGCGGCGGGGGCGGCGGCGCGACCGGCACACCCGCGTAGCCGCCGATCTCGCTCGGTTTCGGGAAGCTTTCGTTGGAGGTGCCCTTCAGGGCGCCGTCCATCGTCGATTTCCAGATGTCCGAGGGCAGGCCAGAGCCGTAAACCTCGGCGCCCGAACCCGTTACCAGCGGAACGTTGTCTTGCACGGTGCCCACCCACACCGCCGTCGACAACGACGGCGTGTACCCGACCATCCAGGCATCCTTGTTGGCGTTGGTGTCGCCCAACTGCGCCGTGCCGGTCTTGGCCGCCGACGGACGGCCGCCGGCCAAGTTGTGGCCGCGCGAATAGCCGGCGATCGGCTGCATCGCGGCGGTGACGTTGTCCGCAACGCCCTTGTCGATGCGGTGCTCGCCGCTGTTGTCCGAGTTGGCGGCGTCGAAAAGCACTTGGCCTTCCGCGTTGACAACCCTTTGCACCAGATGCGGCCGGTGATAGATGCCGGAGGCGGCCAACGTGGCGTACGCCGAGGCCATGTCGATCGGCCGGGTTTGATACTGGCCCAGCACAATCCCGTTGTTGGGTGGTCCGCCCTTGCCGTCCTCGGAGAGCGTGTGATCGACGCCGGGGAAGCTCGTCGCCACGCCCGCCTGATGCGCGGCGTCCGCGACGGCCTGCGGTCCCCCCTTGAGCTTGAGCATCAGCCGGTAGTAGGCGGTGTTCAGCGAGAGCTTGAGCGCCTCGGCGATGTTGCAGGTCCCACAGTTCTCACCGTCGACGTTCGTGATCTTGACGCCGTCGACAGTCAGCGGGGAGCTGTCGACCTGATAGCCCAGGCCGATCCCCTGTTGGAGCGCGGCCACCAGGGCGAACACCTTGAATGAGGATCCGGTCTGGAGCCCGGCCTGGGCGAAGTCGAAACCGTTGGCGTCAGAACCGCCGTAGTAGGCGCGGATCGCGCCGTCGTGCGGGTCGATCGAAACCGCGGCGGACCGCATATCGGGGTCCTGTCCGTCGAGGTATTTCGACACCGCCTTCTCCGCGGCCTGCTGCGCTTTCGGATCGATCGTGGTGGTGACCTGGAGCCCCTGTGTGTTCAGGGTCTGCTCGTCGATGTTGAACAGCTCCATCAGCTCTTTGGTCACCTGACGCTCGATCAGGCCGGCGGGGCCGGTGGTCTGGTTCTGCGCGCGGGCCTGATCGGCCGGCACGGTCGTTGGAAACACCTGCGCCGCGCGATCATTCGGCGATAGAGCCTTGGTTTCCACCATGCCGTCGAGCACCCAGTTCCAGCGCGCGGCAGCGCCTTTGGGATCGACGGCCGGGTCCAGCGATGACGGCCGTCGAATCAGCGCCGCCAGAAGCGCCCCTTCGGAGACGGTGAGCTGCTCGACCGGCTTGTCGAAATAGGCCTTGGCAGCGGCCGAAATGCCGTAGGCGCCCCGGCCGAAGTAGATGATGTTCAGATACGCCTGCAGGACATCGTCTTTGGACCACTCCCCCGACATCTTGGTGGCGATCACCAATTCCTTGGCCTTGCGCATCAGGCCGCTGAATCCGTGTTGTGCCGAACCGACCAGCGCGTTCTTCACGTACTGCTGGGTGATCGTCGATCCGCCCTGTAGGTCACCCCCGCCGAACAGATCGTTGTTCACCGCCCGCGCGAAGCCGCTGAACGAGAAGCCCGGGTTGGAATAGAAGTTGCGGTCTTCCGCGGCGATCACCGCCTGGCGCACGTGCACGGGCACTTGATTGATGCTGACGTCGACCCGATTGCCCTCGGGCGGAACAATTTTGGCGATCTGTGAGCCGTCACTGGCCAGGATCGTCGAGACCTGGTTGGTACGGATGTTGCCCGGTTTTGGGATGTCGACGATGAAGTACGCCATGGCGAAGGTGACGATCGGCAATAGCACCAGCACCGCCGCGCTGAGGTAGGCCCCTCGCCGCACCCACCGCCAGTTGATCTGCTGGACCCAGCTCCACTCGCCCCTCCGTCGGGGGAATCCCCCGTCTGGTCCACCGGGACCGCCGGTTCCCCCGGGCGGCGGTGGAGGACCTTCCGGTGGGCGGCCCCCGTGGATCGGTCGATCACGTGCCGACGGAGGGCTGTCCAGAGCGGCCTTGACCTCTTCGATGGGGTCGGGCCGCCGAGGCGACCGGTCGTCGATGACGGGCGGCAGGATCGTGGTCAGCCGGTCGTCGGGGGGGACCTGGCGGCGGTGGCCGGGCTGCTGACGCGCGCCCGAGTTGTCCGGGTCGGCACGGTCAGAATCGCCGGGCCGCCCGGTACCCGCGTGCTTGCCCCCGCGCTCAGTCGCTGATCCGTCCGCGTCATTCAACGACTTGTCTTGGCGCCCTTCGTTATTCAATGGCCGTCCGGGCGCCGTTGCGCGCGGTCCGTGTGCCGCGGGTGCCCTTCGGCGGGCGAACCGCACCCATCACATACGACTTCACGAGATGATTCCAGCTACAGGTCCGGCACACCTCGACCACGTGAACCGAGAACTCCTCGAAGCGGGTTGCCAACATCACCAACTCTTCGGCGGTGCGAGCCGAGCCCGATACCGCACCCAGATGGTCGCCGAATACCCACGACACGAGGGTGAGTTGCTCCTTTCGGCAGATCGGGCATTTGACGTGGCTCTGTTTCCCATGAAACTTCGCCGCGCGCAGCAAATACGGGTTGGCGTCACACACGTCGGACACACCGGTGCGGCCCGAATACACCTCGGCGAGCAATGAGCGCCGCCTAAGCGCGTAATCCACCACCTGTCGCTGCAGTCGCACGGTGACCAGAGTACGTGGCGATCCGCACCGCCGATACGCAACTGAGGCTGTTGCCTGCCTGCGCCGTGGCGATCCGCCGTCACATTCCGTGCCGGACCAAGTCCGGACTTTTCCGATCGTCCGCACGGCGAAATCGCCCGGACCACATCTGCCCACGTCGGCACTTATCGGCGGCCCGGCGGTGTGACTAATGCCGCACCAACGCCAGCTAGAGTTGTGGCGAATATATCGGGGCGATACGATTGTGCGAGGCGTCGGACCGTCGTAACAAACCGTAGCAAAGGAGGTGGACTCGATGCTGGAGCTTGCCATCCTGGGACTCTTGCTCGAGTCGCCCATGCATGGCTACGAACTGCGCAAACGGCTGACTGGTCTGCTCGGCGCGTTTCGGGCATTCTCCTACGGTTCGCTGTACCCGGCACTGCGGCGGATGCAGGCCGACGGGCTGATCGCCGAGAACGCCGCCCCGGCCGGAACCCCGGTGCGGCGCGCCCGGCGGGTCTACGAATTGACTGACGACGGGCCGCCAGCGCTTCAGCGAGCTGGTGGCCGACACCGGCCCGCACAACTACACCGACGACGGCTTCGGCGTGCACCTGGCATTCTTCAACCGCACGCCGGCCGAGGCGCGGATGCGCATCCTGGAGGGCCGCCGTCGCCAGGTCGAAGAACGTCGGGAAGGCCTGCGTGAAGCAGTGGCGCGGGCCAGCAACTCGCTGGACCGCTATACCCGCCAGCTACATCAACTCGGGCTGGAGTCCAGCGAGCGTGAAGTCAATTGGCTCAACGAGCTGATCGCGGCCGAACGGCTAGCGCAACGGGGCGCTGAGCAGGCCTAGCGCCGAGTAACCACAACATCCACGACACAGATGACAGAGTTAAGGAGAACGCCGCATGAGTGAGCACCAGCCACCAGGGGCGCGAGCCCGAGATCCGGGTCGCCATTGTCGGTGTCGGCAACTGCGCGTCCTCGCTGGTTCAGGGCGTGCAGTACTACTACGACGCCGACGAGAACAGCACCGTGCCCGGCTTGATGCACGTGAAGTTCGGCCAGTACCACGTCCGCGACGTCAAGTTCGTCGCCGCGTTCGACGTGGACGCCAAGAAGGTCGGCTTCGATCTGTCCGAGGCGATTTTCGCGTCCGAGAACAACACCATCAAGATCGCCGACGTGCCGCCCACCAACGTGACGGTGCAACGCGGCCCCACTCTCGACGGCATCGGCAAGTACTACGCCGACACCATCGAGGTCTCGGACGCCGAGGCGGTCGACGTGGTCAAGGTGCTCCGCGACGCCGAGGTCGACGTGCTGATCTCCTACCTGCCGGTGGGCTCCGAAGAGGCCGACAAGTTCTACGCCCAGTGCGCGATCGACGCCGGGGTGGCCTTCGTCAACGCGCTGCCGGTGTTCATTGCGTCCGACCCGGTGTGGGCCAAGAAGTTCACCGACGCCGGCGTGCCGATCGTCGGTGACGACATCAAGAGCCAGGTCGGCGCGACCATCACCCACCGCGTGATGGCCAAGCTGTTCGAGGACCGCGGCGTGCAGCTGGACCGCACCATGCAGCTCAACGTCGGCGGCAACATGGACTTCCTGAACATGCTCGAGCGTGAGCGGCTGGAGTCGAAGAAGATCTCCAAGACCCAGGCCGTCACGTCGAATCTGCAGCGCGAGTTCAAGACCAAGGACGTCCACATCGGCCCGTCCGACCACGTTGGCTGGCTCGACGACCGCAAGTGGGCCTACGTCCGGCTGGAAGGCCGTGCCTTCGGTGACGTGCCGCTGAACCTGGAGTACAAGCTCGAGGTGTGGGACTCGCCGAACTCGGCCGGCGTCATCATCGACGCGGTGCGGGCGGCCAAGATCGCCAAGGACCGCGGCATCGGCGGACCGGTGATCCCGGCGTCGGCGTACCTGATGAAGAGCCCGCCGAAGCAGCTGCCCGACGACGTCGCGCGTACCCAGCTCGAAGAGTTCATCATCGGCAGTTGGCTCGAACTGACTCCTGCACGTCCGGTGTGCCTTCTGACGGCTTTCGCGATGTGCCCTCAGGGCGGCAATAATCCGGCGTCACACAGATTGTCGCTGTGAACAGCACACACCAACGCCCTACGGATGCGACACCCGGGCGCCTTTAGTTCGTAGTGTCAAAGCCCGTGACCGACATCTCCGACGACGAACTGGTTGGACTCTCCGAATTCGCGCTGCTACCCGAAAACGCCGAGCAGGCCGGCGTTGCAGGACCCTTCCCCACGTGCAGCGGATCGAGTCCGATTCGGCGGCGCGATCAGCGCGCTGCAATGGGGCGCTCCCTCCCTGTAACCCGCCGCGGCTCATCTTTTTGCACGGCGGCGGGCAAAACGCGCACACCTGGGACACCGTGATTGTCGGTTTTGGTCAGCCGGCCTTGGCGGTGGACCTGCCCGGGCACGGGCATTCGGCGTGGCGCGAGGACGGCGACTACTCGCCGCAGCACAACGCCGCGGCTCTGGCCCCGGTGTTGAGCGAGTTCGCGTCGAACGCCGACCTCGTCGTCGGCATGTCGCTGGGCGGATTGACCGCGATCGGGCTGGGCGCGGTCGCGCCGCAGCTGGTGCATGAACTCATCCTCGTCGACGTCACCCCGTCGGCGTTGCAACGATATGCCGCGATGACCGCCGAGCAGCACGGCACGGTGGCTCTGATGCATGGCGAGCGAGAATTCCCCAGCTTTCGGCCATGCTGGAGTTGACCACCGCCGCGGCGCCACATCGCGACCCGAAATCGTTGCGCCGCGGGGTATTTCACAATTCTCGCCGGCTCGACGACGGCCGTTGGACGTGGCGCTACGACACCATCCGAGACCTCCCCGACTTCGACAGCCTGTGGGACGACGTTGACAGGTTGTCCGCACCCATCACCCTGGTACGCGGCGGCACCTCGGGCTTCGTCAGCGACGAGGACGCCGCCGAACTCGCTAGGCGCGCAGGAATTTCCGCACGGCACGCGTCGTCGAGAATTCGGGCCATTCGGTGCAAAGCGACCAGCCTCGCGCGCTGATCGATATCCTGCGCGGAGTCCTCGACGCGCACTGAGCCTACGGTTGTCCTATGACTCCTGATCGCCCCCTTCGTATCGGCGTACAGCTCCAGCCGCA
Organism: uncultured Actinomycetota bacterium; assembly: GCA_963703795.1. GTDB lineage: Bacteria > Actinomycetota > Actinomycetes > Mycobacteriales > Mycobacteriaceae > Mycobacterium. The sequence goes on along the minus strand of CAVPFT010000061.1, from coordinate 15,018 downwards.
ACAGGCCCCGCATTACCGCGACCTCCGCGACGCCGTTCGGCGGTGCGAGGACATCGGTGTCGACGTCGCGTTCAACTGGGACCACTTCTTCCCGCTCTACGGCGATCCCGACGGCCCGCATTTCGAATGCTGGACCATGCTTGCCGCCTGGGCCGAACAGACGTCACGCATCGAGATCGGCGCGCTGGTGACGTGCAACTCGTACCGCAATCCGGAGTTGCTGGCCGACATGGCCCGCACCGTCGACCACATTTCCGACGGCCGACTCGTGCTGGGTATCGGCTCCGGCTGGAAACGAAAGGACTACCGGGAGTACGGCTACGAATTCGGCACCGCGGGCAGCCGCCTTGACGACCTGGCGACCGCCCTGCCGCGGATCAAGGCGCGGCTGCCCAAGCTGAACCCGCAGCCGACCCGTGACATTCCGGTCCTGATCGGCGGCGGGGGTGAGCGCAAGACCCTGCGGCTGGTGGCCGAATACGCCGACATGTGGCACAGCTTCACCTCCATCGACGAGTACCCGGCGAAGGCGGCCGTCCTCGCCCGGCACTGCGCTGACGTTGGCCGCGACCCGGCGAGCATCGAATGCTCGGCCGCGGTCGAGGACCGCGGCGGGTTGATCGCCAACGCCGAAACCCTCGTCGGCCTCGGCGTCACGCTGCTGACCGTCGGTAGCGGCGGCCCGGACTACGACCTGACCGCCGCCGAGGCGCTGTGTAAGTGGCGCGACAGTCGCTAATCCGGTCGCTTACGTTTTGCCTCGGATTCATCCGCCAAACACGCGAACGCGGGCGCCGAGTCGTGAGAAACTCTCACCGCTAGATATACGACGCGTGTATAGAAAGACTGTGTCCGGATGCCGAAGAGATACGGGATCAAAGAAAAGGACCAGGTTGTATCGCACATCCTCAGCCTGGTGCTGACGGGAAAGCTGCGCAGCGGCGACCGCGTCGACCGCAACGAGATCGCCGTTGGCTTGGGTGTCAGCCGCGTGCCGATTCAAGAGGCGCTGGTCCAACTCGAACACGACGGCATCGTGTCCACCCGCTATCACCGGGGTGCCTTCGTCGAGCGGTTCGACGAAGCGACCGTCCTCGAGCATCACGAGCTCGAAGGCCTGCTCAACGGCATTGCCTCGGCGCGCGCGGCTATCAACCCCACGCCGCGGATCCTGGGACAACTCGATGCGCTCATGCGATCATTGCGCTCCGCGAAGGACGCACGGTCATTTTCCGAAATCGCCGGGGAATACCGCCGCACGATCAATGACGAGTACGCGGGACCGCGCCTGCACGCGACGATCCGCGCTTCGCAGAACCTCATCCCTCGGGTGTTCTGGATGACCTACCAGGGCGGGCGCGTCGACATGTGGCCGTTCTACGAAGACGAGACCTCCGCAATACACCGGCATGACCCCGAGGCCGCGCGGGCCGCGTGCCTCGGCCGGTCCAATCTGATGGCCCAGACCATGCTGGCCGAACTCGTTCGCCGCAGGGTGTTCTCGGCGCCCGATGACATTGGCCCAGTTGTTCCCCAGGTATCCGCTGGGGCCGATGCGCCCGACAGCGAGCCGTCGGTCGCGCTCTGAAAGCGCTTCACCGCGCGGGCCGACCCGTCGGTCGATACGGTTAGCCGTGATGAGTCTGTGCGCGGGCCGGCGCGCTGAGCGCGGCCGAAAGCTGCTCGGACTGACCGCGGCAATCCTGATGGTGTGCGGCCTGATGTTGGCCGCACCAGCTGCGCCCGCGCTTGCCGATAGGAACCAATGTGCGCCAGCCGGTTTGGATGGCGCGAGTGTCTTGCCGAAAGACCTCACCGAGAATCCCGGCGTGGGCCACGACGACCACGACACGTCGGCTAGCGCCGAGCCGCTGTCCGAGGTGAACGTCGCCGCTTTGGGGCTCAGCACGCCGGGCGTACTGACGGTGGGAACGCTGTCGGATGCCCCACCGAACATCTGCGTCAACGCCACTGGAGAGTTCACCGGCTTCGACAACCAGCTGTTGCATGCCATTGCCGACAAGCTGGGCCTGCAACTCCGCTTCTTCGCCACCGATTTCTCCGGGCTGCTCGCCCAGGTGGCGTCCCGGCGCTTCGACGTCGGCTCGGCGAACGTCAAGGCCACCGACGCGCGGCGGCGCACCGTCGCCTTCACCAACGGCTACGACTTCGGCTACTACGCGCTCGTGGTGCCGGCAGGCTCTGCGATCGCCAAGTTCAGTGATCTCGCCGCTGGACAACGGATCGGCGTGGTTCAGGGCACCGTCGAGGAGTCGTACGTCGTCGACGTCTTGCACCTGCAACCGGTGAAGTACCCCGGTTTCGCCACCCTGTACGCCAGCCTCAAGGCCCGCCAGCTCGACGCGTGGGTGGCGCCCGCGAGCCTGGCATCGACCGTGATCCGACCGGGCGACCCGGCGGTCGTTGTCGCGAACACTTTCAGCCCAGGCAATTTCGTGGCCTATGCGGTAGCCAGAGATAATCAGCCGTTGGTCGATGCGCTGAACTCCGGGCTCGACGCGGTCATCGCCGACGGCACCTGGGCGAAGCTGTACTGCGATTGGGTGCCGCGGACCCTGCCGCCCGGCTGGAAACCCGGGTCGAAAACCGCCCCCGCCCCACAGCTGCCGGATTTCGCCGCGATCGCCGCGCGCCAGCATCACGTGCCGGTGGGCCCGGCCGTGCCGAAGTCGACGCTGGCCCAGTTACGCGACTCCTTCTTCGACTGGGCTATGTACCGACAAGCCATCCCCGTCCTCCTCACCACGGGGTTGCCCAATACGTTGATCCTGACCAACAGTGCCATCGCTATCGGGCTGGCGCTTGGCATGGTGCTGGCAATGGCCGGAATGTCACATTCACGCTGGCTGCGCTGGCCGGCGCGGGTGTACACCGATATCTTCCGCGGTCTTCCCGAGGCGGTGATCATCCTGCTCATCGGGATGGGTGTTGGGCCGTTGGTGGGCGGGCTGACGCACAACGATCCTTACCCGTTGGGCATCGCCGCATTGGGGTTGATGGCCGCCGCCTACATCGGTGAGATTCTGCGCTCGGGCATTCAAAGCGTCGACGCCGGCCAACTGGAAGCCTGCCGTGCGCTTGGATTCAGCTATGCCGCCGCCATGCGGCTGGTGGTGGTGCCGCAGGGAATACGGCGGGTGCTGCCGTCACTGGTCAATCAGGCCATCGCGCTGTTGAAGGGCTCCGCGCTGGTGTACTTCCTGGGCTTGGTCGCCCAACAGCGAGAGCTGTTTCAGGTGGGCCGCGACCTCAACGCGCAGACCGGCAACTTGTCGCCGTTGGTGGCCGCCGGCCTCTTCTACCTGATATTGACAATTCCGTTAACGCATTTGGTGAACTACATCGACATCCGGCTTCGCCGCGGCCGTGCTGCTGAGCCGGAAGACCATGCCGACGTGGTGACGTCCACATTCGGCCAGGGGATCACGTGACCGCGGCTACCGCAGGGCGAGTGTCAGTATCGTTGGAAGCCAAGGATATTCACCAAACTCTCGGCGGGACAAAGGTGCTGCGCGGCGTCGATATCGAGGCCCCAGCGGGCAGCACGGTGGCCGTGATTGGGCCGTCCGGCTCGGGTAAGTCGACGCTGCTTCGCAGCCTGAACCGACTGTACGAGCCCGATAGCGGCGACATCCTGCTGGACGGCCGGTCGGTGTTGCGCGACGATCCCGACGAACTCCGCCAGCGCATCGGCATGGTGTTCCAGCAATATAACCTCTTCCCGCATCTGAGCATCCTGAAGAATGTTGCGCTGGCGCCGCAGAAGTTGCGGCGCCTCTCTCCCGAAGCGGCCCGGGACCTCGCACTGACTCAGCTGGACCGAGTTGGCCTGAAACACAAGGCCGGTGCCCGCCCGGGCATGCTGTCCGGTGGCCAACAACAACGCGTTGCGATCGCCCGTGCGCTGGCCATGGCTCCGCAGGTGATGTTCTTTGATGAGGCGACCTCGGCGCTGGATCCGGAGATGGTCAAAGGAGCTCTGAAACTCATCGCCGACCTCGGCGCCGACGGCATGACCATGGTCGTCGTCACCCACGAAATGGGCTTTGCCCGGTCGGCCTCGGACACCGTTGTTTTCATGGATCACGGCAAAGTGGTGGAATCCGGCCCTCCCGAGCAGATATTCGAAGCCGCGAAGACCGAGCGGCTGCAGCGGTTCCTGTCTCAAGTGCTGTGACGGCCGCTAATTACCAGCCGGTAGCTCCCTTGTACGCACCCGATATCGGGTTAGACTGCCGACTTATGGCGGACAGCGAATCCACCGCGGCCGAGGCGACTGAGCTCGCGGAAGGTTTGCACCGTGCGCTATCCAAGTTGTTTTCCATGCTGCGCCGCGGGGACCCGAACGGGGCCGCCGCCGGGGAATTGACCCTGGCCCAGCTGTCGATCCTGGTCACGTTGCTCGATCAGGGCCCCATTCGAATGACCGACCTGGCCGCGCACGAGCGGGTGCGAACTCCCACCACCACCGTGGCGATCCGCCGGCTGGAAAAGATCGGGCTGGTGAAGCGTTCCCGTGACCCCTCCGACCTGCGGGCGGTACTGGTGGACATCACCCCCCGAGGGCGGGCCGTCCACGGCGAATCGCTGGCCAACCGCCGCGCCGCCCTGGCCGCGATGCTCAGTCAGCTCCCAGCGTCCGACCTGAACACCCTGACGAAGGCGCTGGCACCGCTGCAACGCCTGGCCTCCGGTGAACCGACATCCGGCCCCGCGGGAGAGCCGCCGGCACGCAAGCAGGCGTGAAAGTGGTTGGCTCCCAATCTAACCGGGGTCGTCCGTAAACTGAAACACATGCCAAATGCACTGATCACCGGCGCCGGCGGCGGTATCGGCTCCGCTATCGCCACGGCGCTGGCGTCAACGCACAGCCTACTGTTGGCGGGTCGGCCGTCCGATCGGCTCGACGCCGTCGCTGAGCGGCTCGGCGCCACAACCTTTCCGCTGGACCTGACCGACACCGACGAGATCGAGGCCGCCTGCGAAATCGTGGACGAGCTCGACGTGCTGGTGCACAACGCGGGTGTTTTCATCCCCGGCCATGTCGCCGAGTCGAACGTCGATGAGTGGCGTGCCACCTTCGCCGTGAACGTCTTTGGGGCAGTGGAGCTTACGCTTGCGCTGCTGCCGGCGCTGCGCGGTGCCCGAGGTCACGTCGTGTTCATCAACTCCGGTGCGGGGCAAAAGGTTTCGCCGGGTATGGCCTCCTACTCGGCCAGCAAGTTCGCGTTGCGTGCCTTTGCGGACTCGCTGCGCGACGACGAGCCGGGCCTGCGGGTGACCACGATCTATCCCGGCCGTACCGATTCCGGTATGCAACGCGAACTCGTGGCGTTTGAGGGTGGCGAGTACGACCCCGCCAACTTCCTGAGGCCCGAAACCGTCGCGGCGACGGTGGCCAATGCGCTGGCTACGCCACCCGATGGTCACCTCCACGAGGTGGTGCTGCGGCCGCGTCGGCGATGATCTTCGGTTGCGGACGATTCTTAGACGACCAGGTTGACCAGCCGGCCGGGGACCACGATCACCTTGCGTGGGATGGCACCCGCTAAAAACGCCCGGACCTTTTCGTCTGCGATGGCCGCGGCCTTCAGTGCGTCGTCATTGGCGTCGGCGGCGACCACCACTCGCCCACGTACCTTCCCGTTCACCTGCACCGGGTACTCGACGGTCTCCGCAACCAGGTAGGCGGGGTCGGCCTCGGGGAACGGGCCGTGTACCAACGAGGTGGTGTGGCCCAGCCGCAGCCACAGCTCCTCGGCCAGGTGTGGAGCCAGCGGCGCCAACATCAACACCAGCGGCTCAACCGCCGCGCGGGGCACCGAATCACGGTGCGCCTTGGTCAGGTGGTTGGTGTATTCGATCAGCTTTGCAGCCGCGGTGTTATTGCGCAGTCCCACATAGTCTTCGGACACTCCGGCGATGGTTCGATGCAGCGATCGAAGCGTGTCGGTGCCCAGCGGTTGCCGGGCGGCTTGTTCACCGGCGGGGTCGACCACCCTGGTCTCGCCGGTCCCCTCGTCGATCACGAGCCGCCACACCCGCTGCAGGAAACGCTGCGCACCGACCACGTCCTTGGTGGCCCATGGCCGGGACGCCTCCAGCGGCCCCATCGACATCTCGTACACCCGCAGCGTGTCCGCGCCGTATTCGTCGCAAATCTCATCGGGCGATATCGAATTCTTCAGGCTCTTACCGATTTTCCCAAATTCCTGAAAGACTTCTATTTCGCCGTCGGGGCCCGGATAGAAAAAACCGCCGTCGCGCTCGATCACCTCTTCTGCCGGTACATATGACCCGCGCGAATCGGTGTACGCGAATGCCTGGATATAACCCTGGTTGACCAGCCTGCGATAGGGCTCGCGAGAAGTGACATGACCGAGGTCGTGCAGGACCTTGTGCCAGAACCTGCAATACAGCAGGTGTAGCACGGCATGTTCGGCACCGCCGACGTACAGGTCGACGCCGCCGGGATCACCCGGGCCGTGGTCAGCCGGTCGTGGCCCCATCCAATATGCTTCGTTTTCCTTGGCGCAGAACCGCGCTGCGTTGTGCGGATCGGTGTACCGCAGTTCGTACCAGGAGCTGGCGGCCCACTGCGGCATCACGTTGGCGTCGCGGGTGTAAGGCTTCAGGCCGTCGCCCAGATCCAGCTCGACGTGTACCCAGTCGGTGGCCTTGGCCAGTGGCGGCGACGGCTCGCTGTCGGCGTCGTCCGGGTCGAACAGCACCGGCGAATAGTCCGGCACATCGGGCAGCTCGACCGGCAATGCGGCCTCGTCGAGCGCGTGCGGGCGTCCGTCGTCGTCGTAGACGATCGGGAACGGCTCACCCCAATAGCGCTGTCGGGCGAAAAGCCAGTCGCGCAACCTGAATTCGATGCGCGCCGTGCCGCGGCCTTCGGCCTCCAACCGCGCGGTGATGGCCTGCTTGGCGGCCGCCAAGTCCATCCCGTCGAGGTAGCCGGAGTTAACCAGCACGCCGTCGCCCGCGTATGCAGCCTGTGAAATATCGCCGCCGGCAATGACTTCCACGATCGGCAGGCCTAACTCATGAGCGAAGTCCCAGTCGCGTTGATCATGGCCCGGGACCGCCATGATCGCTCCGGTTCCGTACCCGGACAGGACGTAGTCGGCGATGAAGATCGGCACCGGTTTACCGTTGGTGGGATTGGTCGCGTAGTTGCCCAAAAAGACGCCGGTCTTCTCCCTGCTCTCCTGACGCTCGACGTCTGACTTCGCGGCAATCGCGCGCCGGTAGGCGGCCACGGCCTCGCCCGGTGTGGCGGCGCCGTACGTCCAACGGGGGTCGACCCCGTCCGGCCAGGCAGCGGCGACCAGCTCGTCGACCAGGTCGTGCTCCGGGGCCAGCACCAGATACGTGGCGCCGAACAGAGTGTCGGGCCGGGTGGTGAACACTTCGATGTCGATCGTGTCGCCATTGCGCTTGCTCGCCGAGAAGAGGGCCACGGCCCCCGTGGACCGGCCGATCCAGTTGCGCTGCATGGTTTTAACCTGCTCCGGCCAGTCCAGCAGGTCCAGGTCGTCCAGGAGACGGTCGGCATAGGCGGTGATACGCATCATCCACTGCCGCAATCGTTTCCGGAATACTGGGAAGTTCCCGCGGTCGCTTCGGCCGTCGGCGGTGACCTCTTCGTTGGCCAACACCGTGCCGAGCCCCGGACACCAGTTCACCATCGAGTCCGCCCGGTAGACCAGTCGGTAGCCATCGATGACGTCGGCCCGCTCCCCCGCCGACAGCTTGGCCCAGTCCCGTCCATCGTCGAGACGGCGCGCACCGGAATCGAATTCGGCGATCAACTCGGCTATCGGACGAGCCTTGTCGGCCGCGTTGTCAAACCAGGCGTTGTAGATCTGCAGGAAGATCCACTGGGTCCACTTATAGAACTCGACATCAGTGGTTGAGAAGCTGCGCCGGCTGTCGTGGCCCAGACCCAGCCGGCGCAGCTGGCGCCGGAAATTCACGACGTTGGCCTCGGTCCTGGTGCGCGGGTGGGTGCCGGTTTGCACCGCGTACTGCTCAGCAGGCAGCCCGAAGGAGTCAAACCCCAACGCATGCAACACATTATGGCCAGTCATCCGGAAGTAACGGGCGTATACGTCGGTGGCGATGTAGCCCAGCGGGTGCCCGACGTGCAGTCCGTCACCCGACGGATAGGGGAACATGTCCTGCACGAACAACTTGTCGGCGGGCACCGAACTTCCGTCCGTCGGGGCCAGGTCACCGACCGGGTTGGGCACGTTGAACGTCCCGAGCTTCGCCCAATTGGCCTGCCAGGTGCTTTCGATGCGGCCCGCCAAGGCCGCGGTGTAGCGATACGGCGGCGCATCGTCGTCCGTCGCGGTGGCACCAGAGTTGCTCCCGGGCGCGGCGGTCGGGGATTCGGTCACCTGAACAGGGTATAAGGGAGCCCCAGCGAGCCCGGCGGGCCACAGGTTGGTCTCGGTTCCGTTGCGCACTGGTCAGGGCTTCATTCCAGCTCTATTTCGAGCCTGTTCAGCGCGTTTGACCACCGGTTACAGTCAGCCGATAGCGACGGGTGCAGTGCCCGAGCGACTGGGAGGACCGACGCAAGATGATGGAGATCGCCCGTACGTTGCGGGTACTCGCAGGGGGCTTGGCGGCCGGCGCGATCGGTGTCACGGTCTGCGCGGGCGCCACCGCATCGGCTGATCCTCTGCAGCCAGCGCCCCAGCCCGCCCCTGCCGTCCCCGCGCAGGCGTCCGCGCCGCAGAACGCCACGGCCGCCCCCGGGCAGGTCACCAACAACAGATTGCTCGCCACGCCGCCGGCGGCAAATCCGTCCGCACTACCGAATCCGGTCGCGGCGCCCACCCCGCCGGCACCGGCCGCGATCGCGCCGCCGGCACCGATGCCTCCGCCGCCGACTCCCGCGGTGTCCGGCACGATCCGTGAATACCTGCAGTCGAAGGGCGTCAAGCTCGAGGCGCAGAAGCCCCAGGGATTCAACGCCCTCGACATCACGCTGCCGCTGCCGACGCGCTGGACCCAGGTGCCCGATCCCAACGTGCCCGACGCGTTCGCAGTGATCGCCGACCGGCAAGGCAACAGCGTTTATACATCGAACGCGCAGGTGGTGGTGTATAAGCTGGTCGGTAACTTCGATCCCGCGGAAGCCATCACGCACGGCTACGTCGACAGCCAGAAGCTACTCGCCTGGCAGACCACCAACGCCTCGATCGCTGACTTCGGCGGCTTTCCGTCCTCGATCATCGAGGGCACTTACCGCGACGGCGATGTGACGGTCAACACCTCGCGGCGAAATGTCATCGCCACGTCCGGGCGCGACAAGTACCTGGTCTCGCTGGCGGTGACCACGGACCGCGCGGTGGCCGTCGGAGACGCACCGGCCACCGACGCGATCATCAATGGATTCCAGGTGATCGCACCCGGGGCTGCGGCTCCCACGCCCCTCCAGGCCCCCGGAGCGGCGCCGGTCGGACTTCCCGCGCCAGCCCAAGCGCCCGCCCAAGCGCCCGCCCAGGCCCCCGGAGCGGCGCCGGTCGGACTTCCCGCGCCAGCGCAGGCACCCGGTGCGGCGCCGGCGGGGCTGCCCCCGCAGACGCTCGCGCCCAACCACGCGGGCGCGTCCCAGCCCGCACCTAACCTCTTGGCCCTGGTGCCTGGCCTGCCGCCGCTGCCGAACTTCAGCTTCCTTCAAGGCCGCTGATTCGGGGCCGGTACGGGCGGTAGAGCCCGGGGGAGCGGACCCGCTGCCGGCCTCGTATCGTGAGCCCATGTTGATCGCGGGCGTGCTGTGCGTATGTGCGGCGGTGGCCTCCGCCGGGTTCGGGACCTGGTCGCTTTCTCACCACCAGGCCGTTGACAACACAGCGCTGGCGCTGCGTGCCATGGCGCCGACCCAGTTGGCGGCCGCGGTGATGCTGGCCGCCGGCGGCGCGGTGGCGCTGGCCGCCTCCCCGCACACCGCCCTGGTTTTGCTGATCGTCTGCGTCGCCGGGGCCGTCGGGACCCTGGCCACCGGCTCCTGGCAGAGCGCGCGTTTCGCGCTACGCCGAGAAGCGGCGGCCCCGGGCTGCGGCGGCAACTGCGCCGTCTGCACGCAGTCCTGCCACTGAGGAGCGCTAGTTTCGGCTGACGTCGATCGGATGCGTAGCGAGCATTGAAAGCGGCAGCGGCTGCCGCCGCAGCACCTGCCCCCACAGATCGGCTCGGGGCCCGACCAGAACATCGGATGGCAACGCCGACAACACAATCCAGTCGTCGCGCTCGATCTCGCCTTCGAGCTGACCAATGGTCCAGCCGGAGTATCCGGCGAAGATTCGCACGCCCTCGATCAGGGGAGCGATCGGGTCGGGCTCGGCGTCCAGATCGACCATCACGATCCGGCCGGACACGTGCCGCAGGCCGGGCACGCCCTGCGGATCGGCACCGACACGCAATGCGCCCAGACACAGGGCGGCGTCCCGCTTGACCGGTCCGCCGATGAACATGGTCTTGGGCTTGGCCGCGAGTTTGGCCCACTGGGGCAATACGTTGTACACCGCCGTCTCGCTGGCCCGGTTGATCACCACACCCAGGGTGCCGCCGTCGTTGTGCTCCACGATGTAAATCACACTGCGCCGAAACGTCGGCTCGAGAAGATCGGTGTTGGCGAGCAGCAACGTACCCGCCCGCACCCGCTGTGCCGCGGGTGCGATGTAGTCCTCTGGATCCTCGGCCGGCGACACGACACCATCATCGCACCTCCGCCCCGCTGCCGGGGCAATCGAGCAGTGCCGCCGAATATTTGTACTGTTACTGGAACTATTGGAACGGCGTCGACTACGGCGACCCCGCCAAGACCAATCGTGGAAGTCGGTTCTGTGAGTCAAACCCGGATGCCCTCCCGCGCGCCCGCCGACGTGTGGCGGTCGGTGCGCAGCTTGCCGGATTTCTGGCGACTGCTGCAGCTGCGCATGGCGAGTCAGTTCGGTGATGGCCTCTTTCAGGCGGCGCTCGCCGGGGCGCTGCTGTTCAACCCGGATCGAGCCGCCGACCCGATGGCCATCGCGCGCGCGTTCACGGTGCTGTTTTTGCCCTACTCGCTGCTGGGACCATTCGCCGGGGCGCTGATGGACCGCTGGGATCGGCGGCTGGTGCTCGTCGGCGCCAACACGGCCCGCCTGATTCTCATCGCCGCGATCGGCACCATCCTTGCCGTGCGCGCCGGCGACATACCGCTGCTGATCGGAGCGCTGTTCGCCAACGGCCTGGCCCGGTTTGTCATGTCCGGACTGTCGGCGTCCCTGCCCCACGTGGTGCCGCGCGAACAGGTCATAACGATGAACTCGGTGGCCACCGCGTCGGGTGCCCTCGCGGCCTTCCTCGGGGCCAATTTCATGCTGGTGCCTCGCTTCTTTTTCGGTGCCGGCGATCAGGGCGCCTCGGCGATCGTCTTCATCGCAGCGATTCCTGTGTCGATCGCGTTGCTGCTGTCATTCCGGTTCGGCTCCCGCGTGCTGGGCCCGGACGAAACGCAGCGTGCGGTCCACGGATCGGCTGTCTATGCGGTGGTCACCGGTTGGCTTTACGGCGTGCGCACCGCGGTGCAGCGCCCGACGGTGGCCGCCACCTTGTCTGGCTTGGCCGCGCATCGGATGGTGATCGGGATCAATTCGCTGGTGATGTTGGTGCTGGTCCATCACGTGCGCGCGCCCGAGACGGGCGGCTTGGGTATCGCATTGCTGTTCTTCGGCGCTGCGGGTCTCGGGGGTTTCCTGGCCAACGTGCTGACGCCATCGGTGGTGCGCCGGTGGGGGCGCTACGCCGCGGCGAATGGCGCGTTGACGGCGGCGGCGATCATCCAGATCCCCGGCGCCGGGCTGCGGCTTCCGGTGATGGTGGTGTGCGGCTTCTTGCTCGGCATGGCCGGTCAGGTGGTCAAGTTGTGCGCCGACTCGGCGATGCAGATGGACGTCGACGACGCTCTTCGCGGACACGTGTTCGCCGTCCAGGATGCGCTGTTCTGGGTCGCGTTCATCGTCTCGATCACCGTGGCCGCGGCGTTGATTCCCGATAGCGGGCGCGCGCCGACGTTTGTGCTGTTCGGGTCGGTGCTGTACCTGATCGGGCTCGCCGTGCACAGCATCGTCGGCCGGCGCGGCCAGCCGGCGAACAATCGCTAAGGTACTTACGTGATTTCCCCGACGGCTGACGGTCGGAGGCCATGATGGCCGGGCCCGGGCCGGTGGTGGCCGACCTCGGCGCCGAAAGCGACGACCTCGACGCGTTGGTCGCGCCACTGCCAGCGCACCGCTGGGCCGAGCCGACGCCCGCGCCCGGCTGGACGATCGCCCACCAGATCGGACACCTGTTGTGGACCGACCGGGTGGCGTGGGCGGCGGTCACCGACGAGGCCGGGTTCGCTGAGGTGCTCAAGGCCGCTCAAACCGACCCGGCCGGCTTCGTCGACACGGCTGCCGAGGAGCTGGCGACCCTGGCGCCGGCCGAACTGCTCACCGACTGGCGCGTCACCCGCGGGCGGTTGCATGAGGCGCTGCTGACGGTCCCCGAAGGCCGCAAACTGCCGTGGTTCGGGCCACCGATGAGCGCGGCGTCGATGGCCACCGCGCGGTTGATGGAGACCTGGGCGCATGGGCTTGACGTGGCCGACGCCCTTGGCGTCAAACGACCCGCCACCGAGCGGCTTCGATCGATCGCGCATATCGGAGTGCGCACCCGCGACTTCTCGTTCGTCATCAACAATCTGGCGCCGCCGACGGAACCGTTCCTGGTCGAGCTGCGCGGACCCGGCGGCGACACCTGGTCCTGGGGACCGCCGGACGCCGCCCAGCGAGTCACCGGCTCCGCCGAGGACTTCTGTTTCCTGGTGACCCAGCGGCGCCCGGCGAGCGCTCTCGACGTCACAGCGCACGGCCCCGACGCGCAGCGTTGGCTGCGAATCGCTCAGGCCTTCGCGGGCCCGCCCGGCCCCGGTCGATGACGGAACGCGAAAAGGGCTGTCCGTGAACGCTTTACGACGGCAGGCCAGCTTTGCGTCCTACTCGCTGTCCGCTGTCGCACTGAGTTTCTGGAACCAGGCCAGGTGATAGTTCGCCGAAATCGGGTCTCCGGTAACGGCGGCTTCGGTGGCGGCCAACAACAGACAGTTGAGCAACAGCGCGGGATTCACCTCTGGATACTGAGTCAAGATCTGGTAGCGCGCGGTATCGCGATGTACCCGCAGCAAGTCGATCTCTTGCTCGGCGACGCCGGTTCCGGTCGCAGCCGCTTTGGCCAACGTGTGCACCATCCGTGGCAATCCGTCGCGCCAGTGCGTGGCCTGAGTCAACTCCCATCCTGGGTCATCGACTGCGCGCAGCTCCCGCGGCTGCGCTGAGGCCTTCGGCTGAGCCAAGTCGTCCGGCCGCCCGAGGGAATCCCCGGGAGCGTAGGTCACGGTGCGCCGACTCTCGCCGACCAGCGCGGAGATTTTGCCGGTGCGCCGTTGGGGTTCCAACAACCGCACGCCTGCCGGAAGCGTGATGCCCGGCGGTATCCAACCGTGGGCGAGGTCGGTCACGATCACCGTGGTGCCATCGGGACGATCGCCGACGGCCCAATTCAGTCGTGGTTCTTGATGGACCACGAACGCAAGGAGTCGCTGCAACCGCTCGTCGTTGGATTCACTCACGACTGTGGGTTCAAGGGCCGCCGGTGTTGGGGTGGCGGTGGCCTCGTCAGCGTGTGCGGCTCCGGGCGCTCGATGGCGACCCTCCAAAACCTCGGCTTTGTCCTCGTCGGCTGCCGGACCGGCTACCACGTCAACCACCGGCGCAGGATCACGTTGGCTCTCGATGGCTTCTTGGGGCTCCGGCATGGCAACTGTGGCCGCATCGCCAGCGGGTTGCTCGACCGCTACGGCGGGAATGGCCCGCGGGTGTTCGGCGGGCGCGTCGGCCTGCACAGCATGCAAACGACGAACCGTCGAATCGACTCGTTGCACGGCGCGGGCCCGGGCCTCATCGATGACCTGAGCCTCCTCCGCCCACCGGACAGGATCGGGCATTCCCGCTCGCTTGATGACTTTGAGCGCGTCATTGGCGCTATCGGTGATTCGCTGCAGGTCGGCCTTCAGATATTCTGCAAGACTGCCGGTTTCGGCGGTAGCCGTGGACAGTTCGGCCGGCCAAAGCCCACCCGTCACCCAGGGGCTGCAATCGACCGGAGAGCTAAAGGCCGGAATCGCCAGTGATTCCCGGGTAGCTCTCCGGAGGCGCTGGCGCGCAGTTATCCGACCGAAGATCGCCACTGGCTAAGCCTACCGGGATCCAACAGGCCGTCTATTCAGGCAGTGAATTGTGCAGCTGCCGTCGCCTGGGTAGCGTGGAGCCATGGCTGATTCTGCGTTGCAGCAGCAACTCGACGAAGTGCGCGTCCTACTGGCCCGCGCGCGAGAGTTGTTCGGCCCCAGTCCCATAGAGCCGCCCAGCGATATCGCGCCCGACCCCGACGCCGCAAAGACCTGGCTGCTCTAGCCAGGTCTGCACGGGTGAAGTCCGATTTAACCGCTTAGTGCGCGCCGTCTCGGCGACGAAGTTTGTGTGCCAGCAGCTTTTCGATCGCGGCATCAAGGTCGTGGGGGGTCGGAACCTCCGCGGATGGTGTGTGTCCGGCTGCCACGATTTCGTCGCGAACTTCGAGTAGTGCTTTGAGGCACGACACATCGGCGGTCAATAGGATCCCACGTGCCAGGGCCTCCGCGTCGGTTTCCATCGCCTCTTCACTCAGCGCGACGCTATGCATATACCCGCCGCGGCAGGAGCGGACAAGGATGTGCCCACTCGGATGAACGGTGTCGAAGGCGGGATTGGCGTCAGTCATGGACCGCCGTCAACGATGCCGCCGAATTTTCGTGCCGCGTCTTCCTCCTGCTGTTCCCACGTCGCCGCCGACGCACCGAGTTTTTCGGCCATATCGGCGTGGTCGTCGGCTTGTTGCTCGTAGCACTGG